>JBBKWC010000014.1:0-290905 GCA_037968735.1 Woeseiaceae bacterium | reverse complement strand
CGAAATATTGTATCGCGGTGGCAACGCGTTCGATGCGGGCGTCGCGGCATTGTTGGTAGGCGGTGTCGTGGAACAGGATTTGTACGGTCTCGGTGGTGAAGCGCTGGTACTTGTATATCCACAAAGTGAGGGGCGGGTCACGTCTATCACCGGACAGGGCTGGGCACCGCAGGGCGCCAACATCGAGGATTATCTACGTCAAGGCAAAACACTCCAGGGTCAGGGCCTCGCACCGGCCGTAGTTCCCGGCGCCCTGCATGCTGCACTTACCGTTCTCGACCGCTGGGGAACGATGAGCTTTAAAGATGTATCAGCGCGTGCGATCCAGTATGCGAGAGAAGGGTTCCCGCTACGCGATCGCACGGCGAACTCGATTGCACAGGAAATGAGCTTCATTCAGGCGTGGCCGGACAACCGCCGCTACTGGCTGAAGGAAGATGGCAGTCTGTACGTCGCCGGCGAGACGATTCGCTTGCCCGACCTGGCGGTGACGTTGGAGCGCATGGTCGAGGCTGAAGATGGTGCCGGTACGACAGACAGGTCTGCCGGGATCGCGGCGGCCCGCGACCGTTTCTATCGCGGGGACATTGCCCGGGAAATGGTGGACTTCCTGCGCGACAACGGAGCGCCATTCGAGCTCGCCGATTTCGCCGAGTTTTACGCGCGTGTGGAGGAACCGGTCGCAACGAGCTATCGGGGTTTCACGGTCTACAAACAGCCGTTCAACAGCCAGGGCCCGATGTTGTTGCAAACCTTGAATATCCTGGAGAACTTCGACCTGCGGGCGATGCAACACAACAGCGCGGATTACCTGCATGTGCTCGTGGAGGCCATGAAGCTGGCCTATGCAGACCGTGACAGCTACTACGCGGATCCGGACTTCGTGACTGTCCCTGCGGAAGGGCTGCTGTCGAAGGCGTACGCTAAGGAGCGAGCAAAACTGATCGATATGAATGCCGCGTCACGGGTGTACGGGGCCGGGGACCCGTTGCCCTATGACAGCAAGGTTTCTAACTGGCCTTACTGGATCGCTGGCGAGGAAGCGGCGAGCTCCGATCTGTCTGCTGCGCTAGCGGATCATCCGGAATCGCTTAAAGATACCTCACACATCGCGATCATCGACCTGGACGGAAACGTATTTGACAGCACGCCAAGTGGCGGCTGGATCGGCGGTGCGGTGATTCTCGGTCATACGGGTATCGGCATGAGCGTGCGCGGTGAACAGTTCTGGCTCGATGAATCCCGGGCGGCGCAGCTGCGGCCGCGCTCCAGGCCACGCTATACCCTCACGCCCAGCATTGTCTTGCGGGACGGCAAACCGTTGCTAGCCATTGGCACGCCGGGCGGTGACAACCAGGAACAGACGATTCTACAGACACTTCTTAACGTGATTGAATTCTGGTCTGACTGGTATCCGAACCTGCACGGGGCAATCGAACCAGCGCGCATCCAGACGCTGCATTACTACATGTCCTTCTGGCCACACCGGACCGGATTTAATCGTATCAATATCGAGTCGAACGCCGGTGCAGACGTTATCGCAGCGCTGCGGCAGAAAGGGCACGATGTAAAAGTCGTGGCACCGTTTTCTGTATCGGGGTGTGCCACAGCCGTGCTGCTTGATCCGGAGACAGGAAATCGCCTGGCTGCCGCGGACCCGCGGAGGGACTGTTATGCCATTGCTTACTGAATCGCGGCAATAGCTGACGTTCAGGGTTGTTTGTAAATTTCGCCACCTTTCATAACGAACACGATATTTTCAAGTACGGCAATGTCTTCCAGCGGGTTGGCATCGACGGCGATCAGGTCTGCATAGAAACCGGCAGCGATCTGACCCACGCTGTCCTCCCGATCGAGAAGCTCTGCGGCATTGACGGTCGCAGACTGCAGCGCCTGCAGCGGCGTCATGCCAAAACGCACCATGCGCGCAAATTGTTTGCCATTGTCGCCGTGCGGATAGACGCCTGAATCCGTTGCATACACCATTTTCGCACCAGCCTCGACGGCCATCGTAAAACTCTCGCGCTGGCGGATGCCCACTTCGCGATCTTTGTTGATATTTTCTTCTGGTATACCGTTCGCAATGCCCTGTTCGGTGGTGTACTCCGTATTGTAAATATCCATGGCGAGCCAGGTGCCGCGCTCGATGGCCATGTCGATGGCGGCGGCGTCCAGATAACTGGCGTGTTCAATAGAATCTACCCCGGCCTCAATAGCTCGCTTGATGCCTTCTGTCCCGTGCGCATGTGCCGCCACCTTGCGATTGTGGGTATGAGCTTCGTCAACCAGCGCCTGCATTTCTTCCAGAGAATACTGCGTCTGGCCGGGTATCGTGCCCTTGGAAAACACGCCGCCCGTGGCCGTAAACTTGATGAGGTCCGCCCCGTACTTGACGTTCTTTCTGACCTGCTGCCGGACGCCCCAGGGCCCGTCAGCAACGCCGTCAGCGCGCTCGGCAAAGGCATGGTTAAGCGAGTTGTTATCTGCGTGGCCCCCCGTGATGCCGAGGCTCGGACCGGATACGAACATTCGCGGCCCCGGAATTTCACCGGCGTCGATAGCATCGCGAATGGCGATGTCCTGAAAATCGGCGGCGCCAACGTTGCGTACCGTGGTGAAGCCGGCCAGCAGCGTTTTCTCAGCGTTCACAACGCCACCAATGACGGCCCGATGTGGTGACTGAAAATAGTTTGCGAAGTAGTAAGTGTCGAGGTGGCCAGGAATGTGCGTATGCATGTCCATCAATCCGGGCAGCACGTAGTGCTCTGACATATCGACAATCACCGCTCCCGACGGGATGTCCGCCTGACGTTCGGAGACTGACACGATTTTGTCATCATCGATACGAATCGCAGCATCGCGAGCGATCTGTCCGTTGACAGGGTCGACCAGATAGCCGGCTTTTACCCACACCGTGTCCGCCGAGGCGGTTGTCAGCAGGGATATTATTACGACTGTCAGCAGTAAGCTGTGACCTAGAAATTTCATACAGATCCTCAGGTGAAAGTTTCTTGTTTTATGGTTTCGTGCCGTTGACGAGCAAATCGAGTAGCGCCGGAATTTCCACGGGCTTCAGCAAGTGACGTTCAAAGCCAGCTTCGCGAAGCGCCTCCGGGGAGCCGATATTGCTGTGACCCGTCATCGCGAAGTACCGCGAGGTGGCCAGCGACGGGTAATCCCGAAGCTCTGCCAGCACCGCGAACCCATCCATGTCCGGGAGAGAAATGTCCAGTAACACGATATCGGGCGCAAACTTTTGCGCCGTCTCAATAGCAGTCCTGCCATCGAACGCCGTTTCAACTTCGTAGCCCTGTAATTGCAGCAACAACTGTACCGCCACGCACGCATCTTCGCTGTCGTCCACGACGAGAATCTTTTTTTCCATGCCCCCTTCCGCATGCACGCCAGCAGACCGGGCCTCTGCCTGCGAGAGGATGGCAACCCGCTGACTGTCCGCAATGGACTGGCGAGTTTGATGGATCGCACCTTCAATCGCCTCGAAAAGATTACGTGCTTCCACCGGTTTGCTCAGGTAAGCATCGCAGCCCATGGCGAGGCAGCGTCTGATATCGCCATGCATGGCATCAGCCGTAAGCGCGATAATTGGCTTTTCGAATCCGGCAGAGCGAAGTCTTGCGGCCGTCTGGTAGCCGTCGAGCCCCGGCATGCGCATGTCGAGGAGTACCAGATCAATTTCCAGTCCCTCACCAGGGGCTTTCTTAATAAGCTTGATCGCCTGTAGGCCATCGTCCGCGAACAAGAGCGTCGCGCCGGTGGGTTCCAGCAGGTGGCCCATGAGCGTGCGCACATCCGGTTGGTCGTCCACGACAAGGATCGTGCCGTGAAAAGAATAGTCACTCGGTTCCGAACTTTCCCGCGACTCGCTCTCTGTTAACTGCAAGGTGGGCTCGACCAGGCGTGTGCGGTCTACTTCGCCAACGTCGATGGTGCATCTGAAGGAACTGCCCTTACCATACTCACTGTCATAAATGATTTTTCCGCCCAGCATTTCTGCGAGCCGTTGGCTAATGGCAAGGCCAAGCCCGGTACCGCCGAAGGCTCTGGAGATGAGCTCACTGCCCTGCGAAAACGGCTTGAACAGTCGATCTTTTTCTTCGTCAGTCATCCCAATGCCGGTGTCGCGCACGTCAAAGCACATCTGGTTGCTGCCTTCTCCTGATATGAATGTGACGATGAGCTTGACCATCCCGGAATCTGTGAACTTAATGGCGTTGCCAATCAGATTCACCAGTATCTGTCGCAGTCGCTTCGGGTCCGTGTCCACTGTTTCAGGAATGCGGCTGCCAAACTCGACCTCGAACTGCAGTTCTTTTTCCACAGCGCGCAGATGCATCATCGAATGCACATCGGCCAGGACGTTTTGTAACGGAAACGATTCACGCACCGTTTCCATCTGCCCCGCTTCAATCTTGGAGACGTCGAGAATATCGTTAATGATATTAAGGAGAAAATTGCCATTCCGATGAATGCTCTGGAGAAATTTAGATTTCTCGGCATCCGTTTCCCTGCCAATGAGCAAGTCTGAATAGCCCATAATGGCGGTCATTGGTGTGCGAATTTCATGACTGACGTTCGCGATAAATTCTGTCTTGGCGGCATTCGCCTGTTGACCGATGCGGTAGAGACGCGCGTTATCGACAGCAATCGCGGCTCGTCGCGCAACCTCTTCCGCTACGCGCAAGATCGTTTTGTCATGTCTCCGCCCTGAATCAGACATGATGAGCGTGAGAGCGCCTAGTGCTACTTCGCGAGCAACCAGCGGTACGACAACGAATGACACCGGCCCGACGTCCCGCATTGCCTGCTCGTGCTCGGGAGATTGCGCGGCCTTCAACAGCATCTCTTCGGTGAAATTCTCTATCAGGAGCGACTTGCCGCCATACAGACCCTGCGCAGGTGGGTGATCCAGAGAGCCGCGTCGTGCGGGAAATCTGGCGACTCGCGCGGCTAACGCCGCATGCTCCGGATTCGCATGCGCCACTGCCACTCGCTTCACCCCGCCATCGTCATCGATAAGATCGAGAAATGCCCAATCCGCGAGTGTTGGTACGCAGAGATGGGTCACGGACTCAAGCGTATGCTCAAACTCCAGGGACCTATTGACGGCTACAGTGGCGTCATCCAGGAAGCGCTTCAACTGCGCCTCCCGCTGTTCCCGCAAGTCGCTTAAATGTTTCTCGGTTACGTCCAGGCCGGTTGGCACGATGAAAATGACCTCACCTTCATCGTTGTGCACGGGAGTGAGGGCAAAATCGGTTATGCGTTCGGTACCATCTGCCATCCAGTAGGGAAGCTTACCCTGATACACCTCTCCCTTCGCGGCTCTCTCGATTGCAGTTCGGATTATTTTCTGCACATCCGACGATCCGCTCCACCATGGCGTGTCCCAGAATTTGAGGCCAACCGCCTGCTCAAATTGATAGCCGCATTGCACGAGCGCGGTCTGGTTAATGTCCGTGACTGTGCCGTCCAGCGTCAGGACGCCGGCAAAATAGATGCTCTGATCGAAAAGAGTCTGAAACTTCGCTTTACTGAGCTGGGATTCCCGTTCTATCGCATCCAGGCGTTTGAGTTCTCGCTGAGCGTGTTTTCGCTCGGAAATGTCACGAATGAAGGCGATAAAGATCCGCTCGCCGGACGCTGTTTCGGTCGCGTGCACGGTCAGCTCAATGTCGAATATGTCACCATTTGCCCGCATAGCTTCCAGCTCGAGTCGCTGATCGATAATTCTTGATTCACCGTTCTCAAGATAACGCTGCATGCCCCTCGCGTGCCGTGCGCGATATTTTTCAGGAATGATGGCCTCAGCCATAGGCAGCTTACGAATATTTTCGGCTGAGATACCGAACATCTCTTCAGCGGCCGGATTGAACTCAATAACCATGCCCTCAACATCAACCATAATGACGGCGTCGAGCGAACAGGCAAGCACGGCCGACAGACGCAGACCGGTCGTGTCCGGCACCTTGTCGGGTAGAGAGTTTTTCCTGAAAGATGTCAAAGTTTTGTTAACTCCGGATATCGGAGGAGAGCGGAGCGACGAGCAAGCCGATCATCGCAGCATAATACGATTGGTTTGCCAAGGCGACTTTGGAACGTAGCCTTCCGTGGCATCCAGCGGTCGTCGCAGCTTGTTCAATCCGCCTGGCGAGAAACCTGATGCAGCCGGACAGGCGGCGCCATCCCGGTAGGCCAGAGCGGCGGCAAGACGACTTTCAGCAATGTCGCCCAGTGGCCGCGTGAAATCATCGCCGACGGAGCAGCCAGGAAGCATCGTGCCGGCCTGACCCGGTGGCGTATTCGCCGCAGAGAATCCATCTGTATAGTCACCGAAATCGGCGTCGTTCACGCCACGGAACTGAATCGTGAAGTAGGTCGTGCCGCAGTTATCAGTAGGATAAAATCCGTAGGGCTTGCCGCAGGTAGTGGCGCCGATTTGTATCACTTGAATACCGATTCCACGCAGGCTGTTGATGATGGACTCGCTGGCAGAACAGGTGCCCGCTCCGGTCAGGACAAACACCCGCGGAAGATCGAGCGTCGGCAAGGGCTGACCGGCGGCACCGCCGTTGAACGGCGTTCCAAGCGTTTGCGAGTAGAACGGCGTCGGTGCCAGGGATTGACCGGTCACCGGGTTGGTTGACGGGTGCTTGTCGTTAAATTGCAGCAGTTCGAAAGTTCTGCCGCCAGTGCGGCCGGGTCCCGCGATCATGAAAGCAAGTTCACTGGCGATGGCGAGAAAGCCGCCGCCGTTATAACGCACATCGAGGATCAGGTCATCGATACCACTGCCATTGCGCAGATTGTTCACCGCGTCGATCAGGGCCTGCTCGGCGGTTGCCACATGATCGTTGAACAACAGATAGCCCACCGCACCGGTCGGCGTGGCAATGACCTTTACATGCTGCACCGGCGTCGAAGCGATACTCGCCGAAGTTACGCTGACAATTCGCGAGACAGACGCTCCTCGATCACGAATCTCGAAGCTGTGGGTTTCGCCGGCAGTAACCGGAAACAGTCCGGCATTGATCACATCAATTTCCGTCGCGTTGCTTGCATTCACGTCCACGCCATCGATCGCAAGCACGACTGCACCGCGAGCCAGATTCACCGCCGGATCCGTTGCAGGTGAATTCGGCTCTGTATATGCAATCACCACTTCGCGCGGCGGCGTTGCGGAAACGATAGCGAACTGCACTCCGTATCCAGCTGCAATGCCACCTTGTGATAGTTGCAGCCATTCAGCAGAATCGTAGGTAAAGTGAAACCGGTCCTTCAGTGCACCTGAGGCGGTGGTCGCCGTCGTCCGCAGCAGGTCGAAATAGTTCAGGGGATCAGCAAAGAGCGCCGGGTCCCTGTCTGTGATTTCGCTATACCAAAGATAGGTCTCGTCGCTGTAGGAGCGGAGGAAATTATTCTCGTCAGTGACGGATCCCTGAATGTCGGGAAAAGGTTGGCCGTTCCTTGGGTTAATGCCCGGACGCGGTGCTTCACAGCGCGCAAAGTATGATGTGGCGTCGAGAAACATGCCCGGCCGCCAGCTCGAAGCCGGCGCAGCAGTACTGCTTCCGCCACCCCCACCCCCGCCGCACCCACAGAGCAGGGCGATTAACGCGAGGCTGCCGGCGACGGGGAAATACCGCAGGTATTGACTACCGGTCTGTCCAAGGATCGAAGTGCTCATACAGGAATAATACCCGATGGTCAGATTGTCGGGATCCGCAGCCGTGCCGTGAAGGCCGGTCTGCCGCCCGCCAGCGGATGCGCTGTTTCGACTCACCGCATAAAAACCAGTAGCCTTCGGCTGCTGGAGTCATCGGTTCCATCTCTATGTCCTCGTTGTAACTGGAGAAATTCGTGAGTGAACCCGAAGAAGAAATGCTTTCGCGCAATGGCCGACGACGTTTGCTCGCTGTTTTGCTGGCCGGGGCTACCGGGGCTTGTGCCAAGGCGCCGGAATCGTTGGTGTCCACAGTACCCGAATGCGAAGAGCATGGCAGCAATGCGCTCTTGTGGGCCGTCGCGTGGAAGCAAAGTGCCGCCGAATATTTTGCACTGTGTCACCAGGCTTACAACCTGGCCAGGCTGCGCGTTGACAGCGCATTGCGTCAGCGACCAGCTGATGCCAAACCACTCGCAGTCATCAGCGATATGGATGACACCATCATGCATGCGCGCAGCTACTGGGGGCACCTGATCCGCGAGGACAGAGAGTTTTTCGATGACGCTATCTGGGATGAATGGCTGCCTGAGAACCTGATCACCGAAGCGCCCGGCGCCCGGCGATTTTTCGACTACTGTGCTGCAGAAAAAGTGGAGGTTTTCTACGTCACGAACAGAGACCAGGGTGAGTCGACCTATGACTACGCGCTGGCGCAGCTGCGCCACCTGTCTTTTCCGTTTGCCGACGGGGCGCACCTTCGCGTCTTCCGCGATACGTCAGACAAGACGCCGGCGCGGCTGGAAGTGGAAGCAAACTACGAAATTGCCGTCATGCTCGGCGACAATTTGAATGACTATCGGCGGGACTATTACGTCACGGACGTGGACGAGCGCATGGCATTGATGGAACGCGATCGCGACCACTGGGGACGCGACTTCATCCTATTGCCGAATCCGACAGACGGTCACTGGGTGCGCGCTATTTTCGGCGATTCCGAACCCGCGCCAACGGCGGAGAATCGGCGGCTGCTTGAAGAGGCGGCCAGCAGGATTGCGTGGCAGGGTCCCCCGCGTGCGTGAAGACGAATTTGCGGGAGAAAGTGCGGAACAGCAGGCGCGCGGCGGACTGATTGCTGCCCTGGTGGCGTATGGCATCTGGGGGTTCCTGCCGCTTTATTTTATCGTTGTCAAAGAGGTAGGCAGTGTCGAAGTACTGGCGCACCGCGTTATCTGGGCCGTTCCGTTTGGTGCCGCGATCATTTTTGCACGTCATCAATGGGCCGAGGTCAGGCGAGCACTGACAAAGCGGAGCATGTTGTTGTACCTCGGCATCAGTGCTGCCCTGATCGCCGGAAACTGGCTTGTTTATATTCTCGCAGTGCAGCGAGACCAGATCTTTCAGGCGAGCCTGGGCTATTACATCAACCCGCTGCTGTTCGCGGTGGTTGGCGTTTATCTGCTCGGCGAGACGTTGCGCAACCCGCAGCTGGTGGCCCTGGCGCTTGCTGCCGTCGGCGTCGTTGTGCTGACCGTGAGCGGTGGGGAGTTTCCGGCAATTGCGCTGTTTTTAGGGGTGACTTTCACGATCTATGGCGTCATACGCAAGCGGGTCGTCATCGGCGGAATGCCGGGATTGTTTGTCGAAACCTTGCTGCTGTTTCCATTCGCCGCCGTTTATCTCGCCTGGCTAATGCAGCGGGAAGCTGCAGCATTCGATTTTGCAGAGCCGGCCATGATGGCGCTTCTGATAGTCGCCGGGCCTATTACCGTCGTACCCTTGTTGTGCTTTGCCCTTGCAGCGCGCCGACTCAATCTGTCCACGGTCGGTATGCTGCAATTTATTGCGCCGACGATACAGTTCATGATCGCTGTCTGGCACGGCGAAGCGCTGACGCTTGCGCATATTGTTTGCTTCTCATTTATCTGGACTGCTGTCGGCATTTTCAGCTGGGATGCCTGGCGATCCAGTCGCAAAAATCTGGCGCTGCGCGCTTAAACGTACCTATCGGGAGAACGCTGGGTGACCCTGGATCAAATTCTGCTGTTTGCACTGCTGTTTTTCGTTTTTGTATTTCTCATCTGGGGCCGCTGGCGATACGACCTGGTCGCATTCGTTTCGCTGCTTGCCGGGTTGCTGACTGGCGTCATCCCGGTAGGCGAGGCGTTTTCAGGATTCGGACATCCGGCCGTCGTCATTATTGCGCTGGTTCTGATTGTGAGTCGGGGCTTGTCCAACTCCGGTGCAATCGAGCTTCTCGCCCGCGTGGTTATTTCGGGGAGCCGTAAACTCGCAGCACATATCGGCATCATGGCATCGCTGGCGGCAGTATTGTCAGCGTTGATGAACAATGTGGCGGCACTGGCTTTACTGATGCCTATC
Organism: Woeseiaceae bacterium; assembly: GCA_037968735.1. Lineage (GTDB taxonomy): Bacteria > Pseudomonadota > Gammaproteobacteria > Steroidobacterales > Woeseiaceae > SZUA-117. The sequence goes on along the minus strand of JBBKWC010000014.1, from coordinate 280,842 downwards.
GACATTCAGGCTGCGGCCAAGGCGAAGCGCAGCCCTGCGCTGTCACTGATGCCGTTGTCGTTCGCATCCATTCTCGGCGGCATGATTACTCTCATTGGTACACCGCCGAATATCGTCATCGCCGAGTTTCGCAACGAGGCACTCGGTGCGCCCTATACCATGTTTGACTTCGCGCCTGTAGGGCTCGCCTGTGCGGTGGTCGGTGTGCTGTATGTCACTCTTGTGGGCTGGCGACTGCTGCCGGCTTCCACTCGGGATACGGATACGGGCAAGGAGTTGTTTGAGCTTGCGGATTACATTGCGGAGCTGCGGGTGCCCGCGGACAGTCCGGTCGTCGGTTCGCAGGTGCGCTCACTCGACGAGCGGGCACAGAAAAGTGGTATCGAGATCGTTGGTTTGAGCCGCCAGGGGAAACGTATGCCAGGACTCGCACGTGTCGTGGAAATCAAAGCCGACGATATCCTGGTGGTGGAGGGCGATCCGGAGAGCATCGAAGACGCAATTGGCGGGCTCAAACTGGAGTACATCGGCACGGGGGAAGGCTTGCTCGACAACAAGGATCTGGTTCTGGCAGAGGTGGTTGTACCCGAATCGTCTCCGCTGACTGGTCGTTCCGCGCGTTCATTCCGGCTGCTTTACCGCTATCGAGTGGCATTAGTGGGCGTATCGCGCCAGGGCGAGCGCTTCAGGGATGATGTACGAAAGATTGAAGTTGGCCCAGGTGACGTGCTGCTGCTGCTGGGTGCCGATGACCGCCTGTCAGATGTTATTGCGCGGCTCGGTTTGTTGCCGTTGGCTGATCGGGGACAACGTGTAATTCAACGCGATAAAGCCTGGTGGGCGGTCGGTATATTTGCCGCGGCCATACTGCTGGCCAGTTTCGGGCTGGTGTACCTGCCAGTGGCGCTTGGTTGTGTTGCTGCAGCATTCGTACTGCTTACCATCGTTCCGATTCGCGAAGTATACGATTCGATCGAGTGGCCGGTCATTGTTCTGCTTGGCAGCATGATTCCTATCGGCGCTGCCATGCAGTCCACCGGCGCCACAACGCTTATTGCCGAGAGCATCGTGTCCATTGCAGACGGGTTTTCGCCAGCGGTCGTGCTCACCTTGCTGATGATCGTGACCATGACGCTGTCGGACGTCATGAATAACACGGCGACTGCCGTCATCGCCGCGCCGATTGCAATCGAGATTGCCGCCATGCTGAACGTTAATCCGGACCCCTTTCTGATGGCAGTTGCTGTCGCAGCCTCCAGTGCATTTCTGACGCCGATCGGGCACAAGAACAATACGCTGATCATGGGGCCAGGCGGCTATCGTTTCGGTGACTACTGGCGCATGGGATTACCGCTGGAGATTCTTGTAGTGAGTGTCGCGGTGCCAACTATTCTCATCGTGTGGCCTTTGTGATGGCGGTACTTAACGACAAGGTTTGCCTGGTGACCGGGAGTTCCCGGGGTATCGGTGCCGCGATTGCGCTGGGGCTGGCCGCACAGGGGGCTACTGTCGCGCTGCACTACAACAGCCGGAAAGATGACGCAATGGCAGTTGCTGCAAGCTTGCCTGGCGGAAGTCACCAAATTTTTCAGGCAGATCTGTCGCGGCCGGACTGCGCGGCTGCACTTGTTGATGCCGTGATGGAGACCTTCGGCAAGCTCGATGTGCTGGTCAACAATGCGGGCATTTTTCATGCGCATCCCCCACTGACAACGTCGCGGGAAGACTGGCTTGATCGCTGGCAACAGATCGTGGCAGTCAATCTCGTCGCGCCAGCAGTGCTTAGCCATGCTGCGGCCAACGTCATGGCAGCGGCGGGCGGCGGCAGGATCATAAATATTGGTTCGCGCGGCGCGTTCCGTGGTGAACCCGACGGCCCGGGCTACGGCGCGAGCAAAGCCGGTTTACATGCAATGAGTCAGTCCCTCGCGGTGGCGCTGGCCGCGCAAAACATTCAGGTGTTTGCGATTGCACCCGGGTTTGTCTCGACGGACATGGCGCGCGAGTTGCTCGATAGCGACAAAGGCGATGCCATTCGTGCACAGAGCCCGGCAAACCGTGTGGCGCGTCCTGACGAGGTGGCAGATGCGGTTGTTTTCTTCGCCTCGACGCAAGCCGAGTTTCTCACCGGGAGCATTCTCGACCTTAACGGCGCCTCCTACCTGCGCAGTTAGCTGATCCCGGAATCGGCGATACAGTCTCGCCTGAATATGTAAAGCGGCTGTCGCCGTTTGCCTGAAAGTCACGTCAAAAACTGACAGGATGCGGACCTTTGCACGCGTTAGCCAAAAAACCAACCTTGCACAAAACCGCTTGTAAAATAAAGACTTGTATACGTATCGGCTTAATAAGTCTGGTGTGGCACGCCCTTTGCATTTTCCTCTTCAACGTATTTATGAACTGCCAACGGCAACGCGCTTGGAGAACCACAATGGTACGCACCAAAGTCATTCAGGACTGGACTGACTCTCAGGTACTTGTGAAGTTTGGGCAATCGCATCACGTCCGCTACAAAGTCTATAAGGACGGTACGAAGACCTACCAGGAAATTCGCGACGAGGAAGATCGGCCAATCCATACGCTGGAGCTTCCGCCAGGCATGATGATGGAAAAAAGCAGCTACGAGGTCTTGCTGCGCTATGTCCTGGTTGATGTTGTAAATTCCTGAGCGCTACTCCCAGTAAGTTTCAGGAAGGGACGGAAGGGGCCAGGGACGGCCCCTTTTTTTTGACGAACAACGGTGCTGCCGCAGCATTGTCGGGTTCCCGTAATGCTGTCAGACTGTCTGACTCCTCACCACACCCCCAACAGCCAGGGAACCCGGCATGCGGACCGCAATCCTTTCAATCCTGTTGCCAGTCGTGGCATCTGCTCAGTCAGCGGTGGAATACGACCTTACATTCGACAATGCCGTGCATCACGAAGCGCGAATCACAGCAACTTTTACTGACATCACTGACGATACGCTCGAATTGCGCATGAGTCGCTCCTCACCAGGCCGCTATGCCCTGCACGAGTTCAGCAAGAATGTATACAACGTCTGGGTGGTGAACGGGGAGGGCGAACCGCTCACCGTCACCAGACCCGATCCCTACCAATGGAACGTCAGTGACCATGGCGGCACCGTGTCGGTCACTTATACGCTGTATGCAGACCGGGCCGGCGGCACATACTCCGGTATCGACCTGACCCACGCGCACCTGAACATGCCAGCGACCTTCATGTGGGCGCGCGGTTTCGACAAACGGCCGGTGCGCGTTACCTTCAGCCCGGCGGATCCGTCATGGAAAGTGGCAACACAGCTCGTGCCGACATCAGATCCGATGGTGTTCACCGCGCCCGACCTGCAGTACTTTCTTGACAGTCCCACGGAACTGAGTGATTTCTCTTTACGCAGCTGGCAGGTTGAGTCGGATGGCAACGCGTATACCTTGCGACTGGCGGTGCATCACGAGGGTAGCGAAGAGGACGTTGACAAGTTTGCGGCCATGGCCAGGAAGGTCGTTACCGAACAAGGCAAGATCTTCGGCGCGTTTCCCGAATTCGATTACGGCACCTACACGTTTATCGCCGACTATCTCCCGTATGTGTCGGGAGACGGTATGGAACATCGCAACTCGACGATACTGACCAATAGCCAATCGTTTGTCGAAGCGGATTTCAGTCAACTCGGCACGCTTTCGCACGAGTTTATGCATGCGTGGAATGTTGAACGGATTCGACCCGTCAGTCTCGAGCCGTTCAACTTTGAACGGGTCAACATGTCATCAGAATTGTGGTTTGCGGAAGGCTTTACGTCTTATTACGGCGTGTTGGCGATGCGCCGCGCGGGAGAAACCGGCAACGAGCAATTCCTGGCGGCGTTGTCGAACTGGATCGACACGGTCGTCAATGCGCCGGGTCAGAAGTTGGCGTCACCATCTGCAATGAGCCGCCAGGCAGCGTTTGTCGATGCGGCATCAGCTATTGATCCGACTAATTTTGACAACACTTTTGTTTCTTATTACACCTACGGCGCCGCACTTGGCGTAGCGCTCGACCTGATGCTGCGCGAACGCTTTGACGGCATCAGCCTGGACTCGCTAATGCAGCAAATGTGGAAGGTTCACGGTGTTCCGGAGAGACCCTACACGCAGCAGGATATACAGGTCGCGCTGGCCACAGTTACTGGTAACGAGCGTTTTGCTGCCGAATTTTTTGCGAACTACATCGACGACAACAGCGTCCCGGATTTCGCTGCCTTGCTCGCGAACGCCGGGTTTGTGCTGCAGGCTGCCAATCCTGACAAAGCCAGCCTCGGACCGGTGTCGCTGGAATTCGAGGGCAAAGATGCCATCATCGCGAGCAACACGCATAGCGGCAGTCCGCTGTACACGGCCGGACTGGATCGTGGCGATCAGATCATCGCCGTCGATCGCCTGAACATCACCAGTGAAGAACGCTGGCAGGATGCGCTGCAGCGCTATAGGCCTGGTGACACAGCCAGCATCCGCTTTCTGCAGCGTGGCTACGAACGATCAGCGGAGATCAGCTTTATCGAAGATCCTGCGATAACCATTGGCAGCGACGAGTCGACCGGCAAGACGCTTGACAGTGCGGCGGATAACTTTCGCAGTGCCTGGCTGTCACCCGACTCGCGTTGAACGTTACGGCGTGGCAGCGATATCAATGATGGTGTACCAGAGAAACTGTACGAGCTGTTTCACTGATTCCTCCGACACGCGTTCGTTATCGCCGTGTGCGCCGCGTCCGCTATTCATTTCCTCGATCGAACGAACTGCACCAATGCCATAAGACGGCACCCCTTTGGCCCGTACCTGAGCCATGTCTGTAGCACCCGTCGCCATCGTTGGCAGGACAGTCGCTTCCGGATACATGCGGTTGGCTACGCTCTCCAGTGCCTGAAACATTTCATTGTCTATGGGGGAGGGTGGAGATTCCGGCCGGTATATCGGCTCCGGTACCACGGTTATCTGCGGATCGTCGATCAGTACCCGCAGTTTCTCGTAAAACGCATCTACATCTTCATCCGGCAACATACGGATATCGAGTATCGCGCTCGCTTCGGATGGAATGACGTTTTTGCGGAAGCCCGCTTCGATGACGGTGGGGACGACAGAGGTACGCAATACGGAGTAGTGATACGGATAGTTTTCGAGAAAATACTGCTGAATGGCTTCCGTTTCCTCCGGGTTGTCGATATTTCGATACCGCCACGCATCTTCAGGATCAGAGATCGTCGCCAGTCGCTCAAAGTAAGCGCGCGTTGTCTGGTTCAGGCGCATTTCCGTCTGCCATGAGCCGGCTTTTGCAACCGCTTTTGCCAGTGCCGTGACGGCATTGTCGAGTCGCGGCACGGAACCGTGTCCGGGTGTGCCGGTTGCAACCAGGGTTGCACGGCGCGGCTTTTTTTCGGTCGATTGAATGCCAACGATCGTAACGCCATTGTCTTCCAGTGTGTTATTCCCGCCCTCTGCCAGCGCAAATTCTGCCTCGATTTTGTCCCAGTGTTTTTCCACCATGAAGTTGATGCCAACTTCCGGCGTGCCTTCCTCGCCCGATTCCGCGAGGAAAATAATGTCGCGGTCAAGCTCTACCCCATAGCGTTCAAGCATGATCATAAGCATCAGCCCGGCGGTGACGTTGTCTTTGTCATCCAGTGTGCCGCGACCATAAATATAGCCATCCTTGCGTTCGCCACCGAAAGGATCCTCGGTCCACCGATCAGCCTGCACGCCAACGACATCGGTATGTCCCATGATTAATATAGGGCGCTTGCTGCCGTTGCCAGGGATGCGGGCAACCAGATTCGCCCGTTCCGGATCCAGCGCGAACATTTCGGAATCGATGCCCTCAGCTGCCAGCGCACGCTCGATATATCTGGCCGCCTCAGTCTCATTGCCAGGCGGGTTGGAGGTATTGATCCGCACGAGGTTGATGATATGTCCGATGGACTCTTCGCCGACCTCATCCCAATCGACGAGATAGCGGTCCTGGGCGGACGCGAACGGGGCCATCAGGACCAGCGAGCAGAGCAACATTTTACGCATCGGGTTTCCTTAGTAAACGAATTGAGCTGAATGGAATTCTACCGCAATCACGGCCGCCGCGGACGGGTTCAGCTTCCGGCGCGCCAGATGCTACTCTTCGCCCTGGCCGCAAGGGAGCGTCATCGTGCAGAAAAAATACACCGTCAACAACAAGTGCTCGTGGATAGTACTTGCGGCAATTCTCGCCGCTCCTGTATCTCAGGCCGATGAGAATACAAAGAGCGCGGACGAAAAAGCGGTGGCGATTCCGGAACCTACGCGTTTTATAACCCGGCACCAGGGGCGGTTCAACGGTCACAGCATCGAATACACGGCTACGGCCGGCGAAACCTATGTGCGTGACAAGAACGGCGAACCGACCTCCAGTATATTTACGTTTGCGTACAGCAAGACGAATCTCGCGGCGAACGAGATCCGGCCGGTGATGTTTATCTGGAATGGTGGCCCCGGTTCGGCATCAGTGTGGCTGCATATGGGGACGTTCGGTCCTCGGCGAGTCTCGGTGCCCAGCGATGCAGCCCATTCCGGCGCGCCGCCATACCTCGTTGTCGATGCTGCTGAAACCATTCTCGATGTCACTGATCTGGTGTTCGTCGATCCGGTAGGGACGGGTTTTTCGCGTGCACTTGGCAAACACGAGGGCAGGGAGTTCTGGGGATTAAATGAGGACGCCAGGTCGATGGCCGAGTTCATCCGTACCTGGACTACAGAAAATGGCCGCTGGAATTCGCCTAGATTCCTGCTGGGCGAGAGTTACGGCACGACGCGTGCCGCCACGGTTGCGAAAATTCTGGAAGGCGAGTTAATGCTTAGCCTCAACGGGCTGATCTTTGTTTCGCAGGCGCTGGACTACCAGGGTTCCACACCCTATATACGCGACAATATTATTGCTCACGTCACCTATCTGCCGACGATGTCGGCTGCAGCCTGGTATCACGACAAGGTCAGCCCGCGTCCGGAAAGTCTGGAAACGTTTCTCGCCGCGTCGCGTGAGTTTGCCAGCGGTGAACTGCTGCCCGCATTGTTTCGCGGCAATACGCTCGAAGCATCGGACCGCGCCCGCCTGACGGAGAGACTTGCCTACTTCACCGGATTATCGGCAGCATATATCGAGCGCGCGAACCTGCGAATACAGGGTCGACGTTTTGCGAAAGAACTGCTGCGCGAGCAGGGCAAGACGATCGGGCTGCTGGATGCCCGTTACGTCACCGATGACGTTGACGACATTGACGCTGATCCGGCCGGCGATGCTGCCAGCTACGCTGTATCGAGTGCGTTCAAAAGCGCTTTGATGGACTATCTGCATGAGGATCTCGAGGTGCGCTGGGATCGCGTCTATCTCGCGCCTGCTGACGACGATCTTCGCGGACAATGGCGCTATCGAACTGTTGCCGACGACAAGCCGTACGAGCCGATGTTCGTCAATACGGCGCGCGACCTTGCAGGCGCACTGCGGCAAAACCCGTCACTTAAAGTGCTTGTGGCCTCCGGTTACTACGATCTGGTGACGCCGTTCTACGATGCCGAATACACGATGAACCGGCATGACATTCGTGGGGAACAGGTCCGCTATACCTACTATGGTGGTGGACATATGATGTACGTTAACGAGCCGTCGCGTACCGCTTTACTCGAGGATACGCGGCAATTCATCCTACAGCAGCTGGTTAAGAAAGCGCAATGAAAACGAAAACAGATCAGGCTGTAGAAACCGACATTGCGCAGGGGATGCATTACGTCGATCCGATCACTGGCAGCATCATCCCGCCCATAACGCCGTCAACAACGTTTGCCCGCGATGAAAACTACGCGCTCGTTTCCTCCTCACACCACTATGCCAGGGATGATAATCCGAGTTTTCTGGCGGCAGAGCAGATGCTTTGCCGTCTGGAAGGAGGCGCTTCGTCGCTGCTGTTCTCCTCAGGCATGGCGGCAGCGATGGCGGTTATTCAGTCGGTTGAGCCTGGCGGGCACATCGTGATACCGAAGGTCATGTACTGGGGTCTGCGCAACTGGATGACTGAATGCTGCGGGCGCTGGAATATCGGCATCGACCAGTTCGATTTGGATGATCCAGACGACCTGGCGGCCAACGTCAGGGCGGGAGAGACATCGCTGGTATGGATCGAAACGCCCTGTAATCCCACCTGGGATATTATCGATATTGAAACTGCCGCAGAAATTGCCCACGGTTCTGGTGCGCGGATCGTCGTTGATTCAACCGTCGCTACGCCAGTGCTCACACGGCCAATTGAATTCGGTGCGGATATTGTGATGCATTCGGCAACCAAATACCTGAACGGGCACGGCGATGTCGTTGCCGGCGCATTGGTCGCCGCAGAAGAAGACGACTTTTGGCGCCGTGTCGCCGACGTACGCGCGCAGGGTGGCGCCATCCCCGGTTCGTTCGAAGCATGGCTGTTACAGCGAGGCATGCGTACGCTTTTTCTGCGTGTGCGTCAGGCATCTGCTGCAGCACTCACGGTCGCCTTGCACTTCGAGAACGACCCGCGGATTGAAGCCGTGCTCTACCCCGGGCTCGAGAGCCATGCAGGGCACGATATCGCCAAAAAGCAAATGAGTGAGGGATTCGGCGGCATGTTGTCGTTCCTGATCCCCGGCGGCGAAGAGGAAGCGCTGCAAGTGATCAAACGGTGTCAGACTTTTATTCGAGCAACGTCTTTGGGCGGCGTGGAAAGCTTGATCGAGCACCGCTATTCCACCGAAGGAAAGAACAGTCCTGTGCCGCCGAATCTGGTGCGGCTGTCGATTGGTATTGAGTGTGTGGATGACCTTATCGCAGACCTGGATCAGGCACTGGGATAGTCCGCGCAGTCAGATGCTCAGTTCGCGTTGTCCCGGCTGCCATTGTGCGAGGCTGACGCTCGCGTTGCCGACGCCGATCGAACGCACCCACCTGGCAGCCGCATCAAGGGTGACCCAGGTCTTGATCTTGCCCTTGCAGGTTTCCGCGGTCACCGCACCATTAGGAGTATTGGCTTCTATGTGAAAGCGCGCGCCGTAGCCGACAATGCTGATTTTGCGTATCGCGCCCGCTGTCACCATCGCCCGCATCATTTTTTCATCCATTTCGCTTCCCCTTACCCGCTGTCGCCGATACCCGAATGCCCGACTCATCGCAATACCGCCGAATAAGCATTTCCACCATGTTCGCGACACTGCGATGTTCTTGCTCTGCGGCTGCTCGCACAGCGTCTTTGACATCGGGATCGATGCGCAGGTTGAGGGTCGCAATCTTGGTTCGGGCCATGCTACAATTGTAACGCAAAAGTATTGCTAATGTAACGCACTTTTTAGACTTCGGGTCGCACAGATCTGCGCCGTCATGACGACGTAAGGTGCATGTCAGAGGGTCATTGCCGAAACGCGGGTGGCTTCGCCGACGGCGGTGCGAGATATCGGTCGCGCAGCAGTGTCTGCCGACTCTGCATGTCAATAGCATTTCCCTGGATGAAAACCTGTTCCGGATAGGAGGTCAGTTCCAGCGGATCAGCAGCCCAGATCACCAGGTCTGCGTCTTTGCCCGTCTCGATACTGCCCATCGTTGCCGCGACGCCGAATATCCTGGCCGGTGCGAGCGTGATTGCTTCCAGTGCCTGATCCCAGGCGAGGCCGTTGGCGACAGCGATGCCGGCGGATTGCGTCAGCAGACGCGCGTTATGGGTCTGGGCTGCTGCGCCAAACGCAAACACTACGCCAGCGCCCGCCAGAATTTCCGCAGAGTCCAGCCGTGCATTGATGCCGTCGAAGGACGCAGGCAGGTTATTGATGCCATCGAGAATGATGGACACCCCGGCTGCAGCAATGTGGTCCGCGATCATCCACGCTTCCGCACCGCCCGCGATAATGACGTCGATGCCGTAGGTCTCGGCAATGTTGAGCACTACGCTGATATCGCTGGCGCGATTGACGTTGAACAGCAACGCTGCACTACCATCGAGCACCCGCTGCAGCGCATTCAGATCCGCTCGGCTGACCGAATAATCCCGCCACTCGCCGCGATCGGCCAGAACATTGTTGAGTCGGTAGTCCAGCGCATCGTCCAATGCCAGCCGCAATGTCTGCACTGCCGTGGCGCGCGAACCGCCGGCCACGGCGCTACCCGTTTCGCCAAAATTAGCAACCACGACGGCACCGCGTTTGACGAAATATTCGCGGCTGCCGCCCAGGTGCACAATGGAGCCTAGCCCCGACAGGACGTGACTGGCATTGCCGTCATCCCCGCCGCCGGGTCGCGGCATGATGCCGGCCCGCGTGACCCCATCGATACGCGTAATTGCGATCACAACTGAGCGGGGATTGAACGCGTCCGCTACATCAAAGGCGGCGGCGAATCGGTCGCCGGTCTGAGTCGCATCGTTGGTACTGTCCACGGCACTGACTTCACTCAGACCGAGTTGACCAAGCGGCGAAAAAAGACCGGGCGTTATTATCTTGCCGCTTGCATCGATGCGCACTGCCCCGGCAGGAACAGTCACATTGGTGCCAACGGCCGTAATGCGGCCGCCATCAACGAGAATCGTCGCATTTTCGATGGTTCCAGCGGGGCCAACGGTGTGCACCGTTGCACCGCTTATCGCGGTAGTCTGGGCGCCAGCGAGATCGCAGCAAGCAAGGGCCACTAAGCAGAGGGCAGCAAGGCGGTTCACAGCGCACCTCCATGCTCGGCGGAAGTGCCCAGGCTGAAGTCCGTGACCGGATTAACTGACGGGTCATTGCGGTCGTACACCAGTGCGCCGTCGATGTACACGCGTTCAGCGCGCGAATAGATACTGAAAGGATTGCCGCTCCATACAGTGACGTCCGCCATTTTGCCGGACTCGAGCGTGCCGACACTGTCTGCAATTCCCAGTGCTTTCGCTGCATTCGACGATATCCAGCGAATGGCCCGCTCCGGTGGAATGTCGATGCCGACACGCGCGGCCGCGCCCATGACTTTTGCGCTCTCCTGATTCAGACGCTGAATACCGATGTCGCTGTCGGAATGCATCACGGTGCAGGTATCCGCCCGGTCCAGGATCGCCGCATTTTCGCGAATGCCGTCGAAGGCTTCCATTTTGAATCCGTACCAATCTGCCCAGATCGCCGCACAGGTATCGTTCTCGCGCAGCAGGTCGGCGATCTTGTACGCTTCGACCGCGTGATGAAACGCCGTGATCTTGTAGTCAAACTCTTTTGCGATTTCGAACATTACGGCCATTTCATCGGCGCGATAACAGTGGTTGTGCACCAGGATGTCGCCGTCGAGAACACCGGCAAGCGTATCGAGTCTGAGGCTGCGGGTCGGGGCCTCACCGTCGCCGTCGTCGGACGCTCCACGCTTGTCGCGATACTCGGCCGCTTCGATCCATGCGCTGCGGTACCCGGCTACATTACCCATGCGGGTTTGCGGTGACTGGTTGCGATTGCCGTATACCCGCTTCGGGTTTTCACCGCAGGCCATCTTCAAACCGTACGGCGCACCCGGGAATTTCATATCCATGACGGTCTGGCCAGGGACATTCTTTAATGTCACTCCACGACCGCCGAACAGGTTGGCGGAGCCCGGCAGAATCTGCAAGGTAGTGACGCCGCCGGCCAGCGCTGCAACGAAGCCCGGGTCTTGCGGCCAGACACTGTGCTCAACCCAGACTTCCGCCGTGTTCGGTGCGGTTGCCTCGTTACCGTCGGAATGGGCGTCGACACTGGGAGACGCGTAAGCGCCCAAGTGTGAATGCACGTCGATGACGCCTGGAGTTATCCATTTTCCGGACGCATTGACGACAGTCATATCGCCTGCGTCCAGACCTGTTCCGACCGCAACGATCTTGCCGTCTGCCATGACGACGTCCGCGTCATCGATGCGTTCGCCGGTGCCGGTAAGGACCGTCGCGCCTTGCAGGATAGTCGCTGCCGAAGGCAGGGGTTGATAGCGGCTGGCGAAAGGCGGTTCCCCGCCGGTGGAGGTGTCCTCTTCTGCGCAGGCTGCAAGCAGCAGCACGGCGGAGAGAAAAAGTGGGGCGGATGCTGGCTGAATCATTGCGGCTCCCGGCAGTGGTGAGCAAACACGCGACGCGCGATGTCGCTGGCGAGAATAGCAGAAGCACCTGCAAGCAGGCAGTGTTACAGTGATTCGCGACAATAGTGGCCCGTTATTTCATGGTTATGACGGCATCGGTGCACGATCTGAGCGGGGGTTACATGACGGATATTGATACGGAGTTTGCTGCTGGCAACGGACTTTTACACAGGCGCCTTTTTCTGCAGGCTGGTTTGGCCGGGACCGCGCTGCTGGCTGCCACGGCTAGCGGCCAGCAACGCGAGGCGTGGAGCAAGATTACCGGTGCGCCGATGAGTGAGGCGGGTCTGCCATCGCCGCATGAATCTCACATCAAGCGTCTCGGCATTCGCTCATCTAAAGGCACCACTGGCACCGGCGTGTCATTCACACCGCTGGAATATTTGCAGGGCATGATTACACCCAGCCGACTGCATTTCGAACGCCACCACAATGGCATCCCGGCCATAGATCCCGACCAGCACCGGCTGGTCATCCACGGGCTTGTCGAACGGCCGCTGGCATTCGATATCGATGCGCTCGGCCGCTATCCAACGGTGTCACGTATCAACTTTCTCGAGTGTGCTGGCAACAGCGGCGCCTCGCTCGCGGCGGAACCGGTGCAGGCACCGTGCAGTTCTATTCACGGTCTGGTCGCATCCAGCGAATGGGGTGGCGTACCGTTGTCCGTATTACTGCAGGAGACCGGTTTGAAACGGGGTGCCAAATGGATCATTGCGGACGGCGCGGATTCGCCGCTCATGAGCCGCAGTGTGCCGCTTGACAAGGCGCAGGACGATGCAATCGTCGCCCTCTATCAGAACGGAGAACGACTGCGGCCATCAAACGGCTATCCGATGCGTCTGTTCCTGCCAGGGTGGGAGGGAAATATGTCGGTGAAATGGCTGCGGAGCATCAAAGTCACGGACCAGCCTGCGATGACCAAGGACGAAACATCGAAATATTCGGACCTGCAGAAAGACGGCACTGCGAAACTCTTTACCTATCCGATGGGTGTCAAATCACTGATTACGAGTCCGTCGCCGGGATTGAATCTCGGTGACCCTGGCACTTATCAGATATCCGGCATCGCCTGGAGCGGCGCCGGGCGCATCCGGCGGGTGCAGGTCTCAGCCGACGGCGGCAGGACCTGGGCCGACGCCGCTCTCGATGAGCACGTTTTGCCCAAAAACCTCACGCGGTTCAGAAGTGCGTGGCGATGGGATGGCGGACCTGCCGTAATCATGAGCCGCGCGATCGATGCAAAGGGCACCGTGCAGCCGACCCGGGAAAAGGTGCTCGCCGATCGCTCCAGCGCCGCTTTTTATCACTACAACGGTATTCAAGCGTGGCAAGTTGCTGCTTCCGGGGAGGTTAGCAATGTTTACGCGTAAGGAAACCGCGTTAATTGCCCTGGCTGTGGTCTGCAGCCTGTCTGGCACGGTCGGCGCGCAGGAACTGCCGGGACTTGGCACTCCGGTCAGCGCTGCTGAGCTGGCGGAGCTCGACTACACCATATTGCCGGATGGCAACGGGCTGCCTGCAGGCAGCGGTACGGTGGCGGAGGGTGAGGCTGTTTTTCAACAGCACTGCCTCGCCTGTCACGGTGAAGGCGCAGCCGGTGGCATCAATGACGCGCTCACAGGCGGGCAGGGCAGTCTTTCAAGCGACAATCCGCTGAAGACTGTCGGCAGCTTTTGGCCCCATGCAACAACGATCTTCGATTACGTGCGGCGTGCCATGCCGCTGCAGTCACCCGGAATACTGAGTAATGACGAGGTTTACGCGGTTACTGCTTACCTGCTGTTCCAAAATGGCATCATTCCGGCGGACAGCGAAGTCGATGCTGAGAGCCTGCCACAGGTAAAAATGCCGAATCGCGAAGGTTTCATCTGGGCCTATCGGCCGAAATAGGGTCAGAACGGGCAAGCCGGCTGCGTTTTGAGACCTGCGACAAAGTTACGTGAGCGGCAATATTGCTACGATGGATGGGTAATTTTGCACCGGACGCAGGGATGAAATCCGAACTCATCATCACCGAAAACGAATTGCCTGCCACTGTTATTGCGGCCATCAAGGATGGCCGCAAAATCGAGGCCATCAAGATCCTGCAGGACGCGACCGGTCTTGGCCTGGCGAACGCGAAAGTCCTGGTCGACCGTGCCTGGGCTACGCACGGACCCTACAAGCCACCGACCAGTTTTGCGGACCGGCCGAGTGGCCTGACCGGCTTCTTTAAATTGTTAAGCATGGCCCTCCTCATACTCGCCGCCTGGTATTTTTATACCAGCGCCTAGGTGTACTACCCGTCAAACCTGTGAGCGAATTCAGCCTATACTGGCCAGCGAAGGCCACCGACGGGGAGTTGGGCGATGGAAGATCAGGAAACGCGTAAGCCTGCCAATTACGGGAGCAGCGACCTGCAAAAAAACGTTGGCGCCCGATCGACGTGGATACGACTGTTTTTTATGCTGGTGTTTGCCTTTATCTACGGCGTGTCACGCCTCGTTACCGGTGCAGTCATCGTCATACAGTTTTTTCAGGTGCTGTTTACCGGTGATACAAATGACAATCTCAAGTCGCTGGGCCACTCGCTCGCCATCTATTCCTACGAAATCGTCAACTACCTGACATTCAATACTGAAGTTCGACCGTACCCACTGGACGCGGAATGGCCGCGAGAATGGAGCGGGAATGTCACCGGTGACGAGGACTACCGCTAGCCCCGACGACCAAGCGCCGAGGTTAGCGCTACCGTGTCAGCCTTCCCAGCCCGGGCCCCTCACCACACGACCCGGCTTGGCGCCCGTATGGCGGCCTTCATTTAGCACTTGTTCACCGTTGACGAATACATGAACCATACCGGTGGCGTATTGATGGGAGTCCTCGAACGTGGCGCGATCGCCCACCAGGAGTGGATCGAATACCACGATGTCGGCGAAGAAACCCTCCCGCAGTTCGCCACGTTTCCGGATTGCCGTGTTTGCCGCCGGTAGTGAGGTCATACGCCGAATCGCCTCCTGCAGCGTGATGATTTTTTCCTCGCGCACATACTTGCCCAGCAGGCGTGCGAAATTGCCGTAAGTTCGAGGATGCCTGCTCGACTGCAGAAAAATGCCTTCGGCAGCCGGCGCCCCCGCATCGGAGCCAAAACTGATCCACGGCTTGGCAAGTTTGCGGCGGACATTATTCTCTGACATCAAGAAATACACGGCATCTACACGGCTGTCATCTTCAACAACGAGGTCCATAGCCGTTATTGCGGGGTCTGTACCGCGCTCATCGGCAACTTCCTGCAGCGTCTTGCCGATAAGCGGGCGCAGCGCTTCGTTGCGGAAACCGATCAGCAAAATATTTTCCGGACCGGCAGCCACGTAGAAGTTTTCCCATTCACTGGTCGGTTGTTTCATCTCCAGCGCAACGCGGGCCCGTATTTCGGGATCCTGCAATCGCTCCACCCACTTGGCGTGTCCGCCGGCCTGCACCCACAGTGGCATCGTTGCATTAAGTCCGGTAGAGCCGGCGGTGTAGTTATAAATGTCGGCAGTCACGGCCAGGCCGGCAGCACGAGCTGATTCAATCATGTCGAAAACGCTGGACAGCTTGTGCCAGTTTTCCTGCCCTGACGCTTTCAGGTGATAGATCTCAGCAGGGGCACCGGTCAGGCTCGCGATCTTGATGAGTTCCTGCACACCCTCTTCCAGGCGGCTTCCTTCAGATCGCAAATGCGAAATATACGCGCCGCCGTATTCCGCAGCAGCACTCACAAGCGCGATGAGTTCTTCCGTACTGGCAAAATTGCCTGGCGCATAGATTAGCGACGAACCGACGCCGAGGGCGCCCTCGCGCATTGCCTGTCGAACGAGTTCCTGCATGCGTCCAAGTTCTTCTGCCGTCGCAGCGCGGTCGTCGTAACCGACCTCGTGAATACGCAGGGTCTCCGCGCCGATATACGAGGCAACATTGGGTGACACGCCGCGCGCTTCGAGGTATTCGAGGTATTCGCCGAGCGTGGTCCATTCGATGTCGTATTGAATATCACCCTGGCGAACTTTGGCTTCGGCTTTCATCGCTGCGCTCAAGGGGCCCATGGATTCGCCTTCCCCCATGATCTCCAGGGTGACGCCTTGCATGATGTCGCTCATGGCGCGCCCGTCTTCGATCAGCGTCTCGGTCGCCCAGGACAGCATGTTCAGAAATCCGGGCGCTACGGCGAGGCCCGTGGCGTCTATCTCCGTTCCGGCCGTCAGTGCAGCCAGGTCGCCGATGCGCGCGATCTGATCGCCGGTAATGCCGATATCGGCGACAACCGGATCGTTACCGAGGCCGTCATAAACGTTGCCGCCACGAATGATGACATCGAAGTCGGCGCTTCCGGCATCGTTCGCACAGCCAGCCAGCCAGCTGAAACACAACATCATCAAGACATGGGGGACCAGTCTCATACGTCGGCATGGCGCCGGGCTGCAAGTCATTACCGGACCTTCCTAGCTGCCAGCCGCGGCTTCGACCTGCCGCCACACTCGCAGCAGGTTTTCGCCAAGTATTTTCTTGATATCCGCTTCACTGTAACCACGGCGCAGTAGTCCCTCCACCAGCGTGGGGTAACTGGAAACGTCTTTCAGCCCGATTGGCAGGCTGTCGCCGACGCCGTCATAGTCCGAGCCAATGCCGACGTGATCGACGCCAACCAGCTCGACGACATGGTCGAAGTGATCCAGGGTTTCATTTAGTGTGGCGAAGGGATATCCACCGCTGGTAACGGCGTAAACATCGTCGAACTTTGCTTCGTTTTCGTCTGATTCCTCCAGTCCGTTTTCTTCCAGCCAGGCAGCCATAGCAGCGCGCTTTATGTCGCCATATTCATTGGCTTTTCCGGTCAGAAATGCCGAGCCATAGTTGATCATGACTACGCCGCCGTTCTCGGCCAACCGCTTTATCATGTCGTCATCAATGTTGCGTTCGAAGCCGGGCGTAAAGTGGCGAGCGGAAGAATGGGAGGCGATAGCCGGCGCGGTCGCGACTTCCATGACGTCCCAAAATGCCTCATCCGATACGTGGCTGATATCCACCATCATGCCGATGCGATTCATTTCCGCTACCACTTCGACGCCGAAATCACTTAGCCCGCCCCATTGCTTGTTGTCGTCGTAGGAAGAATCCGAAATGTGGTTTGACAGACCATGCGCGAGCGTAATGTAGCGGATGCCACGATCGAAGAAGTGCTGCACGTTCGCCAGGTCACCTTCTATCGGCGAACCATTCTCCATGCCCATCGGCAGGGATATCAGGTCTTTGCGGAAGTTTTCCTCGATATCGTCAGGTGACATGGCGAGTGCGAACTTGTCGGGATTTTCAGCAACGATTCGATTGACGAGATCGATGAGTTTTTCGGCAACTTCCTTCGAACGACCTTCCGCTTCCAGGCCAGCCGGGGTGTAGATCGACATGAACGGCGCGTTGAGCCCACCCGCTACGGCACGCGGATAATCGAAATCGCCGCTTTCCGTGGCTACAGAGACATCTTCCCAGACCTCTTCGATGCGATAGGGCACATCGATATGAGTGTCGACAATAATTGAATTCATCGCGATCTCACGAGCCGTGGCGGCAGTATCGACGGTGCGCTCCGGTGCTTCGGAGGGTGCACTTTGCGGCGCGGCAACCGGCGCCACCGCGACAGGTTCTGACGGTCCGCAGGCCGATAACAAAAAGCTGATCGCCAGTGCCGAAACGGCAGCGAAAGATCTGTGAGACATTATTTTTCCCCTGGTGTGAATGACGCGCTGAGGCGGTGCGCACCACAGTATAGGCAAAATTTGCATGCCGGACAGCCTTCAGCTTGCAGCCGTGCAGGTCGATAAATGCCCTGCCACTGCGAGCACGGATCGCAGCCCAGTCGAGGTATGCCAGACAAATTTCTTCGCCAGATCAGTTATTTAAAAGCGCTTTCTCGAAGGTACCTGAGCCTTGGACGCATCCACGAGTGTGGCGTCACTCTGAGCGAGAGCGCGAAAACGTAATCGACCAGGTCGTGATGCAGGATGTCGTCGTGGTTCGCTTGCGTCTATGATACCGGCGTGAACCTGCTTTCTTTAATTCTGGTTGCTCTGGCCTTGTTTGCCGCCATTTGTGTTTTCTATGTGGCTTGGCAGTTTTCATCGGGCAAGTTTGACCAGCCCACAGAAAAAAAGCCGGGAGCGTCAGCGGAAAACGACGATCATCCCGGCTCCTGAACCAGCCCCCTGCAAGTTGTCGTCAGACGCTACTTCTGCGCCTGGCGTCGAGACGACTAGTTTCTGTTTCTCGGCTGTCTGGCTTCACGCGATCCTGAGCGTTTCGCAGGTGCTTGCTGTTGCCGTGGCGCGGCACGCTGCTGCGGTCTCGTGGCACGCGGAGTTGCACGCTGTGGCGCGCTTCGCGGCGCGGCACTTCGCTGGGGTGCCGCACGCGGGGCTGGCGCTGACTGCGAGACCCTCGGCGCGCTCACTCGGCTGGCGGGTGCCGACCGCTGTACGCCTGAGCTACGATTGACCTGTGGGGTACTCGGTTGGGATGCGCGAACCTGCGGTCGTTCGGTGCGCGGCGCCTGGCGTTGGCTAACGGACTTGTCGGGCGTCGCGGAACGGTTCGTGACCGCCCGATTCGTTTCTGCACCTGGCTGTGCTGCTGACGTTATCGACCGGTTGCGGTTCTGCCGGGTGGCAGAAACGTCGCGACGGGCGTTATCGGTCAGCCGGGTGGCGCCACGATTGCCGGCAGGCGCAGACGTGCGGCCAGATGGTGCAGGCGCGACAGCCGGAGCCGTGCGACCGTTGTCGCTGCCGCGATCCCGAAAGCGGATGTCCGGTCTCGATTCTGACTGGCGTTTTACGTCAGTGTCCGATGACCGCGGGCTGGTTGTATTCTCCCGCTCGCCACGCCCGGCCGCGTTGTTTGCCGGTCGCTGGCTGCGTTCACCTGTGGCTGTGGCTCGTCTATCGTTTGCCGTAGAAGGCGTACTGCGATTTGCCGTCTGCGCCAAAGCTCTCGACTGTGACGCCGCACTGCCCTCAGTATTGCGCACCGACTGTCGAGCAGTTCGATTGCCCGCAGTGTTCCGGGCGTTTTGCTGTCTGAGGACACGGGCCTCACCGGCATCACGCTCGCGCAGATTGAGACTGATGCGTCCGTCCTGACGCCCCTCAAGGCGGCGATCGTCACCTCTTGCATTGGCGCGGTTGGCACCAGTGCTGCGGCTGTCGCCTGCGCGGTTCGGCGGATAGTGCTCGTTTCGTACCCGCGGCTCTTGCTGGCGTGCGCCGGCACGAGTGCGCGGCCGCCAATAATCACCGTCTCGATATCGATGGGCAGAACTGTTGCGGTTATTGCTCACGTACCAGGTGTTGTACACATTGATGCTGGGACGACGGTAGTAATGCCCTGCATAGCTTCTGCCGTAATAGGGGTGACCCCAGTACGTCGGATGATAAACGTGCAGGAAATGATTCGACCAGCCAATATTAAAGGCCGTCGTGACGCCCCAGAAATAATTCGAATGAAACCGGTAACCCGCCGGGTACGGGTAGTAGTAGACCGGATAGGGATCGGGGTAATAGTTGTATACACGGCGCGGTTGATAAACGACAACTTCCGCCGGTTCGTAGTAAGGCACGTAGATGATTTCCTCATTCACCGGGACGATCTCGATGATGCCCTCGCTTGAGGAGACGTTCTGGTACTCGTCGCTTTTAAGATTGCCGGCGGCATACGCGCGATCCCGGAATGCTTCAACTGCGGCGATAACCTCCGTCTGCTGAGTGATCACAGCGTCGCCCAGCCGCCAGGTCCACTCGATGTCCTCGTCCATCAGGCGCACCACGTCCGGATAATTGAGGAGCGCAACAACGGATTCGTCCCACGCTTCGTCCGGTTCAAGAGCGTCATCAGTCTGCAGTGCTTCAAGAAAACGGGCGGCCTGGACGATTTCCAGCGGGTAAGCAGAAGCCGGCAAAACAATCGCCAGCAGATCGTCAGGATAAAGCGCTACTGGTCCGACCAGTTCCTGTAATTCTACGGCGGACAACAGCGCAACTTCACCAGCAACGGCCGGTGCGGGGCTGACCACTACCGACGCTTCACCTTCGTAAGTGGCAGGCAGTGTATTGCCGTTCTCGTCTACGGGGACCTGGGCGAGCGCCGCAGCGGCGAAAAACACCAGCATGAACAGTAATGCGGCGGGGCTACAGCGTTGCATTGAAATCGATTGGCCTTTCATCGGTGCCTCCTGGCTACCAGCCCGCTTTTAACGGACTTGTGCATGTTGGGGCCAACGATATACAGGTCAAGCTGAACGGCCGCTTAACCGGGGGCGAGAAGCCGTTTTGGCACTATTTTCGCGCGCTTTAATGCGGCAGGGGTTCGGTGCATCCGGACCGGCAGCGCGCGGCCGGTTTCAGAGCGCTGCCAGTGGCGAGGATATTCCTTCAGGGAACGTCGTGTCCCCCGTGCCAGGTGATGAATTTCCAGCCGCTGTCCTCGCGTACGAGAACGTCAGTATAACGCCCGTTTTTGACCACAGTCTCCTTGTCACGAGTTTGCACTGCATTGGTGTACAGGTAATGAACGACCGCGACGTCGCCGTGGACAACAATGGACAGTGGATAAAGTTCGTGAGCCAAGCCCTTGGACTGACTACTGTCGAAACGCGACCACATACGTGTTGATGCCTTGCTGCGCGGGGCAGGCGAGGCCTCAGGCCAGCCGACGAAGTCAGCCAGCAGCATGTCATCCACCCAGCCGACATTGCCCTGTTCCATCGCGCTCCACACCTGCTCGACGATCGACCAGACAGTGGCCTGATCGTCCTGTGCTTCCTGTGCGTGCACGGCGCCACACGCCGACAAGACCAGCAAAAGGCTTCCCAGTCGAATAAAGTGCCTCATGACATAACACCTCTAAGCCGTTCTTATGTAAGGTTTATCCGAGTGTACACAGCTGCCGCGCCCGCAGACCGGACCTGGCTATCATTTCCCGGGTGGCGGGCCGATGAAATCGTGAATGCGGTCACGGTTTGAATCGTCCAGGACAATTTCGCCGTACAGTGCTGCCAGATCGCTGGCATCCAGATAGTCGGGATGGTGAACCTCCGTGATCCGGGCGTAATTCCAGCTCCGCTCGTCGCGTGAGACGATGAACAGATATTGGTGCACGGCGAGCGCTTGCGGCAGTTCAATCTGCATCCGTTCCGCCAGGGTGGCATACGCCGCAGGCACGTCCAGCTGACCGATAAAGAGCGCTTGCTTCCGGATCGAGAATCCGGCAGCGCGGAAGGTGGCACCGATGGAATCACCGCGGAGGATTCTGGCGTGCGTCGCTGCGAGTGCGGGATGCTCAGTGCCAAGAAACTCTACCACGGCATAACTCCGCGTGACCCGCTCGCCGGCCGACGTGCTGTAAAGGCTGGAGACGCGCTGTTCATCCGTCGCCAGCAGTACGTCCACCCCGTAGCTACCATACTTTTTTTCAATACGATCGCTGTTCAACGAATCGCTGTTGCCGGCGCAGCCAGCGAAAAACAACAATAACAGAGCGATAACGGGGAGACGGTGAGAGGGCGGCATAGGTGCGGAATCCGGCTGCATGGGTCCCGTATCATGACCTGCCGAAGGCGCTTTGCACACCGGCCTGACATCAATTCGAGCCGCGCTGGTGACGCCGTCCGGTCTATAATTGCGCGGATGAAGCTGTTACAGATTTGCCGTTCGCGGGTCGCCCGACATGCCTGACGTCATTTTGCAGTGCTTTCGCTGCGGCGAATCGCTGGCTGCGCTCAGTTTGCCCCTGTCACAACGAGACGCATGTCCGTCGTGTGCTGTATTCCTGCATTGCTGCCGCATGTGCGTGCATTTCGATCAGCAGGTTGCGAAAAAATGCCGGGAAGACGACGCGGAAGAGGTGACTGAGAAGGACCGCATGAATTTTTGCCCCTGGTTTGAGCCGGGGCGGGACGACTTTGACGCCGTCGCGGCGGCCGCGTCGCGAAAAGCGGCCGCTAGCCTTGCGGCATTATTTGGCGAGGCTAGCGAGACGGATGCGCCGGCGCCCGCGTCAACCGCGGCCGACGACCTTTTCAAGTAGATGTCTGCCATGCTCACGCGCCGCAAGTTTCTGCAGGCATCGTCTGTTGCAGCGGCCGGCGCCAGCGTCTCATCCTGCGGCGGGCCCGGGACCATCGCAGATCCTGCGGTACCCCGGAGCCCGTTTGGCGAGGACACGACCGCCGAACAGCTGACTGCCGGGATGGATTTGCAAGGCAAGATTGCGGTGGTCACCGGCTGCACCTCCGGCATTGGCTATGAAACTATGCGAGTACTGGCGCTTCGCGGCGCTTATGTCCTGGGTACCGGTCGCACCGTGGCGTCGGCACAGAAGGCTTGTGCCAGCGTTCGCGGGGTAACCACGCCACTGGCGCTCGAGCTTTCGGACTTTGCCTCGGTCGTAGCCTGTGCAGAATCGATCCGCTCATTGAATTCGCCGATCGACATGCTGATCTGCAACGCGGGAATGCGAGGCGGTGAACGACAGCTCAGCAACGGGGTAGAACGACATTTTTCGGTCAATCATCTGGGGCATTTTGTGCTCGTGAACCGCTTGCTGGACCGCCTGTATTTTTCCTGGCAGGGGCGGGTCGTCATCGTTTCCAGCAGCGCGGCTTATGAGGACGCGCCGCCGGGCGGAATTCAGTTCGACGACTTGAGGCTGCAAAGGAACTGGTCCGTTGCGACTGCCTATGCGCATTCCAAGCTGGCCAATGCCCTGTTTTCTATTGAACTGGCTCGTCTGCTAAAAGGAACCAGAATTACCTCAAATGCACTGCACCCCGGCGTAATCAATACCAATATACTGCGCGACGAATCAGCGGTCGTACGCACAGGTTTTGCATTGCTTGCGCGGATTGCCGGGAAAACCGTCGCGGAAGGCGCCGCGACGAGTTGCTTCGTCGCGACGAATGCACTGTTGGGGACGACCAGCGGTGCATTTTTCGAAGATTGCAACGCGGTGCGGGTCCCGGAAAGTTACCTGCACGATGCAGATCAGGCATCGCGACTTTGGCTGACGTCTGAATCGCTGACGAAAGACTATCTCGTCAAGCATAAACGTCCGGACTGGCAGGAGTTCAGGAATGGTGTGCGCGGCACGGGCGGGCAAATTACCCGACCATCTGAGCAGCACTGATGTCCGGTGACGCACTTGTGGTGCTCTCGGGCGGACAGGATTCCACGACCTGTCTGTATTGGGCTATACGTCGTTTCGGCCAACAGCACGTCCGCGCGATTACGTTTGACTATGGACAGCGTCATCGCATCGAACTGGCGTGCGCCGCACGAATCGCCGCGGATGCAGGTGTGCCACACGTGGAATTACCGATTGATACCTTTGCGGCGCTTGGCAGCGACGCGCTGACTAGCACTGAATATTTGCTGGAGGATGACGGCAAAGATGGTTTGCCAGTGACGTTCGTGCCCGGACGGAATCTGGTTTTCCTGACTTTTGCGGCCGCGTACTGTTGGCCGCGCGACATACAGCACATCGTAACCGGCGTAGCGCAAACAGACTACAGCGGATACCCGGATTGCCGTGAGAACACCATCCAGGCGCTCGAAAAAACCCTGCAACTCGGAATATCCGGCAGCATCCGTATTCATACGCCGCTAATGCATCTCAGCAAAAAGGAAACAGTGCTACTGGCCGTCGACGTCGGCGCCCTGAACGCTCTGGCAGACACGCATACCTGCTACGCCGGCATGCGCCCACCGTGTGGCAAATGTCAGGCGTGCCAACTGCGGGTAAAAGGTTTTTCCGAGGCAGGGGTGACGGATCCGCTGATGACGTCATGACCTATTCCGTTCGTGAGATCTATTACACCTTGCAGGGAGAGGGCGCCCATACCGGCCGCCCGGCAGTTTTTCTCCGCTTTGCCGGCTGCAATCTGTGGTCCGGCCGGGAACGCGACCGCGCCTCCGCGATCTGTAATTTCTGCGATACAGCATTCGTCGGCACGGGTGGTCCGGGCGGAGGGAAATTCAAGGCAGCCGCGGAGCTGGCGGCTGCCGTTAGTGCCGCCTGGCCTGCAGCTTGCGGGACCGCGGCGCCATACGTCGTCTGCACAGGGGGGGAACCCCTGTTGCAACTCGATTCCCCGGCGATTGACGGGCTACACCGTGCCGGCTTCGAAATTGGCGTCGAGACGAATGGCACCTTGAAGGCGCCAGCAGGCATCGACTGGATTTGCGTTAGTCCGAAAGGGAATGCGACATTGCAACAGGAAAGCGGAGACGAACTGAAACTGGTTTTCCCGCAGACCGAGGCCGCAGCCGGTCCGGAACGATTTGAAAAACTCGACTTCAGACATTTTTTCTTACAGCCGCTCGACAATGACGAGCAGCTGCAGAACATTCGCGCGACAGTCCGTTATTGTCTGGATCACCCGCAATGGCGCCTGAGTCTGCAGACACACAAACTGATCGGTATCGCATGAGGATTACCGGATGGCGCTGAATCACAGAACGGGCAGCATTGTTTTCGCCGTCAGCGTTGGACTGCTGCTGGCAGTGGCATCCTATCGCTGGATTACTGATTCCGAGCGCTCGGCGCAGCGGGTCGTGGAGGAAGCGGTGGTTCTGGAAGGGCGGCAGATTCTAAGGCGCTACATTCAGGAACCCAATCTGCATATTTCAGATTCCATAGACCGGGTGCGTGCCGCCGGCAAGGTTTATATTTTCCCGACGGAGCAGGGGTGGGAGTTATCCGGCCATTACCAGCGCGAGAATGAAAGCCGCTGGCATCCCTACCTCATGGCACTGAATAAGGAGCGGCAGTTGCTGTCTCTCGTCGTTGAAGACAAGGACCCCACGCTGCAAAGCATGGCGGCCAGCGATGAACGACTGACGGTAACGCGCGGACGTTAGTTTAGCGCCCTCGGGATGTGAGCGGGTTATCCTGTTTCGTCGTTTAAAGAGGTCAGGAAGGCAACGATTTCGTCAGCGTAACGCGGTTTGTACGGCGCACCATCCGGGCCGGCGTGGGTGCCGGGCATGATGACCATGTGCAAATTGTGCATGGTCGCACGCAGTGTATCCCGATCTTCAGGAGAGACGACTTCATCCTTGGCGCCAATGATGGCGAATGCCGGCACCACATTTCCACGCAAGCTCTGCTCGTCAACATCGAGCGCTGCCATGCCGACGCTGACAGCGGCCAGTGCGCGACTATCATTGCCGGGCAAAAGGTTCCTGTCGGCAATTCTCATCAGGGAGTCTTCAAGCGTCACGGGCTCAGCGCGCCAGGGCCAACCGTAACCGCCCAAGGTCACGCTCAGTAATCGTTCGGGGTATTTGTCGCGAAACGCGTTGCTTACCTTGGCGCCCATGGAGTAGCCGGCGAGGTGTACTTTATCGACATTCAGGTCATCCAGGAGTCGCCGCACGTCTTCGACCATCTTTAGCCCGTAATCATCGGCGCCATAAAGTTTTTCGCTTTTGCCATGTCCGCGCTGGTCCAGTGCCACAACCCGAAAGCCTGCATCGACAAGTCTGTCGAAGGTGCCTGGTTTTACATAAAGCCCTTCTGCGGAGCCACTGAAGCCGTGCAGCAGCAAGACCGTTTCGCCGTCTCCCTCCACCAGGTAGCGCAAGCTCACCCCGTCGGAATCGAAGCTGCGCTCTGCCGCATGCAGCGGACTGGCAAGGAGCCACAGTATTCCTGTCAGAACAAGAAGAATTTTCGCCATGCTAAAACCTTGTCGCCGGCAGATTTAAGGTTAGGCAAGCCAAGCTGTTAATTAGCGATGAGTCCCGCGACTTCCGCCGGAGTGACGTATAACGCGGCGGCGACGCGATTGAAAAAGTCGACTTCGAGAACACTGATCTCCGTGTCGCTGCTGATCACTTCCGCCAGCAAATGAATGACACGAACTCTTTCCTTGTCATGGAGACTGCGGCTGACACTTGAGAGGTATTTAGCGAGTGGTGTTGTTTCGTACAATTCCGTACGGGCAGCCTTGCGAACATCCAGATCGCTGACCTTTTCCCCGGTTTCACGATCGATGAGCTCTCGAATTGTTGCAATTTCCACCGGGTGGATATTGGCGTCGGAGCTCGACGCGCGTGCCAGTACCATCAGCAGTACCTCGTGAAAAAGCGACTTCTGCTCTTTTTCCGAAATCTGCGATCCCTTGAAGATTTTTAAAACGTTGCCTAGATCTGCAATGGCCATATTGTGCTCTTCTTATGGTTGTAATAAGTGGTTGCGGAGGGCGGCAGTATAACCTCAAATCCTGGCGCTGTGGCCAGACCCCTTCGCTGTCGAACATGGGCTGGCGCAGGCATCTTGCCCGCCTAGCGCAGACCTGCCGACTGAGAACCGGCTGGCTGCGGCTGTCCCTGCAGTGTTTCCTGCCGCCAGTCGAATACGTTCAATTCAATGAATACAAATGCCACCAGCCAGAGAAACGCGTCCCAGAAATCGACGAAATCCCCCTTCACACCCCAATATATGGCGGCGAGCAACAAGATTGAATAAATAACGAACTTGATTGCCTGGCTGATGCGCAGAATATTCCCCGTCAGCATGTTGCGCTCCTGCAGACGCACGTCGATCTCCAGAATCAGCACCACCAGCAACCACACGCCGGCATTGATGACGTCTACCCAGGCGAGTCGCAATATTTCCCGGTATCCGTCCAGATCCACAACGGCCGTTAGTCCTGTCAGCTGCAAAAAAGACTGAGCGGCAGAAAAGGTGCCGCAGTTCTCTGCACTCAGCATTTCGTATTCATCGAGATCGACCGCGTACGACCAGGCTCCATCAACGAGCGCGCACAAATCGCTGACTACCGGCAGGGGAGAAGCGCCGTTCAGGAAAACGAGCTTAATGAGATAGCCGTAAAACGCGTAAATGATGAAGGCGTAGCAGATCGCACGGAGTGCATGCAGCAGAAATGTGATGCGACGCGTAAAATGGCGATCGTCCAAAACGTGGGTTTCGAGTTCGAACATGAGCAGAAGTACCACCCAGGCGCTCGTATCGATCGTCGCGGCGAATGCTTCGATTGTTTCGCCGGCGCCAATTCCGGCAGAGAAGCGATACGCTGTTGCCGCCCATTCCTCAGCAAAGAAAACGTAAATATTGAACGTCAGCAATGCATACACGAGGTACTTGAAAAACTGAAAAAGGCGTCCGCGATCGCTCATCTTGCGGTAGCGTCCCCGGGGTTGTTCGCACCTGCATAATCCATCGCGAATCCGACCAGAGCCCGCACCCCAACGATCAGTGCACGCTCATCGGCAATAAAGAAAGGCGAGTGGTTCGACGGACGTTCGCTGACGGGTGTCGCCGGGTCATTGATGCCCAGCATCAGAAACAGGCCGGGGATACGCTCCTGAAAGAAGGAAAAGTCTTCTGCGCCGGTGATCAGATCCCCTTCAATGACCTTGTCAGCGCCCGCCGCCCGTTCCAGGGTTGGCAGCATTCGTCGCAACAGCTCCGGGTCGTTGCCGGTTACCGGTGCATACCCTTCGATTGAGACGGTAGCAGTAGCGCCATTCGCTTCGGCAATGCCCGCCACCGTTGTGCGGAGTTTCGCGTGCAGCTGTTCACGCACACCGGTATCAAAGGTGCGAATCGTGCCCTGCATCTCAACTTCGTCCGGAATAATGTTGCCCCGAATGCCGCCGTGAATGCTGCCAATCGTGATAACGGCCGGTCCTTTGGTGATGTCGAGATGGCGGGCTGGGATGCCCTGAATGGCGGTGGCAATCTGCGCCGCAACGTAGACAGGATCGACACCGAGCCACGGTGACGAACCATGGGTCTGGCGTCCAACAACATTGATTTGCAAGCCATCGGCCGCAGCCATGAAACTGCCTGCGCGGTATTTGATCGTACCGACGTCGCCGGGCCAGGCATGCAGACCGAGAATCGCTTCCGGTGCATCCGGGCCGTCGAGTACGCCTTCCGCTATCATCATCGCCGCGCCGCCTGACTCACCGGCTGGCGGTCCTTCTTCAGCTGGCTGAAAGATAAATTTTACCGTACCTCGCAACTCCGAACGATGCTGGGCGAGCACCTCTGCGGCGCCCATTAACATGGCGACGTGCGTGTCATGGCCACAGGCATGCATGACAGGTACATCCTGACCGTTGTACTCGCCACGCGCTGTTGATGCGAAAGGAGCACCGGTCTGTTCGAGGACGGGCAGACCGTCCATATCTGCGCGCAGCGCTACAACCGGGCCGGGCAGGCCGCCGACGAGGGTAGCCACCACTCCAGTGTGCGCGATGCCGGTCTTGACGTCGTCCATACCAAGCTTCCGCAAGTGTTCGGCGACAATGCCAGCGGTCCTGAACTCGCGGTTGGACAATTCAGGATGCTCGTGGAAATCCCGGCGCCATGCGATCACTCGCGGTTCTACCTCAATGAATGTCGGTTCCAGCGACGAGGGTCCTGTCTGTGCCGCAGCCTGGCCGGCAAACGCTGCCAGGATCAAAATGAGTCTATTGCTGTGCATGGGAGACCTCCTTGAGTCAGAGGGGATTCTAACGCGGGACGAACAACGGCGGCAGCGTGTTTTGCCGAGCGCTCCGCATCGTCCGCTCTGGCCGCAGGATCACTCGTCCACGCGACCCCGGTTTCGTTTGACGCTGGCTCGATGCGCCTTGTCAGCCAGCCGCCGTTCCCGCGCCTTACGGCCCGGTCTCGTCCGCTTCCTCACCTCGGGTACTTCAAGCGCCGCTGCCAGCAGGATTTGCAGCCGCTTCAGCGCATCGGCACGGTTCTTTTCCTGGCTCCTGCATCGCTGCGCCTTGATGTTCAAGATTCCGTCTCGCGAAATACGCCGGTCGCGTTTCGCCAACAGCCGCTCCTTGACCTGGTCCGGCAAGGAAGGCGAGGCCGCAATATCAAAGCGCAGATGAATGGCGGTAGCGACCTTGTTGACGTTCTGTCCGCCCGGTCCGGCGGCACGGATTGCGCTTAACTCGATTTCCGCGTCCGGTATCGAAAGCTTGTCAGACACGTTCAGCATGCGGCGTTCCTCATTTTTGTGGCTCGTACCTCCCGTGCAGAATATGTGAGAATGCGACGTTTCGCATCGGACTCCTCCCGGACACAAGCATGCGCCTGCGCAATATCATTCTTCTGACCTGCTGCCAGATGATCTCGGCCACGGGCGCGATTGTCATCGTGACGCTCGGCGGCATCATTGGCGCCAAACTGGCTGGTGATCCGGCGTTGGCGACCTTGCCAATTTCCATCATGGTGCTGGCAGTTGCTGCGACCACCATTCCCGCAACGATCCTGATGCGAAAAATCGGTCGGCGGCGTGGCTTTTCGCTGGCGTCCCTGAGTGCCGTACTTGCAACGGTGCTGGCGGGGCTTGCTTTGTATCAGCAAAGCTTCGCGCTCTTCATTCTGGCGGGTGCCACGTTCGGGGTGAACACCGCTTTCACCCAGCAATACCGATATGCGGCAGCAGAGAGCGTGGCCCCGATGTATGCGCCGCGTGCCATTTCCTTTGTGCTGCTCGGTGCCATTGGCGGCGCCGTGATCGGTCCGGAGCTGGTCAAGTACGGTGAGTTTGTCTTCCCGAGTGTTCAATACCTCGGCACTCTTGGCGCAGTCGCCGTTCTTTATCTGTTGCAGTCGCTGCTGTTTCTGGCCCTGGAACCCTTGCACGGAGACGGACAGCCTCTAAAAATTGACGGTGAGCGGCGCTTGCGGGAAATCGTGTCGCAGCCGGTTTTCGTCGTCGCAGTACTGGCTGGGGCGACAGCCTACGGCGTCATGACCTTTGTCATGACCGCCACTCCGCTCAGTATGCATGTACATGATGGCTTCAGCCTGGAGCGCACTGCGCAGGTGATTCGCAGCCACGTTCTGGGGATGTATCTGCCATCGCTATTCACCGGTTTTCTGGTCGAAAAGTTTGGCGTCATCCGGCTAATGTTTGCCGGCGCCATTGCCCTGTTCATCGCTTGCCTGATCGGGCTTCAGGGCCAGACCTATTTTCACTACTGGTATGCGCTGATACTGCTCGGTGTCGGCTGGAACTTCCTGTATGTCGGCGGCACCACCCTGGTTACCCGAACATATGCCCTGGAAGAGCGCTTCCGTGCCCAGGCTGTCAACGAATTCAGCATATTCGGCACCTCGGCGACCGCCTCTTTGCTGGCCGGCACGATCATTCATCTCTATGGCTGGCACACGCTGGTGCTGGTGCCTTTACCCCTGCTGGGCTTCATCCTGCTAGGCCTTTACTGGGTTCGCAACGATCCGCTGGCCGCCAGGCTACAGCCCAAAACTGCCTGATCCGTAATGGCGGAAAAACATCCCGTTGCCCGGCCTCTTTACGACGCCGCCATGTATCAATTCGACGTGCCGGAAGCCTCCTACTGGGAGGATACGACCGACACACGCAGCTCTTACCCTCCGCTGCAGCGCTCTGAAAGCTGTGACGTCGCCATTATCGGGGGCGGCTACACAGGGCTGTCTGCCGCGTATCATCTCTGCCGTGATCACCAGCTGGACGTGCGCGTTCTGGAGGCCGGACATCTCGGATGGGGCGCTTCTGGCCGAAACGGCGGTTTTTGCAGCGTCGGCGGTGAGGGCGTTGGTGCAGAGGGCATGATTCGACGTTATGGCCTGGAAGCCGCAAGACACTATTACCGCTCACAGGTCGAAGCGGTTGGTCTCGTTGCCAATATCCTCAGAGAGGAGAACATCGATGCCGAGCGCGTCGGCGACGGCGAGATTGACATCGCCTGCTCTGAAAAATCATATCGGCGCCTCAAAGCGCATGCCGAACTTCAGTTTAGCGCACTCGGCCTTGACACCAGAGTGCTATCGGCGGCTGAAATGGCGGAGCAGTATTTTGCAAGCCCGATGCAATTTGGCGGTGCGATCATGCGACCTACCTTTGGGCTGCATCCCCTGCGTTTCGTGCTCGGCTTGGCTAATGCGGCAGCACGTCACGGCGCTGTACTGCATTCAGGTAGCGAGGTGCTTGAATGGACTCGTGATCGGCAGATGCATCGGCTGGTAACCGCCGCAGGCATGCTGCGTGCCAAATACGTCGTGGTCGCCGCCAACGGCTTCATGCCCGAGCATTTGCACAGCGGGCTTAGTGGACGCGTGTTGCCGCTGATCAGTTCAATCGTCGTCACCCGACCCCTATCCGCTGTCGAACAAGCCGCGCACCGGTGGCAGACGGATTGTCCGTCCATCACGGCCATGAATTTATTGAATTACTTCCGCCGGTTGCCAGACGGTCGGATATTATTTGGCGGGCGGGGCAGTGCGAATGGTGCGCCACAAATGGCCGCGCGTAATTACACCCGCCTGATCGCGAGATTTCACCAGCTTTTCCCGCAGTGGCGCGAGGTAGCGATCGACTATCGCTGGCACGGTCTGGTGTGTATGACGCGGCGCCTCACCCCGGCACTCGGCCAGTTCGACGACGACCCCAGTGCTTTCTTCGGCTTTGGCTATCACGGCAACGGCGTTAATACGTCGGTGTGGACCGGTAGACAAATCGCGCAATGGATAGGTACGCGCAAGCGAAACGACGATAAAATTCCGGAATCCATTCCGCGCGTCATGCTCGGGCTGCCGCAAAAATTTCCGCTAGCGAGCTTGCGGCTGAGCTATATTCGGGCCGCATTGGCGGCGCTGCGCCTGGCGGACAGGTTGAACGGGTAGGCAGAACCTGGTTCAGAAATTGAAGTTAAATCCGATGCTCACAACCGGGTAGGCTTTGGCATCTTTCAGTTCGTCCGCGAGCTCCTGGCGCTCCACTTCCAGTTGAGCCAGAAACGTTTCGTTGGTGGCGAGCGCGCCGTCTGATGTCAGGGTGACGACGGGTTCGCCCTGCCAGAGAACGCCGAAGTCGAACGAAAGTCCAAGCCGGTTCATCAGTCTGAAATCGAAGCCTGCCCCGAGATAGGGCGAAACGCTGTCGAAACTGGTACGGCTTTCCAGTATACCGACGTCGGCGGATGAATAAGTCTGGCCGCCAATGTTAAAGCTGCTCATTTCCTGGCTGACCAGCCGCAGCTCGTTGCCATTCGAAAACGCACCAGCGGTTACGCGAAACGGACTCAAGGGGAAACGAAAGTTTCCGGTCAGGTAAATGGTTTGCAGTTCGAGCGTCGCATCGTAATTGACACCTGCCTGGGAGCCCGCATCGTCATAGTTAAAAAAATTGCCACCTGCGCGCACATCGAGCCAGCGGATCGGTCGCCACGTAATCTCCGCACCGAAGCCAAGGGTGCCTGCCTTTAAGCCGACCCACAGATCATCGTCGGCAAGCGCACTGCCGCAATATCCAACAGTAAGAAGTAGCATGAAAATAGTCTTCTGCAGGAATTTCATGGTGATGCTCCAAAAACCGGCATTCCGGCCGCTGCATTTCGTTCCATAGAGAGTAGTCACGAAGTCCGCTCTGGACTGTGCGGTGTATCACACCGACAAGCGCGATTCCGAGCGAATGCCGGTGCGGGATGCATTTCTGTGAAATTCACCGTATTTAGTCGGCTGCGACCGACCACAGCTCGAGGTAACTTGATTATCCGCCATCGGCGGATGCCTGCCAGCAGGAGCGCTGTCAGGCAATTAAGAAATTCATCATGGAGGATGGACTCATGCGACAGCTTAACGCAGACGAACTCACCTGTTTCGCAGGTGGTACAGATGAAATGACGTGCACACCGACAACTGCGCTTAATGACTACAACGGCGTCACTAATACGACCACCGTTGGTCAGGATCTGATCAACATCTATGAAGGCTTTGTGATGGCGACATCGCACGTTATCGAACGGGTCGCGACGGCACTGGACTGAGTTTGCGCCGTGCGCCGGTGTACCTACAGTGCACCGGCGCCGCTGGATCGCGACAGATAGTACGCGCCTGCCAATGACATGAGGGCGCAAACGCCGGCGGCAATTCCTCGCAGCCATGAAACTTCCGCGGGGACCCACAATCCGTGCAGACAACTCCAGTCGATGATGGTCATTCCGTTGACTGTCATGTGTACGAGTATCGGCCCCCATAATGTTCGGCAGTGGATAAAGTAAAAGCCCACTATGACGCCGAACACGAACGCGTAAGGTATGTCGCCCGGCTTGTGAAGGACGGCAAATAACGTTGCTGACAGCGGAATTGCGGTGGTCCTCCCGCTGCTCAGCAATGTCGTCAGTACCAGTCCACGGCTGATCAGCTCTTCGACAACGGGCGTCAGCAAGACGAGTACCAGCACCGTCACACTCAGGACTGATAGCGGTGGACAGCGCCACCAGAACATCGGATTGATCGCCGCAATGGTGTCGCCGCGTGCCGTCAAGTCCAGTGAGGCGACAGCGATCATCGCGCACCACCAAAGTGCGCGAAGGCTCAGTCCGACCAGTACGGCGGTCGTTACTAATCGCAGCCAGGATTCAGGCGGACGGAAGAGCGTGCCGAGGTATTGCCGCTCGCGAAAAAGTAGCGGCGCGATGAAGACAAGCAGGAGCAAGAGGCCGCCAAGTGCGCCGACCTGTTGCGCCCAGGCCTGACCAATGCCGGCCGTCAGCAGATGCCGCTCGACAAAGGCGTGCAGAAAGAGAGCAGACACCTGGAACAACATCAGCACGGGTATCGATATCCGCAGTGCAGGCAGGGCGAACCGTTTCGTCATTGCAGGCAAGTCGCTGGTGGCCAGGATGCCAATAACTCTGGAACCAGCGGCAGTTAATGTCTGAGCGACTATTCAGGCAATTCATGCAGATATGTGGCTCAAGATGGGCAACGAGAGACCCTGTCTGCGCTGCGGTTAGCAGCTCAATGCCCTTTGCCGTGCGGTTGTCGGAACTTTATACAGACAAGAAAGGGCCTGGCGTTTTATGCTGGACCTCACAGTATTCCCTTGAATGCGGTAGCAGGGAGGTTTGACAGGCATGGAACAGGCCACACCATTTACCAACTGCCGGAACGAAACCGATCGCCGGCAAACTTCCTGGCGAACAGTGATGTTCGGCTTCCTGCGTTCAAGGCGGCATGCCAAACGTCGCGATCTCGAGTCCGAGCCGCTGTTTACGGACTGGCATCACCCGTGGCTGTTTTTCCTCGCCACCGGCATCATGATCATGAGTTCGCTGGACGCGATGTTTACGCTTAATTTGCTGACGCATGGCGCATACGAAGCTAACCCCGTTATGGCTGCCGTCATGGGCAAAGGCACGGCCGCGTTTGCCGCCAGCAAAATGGCGCTGACCGGCTTTGGCATCCTGGCGCTGGTTTTCATGGCCCGGTCACGATTTCTGAATCGCTTTCGCACAGGGCTCATCCTGACTTTCTTCTTCAGCTGCTATGCCGTACTGATCTGCTACGAATTTGTCAGCCTGATCAATCGCCTCTGAAGTTGTGGATTGTCGATTCAGTGCATTCCCTAGACGCAAGGCATGATATAAACTAGCGCCCCTTTTTCGAGGACTAGCAAGGAATCCCGGTTCGCGCCGGTTTCATGCGCGGCGCAATGAGCAACTCCCTCAAAGAGCAATACGAATCTTCCCCTCTGTATGGCAGCAACGCGACTGCAGTCGAAGCGCTATATGAGCAATTTATCGGCAACCCGGATTCCGTGCCGGAGGGCTGGCGGCGCTATTTCCGTTCTCTGGGCGCCGATCAGACCGAGATTCTGCACGCGCCTATTCGTGAGCAGCTGCGCGCGTCGCTGCGGAACCGGTCCAGCGGGGCTGCCGCGACCCTGACACGCAGCGGGCCGGTCGCCGCCAACGAAAAGCAGGCCGCCGTCTCCCGCATGATTCAGGTCTACAGCCTGCGCGGCCATCAGATTGCCGATCTGGATCCGCTGGGACTGATGGATCGTCACGTTCCCGGCGTTCTCAAACTGGACTACCTCGGCCTGACCGACGCGGATATGGACACCGAGTTCGTCACTGGCGGCCTGGCCGGCATCGAAGATCGCACGATGAAGCTCCGCGACATCATTAAGCTGCTGAAGAAAATCTACTGCGGCAAGGTGGGGGCTGAATTCGCGCATGTTTCACGCTCCCGCGAGCGACTGTGGTTACGCAAGCATTTTGAGCAGGGCATGGTGTCGGGCGGCCTCTCGGAGGAGGAGCGCCTCTGGCTGCTTGAGCAGCTCACCGCTGCAGAGGGTATAGAGCGCTACCTGCACACGCGATTCGTGGGGCAGAAGCGCTTCTCTCTGGAAGGCGGCGAAAGTCTCATTCCGATGCTCGACGACCTCATTCAACAGGGCGGCAAATCCGGCATTCGAGAACTCGTGATCGGCATGGCCCATCGCGGCCGCATCAATGTGCTGGTCAATGTGTTTGGCAAACCACCGGAGTCGTTGTTTGACGAGTTCGAAGGCAACGTGAATGCCGAAGACATGCTGGGTTCGGGTGACGTGAAATATCACAAGGGTTTTTCCGCCGACATGCAGACCCCCGGCGGCAACCTGCACATTGCCCTGGCTTTCAATCCTTCACATCTTGAGATCGTCAATCCTGTGGTGGAAGGCTCGGTCCGGGCCAGGCAGCAGCGGCGAGGCGACCGGGAACGGCAGGAAGTCCTTCCGGTGCTCGTGCACGGTGATGCCGCGTTTTCCGCACAGGGCGTAGTGACCGAGACGTTTCAGATGTCGCAGGCGAATGGCTTTCGCACCGGTGGCACGATACATATTGTCGTGAACAATCAGATCGGCTTTACAACCAGCCGGCCTTCGGATGCGCGTTCCACACCGTATTGCAGTGACGTGGCAAAGATGATCGAAGCGCCGGTCTTCCACGTTAACGGAGACCATCCGGAGGCCGTCATTTTCGTCACCCGGCTGGCACTTGAGTACCGCCAGAAATTTCGCAAGGATGTAGTGATCGACCTCGTTTGCTACCGCCGCCATGGCCACAACGAGGCCGATGAGCCGAGTGCTACGCAACCGGTTATGTACTCGCACATCAGGAAACACAAGACAACACTCGAACTATATGCAGAAAGTCTGCAGAGCGCAGGCGTTATCGACGGCAATGCACTCGGCAAGTTGCAGGATGCTTATCGCGACCGGCTTGATCGCGGCGAGCCCGTGCCAAAATCGTCACTCGGCATGATCGGCAACGAATACACGGTCGACTGGACGCCATACCTTGAGAACAGCGCTGAAACGAGTGCCGATACGACGTTAAGCCCGGCGCGGGTCAGGAAGCTTGCCGCCAAGATTACCGAACTGCCACCTGGTCTGGTCCTGCACGGCCGGGTGAAAAAAATCATGGATGAGCGCAAGCGCATGGCGGCGGGCGAAACGGAGATGGATTGGGGTTTTGCCGAAACGATGGCCTACGCAGGACTTATCGATGATGGTTACGACTGCCGTCTTACGGGTCAGGACAGCGGGCGCGGCACGTTTTTTCATCGGCATGCCGTTTTGCACAATCAGAATAACCGTCAGGAATATGTTCCGCTGTCGACGATTGCGGAAAGGCCGGCCGCCTTCCGCGTCATCGATTCACTGCTTTCCGAAGAAGCCGTGATGGCGTTTGAGTATGGCTATGCCACGACCGAGCCTAAGACGCTGGTCATCTGGGAAGCGCAATTCGGCGATTTCGCGAACGGTGCCCAAGTTGTTATTGACCAGTTCATCAGTTCCGGTGAGGCAAAGTGGGGCAGACTATGCGGCCTGACCTTGTTTCTACCGCACGGGTACGAAGGCCAGGGCCCGGAGCATTCTTCGGCGCGACTGGAGCGTTTTTTGCAGCTGTGCGCCGAACACAACATGCAGGTCTGCGTCCCCTCAACCCCCGCGCAGATGTTCCACATGATCCGTCGGCAGATGCTCCGCTCGCTGCGGAAGCCACTGATCGTCATGACGCCAAAAAGTTTACTTCGGCACAAACAATCGGTATCAGCACTGACTTCGCTGTCAGATGGCAGCTTCCAGTTAATTATCGGTGACGAGGCGAAGCTCGACGCCGCTGAGGTGAAGCGCGTGGTTTTTTGCAGCGGCAAGGTTTACTACGATCTGGCCGAGGGAAGGCGAGCACACAAGTTGACCGACACGGCTATTATTCGTATCGAACAGCTCTATCCTTTCCCGATTGATGAATACGCTGCAACGATCGCCGCCTATGCGCATGCCGAGGAAATTATCTGGTGCCAGGAAGAACCTGAAAATCAGGGTGCCTGGTACCAGATTCGTCATCGCCTGCAGGATCCGCTGGCCGAGGCACAGCAACTGTTTTATGCCGGCCGCTCGGGCGCGGCAGCGCCCGCGGCTGGCGTTTTTAAATTGCATTTACAACAGCAGCAGGCGCTGGTTGCCGCCGCACTCAGCGTTCAGGTCAAGGCCAATAAATCTCCGAAAACACCGCCGCAAAAACGGAAAACGAAATGAGTATTGAAATTAAAGTTCCGCAACTGCCAGAATCCGTCACCGACGCAACCCTGGTCAGCTGGCATAAGAAGGCTGGCGACAGCGTCTCCCGTGATGAAAATCTCGTGGATCTGGAGACGGACAAGGTCGTACTCGAGGTGCCGGCACCGGCATCCGGCAAGCTTACTGAAATTCGCGTTAAAGATGGCGCAACCGTGACGGCGGGGGACGTGCTCGCCGTGCTTGAGGAAGGCGACGTTGAAGCCGTGAAGTCAGAGCCGGCGGAAGCTGCGGCTGCAGCGAGTGCCGGGCAGGATGTCGCGGCCTCAGTGGAGAAAGAGAAATCCGGTGACGATTCCGCTCAGTCTCGATTTAGTCCCGCCGTGCGCCGACTGCTGGAAGAACACGACCTGGACGCGACCGTGGTGCGCGGCAGCGGCAAGGATGGACGCATCACCAAATCCGATGTGATGGCCTACCTCAAGGATCACAGCGATGAGAATGTGGCCCCGGGTGATCCGGCGCCGGCGCTGGAGCAAAGCGCAGGATCAGGAACGGCGGCGCGAACTGAACAACGGGTGCCCATGACGCGATTGCGTGCGCGCATCGCGGAACGGATGGTGGAAGCGCAGCAAACGGCGGCAATGCTGACGACTTTCAATGAAGTCGACCTTAGTAAAGTGATGGCACTACGCAGCGCCTACAAGGAGGCCTTCGAGAAGGAACATGGCGTCAAGCTGGGCTTCATGTCCTTCTTTGCCAAAGCCGCCGTCGAGGCTCTGGGAAAATTTCCGGCTGTGAATGCGTCAGTTGAAGGCAAAGATGTCATTTATCACAACTACATTGATATCGGTGTAGCCGTTTCATCGGAACGCGGGCTGATGGTGCCGGTGGTGAGAAATGTCGGTGAGCTGAACTTTGCCCAGATCGAAAAGAGTATCAACGATCTTGCACAGAAAGCTCGCGACGGTTCGATCGGCATGGACGACCTTACCGGCGGCACTTTCACCATCACTAACGGCGGGATCTTCGGCTCCATGCTTTCGACGCCGATACTCAATCCGCCACAAAGCGCGATTCTCGGTATGCACGCGATTCAGAAAAGGCCTATGGCAATTGGTGATGAAGTGCTCATTCGTCCGATGATGTATCTGGCGCTAACCTATGATCATCGCATCATCGATGGCAAAGAAGCGGTGCAGTTTCTGGTCAGCATCAAAAATTCACTCGAAGAGCCTGGTCGCCTGTTGTTGCAGGTCTGAGGTTACAGGGAAAGCAGCATGAGTAAATCCTTTGATGTCGTGGTCATAGGCGCGGGCCCTGCGGGTTATATTGCCGCGATTCGGGCAGCGCAGAATGGCTTGAGCGTTGCCTGTATCGATGAATGGCAAAACAGGGATGGCAAATACGCATTCGGCGGTACCTGCCTTAATGCAGGCTGCATCCCGTCCAAAGTGTTACTCGAATCCTCGGAGCTTTTTCATCGCGCCAACCACGAATTCGACAAGCATGGCATTTCTGCTGCAGATATCCGTATGGATGTCAGCAAAATGCAAAAGCGGAAAAATACAATCGTTCGGCAGCTCACCGGCGGCATCGCAGGTTTGCTGAAAGCCGCCAAGGTGACTGCGCTGGTGGGGCACGGCCGCTTGCTCGCCAATCGTCAGGTTGAATTCAAGCCGGTGGATGGCGAGCAAGAAGTTTTGGAAGCACGTTACGTGGTGCTTGCTTCCGGCTCGACGCCGGTTGAACTTAAAATCGCTGCGTTTGACGGTGAACGTATTGTTGATTCCTGGGGCGCGCTGGAATTCGATTCTGCACCGGCCACGCTTGGCGTCGTCGGTGCAGGCGTCATCGGACTTGAACTTGGCAGCGTCTGGAGCCGCCTCGGATCCAAAGTCACGGTTCTGGAAGCGATGGATGATTTCCTGTTTATGGCAGATCGTCAGATTGCGTCCATTGCAGAAAAGCAGTTTCGCGGCCAGGGCCTGGACATAAAACTCGGCGCGCGCGTGCTGGCTGCGAATGTAAGTGGAAAGTCGGTAAAAGTGAGTTATGAAGATGCTGCGGGCAAGCAGGAACTTTCGGTTGACAAGCTCATCGTCGCGGTCGGCCGTAAGCCGTTCACTGAAGGGCTCCTTGCTGACGACAGCGGCATTGAGCTGGACGAACGCGGTGTCATTGTGGTGGATCACGAATGTCGCACACGCGTTAAAAATGTATTTGCCATCGGCGACTGCGTGCGTGGCCCGATGCTCGCTCACAAAGGGTCGGAAGAGGGTGTTATGGCCGC
Organism: Woeseiaceae bacterium; assembly: GCA_037968735.1. Lineage (GTDB taxonomy): Bacteria > Pseudomonadota > Gammaproteobacteria > Steroidobacterales > Woeseiaceae > SZUA-117. The sequence continues at coordinate 241,036 of JBBKWC010000014.1, read as the reverse complement.
GGACCTGATCGCGGGCGAGATTGCAGAAATCAACTACAACGTCATTCCGTCAGTCATCTATACCGCGCCGGAGATAGCCTGGGTGGGCAAGACGGAGGAAGAGATAAAAGCGGACGGGCGAGAATTCAAAACAGGGACGTTCCCGTTTGCGGCAAGTGGCCGGGCCAAAGCAATGGAGCAGACTGAGGGGATGGTCAAGATTATATCTGCTCAGGACAACGACGAAATTCTCGGCGTGCACATTATTGGACCGATGGCGGGAGAACTCATTTCCGAAGTTGTACTGGCGATGGAATTTCAGGCGAGTACCGAAGATATCCAGCGCACGATTCATGCCCACCCGACGCTCGCGGAGGCGGTGCACGAGGCAGCCCTCGCAGTTGATGGCCGGGCCTTGAACTACCCGAACAAATAGCACCGCTGCCTAATTGTGGCGGCGGACCGCCGTAACATTGGGTAGCTGCTCCAGTTTCTGCATGGCGCGACTAAGCGCCTCGAGGCCAGGGACCGTAATTGTCAAGCGCATTTCCGCCTGCATCGTCTGCCTGTCGGTTTCGGTATTGACCCCGGCAACACCGATTTTTTCGTCAGCAAGCACCGTGCTGATATCCCGAAGCAGGCCGTGGCGGTCAAACGCATACACTGACAGGGCAGCAGGGTATGTCGCACCCGGCTCGCCGCCCCAGGAAACTTCGATTACACGATCCGGATTACGCTGGCGGAGACTCAGGAGATTGCCACAGTCTTCACGATGAATGCTGACGCCCCGACCCAGTGTAATGTAGCCGGATATCGATTCGGGAGGCACCGGGCGGCAGCAACGGGCAATGTTGTACATGAGGTCACCGACGCCACTGATTGCGACACCGCCCTGGGGACTCTGCTTCTTCTTCGCACCGCGACGTCGCGGTACGATCTCGTCGCTATCGTCACGCAGATGCTGCACGGCAGAGGCGACTGCAGCGGACGACAGGTCACCTGCACCAAGCGCGACGAACAGAGCGGATGTGTCTCGAAACTTCAGCTGTTTGGCCAAAGCCGTCGCGGACATGTTGCGCACGTTTAGCCGCGTAAGTTCCCGTTCGAAAATATCCTTGCCCTGCCGCTTGTTCTGTTCCTTGTCCCGCAGGCGGAACCAGCTGCGTACTTTCGTTCTGCTTCTGGTCGCTTTGAGATAGGCAAGTTGCGGACTCAGCCAGTCCCGGCTTGGCTGTTCCTGCTTGCCGACGATGATGTCGACTTTGTCTCCGTTTTTTAACTGATAAGTGAGCGGGACTATACGACCGTTGACTTTTGCGCCTTTACAGCGGTGACCGACGTTCGTATGCACGTGATAGGCAAAGTCCAGCGGGGTCGCCCCGGACGGTAATTCCACGACATCGCCTTTGGGACTGACCGCGTAAATCCGATCTTCGAAAGCGTCGCCGCGAATCTGATCAAACAGATCGCCGTCATGGTCCGTCGGCTCGAGTAGTTGTCTTAGCCTGCGAATCTTTTGGTCGAATTGAGCTTTTGCTGATCCACCCTCTTTGTAACGCCAGTGGGCAGCGACGCCAAGTTCAGCGTCGCGATGCATCTCATGCGTGCGGATCTGAACCTCCAGCGTCTTCCCTTCTGGTCCTATCAACGCCGTGTGCAGTGACTGATAGCCGTTATCTTTGGGATTGGCGATATAGTCATCGAATTCACCCGGCAGATAGGCCCAGATATTATGCGCAGCGCCCAGAGCTGCATAACATTCAGCGACGGTGTTAACCAGGATACGAACGGCGCGCACATCAAATATCTGCTCAATCTGACGGTCATTGGACTGCATCTTTCGCCAGATACTGAAAATGTGTTTCGGGCGGCCACTGATCTCGGCGTTGATACTGTGGTTCCATAAATGTTCGTGCAGCATGGACTTGACACCCGCGATGAACTTCTCCCGTTCAACTCGCTTTTCGTTCAACGCGTTTGCGATCTCCTTGTATTGTTCTGGCTGCAGAAAGCGGAATGCAAGATCTTCGAGTTCCCATTTGAGTTGCCAGATACCAAGGCGATTGGCAAGCGGCGCATAAATCTCCTGGGTCTCAATCGCAATGCGGCGTTGCGCGGCCAGCGGCGATTTTTTTGCCGCACGCAAGCGATAGAGCTGCTCCGCGATTCGCGCAACGACCAGCCGTGCATCAGACACCACGGAAAGCAGCATTTTTCGCAAAACTTCGGATTGTTCCGTAGCCAGCGCCTCGCCCGGACTCCAGTTTTCGGCAAGTTCGAATCTGCCAAGCTGGGTCAGGCCATCAATCAGTTTGGACAACGCAGGATCGAGTCGCCGTTGCAGTGACTTGTCAGCGAGAAAGCCGTCGCGCGCCAGCGGATACAGTTTGACAGCCGCGGTCAGGGCTACAGGCAAGCCCAGCGGCAGCAGAATATCGGCGATAGATTCCCCTTCGCGAAGTGCAGTCAGTGCTTCAGCAGCATCCTCGCGCGAGTCAAGGACACCACGGACATACTCGACCATGTCGGATTCGCTGGCGGCAGGTGCGCAGAGTTCGTGATCGTCGGCGGGCATTTGAAAGATGTATGGCAAACCTATAACCGTTATCATACGCCGTGTTTTTGAGCAGCACATGAGTATCCGGCAACGGCGATCGCCAGCGCGTCATACGAACATCGGCGCGCCGCTTCAGTAGCATTTTCTCAGGGCAGAGCAGGAATGGCAGGACACAGCAAATGGGCCAACATCCAGCATCGTAAAGGTGCTCAGGACAAGAAGCGCGGCAAACTGTTCACCAAACTCATCCGTGAGATCACGGTCGCGGCGCGCATGGGTGGGGGAGATCTGATGGCTAACCCGCGCCTGCGGCTTGCGGTAGATAAAGCCAAAGCCAGCAGCATGCCAAAGGACAATATTGAACGGGCGATCAAAAAGGGCAGCGGCGATCTTGACGGTGATGATTATCAGGAGATCCGTTACGAGGGTTACGGGCCGGGCGGTTCGGCAGTGATGGTCGACTGCATGACTGATAACCGCAATCGAACGGTCGCGGAAGTGCGGCACGCTTTTACCAAATTTGGCGGAAATCTGGGCGCAGACGGGTCAGTGGCATATATGTTCCATCATGTTGGTCTGTTGAGCTATCCCGCCGGCAGTGACGAGGGCAGGATTCTTGAAGCGGCTATCGAAGCTGGCGCTGACGATGTCGTCGCTGACGAAGACGATTCGGTGGAGGTCATCACCTCAACTGACACATTTGAAGACGTCCGCAAAGCCATGAAGAAAGCAGGCATGAAGCCCGAGTCGGCAGAGTTAACCATGCGCGCCGATACAAATACGGAACTTGATTTGCAGACGGCCGGGTCGATGATCAAAATGCTTGAGATGCTGGAGGATCTGGACGACGTGCAGAATGTCTACAGCAATGCCGATATCCCCGATCACGTGCTCGCAGAGCTGTAAGGTAAGGGCGTGAACGCGATGCAAAGAATTTTGGGCATCGATCCGGGGTCACGCCTGACCGGCTTTGGCGTTCTGGATTGCCATGCTTCGTCGTCTGTATATGTGGCCAGCGGCGCGATAAGCAGTTGCGGCGGCAGTTTCCCGGAGCGGCTAAAAATGATATTCCGCGCCGTCCATGAGATCGTGGATGAGTATCGGCCTGACGTTGTCGTCGTCGAAAGCGTATTCATGCACCGCAATGCCGGCAGTGCGTTGAAGCTTGGTCACGCCAGGTCTGCGGCAATCTGCGCAACTTTTGCGCGGGAAATCGAGGTGTTTGAATATGCACCGAGGGAAATAAAGCAATCCATTGTCGGCACGGGGGCCGCCAGCAAGGAGCAGGTGCAACATATGATCCGTGAATTGTTGCGGCTCGAGGGAAATCCGTCGCCTGATGCAGCTGATGCCCTGGCTGCTGCCTTGTGCCATGCAAACCAGCGGCGTCTCAAGTCCCGTCTGGGCACTGTCAGAGTGACTGCGGCACGCAAATGATAGGATCACTCCGCGGTAGAATTCTGCAGAAACAGGCGCCTTTGATCGTACTCGAGTGCGCCGGGCTGGGATACGAAATCGAGACGCCGTTATCCACTTTTCTTGAACTTCCCGCAGTCGGCCAGGAGCTGTTCCTGCACACCCACCTGCTCGTGCGTGAGGACGCCCATTCGCTGTTTGGTTTTGCAACTCTGAGTGAAAAATTACTGTTTCGGACCTTGCTTAAGATCAGTGGCGTCGGCGCCAAAATGGGACTAGCTATCTTGTCGGCAATGACCGTCTCGTCATTCGAACGCTGTGTCCAATCGGACGATGCGGCGACGCTCGTCAAGATACCTGGCGTTGGTAAAAAAACGGCGCAGCGGCTGATCATTGAAATGCGTGACAAGTTTGACGGTGCCAGTGGCAGCCGACCGATTATCGCCACCGAGGTCGGCGAGGGCGATGCGAAAGGCGAGGCTATGGACGCATTGATCTCGCTCGGCTACAAACCGGTAGAAGTACGCACGCTGCTGGCCAAGATCGACGTGCAGGATCGGTCGGCGGCTGACATTATCCGCCTGGCATTACGCCAGACGGTCAACTAGGGCATCTAACCGGCAATGACTGGAATCGAACTGGACAGAATCGGCAGCGCCGCACCGCGTGAAGAAGATCGTGTCTTCGATCGCGCCATCCGGCCCAAGCGGTTGGCAGACTACGTGGGTCAGCCGAGCGTAAAGCAGCAGATGAATATCTTCATCACGGCAGCGAAGAATCGTCGCGAAGCGCTGGATCACGTGCTGATCTTCGGCCCTCCGGGCCTGGGTAAAACGACCCTGGCGCACATCATCGCGAACGAAATGGAGGTCGGCCTGCGGCAGACGTCGGGTCCGGTACTGGAGCGACCGGGCGACCTCGCCGCTATTCTCACGAATCTTGAGCCAAACGACGTGCTTTTCGTCGACGAAATACATCGCCTGAGCCCGGTGGTCGAGGAAGTGCTTTATCCGGCGATGGAAGATTTTCAGCTGGACATCATGATCGGCGAGGGACCAGCCGCGCGCTCCATCAAACTAGACCTGCCGCCATTTACGCTGGTCGGTGCAACGACCAGGGCGGGCCTCCTGACCTCACCACTGCGTGATCGATTTGGCATAGTGCAACGGCTGGAATTCTATTCTGCGGAGGAACTGCATGACATCGTCTGCCGCTCCGCCGGCATCCTCAATCTGCCAATCGAAGCGGCAGGCGCAACCCAGATTGCAAGCCGGGCACGTGGCACGCCGCGTATCGTCAATCGTCTTCTGCGACGCGTCCGCGATTTTGCGGAGGTACAGGCCGACGGTGTCGTCAGTGAAAAAGTTGCCGTTAATGCCATGGACATGCTTGAAGTAGATCCCTATGGCTTCGACGCCATGGACAGACGACTTCTGCAGACCATCATTGAAAAGTTCGACGGCGGTCCTGTCGGCGTCGAATCCTTATCCGCAGCGCTGGGAGAAGAGCGTGGCACGATCGAAGATGTCATCGAGCCGTTTCTCATTCAGCAGGGCTTTATGATGCGTACGTCACGCGGCAGAGTCGCAACCAGCAATGCCTACATCCATTTCGGCCTGACGCCCCCGCAGCGCGATGCCACGCCGGAACTACCATTTCCTGACAGGAATTGAGGCAGTCCAGCGCCATGAGTAAGCCACACTCCCAGGCGGTTTTCGCATGGCCGATTCGGGTTTATTACGAGGACACGGATTTGCAGGGAGTCGTGTATTTCGCCAACTATTTCAAGTATATGGAACGCGCCCGGACGGAATGGCTGCGGGCGCTGGGTATTGAACAGGACAAGTTGATGATGCAGGAGCGTCGCTACTTTGTCGTTGTCGATACCCATGCTGAATTCCTCCAGCCGGCACGCTTCAACGACGAACTGATCGCCACCGCTCGCCTGACGAAACTGCGTCGCGCGACCTTCGTAATCGAACAGAACATTTACCGCAATAACCTGGACGGTGAGTTGCTTTGCAAGGGCAATGCAACGGCTGCCTATATCAACGCAGATACCCAGAAACCTCTGCGAGTACCCGCATCCATTTTCAAGGACTACGATTCATGACAACTGATATGTCAGTTCTCCACCTGGTACTTGATGCCAGCTATCCCGTGCAAATCGTACTGCTGCTGCTGCTCGCCGCATCTTTCGTCTCGTGGAGCATCATATTTACCAAACGCCGCCTCATCCAGGGGAACAAGGAAGCTTCCGACGACTTTGAAACTTCGTTTTGGTCGGGTGGCGACCTGAATACGCTGTATCGCAGCGCAACGCGGGTCAAGGGAGGCACGGTCGGTATGGCCAGCATCTTTGAAGCCGGCTTCCGTGAGTTCAATCGACTTACCCAGCAAGAGGATGTCGCCGCGGACAAGGTGGTCGATGAGTGTCGCCGAGCCATGCATGTGTCACAGCTGCGTGAGGGTGACAAGCTCGAGGAGAGTCTCGCGACACTGGCGACGATTGGCTCAACGAGTCCATACGTCGGACTGTTCGGCACGGTGTGGGGCATCATGAACGCGTTCATGGATATCGGCAATATGCAGACGGTCACGCTTGCCACCGTAGCTGGTCCGATTGCGGAGGCGCTAATCGCCACCGCCATGGGTTTGTTTGCGGCCATCCCGGCGGTCATTGCTTACAACCGCTATGCCGACAAGGTGGCACGGCTGGAACTGCGTTACGACGGCTTCATCGAGGAGTTTTCCAGCATCCTGCAGCGCCATGCCCGCAGCAATCGGAAAGGCATTTGATATGGCCTCATTAATGCAAAAGCGCAAATTAATGGGCGAGATTAACGTGGTGCCCTACATCGACGTCATGCTCGTATTGCTGATCATCTTTATGGTGACGGCACCTCTGCTTACTCAGGGTATCGAGGTGGAATTGCCGAAAGCAGGCGCCGAACCTATCAAAAGTGAACCGAACCAGACACCGCTGGTCGTTAGTGTAGATAGTGCGGGTAACCTGTATATCAACGTCGGAGACGACGAAGACAAGCCGGTTAGCGGCCAGGAAATTGTTGCCAGAACCCGTGCGGTGCTTGCAAACCGACCGGAAACCTCGGTGCTGGTTAAAGCAGATCGCGCTGTGGCCTACGGCAACGTGGTCGGCGCCATGGTGTTACTGCAGCAGGGTGGTGCTGAACGGGTCGGCTTCGTCACGGATCCGTTGAATACTTATCCGGTACCCGAGTAACACGGTTACTTCGATGCGCGACAGGCATAACATCATTCCCATCACACTCGCAGCACTTGTGCATGTGCTGGTTTTCGGCGGACTCGTGCTGGCGCTGGATTTTTCGCGGCCCGTGCACCCGGCTGTGCCGCTGTCTTTACAAGCATCGCTCGTGACTGAGGAAGAATTGCTTGCCGCACCGCCCCGGGCGCAGCCGCCACCTGATCCGGAACCAGAGCCAGAGCCAGATCCCGAGCCAGAGCCCGAGCCCGAGCCCGAGCCTGAGCCTGAACCTGCAGTGGTCGCCGAACCCGAACCGGACGAAGCTGAGCTTGAACGCCAGCGGCAGGAAGAAGAAAAGCGGCAGGCGGACCAGCTGGCGGAGCAGGAACGTATCCGTCTGCAACAGGAAGAGGATCGGCAGCGGCGCGCTGCCGAAGAGGAGCTGCGAAAGCAACGAGAACAGGAAGAAGTCGAACGACGACTTGCGGAGGCTGAGAGAAAACGGCAGGAAGACATCGAACGTCAGCGGGCGGAAAACGAACGCAAGCGACGCGAGTCGGAAGAGGCTGAAATTTTGCGCCGACAGCGCCAGGAGATGGAAGCCGAAGAGAATCGCCTGCAAGCGATGCAGGCTGACGACAAATCGCGCTGGGTGTTCGCGTTACAGCAACAGATTGCGCGCAACTTCATTCCTCCGGCATCGACCCCCGTCGGACTGGAGTGCATTGTCGACGTGCGCCAGTTGCCCGGTGGCACCGTCACTGCGGTACAGGTCGGACGCTGCAACGGCGACGAGGCCGTGAAGCGGGCGGTGGAAGCAGCGATATATAAAGCGTCGCCTCTGCCAGCGCCGGATAACCCGAGAATTTTTGAACGGGACTTGCGTATCACGTTCAAACCTGAACAATAGGCACACTTCTGCAAAAGCTTGGGCCCGAAACATGAGAGATTCGCTTGTCAGGTGGTTGTTTGCCTCTGTCCTCACCGCCCTGATGGCGGGGAGCGCGTATGCACAGCTTGATGTAGTAATCACGGATTTCGTCGGTAAACGAACGCCGGTGGCAATCGTTCCTTTTGGCTTTGAAGGCCAGGCTGAGCAGTCGCCATTGGACGTGGATGACATCGTTGCCGCCGATCTTAACCGCAGCGGAAGATTCCGGCCCATTCCGGAAAACGACATGCTGCAAAAACCCACGGCGAGCATAGAACTCGACTATGACGACTGGTCGATTCTGGGCGTGGAAGCGGTGGTGATTGGCAAAGTCATTCAGACGGGCGATAACGCCTATAGTGTTCAGTTCCAGGCGTTTGATGTGTTCAAGCGGGAACAGATCATTGGCTACCGGATGCCAGCAAGCCGCGGCACGATGCGCCGGGTCGCTCATCGGGTCGCCGATATGGTGTATGAAAAGCTGACCGGCATACCCGGCGTCTTTGGCACTCAGGTGGCTTACGTTTCTGCGACCGGCCGGTCAGAACGCGAACAGAATTACGCCCTGATTGTCTCTGACGTCGATGGCGAGAACCAGTTTACGATCATGGAATCGAAAGACCCTATCATGTCGCCCGCATGGTCCCCGGACAGTCGACGTCTGGCCTATGTTTCGTTCGAAAACAGCGTCTCAACGATTTTTGTACAGACGCTCAGTTCGGGCAACCGAATCAAGGTTTCCAGTCGTGCGGGGATCAACGGCGCGCCGTCTTTCTCGCCTGACGGCCGCAAGCTGGTGGTCACGCTCGGTGGCGTCGACGGCAACCTGGATATCTACGTCCTCGATCTTGCTTCAAGGCAATTCGAACAGCTCACCACGAACCGCTCCATTGACACTGAAGGCAGCTGGTCGCCAGACGGTCGCAGCATTTACTTCACATCTGATCGCAGCGGTGGCCCGCAGGTGTACCGCATCAGCGTCAACGGCGGAACTCCCGAGCGCGTTACATTCGAGGGGAGCTATAATGCCCGCCCAAGGCTGTCAGCGGATGGTAAGCGGCTTGCACTTGTGACTCTGGATCGCGGTAATTACCGTATCGCTGTGCTGGATCTCGACAGCCGCAACTTGCTGATCCTGTCAAACGGCAGCCAGGACGAGTCGCCCAGCTTTGCGCCGAACAGTGATTCTCTGATTTATGCAACGCGCCAGGGGCGTAACGGCGTGCTCGAAATGGTGTCTGCGGACGGCCTGGTGCGGCAACGGCTGGGGTCCGGAGGTGGTGACATTCGGGAACCGGTCTGGTCACCATTCCCACGTTTCTGACGCCTGGTAGTCGGAGAATATGTTTTAAATAAATGCTCTAAGCTTTTAAAAATTAAGATATAAATTAACTATGTTCAAACAGGACACAATCATGAAACACACGCGACTGATTCTGCTGGCCTCTGCAGCTTTACTGGCCTACGGCTGCAACAAATCGACATTGCCGGATCCGGATGCTGAGGACACGGTCTACGGCGATACTTCAGGCAGTGGCGCGATGAGCGGCGGGTTAGACGATACCGGGCTGTCCGAAGGCGAATTTTTTGATGACGAATTCGACGAGCAGGACGAACTGACGACGGTCATCTACTTCGATTTCGACCAGTCGGAGTTACGCGCCGAATATGCCGACCTTCTGCAGCGTCACGCGAATGACCTCGCCAATAACCGCCGTAAACAGGTCCGGCTAGAGGGGCATGCTGATGAACGCGGATCTCGAGAGTACAACATCGGGCTTGGTGAGCGTCGCTCGCAATCAGTGCGCCGCATGCTGTTGATCCAGGGCGCGGCGGCCGATCAGATTGCGACGGTCAGCTTTGGCGAAGAACGACCGGCGGCGTTCGGCAGCGACGAAGAGGCTTATCAGCTGAATCGGCGCGTCGAGATCAAGTCCGTAAACTGATTGGATTTTGGCGATGACTCTTCGAAACCTTGTCCTGTCCGGCGCAGTGGCTACCTTGCTCTGCGGCTGTGGAATGATGCAGCCTGTGGACGACCCCTTGCCCGGCAGGATAGCTGAACTGGAAGGTCGCCTGGCGGCGCTGGAGCGCATGCTCGCCAGCGGCAGTCTCATTGATCTGACCGTACAGATGGATGAGCTGCAGCGCGAACAAGCCGGCTTGCTCGGCCGCGTGCAAACCATCGAGAATGAATCATCCACGACGGCTGTCAGACAGCGCGACCTTTACAACGACCTGGACGCTCGCATTCAGAATCTCGAGCGGGGCTCGATGTCAGGGTCCATGGGTGCCAATTCTGCAGTGTCCGGTGGTGCCATGGTATTGCCAGTGCCCGGCGGATCGGATCGCGCTAATTATGAGGCCGCGTTCGAGCTTCTGAAGGAACAGAGATACCCACAGGCTGGCGAGGCATTTCAACAGTTCCTGCGCGCATTTCCGGAAAGTCCGCTGGCCAACAATGCGCAATACTGGCTGGCGGAGTCGCATTACGTCACGGATCAGTTTGCGGAAGCACTCGCTCAGTTTCAGCTGGTCGTCAGTGCCTATCCACGCTCAGGCAAAATCCCGGATGCCCTGTTGAAAATTGGCTACAGCAATTATGAGCTCGAGCAGTGGGCGGCGGCGCGGGCGGCACTGTCGCGAGTTGCCACCGAATTTCCCGATTCAACGGCCGCGCGTCTTGCAGCACAGCGCTTGAGACGTATGGACGAAGAGGGCCGCTAGCCGATGTACAGGCCCTCACTTTGTTTTTACCGGGCGGTCAGGTAACATCGCGGCCGGTCTCCGTGCTGCTGCCTGCGGCCACACCCTGGGGGCGTTAGCTCAGAGGTAGAGCATTCGGCTTTTAACCGACTGGTCGTAGGTTCGATCCCTACACGCCCCACCACCCCTTTTAAGTATTCAGATACAAGCGGAAATTGCCTTCCGAAAACGCCAGAAGGGCAGGTGCTCGACGGCTGTTTAATCCGGCTCACCGTAGCGAAACCAGCCTGATATGGACATGCGATAGCCAGCGGCGAACGGGGTCACGAAACTAACGTTGTGCTTTTGCGGAATGGTCAGGATGTTCAGGGCATTGAAAGTCGGGGCAAGACCGCAGCGTACATTGCCGACGTCGTCCAGCAACTGCAGGTAGCCACCCCAGTCAGCGCGCCATTCAGGCGTGAAATTGAAAATATAGGCAGCACGCCGATTCTTTGATTCAGCGACATCGTCATGAGTGCCAAGGAACTGGCCCGGACCATATCGGGTCGCCTGGGCGTCGACGAAACTGATGTCGTCAAATCCCGTCGCCTCTCGTGCAAAGCGCAGGAAATCCTCCTCGTTCAACCAGTTGAGAAACTCGTGCAATACGTGACCGTCGTTTTGCCCGGCCTTGGCCGCATCGAAAATCGGGTAATTGTGGTAGCTGTATTGAAACCGTTGCTTCGCCTGTGAAAATATCGCCTGCTGCAGACGGTTCAGGTCTTGTTTTTTCATTCCGCCAAGCTGTTCCGCGGACATATCGAAGTGCTTCTCATCATGATTAAAAACGAGATTCCACGGCGTATTTTCGCGCAAGCCTTTTGCTATTCGCTTGGCATTTTCGGGCGGTAATATTGAAGGGACATGCACGTAGCGATGTCTCTTCAGCGCATCGCGCACCTCTTTGGTATCCAGGCCCTGGCTTAATCTGAATGTCATAGGCAGGTCTCAATCATCTTTTTATGCCAGTCGGCAAAGGTAAAGAATATTCGCGCGGATCGCCAGCCGACAATTTGACTGCCAGCCGTTGGAGCGATGCTTAATGATTGAAAGGCGGGTGATTTGTTGACTATGCTGAGGCAATGCATCCAGCCCTCATTAAGAACTTCCAGCGCGCGATTCAACTACAGCAGAAAGGCGACCTCGACGGAGCAGCGGCTGCATGCCAGTCAGTCATTGATCAGGTACCGAACGAGCCGGACCCACTGCACTTGCTGGGTCTCATCAGGAAGCAGCAAGGACAGTTGGACGAAGCAGAACGACTAATGCGCATCAGCATCGAGAAAGCACCTGACCGTGCCAACTTCCTCGGCAACCTGGGCAATCTGTTAAGCAATAGCGGACGAATCGCAGATGCTGAACAAGCTTATCGGCGGGCACTGCTTCTTGATAACCGCTTTCGCCCGGCAAGGCTCGGGCTTGCGCGACTCTTGAATAGCGCCGGCATTTTCGATGCCGCGGAAGAGGAAGCGCAAACCCTGTTGCACGCCAACCCAAAAGATACGGAGGCGCTGGCCATCTCTGCCGAGGCACTCACCGGACTTTCCCGGTTCCCGGATGCGGAGACGGCGTACCGCAAAGCGTTGCAAATTTCGCCGACCTATAGTCTGGCGCGACACAATCTCGGCGCTTTGCTGGCGAGAACAGAGCGTATAGAAGAAGCGTTGGTCGAACTCGATACCGCTAAACGGGACGGAGCGCGAGGTGCCATCCTCGATTTTAACCGGGCCAGCGCCATGCTGAAGTTGTACAGGTTTGAGGAAGGCGAGGCGCTGCTTAACGCCACTGTGCAGCGTGAACCCGCCTACGCGGAGGCGCAAAAACTGCTGGCACAATATCGCTTCATGCGGGGATCAGAGGATTTCAGTGCGGAAATAGCCGACGCGGCCGGGCGATTTGCCGATCATGCAGACCTGCAGCTTGCCTACGCTCAGGTGCTTCACGGCGCGAATCAGCTCGAAGCAGCAGAGGCGGCACTGCAAATTGCACTCAAATTCTGCAACAGAAATTCCCGGCTTCTCGGCTTGCTTGCCTCTGTGTACCAGGAGTCGGGCAATTACGAAGCGGCGTTGTCAGCCTCCCGCGAGGCTGTCACGTCGGCACCGGATGATCCGCTGCTGTCCGACTATGTTATCGACGCATTACTGTCACTTGGACGAGCGGCGGAAGCAATGCCACTGATTCTTGCTGGTCGCGATCGGCTGCCATATAACCAGTGGTACATCGCGACGGAAGCGACCGCCTGCCGACTTCAGGGTGACCTGCGCTATAACGTCCTTTGTGACTACGATGAGATGGTTCGTGTCTACGAGCTTGAACCACCTGATGGCTGGGAAACCATAGAGGCATTTCATGAAGATCTCTTGCCGGCACTTCGCGAACGGCACCAGTTCTATGCGCATCCACTGGACCAGAGCCTGCGCAGCGGCACACAAACGCCGCGTAACCTGATTGGCGACCAGAATCCGTTCATACAAGCGTTTATCGCCGCGGTGCAAAAACCGATAACGGAATATCGGGCCAGTATAGGTTTCGCTGGTGGCCATCCGTTGCGTGAAAGAAATCGGGGTGAGGCCCAACTGAGCGGGTGTTGGTCGGTTCGCTTGCAGCGTGGTGGCTTCCACGTCAACCACATACATCCGGAGGGCTGGATCAGCTCCGCGTATTACGTTGAAGTGCCTCGGGAGGTGGAAGATGAGTTGGCGAGGCCCGGCTGGATCAAGTTTGGCGAACCGAGGTACCCGGTTCCTGACGCGACCGCAGAGAGGATGGTGCGACCAAAGCCAGGTCGGCTGGTCCTGTTTCCCTCTTATCTGTGGCACGGCACGATGCCAATTTCCGGCTCCGAGCCGCGCATGACCATGGCGTTCGACGCCATCACGAAACCAGACTCCTGAAAATCGCTTGCAAATAACCAAGTGGTCTATGAAGCAGCGGTCTACGGCGATCTGAGCCTATGGCGTATGGAAACGTTGCTATAACACGCGGCTATGAGTGATTGTGGCGTGAAAACCACAACTTGATGTCCTGATCCGCCGTCCCAGGCTGCCTGCCAGCATTTACTGCAGGTACATTAGTTTCCCTAGTGACAATATTGATGTAGGGTTTGTACCACGTTTGTGCTGCTCTAGCAGCAATTGCGTTTTATTTACCAGCGGCAGTTAACTATTAGGCCGTTGATGTTTCGGAAATGGATTAATTCTAGCCAGCCATGGAACCGCAGAACTGCGGTCCAAATAGCTAACCGATTGGAGATATAACCATGAGTAGTAATCGCGCTGTACGCAACGCGGTAAGACACGCCCTGTACGCGGGTGCGCTTGCCACAGTTGCCGGCTACACGCCCATTGTGGTTGCCCAGGATGCAGAAGAGGATGCCCTTGAGGAAATCACTGTAACTGGCAGTCGTATTGTTCGCCGGGACTTTCAATCCGCGAGTCCCATTGCGACCGTCGATGCGGAACTGTTCGAACAGAGCGGCGCCATAACGGTCGAATCTGTTCTGAACACACTGCCTCAGTTTGTGCCGGCAATCACATCATCGTCAAACAACCCGTCCAATGGTGGACAGGCGAATGTCAGCCTGCGCGGACTTGGCACGGAACGTACCCTGATCCTGATTGACGGCCGGCGTGTCGTGCCGTCGAACGCGACGGGTGTCGTGGATCTGAACATCATTCCTGCCTCACTCATACAGAATGTTGAAATCATTACCGGTGGCGCATCTGCCGTATATGGCTCGGATGCAATCGGTGGTGTCGTCAACTTTAAACTGAAAGATTTTGACGGGGTGGAAGTTAGCGGGGGATGGGGCCAGACCGGCGAATCCGACGGCGCACAAACCAGCGCCTCCGTCACTGCAGGAACGGAATTTGCCAATGGCCGTGGGCATATCATGGGAAATGTTTCCTATGTTGACCGCGAAGCCGTGTTCCATGGCGATCGTGATTTTTCCCGTTTTGCACTTGGCTACGATGCGGTCAATGGAGTTTTCGAACCCTCCGGCTCCGCAACCATTCCTCAGGGACGGTTTGATACGACCACATCTAATTTGCCCACGGTTGCGGCAATCGATGGCGTGTTTGGCGGCTATGGCGTTGCCCCGGGCTCCGTCGGACAGGGTTCCAACTTCGGCTTCAATCAGGACGGTACGATTTTCTCGGTTGTCCCGGCTCTGAACTTCACCGGAGACCCCGCGCTGCTGACCAACGCGGACAGCTTCAACTACAATTTCGCGCCAGTTAACGCATTGCAGTTGCCACTCGATCGAACTTCCTTCTTCGGCAGGGCAAGCTTCGAGTTGAATGACCGCGTAGAAGTGTACGGGCAAGCGCTCTACACCGATTACGAGGTTTATTCCCAGCTGGCAGCATCACCGGCAACCAGCTTGTCGGTACCGGCGACGAACCCCAACATTCCTGGTGACCTGCAAACAATCCTGGCATCCCGCCCGGATCCAAACGCTGCCTTCACTTTCCGGCGCCGTATGCTGGAAAACGGTCCGCGGTCCCGTACGGTGGAATATGCCGTGCAGCAGTACACCGTGGGTCTGGCAGGGGATCTTGCGGCAGAGTGGACGTTTGACGTATTTGCCTCCTATGGCGAAGTCGAGATTACAGAAACGCAGGGCGGAAACCTGGCTCGCAGTGCATTCCAGGAACTGCTGGAAGCCGCCGATGGTGGCCAGGCACTTTGCGGTGGCTTTAACCCGTTCGGACTCGAGCAGATCAGCGCAGAATGCGCGAGCTACATGGCAGTAAGCGCGCAGAACCAGCGTGGCGGTCGAATTCGTAACTTTGAAGCCAACGTTCAGGGTCCGATTGCGACACTACCAGCGGGTGAACTGATTCTCGCGACCGGCGTCTCTTACAAAAGTGATTTTTTCTTCGAGGACTACGACGCTGTCCTTCGCACCGGTGACGTGATCGGCTTCAACGCCAATGACAACATCAAAGCGCAGACCGACGTATCGGAAGTCTACGCAGAAGCGCTGATCCCGATCGCTAACGGCGCACCCGGAATCGACAATCTCGAGGCCACTCTGGGCTATCGTTTGTCGGATTATTCTACGGCCGGTACTGTCGAATCCTACAAAGCAGAGCTCGTATACTCGCCGATTGAGTCGCTGATGCTGCGTGGTAGCTACCAGCGCGCTGTCAGGGCGCCAAGCATTTTCGAGCTGTTCCAGCCGATCGTGCAAAGCTTCCCGGGCATCGACGAAGACCCCTGTTCCAATGACAGTGACGCTCGCGCAGGTGCTAATGCCGCGCAGGTGGAGAACCTGTGCGTTGCCCAGGGAATTCCGGCGGCAGCATTGCCAGTCTATAACTACGCCAACCAGCAGGTAGCCGGTGGTCTTGCTGGCGGCAATCCGAACCTGAATGAGGAAACCGCGGATACTTACTCCTTTGGTGTGGTATTCCAGTCGCCGTTTGATGGTCCGTTTGCGAACCTGCAAGCTTCTATCGACTATTACCAGATCGAGATTGCGGACGCGATCGCTGTCGTAGATGCGCGGACATTTGTATCACGCTGCTACGATGCCGGTTTCAACCCGAGCTTCGATCCGTCAAACGTCTTTTGCGGCTTCTTTACCCGCGATCCGTCGACCAGCGAAATCATCGACGCCAGTGAGCTGAATGAGAACCTTGCAGCGTTTGAAGCTGCCGGTATCGACTTGCAGCTCGACTGGGGAGTTGAGCTGGGATCTGGCACCCTCGGCATGAGCTGGATTGCTACCCATTTGACCAAATGGGATCGCCAGGCATTACCGGGCGATCCGATCGCTGACCTGGTTGGTACCATCGGCAACGAATCCATCTCAAGCGTTGGTATTGCACGTCCGGATTGGAAATGGACCTTCAACACTGACTACATGGTGGGCAATGTGGGTTTGAATGCCAGATGGCGTTTCGTCGACGCAATGATTGACGATTCCCAACGGGATTTCAAAACTGACAGTGCCAGCTACGTGGATCTGGGTGCGACCTATGATTTCAGGGACATATTCGATGGCAGCCTCAATGGCCTGGTCGCTCGCGTAGGTATTACCAACGTCTCGGACGAGCAGCCGCAGATCTTCCCGTCAAGTTCTCAGGCTAATACCGACCCGTCCACTTACGACACGCTGGGACGCAGGTATTTCGTCAACCTGACCTACACGTTCGATTAATTCGAAAAAAGGTAAATATGACTGCGGCGGGCTTCGGCCCGCCGTTTTTTTTTGCGGAGGGCGCACACACCAGCGGCATGTGAGTGTGCGGTATTGGTCTCTGGCCCCCTGTTCGCTACCTCGCGGTTAAAAATAAGTGCAGACGATGCGGAAGTCTGCCGCTATCATTGGCCGCTTTGTGCGGGCGGCACCGATAAGGGAAATCATGCCGGGGGAAAACTGGAAAATACATAAATTTGGCGGCAGCAGCCTCGCCGATGCGACGTGTTTCAAACGCGTCGCGGGCATTGTCGGCGGCATGCCTTACAAACGCATAGGCGTTGTTGTTTCTGCCATGCGCGGCATGACAAATCAACTACTGGAAATGGCGTCGAAAGCAGAAGGTGCTGATGACAGCTGCTACGAAGAATTGGAGCAGTTAGGCAGGCGCTATGCGGAGACTGCCGGTGCACTCGTGGACGGAGAGCTGCTGGTTGATGTGCTCGATCGCTGGGGACGGGACGCGACGGACATCGAGCAAATGCTGGCCTCACTGGCGGCGTCCAGGGCGCCCTTACAGGGAAGCCGGGATATCGTTGCAGGTTTCGGCGAGATCTGGTCTGCACGGCTCCTGGCGGCCCGCCTGGAGCAAGAACTCGGCAAACAGCGTGGCGGTACCTGGCTTGACGCGCGCGATGTCATTATGGTGCGCCACAGTGATCTTGGCCCCGCCGTGATCTGGAACAAATCGCGGCAGATGGCGGCGAAAGTAATTCCTCAGGATTTTACCGGCATCGCCGTCATGACCGGCTTTATTGCTGTTGACGAACAAGGGTTGCAAACCACGCTGGGGAGAAATGGCAGCGATTATTCCGCCTCCATTTTTGCGGCGCTGACCGGAGCAGATGAGCTAGACATCTGGACCGATGTCGACGGCGTCATGAGTGCCGATCCAAACCGTGTGCCAGATGCGCAGATTATCCATACCCTGTCTTACAACGAGGCAATGGAACTTGCGTACTTCGGTGCGAAGGTCATTCATCCTCAGACTCTTGGCCCGGCCATCGATAACGGTATCGCCGTCGTCATCCGCAACACGTTCAATCCTGCTCATCCAGGCAGCAGGATCAGCAGCGTCACGTCCGTAGACGGTCAAATCAAGGGAATTACGGCGGTCAGCGGCATGGCGCTGGTCAATGTCGAAGGTACCGGCATGATCGGTGTGCCGGGCACGGCTGACCGCCTGTTCGCAGCGCTCAAGGATGCGGGCGTCTCAGTCACGCTGATCTCCCAGGCGAGTTCCGAACATTCGATCTGCATTGCGGTTCCGTCTCCTCTGGCGGGCCGTGCGCGCAACGTCATTTGCGATGCTTTTACGGCAGAGCTCGAAGGTGGCCAGATACAGAGTGTAGACATCAAGGACAGCCAGAGCATTGTCGCGGTGGTGGGAGACGGCATGGCGGGATCGCCCGGTATTGCAGCGAGATTTTTTGCCAACCTCGCCCGCGCCGGCGTTAACATCCGCGCAATAGCGCAGGGATCATCAGAACGCAATATCTCGGCGGTAATCGATTCCGACGACGTCACGCGAGCGTTGCGCGCGGTACACTCGGGTTTCTATCTGTCAGCCAAGACGATTTCGGTCGGAATCATTGGTGCCGGGGTCGTCGGTGCGACGCTCATTGATCAGTTGCACAGGCAAAGCGGGCGGCTAGGTGAAACATTCAATCTCGACCTCAGAATTCGTGGAATTGCCAGATCCAGTCGAATGCTTCTCGACGATAAGCACATTGACCTTGCAGACTGGCGACATTCGCTGGCGCAAAGTACGACTGATACTGATTTCGAGGCCTTCGAAAGCCACATCGCAACGGATCGTATTCCGCATGCTGTCATTGTCGACTGTACGGCTGACGATGACATTGCTTTGCGCTATGCGGGCTGGCTGGAACGCGGCATCAACGTTGTCACGCCCAACAAGAAGGCCTTCAGTGGATCGCAGGCGTACTATGCAACACTGCAGGACAGTGCCAGGAAGGGACGCAGTCATTACCTCTATGAAACTACCGTCGGCGCGGCACTGCCTGTCATCAGGACCATCCGAGACCTCGTCGACACGGGCGATCGGATTCACGCCATCAGGGGCATTCTCTCGGGCACGCTCGCTTACCTTTTTAATGTCTATGATGGCACTCGGCCGTTCTCCGAGATAGTTGCTGAGGCACGGGACAATGGCTATACAGAGCCAGATCCTCGCGAAGATCTGTCAGGGATGGATGTTGCCCGCAAGCTGACGATTCTGGCAAGGGAGCTTGGGCAGTCGCTGGAAATCGGCTCATTTCCCGTGGAAAACCTGATACCCGAGGATCTTCGTGAACTTTCAGTCGATGAATTTCTCAGTGGCCTGGCGCGCTATGACGATGACATGCTGGCCCTCTACAAGGCCGCGGACGCGGAGGGCAAATCGCTGCGCTATATCGCAACTCTCGATGATCAGGGTGTGGCGACAGTCGGCCTCACAAGCGTGGCCCAGGACGACCCGTTCAGCCATATGGCATTAACGGATAATCTCGTGCAATTTTCGACAGATCGTTACGCAAAGAATCCCCTTGTCATACAGGGTCCGGGGGCAGGCCCCGAGGTAACCGCCGGCGGCGTATTTGGCGATCTGCTCAAGCTCGCTACCATTCTCAGTGACGGAACACATTAATGACACATCAGGATTTCATAACAGCTTTCGCGCCGGCATCTATCGGTAATGTAGCCGTAGGATTCGATATGCTCGGGCTCGCCATTGCCGGTGCCGGTGATCGCGTTTCTGCGCGCAGAATCGAAGGCGAGGGCGTCGAACTGCTGGAAGTGCGCGGCATGGATGGTGAAACTCACCCATTTCTGCCGCCGACGGCGGATGCGAACACGGCATCCATTGCTGCACGGTCCCTGTGGGCAGCGAGCGGTGATAGCGGTGGTGTCGAGATGATTGTGCATAAAGGCGTGCCGTTGCAGTCTGGCATGGGCAGCTCTGCTGCATCAGCCGTCGCGGCGGTTATCGCCGTGAATGCGCTGCTTAAAGAACCACGACCCGTTGATGCTCTGCTGACTCACGCCATTGCGGGAGAACAATTCGCAAGCGGCACACTGCATGCCGACAATGTTGCACCAAGCCTGTTTGGCGGAATGGTCTTCTGTCCTCATGTCCTGCTGCCCGACATCGTGAAGCTGCCCGTGCCAGCCGGTATCAGTAGCGTGCTTTTGCATCCGGAGTTGCAGATCAATACCGCCGAATCGCGTAAAGGCCTCGCTAAACAGTACAGCATGGAACAGTGGCTGAATCAGCAGGGTTACCTCGGCGGCTTTGTTGCTGCGTGCGCCAGCGGCGACGTCGATCTGCTTGGACGCTGCCTGCGCGATGAGCTCATTGAACCGCAACGCGCGAAGTTCGTGCCGTGCTTTGACACGGTCAAAGCAGCGGCAGTGAAGTCCGGTGCGCTTGGCTGTTCCCTTTCAGGTAGCGGCCCTAGTATATTTGCACTTTGCCACGATGCCAGTGCTTCCAATGTGGCAACCGCGATGGAGCAGGCGTGTCGCAGCCAGGGCTATGAGTGTCAGGCCTGGATTAGTCCATTGGATGCGCCAGGTGCCACCATTGAAACCAAGAACTGACACCTATCGATGAAATATGAAAGTACACGAGGTGCACCGCCCGTCTCACTTGATGAGGCTCTGCAGCTTGGCATCGCTGCAGATGGTGGTCTCTTTCTGCCTGTCAGCCTGCCGCAATTCAGTATCGACGATTTTTCCGGTTGCACTGACATTCGTGAAACGGCCGCTGTATTTCTTGCGCCGTTTTTTGAAGACTCATCGCTCGAAAGAGTCCTCGACGACATCATAAGGGAAACGTTTTGTTTTCCGGTGCCACTGGAATCATTGTCGAGCAGCGGCAGCAGCCCGCGCATGCTCGAGTTATTTCATGGCCCTACCGCCGCGTTCAAGGATTTTGGCGCCCGCTTTCTCGCCGCCTGCCTGAGTCGGTTGCAGGGTAAAACAGACAGACCACTGACCGTACTCGTGGCGACGTCGGGCGATACCGGGGGCGCGGTGGCAGCGGCGTTTGACGAAGGTCAGGGCATCCGTGTAGTGGTGTTGTTTCCGGATGGGCGGGTCTCCGAGCGACAGGCACAGCAGTTGACCTGCTGGAGTGACAATGTCCTGTCACTGGCAGTGCAGGGATCGTTCGATCAATGCCAGACTCTCGTCAAAACCGCTATGGCCGACGAGGAGCTCGCGCAGCGATTTCGCTTCACGTCAGCGAACAGCATCAATATAGGGCGGCTGTTGCCACAATGCATCTATTACGTGCATGCCAGTTTGTCCCATCTGCGGTCGACGGAACGGCAGCCGGGGTTCATCATTCCGACGGGAAATCTCGGCAACGCATTTGCCTGTTTCATGGCCCGCGCTACGGGCGCGCCCATTGGTCCCATCGTACTTGCGACGAATGCCAACCGGCTTATCGTCGATTATCTCGAGGGTGCCGAGTGGGAAGCACGCAAGAGCGTTGAAACGCTGGCTTCTGCCATGGACGTTGGCAGTCCGAGCAATATGGAAAGGCTGCGATTTCTTGGCGGTGAAGCAGAGCAGCTGAAGGAAGTCATTAGCGCGGCGGCAGTAGACGACTACGACATCACTGCCGAGATCAAACGCCACCACGACAAATTCGACACCGCAATCTGCCCGCACACGGCAACCGCAAGCTATGTCTGGCGGCAGCTATCGGATGAGCAAAAGCGCGATCACGACTGGATCATCGTCGCGACCGCGCATCCGGCGAAATTTGAACGCATCGTAGAACCCATTATCGGCACGACCGTGAAAATTCCCGAGGCGCTGGAAGCTATTTTGTCCCGGACGCAGCGAGTTTCGAAGATCAAGCCCGATCTGGAATCATTGATTATGGCGATGGACGAGCATTTTGGCGCGTGAAGCGGCCGTCTGTCAGGTAGGCTGTATTTCATGACGGCTACGAGAGAACTCTTGGTATGAACGAATGGTTGCCAGCCGATGCCGTCGTGCCGCTTGTGGCGCTACTCGCGTTCCTGCTGCTGCTGATTGCTTTCGTTCTGGTGCGCCAACGTCGATCACGGGTACGCACCCTGCGTTCCGTTTTGAACAGCATCGCATTCGACCGACTGAATGAGTTAATCATTCCCAAAGCCGATGAAGGGGAAATCCAGATCGATCATCTGCTGCTCACCGCACATGGTCTCCTCATCATCGACATCAAGGACGTGGATGGCATTGTATTTGGCAGCGACAAAATGGATCAGTGGACCGTGATTGGCAAAGACAACCGATTTACGTTTCAAAATCCGCAACCCGCGTTGTATGACCGCATTGCAGCAGTACGCCAGATTGTTCGGCAGGTGCCGGTTGAAGGCAGAGTGTTGTTTCTCGACGGAGCGGTGTTCAGCAAGGGCGTACCTAGTCTCGTGGCGACTCTCGATGATCTCCTGCATGAGTTTGGTGAGGAGGACAAGGTCGTCGCAAAAGCCAGTATCGAGGCGTTCACGCCGCATTGGGCGGAAATTCGCGGCAGAGCTGCCGGATGAGTAGCTAGAGACACTGTTGCCCGCACGCATGGGCACACAACTTTTTCGCAATAGTCGTTAGAGCCCGAAGAATATTTCCGCGGTTCGCGTCGTGATATTCGCGACATGCTCTGCTGATTGCTGCCGGCTCGCGGCAACCATTCTTAATACTTCAACCAGGTGAGCCGGCTCATTGCGCCTGCCGGGCGGCTTGGGTCTCAAGGTTCTCGGCTGGAGATAGGGTGCATCGGTTTCCAGCATAAGGCGATCATCCGGAATCAGGGACACAATCTCCTGCAAGTGGGCGCCTCGGCGCTCGTCGCATATCCAACCGGTGATGCCGATGTAAAGACCCAACTGCAGATAGTGCCTGAGGGCCGCCTCATCGCCAGTGAAGCAGTGCGCAACCGCACGACTGAGCTTGGGCAACCATCGCGTCAGGATGGCAACAAAATCCTCGTGTGCGTCTCGCTGGTGCAGGAAAACCGGCAGCCCGTTGTCGGCAGCAATAGCGAGCTGGCGCTCGAAGGCTTCTCGCTGGCGCTCGCGAGGGGATAAATCCCTGCAGTAGTCCAGCCCGCATTCGCCGACTGCCACCACTTCCTTTTGTTGACAGTGTCTGCGAATGGCCTGGTCAACGTCGTCGTCATACAGAGCGGCATGATGGGGATGCACGCCGGCCGTCGCAAACATCACTGTCGCGGATTGTCGCGCCAATGCCAGTGCCGCCACGTTACTTTCAGCGCTGCTCCCGGTGATGACCATTCGCGTGACCCCGGCTGATCTGGCGCGCTGAATCACTGCCTGCCTGTCGTCGTCGAAGCTGTCATGCGCCAGGTTGACGCCGATGTCGACCAGTTCCATCAAATGTCTCCCATTATTTCGGATGCCAACGAAAGGTCAGCGCGCCAACCGCCAGAAATACGACGCTCATGGCGGCGAGTATCAATAATTGGGACGAAATTTGACTCAGTCCGGCGCCGTCCAGCATCACGGCCCGCGCAGCCGTGAGTACATGCGTCAATGGAAAGACTAACGCCAGCTGTCTGACCCAGTCGCTGGCGGCTTCGAGAGAAAACCACACGCCGGACAACATCATCATCGGCCAGGTCACCATATTCAGCAATCCGCCCGCCAACTCTTCGCTCGTTACCCGCGCTGCCACGACCAGCCCCATGGATATCAGTGCGATCGCTCCCACCAGCAGAATGAGAAGCAATAACAGATAGCTGCCATCCATACGAGTGTCCAGGAAATAACGCGTACCGACGTAGACGAGAGACGTTATCAGTACAATCAGCAGCAAGCGTGATGCAACCTGTGCAATGACAAACTCGATCGCTCGCAGGGGTGTTGCCCGCAGGCGCTTGAGAAAACCGTTCTTGCGATATCTCACGACCACATAACCCACGCCGAATAGGCTGCTGAACATCATGTTCATGCCAAGAATACCCGGCAGCACCCAGTCTACATAACGGACGGCGTCACCCTGTATGCGGGCCTTGCGAAATCGACTGCCTGCGCTCGCGTCCGACTGCAGCAGTGCGAGCTCGGCAAAATAGCCTTTTGAACTGTCCTCATTTACCCAGTACTGCGGTTCCTCGCCGAATCGAATCAACAGGTCCAGCTGATGCCGTGCAATTTTTCTGACGCCGTCGTCGAGATCAGCTACCGGCACGAAATCGATATAGCGGGTATCAAGAAATGAATGGTCAGTAGTAGTACCGGGTCGATCCGGTTCCAGCACGCCCACAGTAAATTCGGCTCGCTCCGAACTGAAAATGAATGACAGTCCGAACATCAGTGCGACCGGCAGTATCAGATTCCAGGACAGCGTGCCACGATCACGAATGAATTCGAGGTTGCGCGCCCGAAAAATGGCGAAAATACGACTCAGCATGAATCAGGCACGGAGCGAATGCCCTGTTAGGTCGAGGAATAAATCTTCCAGGTTAGGCTGGCGAATTTTCATCCGGTTCAGTCGGGTCGATTGGGCTGCCAGCACGCGCAGGCTTTCATTAACGTCGTCGGTTTCGATTTCGATAAGCCGGCGACTGTCGATCACCCGATGGGCAAGCTGCGTCAGATCTCCGGAAAAGTCATCCAACGGTAATTCAATGATAGTGCTTCTGTATTGTTGTTCCAGCAGCGCCTCCGGCTGGCCCTGAATAATGATTTTGCCGGCATCCATGATTGCAATTTCGTCGCAGAGGATTTCAGCCTCTTCCATATAGTGCGTGGTGAGGATTACCGTTGTCCCCTCTGCTCTGATCCGTTTGACCAGTTCCCAGAAATTACGTCGCGCCTGAGGGTCCAGACCGGTGGTTGGCTCGTCGAGAAACACCAGGCGTGGCTGATTGATCAGGGCAACAGCCAGCAAAAGGCGTTGCCGCTGGCCCCCTGACAATTTGCGATTATCCCGGTCGAGCAGATCCTGCAGCGAGCACTGCTGGATGACGTGCTCGATATCCGCGCGCCGGTCGTACAGGCTGCGGAACATCTTCAATGTCTCCAGCACGGTAATGTGATCCTGCAAGGCCGTATTCTGAAACTGTATGCCGGCCTCTTCCCTAAACCTGGCGCCAGCGGGCTCCCCGTAGTACCAAACTTCTCCGGCGCTTGCTGGCGTCACACCTTCCATGATTTCCACCGTGGTCGTCTTGCCCGCACCGTTCGGCCCCAACAGTCCGAAGCAGGTTCCTTCGCGGACAGCGAAAGATACACCGTCAACAGCAAGGACAGACGGATACCGTTTGACGAGGCTCTTCGCCTCAAGTGCAATTTGCATGATGTTTTGCGGAAGACAGCGTGATTTGTCGGCAGACGGTAGACTACAGCCTAAGCCGGGCAGCGCCCAGAACAATATGGCCCGGTTGCAACCATCCCGGCCTGGCCGGTATCAAATAGATATCAGAACCTGACCAGAGCAGGGGAATTTACGGTGAATAAATCCACGCGATCATTAATCCTGGCCACGGCCTTGTTACCGTTTGCCACGGCGGCCTTCGGTTTGGATATCAACAAAAGTATCTCAGTCGAAGACGGGGCACGGACCGATGGCAAATCGACGGTAAACGGCAGTATCTCGATCGGCAACGGGGCAATTGTCGATGGCTCGCTGACGACGGTGAACGGCAGGATCCGCATCGAAGACAATGTGCAGCTTGAAGATGCGGAAACCGTGAACGGCGGTATCGTCGTCGGTTCGGGGGTGATCGCGGACGATATCAACAGCGTCAATGGCGCTATCAGCCTGGATCAGAATGTCACGGTTAACGGCGATCTCAGTGTCGTTAATGGAAAAATATCAGTCGGCAGAGGCAGCCGTATCGCTGACGATGTCAGCAACGTCAACGGCGAAATATCCCTGCACGGTGCGGCAATTGGCGGAGATCTGACGACAGTCAACGGTGATATCAGCCTGCTCGACGGGTCCACCGTCGCGGGCGACTTGAAGGTCGAGATGCCGAAAGGCTGGGGTTGGAACTTCGACCGGCGTAAACCAACCGTAATTATCGGTCCGGGCTCTGGTGTTAATGGTGCGATTATCCTCGAACGGGAAGTCGAGCTCTTTATCAGCAATACGGCAAAGGTCGGCACTGTCCGCGGTGCGATGAGTCTGGATGAGGCTGTTCGCTACAATGGCGACACACCCTGAGGTCGACTTCTGACGCTATACGCGAGTGGCGTTCAGCGGTTAACATTCCGGCGTGCCGTCATCCGCCCGCCAACTAACGCTGTTCGATGCGTATCAGACAGAGCCTGGCCCCGAGTCAGGCTTTTCTGTGCGCAAAAGTGCGCGGGCCAAACGATTGTCAATCAAGGTTTTCCCGCGCGGTCGCGTCGAAGTCGTTGTGCCGCGACGCACCAGCGCACGCGCCGTGCAGGATTTTGTCGACGAAAATCACGACTGGATTCAGCGCGCGCGAGCCTCATTTGCGAAAAATTACACGCCGGACTCAGCGGCCCTGCCCAGTATGATTCGACTGCCGTCAATCGATCGGCAAATCATTGTCCGCTATAAACCGGACAATCAGTCCGACACGGTGCGGTTCCGCGAGGCGCACGGCATGCTCACGCTGAGCGGCGCGACGGCGGACCGGGCGAAGTGCATTCAAGCGCTCAGGCGCTGGTTGTCGGCAACCGCCAGGCGATCATTCCGACCCAGGCTGAATACCTTATCCCTGCAAACAGAAACGCCGTTCGACAATATGCATATCCGCTTACAGCGAACCTGCTGGGGAAGCCGCAGTTCCAGCGGCACGATCAGCCTCAATTTGTGTCTGCTGTTTCTGCGGCCGGCGCTGGTAGATTACCTGCTTGTGCATGAGTTGTGTCATGGGCGGCACATGAATCATTCGCGGCGATTCTGGAAGCGGGTCGCTCGGTTCGTCCCGGATTACCGCAAGCTGGACCGACAGCTAGGGGAGGCGTGGCGTGACGTGCCAGGCTGGCTGGAAGTCTATTGAAACAGAAAGTTACATCCGTTTCTTGATGTTATTTATCATCCCTGATCCAGTAGTTCTCTGAGATTAATGACAGCGGCATTAGCCCGGGCCAGATAACTTGCCATTACCAGCGAATGATTCGCAAAGAGGCCGAAACCGCCGCCATTCAAAATGACCGGCGACGTAAGTGGCTGCAGGCTTGCCTCCAGTTCGCGAATGATCTGGCGAACGCTGGCCTCGGCATTCTTGTCACCCAGGACGTTGGCAAAATCGAACTGCGCCGCGCGGAAAAAATGCACCAGCGCCCAGGCCGAGCCACGTGCCTCGAAGAAAACATCGTCGATCTCGAACCAGCCGGTGCCCACCGTGACACGGTCGGGCAGGGTGGTGCTCGCGTCAGCCGCCCGCTCGCCGGCAAGATCAGTATTAATGACATCTGCGGTGACACTGTCACCCAGCCGCCTGGACAGGCTGCCGAGCCGTTTCTCCACCTGCGCAAGCCACTCGCGGAGGTTGTCGGCGCGGGCAAAAAACTGTGCATCCCCGCCAGACTCAGCCAGACGATCGCGGTATTGAATAAATCCATCAATGGCAGTCCGGTATTCGGACTCCGTACGCGGCAGGATCCATGAGTCATGGTCAAAATTCAGTTTCGGTTCGGCAAGGGCAAGAGCAGCATCCTCTCGCGATTGTGACTGGCTGCGACTGTAGTCGTTGCGCATAACCTTAGCGAGATCCCGCACCTGTTGCAGCACACCGAATTCCCAGTTCGGAATATTGTCGAGAAAAATACTTGGCGGCGTAACGTCGTTGCTGAGATAGCCGCCCGGCTTGTCAAGCAGCGTCTCTGTGACTCTGACAAGCGTATCAGTAGTGGCATACCCGACCACCGTGACGTCGCGCGGCGTGGTGTCGCTCACCCAGAACACATCGGGGCTGCGCGACCAGTACCAGGCCAGGCAGAGGTTAATCAGTAACAATGCAAGTAGCAGCCACAGCGCGATTGTTTGCCACAGCGGACGTCGCACCGAAATTTTCGAAGCGGATTTTCCTAGCATTTGCTCACCGGACCGTTTCGATTACGCCGCTTTCGCAAGCTGCCTCAGTACATAGTGCAAAATACCGCCATGCTCGTAGTAATCCCGCTCCTTGGGTGTATCGATGCGGATGCGAGCTTCGAAGGCGACTGACTTGCCATCGTCAGCGGTTGCCGTCACCTGAACGGTTTTGGCACTGGCGTCGCCGTGACCGCGAATGTCAAATGTTTCCTTGCCCGTGAGACCAAGCGCGTCTGCACCTTCGCCATCCATGAATTGCAGTGGCAGGACGCCCATGCCAATCAGGTTGGAGCGATGAATGCGCTCGTAACTCTTGGCAATGACCGCGTCGACACCGAGCAACATTGTGCCCTTCGCCGCCCAGTCGCGTGACGAACCGGTACCGTATTCTGTGCCAGCCAGCACCACCAGCGGTACGCCGTCCGTCTGGTAGCGAAGCGCTGCCGCATAAATGGACATTTGCTCGTCGCTGGGCTGATGCCGTGTCCAGCCGCCTTCCGTCCCCGGTGCGAGCAAATTACTCAATCGTATGTTAGCGAAAGTGCCGCGCATCATGACTTCATGGTTACCACGACGAGAGCCGTACGAATTAAAGTCAGCTCGCGCTACGCCTTTGGACTTCAGATATTCGGCCGCAGGGCTGTCTGCGGCAATACTGCCGGCGGGTGAAATATGATCGGTGGTGACGGAATCTCCGAGAAGCGCGAGCACTCTCGCACCCTTGATTTCGGTCACCGGGTCCGTCTGCAGCGACATGCCTTCGAAATAGGGCGGATTGCGGACGTAGGTGGAATCTGCGTCCCAGGCGTAAATTTCACCGGTGGGTGAATCAATACTGTTCCAGTTTTCGTCCCCGCGAAACACGCTGTCATAGCTTTTCTTGAACATGTCCGAATCGATGTTGGCCACGATAGCAGCCTGAATTTCCTGCTGCCCGGGCCAGATGTCCTTGAGGAACACGTCCTTGCCGCTGGCGTCCTGGCCCAATGGATGGTTCAGCAAATTAACGTTCATGGAACCGGCGAGGGCGTAGGCGACAACCAACGGTGGTGACGCCAGAAAGTTCATCTGCACGAGCGGATGAATTCGCCCTTCGAAATTTCGATTACCTGACAGAACGCTACAGCCGACGATATTGCCATCCTGCACGCCTTTCGCAATCTCCGGCAACAGTGGTCCAGAATTGCCGATACAGGTAGTGCAGCCATAGCCGACGGTGTAGAAGCCCAGCGCGTTCAGGTCGTCATCAAGACCCGACTTCTCCAGATAATCAGTCACCACTTTTGAACCTGGTGCGAGACTGGTTTTTACCCAGGGTTTCACGTCCAGTCCTTTCGCACGCGCGTTACGCGCCAGTAGTCCGGCCGCCAGCATTACGGCAGGATTGGAGGTATTGGTACAACTGGTGATAGCGGCAATCAGAACATGACCATCACTGAGTTCGACAGCTTCGCCATCCAGCGTGATGCTGGCCGATCCGCCGGTGGCCCGTTTTGCCGTCATCGTCTGCAAGTGTTTCTGATAGGTCGTGTCAGCAACACTCAGCGCAATGCGGTCCTGCGGTCTTTTTGGGCCCGCGAGGCTCGGCTCGACGGTGCCCATATCGAGTTCCAGGGTGTCGGAATAGAGCGGATCTTCCTGCCCCGTATTGCGCCACATCCCCTGCGCTTTCGCGTAAGCCTCGATGAGCCTGATGTGCGCCGGATCCCGACCAGACAGTTCGAGATAGCGCAGGGTTTCATTGTCAATTGGAAAGATGGCGCAGGTACTGCCAAATTCAGGCGACATATTGCCCAGCGTGGCACGATCAGCAAGCGGCAACTCGTCCAGCCCGTCGCCGAAAAATTCGACAAAGGTGCCGACGACGCCGCGAATTCGCAGCATTTCTGTCACGGTCAGCACAAGATCAGTGGCGGTCGTGCCTTCCCTCAAACTGCCGGTCAGTTTGAAGCCGATGACGTTTGGAATCAGCATCGTAATGGGCTGCCCCAGCATAGCGGCTTCCGCTTCTATGCCGCCCACGCCCCATCCCAGAATGCCCAGTCCGTTAATCATCGTGGTATGTGAGTCGGTACCGACAACGGTGTCGGGATACGCGCTTCGCTTGCCGTTTACAGTTGTATCAAAAACGACACGGCCCAGGTATTCGAGATTGACCTGGTGGACGATGCCCGTGTTCGGCGGCACGACCCGAAAATTCTCGAAAGCACCTTGCCCCCAGCGCAGGAAGGAATAACGCTCCCGATTACGCTGGAACTCGATTCTATTGTTGATCTCGAGAGAATTTGGCGTGCCGTAACGATCGATCTGCACCGAGTGGTCAATGACCAACTCCGCCGGCGACAACGGGTTGATGCTGTCAGCCTTGCCACCCAGCTTGACGACCGCGTCGCGCATCGCCGCGAGATCAACCACGGCGGGTACGCCGGTAAAATCCTGCAGGATGACGCGGCTGGGGGTGAATGAAATCTCCGTTGCCGGAGCGGCCTTCGGATCCCAGTTGGCCAGTGCCAGCACGTCGTCGCGCGTGACGTTCCGGCCATCCTCAAAGCGCAGCAGATTTTCCAGCAGTATCTTCAGGGAATACGGTAGCTTGGCCACGTGCCCTTCGCTTACAGCGTCGAGCCTGTAGATTTCATATTCATTGCCGTCCACGTTAAGCGCAGAACGAGCGCCAAAGCTGTCCGTCATAATTATTATCTCCGGGAATGAGTGACTGCGCCGGTGCCGAACTGGCGCGGGGCCGCATTATAGCGCCTTAGCCGGTTCTCCGCAGCGCTTCGGGCAGCGCTACTGCCCGCTCTATGGCGCCGCCACCCAGGCAACGTGGCCCGTCGTAGAGAACCGCGAACTGCCCGGGCGCCACGTCTGCCTCCGGCTGCTCGAAATTCACCAGAATCATTCCGTCAGCCACGTTTTCCACGGTGCACATCCTGTCGGCCTGGCGATAGCGGATCTTCACCGCGCAGGGCAATGACTCGCCTCGTCTGAGCACTGCCGGCATGCCGCCGATCCAGTGCATATCGGCGGCAAGTAAAGCCACGGAAAAACGCAGCGGATGCTCGCCCTGAGCAACGATCAGGGCATTATTTTCGAGGTCTTTGCCAACGACATACCAGGGCGCATCTGAACCGCTCTTTCTGCCACCGATGCCCAGGCCCTGGCGCTGCCCCGGCGTGTAGTACGGTAGACCCTCGTGTCTGCCGACGGCTTCACCTTCGGGGGTTCGCATTTCACCCGGCTGCGCGTCGAGATGGGAAGACAGGAATTCACGGAAGGGTCGCTCGCCGATGAAACAGATGCCGGTGCTGTCCTTCTTGTCATGCACAGGCAAGGCGTGGTCCGCCGCGATGCGACGGACCTCGTCCTTCAGCATCTCACCGAGGGGAAAGACTGTAGTGGCAAGCGCTGCTTCGCTAACGGCATGCAGAAAGTAACTCTGATCTTTTGCGTTATCTCGCGCTTTCAGCAATGCCGTGCGGCCTTCGATCACCGCCGTGCGGGCATAGTGCCCCGTAGCGATCAGATCTCCGCCCAGTCGCCTCGCATAACGCAAAAAACTGCCGAACTTGATCTCGCGGTTGCACAAAACATCCGGATTAGGCGTTCGTCCGGAAGTGTAGTCTTGAAGAAAAGCGGCAAACACCTGCTCGCGATATTCGCGGGAAAAATTGACATGGTGCAGGGGGATTTCCAGCTGGTCACACACCGTACGCGCGTCCTGGAGGTCCGCCGCCGCGCTGCAGTAACCATCGTCGTCGCTCCAGTTCGTCATGTGCAGCGCTTTGACGTCGGCACCCTGATTCTGCAAAAGAATCGCTGCAACCGCCGAATCGACGCCGCCGGACAGTGCGAGGATGACAGTTTTACCTTTCAGCAGAGGAGTCGTTGCGGCCATAGCTGCCGATTCTAGCAGCCCGTCAGGGATTCGGCCGGGGAGTTGTCTGTTTCAGACGAGCGCAGCGCTCGCCAGTACCTGCTCTACATTGTGCTGCAGCGGCATCAGCCGCGACAGAAACGTGCCGGGTTGCCGCTTGCCAGCAAGGTAATCCTCGATCGAGCGGAGTACGACCGGCGTGCGCAGGTCTCGTTTCCGTCGTTGCAGATCTTCCTTGGTCAACCAGTGCACAGCGCAAATCCCCTCATCGAGTTCACGCCTACGATCTTCGTTGACGAGATCCGCGATAAATACGATGCGCAGAAAATTTTGACGTGTGTGCGGGTGTATCCAGAGGTACACACCGAGCAACGCTCGAATGTCGATGTCGCAGCCGGATTCTTCCAGCGTTTCGCGCACCGCCGCCGCTTCCGGCGTTTCGCCAGCTTCGATGTGGCCGCCTGGGTGATTAACGACGACGACGCCAGAGGAGCGCTCCTCGATGATCAGGAAACGGCCGTCGCGTTCAACGACCGAGGAGACAGTCAGGTCCGTCGCCAGCATACGGTTTCAGATTCCCAGCTGGCGAAATTCAATCTCGACTTCGCTTGCCGTCCAGATCTCGTCGAACATCTTGCCGTAAAGTTTGGCCACGGCAGGTTCATGCGTATCCGCAATACCTTCCCAACGAGCATGCTGCAGGCGATAAACGAGTGCCGATTCGTCAGCGATGCAAAAGGACTCCGCGTGCGTTCGCAGATCTTCACGAACATGCCGGAATTCGATATAGGTGTTCAGTCTGCGTCCCAGGTGCACAAAATTGTTGCCGTTTTTTATGGCGCGCGACGGATCGGCAATGAGGACGCGAATTCTCGCATACGCTTGTGAAAGCACGAGATGTTTGACGATTTCGAGAAAATCCAGATCGTCATAGATGCCGGGGTCCAGGTCGTGAGTAAATATTGATAGGCGGCGCGTCGCTTCCGAGGCAACGTCAATAACGGCCTGGCGCATTTCATCCTTCGTCGAGATGACCCATCGACGGCCCTTTTCGCGCGCTGATTCCATTTCCGGGTGATTCTTATGTTCAACTGCCCCTGGGACGGAAATACTACCGGGCGCACTGCCAGTGACGGTGCTAACTGTGTCACGTTTTTCCTGCTGAGCTGCATGAGAACCGTTCTCATTCATCGTCGGTGAGAACATCGAAAACGCCTTTTTGCAGCAGCCAAAGCGTCAATTCTTCCACCTGTTTGCCGCCGCGCAAGTGTCGGCGTTGCACAGTGCTCAACCTGCGTTCGGCATGCAGGGCGCGAAGCAGAGCAATGTCAGCTGCCTGAATCTGCCGCCCCATGCCGTTGGCAAATGCATAATTCACCGACGCCGACTCGTACCATGCGATCCTCGCCATGCCGTGTATCTGCAGCGCTTCTGAGGATTGCAACGCTCGCTGAGCTTCCGCCGGCGACAGTTCATCCGGTGCAAGCCAGGCCTTCGGATCAGTGACAACGCTGCCGAACGCCAGCGCCAGCTGATCATCTGACAACGCGTCGTCAACCAGTCCCTGCTGCCGCAGACGCAGCAGTGATTGTGCCGAAATCCGACCGCCATCCGCTTCGCCCGCTTCCAGATCCTGATCGGTGTAGAACCGGTCGGGGCTGCGGGCGCCGGATGCGCCTTCTTTTTTGCCGTTCAGCACGCGATCAATACCGAGCGCAATCTCGGCGCCGGTCGGTGCCCGCATGCCGATCGAATACGTCATGCAGGGCGACTCGGCGACGCCCCAGTGCGCTGTTTCAGGCGGGAGATACAGAACGTCTCCCTCGCGTGCAAGAAAGCTTTCAGTTGCGACGAACGGATGCAGCAGTGAAAGCTCGGTGGCACTGTCGTCGGCGTCAATATCCTGATCACTGATACGCCAGCGACGCGTCCCACTTCCCTGGCACAAAAAAACGTCGTAGTTATCACGATGCGGTCCAACGCTGCCGCCAGGCATAGCGAAGCTGACCATCAGATCGTCTACGCGCCATTCCGGAATGACATCAGGCTGTTCCAGATAGGCCCTGAAATCAGGCAGGTGTTTGTCGACATCCTGCACGAGCAAGGTCCAGTCTTCAGGCGGCAACTGGCCGAGCCGCTCAGCATCGAAGGGTCCGTGTTCGACGCGGTAGATCGCGCGCTGCGAAGACCGCTCTGTAACAATCAGTCGCGACTCGACGTCTGGCTGGGTAGCGAGCCAGGCTAACTCATGCTCGTCCAGCACCGGGAGAGACCGTGGCAATGCCGCAGCAAGGAAGAGGTGCTTGCGCTGCCAGTGTCGCGTCAGAAATGTTTGCGCGACCTGCGGATCAGAAAACACGGCGGGCTAGTGCAGTTTATTGGTCAGTATTTCGGCAAGGCCGACGTAACTGGACGGTGTCATTTCGAGAAGGCGCTTCTTTTCTTCATCCGGAATGTCGAGGGTCGCGATAAACTGCTGCAACACTTCCCGCGTCACAGCACGACCACGTGTCAGTGCCTTCAACTTTTCGTAGGGCTCAGGAATCGCGTAACGACGCATAACTGTCTGCACCGGTTCGGCAAGTACTTCCCAGGCGTTTTCAATGTCCTTCGCGATCGCTGCCGGATCAGCCTGAATCTTGCCAAGCCCTTTGAGCGCTGACTGCAATGCGATCATCAGGTAGCCAAGCGCCACGCCGAAATTTCTCTGCACGGTCGAATCGGTCAGGTCACGTTGCCAGCGTGAAATAGGCAGCTTCTCTGCAAAATGGCTCAGCAACGCATTAGCAAGGCCCAGGTTGCCTTCCGCGTTTTCAAAGTCGATAGGATTGACCTTATGTGGCATTGTCGATGAGCCTACCTCCTGTTCCGCCACTCTCTGTCGGAAGTAACCAAGTGAGATATAACCCCATGCATCGCGGCAGAAGTCGAGCAGTATGTTGTTGTAGCGCATCAGGGCATGCGCATATTCTGCCGTCCAGTCATGCGGTTCAATTTGTGTTGTGTGCGGATTAGGATCAAGGCCCAGTGACGCCACGAATTCGTTGCTGATACGAAACCAGTCTGCGTCCGGGTAAGCCGCGACATGGGCGTTGAAATTGCCGACCGCACCGTTAAATTTGCCTCTTATCTCTACCGCGACAAACTGACCGCGGGCCCGGGCCAGCCTTTCAACGACATTTGCAATTTCCTTGCCGACGGTTGTGGGGCTCGCAGCTTGACCGTGCGTTCGCGATAGCATCGGCAGTCGTGCGTACTCAGCGCACATCGAGCGGAGCTTGGCATTGAGCTCGCGCATCTGTGGCTGCAGTATCTCGTCCCTCGCAGTGCGCAGCATCAATGCGTAGGCAAGATTGTTGATGTCCTCAGACGTGCAGGCGAAGTGGATGAATTCGCTGAGACTGGCAGACGCCGTGCCGCTGCCCAATTTCTCGCGGATGAAGTACTCCACTGCCTTGACGTCGTGATTGGTACTTTTTTCAATTGCCTTGACCCGTTCGGCATCGTCTGCGGTGAATTCATCGACGATATTGTTCAGGACGTCTTTCATCACCGACGAGAGCGGTGGCAATTCGGCGATAGCCGGTTCATCGGCCATCCATTGCAGCCAGCGCACCTCGACGAGCACCCGATAGCGAATAAGTCCGTATTCGCTAAGGATGTCGCGGAGTCGGCCGACCTTGTCAGCATAGCGACCGTCGGTCGGTGACAAGGCAGTTAATCGATGTCTTTGCATCCCCGGGATTTACTCTGGACTTGGGCGGCGAAACCGCGAATCATACACGAAAGAATCACATTTCATCATACGGTGGACCGACCTCCGGACGCCGGGAGTTCAAAAAACAATGAGTGACAAATCCTTCCGTACAGTGCGTGACAGCATGGGCGAATTGCAGGTGCCCGAGGACGCGCTCTGGGGCGCCCAGACACAACGCGCTGTTAATAATTTTCCCATCAGCGGGATACCGATGCCGCGGCGATTCATTGCCTCGCTGGGCCTGGTGAAATGGGCCGCCGCCGGTGCCAACGCCGAACTCGGGCTGCTCAAATCCGAGAAGGCGATTGCCATTCAGAAAGCAGCGCTGTCGGTGGCAGAGGGCGAACATGATGAGCAGTTTCCTATAGACGTGTTTCAAACGGGCTCCGGCACGAGTTCCAATATGAATGCCAACGAGGTCATTGCCACCTTGGCATCACGGATTTTGGGCAAATCAGTCCATCCCAACGACGACGTCAACATGAGCCAGAGCAGCAACGATGTCATTCCAACCTGCGTACACGTCAGCGCGGCGCTGGGTATACAGGACGAATTGCTGCCGGCACTCGCCCATCTTTCGAAGTTGCTGGATACCAAAGCGAGAGAAGTTGACGACGTTGTCAAAACCGGGCGCACGCACCTGATGGACGCCATGCCCGTAACCATGGGGCAGGAGCTCGATGGCTGGCGCGCGCAGGTCGAACAATCCGTTGCCAGACTTAAAGACACCATGAAGCGCCTTACGGGGCTCGCGCAGGGCGGGACGGCAGTGGGTACCGGCATCAACGCACACCCGAAATTCGGTGCGAAGGTGGCGCTGTTACTGGCCGAGCGCACCGGTGTAAAATTCAGTCGCGCGGATTCGTTGTTTGCGGCACTTAGCAGTCAGGACGTGGCGGTCGAGACGTCCGGTCAGTTACGCACACTGGCGGTCGCTCTGACCAAGATTGCCAATGACCTGCGCTGGATGAATTCGGGACCGCTGGCAGGAATCGGTGAAATTGCACTCCCGTCACTGCAACCCGGCTCGAGCATCATGCCGGGCAAAGTCAATCCGGTCATCCCCGAAGCGGTCGCGATGGTAGGGGCGCAGGTCGTCGGCAACGATGCAACGATCGCGATGGCCGGTCAATCCGGCAATTTTCAGCTCAATGTCATGCTGCCAGTGGTGGCATTCAACTTGCTGCAAAGCATCGAAATCCTGTGTAACGGGACGCGCTGTCTGGCGGACGCTGCGATAGCGGGCTTCACTGTTAATCGCGAGAACATCAATCGCGCCCTTTATCGCAATCCTATTCTCGTCACGGCACTGAATCCTGTCATCGGCTATGAAAAAGGGGCGGCAATTGCCAAAAAAGCCTATGCAGAAGGAAGGCCCGTCCTGGAGGTAGCCAAAGAGGAAACGGATCTGACGGCAGACGAACTTGCCCGCCTGTTGGACCCGGCAGCGCTCGCAGAAGGCGGCATCAAGAACTGAAGCCGGGTCGATGCGGTATTCTGACGTGCATCTGCAGGCTGGCCGTATTCGGCAATGCCTTGCCGGGACGCGGCTCGCTGCCGACCCCTGTGCCGTTGGCATGCCCGAGTTTCGCCGCCGATTGCCAGCATCCAGCGAGCAGCGATTGCTGATCAATCTCCGTCCTGCCGGGGTGCTGGTGCCACTGCTGACGAGAGATGACGGACTGCATGTACTTCTGACAGAGCGTGCCAGCCACTTGCGCCATCACGCCGGGCAGATCAGTTTTCCCGGCGGCGGTATGGAACCTGACGATCATGACATTGCCGCGACCGCACTGCGCGAAGCGTATGAGGAGACCGGCATTCAGCCGAAGCAGGTCGACATTGCAGGTTACCTTGCACCGACCTTGACCATCACCGGCTTCGCTGTGACCCCCGTCATTGGCTTCATCACTGAGCCGATAAATCTGACGCTTGATCCGGCGGAGGTGGAAAGTGCCTTTGAAGTGCCCCTGGCATTCCTGATGGACGTCGCGAATGCGGCGGTGTCCGAACGCGAATTTGACGGCGTGCAGGTGCCGGTCATCAGTTTCGAGTTTGCTGGCCACCGAATCTGGGGCGCGACTGCCAGCATTCTGATTACGCTTCGCGACATACTACGACTCAGATAAATCATTAACTTATGAATCATATTTCCAAATTACTTGAAGTAATGGCAGCGCTTCGCGATGACAACACGGGCTGTCCGTGGGACCGCCAGCAGGATTTCGCCACAATCGCACCTTACACAATAGAAGAAGCGTACGAAGTTGCAGACGCGATTCATCGGCATGATATCGATGGGCTAAGGGACGAGCTTGGCGATCTGCTTTTTCAGATCGTGTTCCATGCCCGTATCGCAGAGGAGCAGAACGTCTTCGATTTCGCCGATGTGGCCGCTGGTATTACGCAGAAAATGATCCGCCGCCATCCGCATGTATTTGGTTCAAAGGCTGAACGAGATGCTGGCGCGCAGCCGGGAAGCTGGGAGCAGATCAAGGCCGCGGAACGGCAAACCAGCAATGCCGCTGGGGATCAGAGCGCGCTGGCGGGCGTCGCCGCGGCGCTGCCGGCGCTGAAACGGGCGCAAAAGCTGGGCGAACGCGCCGCCGCGGTCGGATTCGACTGGCCGGATACCGCGGGCGTGCGGCGAAAAATTGACGAAGAAATGAGTGAGCTGTCGGCCGCCGAGTGCAGCGGCATGCAAGGGGCAATGGAGGAAGAACTGGGAGATTTGCTGTTTTCAGTCGTCAATCTGGCCCGGCATCTGGCGGTCGATGCAGAACAGGCACTGGCCGGCGCCGGGCGGAAATTCGAGCAGCGGTTTCGCAAACTGGAAGCCCTCACAGTGGCGGAAGGCAATGAACTCGCCAGCCTGGGACTGGATGAACTGGAAGCGCGGTGGCAGATCGTCAAGGATTCGGCTGACGGCTGATTCACAGCCCGTTCACTTTGGAGCCCTTTCATAGGCCTCCGCGTTCAGCATTGGTTCATTGCAGGCGGTCTATTCTTCGCCCAGGCTCGGAACAGTTTCGATCCGGGATATGGAAGTGGAGACTCGACATGAAGACGAATTTCTGGATTGCGGCGATTTCTGCACCGGTTTTTGCCACCCTGGCGCTGGCTTCCGCTGCCGCCAATGCAGGTGACTACGCATACAGTGGCAGAAGCAGTGCCGTCTACGACTACGCTGACGTGCTGAGCGTTACCCCCGTCGTCCGCTACGTCGACGTCAGGGCCCCGGTGCAGCAGTGCTGGGACGACGTCGAATATTATACAGAGCGCCAGTCTGACCCTTACCGCGCCGGGCGGACTCTGTTCGGCGCCATTCTCGGCGGCGTGATTGGCCACCAGATCGGTAGTGGCAGGGGCAACGATGCTGCGACGGTTGCCGGAACACTTATAGGGGCCGCGGTAGGCAGCAATGGCCGCAACGGTCCGGATAATCGCAGTACGGAATATTCCCGCCCGGTAAGGCGCTGCGAGACCAGTTACCGGTCGCATCAGGAAGAACGCATCGAAGGCTACGATGTTATCTACCGTTTTAACGGCCGTAAGTACGCCACCCGTACGCCGTTTGATCCGGGCAAGAAGTTGAAGATCCGGGTCGACGTGCGACCTGCTTCCTGAGGATCAGGTGTCGTCAGATGTCGCCGTCGCGACTGTGACGGGTCCCGTTGCAATCACGTCGGCGGCATTCCACACTTGCCCGGAAAATTCTATTAACCCAGGTTCATTTGCATGCGCTCGCTGATCTCGATATTGCTTATCGTCATGACCCTGGCCGGAGGCGGTCAGGCGCTTGCCATGCGCGTGACAGATGGGCAGAGCGTTAGCGGCACAGCGGACATGGCCGTGCTCGACAGTAGTCAGGCGCAACCTTTGCAAAGCGATGGACTGACCCTGAACGAAGCCGTTGAACGCGTGCGCAAACAATACAATGGTCGTATCGTCAGCGCTGAAACCCGGGTGAGTGGCGGCCGTGAGGTGCACGTCATCAAAGTGCTGACGGATGACGGCAAGCTGAAAACCGTGCGAGTACCGGGTCGCCGGATCTAGCCCGTCCTTCCAATCCATCAAGTAAGGAATGTCTGCATGCGATTGCTGGTCATCGAAGACGATAACGCACTCCGCGAGTCGCTGTGCCGCCAACTGGTGGAAGCGGGCTTTGGTGTAGAGCAGGCGTCAGACGGGAAAGAGGGTCTGTATTTTGCCCTCGAATATCCGATTGACCTCGCGATTGTCGACCTGGGGTTACCGGAAATTTCCGGACTGGAGCTGATTCGCGAGGTAAGGACCAAAGGCAAGTCCTATCCGATCCTTATCCTGACAGCACGAGACCGCTGGCAGGATAAGGTCGACGGGCTGGACGCCGGCGCGGACGATTACGTCGTGAAACCGTTCCATTTCGAGGAAATATCGGCACGTATCAACGCCTTGCTGCGAAGAAGTGGTGGCTGGGCCTCATCTGTGCTGAGTGCCGGGCCGGTCACCCTGGACACCGCTCGCCAGCAACTAAAAATTGAGGGCAAGGAAATTGAGTTGACGGGCTATGAATATCGCATCATCGAGCACCTGATGATGCGTGCCGGAGAGGTCATTTCGAAATCCGAACTGACTGACAGGCTTTATGATCAGGATTTCGAACGTGACAGCAACGTTATCGAAGTCTTTATCGGCCGACTCAGGAAAAAAATGGATCCGGACAACAACCTCAAACCCATCGAGACACTGCGCGGGCGTGGTTATCGCTTTGCGCTAGAGCGAAACGTGGCGGGATGAATTTCGCCTGATGTCATCACTCAGTGCCAGGTTACTGGGTTCGGTGAGCTTGCTGCTCGTCTTTTTTTTCGGCATGACCATACTCGTCCTCGATTCGGCCTTTCGTGAAGCGGGTGAGCAGTCGCAGGAGGACATTCTCGACGGTCAGCTCATGGCGCTTATTGCTGAGGCCGAACTGGGCGAAGACAACGAGCTGCAGATGCCGATTGACCTGCGTGACCCACGCTTCGGCAATCTAGGCTCTGGCCTCTATGGAGCGGTGGTGGATGACAACGGTGACGTCGTGTGGACATCGCGATCTTCACTGGGTCTGAATGTTTCCTACGGACCTCGCCCGGCGCCCGGTGCGCAGAGTTTTTCCCAGGTAGAGCTAACGGATGGAACGCCGCTGATGGCGCTAAGCATTCACGTGCAATGGGAACTGCCAAACGGCGAACTTAAACCGTTCATCTTCAGCGTGGCACAGAGCCTCGATTCGCTGAATGCGCAAGGTGCACGATTCCGCGGCCAGCTGTTCACCTGGTTCGCGGCGGTAGCACTGATCATGCTGTTCTCGATTTCGCTCGTGATGCGCGGACTCTTGAAGCCCTTGCGTCAGATCGAATCAGAAATTTCGGAAATTGAGGGAGGTCGCCGACAGGCACTCTCTGATGATTACCCGGATGAATTGTCCAGCGTTGCACGGAACATGAATCTTCTGATTGGCAGTGAACGCGGGCGCTCGGAACGCTATCGCAACACCCTGGACAATCTGGCGCATAGCCTGAAGACGCCGCTGGCTGCCATGCGAACGATTCTCGGCGAACAGCGTTCGAGCTCGCTTACAAGCAAGACTGAGGAACAGATTGAACGCATGAACGATATTGTTCGCTACCAACTGCGAAAACCAGCCTCCATGCATAGCGAAAGTTTCGGCGTCGTTGCTATCCCGGTAAAAGGTGAATTAACGAAACTTATCGAC
The DNA here is from genome assembly GCA_037968735.1 of Woeseiaceae bacterium. Taxonomy (GTDB): domain Bacteria; phylum Pseudomonadota; class Gammaproteobacteria; order Steroidobacterales; family Woeseiaceae; genus SZUA-117. Next base: position 199,560 of record JBBKWC010000014.1, on the reverse strand, counting down.
GGACTGCGAAAAGTTTACAGCGAGAAACAGCTGCAGATCGACGTTGCTGTTGCGGAGGGTTTGCTGTTCCGTGGCGATACCGGCGACTTTCTGGAAATCGCCGGCAACCTGCTGGACAACGCATGCAAATGGTGCCGGACGCGCGTCAGCATTTGTATTCAGCCCTTGGGTGATGCCGGCGATGGTTCAGATGGTATGCGACTCGTCGTCGAAGACGACGGGCCGGGCATTCCGGAAACGGCCCGCGATGCACTGATGCAGCGCGGCACGCGGCTCGACGAAAATCAGCCGGGTCACGGGATCGGCCTTGCGGTCGTCAAGGATATTGCAGGCTCCTACGGCGGCGACGTCTTATTAAGCAAATCGGCGCTTGGCGGCGCGAAGATTACTGTCACGGTTAATCCGCCTGCGGGCCATTGAAGATCACCCGCAGGGCGGGCTCCTAGGATTGCTTATTCGCACTGTAGGAGCGGCCCATGGCCGCGATCAATGTCTGACCTGGCGCTAATCACCCGCAGGGCGGGCGCCTGCGATGCTGTTGCACCCGTACGCGACCGTAATTTGCTAGTCGTCTGGCTTCAACGCTTTGCTGACATTTATTAGCGGCTCGATCAGGTCCAGAGGCAAGGGGAAAATAATCGTGTTGGTGCGATCGCCGGCCACTTCCTTCATGGTCTGCAGATAACGAAGTTGCAGCGCCTGCTTTTGCGATTGCAGGATTTTTGCAGCTTCCGCAAGTTTTGCTGCGGCCTGTTGTTCGCCCTCTGCAAGAATCACCTTGGCACGTCGCGCCCGCTCTGCTTCTGCTTGCTGAGCGATGGCTCGGATCATGCTCTCGTCAAGATCGACATGTTTGATCTCGACGTTGGCAACCTTGATGCCCCAGTTGTCCGTCCGTTGATCCAGAATCGCCTGGATGTCTGAATTGAGCTTGTCGCGCTCCGACAGCATGTCGTCGAGTTCGTGCTGGCCGAGCACCGATCGCAGCGTCGTTTGCGAAAGCTGGCTGGTCGCTTCGAACACATTGGCGACCTGGATGATTGCTTTCTCCGGGTCGATGATGCGGAAGTAAATGACCGCATTGACTTTCACAGACACGTTGTCGCGCGAAATAACGTCCTGAGTAGGCACGTCCATGACAATAACGCGCAAGTCCACTTTCGTCATGGTTTGCACGAAAGGGAACAGCAGTATCAGTCCCGGACCTTTTACTTTCTGGAACCGGCCGAGAAAGAAGACGACACCGCGTTCATATTCTTTGAGTATTTTAACGGCATTAAAAAGAATAATGACGGTCAGGACGGCAATGATTCCTAGCGCTGTAACAGGCATATCGTTTCCTTAATTGGTTTCAATTCGGGACTATTTTTTCGTCTGCTTCCGTAATCGGCACAGGCGCAACTTTCAGGACCAGACCGTTCATTTCCCGGACGACAACATGCTGGCCTTTTTCAACCGGCACGTTGCTGGTCGCGGACCACGATTCACCTTCGAGCCAGATATGACCGTCGGTAACGAACGCTTCTGTTGCAACGCCAATGCCGCCAATAATGGACGCACGGCCGCTGACTGCACCGCGCCGCTGCAATTTCAGCAGGTAGGTAACCAGCCACAACAAAAGGCCGCCGGCGACCAGCGCGACCGAAATCACGAATGTCAGCGAAATGCCGAATCCTGGAATACCACTGTCAAACATCATTAGCGATCCGAAAATAATAGCGGCGACACCGCCCAGGCCCAGCGCGCCAAAACTCGGCGCGAATGCCTCAGCAATGATGAGCGCCAGACCCACGACGAGAAGTGCCAGTCCGGCGTAATTCACTGGCAGTACCTGCAGCGCATAGGCGGCCAGCAGCAGGCTGATGACACCGGTGACGCCGGGAACAATGGCACCGGGACTGTAGCCTTCCAGGAGCAAGCCATACAACCCGACCATCAACAGCAGAATGGCAATCTCCGGGCTGGCTATCGTATTCAGCAGGCGCTGCCGCAGATTCGGCTTGATCTCCTGTACCGTGACATCGGCCGTGTCGACGACGAATGCCTGATTGTTGAGCTTCACTTCACGTCCATTGACTGCCTGTAACAATTCTTCGCGATCAACGGCAATCAGGTCGATGACATTTTCCGCCAGCGCGTCCACCGCAGTCAGCGTGTCTGCGCTGCGAACGGCCGCTTCCGCCCAGTCAGCATTGCGCCCGTGCAACTCCGCCAGGCCGCGAATATAGGCGATGGCGTCGTTTAATACTTTCCGCTCCATAGCGGTACCGGGCGCATCCGGCGCTCTGGCCGCCGGACTTTCTGCTTCCGGCTCTGCGTCCTCCGCGTCTTCCGCATCCTCGGTCGACAGATCCTCGTCATCGTCGGGGTCCCCTTTGGGCGGTGCCGAATCGCCTGGGGAAAAATCGTTGCCGGGCATCATCGACACCGGCGTCGCAGCGCCGAGGTGGGTCGTAGGCGCCATTGCCGCGATGTGACTCGCGAGCAGAATGTAGGTACCGGCACTGTCAGCACGTGCGCCGCCAGGTGACACGTAGGTGATTACCGGCACGGTTGATGCGAGAATCTTGCTGACAATATCGCGCATTGGACCAACCAGCCCTCCGGGCGTATCCATACGGATAATGACGGCATTGGCACCGGCTGCTTCGGCATCTTCGATGCCGCCAATGATGTATTCGGCGGTCGCGACGCCGAGCGCGCCCTTCAGCTCCAGCTCGTGGACCGTGCCTGCTGCCTGCCCGGAAGCCGCAAACGCCAGCAAAACAGCCAGCAGAGCAAGGCGAAGAGGCGAGCGGCGATTGGGGACAGTCATGCGGAGCATAATATCAGGCTTCTGCTCCGGCGGTTTTGAATCGACGGCCTTTTTGCCGTGCACCGGAAGTGGCATGCTCACACTTTCACCAGGCGGCACCAGCACATGTTTATTCGATTCGTCACAACGGGCGGCACGATCGACAAGATCTACTTTGACGAGTTGAGTCAGTTCGAGATCGGCGATTCGCCGCTACAGACCATTCTTGGCGATGCCCTGGTGAGTTTTGACTATGACGTTGTGCCGATGTTCCGCAAGGACAGTCTGGACATGAACGATGCCGATCGTGCCGCCATCCGTGAGTTCCTGCGCAAAGACGATGCTGAGCGCTACGTCATCAGTCACGGCACCGACACCATGGCGGAAACCGCCGCTGTCCTGACCGATCTGGGTGACAAGCGAATCGTGCTGACGGGTGCACTAAACCCGGCGCGTTTCAAAACCACGGATGCGGTCTTCAACGTGGGCATGGCCGTTGCTGCCGTGCAGACAGTGCCGCCCGGCGTTTACATCGCTATGAACGGCCAGGTGTTCCCTGCACGTGAAGTACACAAGAACCGCAGCGAAAATCGCTTCGAACGCATCGGCAAAAGCTGAGCAGGGTCAGCGTCGTGACGCTGACCTCACATCATCAGAATCCGAAATTGATGCCCTGCGCCAGAGGCAGGTCCTTGCCCCAGTTAATCGTGTTCGTTTGCCGCCGCATGTAGGCTTTCCAGGAATCAGAGCCTGCTTCGCGTCCGCCGCCGGTTTCCTTTTCACCACCGAAGGCACCGCCGATTTCCGCACCCGACGTACCGATGTTGACGTTGGCTATACCGCAGTCGGAACCGGCGTTGGACAGGAAATATTCCGCGTTCTGCAGATTGTCGGTGAAGATCGCAGACGACAGACCCTGTGCGACGCCGTTTTGAATAGCGATCGCCTCATCGATGTCTTTGAATGTCAGTAAATACAGAATCGGGCCGAAAGTTTCCTGCTGGACGATGTCCCAATCGTTGTTGGCAATCGCAATCGCCGGCGTGATGAAATTGCCCGGTCTATCGAGGCGTTCGCCGCCGCAGAGAATCTCTCCCCCTGACTTTTTCACACTCGCAATTGCCGCTTCGCAGCGATCGACGGCGGACTCATCGATCAGCGGACCCATTAGTGTATCCGGCTTAAGCGGATCGCCGATGCGAACCTGGCCGTAGGCGCTGATCAGTCTTTCTTTCAGCTCCTCGAAGCGGGATTCATGACAGATAATTCGCCGCGTGGTTGTGCAGCGCTGACCTGCCGTGCCGACGGAGCCGAAGACGATGCCGGGCACAGCAATTTCCATGTTGGCAAACTCATCGACAATGATCGCGTTATTGCCACCCAGCTCAAGCAGCCATTTCCCCATGCGCCCCGCAACGCGCTGACCGACTTTCCTGCCGACCGCCGTCGAGCCGGTAAAGGAGATCAGATCCACGCGCCTGTCGTCCACAAACTTTGCAGCCAGCGTGTTGTCGGCGTCATTGAACAAATAGAATATCTCCGGAAAACCTGCATCAGCCAGTGCTTCATTACAGATTTTCTGCACCGCAACGCCGCACAGCGCTGTCTTTGGCGACGGCTTCCACACATTGACATTGCCGCAGATGGCTGCGATGCAGGCGTTCCACGACCAGACGGCCACCGGGAAGTTGAAGGCAGAGATGGTCCCCACAACCCCAAGCGGATGCCACTGCTCATACATACGGTGTTTCGGCCGTTCGGAGTGCATCGAATTGCCGTAGAGCATACGGGACTGACCAACGGCAAAATCGCAGATATCGATCATCTCCTGCACTTCACCGTCGCCTTCAGCTTTGATCTTGCCCATTTCCATGGTTACCAGACTGCCGAGAGCGTCCTTGTTATCCCGCAGTGCATTGCCAACGCGGCGGATCGCGTCGCCTCGAGCAGGCGCGGTCACCTGGCGCCATTCGAGATAGGCTTCGCGCGCCGCTGAAATCACTTTTTCGTACTCATCCGGCGTCGACGACCTCACCTTTGCTATCACTTCATTATTGGCAGGATTGATCGACTCGATGAGCGGCGCAGATTTGTCTTCCATCGATTGGGAACCCACCCAGGTACCGGGATTAGTACTGGACAAGCCCAGACGCTTCAAAATGTCTTGCATGGAATCTCTCCGGGGAAAGTATGTCGAATGGCGATCTGCGGCCCGTCAGGCGCTGGTCGCAGCAGGCGCGCATTGTGCCAATGTCAGCGCAAGCTTGCCATACCGATCGGTAGCCGCGCGTGTGGCAGGGTCAGGCAACTTTTGACACGACCGAGCAAGTTCACGTAAGAGCCTGATTGCGCGAGAAACTTTTGATAAGCAGATATTGATACGGCATAGTCCGGGAATTCGATTTGGCCGCATCGCGCCACAACTTTTTCAAGGCAGACCTGAATTGAACCGCTCTATACCCAAAACTGAATGGCATCCGGCAAGCTGGCAGGCGCTGACTGCACAGCAGCAGCCCAACTATCCGGACAATGACCGTCTCGAGCGCGCCATCAGCGATCTGAGCAGGCTTCCGCCGATCGTGACGTCATGGGAAATCGAGGCGCTGAAAGCAAAAATTGCGGAGGCGCAGCGAGGCGACGCATTTGTTTTGCAGGGTGGCGACTGTGCTGAAAGCTTTGATGACTGCACGTCAGAAAACATTGTCGCCAAGCTGAAGATTCTGTTGCAGATGAGCCTTGTCATGCTGCACGGTCTGAAGAAGCCGGTCGTACGGGTAGGGCGCATGGCGGGCCAGTATGCGAAGCCCCGCTCAGCCGACACCGAAACCCGGGAGGGGGTGACCCTGCCGAGTTTTCGCGGCGATCTCGTCAACCGCAACCCGTTCACGTCCGACGACCGGATTCCGGATCCGCAACTCATATTGCGGGGTTACGAGCGTGCGGCGCTGACGCTGAATTTCGTGCGTTCACTGATTGATGGCGGATTTGCGGATCTGCATCATCCGGAAAACTGGGACCTGGACTGGGTCGGGCATTCGAAAACGGCGGACAAATACCATGAAATCGTGCATTCGATTTCCGATTCACTCGATTTTCTCGAATCTATCGTCGGGCAAAAAGTGCATCAGACCCAGCGAGCCGACATTTACGCTGCACATGAAGGCCTTCATCTGAGTTACGAGCAGGCGCAGACGCGCTATCTGGACCATCGGCGCCGCTGGTACAACCTCACCACGCACTTCCCCTGGATAGGCATGCGTACCGCGCAGATCGACGGCGCCCATGTAGAGTTTTTCCGTGGCATCGCCAATCCTATGGGGATCAAGATCGGGCCGGGTATGACGGTCGAATGGCTGCAAAACCTGATTAGAGTGCTGAATCCGAATAACGAGGCCGGGCGCCTCAGTCTCATCCATCGATTCGGCGCGAAGTCCATTGAAGAAGGGCTGCCGCCGCTTATCCGCGCGGTCAGGGAAACCGGCTCGCCGGTGTTATGGGTTTGCGACCCGATGCATGGCAATACCGAAAGTACGGCCGATGGCACCAAGACACGCCGTTTCGACAACATCGTAGCGGAGCTCGAAGCCGCGTTCCGCGTGCATGAAGAGGCGGGCAGCTACCTCGGCGGTGTGCATCTTGAGTTGACCGGGGAAAACGTCACTGAGTGCACCGGCGGCGCCCGCGGACTGACCGACGGCGACCTGGCGCGTGCTTACAAATCGAGCGTTGATCCACGCCTGAATTATGAACAGGCGATGGAGATTGCCATGCTCATTTCAGGCCTGAACACGTCTCGTCGGGCTAAGCAGGCCAGCCATTAAGCTGGCGCCACGCGTCTTTGGAATCAATTTCACGCCACTCACCCGACGCAAGGTTTTGCAAGGACCACGGGCCGATACGGTGGCGGATCAGTCGCAGCACTGGGAAGCCTGCAGCTGCACACATTCGCCGTACCTGACGGTTGCGCCCCTCAGGCAGCACGATTTCCAGCCAGCTCGTTGGAAGGTTTCTGCGGGTGCGAATCGGCGGTGTCCGCGGCCACAGCCCCGCCGGCTCGCTGATCCCGCTTGCCGCGATGGCGGATGCAGGACCGTCTTTCAGCATCATACGACCAGTCAGTGCCGCCACCGCTTGCTCGCCTGGCTGGCCGTCGACCTGGGCCCAATAACACTTGTGCAGTTGGTGGCGCGGCTCGCTGATCTTCGACTGCAGCCGTCCGTCATCCGTGAGGAGAACCAGTCCCTCGCTGTCAAAGTCCAGCCTGCCCGCCGGATAAACATTTGCTACTGTGACGAAATCAGCCAGTGTCTGCCGTCCGTCTGAATCGCGGAACTGACACAAGGTCTTGAAGGGTTTATTGAGCAGAATGAGTGGCATGCTGTTGCGGACGCTACCCTATGGTTCGGCGGGGCGGCAAGTCGGCTGGCCGATAAGTTACAAAAGACTTAAAATTTCAATCGTAATTCATTAATTTGAAAAGAGTATATGACCGAAAAAATTGCACCAATTGAGGTACGGGGTGAAATGAAGCCCGGATTTGCAGACATTCTGACCCCGGATGCGCTGCAGTTCATCGCGGCACTCAATCAAACATTTTCCGGACGCGTCGAAACTCTGCTGGCAACGCGAGATGCGCGGCAGGCAGCGATCAACGGCGGGGCTCGACCGGATTTCCTGGTCGAGACGAGGAATATTCGTGAATCCAGCTGGAAGGTTTGCGCGGCACCCGCGGATCTCATCGACAGACGCGTGGAAATCACCGGGCCGACAGATCGCAAGATGATTATTAATGCCCTGAATTCAGGCGCCCGCGTATTTATGGCGGATTGCGAGGATTCGCTGACGCCGACCTGGGCAAACGTCATTGGTGGACAGATCAACCTGCGGGACGCCGTCAACCGGACGATCACGCTAGAGGCCGGAAACAAGCAATATCGGCTGGCGGATAAGACCGCTACCTTGATGGTCAGGCCACGCGGCTGGCATCTCCCGGAAAAGCATCTGTTGCAGGACGGCAAGCCGGCATGGGGGGCGCTTGTCGACTATGGGCTATACCTGTGGCACAACGCGGCGGAACTGAAAAAACGCAACACCGGCCCATACTTCTATCTGCCTAAGCTCGAATCGCACCTGGAAGCCCGGCTCTGGAATGACGTGTTCCGTTTTTCTGAAGAGTATGCCGCCGTTATGCCGGATCAGATTCGCGTCACGGTGCTCATCGAGACGATTCTGGCTGCCTTTGAAACTGACGAGATCCTGTTCGAGTTGCGAGATTACATCACCGGTCAGAACTGCGGCCGCTGGGACTACATCTTCAGCTTCATCAAGAAGTTCAGCCAGTCGCCGGAGTTTGTGCTGCCGGATCGCAGCGAAATCACCATGAGCAGCCATTTCCTGCGATCCTATTCGCAACTCGTCATCAAAACCTGCCATCGTCGCGGTGCACATGCCATCGGCGGGATGGCAGCGCAAATTCCGATCAAATCAGATCCAGACGCCAATGAGCGTGCGCTGGCCAAGGTACGCGCAGACAAGGAGCGTGAGGTGGCGGACGGGCACGACGGCACCTGGGTCGCACACCCCGCGCTGGTGCCTGTGGCACAGGAGATTTTCGATCGGCACATGCCTGGCGCCAATCAGATAGAACGTCAGCGCGACGATGTGCAGGTAACTGCGGCCGATCTTTTACAGATCGTTAAAGGCAAGATCACGGAGAGCGGTGTGCGGGAGAATATCCGCGTCGCCGTGCAGTATCTTTCCGCCTGGCTGGATGGCAATGGCTGCGTACCGATCAATCACCTGATGGAGGATGCGGCTACGGCGGAGATCTCGCGCGCGCAGCTGTGGCAATGGATCCGGCATGCGACGGGGATTCTCGACGAAGGCACGAACATCACCTATGAGATGTTTCGCCGCTTTATGCGCGAGGAAATGGAAGCCATCCGCAAAACGGTCGGCGACGCTCGGTTCGACGCTGAACCGTTCCGCCGAGCGGCGCAGCTACTGGACGACATCATGCAGAAGCAGAATTTCGTGCCATTCCTGACCTCGCTCGCCTACGAGGATCTGGCATGAATTAGCGGTGAGGGCTGTGACAGGCCCTGGCAATCGGTACAATGCTCGCGTTTTCCATCACCCGCACTCCTGAACCCAGCCGGAATCGATCATGCAATACGATCACATCACCGTGCCCGCCGACGGCGAGCGCATCACAATCAATGGGGATCATTCGATCAACGTTCCCCTCCGTCCTATCATCCCGTACATCGTGGGTGACGGCATTGGCATTGACGTTACGCCGGTCATGCAGGCCGTCGTCAATGCGGCGGTCGTCCGTGCTTACGGCAGTCAACGAGCCATTTCCTGGATGGAGGTCTACGCCGGCGGCAAAGCAACTGAAATTTACGGGAAGGATGATTTCCTGCCCGATGAGACCCTGCACGCGCTGCGGCAGTTTGTCGTGTCGATCAAGGGTCCGCTGATGACGCCAACGGGCGGCGGTATACGTTCGCTGAATGTTGCCATCCGCCAGGCCATGGACCTGTATGCGTGTGTGCGGCCGATTCGGTATTTCCCTGGTGTCGTCACCCCGATGAAAGAGTCCAACCTCGTCGACATGGTGGTGTTTCGTGAAAACACGGAAGACATTTATGCCGGCATTGAATACCCCACCGGGTCGCAGGAAGTGCAGAAGCTCATCAATTTTCTGCAAGACGAGCTCGGCGTTACAGAAATTCGTTTTCCTTTGAGTTCGGGAATCGGCATCAAGCCGGTATCTCGTGAAGGCTCGCAGCGGCTGGTACGTAAAGCCATCCAGCACTGTATTGAACGTGATTTCGAATCGGTGACCCTGGTGCATAAGGGCAACATCATGAAGTTCACGGAAGGCGCGTTTTGCCAATGGGGCTATGCGCTGGCTCGCGAGGAATTCGGCGCGAAAGAAAAGGACGGCGGTCCCTGGGTGAGTTTCAAGAATCCGAAAACCGGCCGCGAGATTATTGTCAAGGACGTCATCGCCGATAATTTCCTGCAGCAAATTCTGATGCGGCCGGAAGAGTACGACGTGATCGCCACCCTGAACCTTAACGGTGACTACATTTCAGACGCGCTTGCCGCACAGGTCGGGGGCATTGGTATCGCGCCAGGTGGCAATATCGGTGAAGGTGTCGCGGTCTTTGAAGCGACCCACGGCACTGCGCCGGGTTTCGCCGGTAAGGATCGTGTCAACCCCGGTTCGCTGATCCTTTCTGCCGAGATGATGCTCCGTTATATGGGCTGGCAGGAAGCGGCGGATTTCATCGTCAAGGGCGTGGCGAACACAATTGCCAACAAAGAACTGACGTTCGATCTCGCGCGCCTGAGGGAGGCAATACATCAGCCTATTCGCAAAGAAAGGCCACATGGCAAGTCGGATGTGGAAAGTGAGCTGGACCAGCTCGTACCTGGCGCAACGCTGGTCGGTACCCATGGATTTGGCGAAGCCGTGATCCGGCATATGGATGACTGAATTATTTGATCCGGATTGCCGCCGCTGCCCGCGGCTCGCCAGGTTCCTCGATACGGTCAAAGCACGTCATCCGCATTATTATTGTCTGCCGGTCGGTCCGTTCGGTGCGCCGGACGCGCGGCTGCTGATCGTCGGCCTGGCTCCGGGTATGCATGGTGCCAACCGCACAGGCCGTCCATTTACGGGCGACCACGCCGGCGTACTGCTGTACGAAACGCTCTATGAATTCGGTTTCAGCACAGCAGCGGAGTCGCTGTCAGCGGATGATCCGCTCCGGTTGTTAGACTGCAGGATCAGCAATGCAGTGAAGTGCCTGCCGCCGGATAACAAGCCGGTCGGTGCCGAAATCAATACCTGTAACGTGTATCTGCACAATGAGCTTAAGACCATGCCATCGGCGTCGGTCGTGATCGCACTTGGCGGCATCGCACATCGCGCCATCATTAAGGCGCTCGGCGGCAGGCAGGCAGACTACAAGTTTGCTCATTCTGCCGAACACGCCGCGGACGAGCGTTTTATTTTGCTGGATTCCTATCACTGCAGCCGCTACAACACGAATACCCGGCGCCTGACACCGGATATGTTCCGTGGCATATTTTCTCGGGCGCGGGTATTACTGGATCACTAGAACGTAAAGGTTATGGGTACCATCAACGAAACGGCATTCGACGCGAAGTCATTTCTGCGCAGCCTGACCAATCGTCCGGGTGTGTACCGCATGATGAACAGCCGCGGCAAGCTCATTTACGTTGGCAAAGCGCGCAATCTGAAAAAACGCGTGAGCAGCTATTTCCATCGCAGCCATACCGATGCGAAAACGGCGGCGATGATGGCTGTTGTGGCCGGTGTTGAAGTAACCGTTACGAACACGGAAACCGAGGCGTTGATCCTTGAATACAATCTGATCAAGGAACACAAGCCCCGCTTCAACGTGACCTTGCGGGACGATAAAAGTTATCCCTATATCTATGTGTCGTTGGATCACCCGTTCCCCAGACTCCGCTTCCATCGCGGGCCGCGAAAGGGTAAGGGACGCTACTTCGGTCCGTATCCAAGCACCAATGCGGTGCGCAAAACGCTGAACGAATTACAAAAACTATTCCTCATTCGCCAGTGTCACGACAGTTTTTTTCGCAACCGGTCACGACCGTGTCTTCAGTATCAGATCAAACGCTGCACGGCGCCCTGTGTCGGTCTGATTGACGAGGCTGTATACAGAGCCGATATCAATGCGGCGATACTGTTTCTGGAAGGAAAAAATCGCAGCGTGATCGACGCCATGATCGACCGCATGGAAGATGCCGCCGCACGGCAGGACTACGAACACGCGGCACGGTTCCGTGACCAGATTGGCCGATTAAAGAAAATAGAGGCAGAACAACTTGTTTCGCGTACGACCAGCGGCAGCCTTGACGTTATTGCGATCAGTTCCCTGCCGGGTGCCCACTGCGTGACGATCCTGTTTATCCGTAACGGAAAAATGCTCGGCAGCCGGAATTATTTTCCGAAAGTCGCCGGCGACGCGACTGACTCTCAGGTGCTCAGCGGATTTCTGCCGCAGTATTATTTGAACAAGGCCGCACCTGCCGAAATTGTCGTCGATGCGGCAGTTGAAGACTGTGACTTGCTGGAAGCCGGCTTTGCAGAGCGTTCCGGGCATAAAGTCAGTATCAGAAACCTGGTACGAGGCGACCGGCATCGATGGCTGAAACTCGCACGCACCAATGCAGAACAGGGTGTGAAGATGCAGGTCGCTAGCAACGCCACACTACGGCGGCAATTCGACGCGCTCGGCGAGGTATTGCAACTGGACGCGCCGCCGGCGCGTATTGAATGTTTTGACGTCAGTCATACCTCGGGCGAGGCAACGGTCGCGTCATGCGTCGTATTTAATCGCGCGGGGCCGCTGAAATCGGACTACCGCCGTTTCAATCTGACGCCGGCATCCGGCGGTGACGATTACGCCGCTATGGGCGAAGCGCTGGCACGCCGCTACGCGCGGGTGAAAAAAGGCGAAGTGCCGATGCCGGATGTGCTGTTTGTCGATGGCGGCAAAGGTCAGCTGGCCGAAGCGGAGACGGTACTCGATAATCTGGAGCTCGGCTGGCTGCCGGTCGTTGCGGTCGCCAAAGGGCGCTCCAGAAAGCCAGGCATGGAACAGCTGTTCTTGGCAGGGCAGGACACCGCTACTATACTGCCGCCTGACTCACCGGCACTGCATCTTATCCAGCAAATCAGGGACGAGGCACACCGGTTTGCAATCACCGGGCACCGCCAGCGACGGGCGAAAACCAGAAACACCTCGCGCCTTGAGGAAATACCCGGCCTTGGCCCAAAGCGACGCCGGGAGCTATTGAAACAATTTGGGGGCTGGCAAGGCGTTCGCGCAGCCGGTATCGATGACCTGGTAAAGGTCAGGGGAATCAGCCGCTCCCTTGCTGAGAAAATCTACGAAAGTTTTCACCTGGAAGGTAGTGCCTGATCTCGGGACGCAGTCAACTTTGAAAGCGAACATTGCCAATATATTGACCTGGATGCGCATCGCCGCAATTCCTGTCGTCGTCTGGTGTTTTTTCAGCGACATTCGGTATGAAGGCGACAACTTCGCCAGGCCACTCGCAGGCATCCTGTTCGGGCTCGCGGCGATCACCGATTTGCTGGACGGCTACATCGCGCGCCGGCTCGGCCAGACTTCCAAGTTTGGAGAATTCCTTGACCCGGTCGCGGACAAACTGATGGTCGCGACCAGCCTGGTATTGCTGGTGCAAAGCGATCCGCGTATTGGCCTGGCTGTGACGGCCGCCGTTATCATCGGGCGGGAGATCACCGTGTCGGCACTTCGTGAATGGATGGCAGGACTGGGATCGCGCGCCGAAGTCGCCGTCGGCGCCTCTGGCAAGATCAAAACGACCCTGCAAATGTTCGGCATAGGCTTCATGGTTTACCAGCATTCAGCCTTTGGCATCCCGGTTTACACGCTGGGCTTTTATCTCCTGCTGGCGGCTGCCGCCATGACATTGTGGTCGATGTTCGTCTATCTCCGCGCGGCGTGGCCTGCGATGATGAGGAACGGCTGACGCAAAAAAAACGGACCCCGAAAGGTCCGTTTTGCTATCTGGAGCGGGTGATGAGGATTGAACTCACGACCCTCACGTTGGCAACGTGATGCTCTACCGCTGAGCTACACCCGCTTTCAGCTCTGCAATTGCAGAGAGGGCGGAGATTTTAGCCACTCGACAGGCACTGTCAAGGTTCACGCCTGCCGGAATCGCGGTTGCGCGGTAGTTTCATTGCTGTTTGATGCGTCCGAGCCGCCGCTTTGCGATCAATCGGCTGCCGCCAGGAGTGCCAGCGGCACCGTTGCCGTTGCGACGAAATACTCGCCATCGCGCTCGTCCGTCCAGGCTGCGATCAGGCTGTCGCCGGCCAGTGCCAGCTGCGGCACGCTGAAGGCAAAAACATCTGCCGCAAGATCTAGGGTAATTGCAGCCCCTGCTGCGCCGGATGGTGAGACTTTGCGCAGCATGAATTTTGCGCCGCCAGCACCGGTTTTCCGCAGCCAGCCGATGACGAATTCGTCGTCTGCCGTCAGTACACCCGCCACGTGTCCCAGCGGCCTGTCTACGTCGATCTCTACCGGTGCAGCAAATGAGCGCGCCGCATCACCGGACCACGCCATCTTGACCTTTGGCTTGCCCCCGGCGGCGGTAAACCAGGCCACGGCAACATGGTCACCGTTTGACATGACCACCGGTCCGTTTACAGGGCATGCAGCAATTTCCCAGTTGTCTTCGGCGACTGCCGTACCGGCCTGCCAGGCACCGTCTTCCCGCCGCGCGACGTAGATGTCGCGAATTTCACCAACGGTACGGTCGCGATATACGGCCACCGGTCCGGTTGGAGTAAGCGCAATATCAGTCTGGCAGCAGTCGCAGGTGAGTTCGTCAATCAGTGTCGTTGCAGATCCAGCGACGTCAGCGCCAAAGCTGGCGGTGCGTAAAGTCATGCCACTCGCAGTGATGTCCTTGTCGTCATATTCGTTGACCATTTTTCGCCCGTCGAGCCACAGCATTCCGAGTCCCCCGGCATCTGCAAAGAGCGAGACGAAACCGTGTTCGGTCGGTGTCTGGTCGTCATGCGGAATAAACGGTTCGCTCCAGGAGTTGCCGCCGTCCCTTGATAGTGAGGCATGCACATCGTAGGCGTAGCCGCCCGCGGGTTGACTGGCCAGCCAGTGTGCGCCCCAAAGGGAGTCTGACACCGGCACGACGGAGGGGAAGTCCGCCCAGTTGACGAACCAGTTGTCGCCGCTGGCGACCGTCTTCGGTGCCTGCCAGCTGCCATCCTGATATTCGCTGAATCGTAGTGAATGGCCGTCACCGGAAGGCTCGATCCAGCTCAGCACGACTTCGCCGTTAGCGCCACTGGCGAGATTTGGACTTCTGCTGCCGGGCGCCGCAGCGAGGTCCAGTATCGTGGCCGCCGGCGGCTCGGCCGAACGACTGCAACCGGCCAGAATAATGCAGAGCAGTAAAAGGAGGGACGTTTTCATCAACGTATTATGAGCCACAAAATGGGGATCTGCCATAAGGCGGACAATTGAATTGATTCGCCGGGTCAGAACGCTATACTCCGACGCCTGCTCCGCATTGGGCAAACTCGCTCGGGTTCCGGCCCGGACAACCTGTGGCTAGGTGGCAGAGTGGTTATGCAGCGGCCTGCAAAGCCGTGGACGCCGGTTCGATTCCGACCCTAGCCTCCAATTTTTCAGGGATATCCGGATTTAGCGGGCTATGTCCTGTCAGGGCCTTTTCTAACAAGGCAGGGCGGCTACCCGAGCGGTGTGGAATGACGCAGGCATTGGTTGATTATCTTGACGGACTCCGCGTAGTACAGAGCAAACATGCCGTTATCGCCTATCGGAAGCATGTTTAATTTTCTTGTTCTGGCGAGCCCGGTTAGGCAGTTTTCTGACCACTTGTCGCACCCTTAGGTCGTCGGAAGATCAAACATAGGTATCCAGTATTGGGCACGCGTGAACCTATGCGCTATAGTCTGGGGATGAAAGTCGGGGCTATATCTCTCGTCGCATTTGCCAGTATTGCCATGCTATCCATGCAAATGAGTGGACTTCATTTGCATGCAGGCAAGCAGAGCACCGATACCGCCGTGCATGGCGCACATATTCACGACGCTGATCCCGACGGCGACGATCACAGCGCGGATATTGATGTGTCGGTCATTGATTTTGGCACTGTCTGGTCAAAAGTCATGCCCTTCCTTGTGGCCATCTTGCCTGCCGCATTAACCGTTATCTGGGTATTTCATTCACTTTGGCCGCCTGTGGTTGCACTCATTCCTCCGCGCCGGCAATCACGCTGGCGACCGCCACTGCGCGCACCCCCCCTCTCTCCCTAGCTGTTCTTCAAAAGGCATCAATGAGCAACTTTGTTTGCTCTTGGGCCTTGATCCATTGATGAGTTCGTTCCGCGGAACGCACAGGGAGAAGTTCCTATGTGGGTATCACTCACATGTCGAGTCACTCGCTTATGCTTGCTGGTAATTTACAGCACAGTCAGCTTTGCGCAGTCAGAATCGGAGAGCGGCGAGGCCGCGCTTACCTTGGACACAGCCGTTGCGCGCACCCTCGAGCGAAATCCTCGCTTGGCGGCGCTTGGCTATCAAATTCACGCTCAGCAAGGTCGGCTTCAGCAGTCCGAGCTTAAGCCCAATCCTCAGTTGGGAATACTGGTGGAGAATGCGGTCGGTTCCGGAGACTTTCAGGGAATCGACAGTGCCGAAACAACGCTCAGTCTTGCCTGGATTTTGGAGCGCGGCAAACGCGAGCGCCGCGTGGATGCTGCACGTGCTGGCCTGTCGTTAGTCGAATCTGAGGCAGACATCGAGCGCCTGGATGCAGCGGCTGAAACGGCTCGTTTGTTTCTCGACACACTAGCGCTGCAGGAGCGACTGATTCGCACGGATGATGCCGTCAAGCTCGCGGAACAAACTGCAGCGGCAGTTCAGCAGCGTGTGGAGGCAGGCCGCACGCCTGCGGCTGATCTTGCGCGAGCAGAGGCTGAACTCGCTCGCATGCGATTGGATCGCGAGGATGTGGAACACGAGTTGGTGACGTCGCATCGTCGATTGGCAGCACAATGGGGCAAGACCAGACCCGGCTTTACCGCGGTAAGCGGAAATGTGCATCAGTTGCCAACACCGGACACATTTGCCGCTCTCCTCGCTCGGGTCGAGCAAAACCCCAATCTGTTGAGATACAGCAGCGAAAAACGCCTGCGAGAAGCGGAGCTGCGATTGGCAGAAGCAAATGCCAAACCGGACTGGCAACTGACTGCCGGCGTCCGTCGCCTGGAAGGACTTAACGATCAGGCGTTCATCGCCGGGATCACGATACCTCTGACCATACGCAACCGCAATCAGGGTCGGATTGCCGAGGCCCGTGCGCAACTCGCGATGAGCGATGCCAGTCGAGTCGCCACACGCGTAGAAATCGAAACGCAACTATTCGCCTTGTATGAGGAATTGCAACACAGCCTGCATCGCGCTGCGACCCTGCGTGAGGAAATTCTGCCACGCATAGAGCGAGCCCTCGAAGATACCGAGGATGCCTATGCCGCCGGGCGCTACGGCTATTTCGAGTTACGCATGGTGCAAGCCGAACTACTGGATACACGCACGGCACTGGTGGAATCCAGCATCGATGCCCACCGTAATTTGATTGAAATCGAACGTTTGACCGGGACAGCCGTTACGTCTTCGGCCACTTACCCATGAGGTTCGCAATGAATAAGAATCACTTCACGATATGGATTGCAGCCATGTTGCTTGGGCTCAGTGCTTGTAACGGTGCGAACTCTGAGCTTGAGGGCGCGGCGCAAGACGAGCACGGCGAGTTGGCCGAAGCCGAACCGGCCAGAGGTCCGCACAACGGGAGGCTTCTGGTCGACGGTAATTTCGTACTCGAACTTGCAATCTTCGAGGCCGGCGTGCCGCCTGAATTTCGGGTTTGGGCGACCGATGCCGGCGCACCAGTATCTCCCGATGACGTTGAACTGCATGTGACCCTGACTCGCCTGGGCAATGTGAAAGACGAAATCGATTTTGAACGCCAGGACGTTTTTTTGCGTGGCGATACCGTGATCTATGAGCCACATTCCTTTGTCCTTTCGATTGAAGCCAGGTACGAGGGAGAGCAACACAGCTGGTCATACGACAACTTCGAAGGCCGCACCCTGATTGGCGCGGAGATAGCCGATGCTTTTGGCCTTGAAACTGAGTTGGCCGGTCCTGCCGTGATCAAAGAAACTGTCACGGTGTACGGCCGTATTGAACCGAATCAGGAGCAACATCGTTCCATTAGCGCGCGTTTCGACGGCGCGATTGAGTCTGTACACGTTTCTGCAGGCGATACGGTCCGGAAGGGCCAGGCACTCGCGACAATCGAGAGCAACGAAAGCCTCAACAGCTACACGATAAGCGCACCTATCGATGGAATTGTAACGGAGCGGACCGCCAACCCGGGTGAACAGTCTGCTGGTCGGTCGCTGTTCACGATTACGGATCCGAGCACCGTATGGGCAGAGCTTGCGGTGTTCCCCCTGGATCGCGCCAACGTTCGAGAAGGCGCACCCGTGACTGTGTATATAACTGCTGATGATCATGAATACCAAGGTGTCGTCGCACGCCTGAATGCCATCGCTGAATCGAACCAGTCCGTGCTCGCGCGAGTGGTGCTGGACAACGCCGATGGGGCACTGGTACCGGGCTCGTTTGCCTCAGCGTCGATCGACGTGGCAGAACACCCGGTACCGCTCGCGGTAAAACGCTCGGGTTTGCAGAGCTTTCGGGATTTCACCGTCGTCTATGCACAAATTGGTGACGAGTACGAGGTGCGGATGCTCGAGCTCGGCCGACAGGATACCGAGTGGATGGAAGTCCTGGGTGGGCTTGAGGCTGGAACACGCTATGTGACGACCAACAGTTATCTCGTAAAAGCCGACATCGAGAAGTCCGGCGCATCCCATGACCACTGAGGGCAAATGATGCTGGAATTTATTATCAAGCTGTCGCTTTCGCGCCGCGGTCTGGTCTTTTTTGTGGTCTCCCTGCTAATTGCTCTCGGCGTGTGGAATTTCACGCGCTTGCCGATCGATGCTGTTCCCGATATCACTAATGTACAAGTCGTGGTGAATACGGAGGCCCCAGGGTATACGCCACTGGAGGTGGAGCAACGCGTCACCTTCCCGTTAGAGAACGCAATGGCGGGTATTCCGAAACTCGTCTACACGCGCTCGTCGTCACGCTACGGCTTATCGCAGATAACGGTCGTGTTCGAGGAAGGCACCGACATCTACTTTGCCCGCCAACAGGTGGGTGAACGTATGAACGCGGCCAAATCCTCACTGCCGGCAGCGCTTGAACCGGCATTAGGGCCGATCGCAACCGGACTTGGCGAGATCTTCATGTTCACGGTCAACGCCGAACCAGGGGCACGCAACGCCGACGGCTTACCCGTTACCCCGACCGATCTTCGCTCGGTTCACGACTGGATAATTCGACCGCAATTGTTGCGTGTACCAGGCGTCGTTGAAGTGAATCCGATCGGGGGTTTCAAGAAGGAAATCCTGGTTGCACCGGAACCCGCCAAGTTACTCGCACACGGCCTGACCTATTCCGACATCACGCTCGCGCTGGAGAATAACAACGCGAATCGCGGCGCCGGCTTTATTGAGTACAACGGCGCGCAATGGCTGATGCGTGTACCAGGCCAATTAAATGACATGGACGAATTAGGTGCTGTTGTCGTTAGTGAGACAGATGGTGTACCTATCCGGATTCGTGATGTCGCAAGCGTCGGCCTTGGTCACGAACTTCGCTCCGGCGCAGCGACGCAAGACGGCCACGAGGTGGTAATGAGCACCGTCTTCATGTTGGTTGGCGAAAACAGCCGCGAGGTCGCCAATGAAGTCGCGCTACGGCTCGAGGAGGTCAAAGCAAGCCTCCCACCTGGGATCAGTGCGACGGCCGTTTACGACCGTACGGCTTTGGTGGACAAGACACTCAAGACGGTGAAAACGAACCTTGTTGAAGGTGCATTACTGGTGATGGTGGTGCTGTTTGTATTTCTTGGTAACGTGCGGGCCGCCGTACTGACCGCAGCGGTAATTCCGATTGCCATGCTCATGACGATCACTGGCATGGTTCAAAGTAAGGTCAGTGCGAACCTGATGAGCCTTGGCGCACTGGACTTCGGTTTAATCGTTGACGGCGCGGTAATCATCGTGGAGAACTGTCTGCGGCGCCTGAGTCAGACGGGTACGACCACCCTGTCTCTGAACGAACGACTAGCTGTGGTCTTTGATGCCACTCAGGAAGTCATTCGACCGGCACTCTTCGGCGTGTTCATCATCACGGCCGTATATATCCCGATATTTGCGCTCACTGGCGTCGAGGGCAAGATGTTCCATCCGATGGCAATCACCGTGGTGATCGCCTTGATAAGCTCCATGATCCTGTCGGTGACCTTTGTGCCAGCCGGCGTGGCGCTCCTCTTTCGCAAACCCATCACAGAAAAGGAAAACGTCGTCGTACGTAGCGCCATTGCGATCTACCGCCCGGTTTTGCTGGCAGCGCTTCGATTTCGCTGGGGCGTGATGGGTGGCGCAATTGCATTGGTACTGGTTTGTGGCTGGATGGCCACGCGCCTGGGCGCTGAGTTCGTGCCAAACCTTGATGAGGGTGATATCGCGATGCACGCCTTACGTATTCCCGGCACCTCCTTACAACAAGCCGTCGAGTTACAGGAGCAGCTGGAGGCTGAAATCAAGAAAATGCCCGAAGTCGAGTTGGTGTTTGCCAAAATCGGTACAGCCGAAGTCGCAACAGACGCGGTGCCGCCGAGCGTTGCCGACAATTTTATTATTTTGAAGTCGCGTGACGAGTGGCCGGACCCGAATAAAACCAAGGAACAAATAGTGCGTGAACTCGAAGCGCTGGTGACCCCGATCCCTGGTAATCGCTACGAGTTTCTGCAGCCGATCCAGATGCGCTTCAATGAACTCATTGCCGGCGTTCGTGCCGAGCTTGCGGTCAAAGTGTTCGGTGATGACTTTGAGACCTTAGTAGAGCTTGGTGACGCCATCGAGAATGCCATTGGCCAGGTTCCTGGGGCCGCGGATATCGTTGTCGAACAGACGACCGGATTGCCGGTGCTTACCATCGTGCCAAATCGAGACGCACTGGCCCGTTATTCGCTCAGCCTGACTGACGTGCAGGACCTGGTGGCGACCGCGCTCGGTGGCACCAGGGCCGGGCAACTCTATGAAGGTGATCGGCGCGTCGACATTGTGGTGCGCTTGCCCGAGCGATTGCGTAGCAATCCGGACAAGCTGCTTGACTTGCCAGTGCCCCTGTCCAACGGAAGCTTTGTTCCTTTGCGTGAAATCGCTATGGCTGAATTGACCAATGGTCTGAATCAAGTCAATCGCGAAAATGGCAAACGCCGTGTCGTCGTGACCGCGAACGTGCGTGGCCGAGATCTGGGCTCTTTTGTCAACGAAGTACAGCAATCTGTGGCAACGCAAGTTGATGTGCCCGCAGGGTACTGGGTGGAGTACGGAGGTACGTATCAAAACCTTCAATCGGCCAGCCAACGGCTGTCGGTGGTAGTGCCGGTGACGCTTTTGTTTATCATCGGTCTGCTCGTAATGGCACTCGGTTCGTTTCGGGACGCCATTCTGATTTTCACGGGAGTGCCTTTAGCGCTGACCGGCGGGATCGTCGCATTGCTGCTGCGTGGCATTCCTTTCTCAATTTCAGCGGCAGTGGGCTTCATTGCGCTATCAGGAATCGCAGTGTTGAACGGCCTCGTGATGGTGGCGTTCGTTCGCGATCTTCGATTACACGGTAAATCTTTGGAAGACAGTATTATTGAGGGCGCACTAACTCGCCTTCGTCCGGTTCTGATGACAGCGCTGGTCGCCTCTCTGGGTTTTGTACCAATGGCTTTGAATACGGGCATTGGCTCGGAAGTTCAAAGACCCCTGGCAACCGTCGTTGTCGGAGGCATCGTTTCAGCGACCCTTTTAACGCTGGTTGTGTTGCCCGCATTGTACCGACTGGTATACGCGAAAGAAGCTCAGCGAACTGCGAGCGAGACGATCAATGCACATTCTTAACCGGAATTCCGTCAACTTGAATCGATTTTCCGGCGATTCTGCATTGCTCAATCAACAGGAAATGCAATGACGAAAACGCGCTTCATCAATTGCGTATCATCACTTGGCGTAGCGGTTATCGCCTCATAGTGCGGCTGGATGCTAACCTATATAGTCGAGCCCGGCGTAGAGATTGTGCTTGAACCAACATCTTACGGTCGCATTGCGTCGGCTGGTTTCTGGTCCACTGATCGAGACGTCATGCTACGTGGTGAGATTGTGCCGAAACCGGTGACTAAATCTCCGCTGTTCGGCCACGTCCACGCTCTTGTCGTCGAACCGGGTGAACCGGCAAGCAATTGCTTTACTACCCGCCAGGAAATGGGCGTAAGACAAGTACGCAAGCCATACACATTCCATTTTCCACAGTTGCCATCGCCTGGTAGTGTTGTGACTGTGTTCTATCATGAACATTCCAGCGACCATGATTGCGTCGACAACAATTTGAGCGGGCATGCGTCATGACGCATGAGTTAGCATGGACCGGGCCATGCGCAAGTGTAACGACGATACCGGAAAGCCAGTATTAAGATTTTCTCAGGATCGTAAGAGTCGGTGGCGACCCTCCCGATGGAGTAAATTCGCGCGTCAGAGAACAATATTGACGTTCACTGTGGTCATTTAAGGCTCATGGCAACCCGCAGCGTCGCGTTCTGCACACGGCGCCAACGAGATCAGGCCGGTGCCTATGTATGTCGCGAAGTCGGTGAACATTCTGTGCTCCCCAGGTAGCGGATTTCAGCTCAACCAAGTACGCTTGTGCGCCTTGGAACTAGAGGGGCAATTTTCGGGGGAACTTGAGAATACAATCGGCTAACAATGGCGTAAATAGTGGCGTGAAGGTTTTTCTTCAATTCCGACTCTAGCCTCCCATTTCTCCTGCATGAGCCCGGGTGGCGGAACCGGTAGACGCTACGGACTTAAAATCCGTTGTCCGAAAGGACGTGTGGGTTCGAGTCCCACCCCGGGCACCAGGCAGGTAGAATTGCCACGCTAGCGAACGGCGCTCACGACTGCCATGGAATTCGACCACCAGGTGTCCATTACGTTTTCCGGCACCTGTAATGGCACGATTTGAACCGAAAACGAACTGAAGCGCGCCAGCAGGGCGCGCTGGTGACCGCGACTCAGCGAATCGATCTCATTTGAGAAATAGGTAAATACGCCGCCCGGCTTCAGATGTGCCGCTGCCGTTGTAAAGAAATGCTCTGCAAAGGTCACGCTCTCGTGAACGTAGGTCATGTACTCCTCGGTTGTTAGCGGGTAGGTATGGAAAAAGATGCCGTCGAATTGACCCATATCGTCGATCACGTCCTGCCAAAGTCCATGGGCCAGTCGGATATCCCGTCCATCCAGGCTCGCTTTCCAGGGCAGAAAGCGGTCGGTCACCACCTGATCGTTGCATTCGATGATGGTATGCGAGCGCACACCCAGATCCTGAATCATCGCCGCGGATATGCCGCGGCCGTAGCCGATTTCGAGCACTTCTTTACCTCTGCCACTGACCGCTTTCGCCATCGCCTGCATGATCGGAATCTGCCAGTCCTCCATTATCTCCACGTCGGATAGCTCGCGCTGGGTGCGGTCGTCGTCGAGGCCAGGCTGAAGTTCTCCCGCAACGAATGCCGCGGCCTGTCGGTCGAGATGCGTCAGATCGTCGGTGAACTCTTTTAATGCCCGGTTGAGGACCGCGTTTCGCTGCGCGTCTTTGGGGGGGCGAATGAAACTGTCGTCCTTGATCGTCAGGACTATTTCATACGCTTTATCGCGCTTGATTCGTTTCGTCATTGCATAAAGCCGGAAATTGCGTGCAGCCGATGCTAACACTCTGCATCGAAACTTCGATGCTCAAGCGCGATCTCGGTTCGAGTCCGTACCGCGATCGCTGCGCGAAAGGCGGGTTGCACGGGTACGGCTAATAACTGCCACTCGGCAATGTCATGCGTACCAAACTGCAGGATCGTCGGCGCCTCGTCAGGACGAAGACGGACGTCGATGGCTTGCAGATCCGCAGCCAAGCCTTCGCCACTCGCTTTGATAAGGGCCTCTTTACTGGTCCAACGCCGGTAAAAGCCGTCCAGATAATGCTCGGCGCCCGTCGTAGTGAGTTCATCCAGTTCGACTTTACTAAATACGTTGCTGGCGACTCGCGCCATGTCTTTAAATGGCCGTAAGAATTCAACGTCGATACCGACCGGTCCGATTTCCGTTATAGCTATGAGCGCCAGATCCCCGGAATGCGTCAAATTGAAATGCGTTCTCCTGCCTTCTGGCTCACCTCGCAATGTCGGTTTTTTATTTGCTTCGACGCCGAACTCAATGCACTCCGGTGTGGTTCCAAGGTGCTGGGCGAGGAGCATTCTGAGCGCAATGTGCGCGCACTGCCAGCGGGAACAGTTCCTCGCATTTCGCATTCTGGCTGCCCTTCGACGTTCCGTCTCGGATAAGATGGCCAGTTCGCCAGAGCCGGGCGTTCGTGCCAGGTCAATCGTCCAGATGCTTGTCGTGTTTGCCATGAGTACAGGAGTATCGCAGCGGCGCTCTAGCTGAATTGTCTCCGTTTGTAACATCTGGCGGTTGTCAGCGCGTATTTCGTCAAATGCACCGCCTGGTATGGAATACTGTTGATACTGTTAAAACTAATAAAAAGCAAACTTTTGAGCGTGCCGCGAACCAGCAAAATTCTTGCTCACACAATCGTCCGTCTGCGCCCAAGTGGCGACAATTAGAGATGGAACTATCTTTGCTGAATCACCGTTGACAAGAACGCTATTTATGGAAAATGTTGAAGATATTCTTCCCCTGACCCCGATGCAGCACGCAATGCTGCTGCATTCGCTGTCACGTCCCGAAGAAGACTCGCTATTCAATCAGTTCTGCTATCGACTCGATGGAGCGCTGCATGCGGAGCATTTCGCTGCGGCATGGCACGCGCTCGTGCAACGCCACAGTGCGTTTCGCACCGCCTTTGTGCAGAGTGAAAAAGCCGGCGCAATGCAGATCGTGCACAAGACTGTCGAACTTGAGCTACAAACAGATGACTGGCGAAGATTGGCTCCGGACGACAGGGACCAACAGTTTGCTGCGGTCAAATGTGAAGACCGCGCGCGCGGACTCGATACGAAACAGGCACCGTTACTACGAATACGGTTAGTGCAGGTGGCTGACGAATCGCACTGGCTGGTATGGAGCAGTCACCATCTGATCGTAGACCGGTGGTGCATCGACACCATCTGGGCTGAGCTCGCCAGTATTTACGGAACCCTGCTCGACGGGCAGTCCTTCACCTTGGCACCGGCGCAGCCGTTCAGTGACTACCTGCGCTGGTTGCAGAAACAATCCCGTGATGATGCGGATACCTACTGGCAGAGTGCGCTGTCTGACTTTCTGGCGCCAAGCCTGCTGACCTGCCGCAATGAAGTTGCGACGACCACCGACGATGAGGTACTCATTGCACCGCGCGTTGTCGAGCAACTGGATGTGACCGCCAGACAATGTGGTGTTACTCGAAGTGTAATGCTGCAGATGGCGCTGAGCCTGGCCATGTACCGCTGTACATCGAAACAGGACATCGTGTTTGGCGTGACCGTGACCGGGCGTCCGCCGGATGTCGCCCATGTGGAATCGATTATTGGCTCCTTTGTCTGCAATGTACCCGTGCGGGCCAGACTCGATCCCGCGCAGCAGCTGGGCAATTTTCTGAAAACCATGCATGCAGCGCAGTTGGAGAGAAGCGCGTACGAATATCTCTCACCGGCGGACATTCACAGCTGCAGTGCACTGCAACCATCTGCACCGCTTTTCGACACCATCCTTGTGTCCTTATCGGGGTTAACGCCGCAGGCACCGCGAGACATCGCAGTTACACCAATGAGCGGCGGATTGCAGACGGCGGTGCCGTTGACTATCGGTATTGAAGAATCATCGGGCGGCTTGATTTTCCGCACAATTCATGGGGCAAAAAGCAGCCCGCTGGATTCAGCCAAACCGCTGCTTGGCTTTCTTTCGGAATACATTGCTGCGTTGTCAGCAAGCGCGCCGGATTGCCGGCTTGATTCATTGGCCGGGCTTCAGGATCTGCAACCTCTACCCACGACCAGGCAGAAGCACAATCAGAAGCTGGCAACGTCACACCGCAGTGCGAAGCCACTGGCCAGCGGGGGCCGGGAGGCAAATGATGCACAGATGCTGCGGGATTTGTTGCGCAACGAATGGCAGGACGTGCTCGCGATTACGGACATCGCTGCGGATGATAATTTTTTCTCGCTAGGCGGCGATTCATTGAAGGCTGCCAGATTGCACAGTCGTATTCAGGACGTCGCCAGGGTCACGATTCCGCTCCTGACGCTGTTTCAGGCAGTGACACTTTCAGGCATGGCGGCTCTTCTTGCCAGCAAGGAGTGGCCGGGCAGTGCCGAATTCGTCCTGCCGGCCAAAGCGGGAGACCCCGACACGCCGCCCCTGTTCCTCATCGCGTCTCCTGAAGTGAATACGGTGGGCTACGCCTTACTGGGCCGCCATCTAACTGATGACCGGCCCGCTTTCGTCGTGCAGGCGCCGCCGGTGGCTGCCGAACTCATACGCGTGGCACCGTCAGCTGTGCCGGCACTTGCGCAGGAATATCTTGCTGAGATTCGTAATATTCAGCCTGCCGGTCCCTATTTCCTTCTGGGAATGTGCACGGGCTGCCAGATCGCTTTCGAGATCGCCGCCGAACTCGAGCGGGCAGGGGAGGAAGTCAGGCACCTGGGTGTTATCAACACCTGGGCGCACTTCACAGTCGGACGGCTCTACCATGTCCACTTTTATACCGAGCGCCTGAAGTACTATGGCAGGCGCTTGCTGGAACATATTCGCCTGCCGCCCGGGCGAAGTATCGATAGCATCAGAAGTATCCTGCGTAATCGCTTTCGGCAGAGAGCAGGAAGCCAGCCTACAAAGGCTGGCAATACAGAAGCAGGCCGGGGTGCAAAGGCGGACGTCGTCGACGAGCAGCATGATCCCTGGATCGCGGATTTCGGGTGGGCGCGGCTAAACCCGCAGGCAGAGAAATATCCTGGCACGGTTACGGTCTATCGCATTGCCCGGCAACCGTACTGGCGAACAGGCGAACGGGACCTTGGCTGGGGATTCCACGCACAGCATACGCATGTCGTAGAACTGGACGGCAATAGTCATCACAACGTAATGCGGGAACCCCGGGTGGGCCGCCTCGCAGAAAAGGTCGAGCAAGAGCTGGCGCGGACACGACGCTGCGCCACTTGCACAACAACAGGGACGTTAAAATGAATGAAGCATTAAGCAGCTGCCGCGCGCAGCGATCCCGATCCTGGTGGCTCCTGCTGGCCATAATGACGGTCACCGCTGCGGTGATGCTGCCTGGCGTCAGCGGTGCTCACGCGCCGGACCAGAGTTACGTGTTTTTCAGAGTCTACGAGGAATCTCTGCAAGGCCGGGTGGAAATAACGATCACCGATCTCAACGTTGCGCTCAACACGTCTCTGCGTGAAGACGGCAGCGTGACAGAAGAAGAGCTGCTTGCCGCGGCGCCGCTCATCAGCGCGTATGTCGAGGAACGCGTCAGCATCGTCCCCACCGGCAGCAGCGATCAGTTCCGCATCACCGCTATCGACTCGCACAATCTAGGGCTGGGGCAATACGTTCGCGCCCATTTCGAATTTAACGACTTTACGGCAGCGCCCGAGACCGTCGCGATGACTTACAACGTCCTGTTCGACCGACGCCCATCGCATCGGGGCTTTGCCGTCATCGAGCATAACTGGAAAAGCGGGACGTTTAACAACGAAGCTGACGTGTCGCTGGTATTCGCACCGGATAGCACGCAGCAGGTGCTGCAAATTGACGGGTCGATCCTGCAGGGATTTATGGCAATGATCGAGCAGGGTGCCCACCACATCTGGATCGGCATAGACCACATTCTTTTCCTGCTGGCGTTGCTGCTGCCGGCCGTCGTTCGCCGCGTCGACGGTCGCTGGGTTCCCGTCGAAGACTTCAAATCGGCACTGATCTATGTCGTCAAAGTCGTTACCGTATTTACGGTTGCGCACACCATCACCCTGAGCGCCGCGGCTATGGGCGCTATCCGGCTGCCCTCATCACTGGTCGAATCAATCATTGCGCTGTCCATTGCAATCGCCGCTGCGGACATACTCCGCAATATTTTCGGCAAGCGCATATGGTGGGTCGTTTTTGTATTTGGCCTGTTTCACGGCTTTGGCTTTGCCAGTGTCCTTGGCGACATCGGCATTGGCGGCGAACATCTGGTTAAGACCTTACTTGGCTTTAATATTGGCGTTGAGCTGGGACAAATCGCCGTTGTTGCCGGCATCTTTCCGGTGCTGTATCTGTTGCGGAAGTGGACGCTATACACTCGCTTTATCCTGCCTGTTGGTGCGGTGATGCTTATCACGATTTCACTGTACTGGTTCATTGAGCGCGGTTTCGGCGTCGATCTGCCAGCGGGGCAGATGCTCAATGCAGTCATTGATTTCTTCAAGTAACGTCATACGGAACCCCAGCCGATGGATTTTTCATGGACCGACGAACAGCTGAAATTTCGCGCGAAGGTCGAAGCGTTCGCCAGTCAGCTCGACGGAAACGATCTGATCGAGCGGGATCGCGAGTCCAGGTTCTCCTCGGCCAACTGGCAGCGCTGCGCAGATTTCGGCATCCAGTCGATGTCTGTGCCGGCGAAATATCATAGCGGTGACGAGACTGACTTTCTGACAGCGATGCTGGCAATGGAGGGTTTGGGGTACAGCTGCCGTGATGTCGGTCTGGCGTTTGCACTGAATGCACAAATGTGGACCGTGCAGTTACCGGTAGTGCACGCTGGCACCGAGGCACAACAGCAACGCTATCTTCCCCGTCTGTGCGACGGCAGTCTGATTGGCGCACACGCCATTACCGAACCGGAAACCGGATCAGATGTATTCGCGATGAAGACGACCGCGACACCATGCGACGGTGGTTATCGTCTGAACGGAACGAAACGCTATGTTTCGCTCGCGCCAGTCGCCGACATGGCGCTGGTATTTGCCACTATCGACGCCTCACTGGGCCGCTGGGGCGTGACTGCCTTCCTCGTCGATCTGGACAGCGACGGCTGCCGGCGCGGCGAACCGCAGTACAAGATGGGACTGCGGACGGTTCCTATCGGTGACATTGAATTTGATAACTGCTTTATCGAGGTTGCCGCAAGGCTTGGCGAGGAAGGTTCGGGGCTCAGTCTGTCAAACAGTTTCCTCGAATGGGAGCGTTGCTGCATTCTCGCAAGTCAGCTCGGCACGATGCAGCGGCAGCTCGAAGACACGATACGTTTCGCCAGAAAAAGAAAGCAGTTCGGCAAGGCTATCGGCAAATTCCAGGCGGTCTCGCATCGCATTGCGGATATGCGACTGCGGCTCGAGACTGCGCGCCTGTTGCTCTATAAGGTAGCGTGGCTGAAGCACAGTGGACAACCCGCAATGCTCGAAGCTGCAATGCTGAAACTGCATCTCGCAGAAAGTTTTGCGGCATCCAGTCTGGATGCTATTCGTGTTCACGGCGGCGCCGGCTATATGTCGGAAAATGGCGTCGAACGCGATCTGCGGGATGCCGTTGGCGGGCTTTTGTACGCCGGCACGTCGGATATTCAACGCAATATCATTGCAGGGATGCTGGGGCTATAAATGGAAGTATTGCTGCCACAGCTCGTTGCCACGCATGCAGCCAGGTCGCCCGGAGCGGATGCGGTCGTCTGCGGAGACGACGTGCTTTCCTGGGACAGCCTGGACAAGCGGGTTAATCAGCTAGCGAATTCACTGCGTCGTAACGGCGTTCATCGTGGCTTTCGAGTTGGCATCTACATGGACAAGAGCGTGCAAAGCGCCATCGCGATGTACGCGATCATGCGTTGTGGTGCCGCCTACGTTCCACTGGACCCAGGCGCTCCGGTCAGTCGCATTGCCAGCATTATTCGCGACTGTAGTATTCGTCACCTCATCTCCCGGCAGGCGAAGCGCACGGCAATCGGGACGGTGCTCGCCGAAGGTGCAACCCTCGATTGCATAGTCGGCATGGACGAGGACGGTCTCGATGGGGTCCGCTGTATAAACGACGCCGAAATTGCCGGCGAGGATCAACGTCAGGGGCCCGCAGTCAAGGTCCTGGAATCAGATCTTGCCTACATCATCTACACATCGGGCTCGACCGGCACGCCGAAAGGCATCATGCATACGCATTACAGCAGCCTGAGTTTTTCCCGCTGGGCGGCGAGGGAGTATGAGCTGCGCGCGGATGACCGCGTGGCGAATCACGCGCCCCTGCATTTTGACTTGTCGATTTTCGACTACTTCGCAGCGGCAGTCGCCGGCGCCTGTACGGTGATTGTGCCGGAAGAATATACCCGTTTGCCCGCGAGCTATTCGGCGCTTCTGGCAGATCAACGCGTCTCGGTTTTCTTCACCGTTCCTTTCGCCCTGATTCAGCTCCTGGCACGCGGTGTGCTCGATGAACGTGATCTCGGTCAACTGCGCTGGATTATATTCGGCGGCGAACCCTATCCGGCCAAGCACTTGCGCGGAATCATGGACCAACTGCCGCACGTCCGATTCGACAACATGTATGGCCCTGCGGAAGTTAACGGCTGCACACATTTCACATTACCAGCAAATTTTTCGGCCGACGACAGTGTTCCTATCGGTCCCATTTGTGCCATTGCCGAAAGTCTGATTGTCGACGACGAAGATCGCGTGGTGGCGCCGGGCGAAACAGGCGAATTACTGGTCAGGACGCCCACGATGATGCAGGGTTACTGGGCCAGGGATGACCTGAACGCGGGCGCATTTTTTCGCCGCCAGGTAGAGGGCATACAGCAGGTTTTTTATCGCACCGGCGATCTTGTCACTGTCGAGGATGACGGCATTATGCATTTTGTCGGGCGAAAGGACCGCCAGGTCAAGGTGCGGGGGTACAGGATAGAGCTGGATGAGATCGAGGCCGCACTGACTGGCATCGACGGCGTCCAGGAATCGGCCGTCATCGCCGTACCTGACCTAGAGGGTAGCAAGAAACTGATTGCGGCTGTGCTGCTGAACGGCGAGCCGCGCCGCACTGGGACCGAGCTGGTCGCGGCGCTTAAGTCTCGCATACCGCGCTATGCCATTCCGGCGAAAGTTGACTGCCGCCAGGAATTCCCGCGTACCACGACCGGAAAGATCGACCGCCAGCAACTCTCCCGCGAATACATGGAAATGGAAGCCAGATGAGTACAGTTGAGGACACTATCGTCGAGTTCGTTTCGGAGGAACTGCTCGAACTCCCGGAGCAGATCGACGCTGACGCCAATCTGCTGAGTGAAGACATGGTTGATTCACTGGGCATGTTACGTCTGATTGGATTTATCGAGGCAACATTTCAGGTCAAAATTCCGCCACGCGATTTTACGATCGAGAATTTCAGAACCCCCGCCGTACTCGCCGGCTACCTGCAAGCACTGATCAATGACCGGCAAGACTGAATATTTCCCGCTAACCGGTAGCCAGCTCGCTATCTGGACGGGACAGTCGCTTCAACCTGGCGAGCCGCTGTACAACATGGCGCTTGCTTTTCATTTTGCAGGCGCAGTAGACCCCGAACTCTTCAGTCGGGCTTTCGACCGTCTGGCGGCAGAATGCGACAGCTTGCGGGCGGTGTTTGATGTGCAGGACGGACGCCCCCGACAGCATTTTCGCAGCAACGTTGCGGCGCCCATGCAATGCCTGGATCTGAGCGAAGAGCAGGATCCTTCCGCCGCACTTGAACGCTGGATAGCGCAGCGGACCAAGCGAATCTTCGACACGTCTGCCTGCCTGTACGACACTGCGATTGTCAAAATGAGCGATGATCATTTCGTCTGGTACCTGAACCAGCACCACCTGATCACGGATGCCTGGGCGGTCTCGGTGCTCTACGAGCGAATGTCTGCCCACTATGCCGCGCTTCGCCGCGAATCTGCTGAAGCGATTGCACCGCCGCCACAATTTCGCGACTACATCGCCTACGAACAAAAGCAATCCGGTAACCGGCTCCACACCATCGCAAAAGCTTACTGGAACGACAGACTGACGCAGCCATTTGAGCCGTCAGAATTCTATCGTGAGGTACCGAAAATTCGCGGCGGCCAGACTTTTCGCAGCAATGTTTCGCTGGGTGCTGAACGATCAAAGGCGATCCGTCAACTTGCGGCGTCCGGCACGTTCGCTGGTCTGACCGTCGATCTCGCCCACATGCAGATCTTCTGCACGGTGCTGGTCGCCTACGTCGCCAGAATGACGGGCAATGAATTTATTGCCGTTGGGACGCCCTCGCACAACCGGATCTCCAAACGCCTGAAGAACATCGCCGGACTTCTGATTGAGATCTTTCCGGTGCTGGTCAGCCTGGAAGATGATGAGACGTTCAACTCGCTCTACAGCAAGGTCGCCGACAGTACCCGCGAATTGCTCATGCACGCGCCCCCAGGGACGTCGGAGGCGCGGCACAACCGTGCCTACGATGTGTTATTAAATTACATCACCGCAACTTTCGGCGAGTTCGATGGCATCGGGGTCCAGTCGGACTGGGTACATGCCGACAGCGGAGATCGAAATCACTTGCTGAGACTTCAGGTGCAGGATTTTGATCGGGCAAATGAATTTCAGCTTTTTTTCGATCTGAACGGTGACGCGTTTAACGAGGAGGAACGTGGCTGGGCGGGTCACCACTATCTCCGGCTTCTCGATGCGATGCTTGCTTCACCGGATGCCAAAATTGAGAGTGTGCCGCTGGTTATAGCGCGTGAACGACACTGGCCGGCATCGGAGGGGGCAGGGGGAGGCGGCGCGGAAAACACGACGGTCGCAGAAATGTTCGAGCGGCAGGTGGCGATGACACCCGATGCGGATGCAGTCGTTTGCGATGACCGGTCTATCAGTTATGCAGAACTCGAGCGGCAGTCGCGGGCCGTGACCTGTCGGCTTGTCGCAGAGCTGCCTTCAAGCCAGTCGCCAGTGGCAGTGCTCATGCGACGCAGTCCTGAGGCAATTGCAGTATTAGTCGGATTGCTGCGCAGCGGCCGTCCCTATGTTCCGATCGACCCGCAATACCCGATGGACCGTATTCAGTTCATTCTCGAGGACTGCGGTGCGAAATTGCTCATTACTGATGCCGACGCGGACAAAGTGGGCTTTGCCGGTCAGCAGATTTCGTTCACGCCAGCGGACTTTACGCGTGCAAGCGAGCTTCCAGCGGATTCTTCTCGGGATTTGTCGGGGCTCGCCTACATCATGTACACCTCTGGCTCGACAGGTGAGCCTAAAGGGGTCGCCGTCACCCACGATGGACTGGCCGGCTACATCGGCTGGGCAGCCGATTTTTACCTCCGCGGGCGACCACTGGGATTCGCGTTCTTTTCCTCGCTGGCTTTCGATCTCACGGTCACGTCGCTGTATGCCCCGCTGGTGTCAGGCGGTCACATCGTTGTGTACCCGGAGTCTGATAATCCGCACGACATTACCATCCGCCGCGTCGCCGAAGACAATCGCGCGGATATCATCAAACTGACTCCTGCGCATCTGTCGCTGCTACAGGTAATGGACTTGTCCGCGTCCCGCATCAAGACCTTGGTAGTCGGCGGTGAGGACCTCAAAACGTCGCTGGCGCGGACCATTTCCAACTATTTCGGCGATGCAGTTGAGATCTACAACGAATACGGTCCCACGGAGGGAACCGTTGCGTGCATGATCCATCGTTTCGACCCGGCATCTGATACGGGTGTGTCGGTACCCATTGGAAGAGCGATTACCAATACGCAGATTTATCTTCTCGACAACTTCATGAATCCCGTTCCACGCGGCGTCACCGGCCAGATTTACATCGGCGGTCGCGGCGTCGCAGCCGGCTATCTTGGTCGCGGAAAACTCACTGCAGAGCGGTTTCTCGACGATTCGTTCAACCCCCCTGGACGGATGTATGCAACCGGCGATCTCGCCCGCTGGGATGACAATGACCGCATGGTCTTTCTCGGACGGGCGGACGGCCAGGTAAAGATTCGAGGGGTGCGTATCGAACCCGGTGAAATCGAATCTGCGCTCCGCCAGCTCGATGCCATCGCCGATTGCGTGGTTGTTGCGCGAACGCGCTCACTGGCAGAAATTGGCAGTGATGATGCTGCATTCTGCCTGCGCTGTGGTCTGTCGTCGACGCATCCCCAGGCGATGCTCGACGAAGCCGACATATGCCGGATCTGCCGCCAATTTGAGGCAGAGCAGGAAGTCGCGCAGGCTTATTTCCGCAACATGGATGACTTTTCAGTTTTGGCAGAAACGATGCGAAGCCGCGCCGACGGCAAATACGATTGCCTGATGTTGATGAGTGGTGGTAAGGACAGCACCTACGCGCTGTGCAGGCTGGTGGACCTCGGACTGACGCCGCTGGTCTTTACCCTTGACAACGGCTTTATTTCCGACGGGGCGAAGCAGAACATGAAGCGTGTCGTCGATGCGCTGGGCCTGGACCTGGTGGTCGGCAAGACGCCGGCGATGAATGCCATTTTCATCGACAGCCTGCGGCGATTCAGCAACGTCTGCGACGGCTGTTTCAAAACGATCTATACCCTTAGCACCAACCTGGCCGTCGAACACGGTATACGCTACATATGTACGGGCCTTTCGCGTGGCCAGATATTTCAGACCAGAGTGGCGGACCTGTTCCGCCAGCGCATGTTCGATGCCGGGCAGATCGACAAAACCATCATCGAGGCACGCAAGGCCTATCACCGCCTCGACGACGTCGTAGCAGAATCGCTCGACGTCAGTATTTTTGAGGATGACCGCGTCTTCGAGGACGTGGAGTTTGTCGATTTTTATCGCTACTGCGATGTCAGTCTCGACGAAGTACTTGATTACCTGGCGACCCGGGCACCGTGGGTCAGGCCTGCCGATACCGGTCGCTCGACAAACTGCCTCATCAACGAGGCTGGTATCTTCGTGCATAAAGCGCAGCGCGGTCACCACAACTATTCGCTGCCCTACAGCTGGGATGTGCGCCTCGGTCACAAGGAACGCGACGCCGCACGTCGCGAACTGGACGACAATATCGATGAGGAAAACGTGCAGCGGATATTGCGCGAGGTGGGCTACTCCATCGATGCCACGCTCGCCGAACAGGGCAAGGACACTTTTCTGAGCGCTTACTATGTGGCTGATCAGGAATTGCCGCCGGCAGTTCTGCAAGAACATCTGGAGGACCGCCTGCCGGCAGAACTTATGCCACGCTACTTTGTTCGCCTGAACAGCATTCCGTTGACGGTGAATGGCAAGGTTGATACCGATTCGCTGCCCGATACCAGTGGTGAGTCTGCCAAGCGGCAGGCCGAGTACGTTGCACCCCAGGGAACGCTGCAGACGGCACTTGCGCGCGTGTGGGAAAACGTCCTCGGACTGAAACGCGTCGGCATGGACGACAGTTTCTTTGACCTCGGTGGTGATTCGATTCTGAATATCCAGATCGTTGCTCGGGCGAGAAAACAGGGCGTCGAATTATCGCCCCAGCAGATTTTTGACAACCCGACGCTGCGGGAACTTGCCAAGGTCGCCACGCGCACTTCCTCCCGGGTAAACAGCGAGGATGACGGCGTCGGGAATGCACCGCTGACGCCCGTGCAGGAAGCCTATATGGAACGTACGGCAGGAGCCCCGGGGCATTACTCGCAAACCGCAATCATTGAACTGGACGGGTCCGTCGACGCGTCGCAATTAGCAGACGCACTCGGGCGCCTCATGCAACATCACGACGCACTCAGGGCGCGCTTTCTTCGCAGCAAGGACGGCTGGGAACAGCAGATTCCTTTGGCGAATCCGGCCGTGCCGTCTGTAGAACGCATTGATGGCAACGACTGGGCCGTGCAGGACACGCCCGCGCGGCTGTCGGCCATCGCCGATTCACTGGCAGAGAAAACCGATCCCGTAAAAGGTGAAAACCTTAGCGCAGCACTGGTGGTCAATCAGGACGAACAGACGTCGACCTTGGTGCTTGCCATACATCACCTGGTGATCGACGGCGTTTCATGGTGGATCCTGATGGAGGACCTCGAGCAACTGCTGGAACACCGTTCAGAGGAAGATGCTGTGGTCCTGCCAGACAAGTCAGCATCGTTCCGGCGCTGGTCCCGGGAACTGACTGCCTACGCGGCCAGCGAAGCACTGCGGGCGCGACTGGGTTTCTGGGCAGAATCAGGCGCTCAAGAAGCTACTGCGAAGACGAATCGTCGCATCGGCGTAGCAGACCAGATATCGGTACACCTTTCACGCCGGAACACCTTGCCGCTGATGCGTACCGTCGCCGGGCTCTACCACGCACAGGTACCGGACTTACTATTGAGTGCATCCCTTGATCTTTTGGCATCATTTCTGGACAAGCAGTCTCTGGTGGTCGAAATAGAGGGGCATGGCAGGGAGCCGGTGATTGACGGTATTGACCTGTTGCGAACCGTCGGGTGGTTTACGTCGCTGCACCCCGTCCGCTTTGACACCGCGGCACTCGGCTCCCTGACGATTTCGGAACGTATAGCGGAGGTCAAGCGCCGACTGCGTAGCGTGCCGAATCGCGGCCTGGATTACGGCGTCCTGCGTTACCTTGCGGAGCCCTCGATCAGTGATCATCTTGCGAAGGCCTGGCCAAAGTCAGATGTACTCTTTAATTATCTGGGGCAATGGAACAGTGCAGCGAAGAACGCCGGGCGATTGCGCTTCGTTAAACCGATTGGCGTGAGTGCCGCACCGCAACTGGCAACGCCGATCGAGATCAATGCAGTGATATTTGATGGTGCGCTGCATGCGGACATAAGTTTTGACGCCGAGAGGTTTACACGCGCCAGTGCGGAGCGTTTGGCGACGAACCTGCATGCCGAATTCGTTGCGCTCGGCAATGCGCGCCCGGAAGCCAGCGAAATTGCCCTGTCACCCGACGATTTTCCGGCGGCAGATCTCGATCAGTCTGAACTCGATTCGCTGCTCGCGGAATTCAGTGAATGAGCACTGATGGTCCGGTCGGACGCAATATAGAGACGATTCTGCCGCTCACGCCAATGCAGCAGGGGGTGCTCTACCACACGCTGGAATCCGCAAAGAAAGGCGTCTATTTCGGTCAGTTCAGTTGCGACCTTGAAGGTCCGCTGCAAGCCGATTTGCTCAGACAGTCGTGGACACACGTTATGGCCCGGCATGCTGCACTGCGAACGCTTTTTACCTGGGAACGTCGCGACAAGCCATTGCAGATCGTTCGCAAATTCGTTGCCACAGCGTTCCAGTTTCACGACTGGCGCGATCAGGATGGGGCTGACCAATTGTTAGCTTGGCAACAACTGTGTGAGGAAGAAAAGTCGACAGGATTTGAGCTCGGCGCAGCACCGTTGTGGCGCATCGTGCTGGTCCGCGTCGCAGAAGAGAAGCATCGGCTGCTGCTTTGTTTTCACCACATCATTCTCGATGGCTGGTCGACCAGGCTGATTTTCGACGATGCAATGCAGCACTACGGAAAACTCACAAATGGCGTGCCCACAGAGCGACGGCCCGCACCGTCGTATGCCGAGTTCGTCAATGTGCTTGCAAAAATACAGCACGCCAGCGGCTTAGCCTTCTTTAAAGAGATGCTGCAAGGATACGAGTCCGCCGTATTTCCCAGAGTACGGGAAGAGCACGGCGACCTTGGCAACGGCTCAGGAAGCGTTAGCCGCCGCGTTTCCGCCACGGCTGCCGAGAACATTGTGCGAGCCGCACGCGGCGCCCGGGTCACACTCAATACGCTGCTGGTAGCGTGCTGGGGCGAATTACTGCAGCGATACTGTGACAGGGATGACGTTGTCTTCGGCACGACGGTTGCCGGTAGAGCGGCAGACTTGCCCGGTGCAGAGGAAACCGTTGGCCTCTTTATCAACACGCTGCCACTCCGCGTCAAAAGCCGCGATAGCGAGTCGCTGCCGGGCTGGTTACAGGCCTTGCAGTCAAAACAAACGCAGATAAACGAGTTTCAGCAGACACCGTTGCAGGACGTCATCCGAACGAGCGACGTCGCGAAAGGCCAGCCCTTATTCGAGTCTATTCTGGTCTTCGAAAACTTTCCGCCACAGCGAGACATTGACACAGGCCGTCTCCGTGTCAGTCAGCAAAGGTATGAGGAATTCAGTCATTTTCCGCTCGCTATTCTGGTCGTGCCAGGGCGGGAAATCGAGCTTATCGCCGTGTTCGACAAGGCACGCCTGTCGGCCCGCACTGCTGAGATGATTCTTGTACATCTTGAGAC
Source organism: Woeseiaceae bacterium (assembly GCA_037968735.1). Lineage (GTDB taxonomy): Bacteria > Pseudomonadota > Gammaproteobacteria > Steroidobacterales > Woeseiaceae > SZUA-117. The sequence continues at coordinate 161,702 of JBBKWC010000014.1, read as the reverse complement.
TCTCCTCAATAGCATGGCAGCAATGCTGCACGGCAAGGGCGACACGCTGGAGATGCTGAGCGCCCCGGAACGCGAGGAGTTGCTGGTAACGCGTTGCAATACAGACACGCAGTTTGCCTCGCTGCAGCCTGCACACGAGTGGGTCAAGGCCGTGGCGCATGAATATCCTGAGCGCATCGCCATTATCGACGACGGGACAGAACTGACTTTTGCTGGGCTTGAGCGCGCGGCGAACGGCGTTGCAGCAGACATGATTCAACGCGGCATAGGTCGCGGGACTGTTGTCCCGATTTTGCTCGAGCGGTCGGCCGTTGCGGTTATCGCGATGCTCGGCACGCTGAAAAGCGGAGCGGCTTACGCGCCGCTGGATCCAAACTGGCCGACCGCCCGGGTGCAGCAAACAATGAGTGACCTCGTGAATGCCAATCGTCGCCATGGCAGGCCAACGCTGCTGGTGACACACGAAGACACGCCCACCGAAGCGCTGCAGACCGATGAAGTCCTCACTGCAGGCGAGATAGGCAAGGCGAGTGTGCATGAGGGATCTCCCGAAGTTACTGTAGCGCTGTCAGATCCCGCATATGTCATGTTTACGTCGGGATCGACGGGCGCGCCAAAAGGCGTTGTCGTTTCCCATGCGAATCTGGTCAATTCGACGCTCGCCCGGGACCGTTTTTATGGCGATAAGCCGGGCGCATTTTTGCTCCTGTCGTCTCTCGCTACCGACAGTTCAGTCGCAGGCATCTACTGGTCTTTGTTTTCCGGGGCAACCCTGGTACTGCCGCGTGGCCGCGAGGAACAGGATGTTGCGGCCATACATGCGCTGATTGCACGGCACAGCGTTTCCCATCTGTTGTGTGTGCCATCACTGTATGGCTTGTTGCTGGAACTCGGCGATGCAGCGCAGCTTGCCAGCCTTGCAGTCGCCATCGTTGCCGGCGAGGCGTGCCCGCCGGTACTGATCGATACCCATCACGAGTTTATTCCGCACACGCTTCTCGTTAACGAGTACGGCCCGTCGGAGGCCACGGTATGGGCAACCGCTGCACGCCTTGGGCCTGATCAAGCGGTCTGCATAGGCCGACCGATTGCCAACACGCAGGCATACGTCATGGATTCCGCAGGCCGGCTGCTGCCCGATCTCGTCGCAGGGGAGCTTTTCATCGGCGGCGCGAATGTGGCCGACGGCTACCTTAACGATGCCGACACTACTGCAGGTAAATTTGTTGCGGACCCGTTTTCCCGAAGCGACGACGCTCGCCTGTATCGTACTGGCGATCGGGCCTGGTGGAGACGCGACGGCCAGCTCAGCTATCTAGGTCGTACGGACAACCAGATCAAGGTGAGGGGCTATCGGGTAGAACCCGAGGAGATCGAAGCGATCATAGAGACCTATGCTGAGATTGCCGCATCGGCCGTGTTGCTGGACAAGAGCGGCAGGTTGGTTGCATACGTCGTCTCTGATGCCGTCGATGCGGACGATTTGCGGCAATTCGTCCGGTCGCGCATGCCTGACTACATGGTGCCACAGCGCTTCCTGTTTCTGCCACAGATGCCCCTGACGCCGGCCGGGAAAATCGATCGGTCGGCGCTGCTTGAGTGTGAAGATTCGGCAAGCAATGACAGTGCGCCAGAAGAGGTCGTTAAACCGCGTACCGATGAAGAAAAAGTACTTGCCGGTGTCTGGTCGCGGGTACTTGGAATCGAAGATATCAGCGTCCATGACGATTTTTTCGAGCTGGGCGGTGACTCGCTTCTCAGCATACGCATACTCGCTCAGGTGGGCAGCGCCGGGCTGCGCATCAGCCCCGTTGATTTTTTTGCCCAGCCTACTATCGCCGGTCAGGCGCGTGTCGCCGTTCAACAGAGCAGTGGCCGCGCGGCGGCGCACGCCGACAGTTCCTCAGTGCCGCTGTCGCCCATTCAGCGTTGGTTTTTCCAGCGCATTGGCGGTGCACCGTCACAATGGAATCTGAACCGCGTTTTCCTGCTCCCGGAATCTGCCAGTTTGACCGTATTGCAACAGGCCGTTGCTGCACTTGCTGAACATCACGATGCCCTGCGCCTGCAGTTTGAGTTGGAAGATGGAGTGGCGAAACAGTATCTGGGCGCTGTCGACGTGCCCCGCGTAACAGAACACGACAGTTCGTCCCTGTCTGCCGCACAGCTGGCAGCGGAGATTGCTGAGGTTGCGAGCGCCAGCGGCCGCGATTTCGCGTTCTCAAACACAAGCCTGATTCAATTCGTGCTGATCAGAACCGCAGCGGACCTGGCTGACCGACTACTGGTCTGCTGCCATCACCTCGTTATGGATGCTTACGCCTTCGACATTCTCTCCGAGGATCTGGCCGCGGCAATGAGGGCGGTGGGCAAAGGCGTGACTCCGGCATTGCCACCAAGGACCACACCATTCTCGACCTGGTGCCGCCGGTTGGCCGACGATGCCAGTCATGCCGTGGATGCCAAAATCGAGGAATACTGGGACTCGGCTCTGGCTGAAGCAGCGCCCGGCATTCCGCGAGCAGCCGATGCGGGCAGGAATGACGAGGCTTCCGTCGCCACGGTGACCGTGACGCTGGATGTGTCGGCAAGTGAGCAGCTGGTTGCAACCGGGAATCGATTTCGTATGCCTTCGCGGGACGTGTTGCTTACCGCACTCGCTATGACGCTGTCAGACTGGACCTCCCGCGACAGCGTCACGGTGGACCTCGAGGGTCATGGCCGTGATCCTGTTTTCGACAACATCGATACATCGAGAACTATCGGCTGGATGACCAGCGTTTTCCCGATTAGTTTACGTGCAGTCGCAAACGACGATGCGGCGAAAGCGCTCGTCCGCACCCGGGATCTGCTTCGGCGGGTGCCGCTGAACGGCATCAGTCACGGACTTCTGCGGGAGTACGGTGATTCCGCAACGGCGAAAGCGCTACGAGCAGCGGCACCTTCACAAGTGTGCTTCAACTTCCTTGGCGATACCTCGAAACGGGCGGGTTCAGACCTGGTTCCTGAACGCGAAAATTGTGGTGAATGCCGCAGTCCGGACGCTGTACGCGCCTATCTCATCGATATCGACGCCGCCGTGACGGACGGGCAATTGCAGGTCACCTGGCGTTACAGTCGTAACGTGCACCAGGATGAAACCATCAAGCAGCTTGCGGCGGAATTTATATCGAAGCTGCAGCTACTGATCAGCGGCGAAACCGCTGCAAATACGCCCGCGCTAACGCCGGAAGACTTTCCGCTTGCCGGTCTTGACCAGAGCGCGCTTGCAGAAATCGAAAATTTGCTGAGCGAAGCAAAATCCGCCAAGTCGGAGTGAACGCGTAGATGTCGGAACCGGCTGCGAACAATACTGCTCTTGTTACTTCATTTGGACTGGGACTGCCGGACAACATTGCCAATTGGCTCGACAACCGCCCGGCACTCATCGCCGTGCTGCAGGCGCTGCTGTTACTGCTGGTATTCGTTAGCCTGGAGAAAGCGGTTTTCTGGCTGTCGCGCCTGCCCATTGAGGCGTATTTCGAAGCGGTGCTTATGGCGGGGCTTTTCAATCACCCCGGCTGGCCTGTCCTCATCATGGCCCTTGCAGCGTTCGTATTGCTGTCTCGCTACGGCGATCTGTTTCGGCGCTGGGAATCGTTGCAATACGGTTCTTCGCTGCGCGCCTTTGTTCTGATCGTTGCGGTCGGCCTTGCGTGGCCATTGTCGACCTACGGCTACAATTACTATTTCGACCAGTCTCATGCAGTAGACCGCCTGGCGCTGGTCGCACTGCTTCCGCTGCTCTGGTTCAGGCCGGCATTTATTTTCCCATTCATTCTGGTCGCACTCTTGCTGATGTGGCAATTCGGATTGCCGTCGCTGGGGGGATCGATCTTTGCTCACAAACTGCAGATAGTGCATGTACTCAACATGTTCGCCGCGTTCTTCGCGTCACGTTGCCTGTTCGGCGAAATCAAGAGCGGCACGTTTGTTTTTCTCACCTGCTGTCTCATTGCGACATCTTACTGGCTGCCTGCACTGGGCAAGATACAGATTGACTGGCTGCAACATGCGAATCTTTATCTGATTCCGCCCGCCGCCCATGCGCATGGCTGGCTCGCCGAACTGGGATCTGACGCGGTCATAAAATATTCCCAGCTTCTGCAGTACATTGGTAAGCCAATAGCGGTGTTCGCCATCGTGCTCGAAGCACTGTTCCTGTTATTTCTACTGCGCCGCCGTGTGTCGATTGCCCTGCTTGCAGGTGCAATTCTTTTCCATATCGGCGTCTTTGCTATTTACGGATTTTTCTTTTGGACGTGGGCGCTGGTCGACACGGCGCTGATTTTTCTGCTGGTCCGGTTGCATGGCGCCGCCGACCCCGCATTGTATTCGAAATCGCAATTCATACTGTCGATTGTGCTGATATCAGCAGGGGCACTGTGGGCGTTCCCACCCAAGCTCGGCTGGCACGATACGAGACTTACCTACACCTATCGTATCGATGCATACGATTCTACCGGGCAACGATGGCCGCTAAGAGCCGACTATTTTTCTCCCTATGACGAATCGCTGACGTTCGGCGCCTTTTCCTACCTGAGTGAGGCGACGCCGGTACTGACGGGGAGCTACGGCGTCACCAAGGACGGTGCGCAGGCCGATGCGATTAACAGCGCGGGTTCCGCCGGTGAAGTATTCGCTCTGGAAGCTGCCGCGTCACCGGTCCGCTACAGCAACGAGAGCGCAGATCAATTTTACGAATTCGTCGCACGTTATATTGCCAACCGGGAGCGTCGGGGCGCGCAGCTGGTGTGGCTGCAGCGGTTTTCACCGCCGCCACAGTTCTGGGGTTTCAAACACGACGACAAGCATCACGCGGCCATCTCGGAAATCTCTGTCAGCCAGGTCACGCAATTTTTTGATGGCGAGCGCATGCTGCCCATTCGTGACACGGAGCTAAAGCGATTTTCGCCGCAGGCGACGACCAGCAGCCGACCCGGTGACCACTAGCTCCCTCTGACGCTGCAACATTTACTGTGACAAATGCCGACATTTGGCGCCTGCCACTTCGTTTCAGCAGTGCTTCAATTGCAGCTCGTTTTAACGGACGGGAGCGTGAGGATGAAGACGAAAACTTTTTCATGGATGAATCAATGTTGCACGGTAGCCTGCCTGATGCTGGCAAGCAGTTTCCCTGGCCAGAGCCTCGCGGCGCCAACACAAGGACTGGCGGACGGTTGTGAAATGCTCGGTCACGCGGTAGAGCAGGCAGTTCTGAATGCTGCCACCCAGGGTGCCTGGCAGGCGCGTAACAATATTCTCGCTGCAGCGCTTTCCACTGGCGTTGCGGTCTTTTCGCCAGCGGCCTGCGATGCCACCACGCAAACGGTGACTTCCGGATTTCACAGCGGGTTGCAATACCTCGGTATACCCGTCTGGTGGAATGACAGCGCCGGTGGGCCGATTCATCATTGCCTGAGTCACGATCTGCGGTTCTGCTATCCGCGCGGCAACGTGATGGGATCTGGCACACAGGCTGATCTTCGCTTTGTCATGGACGGCTGGGGTGCTATCCGTACTGGCGTGCTCGGATCGATGCCAGGAGGACCGGCGTCAAATCTGTCTACGTTCAGCGCCTACTCGCTTGCGGAGTCACTGGCAGCATCGCTCGGGACGACAATGTCCGGTCCGCTCACGGTATACCATCAGTCGATCACAGTGGGCGGCCTGTGATCCTTCTCGACTGGCCGGGCATTATTCCTGCAGCAATGCGGCAATGCGATGGCCGGCCAGGTTGACCTGCCGGCGGGCAATGGCACGCGCCGAGATGAGATATTCACGACTGACACGTATGTCCGGCAGCAGGTAATTAGACAGACCAGCCAAGAGCTGTGCTTTGACCTCCGCGGTGTAGACAAACTTGCGCGCCAGGCTGGCATGATGTCGCAGCCACTCGTCGATGGCGCGATCGTCCACAATATCGTTCTGCACAGACAAGAGCGTCCGAGGCGTAGGCTTAAGATCGCTCATGTCCGTCGGCAGGCCGTCCCACACCGCGTGCATGTTGCGCGTTGCATCAACCCAGACCACCTCGATGTTATTGCCGCCACGATCACCGGTGGGAAAGTAGGGTCTGCTGAACAACGCCACCGTATGCAGCGGCTGGTGGAGGTCTCCGGTCAGGTGGATGATCCAGCAAAGTGCGACCGCCTTCTCGGCATCGCTGGTGCCTGTGTTCCGCCACACCTGCAGGTTGCCGCGTAGCGCCTGAATCACGTTCAGATTCTGCCGTAAAGGCGGCTCGAATTCCGTCAGCATGTTGTGCTCGAGTTTGCCCTCAAGTTGCATGCGGTCGTCTTCGGTCAGCCAGATCGGCAGATTAATGTAGTGCCAGCGACTTTTGTTGAACTGACGCTGGATCTCGGCATCAAGCGTCTGAATGAGGTCCGGCCAGATTGACGCCTGCTCAAGCAGCCAGCGTCCCTGGGCTTGTTCACCGGCTCGGACGATCGCTACCGGCATCAGGTCCTTGAAGTCTTCCTCGAATCTCGGATGCGCAGCCAGGATTCGGACGACGTCCTCCTGTGCTGCGGGCGTCAGACTCTCCCAGGCAATGGCGGCGGTCGCCTTGTGACCGATGGCGTGCCAGCCAAAAACAGGCGCCATCAACATTAAGCCTGCCAGAAGAAGTATCCCTCTTTGCATTAAACGGTCCTCAAGGATTTCGATCATCCACGACGTGGGTGCGAACAGGAATTTATTATTGGCTGAAAGTAGCTTCCGGTTAGGATACCTCAATGGCCAAGCTGTTCTTTTACTATTCATCAATGAATGCCGGCAAGTCGACCGCCTTGCTGCAGTCAAGTTACAACTACCGCGAACGTGGCATGAACACGCTGGTGCTGACGCCGCATTTCGATGATCGCTATGGCAGTGGCAAGGTGACCTCACGCATCGGTCTTGAAACCACCGCGACGAGTTTCACTGATGACGTCGACCTGTTGAAGCTGGTCGACATCCAGAACAGGGCGGCGACAGTACATTGCGTGCTGGTTGACGAGGCACAGTTCTTAACCAAGGAGCAGGTTTATCAGCTGGGGGAGGTCGCTGATTCACTGAACATTCCGGTGCTCGCGTACGGACTGAGAACAGATTTTCAGGGTGAACCTTTCGAGGGAAGTCGCTACCTGCTGGCATGGGCAGATAACCTCAGCGAACTAAAAGCGATCTGTTTTTGCGGCCGCAAAGCGACCATGGTGATTCGCCTTGATGCTGGCGGCAACGCCATTACCCAAGGTTCCCAGGTGGAAATCGGTGGCAACGACCGCTACGTGTCGATGTGCCGACGGCATTTCAAGGAGAACTACTTCCGCCAGTCACTTGTGCCGGCGCATCAGCTGCCGCTACCCGTAGACCACGATCAGGATTAATGCAGCGACTAGTCGGCGCCGGATTTGGCAGCATCCTGCGCTGACGGCAGAATTTCAGTTTTTTCCCTCGCCAGAAGGCGCCGCATATCCTCGACGCTTTTCATGACGACCGTCTCGTTAAAGCTTGCCGTATCCAATTCGATCTTTCGCCGCGGCGCGGGATGGAGATATTTGAGACCGTGCTGCCCGATACGGACGACGTCCGCGTCGCGGAGCACATGGTTGCTGACGCGCCGCGAGTTGACGAAAGTCCCATTGACACTATTGAGATCCATCAGCAGGCAGGCTGAACCGTGCCGCACCAGCAGCGCGTGATGCCGGCTCACAAAGCGACTGTCGATGCACAAATCGTTGAAATCGGATCGGCCGATCAGCATTCGCGAGCTGGTAAAAGTCAGTTGTTTCAGCGTCTTGCCATTGTGGGTGAGGCAAAGCACCGGTGCTGGTGGGCGTTCGAACGGCTGATCGCCGTCCTGGCCCGTCCGTGTGCGCTGCGGAATAATCGGGTGCTCGACAAATTCGGCGCGGATAGGGCAGTGGTCGGCCGTCGCAATTGCCAATAACGCAATGCGATCCAGAATGCCGGGCCAGCCGCCGGATGCACGATGCAGTTCATCGCAGATTTCATCGCTAAATACGAACTGCGGCTCCAGGCAGCCTGCCTTACGAATTTTTTCGTACAGGTAATCCGTCGTCTCGTCCATCGTCAGCGGTTCGAGATGGAAATCTCCCGTCAGCCGATCGGCAATGCACTCCATCGCCGGAGCGGCCGTGATATGCGCCACAGACCGATCGCTGGCGAGAATCATGCGTAGTGCAAACTGGGCCCCGACTCGCACTTCGGACAGTTCGCACAGAACGCGCATCGCGCTCGGATTCATCGCGTGAAAATTCTCGATGATCAGCAGCGGCGGTCGGCTTACGGCAGTCTGCTGCTGGACAAACACCTTCAGCATGTTGAGCAGTTCGTTGTCCGTATCAAATTTGTGTTCGAAACCGAAGGTGCGTAACAGCAGCTCAAGCAAGGTCGTCGTATTATGACCATCGCCATCGATGATGGCCGTCGTACACGACTCAGCCTTCTTCTCTGCAAATTGCCGGAGGATGGTGGACTTGCCGGCCAGCGACGGCCCCTGGAACAGACCGAGACCATCCCGATGTTCATAAGTCTCGTGCAGGAACGCCGTGGCACGCTCCTGGCCCTCATAGGCGACGAACGCGACCGGCCGTCCATGAGTGCGGAACGGCTGGGCGGTGAGCCCTGCGGCACGTAATTCCATAAGTTTGAACCCGGTACGAGCTGCCTTTTATCTTTTTGTTACAGTTACTTCCGGATCCTTTAACATCCGAATTAGTAACCGGGCCGCTCAGTCTACGATCGGCCGTAACGGCTTGCAATCCGCAATAGGCGATCCCCGTGACATCAATGAGTCACGACAAGATTGCCTTAACCAGCTTTAAGTTAATTACATAAGATACTGAATATCAGAAAGTTTTTAGAGGATTCGGGCATGGCAAGTCAGGTCAATCTGCTGCGACAGCGGCGCTAAGACATTGAGTCACTTACTCTCAAGCCATGCTCTCTCCCTGTTGCGCGGCGACCGCTGTCTCGTGCGCGACCTCGATTTTGCGCTGGATGGCGGCGAGATATTGCTGGTGGAGGGACCTAACGGCAGCGGCAAGACCACCTTGCTGCGCGCGATCGCAGGCTTGATGGAACCTGAACAGGGCGAACTTCGCTGGCACGGCAAGCCCATTCACGAAAATTATCAGAGCTATCGCGCGGACATCGCCTGGCTCGCCCATCTCATCGGCTTCAAATACGACCTGAACCTGCTGGAAAACCTGGCGTTCGAGTCGGGCCTGCGTGCAACGGACAGGAGTCGAACCGAGTCGGTGCTACAGCGCCTTGGTCTGCAAAAACTCGTCACCTTGCCGCTGCGTTCGCTATCGGCAGGACAGCAGCGCAGGGTGGCGCTGGCGCGGATGCTGCTGGCGACCGCCCCGCTATGGATCCTCGATGAACCGCTGACCAATCTCGATGCCGCCGGGCAATCGCTCGTGACCGAACTGATTGCCGGACATCTGGCAGGCGGCGGCGCGTGTGTCATCGCGTCTCACCAGCCGATCGCTACGTCAGCAACGGTGCGGCAGGTACTGTTGAAATGAGCCATGCAAACGACATACCCGGCCTGTGGCAGGGTTTTTCATCGCTGGTCCGGCGCGAGGTCCTGCTCGCCTGGAAGCGTCCGGGCGATGTGCTCAATCCGCTGGTGTTCTTTGCCATGGTGAGCACCTTGTTTCCGCTGGCCGTCGGGCAGAGCGAGCAGCAGCTGCAGTTCAGCGCGCCCGGTCTGGTGTGGGTGGCCGCACTGCTGGCGACCTTGCTGTCACTTAACAGCCTATTCGTTAGCGATTACGAAGACGGCAGCCTGGACCAGCTCATATTGAGTCCACAGCCCTTGCCGATGCTGGCGCTTGCCAAGTCGGTTGCCCATTGGCTGGTATCCGGTCTGCCGCTCATCCTGGTTTCGCCACTGATCGCTTTCAGTTTCAAGATGCCCTCATCCGTGATCGGCGTGATGGCGCTGACGCTCCTGTTTGGCACCATGAGCCTGAGTCTGCTCGGAGCCATCGGCGCTGCACTCACGGTCGGACTGCATCGCGGCACGGCTTTGCTCAGTCTGCTGATACTTCCGCTGGCGATGCCGATTCTGATCTTCGGCGCCCGGACGGTGTCACTGGCCGCGGCTGGCGATACGACCACAGCGGGTGTGTACTTTCTGGCCGCCTATTGCATGTTGGCATTAACCCTCGCACCATTCGCGACGGCTGCCGCGCTTCGAATCAGCAACGAGTAACACAATAAAATGTGGAAATTTTTGCACAAACTGGCATCGCCGCCGTATTTCTATGATCTGTCGGCCAGCATGATTCCGTGGTTTGCTGTCCCGGGCGTGTTGCTTATTGCTTATGGCACTTACGCCGGACTGTTTCTGGCACCGCCGGATTACCAGCAGGGGGATGCATTCAGAATTATTTACGTGCACGTGCCTGCAGCCTATTTGTCGATGATGGCTTACATGGTGATGGCCGTAGCCGCAGGGATCGGGCTGATCTGGCGCATCAAGCTGGCACACGCCGTCAGTGCGGCGGCAGCGCCGATCGGCGCCTGGTTTACCTTTCTGGCGTTAATCACAGGATCCATATGGGGCAAGCCGATGTGGGGAACCTGGTGGGAGTGGGGCGATCCAAGACTGACATCCCAGCTGATCATGTTATTCATCTATTTCGGTTACATGGCATTAAGGGCGGCCATCGACGATCCTGGTAAAGCGGACAAGGCCAGTGCTGTGCTGGCAATGGTCGGTGCGGTGAATATACCCATCATCCACTTTTCGGTGGAGTGGTGGAGTTCGCTTCATCAGGGAGCCACTATTGTCCGGGAGGGCGGTCCGGCGATGCCGCCAGAGATGCTTTATCCCCTGCTGGCCAATATTCTGGGCTTCACCTTGATTTTTGGCGCACTGCTGCTGGGACGCGTGCGCTCAGAAGTGTTATTTAGGGAGCGGCGATCACGCTGGGTACGAAAGCTTTTGTTGGCAGAGCAAGGAAAGGAATGAGCGAAGCGCTATCAATGGGTAATTACGGGGCATTTGTCTGGAGTTCGTATGCCCTGACCGCGGCGGTCGTTATCATCTGTTTCTGGCAGGGACGACGACGCCACAAGGCGATTGTGCACAATATCAGACAACGCATTCGTGCGATGGAGTCAGAAGGATGAAACCACGACAACAAAGAATGCTGGCCGTCGGGCTGGCAGCGGTTGGCATCATCATTACCGCGGCCTTATCGCTGCGGGCGTTTCAGGACAACATGATGTTTTTCGTGGACATCACGGAGGTGTCGAAAGGCAACTATCCGAAGGATCGCAACTTTCGGGTCGGCGGTCTGGTGGTCGAAGGCAGCGTCCAACGTCAGCCTGGCGAACTCGAAGTCAGTTTCGACCTGACAGACCTCAACAGCGAGTTGACGGTGACTTACGCGGGCATCCTGCCGGACCTGTTTCGCGAAGGTCAGGGCATCGTCGCTCACGGTCGATTGACCGATGGCGTCTTTGTCGCTGACGAGGTGCTCGCGAAACATGATGAGAACTACATGCCGCCGGAGGTTGCCGAATCCCTGGCGAAACATGCCGCGGCGAAAGACGCCGCCATTGCGGCTGAGAACGCCCGCCCATGATTCCAGAGATCGGACACTTTGCGCTCATTCTCGCGCTGTCACTTGCGTTGTGTCAGGCCGCCCTGCCGCTATTGGGAGCACAGCGAAACGATGCGGCAATGATGGCCGTGGCACGGCCCGCAGCGTACGGCCAGTTCGTTTTCGTCGCGTTCGCCTTTGCCTGCCTGACATGGTCTTTCATAGAGAACGATTTTTCGCTGCTGTATGTCGCCAGCCATTCGCAGCTTTCACTGCCCTTGCCGTATCGTATTTCCGCTGTCTGGGGCGCCCACGAAGGTTCGCTGCTGCTGTGGCTTCTGCTGCTGGCGGGCTGGACGGTACTGGTGTGCCGCTACAGCGGCGAATTGCCGGTGGCGTTTGGTGCTCGCGTCATAGGCGTTCTCGGTCTGCTAAGCGTCGGATTCCTGCTGTTTACGCTCCTGACATCAAACCCATTTGAACGGCTGATTCCGGCGCCGCCCGACGGGGCCGATCTGAATCCGCTGCTGCAGGACCCGGGTCTCGCCATTCATCCGCCGCTACTGTACGCCGGCTATGTCGGATTCTCCGTCGCATTCGCGTTTGCGATCGCCGCCATGCTGAGCGGCAACCTGGATCAGAAATGGGCACGCTGGACGCGGCCCTGGACTACCGCCGCCTGGATGTTTCTGACCGTAGGCATCGCTCTTGGCAGCTGGTGGGCCTATTACGAACTCGGCTGGGGCGGCTGGTGGTTCTGGGACCCGGTCGAAAATGCCTCATTCATGCCCTGGCTGGTTGGCACTGCGCTCATTCACTCCCTCGCAGTGACCGAAAAGCGCGGCCTGTTCAAGAGCTGGACCCTGTTGCTCGCGATTTCGGCATTTTCACTCAGTTTGCTTGGCACGTTCCTCGTTCGGTCCGGCATCCTGATTTCAGTACATGCTTTTGCCGTTGATCCGGAACGCGGACTGTTCATCCTGATCTTCCTGGCCATCGCCATCGGTGGCGCGCTGAGCCTGTTTGCATGGCGCGCACCGGCGCTCGACTCACCGGCTGGATTCAAGGCGCTGTCCAGAGAGACCTTTCTGCTGCTGAACAACGTGTTGCTGGTTATCGCGGCAACACTGATTCTGGGTGGCACGCTGGCGCCGCTTATCGTTGAGCTTATCAATGGGGAGAAAATTTCGGTAGGGCCGCCTTACTTTGAAATAGCGTTTGCCATACCGATGCTGCCGCTGGTCATATTGATGGGTTTCGGCATGTCGAGTGCCTGGCGCACCCAGGAAGGCGGCACCTTGTTACGTACACTGAGAGTGCCTGCCATTATCGCTGTCCTCGTCGGAATCGTCGTACCACTGGTTTTCTACGGCGGCACCGGCCTGCTTCTGACGGTCGGCCTGATCTCAGCCGTCTGGGTCATGTCCGTGTCAGCACTTCCGCTATTGCGCTCGCTGCGACGGGCGAAGGGAACGCCCTCGATCACACGCGCGGCCCTAGGAATGTCAGTTGCTCATTTCGGCGTAGGGCTGTTCGTATTCGGCGTCAGCCTCGTGTCTGCTTTCAATATTGAATCGGATCGCAGCCTGCGTGCGGGCGACCGCATTCAAGTTGCGGGCCTGGATTTCGAGCTGCGTGAATTGCAGAACGTACAGGGCCCAAACTATCAGGCGCTCGAGGGCGTCGTGGACATTCGACGGGACGGTGAATTCGTGGCCCAGTTACGCCCGCAGAAACGGACCTACCTGGTGCAGCAGAGCCCGATGACTGAAGCCGGCATCGATGCCGGCTGGAATCGCGATATTTTCATTGCACTTGGAGACCCGCTAGGCGACGGTGCCTGGAGTGTTCGTATCCAGTACAAGCCGATGATCAGATTTATCTGGCTGGGCGCATTTGTCATGGCACTCGGCGGCCTGATCTCGGCAAGCGACCGGCGCTATCGACTCGTCGCGCAATCAGTCCCTGAACCTCGCCCCGGATTGCAGAGTAAGACGGCCTGATGTTTCGCTACCTTGCCCCCCTTGCCGTGTTCGCGGTACTGGTCATGCTGTTCGTCAAAGGGCTGGACCCGTCACGTGACCTGAATGAACTGCCGTCGCCGTTTCTGGGCAAACCTGCTCCTTTGCTGGATTTGCCCTCATTGACGAATCCCGACAAGCGCGTCAGCAGTAGTGACTACGAGGGCAGAATCGCGTTGGTAAACGTCTGGGCAACGTGGTGTGTCGGCTGTCGTCAGGAACACGAATTTCTGATGGCTTTGAGCCGTACCGATTCGGTGCCGATTTACGGCATCAACTGGCGGGACCGCCGCGACGAGGCACTGGCGTGGTTAGGCAGTCTGGGTGATCCCTATGTCGCTTCCGGCTTCGATGCCGACGGCCGCACGGGTATCGACTGGGGTGTTTACGGCGCGCCGGAAACTTTTCTGATCGGCAAAAACGGACAGGTGCTGCACAAGCACCTTGGCCCATTGAGCCAAACAGCCTGGGAACGGGATTTCATGCCACTGGTCAACATGGACGGCGAGGCGCTGCAATGAAAAGAAGGCTGCTGGCCATTCTGTTTTTTCTCAGCTCGGCATCGTCATTCGCAATCGATACCGGCGAGGCGTTCGACGATCCTCTGCTACAGGCGCGTTACGAACACATCATTGAAGAAGTGCGTTGCCTGAAATGCCAGAATCAAACCATTAAGGATTCCAATGCATTTCTGGCAGACGATCTGCGGCGTGAAATTCGCCGCTTGCTCAGTGAGGGCAAGACGGACCAGGAAGTTTACGATTTCCTGGTAGCGCGTTACGGCGAGTTTGCCCTCTATCGGCCGCGGATGAGTGGCATCACCCTGCTGCTCTGGATTGCACCGGGACTCTTTCTTCTGATCGGTGCCGGCGTCGTTTATCGCGTACTCAAACGCCGCATGTCGATGCCGATCGATCTGGATGACGATACGGAAATCAGTTAGACGATGTTCTGGTTAATCATTGGCAGCATGCTGGCAATCGCGATTCTATTCGTCGCGACGCCGCTTTTTCGCGCCGAGCGACGACTGTCCGCGACCATCATCGCGGCGTCTGTCGTCATTGCCGCGATATCCGCCGGACTGTATACCCGCATTGGCACGCCGAACGCAGATGTCATCGCAGCGGCGAGCACACCGGACGTCGACGAAATGGTCGCATCGCTGGCGGCCCGGCTCGAAGAGAATCCCGACGATCTGTCGGGATGGAAAATGCTTGGCAGATCCCATCTGCAACTTGGTAATTTTCTGGGTGCGGTGAAAGCCTACGAGGAGGCGGTAAGGCTGGACTCGGGTCAGGACGGACAAACCCTTGCAGATCTCGGCGAGGCTGTGCTGCTGGCCGACGCCCGCGCGTTGAACGGACGCGCTGGTGGCTTGTTCGAGAACGCGCTGGCGATTTCGCCGAACAACCCAAAGGCATTGTTTTATTCCGGCATGGCAGCCGTGGAACGTGGTGACAATGAACTCGGCGCCAGTCGCTGGGAGGCATTACTGGCTACGTCACCGCCGCCCAATATTGCCGGCATACTGCAACAGCGCATTGCCGAATTACGCGGTACTGCACCGCAGGCTGTGCCTGGGGCGGAGTCGGCCGACTCTGCGGCCGTGGTAAACGTCGCCGTGAGCCTGGGAGAGCGGGCGGCGGCAGCGGGACTGGCCGATGCGACTGTTTTTATCATTGCACGGGATCCGGCGCAGCCATCACCGCCCATTGCAGCGGTACGCCGGCGACTGTCGGAACTGCCGGCGACGGTCAGCATTGGCGATGCCGACGCCATGATACCCGGCCGGGTTCCCTCAGGATTCGGCCAGCTTGAACTGGTTGCAAGAATTTCTTTGAGCGGCCAGCCGATCGCACAGCCCGGTGACTGGTTTGGACAGCAGATCGTTGATACAGCCGGAAACGACACGATCGAAATCAGCATCGACCAGCAGGTAACGCAATGATCTTGTCTTCGCGTAAATCCGGCGGGCGGTCGCGCGCTGCATGAGCGATAACAATACTAGCAACAAGGCAATTGAAGCAGCACCGATGTGTTTCGCCTGCGGCAAAGACAATCCCATCGGTCTCAGGATCGCTTTCAAGCTTGACGGCGACTGCTGTACCGCGACCTTCACGGCGAACCGGAATCATGTCGGCTACGAGAATACGGTGCATGGGGGCATCATCTATGCCGCGCTGGACGATGTCATGGCTAACACGCTGTATCTGCAGAGTATCAAGGCACACACTGCTCGCTGCGAAATCCGCTACCGGCAGCCGCTGGCAGTAGCGGAGGCCATCACCCTGACTGGCTGGATTGAAGCGCGACGGCGCCGGCTGATCCAGTTGAAAGGTGAAGCGCGGCTCGCCAGCGACAATTCGCTCATCGCCGATGCGGAAGCGAGCTTCATGCTCGTCTAAGAATGCGGAACGTGGTAATCGGTACTCGGTGCCCGCTACCCGCTCAACCCAGACGTGATAGCATCGGCGCGCTTTTTCAGTCCAAATTCTTGGGGAATGTGAATGTCCTTACCAGCAATTCTCGCGGGGAATCTTCGCATTCCCGTCATTGGCGCGCCGATGTTCATCGTGTCAGGACCGGAACTCGTCATTGCGCAATGCAAGGCGGGCATCGTTGGCTCTTTTCCGGCACTGAATGCCAGACCCCAGACAGCGCTGGACGAGTGGCTCACGCGTATCAAGTCCGAACTTGCCGAGTATGCCGCAGCAAATCCGGATGCACCGGTAGCCCCTTACGCCGTCAATCAGATCGCCCATGTCAGCAACAACCGGCTTGTGGACGACATGGAAACCTGCGTTCGACATGAAGTGCCGATAATCATCACCAGTCTCAGGCCACCAGCGGAAATCGTGCAGGCCGTACATAGCTACGGCGGCATCGTTTTCCACGACGTCATCAATCTTCGGCATGCAATGAAGGCGATTGAACAGGGTGTGGACGGCGTTATCGCCGTGTGTACAGGTGCGGGCGGGCATGCCGGTACTTCCAGTCCGTTTGCGCTCGTGAAGGAAATTCGGGAGGTGTTCGACGGCACGGTAATTCTGTCGGGCAGCATGACCCAGGGTAACGACGCCTTGGCCGCACGGGCGATGGGCGCTGACCTTGCCTATATCGGCACGCGCTTTATCGCGACTCGTGAAGCGAACGCAACAGATGGTTACAAGAATATGATCGTTGACAGCAAGTCTGCGGATATCGTCTACACGTCACTCTTCACCGGTGTACACGGCAGCTATCTGAAAGGCAGCATCGTCAATGCGGGGCTGGATCCGGACAATCTTCCGGAAGCAGATAAAAGCAAGATGGACTTTGGCAGCGCCGGCGCATCCAAAGCGAAAGCCTGGCGTGACATCTGGGGAGCCGGGCAGGGCGTCGGCGCGGTTCACGACATCCCTGCCGTGGAGGCATTGGTGCTGCGCATGGAAAAAGAATACCGGGACACGCTCGCCGCGCTGACCGCAAAAGCCTGACTACTCCTCGTCGGCAGACAGTGGCAGCCCCGGCAGGCCGTCGAGACTTTTACTGTTCCTCTTCCTGCGATACTCGACGATGTCGGCATCCGACTGCTTGCTGAAATAGTTTCCAAGCGAGTCGCGTTGCTGGCGAAAATCGTACAAGGGTACGCCGTAACCGCAGGAGTCCATGATGCGCTCCACCTGTATGCGAATAATGTTACGAGCCGCCGGCATCTCCGGGAATTCGGCCAGCAATGCGTCGAAATTGTCGTGGTGAGGAAGTACCGCTTCGCCTTTACCGTAAAAGCGAAAAATAGTGGGCGGCCCGTCAAACGCACACAACATCAGAACAATGCGGCCGTTCTCGCGCAGGTGAGCGACGGTTTCGATGCCGCTCCCGCCAGTGTCTACATAGGCAATTTCATGCGGGCCGAGAACCCGCAGGCAGTCCAGGCCTTTCGGAGAACAGTTGATAAACCCATCTGCTGACATCGGCGCGGTCGCCACGAAAAACATTTTTTGCCTGGCAACCCAGCGTTTGATTCCGTCGTCAATTTCCGCGTATTCCTTGCCCATTGGCCCGACTTCTCCGCCTAGTTCGTGTACTCGTCGATCACATCTTCAATGGCTGCCGCGCAAACGCGGCAAAACTGCTCTGTGCGAGTAAACATGATGCAGTTAAGCTCTGAGCGAAAATAGCCCTCGCTCTGATAAAGCGCACCCTCGAATGCGCCGACGGTATTCGCATACTCTGCAGCAGAAAACAGCTGTTCCACAATCGTCTGGTTATCACTGAACAACGCGTCCATCTCTGCCTCGGGCACGTTTTCCGCACGCATAGCCTCGCGTTGCGCCTGGTATGCCAGCGAATGTTTCTCGTACGCATCCTTGGGCCAGGGCGTCGGCAGGGGCGTCTCTGCAGCAACCAGGTGTCGCCATTTCAGATTCTTGGGCTCGAGCAACGCCGTCACGTTGGGCTCGTAGGGTTCAACAATGACTTCAGGCGCCTCGTAAGCAACCGAGCTTGTAAAATACTCATCGGCGAGACCGGCAAAGTGGTGCGCGAATTCATGTATGAAAAGGTAGCCTGCCCACTCGCTGTTCGCAGCTGCCGTGCTGAACAGTCCGTAAATTCCGCCACCGCCATAGGTATCACTGTTGGTGAGTATTTCGACGAAGTCATAAGGCGCCGAAGACGCAATGCGGCGCCACTCGCGATTGTCGTAGGTCAGTATGTAGCGCTCGCTGCGAAACGCGTCATAACTCGCACCGACAGGTGAATCGCGATAAATGTCGGTTGAAGGCCGCGAGACACCGGATTGTCGGGAAGCAGGGGCAAGTGCCCACACGTTAAAGTCGTCCCGGCGCGTGCTAAACGGTTCGGTCGCAAAGAGTAATTCCGTCAGCTCTCTGGCCTTTTGCAGAAACAAGTCCCGCTCGTCAGCGGTGTAGCCGTCACCGAGCAGCAGGATGTCGACTTTCCCGGCCGAATGTCCGCTACGGTGGATCGCAACAACGTCATCGACATAAGCGGCCGACTCGCGATGGATCAGATAGTCCGCCGGGTCAACTGAGGTACGCCAGATCTCGGCAAACTGATTCTGCTCGTCGCGTTTTTTCAGAATCACATCGAACGGCGTCGCCTGCAGCGGGAAGCGCAGCGTATCATGAAAGGTCCTGTTCATTTGCCGCGCTTCGCCGGTCGTTTCCCATTCGCCGTAAATGCTGCTGAAACTGCGCGACCAGCGCAGCGCGCCGCTTGAGGCGTCGTGAATTTCAAAGACGTATTTGCCACGCAGCGTTTGATCGATGGGCTCACTCACATTGCCGGGAAACGCAAGTGGCTCTATAACCACACGATCGACGCTGAAGATCTCGTTGTCGCTATTTCCGCTATGGTAATAATCCAGTCTCATCGTAGCTGGATTCTCGGCCAGCGCAGTGGTCGCGATCGTGATAACAAGCAAACAGAGTGCGCGCATGCAGAGCTACTCAGATAGTGGATTTGGGCCGGATAGGGCTGCCGTCGAAAAAACGACTGAGGCGAAACGGGCTTAAATCGATGTCGCAGTCATTGCCGCTAAGCATGGCGGCCAGCGCTTTGCCGGCGCCAGGACCGATGCCAAACCCGTGACCACTGAATCCTGTTGCGATGTGAAATCCTGCCACGTCGCCGACTTCCCCGATCATCGGCACGACGTCGGGTGAGGTTTCGACCATTCCTGCCCAGGTCTCGACGATCGGCGTGCTGGCAAGCGCGGGAAAGACCTTATCGAGATTGCGACGAATTCCCCGCAAGGCGCGTTTGCTCGGTTCAGGATTGAGGACGCGGTTTTTTTCAAACGGTGATGCCTCGTCAAGAGACCACTTTTTCGGCAGTGAATACTCGTCGATGAAATCCTTGCCAACCCTGAGACGCAAAATCTTGATCTCCTGCTTCAACGCAGGCAGGAATTTGAATGCGTAGCGAAACGTGGATGGCGTAATGCCGTGATCGAGAATAGAGCCGTGCGCGACCGTGTAACCACCATCTTCGCGCCTGCGTATGCCAAGTCTGGCGTCGAACAGGTTCCCGTCCAGTACGCGAACGGCCGGGGCGGTTCTTGCGACCGTGCCGCGGACCCTGAGTTGTGGCACATCAACGCCGATCGACCGGCAAAACATGGAGGTCCATGCACCCGCCGCACAAAGCACCGTGGACGTGGCTATCGGCCCGTGTTCCGTCACGACCGATGAAACCCGCCCGGCGGCCGACTCGATGCCACGGACGGCGCATGACGTCAATATGGTTGCGCCAGCCCTGGCCGCAGCGCGTGCGATCGCTGGTGCCGTTTTATGCGGCTCTGCACGTCCGTCGCTTGGGGTGTACATTGCACCTTGCCACGGCACCGTGGCGCCGCTGACCAGCGATGCCAGTTCCTTCCGATCGAGGATTCGGGTGTCGAGACCAAAGTTGCTGGCGCTGTCGCGCCATTCATGGAAACTCTGTAACTCCTTGGCATCGTTTGCGGCAAACAGGCAGCCTCCCTGTGTGAATCCGACGCTTTCGCCAAGATCGCTTTCGAGATCGCGAAAAATACGCATGCTTTCCATCATCATGGGGAGTTCGCGCAAGTCACGACCCTGTTGTCTGACCCACCCCCAGTTTCTGCCGGACTGTTCACAGGCGATATGTGCTTTCTCGCAAAGCACCACATCGATACCCTGCCTGGCAAGAAACCAGGCTGTCGACACGCCGACGATGCCGCCGCCAATGATGACGATGTCTGCCTTGGCCGGCACCGATTCCGGCGCCTCGATAGGTCGCTCCCAGGTGCTGGCGACCAACTTGTCCTTGCTGATGGTGTCCACAGTTGCTAATAGTTCCTAATTGGGCGATAAGGATTATATCGATATGCCAGACAATATCCTCGCAATGTCTGGCGCACTTACTTCAGCAGCAACAACAGGAAGCGCCGGCATTCTAAGCCCTACGCGGAGAATTCAAATCAGTAATTGCAGCATCGTATTTCTGACGCTGCTGATATCAGCCTGCGCGGCGCCGGAAATACTCGCGCCGCGTAATGGCACTGTCCCGGACGGCGTCAACCTGAGCGGCAACTGGCAAATCATCGAGGATGAAAGTGATGGTCAGCGGCGCTTGCGGGAAGCTATTCGAAGTACCGACGGCGTCCGCGATGGGGATCTCAGGCGCCCGCAGGCATCAGGCGATCGCCGCCAGAGGGTGCGTGGCGGGCTCGTCTATGTATTTCTGGAAACCGGCAGATCATTAAAGGTCACCCAAACGCCTTACGGCCTTTTTATCAGCTTTGATCGCTCCGTGGTGGAAGAATTTCGCTTTGGCGAGCGCCGCACGATCAACGTTGGCGCGGTCGAGGCGCAGCGTGTCGCCGGCTGGGAAGGGAACGAACTGGTGGTCGAGACGCTGGACCGCAACGGCATGAAACTCACCGAACGGTTCGGACTGGCGGAGAGCGGCAATCTGCTGGTGCGAAAAATTGTCCTGCGCAGTAAATCCGGAGATCAGGAAACGCTCACGCAGCATTTTGAACGTCGGCCAGGCTAGGTCAATTTTCGCTACGCTGCGGCAGGCGTAGCGGCAAGGCCGGAGGCGGGGCAGGGAAAATCCGGCGGGATTTAAGGCGCCTTACCCCACCTCCGGTGGTATCACCGCAGTGACACCCGAACGCGATTTTGAACAGCCACTCGTACTCTTCGCTTTCTTCATCTGATTCCGCAGTCGCCAAGTTGCCTGCATACCTCGAATCACGAGGTATAGTTTATAACCCTGGAACTGCCATGCATAGATTGACATACCCTTAAGTTCGATGCATCGTAGGTCAGTTGCAGCTACCGAGGTCATGTGCCCGTGGGCCAGTCCAATCCCCCTTTCATGAGTGGCGTCCCCGAACTGCTGTTACTGCGCTTGCTGGACCAGCGTGAGATGTACGGATACGAACTGGTGAAGGCAATCAGGCGGGTCACGGAGGAGGCGATCTCACTGGGCGAGGGCGTCATTTATCCGGTACTTCACTCGCTGGAAAAACGTAGTTTCCTGCAAGCCCGCCGCAAGAAGGTCGATGGCCGGACCCGGGTCTATTATTCGCTGAATGCAGAAGGACGGCGCCACTTACGGCGCCTGCAGGAGGATTGGCAACGCATTCAAACCGGCGTCACCACCGCTCTGGATAAACCTGCCGGTGCGTGATCATCGGCTCGATGCGCTGCAAGAGGAATTGCTCAATGCCGGGATAGCGCCGCAGAACGTCAAACGATTGATCATTGAACTGAATGATCACCTTGAGGACCTGCGGCTGGACGAGATCGCCAGGGGCGAGACCGATGCCGCAGCAAGAAACATGGCGCGCGACCGACTGGGGGATCTGTCCATGCTGGCGAATCAGATGCGTCAACGTGATGAACTGAAGGACTGGATCTATCGCTATCCTGCGATTGCGCGCATCTACTTACCCCTTGTCTGGTTTCTTTTGTTGCCAGCTGCGCCGCTGTTCGCAGGTCTCGCTAAACCGGCAGAGGCAATGCGCTGGGGTGCCGCGCTGATGATGAGCGCTGGGCTCACTGCCTTGCTTTTTCTCAGCATGCAGCTCGCCATTGCGCTGACCTGAAGATTACTCAGCCATAGCTGTCAGGGGCTGGTATTCCGTCAGCACAGCCCTGACCCGCAACTTGTCGCCTTTATGTTGCTCAATCACCACCGGCAGGTAGCCGAGTTCTTCTGCGCACCAGAGCGTCGTCACGCGGGACGAGTTTTCGGTCTGGTGCTGAATACCGACCGCCTCGAAAGAACCAAACGGCACCTTCATGGTGCGACGACCGATATTACGAATGTTGAGTTGCTTTAGTTCGTCCGCATCCTGCAGCTTATAGCTGGCACGTTCTCCGTTGTTCAGCAGGTCGACCATCAGGCCGTACTGCAGGGACACTCTATCGAGCGTGTTGGACTGCAATTCCGCATCGTAAGCGGCGCCGTCAATGGTGCCTTCGATGTTCATGTCGTCCCAGTCGAAGTCCATGTATACCGTCTGGCCACCCTTGGACAGGGTATCGGCTGACACAAAACGCTGTGTTTTTACTTCGTCTCCCGCGATTGTGAAATCGGAACTCTCAATGATCGATCCGCGCGCAACGATGCGCGACATCCCGGTCGGCTCGATGCTCGATTCCGCGTGATAACCATCTACCCGTGCTTCGAGCCGCGTGTTCAGATTGCCTCCCAGCACGCTAATCTTTATGCGGTACTCCGCGGCGTGTGGCGTCAGTGCAGGCGCGGCGCTTACCATTGCGGAGAGTGCCAGCACCAGCAATGCTGTAGTGGCTTGCAAAAAATAACTAATCCCGTGTCGCATCTATTGGCCCTCGTTCTGTCGCAGCGCCTTTTCAGACGTCTCGGTCAGTGCGTTGATAGCCTGCTGCATTTGCAGACCGTATTTGCCCAGTTGTTCCATCGGCGTGTTACGCGGTATGTCCACAGGATCACCGACCGCAAGGACAACCCGGGCAAACGGCTTCGGAATCATGAACCGATCCCAGCGATTCAGATACCACGCACGGTCCGCGGCGCAGGCCAGCGGCACCATCGGCGTTCCGCCAATTCTTGCCATAAGCACGGCCCCGGGTTTGAATTCATGCTGCGGTCCATTCGGGCCGTCGGCTGTCGTCACGATCGAATAACCGCTTTTCATCATCTGTTGCATATCACGCAAAGCCAGTGCGCCGGTTCGGTTGGCAGAGCCGCGAATCACTTCTGCGCCCCAGGCGCGTGCGATACGCGCCGGTGCCTCGCCGTCCACGGACGCCGACACGAGAAAGCAGGCTTTGAATCCCTTGTCGGTCCAGTCGTGTATCAGCCGCGAGCACAAGACGTGATGCTGATGCCAGTAGCAAGGTGCATACACGGTCTCTGGGTCATTAATGATGCGATCGGCGATGTCCTCGCCTATGCGCTTTTCGACGCGATAGGTGGCGGAGAGCAGCGCGAATACTGCGCGCAAGACAGGCGTACCCAGAAAGTAGTAAATCCGTCGCGGCAGTGTCAGTTCCCGCCACAAACCCCTGCCATTGAGTGAGTCGTCGGCTGGCAGCGCAGTACGATTTTCTTGTTCAGGCATGACTGTCTTCACCATCTTCGCGCGCGGCGAACCACCTTGACGTCAGTGTGCCACCTGACCGCTGAACCATGCATGAACTCTACGCAAGATTCGAGGCCACAGTACGGTTGGCGAGCGAGTTTGCAGTATCGGTATCCGGACGGTCAATGTAATATTGCGCCTGCCAGCGACGCCTCAGACCACTTCGGATCTAAATAATCTTTTATTATTCATGAGTTTATCGAATGACCACAGCCGCTCCCCGCCAGGCCCGGCAGCGCCGGTCGTCTTGGGCATTGATGCCCCGACGCTAGGCACTTTGCAGCAATTGCAGCGTGAGTTCGGTTCGGTGGTAGCACTGACAACGGTGAACGGCCGGAACGCCCTGTTTATCAACGACGCTGAAGACATTCGCACGCTGCTGGTACGGCATCACGCACGTTACCTCAAAGGGCCGGGCTTCGAGCGCGTGAAGATGCTGCTCGGCAATGGCTTGATCGTCAGCGACGGAGATATCTGGCGGCGTTCGCGACGCATGATCCAGCCATCGTTCTCAAGGCAAAACGTGCATCGGCTATTAAGCGTTATGACGCGATGTACGGAATCGCGAATGGAGGCCTGGGAAAAGGTCGTTGCCGAGGGCGGGACACTGGATATCACCCAGGAGATGAGCGACTTTTCCCTGGAGTTGATTCTCCGTTGCCTGTTCGGCGGCGACTACGACACCAAGCTGATGCGCACCGGTGAAAACCCCTTCGCGTTCCTCAGTAAGGAATCAGAGCGCAATTTGCGTGTCGTACTTCAGGTTCGCGAGACCCGTCAACTCATCCTGGAAATAATCTGTGACCGGCGACAACACGCCGACCATGAGGAGTATGATTTTCTGAGTGGCTACCTTGCTGCAACCGACAAGGATGGAAAAGGTTTCAGCGACGAGGAACTGCTCGATGAAATCGTCACCCTGATCGTTGCCGGCTACGAGACATCTGCCGGAACGTTAAACTGGGCATGGTACCTGCTCGCTACGCATCCTGAATCCGAGGCGGCGCTGCTTGAGGAAGCGCGGCAGTGGCTGACCGATCGTGACAAGGTGGATGAAGCTGCGCTAAGCGCGATGACGTTCACCGGCGCTGTATTGGAGGAGACGCTCAGACTCTATCCACCGGTATGGCTCTTTACGCGACGGGCCGCGGCAGATGACGCACTTAAGAACTACCGAATAAAAGCAGGCACCGATATATATCTGTCACCCTACATTTTGCACCGTACTGAAACATACTGGCCCGAGCCTGATGTTTTCGCGCCGGGAAGGTTCGCAGAAGCGACTGATTCCAGGAAAGGGGAGCGTCCGTACTTTCCGTTTTCGCTCGGGCCACGTCGTTGCCTTGGAGAGTACTTTTCGTTTCTCGAGATGAAAGTGCACCTTGGGCTGCTGGTACAAAAATTCAGGATGACGGTGACGACCGAATCACCCCCGGAACTCGATCTGGGTATTAATCTTCGATCGGCGCAAAGCATTATCCTTCGTCCTCAGCTGCGCAGCAAAAGCGAAATGTCAGTGGCGGGCAGCAAAGCGTGAAACGTTACGACAACATGCCGCAGATTCTCCAAGAGGCACGCCAGCGCGAGCGCGAAATTCGCTTCATCGACGGAGACAAAGATGAAGTGACAATGACGTTTGCAGAACTCTGGGAACGTGCCATTGCATTGTTGGGCAGACTCCAGGCCGCCGGCATGGAGCAGGGCGACGAACTCGTCGTTTTTTCGCGCTCGAATGAGAAGTTCGTCGTGGCATTCTGGGCTGCGATTCTGGGCGGCATCGTTCCCGTTCCCGTCGCCGTCGGCATCAGTGACGAGCATCGTGCCAAACTGTTCAGGATTCTCAGCCAGTTGCAGCACGGCACTTTATATACCGACCTTGATCTGCTGCAACGATTGCAGACCTTCGCGCAGGAGAATGACTACGACGAAATTGCGGCCAAGCTTCAGACTGACACACTGTTATCCGACGACACGGTCACTGCCAGTGCAGGTAACCCCGCTGACGTTCAGCCTGACGACACTGCCTTTATTCAGTACTCCTCCGGTTCGACCAGCGACCCCAAAGGTGTCCGGCTTACCCATGCCAACCTGACGGCGAACATTCGGGCAATTATCGAAGGTGCCGGCTGGAACGGCAATGATCAGAGCCTCAGCTGGATGCCGCTCACCCACGACATGGGCCTGATTGGCTTTCACTTAAGCGTACTGGCCGCGGGCATGAATCACGCCGTCATGGACACAAGCCTGTTCGTTCGCAGGCCCTTGCTATGGATGCAGAAGAGCAGTGAACTTCGAGCCACACAACTTTGCTCGCCAAACTTCGGTTACAAACATTTTCTCAAACTGTTTGAAAGAAAGGGATTGGACGATGTCGACCTGTCAGCCGTCAGACTGATCATGAACGGCGCGGAACCCATTTCGTGGGAGCTCTGCGAAGCATTTCTCTCGGCCATGGCACCGTATGGACTGCGGCGCAGCAGCATGTTTCCGGTTTACGGCCTGGCGGAAGCGACGGTGGGCGTGACCATGCCGAAGCTTGGCGATGAGTACGAGCGTATCGTTGTGGATCGTCACAGCCTGCGCATCGGCGAACCTTACGCAGTACGCGAACCTCTGGATGCGGATGCCATCAGTTTCGTCAAGGTGGGGCAGGCCATGCGTGATTGCGAAATTCGCATCACTGACGATACTGACGCGCCATTGGAGAACGGACTCGTAGGCAACATCCAGATTCATGGCGCCAACGTCACACCGGGGCTGTACCACGACCCGGTTGCCGAAGCCGGGTTGTTCGCACCCGGTCACTGGCTTCGAACCGGCGATTGCGGCGTGATCGTAGAGGGTGATCTTGTCATCACAGGTCGGTCAAAAGACCTGATCATCGTCAATGGACAGAATTATTACCCACACGATCTCGAAGAAATCGTCGCCCGCATTGACGGCCTCGATCTGGGCAAGGTCGTCGTTTGTGGTGTCAGGCCCGCATCCGGTGACACAGAAGTGCTGCTGGTATTCGTCCTGTTCCGGCAGGACCTCGACGAATTCCGGGCGCTGGCAGAGCAGGTGACGACCACGCTGGGGGAACAGACAGGTTTGGAAGTCGATCACGTCATCCCGGTCGCGCGCATCCCTAAAACGACCAGCGGTAAGGTGCAACGCGCTCATTTGGCACGAGACTTTCTCGCCGGTGATTTCGATGCTGTCGTTCAGGAACTGTCCGGCAAATCGGAGCTGGACGAGCAGCTCGACGACGATCCTCTGGTTCGGGAAATCGAACTTATCTGCCGGGAACATGCAAAAGACCGCAAGATCGAGGCTGACGACAATCTGTTTGAAGTGGGCGTTAGTTCACTTACACTAACTGAGATCATTCTTGCAGTCGAAGAGAAACATCCCGGCAAAGTCGATATCAGCGACCTCTTCGATCACCCCACGATACGCGATCTGGCAAAGTTCATACGCAGCAAGGGTAGTTCGTGACGACAGGTAGAGCACAATGACTTTCTCACGTATCGCCGGCACCGGTGGCTATCTGCCGGAGCGGATCCTGACGAACACCGATCTTGAAACCATGGTCGATACCACGGACGACTGGATTCGCGACAGGTCCGGTATCGAGCGCAGGCATATAGCCGCCGACGGAGAGACCACCTCTGACATGGCGGTGGCAGCCGCGAGGAGGGCAATCGAGGCGGCGGGTGTGGAGACACCTGAAATCGATCTGATCATTGTTGCGACCACGACGCCAGACAAGGTTTTCCCGAGCACCGCCTGTATCGTCCAAAGACGACTGGAGATCGTTAAAAGTCCCGCGTTCGATGTGCATGCGGCCTGTTCCGGTTTTATCTATGCGCTGGACGTTGCGAACCGCTTTATTATCACCGGGGGTGCTACTACAGCGCTGGTCATCGGTTCGGAAACCTATTCCAGAATTCTCGACTGGACTGATCGTTCGACCTGCGTTCTTTTCGGCGACGGTGCGGGAGCGGTCGTGCTACGTGCGGCGAATGAAGCAGGCATTATTGCGACCAACATTCACTCCGATGGCCAGTTTGAAGAGCTGCTACATGTGCCGGCGGGCATCTCATCCGGTTATGAACTCGTGCAGGCCGAGGCCGCCTTCATACAAATGAAAGGCAACGAGGTTTTTCGCAAAGCAGTGAGTACATTAGGTTCCGTTGCGCGGGAAACGCTGCTCGAAAACAACGTCAGGCAGGAAGACATTGCCTGGCTGGTGCCGCACCAGGCCAATCTGCGCATCATCGCCGCCGCGGCGAAAAAGCTGGGCCTGCCAATGGACCGCGTCATCGTGACAGTCGATGAGCATGCCAATACGTCCAGTGCCTCCATTCCGCTCGCCCTTGACGTTGCGGTACGTGATGGACGCATCAAACGCGGGGAACTGCTTCTCTTCGAGGCTTTCGGCGCCGGATTCACCTGGGGATCCGCGCTCGTCAGATACTGATCAGCGGCCTCAACTTGTTTACACTGCACAGCTCACCAGAATAACGGCCCCGCTGTGACAGACAAAATCGATCGCCTTTCTGAACTCAAGATTGATCGCACTACCGAAGCACCGGTGCGGCGTCGATGGCCGTGGGTCGTCGCTGGCCTTGTGGTCGCCGTATCCGTCGTCCTGTTTCTTTTGCAGCGGATACTCGATGCGCCGGTAGAGGTGAGCGTGCAAACGGTTCGATTGTCAGAAGCTGCTGGCGGAGGCCTCAGTGTGCTGGACGCATCAGGCTACGTGGTTGCCAGAAGACAGGCTACCGTGAGTTCAAAGATCGCGGGCAAGGTCAGCGAAGTTTTGATCGAGGAGGGCATGCGTGTCGATAAGGATCAGGTTGTTGCCACGCTGGACGCCAGCAGTCAGCAGGTGCAGCTTGCGCTTTCGGAAGCTCAGCTCGCGTCTGCGTCGGCACTGCTGGAGGAAACCAGGGCACAGCTCAAGCAGTCCGAATCCGATCTGAAACGCGCCCAGGAATTATCTGACCGCAAACTGCTCAGCACGGCCGACTTGGATGGCGCGCTCGCCAATGCGGAGACGCTCCGTGCGCGGCTGAATTCGGGAGAGCAGAATATCCTGGTGGCGCGACGCGGTGTGGATGTCGCCAACGATCAGCTCGACAATACGGTGATACGCGCGCCGTTTGCCGGCGTCGTCGTTACAAAAAATGCACAGCCGGGCGAAATGATTTCACCTATCTCAGCCGGCGGAGGATTTACGCGGACCGGTATTTGCACCATTGTCGATATGGACTCGCTCGAGATTGAGGTAGATGTCAACGAAGCATACATACAGCGTATTCAGTCCGGGCAAAGCGTCAATGCTGTGCTGGACGCTTATCCCGACTGGCAGATTCCCGCTGAAGTGATTGCAATCGTCCCAACCGCAGATCGACAGAAAGCCACCGTGCGCGTTCGCATTGGATTTCTTGAAAAAGACCAGCGCGTACTTCGTGATATGGGGGTCAAAGTCGCATTTCTCGGCGCCGACGATGTGCGATCGGCGAACGACGATTCACAAGCGCCATCGGCCAGCATCTACATCAGCCGCGACGCCTTGCGCTCTGACGACGTCGGAGCCTTTGTCTGGATCGTCCGCAACGACACTCTACAGCGACGTGCAGTTACCACTGGCCAGACTTCAGCCAGGGGCATGCAGATTTTGTCCGGGCTCAGTGCAGGTGATCGCATTGTTACTGCACCTTCGGACGGACTCAGTGCAGATCAAACCGTTACAGCAAAATAAGGGGCACACAATGAGTGACGATCTTGTCGTTCTGAAAAACATTAGCCGCACGTATCGAAAGGGCAAGGAACGGGTGGAGGTGCTCCATCAGCTCGATATGAATATCGCTGCAGGGGATTTTCTCGCCCTCATGGGGCCGTCCGGATCCGGCAAGACAACCCTGCTGAATTTGCTTGGCGGGCTCGACAAACCGACGTCTGGCAGCGTCGTCATTGGCGGTGCAAGATTGCATGAGATGTCATCCAGCGCGCTGTCGCGATGGCGTGCCAGGCACGTCGGGTTTATCTTCCAGTTCTACAATCTGCTGCCGGTTCTGTCGGCGCAAAAGAATGTCGAACTGCCGCTGTTGCTCACCAATTTGAGCGGCAAGGAACGGTCTCGCCGAGCTGCGACGGCGCTAGCCATCGTCGGTCTGGAAGACCGAGCGAAGCATTATCCGCGCGAGCTTTCCGGCGGTCAGGAACAACGCGTTGCTATTGCGCGAGCGATCGTTTCCGATCCCACGCTGCTGTTGTGCGACGAGCCGACAGGCGACCTTGACCGGCAAACTGCTGATGAAATTCTCAAATTACTGCAAGCGTTAAACGAACAACACAACAAGACGATCGTCATGGTTACGCATGATGGCCAGGCGGCTGAGTATGCCCGACGCACTTTGCACATGGACAAAGGCAACCTGGCGACGGATCTCGCAGCGTGAAGTACTTTTACCTGGTGTGGAAAAGTTTGTGGCGCAAGAAAATCAGAACGCTGTTAACCATGATGTCCGTGTTCGTCGCATTCCTGCTGTTTGGCCTCCTCAGCGCGCTGAATCAGGTATTTGATGGCGCGACTGACGTGGCGAGTGCGCAACGTTTAATTACGCTGGATAAAGTTTCCATTATCAATGCATTGCCATCCGCCTATTTAACGAGGATACGCGCCATTCCAGGGGTTACGGAAGTGACCCACGCCGACTGGTTCGGCGGCTACTTTCAGGACCCTCGTAACCAGTTCGCGCAGTTCCCGGTCGATCCGGAGACTTACCTTGCAATATATCCAGAGCTGAAACTGCCGGCAGACCAACGTGAAAAATGGCAGCGCACGCGTGACGGCATCGTTGTCGGCCGTGATTTGGTCGAAACCTATGGCTGGTCGATTGGCGATCGAATACCGCTTTATTCGTCAATTTGGACGAACAAGGACGGCGGCCAGGTATGGGACTTTGAGGTGACCGGCATCTTTGATAACGACGATCCGCGCGGAAACACCCAGTTCATTCTGATCCAGTACGATTACTTCGACGAGGGCAGGGCATTCGGGCAGGGCACCATGGGCTGGTTTGTCCTCAGCATTGACAGTGCCGGTGGTGCGGCCAGTATTTCCAATCAGATCGATACGCAGTTTGCGAACTCACCGAACCAGACGAAGACGGTCACGGAAGCGGCGTTTGCAGAATCTTTCATCGGGCAATATGGAAATATTGCCCTGATCATCACGCTGATTCTTACCGCTGTCTTTTTTACCATCCTGCTGGTGGCCGGCAACACCATGGCCCAATCGGTGCGTGAACGAATCCCGGAACTGGCGGTACTGAAAACGCTTGGTTTCGAAGATCGTAGTGTATTGGGCATCGTGCTGGCCGAGTCTACTTTCGTCATGTTGCTCGGCGGCACCCTTGGCTTACTCGCAGCGTGGTTTATCGCCAATGTAGCTGGCCCGTCTTTCATTCCCCTGCCAGGATTCTATCTCGATGTAGCCGCGCTTCTGACCGGCCTCGGCTACATCGTACTAGCCGGCATCGCTGCAGGAATATTCCCCGCGTTACGAGCAATGCGACTGACCATTATTGACGCGCTCGCACGCGTCTGAGGAACCCCCGATGTCCTGGCTACAACAGATATTTGCGGTCACCGCCCTCAACCTGCGGAATATTCCGCAGCGTCTCGGCGCTTCCGTTGTCGCAATCTTCGGCGTCGCGGCTGTTGTCGGCGTCTTTGCCGGCGTACTTTCAATGGCTAACGGCTTCAAAAAAACGATGGTAGCCGCTGGTGCTGAAGATACCGCCGTCATCCTGCGGGCGGGCGCAACGGGCGAGATGGCGAGCGCCGTGTCCAATGAGCAAATTCAGATCATCAGCACCTCGCCGGGTGTTCGAAGTGGTGCAAGCGGACCGGAGGTGTCAGGGGAGCTGTATGTTGTAGTTGACGTAGACAAGAAGTCGACGAACGAGCCCGCCAACGTTCCACTGCGAGGCGTTCAACTGGGCGCGTTTGGCATTCGCGACAATCTAAGTATCGTGGAAGGCCGGACGTTTGAAACCGGCAAGAACGAACTCGTTGCAGGCAGGAGCGCGCAACGACAATTCAAGGGTCTGGAAGTGGGCGACCGCATTCCGTTCGGCGTCACCGAATGGACCGTGGTCGGCGCGTTCGAGGACAACGGCAGCGTCTCCGAGTCTGAGCTGTGGGCCGACGTCCGCGTAATACAGGCCGCCTACCGGCGTGGAAATACCTACCAGACGGTTCGCGCAAAGCTGCAGTCGCCCGCCGCAATAGCAGATCTGCGAGCAGCATTGGATGCTGATCCTCGCCTGGACGTCGACGTGGTCAACGAGCGTGAATTTTATTCCCAGCAATCAGAAGCGATGACCAATCTGATCAGCTATATCGGCTATCCACTGACCATCCTCATGGCCATAGGCGCCGTCTTCGGTGCACTGAACACGATGTACTCATCCATTTCCGCGCGGGCCAAAGAAATTGCGACATTGCGGGCGATAGGCTTTCGACCGCTGTCGATTCTCGTTTCCGTCGTGGTCGAATCGGGGGTGCTTGCCATTATCGGCGGCCTGCTGGGCGGCGGCCTGGCCTGGCTGTTTCTGAACGGCTACACGGTCTCAACCTTGAATGCGGCCAGTTTTAGTCAGGTTGTCTTCGATTTCGCGGTATCCGGGGAGTTACTCATGCAGGGACTTGTCGCTGCAGTCATCATCGGATTAATCGGTGGGCTTTTTCCGGCCATCCGAGCCGTTCGAATTCCCGTAACTACCGCGTTACGCGAGCTTTGACTCGGCGACTCCTGCGTCCACACAATTCTTGGGGATCATTTTTCCTCCGGATTGGTCATACTGTCGCGTGATCCCGAGCAAAAAAATCCGCGCGACCCTGTCCTCAGCGCCGCTATGTGGCCTGCTGCTGGCCGGTGTCGCAGGTTGTGCCGCGATGCCCCGTGCCGAGCTTGTAGCCGGCAGTCAGCCCGCAGACTGCGTTGTTCTTCTGCATGGCTTGAACCGAAGCTGGCGGGCGATGGACAAAATGGCGAAAGCGTTGCAGGCAGAAGGCTATTCGACCGCCAACGTCGATTACCCATCGCAGTCCGCTACCGTCGAGGGCCTCGCGCCCATGGCGGTCGACACCGGCGTCGAGGAATGCCATCGCGCCGGCGCAGAACGGGTACATTTTGTTACCCACTCGCTGGGGGGCATTCTCTTGCGCTACCGGCAGGAACAGTCGCCGATAGACGATCTCGGACGGGTCGTCATGCTCGGACCGCCGAATCAGGGCAGTGAGGTGATAGATCGCACCCGAACCTGGCCTGGTGTGCGTTGGCTCTCCGGTGCGGCGGGTATGCAGCTAGGCACAGACGCCGATAGCATCCCCGCACAGCTCGGCCCGGTAGATTTCGAACTGGGAGTCATAGCAGGGGTCGGATCCATCAACCCGCTGATGTCCGCCATGCTGCCGGACTACGACGATGGCAAGGTGGGTGTCGAAAGTACCCGGGTTGAAGGGATGGACGATTTCATGATCGTCGGCGCCAATCATCACGACATCATGAACAGTGGCACCGTCATCAGGGCCACGCTCGCCTTCCTCGATCGTGGCAGCTTTGCGGGCTCCCGCTAGATAGACAATAATCGCCACTCAGGGGCCGACCCAGGGTACACATGACTGCCGACGATGCGAAGCAAACGCCTTCGCCGCTATTGCGTTTTTCCCTGTTCTATCTGATCGCCGGCGCGCTGGCGATAGGCGTTTACTATTTTTTAGTGGACGCGGAACTGGGGGGGCGGCTGGCGCTGACCTGGGGACTGATCGGCATCCCGTTGGTGATGATCCTGTGGGGGAGGGCGAAGCGAGACCGAAGTGACGTTGCAGCGCTCACCTATCTGTCCGGGCTCGCGCTGCTACCCGTCCTGATGTTTTTCGGCATACTGGCACTGATTAACTCCAGCGCAGTGCGCGATTTGTTCGGCAAACTTTTTTGAATGCCTGAACGCAAACACGGCCGGGAAAATCCCGGCCGCGTCCTGCCATTCAGTCAGTAACTCTTGAACCTAGCGGTCAAGAGCGTCTTTAACTTTGCCTCTGGCTTCGCGAGCCTTACCTTCAGCCTTCTTTGCTTTGCCTTCAGCTTCCATCTCATGGTTGTCCAGGGCGTCGCCCGTCTCTTCCTTGATCTTTCCGCCAACCTGCTGAGCTGTACCTTTAACTTTGTCTTTCATTCCTGACATTTTATATCTCCTCTGATTAAGTGAACGACGGCTTCATTATTCCACTCGCCCGAAACCTTTTAAGCGGATACACACGGTGTCGCCGCGTCGCAGTAACATTGTTGCAAGTTCTGTACCACGTCAGACGTGCAGTATTATCCGCGAGATTACGGCGGGACAGGTCGACCTTCTCGCTGTATTTACAAAGCAATGCAATTCCTTCCGTTGGCCACATGGCTGCGGCTAGATTGCCTCCCGGAATTGCGCTGTCGGCATCTCGATTACGTATCGGAGACGCTGGTATAGTTCTTGCAAAGTCTTGCCTGAGGTGTCGAACGACGTTGCACTGCGTGCGGTCTATCGGGGCACTAACGCTAAAGAATTGTCGATCATAAGCAAGGGGAAATATAGGTATGTCATCTGTGAGCAGAAAACTGATTGTAGCGGGCTGCCTAATCGGCGCCACTATCGCAACGAGGGAGGCTGTGGGCGAGGCATGGGAAGAAGCTACCGGCGCAGCGCCACCCAAGAATCCGGCAGACCACGGGGTCACTTGGTCGCACGCGTTGCTATGGTCTGTGGCAGCCAGCGTCACCGTCGGTGTTGTCCGAACGGTGGTGCGGCGTTTGCTGGCAGAGGCGAACGAGGGCGAGCCTTTGGAAGAGTCGAGATTCACGCCCTGAAAAAACCATGTTGTGAAGTGTATTCAGGCGCAATCTGTTTCTGATTGCTTTCGTCAGGATCAGGTTTCCAAATAACGTCGCAGCTTAAGGAGATTAGTCGTGCCGGAGAGAGCCAATGTAAGTGGTGCCGTCCTCGGCTTGTCGCTGCTTGCCGGATTGCTCGGACTTGGCTGGCTGGTCAGCAATGCAGCGCTACAGATCAAGGAATTTGAGCGCAGCGTCGTCGTTAAAGGACTTTCCGAGCGCGAGTACACGGCCGACACCGTCATCTGGCCGATCCAGTTCACAGCAGCGAGCAATAATCTCGAGGAACTTTACATCAATGTTGAAGCGAACGCGGACAGCATTCGCCGGTATTTGGAAGAACGGGGTATTGAGGCGAGCGAGATCACCGCATCGGCGCCGTCAATTACAGACAAATCGGCGCAACAGTATGGCGGTGGACCACAGGCGGAATTTCGCTATACCGCGGTGCAGACAGTGACGGTTTATTCGACTAAGGTTCCGGAAGTTATGGCGCTGCAGAGTTCATTGTCCGAACTCGGCAAGCAGGGCATCGTCATCGCTGGTAACTCATACGAGTCACAGACCGAGTATCTTTTTTCGACACTGAATGACGTAAAACCGGAAATGATTGCGGAGGCCACGAAGAACGCGCGAGAAGTCGCGGAAAAGTTTGCTGCAGATTCCGACAGCACTCTCGGCAAGATCAAACGTGCCAGTCAGGGACAATTCAGTATCAGTGATCGCGATAAAAATAATCCGCACATCAAGAACGTGCGCGTAGTGTCGACGATTGAATACTACTTGTCGGACTGAGACTTAATCTGCATTTCACCACAGCCTGTCCGGAAAAATGAGAGCCCAGGGCCGCCTGAACGACCCTGAGCTCTCGGATACCGGCATCCCTGCCGACGTTGGGGGACTATCAGGACAGCGCTGCGTATTCGGCAGCACTTAGTGCGCCATCGCCGTTTTGATCTGCAGCTTCAAACACGGCAGCCACTCGTTCGTCGACTTGCGCTTCGGTTCGACTGATCTGGCCGTCCTCATTGACATCCAGTTCCTCGAAACTGGGTGCCTCGTTTTGCGCCAGTACGGGTGCCCCCATTGCGAGTACAAACATCGTTTATATCGTCGTTACGCTCTTCATCGTTTTCCTCCTGAGAAAGCTCTAAAGTGTTCTTTCATTATTTCTGGATCGTGCACCATTGAGATAGCAAGAGTTGTGCCATGCCTTACGCCACAAGGCGTTCCCACAAAACACCGTCAGGCGAGCGAATGCAGCGCCGGTTTTGTGTTGGGTTGCGGCGACGGCAACGGATTGACATTCAGCAAAGTGGTGATTAACAGCGCTTTACCCGTCGCCGTTATCCGACAGCAGTTCACGGAACTAATCAGGACTGGCGCGAACGCCACAGGTGTCCGTTTGGATAATGCCCGTTCCAACGTATTTGTTGCTGACTTACCACGGCGTCGGTGTTCGCCAACATCCGGAGAAAGTCCAACGTCAGCGGGTCGGGCGCACAACCACCTTATTTCGATCCATCGTCGAGCTTGGGATGCCAGTCTTCTCCGCGCCCCTCGGGCGTCATGTCCAGGAGTATCCAGAGCGGATTCCAGTCCGGCGCTGGATGAGGGTCCTGACCAGGATCGGCGATGTGCATTCCGCCTTCGGCGCTATAAAAATGACGGACCCGCTCGCCATCCCGCTGGAATACGGTGAAGGCGGGCATGTCGGCATCGCGTTCACCAACATAATCCTTAGTGAAATCCCCGCTAGTGTCGGAGAAAAACTTGAGATGTTTCCACCCACGGCTCTCGGCATATTTCGCTATCCGCTCATAGGGAGAGCGCGCAACTACCGCGAGGGCGACCCGCTGCTCAATATGCGGAGCCTCGCCGTCCCAGCTATCCAACATCGCCGAGCACATCGGACAGCCCTGTTTGCGCTGCGGTCCATACATCATGCTGTACACGATCAGCGAATCTTTGTCGCCGAACAATTCGGCGATGCCCAGTTCACCGCCATTGCCTTGAAACCGATAGTCAATCGCACCATTTCAATTGCGACGAAGGCCGAACTTTCGAAATCCGCTTCGTTGGACCGGGTACGCTGATCTTGTCGTTGGCTGGCGAAGATCACACGCTGCAACTTGAACGCGCGGCATCCGGCGCCAAATATTCCAGTGACGGGATTGTGTTCTGCAATAAAGGGGATGAGGCGCTACTCGAAATCAATGGCCTGGAACATAATTGTCAGAAAAGCGTGTCAATATCTCTTGGCTGCCGGATCGTCTGCTAACGAGGCATGACATTTCCGAAGTGGAATTGAGAACAATGACTTACCAGCACTTTTGCATGTCAGGTCGACAATGCTTGCTGCGCTAACACCGGCAGGTCCGATCCTAGCTCCACGCAAATGTATACAATGAGAACGCCAGCGCCCACGTACCTCGCTGTCAGCACTGGCGCTCGGCACGCTGATCGAACCAATACGATGGTGTCTGCTGCGCTTCTCAGGACATTCCAGATCCGCTAATGGAGGCCGGAAAACATGCTGAAAAACATTCTCGTCGCTTTAACGGGATTCATTGTCGTCGCTGTCGTGGGGTTCCTGATCTACGCCTACCATCCAGGGATCGAACCCATCGCCAACGTTGAATTGCCGGGTTTCGATGCAGCGACAGTTGAAAAAGGCCGCGTTCTGGCGGCCGCCGGGTATTGCGCGACCTGTCACACGGCTGAGGGCGGCGCACCATATTCAGGCAACTACGCAATGGAAACCGGATTCGGTACGGTGTATTCCACCAACATCACGCCGGATCCCGAGTTTGGAATTGGCGCTTGGTCTGAAGAGGCATTTTTGCGATCCATGCGCGAGGGTGTTGATCGTGAAGGACGCCACCTGTTTCCGGCGTTCCCTTACAACCATTTCACGAAGATGAGCGAAGACGATGTCGGCGCGATTTATGCGTACCTCATGACCGAGGTTGAGCCGATGCGGGCAGAGCAAAAAGAAAATGAACTGCCGTTCCCTCTGAATGTACGCGTATTGCAAGCGGGGTGGAAACTGCTGTTCGTTGATTTCGGCGCCTATGATAACCATCCGGATCGAACGGATGAATGGAACCGTGGCGCGTATCTGGTCGAGGGCCTGACGCATTGCGGAGCCTGCCATACTCCGCGCAATGCCCTGGGCGCGGAAAAACAAAGCGAGCAATTTGCAGGGGCCGCTATCGACCGGTGGACTGCCCCTGCTCTCACCGCCGAGAATGCGTCGGCCGTTTATTGGTCCGCCGCTGAATTTAGCGAGTACCTGAAGTCGGGAGCCACCCGAAACCATGGCGTTGCAGTGGGACCCATGGGTCCGGTAGTTCATGCCGGTTTGAGGGAACTGCCAGATCGTGACCTGGATGCAATCGGTACCTATTTGAGCGATAGCGCCGGGACGTCGGCAGCCGCCGGTAATACCGCGTCAATCGTCGCGGCCAGCCTAAATCGGGGCAAGCCGAAAAAAGGCTATCGCATTGACCAGGGCGAGCGCCTTTATGCGACAGCTTGCGCTTCATGTCATTACAATGTGCAGCAGATCGCTCTGGGTCGGCCCGATCTTGGCATTAACTCCGCTACGCGACTCGAGATGCCAGACAATTTGATCCACGTGATCCTGGACGGCGTCGGCAATGAGGAAGGACTGCCAGGTATCGTAATGCCTGGATTCCGCACTGCACTGAGTGATGAAGAAATTGCCGTAATCGCCGCGTATTTGCGCATGTCGCGTACGGACAAACCCGCCTGGACCGATCTGCCTGGAAAAGTATCAGCCATTCGCGCTGAAGACGTGACCACTCATTAACGTTAAGGAATGCTGTGATGATCAAATTAAAAATAAACGGCCGGGAAGTCAGCGTCGATGCGGATCCGGAGACTCCGCTGCTATGGGCCATCCGCGATGAAGTCGGACTAACTGGCACCAAATTCGGCTGCGGAATTGGTATGTGCGGAGCATGCACTGTGCACGTCGGCGGCCAGTCGACCCGATCCTGCATCACGCGATTGTCGGCGGTTGAAGGAACGGAGGTCACAACCATTGAGGGACTCGACCCAAACGACAATCACCCGGTTCAGGAGGCCTGGCGAAACCTGCGTGTCCCTCAATGTGGCTATTGCCAGCCGGGGCAGATCATGCAGGCAGCCGCGCTGCTGAAGGACATCCCGGATCCGAGCGACGACGACATCGACGCTGTCATGACTGGCAACCTTTGCCGCTGTATGACCTACGTACGCATCCGGAACGCCGTACGCGAAGCCGCAGCTTCCATCAAGGGGACGAACAATGTTTAAGATGAAATTGCCTTCGCGCAGCAACAGCACATCAGGTATGACGCGCCGCGGATTTCTGGTCGCGATGTCAACGGCAGGTGCCGCTTTCGGGTTTCCACTTGCAACGCATGCGGCTATGAACCCGGCTGCAGCGGATGGGATGCCTGTCGAACCAGTCGGCCAAACTTTTGAACCGTCACTTTGGTATTCGGTGGATTCCGAGGGCCAGGTCAACGTCAACATCATCCGTGCCGAAATGGGCCAGCATGTGGGAACGGCAATCGCCCGCATTCTTGCAGACGAGTTGGAAGTGCCGTGGGAAAAGGTTCACATCACACATGTTGATTCGGCCGACAAATGGGGCTTGATGGTCACCGGTGGCAGCTGGTCAGTGTGGCAAAGCTGGCCAATCTACCGTCAGGCCGGTGCCGCAGGACGTACGGCCTTTATCGAAGCCGCCGCCCGGAAGTGGGGCATCGACCCGTCGCAATGCCGCGCGCGAGACGGCCAGGTGACCGGCGGCGGCAACACGGTCAACTACGGAGCACTGGTTTCCGAAGGACTGGCGCGAAGCTTCACGGAAGACGAGTTAAACGCACTGCCGCTGAAACCGCACAGCGAGCTGCGGTTGGTCGGCAAAGACGTGACAGCCCTGGATATAATGACCAAGACTAACGGTCAGGCGATCTACGGTCTCGATGCAAAGATAGACGGTATGGTCTATGGCGTCCCTTTGATACCGCCCACCCGCCTGGGATCGAAGGTGACGTCTATCGACGATAGCGACGCGCAGGATCAACCCGGCTATCTGCAGACTCTGCAATTGGACGATCCCTCGAATACGGTTCCCGGTTGGGTGATCGTCGTCGGCAAATCATTAATGGCTGCCAAGTGGGCATCCGAGCGAGTCAAGGTCCAATGGGATGCCGGCGACACAGCGGACGTTTCCGAGACCGACATACAGGATCATGCCCGCAAACTGATCGCCGACGCGGGCGTCGGCGCGATACTGGACACCGGCAACATTGACACTGATTCGGTTTTCGCCAGTGCCGCAGACACCATCGAGGCGGAATAC
The DNA here is from genome assembly GCA_037968735.1 of Woeseiaceae bacterium. Taxonomy (GTDB): domain Bacteria; phylum Pseudomonadota; class Gammaproteobacteria; order Steroidobacterales; family Woeseiaceae; genus SZUA-117. The sequence goes on along the minus strand of JBBKWC010000014.1, from coordinate 121,645 downwards.
ACTACCGCTACCGTCCTGCATTTCCAGCTCGAACCGGTAAATGCCACTGCGTTCAAAAACGGCGATGGCATCTGGGAGATACACACGGGCAACCAATGGCAGTCATTGATCCTGCCGACTCTGTCAACGGCTTTGGCCGTGGATGCTGATCAGGTCGTGATGCGCACTTACATGTTGGGCGGCGGATTCGGGCGCCGGCTGAACGGTGACTACGCCGTGCCTGCAGCGCTGGCGTCCAAAGCGCTGGACGGCGCGCCTGTCAAACTTGTTTTCTTCCGGGAGGACGATGCCAAGTTCGACAGCCCCCGGTCGCCAAGTGTGCAGAAACTGCGGATGGCTTTCGATGCTGAGGAGAACGTCATCGGCATGGAGCATCACGCAGCGGCTGGATGGCCCACCCAGGTGATGGTTCCGAGCTTCATGCCAAATGGAGTTAACGAAGAACCCTACGATCCCTTTGCTATCGACGGCGCCGACCATTGGTACTCGGTTGGCGCTCACAAGGTTCGGGCGATATCCAACGATCTGGCCAATCGCACTATTCGTCCGGGTTGGCTTCGCTCGGTTGGACCGGGCTGGACACATTTTGCCGTGGAGAGCTTCATAGACGAAGCTGCCCACAAACTGGGCGTTGATCCGCTTACGTTCCGTCTGGATCATCTGGTCGCGGAAGGTATGAATGCGGGCTCCGCACCGAATGCCGTCGGTGGCGCGTCACGGCAATCAAACGTGCTCAAACGACTTGCCGAGCGTTCCGGGTATGGACAATCAGATCCGGGTTCCGATACAGCCATTGGCATTGCCACAACCTTCGGCCAGTCGAGAACGATGCCAACATGGACCGCGGCGGCCGCCAAGGTTCATGTCGACCGACGGACGGGGCGGGTTGAGGTGCAGAAACTCTGGCTCGTGTTGGACTGCGGAACCGTCATCGATCCTGACAGTGCGCATGCGCAATGTGAGGGTGCGGCATTATGGGGCCTGTCGATGGCGCTGTACGAGGGTACCGAGATCGAGGCCGGCAACGTTCGTGATCGCAATCTCAACACGTACACTCCGCTTCGCATGATCGACACGCCGGAAATGGATATCGAGATCGTCGCAAGTACAGAGGCCCCGGTAGGGCTGGGCGAACCAGGAACCACAGTAATTGCACCGGCTATCGCAAATGCAATCTATAACGCGGTTGGCGTGCGTTTGCGCCATCTGCCAATAAGCCCCAAAGCGGTTTTGCAGGCGATTTCCTCGGCGTGACGGTGTTTACACTTGCTCAAGCGGAGAGAATGCAATGCTGAACCACGTAATGATTGGCTCAAATGACATTGAGAAATCTAAGGACTTTTACAATGCCGTGCTCGCGGTGCTTGGTGCTGGGGAGCCAATGGAGCACACCAACGATACCGGGCAAACCCGTCTGTTTTACGTTCATAACGGCTCTACCTTCGGCGTGACCGAGCCGATTAATAGTGAGCCAGTGACTGCCGCCAATGGCTCAACCATTGGCTTTGTCTGTAATTCGCCGGAACAGGTGAAGGAACTGCACGACGTTGCGGTGGAGCATGGCGCCACCAGTGTGGAAGACCCGCCCGGCCCGCGCAAAAGCACGATAGGAGTCATGCATTTGTGCTATTTCGTGGACCCGGACGGCCATAAGATCTGCGGCATCCACCGCCCGGAACGAGCCTGACGGTTGACCAAATTAATTATGTTGAATTATGTGAATGCGAGCAGGGAGACGTGTTAGGTTGATCCGAGCTTGGTAAACGATTACCAAGGCGAAAAAAATAATAATGGGAGAAACAAATAATGCGTTCACACGTCAAAACACTGCTGGTAGGGTTTGGCCTCATGTTATTCGCAGGCGTAAGCGTCGCGCAGGATGAATGTGATCCAAATAATCCGGAATGTGAGCCGCCGCCACCGGAGGATTTGATCTGTCACAACATTGGTGGACCAATGGAGCTGGGTGCCAATTGTGACGGTGCCACTGGCGCCTGTACCTTCACATACACCGATGCAGCGGGCCTGTCGAATACCGTTACTGTACCGAAGAATCATTTTCTCGGCATTTCTATAGGTGCCAAAAGCCGAGGGGCGATCGCCGCTCATCTCGCCCATGGCGATGGTTTAATATTGGCGATATTCAACCCGCGTCTGCACTTATCATCAACGGGGCAAATCCACAAGGCGTCTACCGTGGACTGTATGGCGGAGCGGGCTATCACTACGCAGCCGCCAGAACCGGGTAATTAGCCGGAGCTTCGCGAAATTATTGCAGATCCATAGCAGCAATCAGGGGTGGTAGATGCTTTCTACCACCCCTTTTGCTTTCCGGCCTCCGAAGACGGATGTGGCGACGGTCCAACTTTCGAAATCCGCTTTGTTAGACCGATTACGCTGACCTCGGCGTTGACGGACAATGCATTTTTGCTATTTCCTGGACCCGGACGGGCATAAGATCTGCGGAGTCCACCGCCCGGAACGAGCCTGACGGTGTGGCCAAAAGTTACGTTCCGCTGTTTGTATGCAGATTAGACGGGTGGGCACAGGGTAGGGCACAAAAAACCCCGGCAGCGGCTGCTTGTAGCCGAACGGACACGGTGCCCCGGAACTGCCGGAACAGTCTCCCGATGACTAATTGCAGCCAACCCGGTTTATGGGTTTATCATTAAGACCGCTGGACGTGAACACCGGCGTCGTGCGTTTCATCCTTCAAGAATCGCTCGATACACTACTGCCGCAGCAACAACCATGCGGAGAAAAGAGATGACAGAAAACGCACGGGAAGAGGTGAAAGTTGCAACCAATGTCAACGACCCGAACGGTGGAATCACTGCAGGTTTCGAGGCGCTCCATGCGCTCTATTCGAACAAGCAACAGTGGGTCAGGCACTACGAAACTCTGTTGTCTCAGCTAATTCCGATTAGCACTGCGGCAAGCCTTGGCATTTTGGCGTACATCGCTGAGAACCGTTTGGAAATCGAACTTGCCAAAGCGTTTATGCTAGTACCGGTATTGATAATTTCATTTACAGTGTGGTTTACCGGGTGGTGCGATACGGAAATTAAACGACAATTTGACCAGATTGTGTCTGCTGAAGTAGGTATGGGGTTTTACAAGATCACTGTCAATCGTGGAAGTGTTCATCACGTACTACCGAAAGAATATATGGACTCGCCGGTGACTACGCGACCGATCGTTAAAGCAGGCTATGTATCTCAGATTGTCAGTTTTATTGCGCTGTTAATTGCTGTCAATTTCGTATTTTTCAATTGACAAGTTTGCCTAATGTAGTCGGCTACTTTGGCGTGTGCTGCGTGCTGGTGACTTATTTTCTTGTCCAATACGGCCGTCTTGAATCGAGGTCGATCCCTTATCAATTAATCAACATGCTTGGCTGCATGCTTATTGGCGTGTCCCTCTATTTCACGTTCAACTGGCCTTCAGCGGTAATTCAATCTGCTTGGTTTCTCATCAGCGCATTTGGGTTGGCCAGAATTCTGATCGAGCGGAACTCCAGAAACCGGTCGTAGAAAAGTCTCGGCTAACGCCTCGTAATTTAACAATCGTCAGCCGCGCGCGCGGTCTCTTGTGCTGATTGCGAGCGTGCCCTTGATTTAGGAGCGGTGGCAGCCTCGTGACCAGTCCTACCGCGGCGACTGTTCCTGACAGAGTCTTACCGCTGCCGCGATCGCGTCCTTGCGGAACTCGTATTGCTGATCCACCGGTATGCGATCGAGGACGCCCATGCCACTGAGCGCCCGGAGTGCGTGGCTCTTCAGACCCGACACCATGACGTGCCGATCATGCTTTCGTGAAAGATCGATCATTTCATCGATAGCCAGTGCGGCGCTCGGATCGATATACCCGGAATGCGTAAAATCATAGATGACCACATCACGATGCGCTATAGCCTGCGTGTCGCGGCGAGCCAGATCACGTGCCGACGCATAGGAGAACGAACCTTGCAGGAGAGTAATCAACACACGACCGTCGACGGTATTCAGGAGCGCTTTCTCCTCTGGTGTTAGTAGATCAAGTTCATTGGCATCCGCAGATTGCTTTAGCCCTTTGAGCTGTTCTTCGGCGAGGTAGCGGGAGTTGACGAACCCGGCGAGGATAATGCCTACGCCGACGGCTGTTATCAGGTCAACGAAGACGGTAAGACCTAGCGTTACCAGCATCACCACGACTTTTTCCCGCGGCGCCTGTCGAATACGTTTTAGATAGCCCCAATCGATGATGTCCCAACCGACCTTCATCAGGATCGCTGCCAGGACGGTGGTTGGCACGTACGCAACGATCGGGCCCAGGCCAAGAGCAATTCCCAGCAATATGGCGGCATGCAACATTCCGGATATCGGGTTTCTACCTCCGGCTCTGACATTGACGACGGTTCGCATCGTTGCGCCGGCGCCGGGTAAAGCACCTAACATTCCTGCAGCAATGTTGCCGATGCCCTGTCCCACGAGTTCCTTGTCGGGATCATGTTGTGTTTTCGTTACCGAGTCGGCCACAAGCGACGTTAGCAAGCTGTCAATTGAGCCCAATAACGCGAGGACGAATGCTGGTTGCAGCATCCTTGCCATACCACCGATGGACACAGTCGGTACGATAAATTCGGGAATTCCCGACGGCACTTCGCCAATGACCGGCAAGCCCTGAATGGCCAGCGCTGACACTGTCGTACCAATAACGAGGATGCCCAGCGGGGCCGGCAGTGATTGAGCGAGCCGCTTGGGCCAGTAGATGAGTAGCAGTAGTGCGGCAAAAGCAAAGGCAATCGCACGAAAATTGATGGATTCGATCTGCAGAGTTGTGAGTATCTGCAGCGTGCCCGCGACGCCTTGTGTCGAGGCGGGCAGGCCGAGAAACGGCAGGGTTTGGATGATCACGATGATCATGCCAACACCGGTCATAAATCCGGACACAACTGACGCGGGCGTGTAGGTAACGTATTTTCCGACACGGAGTATTCCAAAGAGCATCTGAATGACGCCGCCGAGCATGACGATGGTGAATGCTTCGGGAAGACTATCCGCGTGACTCGCGACAATTGCGCCCATGACCACGGTCATCGGACCGGTTGGCCCTGACACCTGTGCCGGCGTACCACCGAACAACGAGGCGAAAAAGCCAGTCGCAATGGCGCCATACAGTCCGGCTATAGCACCGGCGCCGGAGGCAACACCGAAAGCAAGTGCGAGGGGCAGTGCAACCACGGCAGCCGTAATGCCGCCGAATATATCGCCGCGAATATTGCGGGTTCCCTGGCCACGGCTCGGACCGACAATTGGGTTCGGTAAAAGAAGTCTTAGAATTGACATTATTCAGTCAGAAGTGAACACGACGCCTATGATGCTGCCTGGCCAGCACATTTTCTATGGCGGATAGCGGCGAGTTAATTTACTGATAATCTCATTTGGTGTGCCTGGACAATCTTGCATCCACTACCAGCTTATCAGTCGACGGACCCGGCAATTCGTACTTCGGCCTCGAGATGGGACGATGCCTTCAGTGAATTCGTGATAAGACAAGCACCTTCCGACTTTTGCAGAAGGCGCATTGCCATTGGCACGTCGGTTCCTTCCGGTGCGTCAAGCACAGCATGCAGCCGAAATTCCGTAAATTGAGTAATGTTGTCCGCGCGATCGAGAACCCCTTCGATATTGCAACTTATTGATAACCAATCCAATTTAGACGCCCGTGCGATAGCCCTGAACGTTAGTATGAAACAGTCCGCAACTGCTGCAACCAGGAGCGTCTCAGGCGACCAGCGGTCACCAGGGCCACCGAACTCGGCAGGCGGCGCGGATTCAATCGGCCGAAGGCCGGCACTTGTCAGGTCAACCATTCCTTCGACGCTGGCGGTCGCGTCTACCAGATAGTGGTGTGGGAAATTTTTCATTTTCGATCCTTTTTGTTATGACTTTCGCCCGACCTAATCGGTCAATTCGTTGTGGTCTGATGCGGACAGTGCCCGTTTGGAAAATCAGACTAGGCCTTTAGGAAATCATCCGTAATACGTACTTGCACACGACATACTGTGGCAACCCCGTAGCGCCAAATGTCCGATGCGTGATGTCGGTCCAGGGCGGGAGTGGACGTACCGGATCGAGTCTGGCGCAGGTCTTGACTCAAATATTCCACAAAAGTTGAGGGAGGGCGGCGGTCACCAAACTATTATGCAAAAGTTGGGCGCTTATTATTGCCTGAAGGTTCGCAGCGTATTTCCTTCCGCGGAGTTTGGTGCAGGCGACGGCCCGATCATTGCGTCATTGCCGCCTATCGGTTTTCCTGCCAGCAGGATACCGATGACCATTAATGCGATTCCGAAACACCGGCAGAGAGTCAATGACGACTGCGGTGCGCCGAACCAGCCATAATGATCGACCAGCGCGGACGCAATCAGCTGGCCGAGGAGCACGAGGAAGATTGCGTTTCCGACGCCAATTTTCGGCGCAATCCAGGTGATCGAAAGCACATAGAATGCGACGAGAAAACCGCCTAGATAGAACGTCAGTGGAGTATGCACAACGTGTACCACGAGTGGAGTTCCTCGTACGATAAGCACCGCAATGGTCAGCGCAAGCGCCAGCGCAAAAAGGATGGTGGCAGCCAGGACTGGATTTTCCAATCGCGCACCTAACCCGCTGTTGAGTGAGGCCATCACCGGAATACCGAACCCGGCGACGACCATGATGGCACCCATTAGCAAAGGATTTGAAAGCACATTCACGTCCGGAGCTGCGCCTTCGCAGCTTGTTCCCGATAAGCCGCAACCGGGAGCCCTCCGATGCCCCAGTTTTCCATCTCCACCTCGTCGATGACGACGAACGTCGTTGATGGCGTCTTGTTGAGGACGTCGTGCAGAAGGTCCGTTACCCCCTTAATTAGGGTCTCCTTCTGCGCAACAGTGACACCCTCTCGGGTTACCTTGATATTGACATACGGCATTTTCTTATCCTTCCCGTTCGCTGATTTGAAACACCTTCGCGATGATCTGCCATCGATCGTCGTCACGAACCAGCGTGAGGAAATCGACAAAATCGCGTGAACCGATGGAACATCTGACCCGAGCGCGCGCCGTGTTTTTACCGGCAAACTCAATCGCGTCGATGACATCGCGCCGCGGTTCATTGCGCGATGCCGGCGACTGACGCTCCGCGATAACCCTCGTGTATTCCGTCATATCGCGGAAGAGAAAGGGCGTTTCGTCGGCAGTGGCGTAGATCGCTTTTGGATGGAAAACGTCACGAATTTTGTCGGTGTGGCAGTAGTACAGTGCATCGAAGTACGTACCCAGCACCTCGGCGACGGCGTCATGCTCGTTCATGACGCCTCCGCCATGCGAATGAGCCCCTCTGTGGCCATGGTTTTGATGACGGCCGGGCGGCTACGTACGCGCTCAACGAAGTTCACGATGTGCGGCCAGGGAGCCAGAGGAAAGTCGATAAAGTCAGACCAGTTGAGGACCACAAAGGCGTAAGCGTCCGCCACACTGAAATCATCGCCCAGGAGGTGCAATCGACCATCCGAGAGGCGTGTTTCCAGCGTACTGACCCGCCTCGCAACTTTCGTTTCTGCGGTTTTTCGAGCTTCATCTGTCAGTTCAACCCCCGAGAAAAATGGGCTATACGACTTGTGGAGTTCTGAAGATAGGTAGTTCAACACTTCCTGAAGCCGGACCCGCTCAAAGCTGTCGCGTGCCGGCACCAAGCCACGATCGGGGTTGAGATCGCCCAGGTATTGCAAGATCGCCGGGTTTTCAGTGATTACGATGTTGTCGTCGATCTCAAGGGCGGGGACGTAGCCGTTGGGATTTACTTCTGCAAACGGCCGCCCGGAGCTCGTAGTGCCGGCAACCGTGTCGGTCTTGTCGAGCTCGAACGGAATACCAAGCTCGTTGAGGATGATGTGGGACGCCATGGAACATGCGCCGGGCTTGTAGTAGAGCTTCATAGATTTCTCCTGGGTATTAAGTTACTGTCATGCCAATCATAACCATCATCAACTAAGTTACTAGGGGTTACCGTGAGAATAGAGTTACTCTTTAGAAACCTGGTCACCTGAGCGGATGGGTCTTAAAGTCCGTCGCAACCAGAGTCCGAAACCGCCTCAGCCGTGCATGTTGACGGAATGCATGGCAGTGATCGCGGGTGCCTGGGCGCCAAACGTCATCTGGTGTTTGCGTGCAGGCCCAAGGAGATTTAATGAGCTACGGATAGATATCCCACCGATATCGGCGAAGGTTCTGTCTGCACGACTTACAGAGCTTCGCGAACGTGGCGTGCTAGAGCGACATGTGCTACCAACGTCGCCGCCATCAGTTGAATACAAACTTACGGATTTGGGGCTTGAACTGATTCCAGCACTCGACGCAATCGTGCAGGTTGGGCACAAGCTAAAGTCAGAGGGACATCTTGAGAAGCCGTCGTAGCAGCCGCTGAAACGCGTGAGGGAGGCCTATTATTCGTGTGTCTGCATCCAAAACGTGTTTCGGATGTATCTGGTGTACATGAACCCAGAGTTAACAATCTCGCGAAAAACTAAGGAAGGAATTACCCTATGGATTATGGCGCGCGTACATACCGCACTTCAAAGCATCAACTTGTAAAGCCGCGACTCCGATCAAGATCAGTGCTCATAAGTACGCGAAGCGTTTTGAACCATTTCTTGCGAATTGAAAACGCACGACTCACGTCTGGTTCGATTACATCGTGAAGTTCACATACATCTTAGGTTTCGCTTGCACTCTTCTCGCATTCTCAGTCAAGGCGAGTGAACTCACAGAGAGCTCGCAATCGCTGGTGCCAGCGCAGATTACAAGTCCATGGGTTTTGGGGGAGCCTCTCGCGATCGAGAATGTGAACGTCCTAACGATGACCACAGCGGACGCCGTTCTCAGATCCGCGACCGTTATTCTGGAGCACGGTCGCATACGTTCTATTTTCCTGTCGGGCGAAGCTAGTTCACCAGCGGGCATACGGCGAGTCGACGGCACGGGCAAATGGCTGATGCCGTCCTTGACGGATATGCATGCCCATGTAGAGAACGAACGCCTAATGAGACTGTTGCTTGGCCGGGATGACATATCAAATGGAGAAATCACCGACGCGGATATCTTTCTTCCCTATGTCGCAAATGGCGTGCTCCAGATATTGAATATGGGGGGAATGTCGGAAGCCATTGGGCAGCGTGCCGCGATCGAAAGCGGGCGCGTTCTCGGGCCGCACATGACACTTGCCGCTATGATTGATGGCGGAGATCCAATTTGGCCTATCGGATTTACTCGCTCCGCGGCAACGCCGGCCGACGGTCGCCAAACAGTTAGAAATATACAAGCGGAAGGCTATGATGTTATCAAAACCTACAGCGGCCTGGACCAGGCAACATTCGAGGCAATTGTAGACGAGTCGCGGAAGCTGGGCATGCGCGTTATTGGGCATATTCCTGGCCGTCGCGCGGACGCGACAGAGCAATTTGTTCGACATGACTTTGACATGGTTGTGCACGCCGAAGAGTTTGCCTATCAGGCACCGGATGTATCGCTAGCAGAGGAAAATATCGATCGCTACGTCGCGCTTGCCAAGCAAGCTGGAACCTGGTTGACATCGACGCTCACATTGGATGAGCGAATCGCGGAGCAGATGCGAGATTTCTCGACTCTAGAGCGTCGCCCAGAACTAAAGTACCTTCATCCGCTGACACGAGAGTTGTGGATTGATCGAAACGGCTACAAGAACCCGACGCCGGAACGCGCCGCAATGGTGGACGCAGTCGTCGAGTTTAACCGTAAACTCGTGAAAGCATTCGTTGATGGCGGTGTTCCTGTCATTCCGGGGACTGATTCGGTCGTTCCCGGAATCGCACCGGGCTTTTCGCTGCATGACGAATTCGAATCCCTGAGCCGAGCTGGATTAGCGAATGACTACATCCTGTTCGCAGATACAAATCTTGCTGCTCAATGGCTTGGAGTTTTGTCAGACCGTGGCACTGTGGAAGTTGGCAAGCGCGCAGACCTTCTTCTCCTGGATGCGAACCCTGTAGCCGATATATCCAACACGCGAAAGATTGCCGCAGTCATATCAAGCGGACGGTATTTCTCTCGTTCTCAGCTTGACAACATGATGGAAGATTTGGCCAGGCGTTATGATCCCGAAACGACATCGACGGAAATGACAAGTCATTTAGTGGTTGGCGAAGATGGTAGGTAGGGCAACTGCCATTCAGTGAAATGCTGCAGAGATCTATTTAAACCACCTTATCGGTGCTGGTGCAATCTGGTTGTTTTCCTTGCTTTTACCCAAGTCTATCGAGTTTGGACAGCGTATTCCGTTCTCTAGAATTCGGCGTGCTTGCATTGAGTCCTTGGCGGAAGTTGATGGTGTTCGGGTCCGTTGTCTGGGCAGTATCGGCAACATGGGAAATGAACCCGGACCGCTCAAGCGACTACGCGATCATAGTCGGACCCTTTCTTATCACCAACCGAGCCAATGTTGGATGCAGTACCAGTTTACAGCTCTTCGGGCGCTTGGCCCGTTCCCACGTCGCCGCATCCGCCTTATGGGCTCGGTAGCTTCGTCGGCCTCGATTACGGCGTATCTCTCGACTGATGGTGGACGGTGCCCGACCCAACTCACTGGCCATCGAACGAATCGAGCGTCCAGCGACCAGCCCTCGCGATATCTCCTCGCATTCGACCAACTCAAACAACGCGCTGCGCGCGTTCTCTGAGTTGGCCGAATGCCGCCGGTCTCCGAGAATATATTTTGAATGGACGAGTGGCCTTGGATACCAAAATAGCGACCAATCTCATTCATGGAGTCGCCTTGTTTCCAGCGATCCCACATCAGCGCTTTCTCAGTTTCGGTGTAATGACGTCTCTTTCGTATCCCCATCTGCAACATCCTCCTATACGATGATAGAGTTTAGATGTTGCAACCACCGATTGAATCCGCAGCCAAGAGACGTCGCTCAGCGATATGAGGTCCTAATTACGGATTGCCAATCTGCGATCTCACGAAAATTACATGATCGACCGTCATTTCTTGGCGATCATTCCGCGTCGAACGTACGCGTTACTGTAGCGAACAATACTGCGGGTTCCGATCTTGTCGCCATTACTGAATTCCGGGCCTCGAGCGGTTACTTCAAACATCGCCTGACCGATCTGTTCAGCTCTCACAGCCGCGCCAACGGGCGCAAAGAACCAATAAAGGAAGTCCTGCCCGATATGCGCTTCCTCCTCGGTCGGCCCGATGTAGTCCGGTCGATATGCAATCACCCGTAAGTTTGTTCCTTTGGCGAATTCGAACAGCGTTCGCTCTGCACGTACTTTTTCGCGTGCCCACATCGCGCTGGAGTCCTCCGAGATATCGCTGGAGCTGATGTAGTGAAATGAAATGCCGGGTTTGCTACTGACATTGTTCCACTCCAACAAGAAGCGCGCCGGAAAATCGACATGAATCGTGCCGTAGGTTTTTTGGTCGACGCCGACAGAGCTGATTCCGATCGCCCAATAAACAGCATCTACGCCCGCTATCTGCTCGCGAACAGCTGAGTAGTCAAGATAGTCCGTGTGAAGCGTCATCTGTACTTTCCCGGAGGAAACGCCTTCCGCTATTCGAGGTGTTGTGCGCCGTGTAATGACATGAATGTCTTGGATATCGGGATTCGCGAGTGCGACCTTCAAAATGCCGTCACCCGCGGTTCCGCTGGCACCAAAAATCGCGATCGTCTCGTAGGTTGCTGTTGGTTCCTCAAAGACGGCGATCGAGTCATTTTTCAACGCGATCATGACCGCCCCGGTGATGTACAACAACCCGAAAACGATCAACGGTGTAAGGAGAAATGCTCTTAAGCTGGGCAACTTCATGGTGATAGATATTAACACTGCACCGAAATCGGAAACACTCGGCTGCGTCAAGAATAATCGTGCATGCGCCCCTGAAGAACGTGATGCACCGACCGGTTGAAACCGCAGCCAGAAGCCGCCATTCGCGAAATTGCGCCAGTGACGGCTCTGCTCAGCCTTTCCATTTCCACGCGACCCGAATAACGCCCAACAGAGCGAGAATCTTGATCGCCAAGAAGAAAGCATTGTCGAGGTCGGGATTAAGGTTGCCATACACCTCGATCATGATCGTAAGAGCGCCCGCACCGATGTTGGCCCGGCGGCAAATTTTGTGGGGCAGAATCTGAGATAGTAAAACCATTAGTATTGGAATCTCTATCATCACTCCGCCCAAGAGCATCAGTTCTTCCGTAATTGTCACACCGTCAATGACGCCCGTCATTATTTGTTGGAGCATTCCGGATCTGCCCAACTCATGAATATCCTTGGCAAATATATTGAGCAGAACAAAAATCCACAGAGTGGACAGCACCGTCCTTGTATTGGCCTTTTCCTGTGCCATTGCGTCGTTCATGCTAATTTCCTAAATTGCTTTATGCCTTTTGCTTCTGTGCTCTTTAGACTTGACCGTAATGGCGCTGTCCGATTAGGTTTAGCCTGCCGATTAATAACCAATTCGGCGACACCGATATTTATCATCCAGCCAGTCGTCATTAATATGTCCCGTGCAAGTCCACTGGGCTCGCCAACAGTCAACAACCATGGAATTGCGACCAATACTTGCGTGCCAGCTCCTTGACCTAAAGCGTAAGCACGTATCATCCATGCTTGATGTTGTGAAATTCTCTTTTTGAAAACTGCTGATAATCCCAACAAAATTGAAGCCGTCATAGAGAACCCGACAAGAACACGGACAAAGTAAAGGAGGTAACCCTGAAGATGGTCGGGGAAGGGGTAATAGTGTGTCATCCATAGCCCCGATATGGCGGACACAATGCCTGCACTGATCAAAAGCCGACCTGCTAGCCGGTGCCATTTCGGATAGTTCTTCCTAATACTCACGAGAAATTGAAAAGCTCCAAGAATGCAATAGAGCACGGAGCTTACAATGTGCAACACAGCTGGAAGTGGTACAGACAGTATCCTCAGATTTTCCGGCAAGAACTCTGAACCGGTAACCAGCTCTACCAGTCGGAATGTTCCTCCGATGCAAGGAACGAAGCTCAGTGAAAGCAATCCGATCAAGATAGACCATTCTGATTTCTTTAGAACTATCACGACCCGTTCGATTGCGAGTAGCGTTTGGAAATCCGATCGCAGAAGTCGCCATCAGGGAAGGTGTTAGGTCTAGCAGAATTATCCATGGGACAGGTTCTGCAAACTTGAGCCGGTTTCCTGCCGACGCAGGTGATGCTGGTCTGCTTAAACCAGCCGCTCGAGGCAAGGTTCATGCGTTCGACATTGAGGCCAGCGGCGGTGAGCCAAGATTCGCTCCGCTTGAGCGTCAGTCGATGTGTGCGCCACTTCAATTGTACGTAACTGCCCAGAATAGACTCGCGGGTCAGGCATAGCACGAGCCAGCCGTCAGGTTTCAAGGTGCGTCGCATTTCCTCGAGCGCGGCCACTGGGTCCGGCAAGTGTTCAAGCACGTGGGCGGCCATCACCAAATCGAACTGGTTATCTGAGTAAGGTAGCGCGCCAACATCCGCACACTGAATCGAGGCGTCGTGCCCTTCCTGACGAAAACGGCGCTGTGCCTGTTCGATCATCACCTCGGACACATCGACCGCATCCACGCATATGGGGGCGGCCCATGCACGCGCGAATGCCAATGCGAAGGACCCGGTACCAACTCCACAATCCAGCAACCGAAGCGGGTAGCCAGCCGGCATTAAATTGGCTTCGGATAAAAATTCCTTCCAAAGTCGTTCGAAGGCTTGCGGATATCCGAGGCGTCCGGTCAGGTGGCTCCATTTCGCGGCCATCCGATCGTAGCGTTCGGCTAGCTCTAGCGCCTCGAGTGGGCGGCGACTGACAGAGATCTTCCATGATCCGATCGAACCGGCGTACACGGGTATGGTTTGGTCATTCACGGAAGACATGGTTGGCTCCTAACAGCGAGGCGTGCATACTAGCCATACGAATCAATGATAGAAACTCCCAAAAACGGATAGTTGGTATACGTAATTCGATGAACTGGCAGGCCGTGTCCTTCGACTGGAATCAAGTACGCGCTTTCCTCGCTACCGTCGAGGAGGGTTCTCTGTCTGCCGCGGCTCGAGCGCTTGGCCAGACCCAGCCAACGCTAAGTCGCCAGGTTTCGGGTTTGGAAAAGGACCTCGGCGTGACTTTGTTCGAACGTGGCCCGCGTAACATGACCTTGACAGACGCCGGCGTCGAACTAGTCGACCATGTCCGATTAATGGGCGAGGCGGCGGTGCACCTGTCCCTTGCAGCTTCCGGACAATCTCAGTCCGTCGAGGGACATGTCAGCATCACGGCGACAGACATGATGGCGACCTACTTGCTGCCAACGGCGCTGAGCCAAATTCGCGTAATGGCGCCGAACATCGTGGTGGAAATCATCGTATCGAATGACGTTCGCGATTTGACTAAACGTGAGGCGGATATCGCTATTCGCCATGCGCGACCGGAGTACGCTGACCTGATCGCCAAGCTCGTCGGTAACTTCTCGGCGCAACTGTATGCATCGAGATCATACCTAACTCGTGCTGGTCACCCAGCCAGTACGGACGACTTGTCGACATTGGATTTTGTCGGGATGTTTCCGAATGAGCGATTTATGGCGACAATTCGAGAACTCGGCCTCGACCTTAAGGCGGAGCAATTCAACATTAGGACGGCCAGTGGTACCGCCGTCATCGAACTCGTTAGGCGAGGGATGGGGATTAGCTTTCTTCCGCGTCAAGCGGCGGACTTGTTTCCAGAGTTGGTTCCCGTGCTGACTGACCGCATCTCGTTTCCTATACCGATTTGGCTCGTCACTCATAGAGAGCTCCATACCAGTCGACGCATCCGCGTCGTCTATGATCTGCTGAATGTAGCGCTGGCTGAGGTATTGTGACCAAACAGGGCTGTGCGAAATCGCGAACAATGACTGTCCGCTCCTAGGTGCGGAAGCGGCCATACATTCTGTGCGAACAGTCGTCGACTTGTGATTTCAGCGACCGTCGCGTTTGTCATCTCCAGCTATCGAGTCCTCTGCAAAAGCTGCCCGTCACGAGCGGCAACTATCGGCCTTAATCCGCATGTCTCGAGCCAGAAGTACTGGCCGTTTCTTTCCCCTGTTGGTGGAATAGGGCGCCAAGATCTACGCATTAGTTGGGGAGCGCTGTGTTCAAATTCCACCGAAAATCGCAGATTCCCTCATTGCTCCCAAATTGGGAGCATGCTGATGTCCGTCGATGCGAATTATCGCGAGACGCACTCTCAGGGAATTTCGGGAAACTCATCGAATGGCGGAACAACCGCTTAAATCTTGGTATCGGGAAGCCGCACAAGTCGCGTGGAAAATCCCTGAGGACATCAAACGCCGATACAAGCATGCGAGTTTTGTTAGAGGAAATCGCGTTGTTTTCAATGTCGGGGGCAATAAATATAGACTCAACGTGCAAGCAAATTACGAATTCCAAGTGTTATACATTCGATTCGTCGGGAGTCACTCTGACTATGATCGTATTGATCCGGAGCATATCTGAATGACTATTCAACCAATCCGCAATTCCGACGACCACGAGAGTGCCCTGAAAAGACTTGAGGCCCTTATGTTGGCGAAGAACGGTACCGAGGATGGCGACGAACTGGATGTGCTGGCTACGCTAATCGATGCTTACGAGCGAGATCATTTTCCGATCGATCCGCCAGACCCGGTGGATGCCATCAAGTTTCGCATGGAGCAAATGGGACTAAGCCGGAAAGATCTTGAACCATTTCTTGGCTCTCGAGCGCGTGTATCGGAGGTATTGAACAAGCGTAGGCGGCTTTCCTTGGCAATGATCCGGTCACTGCATGAAAACCTCGAAATTCCCCTGGATGCTTTAATTGGTCGGGAGGGCTAGGAACCTCAATATATGCGCATAATGTATATTATGTTAAATAACATAGGTAGCAATGGGGAGTGCTTTGTCTCAGCTCATTATGCCCTTGACCTGTGAAACGAATTTGACAACAAAAACCCGAATCACACTCCTCTGTGAAATGAATTCCAGAACATCAGGTATTGTAATGAAATGAAGTCGCGAACCAACCGTTCTGTGTTCATCGCTCGAGAAGACCTCGAAGACAAAAAGTTAGTAGACATTCCAGCGCCTCCCAATGCTAATCGGATTCAGGAATTTATGAAAAGCATCAAGTCTTGGTGAATTTGCGGATCGTAAACAATCTCTCATTCACCTGGACCACGAGCGAAATTCCTGTACGTCTTGAGCAAACATCTTGCTCAAATAGCCGTTGTACGGCGATTCGCCCTCGTCTGGTGTGCAATATTCTTGATCAAGCCCGTTCGTACTGAGTAAATTTCTTGATGAACAATCGTACTTCCGCGTGACCCCAGACGTTTATGTCCTTCTCAGTAGGACCAAGCGTGATTTGGCAAGAACACTATGCCCGCCCGAAAAAACGTAGCCCCCTGGACGAAACGATCCCAACAATGATAGGTGCTTGGGCAAACCGTACGGTCCTGCGTTCGTCGGGTCGCGTTGGTGAATTCACATCTGGCATTCCAGTCAGGCCATTCCGGTAATTGTCGTTCCACAGTAGTGTGTAACGTAAAACTATGGAACGTAGTTTTGTGGAATTACCCGGCCACTAGAGTGACCTAAAATGTATTGGTCTTGAGGAGAACTACTAGAATGCAACGCTCTGGTCGTTCACTGCTCAAGTTTTTTCACTTACCGTCAAACGCGACACCTTCATCGCCAAATAGCTCGACGATCTCTTGGCAATAAAAGCACGAATCAGCGTGTTCGCCAAACTTGGCCCGTACAGCGGCGTTTGTCTTGTATTGAGCCGCAGCTTCGGTCAAACCTGCACCGCTTTGACGCACTGGAGCCCACTGACCTTTAGAGCAACCGCAGAGCGAATACATAGCGGGCCAGAAGATTGCCTCTCCGACTAAAGGCCGAATATAAATACGTGTCTGAATTCTGTTTACTAAATCTGTTTGCTAGACTGGAGGAGTCCATATACATAGCGGACATCGGAAGACGGCTTTCTGCCGCTCAAACACAGCCTTCAAAAGCGACTTGGAACCACGATCGTCAGTGTGAACGACAATCTAGAATCACGGAGTTGCGCGAGATGACAAAAGCGTTGCGTCCGCTCAGCACCACGCGGTTGGTTGGTCGACTTGACTACCTGATTCGCACAAAACTGTGGGCGCAGATCTTGATAGCCATGGTGCTGGGGGTAGGCGTCGGTCTTGCTCTATCGCCAACGGGTGCCGCGCTCGTCGGGGAGGCGACAGCGAATACGATTGCAGGCTGGGTCGCGCTTCCAGGGCGTTTGTTCTTGGCGATTATTCAGATGGTGGTTGTACCGCTGGTGTTGACGTCGATTATTCTCGGAATTGCGGGAGGAGGCGACACTGATTTTCTCCGACGCATCGGAACACGCATAGCGCCGTATTTCGTGACCACAACAATCGTTGCTGTCGGCATCGGCGCGTCTCTTGCTCTCTGGATTCAACCGGGCGAGTACGTGAAGCAAGGGATTGCGGTGACATCTCAAACAGTGCTTGAACTAACTGATGTCGGCGAAGCAGAGGCGCACGCACAGGCCACCTTACCGGATCGGATTGTCGCCGTTGTTCCCATTAACCCCACCGAGGCAATCCTGCAACGCGCGATGTTTCAGATTGTTGTCTTTGCCATCCTCATGGCGATCGCGTTGGTCTCCATCAGACCGGACCGAGCCAAACCGCTGCTGGATCTCTGTGTCTCGCTGCAGGATGTGTCTATGAAAGTTGTGAGTTGGGCCATGGCGTTGGCACCGCTTGCCGTGTTCGGATTACTGGCGCAAGTCAGCGTGCAACTAGGTTTCGACGCGCTTTTGGGGATGTCAGCCTATTTTGGCACCGTACTCTTGGGGCTATTGATACTGCTGATCTTCTACCTCGCCATCGTCGCCTTACTCGCTGGCCGGAATCCTCTAAGTTTCTTAGGCAACATCCGCGAAGTTCAGCTATTGGCTTTCTCAACTTCAAGTTCGGCCGCTGTGATGCCGCTTTCCATGAAGACCGCAGAGGAAAAGCTAGGCGTGTCCAAGCCAGTTTCACAGTTCGTGATCCCGCTGGGTGCCACCGTAAACATGGACGGCACGGCACTCTATCAGGTGATCGCCGCCGTGTTTCTCACACAAGTTTATGGCATTGACTTGACCTTGGGGCAACTTACTCTTTTGGCCGCAACCACAGTGGGTGCATCCATCGGTGCTCCTAGCACGCCCGGCGTCGGCATTGTTATCCTCGCAACGATTATCCAGAGCATTGGCGTCCCACCAGAAGGTATTGCACTGATTCTTGGCGTTGACCGAATCCTCGATATGACCCGGACGGCCGTCAATGTCTCGGGCGATTTGACCGCCGCTATAGTCATGGAGCGTTGGCTGGGGCCTGCTGAGATGATCGATACTCCGCCTCTGGATTGAAGAAGCGAACGGATACTCTCGTGGTCCTCTGTGGGTATGATCCTGGCCGGTCGGATAGCCACTATTGAGTTAGTATGACGGAATGCTGACCCTATGCGGCCATTCGCCTACATCCGAAGTTTTTTGCATAGCAAACATTAGGCCACTTGTTCAAAGATGACACCTTCTGCGGAAAACGTCGTTACTCACCCCAAGAAACAGCTGCTGTACAAGTTTCTTCTTCTCTCTATCCTGATGATTGGTTACTTTTCTTACCTCGCTTTCCGATTCGACGTTGCGACTGGGGCGGTAGCATCCGCACTAACTTGGTCCTTTTTCGTTCTATGTACGCCGATTGCCGACGCCGGCTTCTTGGTGGACTTCCCGCTCAGGCTCCTATTTGGCATTCGAATGCTGATTTCGGAAATTGTTGTCTGGACAATCGCAATTGCGATAAACGTCGTTTCATTGTTCTATCTCGTTGAGTTTTACCAAACAACGATACTAACTATGCTTTTGCACTCGATTCTGACCATACCCTATCCTTACTGGAGCGTTATTCTGCTATCGGGGGCAGGCACATTTCTTTCTATCCGATTTGCAGATGAACTCATGGATGTTGCTCATCACCGGGATAGGGAGTTTTTTCATCGCCATGGTTTTAAGCATGAGATCTTATTGATAGTATTTTTCATCGTCATACTTATCGGATACTACAAACTCATAGCTTCACTCGGTATTGAAGCTAGTCTCTGACAAAGAATATCCATTCCTATCCCTATTGGTATCACGCGACCGTCTCGGCTTGCCTCTTAATAGCGACGGCGTGCTAATGTATCTTGCTATGACGCCACTGGGACCATCCAGAACGGAATATTCCACGACATCCAGGCTCGGCCGGTGGTGGCCCTTTGTCTTTCTCGGCGCGATGATGCTGCTAACCGGTTGCGCCGCACGTCATTGGAATCAGCCGCTGGACAGTGCAACCGTGGTGCCGCGTTATGACTTCGCCAACCGAATGCCAAAAGATAACGCGCAGGATGTATTCGTAGTCCTCGCATTTTCCGGCGGCGGCACACGTTCAGCGGCATTTTCTTACGGCGTGTTGGAGACCCTGAGGGACACCACGGTGACTCTCCATGGAACGTCTCGGCGATTGCTGGATGAAGTGGATGTCATCACTGCTACCTCGGGCGGAAGCTATACGGCCGCCTACTACGGACTCTTCGGCGATCGTTTGTTCGACGACTTTGAAGAAAAATTTCTGAAGCGGAATGTCCAGGGCGCGTTCACCAGATTGCTTCTAAACCCAGTAAACCTCTTCTCGATTGCCCGGCCCAGTTACAACCGTGGGGATCTTGCAGCCAGGTGGCTCGATGACCGTGTCTTCGAAAACCGCACGTTTGAGGATATGTCGTTGGGCTCATTGCCCTTTGTCATTATCAACGCGAGTGACTTGAACACTGGAATCACTTTTTCATTTATGCAGCAACAATTCGATTTCTTGTGCTCGGATGCCAACCGCTTTCTTGTGGCAAACGCAGTAATGGCGTCTTCCGCTGTTCCCTTGGTATTCGGCCCTGTATCCGTGATGAACTTTCCTACGGACTGCGAATCGAGACGAGCGTCGTGGGTTACCGAGGCGATCGAACGGGGAGACGTTTTAACTCGAGACTATCAAGTGGCGAGAGGTCTCGTAAGGTATTTCGAGCCAGACGACATTCCGGTTATACGGCTGTTTGACGGAGGGCTCACCGACAATCTTGGCGTACGCGGGTCGATGATGAGTCCAGTTGCTCACGTTGGAAACGTGCAGGACATGGCCGGCGCCTTCGATCAGGATGCGCTGGACGCCGTCACGACCGTGCTGGTAATCGTCGCGAATGCTCAGATATACGCCCATCCTGAATGGTCGAGTAAGGGACGTGAGCCGCATATCTTATCCACCATTCGGGCATCGTTCGATGCCGCTTTAAACATACTCAATACGGAAACCATATCGCTTGCGGAGAGAGACTTCAGGATGTGGGGAGACAGAATTAATGCTCGCAGAACAAAGGGATCTCCGAACGTGAACATCCACTTTGCAACACTGACCTTCCAGCATATCGAAGAGCCCGCGGAACGCGATTACTTCAATTCCCTTCCAACATCGATGAGTCTCAGTGCGGAGCAAGTAGACCGTACCCGTAGCGTCGCACGGCGGCTCTTAGAAAACTCGCCGGCGTTTCAGGAGTTTGTACGTGATCTCCCGTAGTGTCGCATGGAATAGAATTACAACGGCACAATCATTCATGATCTTGCATGCACTGTCTATCGTTCCCATGGTGGAACGGGAGTGAATTGTTCAAGCAGAAAATCAATCATTGCACGAACTTTCGGCGCGACAATCCGATGACTCGGATAGAGCGCCCAAATGGCGGATTCGGTGATTAGCATATAGTCCGGTCTTCGTTGTCGTTCCCCTGAGTAGCCCCGATGAATTTCGGGGCTGGGGATTTCATAGAAAACCAGTTATCCTTGCAAAACAGAGTATTAAGGATATTTCCTCAACGAGTTTTTTACCAACTTGGACATGTTTCGTTTATTTTCAGATTAGCGATCAAGTTGTAAACTCGGACGACGGGATCAACAAGTTAGATAAACTTGTGGAGCAAAAGTATGGTTGGTTTGCGCACAACCTCCGTGAATTGCGTGCAGCTGAGGACCACCTTAGCCAAGGAAAGATGGCGAGAGACCTCGGTATCTCGACTGCGACAATTCAGCATATAGAGGATGGCACATCGGAAAGCCCGGGTGTACTTCATCTGTGCGCATTCTCGGACTATTTCAGCGTGCCAATCGGGGATTTTCTACAAAGAGATCTTTCAGCGGCAGACGAACTAGAATAGATTATCTCTTTCGTGCGCGAAGAAATGACAAGAGCGGAACGCGTGCAGCTCTATGGATCTGTGGATGCACTCCGACAAGCGAAGCGCAAAGCCGGGCTCTATCGACGAAATGACTAGTAGGCCTAGGTAATGTCGGAATAACCGGGTAGCAATGTTCCGAGCTTTATTACAAAACGAAGCAATGTTCTTACTCTTACTCGAGGCACGTGTACCGAATATTTCGCCGCCCCGATTTGGTGAATCAGTGATTACAACAACTTATGAAGCGAATATGCTCGCGGTATTACTCGGAACTACATTCTGCATCCATAGAATAGCCAGGAGCCCTTTTAACTGGATCTCCGCTATTGCTCCTGACCAGGCCCGCATTGTTTCGTCCCTTTGAAACCGCCTGGCTGGATAAATCTCTGCAGGAAGTTCTGACGCAGTCCGCCTTGCGTTTTGCTGACGCACCAGCAGTTGCCGATCCATTCAACTCACTCAGCTACGCCGAATTGATGAAGGCCTCAGCCGTTATTGCTGAACGCGTCTACAGACATTCCGCTTTTAATGGCCGTCGTGTCGCATTGCTGTTTGATCAAGACGCAGCTTACATCGTCGCGTTGCTCGCGATCTTGCGTGCCGGCGGTACCTACGTGCCGCTCGATTCGAGGCGCGACGTCGAATGGAACGCGTCTGCTGCCACGATGGCCGGTTGCGAACTTGTCCTCTGTGCCGAACAACATCAGGGGTTGGCCGGTAAAATCGGTCTACCGGTCGTTTGCGTCCGCGAAAGCAGCTGGCGCGGCAACGATTCCGGTATCTGCGTTTCCCGCGACACCGACAGTGATGCTTGCATTTACTTTACTTCCGGCACCACCGCTGCGGCAAAAGGTGTCAGAGACTCTCATCGAAGCCTTGTTCACAACGCCATGCGTTATACGGAAACGCTATTCATTCATTCCGGGGACAGAATGAGCCTTGTTCAGGCGCCCGTATTCAGCGGCACCCAGTCCACCATATTCTCAGGGCTGATCAACGGCGCGACGCTGTGCAGCTTCGACGTCTCAATGCATGGTGTCAAACGCCTGTCCGCCTGGCTGCGTCAACAGAAAGTAACAATATTCCACGGCGTTCCGGCGCTGTTTCGTGCCGTTTTCGATACGACGGAGGTTTACCAACACATCCGCCTGATCAGGCTTGAAGGCGACCGGGCAAACGCCAAGGATATTAAAGTGCTACAGAACGCGTTTACGGATGGCTGCGTACTGGTCAACGGACTGGGTGCTACCGAATGTGGCCTGATTCGCCAGTATTTCGCCGACAGCAATTCAGAATTCAACGGCGACCTACCGCTTGGCTATGCCGTTCCGGATATGACCGTCCAGATAGTGGACCGCGACGGCGAGGAAGTTGCCGCCAATATACCCGGCGAAATTCAGGTAAGCAGCAGGTATCTGGCAAGTGGATATCTTGGATGCGCAGAATCCGCATCGACAGGTTTCTCCGTGGGCAATAACGGCGAACGCAGATACAGAACGGGCGATACGGGTCGTATGGACACCGATGGATGTCTTTGGCTCGATGGACGAAAGGATGATGTAGTCAAGATCGCCGGCCAGTCGGTATCACTTGGTACAATTGAGAATATGATTGCCGGTATCAATGGCGTAAACGAAGCACTGGTAGCGCAGTTCTTTGACAGCAACAGCGATGCATACCTCGCTGCCTATATTGTCCCGGGTGACTCGGCGACCCATAGCTTCGCCTCGCTGCGTGAGGCTGTGTCTGCCGCACTGCCCGCACATCTGCGTCCTTTACGAATCGCGCAGATCGACAGATTGCCTCTAAGCTTTGATGGAAAAATCGATCGGAGCGCCCTCCTCCCGCCGTCAAGTGACCGACCGGATCTGCAGACGCCGTATGTTGCGCCGCGTGATGCTGCGGAACGCGTGCTGGCCGCTATCTGGGAAGAAATACTTTCGGTCGTACCCATTGGCATCAGCGACGATCTGATGCTTCTTGGTTGCAGTTCGCTGCATGCAGCACGAGCAATGCAACGTATGGAAATGGAGTTTGACGTAGAGCTTCCTATTGCCGAGCTCTACCAGCAACCAACGATCGAAGCGCTGGCCGAAGCCATCAACTCGGCAGATCGCGCCTAGCGCAGCATGAACACCCCTATCGCAATCACGGGCATGGCCTGCCGCTTTCCTGGTGCGAACACCCTCGACAGTTTCTGGAAACTCATGTGGGAGGGCCGGGATGCAATTGTGCGTGATTTCGGAAAGCCGGATTCGTCAGACGATAACGCCCTGCTACCTGTCCGAGCGTTCGCCCTCCTTAGCGATATCGATAAATTTGACCGGCATCTGTTCCGCATCACCGCTCGCGAAGCGACCGTCATGGACCCACAGCATCGCCTGTGGTTGGAAACGGTGTGGCATGCGCTTGAGGATGCGGGCCTCGGTGATCGGCCAGAGCTAAACATCGGCGTTCACGCCGCCTGTAATCGAAGCGCCTATCTTGACAATAATTTACGGGCTGACTCAGCGCTCGCGGAGCGCTTGCGGATCCACAGTAGCAGCGAAAGTCGGCAGATTCTCAATGCAAATGACAAAGAGTTTTTGCCGCTACGTACGTCCTATGCGCTTGGTCTCAGCGGTCCAAGCGTCAATGTGCAGACAGCGTGCTCAAGTGCGCTGGTGGCCGTCAGCCTGGCCTGCCGTGCCCTCCAGGATGGCGATGCCGATGTCTACATTGCCGGTGGTGCAAGCATCACGAGGACAACGACGGAAACTCAGTTTGCCGAATCGGGCGCGATTCATTCGCCGAGCGGTTTTTGCCGTCCGTTCGATGCAACTGCCGACGGCACAGTATTTGGTGATGGCGTTGGGGCCGTTGTACTGCGGCGGCTGCAAGACGCCGAGGCAGACGGAGACCGCATCTATGCGGTCATTAAAGGATGGGCACTGAGCAACGATGGTTCGCAAAAATCGAGTTTCCTGGCACCGAGCGCCAAAGCGCAGGCAGCAGCCATTCGCAAAGCGCATGCGATGGCAGAATTTAGCGCCGCAAGTATTGGTTTTGTAGAATGCCACGCCACCGCGACTCGCGTCGGTGATCCCATTGAGTTTGAAGCGCTCAGACAGGCATTGGGCGACACGAAAGAGCCGTGCCTGATCGGATCGGTGAAATCGAATGTCGGTCACCTCGATACAGCAGCAGGCGTCGCGGGATTGATTAAAACTGCACTTATGCTGCATCGGCAGTCGTTCCTGCCGACGGCAGGTTTTGAAATACCCAATCCTCTGCTGAAAATAGACCAAACGCGATTCAGAATCTCAGAACGCGCGAAACCCTGGGTACAGCACGCGCCGCGACGGGCGGGCGTCACAGCGCTTGGCGTCGGCGGCACGAACTGTCACCTGGCACTGGAACAAGCGCCGGTTTTAGTAAGCGAACAGGCTGATGCCGGCTCATGGCGCCCCGCTCTGTTGCTGGCATCAGGAGAAACGCCCGGTGCTGCGAGTCGCCACCTGCGTGCGCATCGTCATTGCCTGGTGGACGAAAGCGTCGCAGTCGGCGCTCACTGTAACGCCACGGCTACACGACGCCGCCACCTGACGTTCCGGCATGCGCTGGTCGCCGACAGCCGCGATGAGCTGTTAGCCAAGCTGGATACCAGCCCTGCCCCGCCACCGATCGATTCGAGAAAGCGCCGAATGGCATTCGTTTTCAATGGGCAGCTCAGCAGTTATGCCGGCATGTGCAAAGAGTTGTTTGCTGCGGAGCCCGTCTTCAGACGCTGGTTGCTGAAGTGCGAGGGCATTCTCGAATCACTGCTCGACAAAAAGCTGACGACGCTGTTGTTTTCAGATAGCGAAGATCTGGCACTAACCCGTTACGAACAACCGGTCATGTGCGCAGTTCAGATTTCGCTTTTCGAAACCTGGAACGAATGGAAACTCAGGCCTTATGCCGTAATAGGTTATAGCGTTGGCGAATTTTCGGCAGCCTATGCAGCAGGCGCCATCTCGCTGCTCGACGTGCTCACCCTGGTAAGCGCCCGTGGCCGGCTCATGGAAGGTATCGAAGCACATGGCAGCATGGTCGCGGTGCGCACCGGTGCCTTGTCACTGGAAGCAATACTTAACAGTAAAGTCAGCTACGAACTGACCGCGAGTCTGGGCGAGTGCAGCTGTGTTGTCGCAACGCCGCAGGCAAGTCTGGCTTTGCTGAAACAGCACCTGGAGGCATCCGGCGTCAGCTGCCGAGTACTGACGGAACGCTATGGATTTCACTCAGCCTGGGTGGAGCCATGCCTTGCACAGTTAGCGCTTGCCGTACAAAGCGCGACCTGGCGCTCGCCGAGATGTGCTTTCATCTCCTGCATTGATGGGGCTCGAAAAAGCAGCCATCTGGGTGACGCTGAGTATTGGATGGAACAGGCACGCGCACCGGTGAGGTTTGACGAGGCTGTTCTGACAGCGACGGAAAGCGGCTGCACACTTTTTCTGGAAGTCGGACCGGGGCGTATGCTCCGAGATATTGGAGAACAGCTAAATTCGTCGGTGGTGTGGGTTAACACCCTCGAGCCCGGCGTCCCGGATTCAACGTCGATGAAGCGAGGCCTTCGAGATTTGTATCTGGCGGGTGAGAATCCCGATTGGCGTGGCGTTTTCTCGGTGCAGGAACATTGTCGGGCGTCGCTGCCCCAGTACGCATTCGAGCGAGAGTCCTACTGGACGGGCGCGACGCCGGCAGCCGCACGGGCAAACGATACAACGTCCATCGTGATAAATGCTGTCTGGAAAGTGAATGACGAAGACCATCTGCAGGATCACAAACTGTTCGGCCGCATCGTCGTTCCGGCATCGCATCAGATTGCCTGGATTCTGGACCGGGTCCGATCCGAGCTGTCTGCCGACGCGTTTGTTATCGATGACTGGGTCTTCCTTCGGCCCGTTTTGATTCCGGACGGCGGCGAAGTCGCAATCACTCTGACATTGGGACCGGCCAGCCATGACGGCGTCGGGCTTACGTATGCAGTTGAAGCAACAGCGGAAAAGACGGACGCTGGCGCGCCCGTACCGTTTCTGAACGCTAAGCTGTGTCTGCACGATCAGTTCGAACTACCGGCAGTCGTTGTAGAAAATGAGCTAGTCTTTAATCAAAGTAACGGTGCCGTAGACGGTGCAACTTTCTATGCACAGACGTGGGTACAAGGTAGGAATACAGGCCCTTCGTTTCGAAAAATAGCGGCGTTGTACAGCAGTGAAGGGACCGCAACCGCAAAATTGTTGCCGCGAGCCACATCCGCGGCAATTGCAGTAGCCAGTGCGGAAATCGAAGCGGGTTTTCAAACGCTGTACGCAGCGACGACGATCGAGACGCGCAAGGACCTTGAGGTTCTGCGCCGTACCTGGGTGCCTTACGCCATAGACCGGATCTGCTATCGACATCCGTCAGCGTCAGGTATCACCTGGACAAGAGCGACTCACAGCTCAGACGCCAGCAGCCCGGACAGCGTCGCAGGGGCCGTATCGCTGTTCACAGACAACGGCGCCTGCATCTTCGACGCGACCGGCTTTCAGCTGCGCCCGCTCAGGGAACAGGTGCTCGCGGAGGCTGAACTGGGCAGCGATGTCTTCGAAATTGCCTTGGATCCCATCGCAAATTTACCGCCCTCGCCCAATCGAAGTCTGCCAACCCTGGTCGTGTCTGCAGGACCGTTGTCGCGAGACTGTGCAAAAGCGTGTCTTTCTCAGCTCCGATGCAGTCACTACATCGACGCTTCCACTGGCGATGTTGCGAAGTCGGTCTTAAGTGCGATGCAGGATGCCAAATCACAGTCTCTCCCGTTGCAGATTTTATTTCTGCATTTCGGTGGGTCAGAAACATCACTGAGCTATCAACAGTTTTCCGCCGGAGTGACTGCGATCTTTGACGTGATCAGAACGCTGGAGTCCGGCAACCCGGATCTTGCACAGTTTATCGTAGCGACCTTAAACGACGGCGGACATGCCATGCTGGACTCCTCTGGCACCGAGGGTATCACCCGCGTAATGATGAACGAACTCGGACAGTGGCCGATCAAACTCGTCAGTGTCAGTCACCGTGCGGATGTCTCAACGCAATCCGGTGCACTCCTGGCCGAACTCGGGAGCGATGATGTCGGTGAACAATTGATCTACGTCGGTGCGATGCGTCACCGTCGCACACTGAAAGCGCTGCAAACCGGTCCACAAACCGCAATGCTTAAAGCTGATCGGTCTTACCTCGTTATCGGACCAGACAACGGACAAGCTGAAATTGTGGCGCGCTGGTTGACGGACAACGGTGCAGGCGCCGTCACTCTGGCGATTGCTGACGTGGATGACGAGGCCCTGCGCAGCATAAAAGCCGGCGAGAAAGTGACCATCGTTGCACTAAACGATGTTGCAGAGAACGTACCCCGATTTTTGCCCAGTGACACGATGCCTGTCGCTGGCGTCTTTTTCATTCCCTGGACAATGGACAATGCCGCATTGGCGATGCAGTCCGATGAGCGAATGGCCCGCGCGATTCAGCCCGCGTTTGATTTACTGCAACAGCTCGCATCGGCCAGCAATGATCTGGCGCTCGATCAGTTCGTCTGTTTTTCGTCGAGTGCTGCAGTACTCGGTACTCAGGGTCAGGCTTCCTACGCCAGCCTGACGAGTTTTTTTGACGCGCTCTGCAATCAGAGGGCTGACCGCGGACTTGCCGGTACGTCCATCAACTGGCCGCCATGGGAGGAAATCGGTCATTGGCAAAATGATCGGAAATCAGCGGACCAGACGCTAAGACAGGGCTGGACACCGCTGGCCACTCCACACGCAATGTCTCTGCTTTCGAGCATAACTGCGATGCGGCCAGGTCAGGCTGCCATTCTTCCCCTCGACTGGAAAATGCTACTGCAGTACAACGATCAGCAGGGTATCGCACTCGTCAAACGCAAAGCCGGGGTCGCGGCCGCGCCTCTGACCGACGTCAACGCACAAGCATTCGACCCGGTGGGCATGCTCGCGGAGCTGCTTGGAGAGCATCCTGATGTTCTCGAGGATACTGCTGTTCTTGGCGATCTCGGACTCGATTCTTTGATGGCGGTACGCTTGCGCAACAGCCTAAGGGCGTCTTGCAAGGTTGACATCGCCCTCGCTGCTCTGCTGAGCAAAACCACTGTTGCGGACTTGCGAAACGTCGGCCACCGCAGGACGGTCGAACCCGCGACCGATGCAGTTCGATCGCAAGGACAGGCAGCAATCGAACAGTTCGCAAACGTCGATGGCACGAGAACGCTGTTCTGTTTGCACTGGATTGTCAGCTATCGCGAACTCGCCGAGGCGCTGGCGAAGGAAAACTCCTTGTCTGTCATATGGATTGAAGATGACAGTGACTACGCAACGCTCCAGACCAACACTGTTGAAAAGCTGGCAGCACGCTATATTCAGCGCTTGCGCGAAACACAAGCGCATGGCCCCTACCGTTTGCTCGGCTCGTCCTTTGCCGGACTTATCGCCTATGAAATGGCGCAGCAGTTACGCGGGAGTGGCGAAGAAATTGAGCTGCTGGTTTTAGTTGATACGAATGCGCCTGACATCGTGAGATCCAGGCGAAGTTTGATCCGACGTGCAGCACTTAGAACGATTTTCGGCATCAGGAATCGCGGGCGAAAATTTGTGGAGAATAAAGGCTGGCGGTACCCGCTGGACCTTTATAAAAGGCGGGGCATTAAGCATATAGCCACTGAAAGTGTGGTTCGACTACAGAAGGCATTTATGCCGCGGCCTGCCGTTTCTCGGTCGCTCGCCTTTCGCGCTGCCGCGCTTCAGAGTTATCGACCAAAGACTTACGACGGCGCGGTCCTGCTCTGTGTTGCATCACGGAATTCGATGCACTATTGGCGGCCAGCCGATTTGGGTTGGTCCCGCCATGTTAGTGGCGGCCTTACACTGCATTCAATCGAGGGCAGACACGACTTTGTCAGTGACCCGCAAGGCGCACGTCAACTCGCAGCAATCCTGAGACCGTATCTCGAATAGCCGTTGATCTAGTTGTCGTCCTTAGTGCAATCTACTGCGCTCATGGTGCAGCTCGAACATCCGCCAAAACGAAGTCATCGAATTCATCGGCCGCGGAGCCGTGCAGCACGGAAACGTCGCCAGTCGTTTCGAAAACGACTGCGGCGACGTCGTCCAGCCTGAAAGTATTGGCTTCGCGCAACTTTGCACGAATATCCGTTTCCGTGACGCCGGCGCGGCGCATGTTGTCCTTTAGCATATCGCCATTCCAGACAAGCAACAGCGGCCGGTTATCTACCAGGCGCATGAATCGGTCTGATTTGCGGCGGGCGTGGGCGAGCAGCCACTGTCCGCCGAACAACCCGGCGAGTGCAACGGCGGTTACGAGAATAGTCGGCGAGGGAGTTACCACCGCGCTTCCAAGCACAGAACCGACAGCGACAGTCATCGCAAAATCGCCAGCCGACATTTTGGAGAAGCTGCGCAGTCCAGTGACGCGCGTAAAAACGATAATTGTCGCGTACACCGCCGTGACCGAAAGTAAGACGCCGGCGATTTCCTGCCAGCTGATCTGGATCCATTCCTGCATGCCCCGCCCCTCCTTTCCTGGTACCTCAGAATTTGACGCTGACGCGCACGCCAGTCAGTTCCCTGCCGGTAATTCCGCGGACAGTCTCAAGCCTCGCCGCGAGCCGGATAGTCTTTTTCGACGACGAAATCAATTGCTTTCAACAAATCGTCGAATGACGGGCGGGCAAAGGGCATGGATTGAATCGACGTTGCATAGAGCGTGGCATCGGGCCGTACCAGGAACACCGCTGGTTCGAAAAAGGTCTCCGGTTCTTTGTCGCTAATTGACGTTGACACGTAAAGCCCCCACTCACGCGCCGATTTTTCGGTCATACCATAGCCAATAGTAAGATCCTCGACACCCCACTCTTCCTGAGATTTCCTGGCGCGTTCCTTGCTATCAGCACTGATTGCTATCACTTCTACGCCGCGGCTGGTGAAATCCTCGAGCTTGCGGTCCAATTCACGCAAGGTTTTCTTACAGACTGGGCAATGCAAGCCCCGGTACACGACGATCATGGTGAATTGTTCCGGCTCTTGTTTTTTTAACTCCCAGCGTCCGTCGTCGACGGTGTCGAGTTTCAGTTCAGGTACGGTCGTTCTCGGTTTCACTTTGTTCATAGCGTGACCTCTTTAGTACGAAACGTTCATTTGACGAAAATAGTCTTTATGTTGGTGAACTCGCGAATTCCCTCGGTCGAAAGCTCACGGCCATAGCCAGAGGCTTTCACACCGCCAAACGGCAATTTTGGATGCGAGGCGACCATTGCATTGACGAAAGTCGCGCCTGCCTCAAGCTCGTTACAAGCATACTCCCGCTCGGCGGCGTCGTTCGTGAATATCGTCGAGCCGAGACCGAATGGTGTTGCGTTGCCGATGTGTACAGCCTGTTCCAGATTCCGCGCTTCAAATAACATAGACACCGGCCCGAATATTTCGTCGTCGAATTTTTCGGCATCATCAGCGGGAACCTCAAGAATGCCGGGACGATAGAAGTAGCCGGTTCCCTCGATAATCTCCGCCCCTGTGAGCCGCTGCCCACCAGCATCAAGGACCTTTTTCACGAGTTGGTCACAATCCTCGCGTCCATCTGCGGTTGCCAGCGGACCAATATCAGTATCGTCAGCCGTGGGATCGCCTATTTTCAGAGCTTCGAATCCGGCGACAAATGCGTCGCGAAATTCGCCAAATACATCCCGGTGCACAATGAAGCGTTTGGCGGCGATGCAGGACTGGCCGTTGTTCTGCGTACGCGCCGTCACCGCCACCTTGACTGCTTTCTCGAGGTCCGCTGACGGCATCACGATAAAGGGGTCGCTGCCGCCCAGCTCCAATACCGTTTTCTTGATCTGCTTCCCTGCAATGGCAGCTACTGAGGCGCCCGCCTGTCCCGAACCGGTAAGGGTGGCCGCGCGAACGCGATGATCCCTGAGTATGGGTTCCACCTTATCTGAACCGATCAACAGCGTTTGAAAGGCGGCGTGCGGGAATCCGGCCCGTCGAAAAATCTCCTCAATGCCCAAAGCAGACTGCGGCACGTTCGAGGCATGTTTCAACAAACCGGTATTGCCGGCCATCAATGCGGGTGCAGCGAAACGAAACACCTGCCAGAAAGGAAAGTTCCAGGGCATGACTGCCAGCACTGGCCCAAGCGGCAAATACCGCTTGAAGGAATTAGTGGCTTCGGTTGCAACAGTCTCGTCTGCCAGGAATTCTTCCGCGTGGTCGGCGTAGAAGCGGCATACCCAGGCACATTTTTCCGCCTCGGCCTTCGCGCTTCTCAACGTCTTGCCCATCTCAGCGGTCATGATCGCCGCCCATTCGCCACTTTCCGCGTCCAGCAAATCAGCTGCCTTGTGCATGAATGACTTACGCTCATCGAAGCTGCTGGATTTTTGCCTGGCGAAGGCATCCACCGAGTCATGTAACTTTTGTTCGATTTCTCGATCAGACAAGGCATCGAATTCTTGCAAGGTTTTTTCGGTGGCAGGGTTTACGGACAGAATGGACACTGTTAACTCCAATTGGCAATGATCTTTCGCTAGTGCAGGTCGAGATTGCAAGTACTGTGCCACTCGGCATTCGCCAAGTCACATCCCATAAAGCCACACGTGCTGGTGGATAGCCTGTTCATTTCCCCACCTCATCAATCTGCGAGCTAACGGGGTTGTGTCTCCGCTGCGATTCTTACATGACACGGTAAATCGTACATACACCATGAGTGGTGCAAGCTACCATCGTTACGTCGAAGCGGCGCCCGAACGGTTGCGGAAAGTACCGTCATTGCTTTTTTTGCGTGGCATATAATTTGCATATTCTGTTTATGAACCAATCCCTTACGTGGCGGATCACACGGCTTGACCGCCGTAGACTTCCATTCTGGCAAGCCGCCCCAATAAAACAGTAATCACAATCGAGACAACGCATGCCTACAGACTACCGAGTCACCCACATCGTCACGCGAATCCGTGGTGTGGCAAACGAGCTTCAGCGGATGCATTTCAGCGGCTTCCACCGGCCCTCCACGACCTGGCAGCCGGCGATGAACGTTTATTTGCGGGAAGATCAATTGGACGTATGTCTCGATCTCGCTGGCGTCGAGTCTGGATCTATATCCGTTCGGCTCGACGGACCACTGCTCGTCGTTGAGGGAAAGCGGCCATCACCGGACTTTTTCGTCGAGGGACTTCGCTCCGCCTGCCGCCAGATACTGGCCATGGAAATCGAAAGCGGGACTTTTCAACGGGTGCTGAAATTACCCATGCAGGTTCACGAAGACGACGTCCGTGCGGAAAATCGAGGCGGCATGTTGTGGATACATTTGCCGGTTCTTAAAGAAACGAAAAAGGGTGAATTATCGTGACCCATACTGACTCTCTTCAGGCGCTAGATCGGGAAAAAACGACGTCACCGGATGCAGCCAGCACTGCAGAACCGGGGAACGATGCCGTCAAGAAGGACA
The DNA here is from genome assembly GCA_037968735.1 of Woeseiaceae bacterium. Lineage (GTDB taxonomy): Bacteria > Pseudomonadota > Gammaproteobacteria > Steroidobacterales > Woeseiaceae > SZUA-117. The sequence continues at coordinate 88,696 of JBBKWC010000014.1, read as the reverse complement.
AGCCTCCTGCTGATGTTTTGCAGAAATTACCGATACTTCCGATCCGCAACACGGTGCTGTTTCCCGGGACCGTCGTACCGCTTACTATTGGGCGTGACCACTCGTTGAAATTGCTCGAGGACAATCTGCCAACGAGCAAATACATCGGCCTGGTACTACAGCGAAACGCCGAGGAAGACGAACCGCTCGCGGATGACCTTTATCGGATTGGCGTTCTCGTTCAAGTCGTAAAGCTCATTCGTCCCGATGAAGGCGGCGCGATAGCGCTCGTACAAGTAGAGCAGCGATTAAGTACGAAGGAATATCTCCAAACGGAGCCCTATTTTACGGCTAGCGTTGATCTCCTCGAAGACACCGCCATCGACAGCGAGAATGCCTATTGGCAGGCAAAATTGCGAAATTTGCGGGAGACGGCCGGGCAACTTATCGACACGCTTGAAAACATTCCCCGAGACGCGAAAACCTTTGTTATGAACATTGAGGATCCGGCTTATCTAACGGACCTGCTGGCGTCGAATCTCAGCATCGAGCCGCAGAAAAAACAAAGCATCCTCGAACAGACTTTGGTTGCCAAGCGAATTGAGCTCGTGCAAAAAAGTGTTGACGATCAGTTACGCATTGGCGAGCTGCAGCAAAAGCTGAGAGCGGACGTTCAGACCGAGTTTACGGAAGCGCAAAAGCGCAGTTATCTGCGTGAACAGATGCGCGCCATTCAAAAGGAGCTAGGGGATGAAGGTAGTGTCGAGGAACAGGCCGAAGCGCTGCGCAAGCGCTTGAAAGAAAACGGCTTGCCGGAAAACGCATGGGAGCAGGCGGAAAAAGAACTGAAACGGCTCGAAATTACACCGACCTCGAGTCCCGAGCATTCTGTAATCGTCAACTATCTCGAGACGCTCGCTGATCTCCCCTGGGCAAAGGTAAGCGAAGATAAAATAGATCTGGCAGAGGCTCGCGCCGTGCTCGACCGTGATCATTACGGGCTCGCCAAAGTTAAGAAGCGCCTGATCGAATATCTGGCCGTGCGTAAACTGAATCCTGACGGGCACGGTCCGATCTTGTGCTTCGTGGGCCCGCCGGGCGTCGGTAAGACGAGCATCGGACAATCTATCGCCAACGCGCTTGGCCGCGAGTTCGTTCGCCTGAGCCTGGGCGGCATTCGGGACGAGTCAGAAATTCGTGGCCACAGACGAACCTATATTGGTTCTATGCCCGGACGAATCATTCAGGAGTTGCGCCGCGCCGGAACCCGCAATCCCGTATTCATGCTGGATGAACTGGATAAAGTCGGCTCGGATTTTCGCGGCGACCCGGCGAGCGCACTGCTGGAAGTTCTCGATCCGGCCCAGAATCACGCATTTTCCGACCGATATCTTGACGTTGATTTTGATTTGTCGCAGGTCATTTTCATTGCGACCTGCAACACCTTATCTACCGTCCCTGCCCCGCTTCGCGATCGTATGGAAATCATCGAAATCGCGGGATACACGGAGACTGAAAAAATGCATATCGCGAAGGATTATCTTGTTGGGCGACAGCTCCGTGACAACGGCCTTTCGTCAGACACGGTGACATTTTCCGACGACGCGCTGCGTACCATCATCGAGAACTACACGCGTGAAGCCGGCGTACGGAATCTCGAACGAACAATCGGCGCCGTCGCCCGCGGACTGGCTGCAGAAATTGCCTCATTGCCTGAGGGCACCGAAGCTGAGCCACGCACTATCGCGGCGAATGATGTGACGGAAACACTCGGCCCGCCGACCTATGTGCGCGAGGAAAAGCTGCGGTCAAGCCAGCCCGGTGTCGTCACGGGACTGGCCTACACGCCGGCCGGCGGAGACATACTCTACATCGAAGCCATAAAATATCCCGGCCAAGGCAAGATTTCCCTGACCGGCCAGCTTGGCGATGTGATGCAGGAGTCCGTGCGTGCCGCACACAGTCTCGTCCGCAGCCGGGCCGGTGATCTGAATATAAGTCAGGATGAAATCAATCAGTCAGACGTCCATGTCCACGTTCCGGCGGGTGCGATACAAAAGGATGGTCCTTCCGCAGGAGTCGCGATGTTCACCGCCCTTGTCTCAATGTATACCAACCGTCCTGTCAGCAAGGACGTTGCAATGACCGGTGAGATCAGCCTGCGTGGCTTGGTACTTCCGATCGGCGGATTGAAAGAAAAAACCATCGCCGCGCTGCGTGCAGGGATAAAGACTGTCATTATTCCCAAGTTAAATGAGAAGGACCTGCCCGAACTGCCACAGGAAGTGCTTGATCGACTGGAAATTGTGCCGGTCGAAACCGTCGATGAGGTTTTGACCCACGCATTGACCGACGTCGCCATCGAGTCCGCTGCCTGAGTATCAGCGTTTCTGCAAACAGGAAATCGTAATGAATAATAAGACGAACGTAACACCGCGCAAGCCGAAAAAAACTGCTGGACTGAAAGCCGTCTTTGCCAACTGTAGCCTGAAAAGAGACAAGAAGGACTCACATACCGCCGTACTGATGAGCGTCGCCGACAAAATCATGCGCGAACACGGCATCAGTACCGAGTACGTGCACATGGCGGCGCACGAGGTAGCCTTCGGCGTGCAGCCTGATATGACGAAGGAAGGTTGGGAACGTGACGACTGGCCTCGCCTGTGGAAGAAATTTCGCGACGCCGACATTTTAATCGTGGGTACCCCCATATGGCTCGGTGAAGAAAGTTCTGTCTGCCGGCTTCTAATTGAGAGACTTTATGCCATGTCGGGAAAACTCAATGAAAATGGCCAGAGCATTTTTTATGGCAAAGTCGGCGGCGTCGTCGTTACCGGCAATGAAGACGGCATCAAGCACTGTGCAATGACCGTTCTTTACGCATTACAACACCTGGGCTATATCGTTCCTCCGCAGGCCGATTGCGGCTGGATCGGTGAAGCGGGCCCCGGTCCGTCTTATGCAGACGAACGTGATGACCAGCCGCCGGTAGGTTTCGACAACGAATTTACCCAGAGAAACGCGACGATCATGACCTGGAATCTGATTCATATGGCCAGCATCCTCAAGGAAGCAGGCGGGCTCCCGCGCTACGGCAACGACAGGAACGCCTGGAAAGAAGGCAATCGATATGGATATGAGGACCCGTCGGCAACGCGTTAATCCGTTCGCGCCTGACTGATCCCGTCGCTGGCGTCGTAGTGCCGGTTGCAATGCGTTGTCAGCAATAAGCAATCACACCGTATTATTTTAATTGAAAGGATTTAGGAACATGGATAACGTCAACAACGATCGAGACAGCAAGCAATTCGTCATGATGGTCGACGGAGAAAAGGCATTTATCGACTATTCCTTCGATGGCACGGATTACAAGCTGCTCCACGCCGAAGTGCCTGCCGCACTTCGCGGCAAGGGGGTCGGCGAACGACTGGTAGAACAAACCTTCGCAAAAATTGCTGAAGAAGGAAAGTCGGCAGAAGCGCGTTGCTCCTATGTCAAACACGTAGCGAAGAGCACCGGCAAATGGGACGACCTGGTCAGCTACTGACGGGAAATTCCAGCGCGTCGCGGATATTGCGATTTCCTGCCCGCTTCGGTATCGTCGTTCGCGTATTCGACAGGTGGATGGCTGACTTACGTTCAGACATCAAACGGGAAGACGGTGTGCCTCTGGGCAAACCCGTCACTGCCCCCGCAACGGTAAATGAGTTACTTCCGGTCAATTAGCCACTGCGCATTTCGTGGGAAGGCGATCGGCAAAGACAGTTTTCTGTCACTCATGAGTCCGGAGACCGGCCTTTCGATTGGTCCACACTTCGATCGCGGCGGGCGGTTTGGTGGAGATGTTGACTCTCTCCCCTAGGTCTCTCCGGTTCGAAACCCAATGTAGCGCGCGGGGAGCGTTGCCGGAGTCAGCACCATGTACGTTCGAATCGTCCCGTTACCGCTTACCCTATTGCTGTGCTTCGGCACAGCGGCTGAATCATCAGCAGCAAGCACCGATATTGCCGACGCCGACACGATCGTGGTCACAGCTTCGAGGACGCCGCTGGCACGGAGCGAGATCGGTAGCAGCACTACCATTATCACGCGCGAGCAGATCGAGCGTTTGCAAGCGCGATTTGTTACCGACCTGCTTCGCGCCGTGCCGGGCTTTTCGGTCTCGCAGGCCGGGCCTCGGGGCGCCCAGACCCAGGTTCGTGTTCGCGGCGCTGAAGCTAATCACGTACTGGTTCTGATCGACGGAATCCGGGCCAATGACGCCGCCGGAGGCGACGAATTTCGCTGGGAATATCTGACTACCGGCAATGTAGACCACATAGAAATCGTTCGCGGACCGCAAACAGCGCTATGGGGCAGCGACGCGCTTTCGGCAGTCGTCAACGTGATCACCGTGCCCGCCGCCCACACACGCCCGGTCGTTAATGGGTATGTCGAGGGGGGCTCCCATGCCACTCGGAATCTGGGTGTCAACGCAAGCACGGGAGGCGACCGCTGGCAACTGGGATTCGGTGTCGAGCAATTGCTGAGCGACGGCATTAACGTGTCCCGATTTGGCGCAGAGCGCGATGGCTCCGACGTTCAAACGGCATCGCTGAATGGTCGAGTTGATGTCAGCAATCAACTGACGCTCGACTTTGGCGTACGCAAAGTCGATGCGTACACGGAAATCGATCCGATCGATTTCTTTGTTAGCGGCCTCCCCGCTGACGGTGACCTGGCCAACGACGGCGAGCGTCTATATGCACGAGTGGCCGCCAGTTTAAACTCGCCGGAATGGGACGTGCAGCAACGTCTCAGCGTCAATTTCCTGGAAACGGAAAACCGCAATCTTGCGGCTGGCGTCGCAGACGCACAGGCCAATTCTGAGCGGCTGAACGTCGGCTACCAGATCGACCTGCATATTGCAGACAACGTTCTCTCATTCGCCGCAGAAAGTGAGCAAACCGAATTCGTTCAGCGCGGCGACATCATCTTTGGGGATCCGAACCAGATCCAGGAAATGACCGTCAACAGCATTATCGGTGACTATCAGTTCCGTGCCACCGACGCGATGACCTGGCTCTTCAGCCTGCGATACGACGATAGCAGTGATTTTGGAGACGTAGTAACCGGCCGAATTGCCGGCTCATGGCATGCAACCGACACAACGCGAATTTATTTCAACGCCGCTACCGGGCAGAAAGCGCCTACGTTCATTGAGCGGTTTGGCTTCTTTCCCGGTCAGTTCGTCGGCAACCCCGAACTCAAGCCGGAGCAATCGAATTCATACGAATTCGGTGTTGAGCTGGTCCGGTTGGACGAGCGGCTGAACGGAACCCTTGCATTGTTCAGGCAAGATCTGCGGGATGAGATCAATGGTTTCGTCTTTGACCCGGTTTCGTTTCTGACCACGGCAGAAAACCGTTCTGGCAGAAGCAAGCGGCAGGGACTGGAAATTACCGCCCGCCTCCTGGCTACTGACGAATTGAGCCTGGAGGCAAATTACACTTACACCGACTCAACCGAGAATACCCCGACAGGCGCCGTCGATGAGATCCGGCGTCCTCGCCACAGTGGCTACGTCGGCGCCGACTATCGATTTCTCGACGAACGCGGGTCGGTACATCTGTCCGCAAACTACAATGGCACTCGATCCGATACCTTCTTTCCGCCATTTCCGCAACCCACGGCGACTGTCTCGCTGCAACATTACTGGCTCGTCGACATGACCGTCAGCTATGCCATTACTGACAGTCTCAATCTATTTATCCGAGCGGCGAACCTCCTGGATGAAGACTATGAGCACGTATTCGGCTACGCGACGGAAGGCAGAACCGCTTACATCGGTGCAAGCGCATCATTCGGGCGCTAGCGCAAATACGGCAGAACTTAACGCAGTGTTGACGAGTGCCGTCCAGCCGTTATGCTGCGGCGATGTTATTGCGCTTTTTGCCGATACTGACCGGCCTGCTGCCAATTCTGGCAATACACTTGAGCCTGGCCGTCGCTATCTTGTCGGGCACGGTGCCGTCGTGCATTCCTTACATTGAGGGTTGCACCTCAATCAGCGCCACCGGGCGCTACCCGCCTGCCAGTTTCATATTCAAGCCAAGTATGACGGTAGAGGCGGTGCTGATGACCGCTTACTGGCTCTATAACGGCGCGTGGCTGGCGGCGCTCTCCAGGATGAGTAACGAGCCAAGGACTCCTGCAACACCCGTGGGCCTGATCGGCTGTGCAGGAGCGCTCGCTTTAATTCTCTACGTTACCTTTCTCGGTACACAGGAACCGTTTTACGAATTCATGCGCCGCTTTGGCATCTACTTCTATTTCCTGTTCACCATCGTCGCCCAACTCCTGCTGGCACGCCGTACTATCGGCTTGTCCAGGACCCTGAACCTCCCATCGACGCTGGCGACCGGACGACTGCAGTTTGCGCTGGCCGTGATCCCTTTCGGTCTTAGTGCTCTCAACCTTGTGCTGAAAAATGTATTGCCGGAAGCGGATACCGCCGAGAAAGTTATTGAATGGATCGTTGCCTTGCTGATGCACTGCTTTTTCGTCGCCAGTTACTTTGCGTGGCGTGAGACCGGATATCGTGCCGACCTGACGGTCACGGCGAAGCATCGGTGATCGGCGGCAACTATTCCTCGAAAGGATTGGCGAGTCGCGGATTTGAGCGTATGGACTCGTCGGTTAGCGCTTGCAGGAAATCGAGCAAGTCCTGACGTTCGCCAGCAGTCAGGTTGAACGGTCGCACGAATACTGATTTATACGGATTTCGACTTCCGTCGCCAGCGTCGTCACCCGTGGTAATGCGACGTCCCCCCGCCTGATAGTGATCGAGCACCGCTGACAGGGTATCGATACTGCCGTCGTGCATGTAAGGTGACGTGACTGCAATGTTGCGTAAACTCGGTGCCTTGAAGCGTCCCATGTCGCGAGGCTCACCGGTCAGTTCGTACAGGCCCGTATTGTCTCTGGGATACCCGCCATTCTCACCAAGGTTGTACAGTCCATTGTTGTGGAAACCCGCGCTGTCGATGCGTGAACTGGCATGCGTGCTGCTATCCGAAAAATTGAAGCCGCCATGGCAGTGAAAACACTCAGATTGCTCCGAAAAAAACAGCTGCATGCCACGGACCTGACCGGCCGTCATTGCGTTAGCATCGCCGCCCATATAGCGGTCGTAGGGCGAGTCGAATGAGACGATGGTCCGGACAAAACTCGCAATCGCACGCACGGCGTTGAGCAATGAGTAAGGATCTGCGTCGCTCGTAAAAGCCTGCGGAAACAGTGCCTGATAGCGTTCGTCGGTACGTAGAAGCACAAGCATGTCCGATTCTTTGCCCGCCATCCCCATCTCTATGGGATGTTCGCCGAATAATGGCGTAAGAGCCTGTGTTTCCAGGCTGTCCAGCAGATGGTTAGCCCAGGTAAACCGGCTTGCGTACGCACTGTTTACCAATGACATTGAGCCACGTGGATGCGACTCTCCCGTTGCACCCACTGCCCGACCTCGCCCATCGGTAAAGGCAAGTTCCTGAATGTGGCAGCTTGCACAGGACATGCTCTCGCCTGTGGACAGCCTGACATCATAAAAAAGACGCCGGCCCAATTCTGTTTTGATTGCCGACATCGGATTGTCCTCCGGCACGGCAGGAGGCGGAATGCCTTCCGGCAATGACCATCGGTAATCGTCCGCGCCGCGCATCAGGTACAACAGCGGGGCGACGGCGACGAGACCTGCAACGAGTATCCAGCGAACGCGCACTAGCTGCCCGCACGTCGCACCAACGGTGCACTGTCGCGGCGCTTGCCGGGATGCGTAATGCCGAGATTTTGCAGGAGTGGCACGCACTCGGTTTCTGTCAGACCAGACATGCAGCGCCCTGCGTTGCCGTCGTGCAGATCGATACCCTGAAACAGAACCGCAAGGTCGATGACCAGGCCATCGCCTGGCACAAAATCCACGACCCTGATTTCCGGGCGATTGGAATCACGACAACGAATACCGTTCTCCACAGTACGCTCGCACCTGCTGCTGCCAAGATGAAGGAAAAAACCGTCGTCGGCTGTTTTGACGCCGGCGCGCATGAACTTGTAGCCGGTAGTCCAGTGCCAGTGCATCGCTGAATCGGACAACGGTGGCGCTGCAAGCAATGGATTGGCATGGTTCAGCGTCTCCGGCACCCCTATCCGAAAGATAAGGCCTTTTCCGGCAGTTCCGGCATAACGCGCGCGTAGCAAAGTGTTAGTTCCCGCCGTCCCGTTCAGACAGTTTCCCGTGCCATCCTCAAGATCAATCAGCGCCGTATTGCTCGTCTGCCATTGATCGTCGGCAACGAGGGATACCGGCAATTCACTACCGTCGATTCCAATGAGATGAAGGTCATATACAAAAAGGCGCAGGTCGGTAAGTGTGATGTCAGATGTCCGCTCATCACAATTCAGCTTGCCCTCGCCATACTGTGCCGAAACTGCAATATCGACGTCATTCAGATCGGCGCCGCAGGAGGTGAGCAGCAAGGTAGTCAGCACAATCAGGTAGCGTACGGCGATCGGAATTCAGCCTGGTGAGGATGCCATCCCATTATATTTCACTTGGTTATATTTCACCTGGCGCCTGTACTCTCGGAGCAAAAATACGTGCGCCGGCGTCAGGTCGCGGCGGTCATCGTGGTTGGCGGCGCGTCTTCGTCATCCGAGTCGACAGTGTAGTCCAGCACGCCCGTGGCGATGAGATCTGTCGAAGCCTGCGCGATGGAAAGTTCGGTTTCCACTTCGCGAAGCTTAACCTCTGACCTGACGTTCTCTGTCGCGCGGTCGGAAAGTTCCGCTCGCAATTCCCGGGTTTTCTTCACAGATTCCCTGAGATCGTGGGTGAGCTCGGCAATTTTCTCCTGCAACTCGGCAATCGTGCTCTCGCGTTTTTCGGTGAGATGATTCTCTTCCGTCAAGGTCTGCTTCTGCTTTTCCTGCTGCCCCCGGCTTTTCTCAAGTTCAGAGCGGGCAATGCGCAGCTCGGCCTCAAGATTTCTAATTCGATCGTCGCGCGGGTCGCGCTTGCCGGAGTTAAATTTTCTTGCCAGAAAGCCGCTGGTTTTCGCCACGAGCCACCCGAGGAGGAATGCGCCGCCGGCGACGAAAAACATCAAATCCTGGGATTCCGAGAACATTGCCTGGTCCTTAAATCAAGCAGGGCAGCGTACTAGATTAGGCAATTTTCCGCAGTATTGAAGGACCGGGTTCTCAATACGGGCTTGCAAGCACCAGGTGACTTACCAAAACGACCGACACTATGTGGCACATTTTCTCTGCAATTTCAGTTATTTATTCAGCTTGATTGACGTAGTTTCACGGCATAGTGCTAGTGCTGAAGCGCCGCCAGTGCCTGATCCGGAAAGTCCGTGAACAGGCCGTCGATTGCGAGCTGCTCGACAAACCAGGCCACCATCTCCTGCAGCGAGTCGAATCCTGGCGCGAGCTGTTCGGCACGAAAGGTATACGGGTGCACAAGCAGCCCCGCGTCATGCGCAGCAGAAACAAGGCCCGTCGAGATTGCATGCCCGTCGATATCCGCGGTACGCACCAGCTGGCCAATCCACGGGCCTATACCGTCAACGGTTTCGGCCAGCTGTTTGAGCCCGGCCGCTGTTTGCAACGGACCATAATCCGTATCTGACTCGCCCCAGCTGTTATCGGCGAGCAACTGCACCAGCTTCAGCTGGCAGCCAAGCTCATGCCGCAGGCGGCGTACCTCTGCAGCGTCAAAACACTGAACGAACGCGTAATCGTTTCGGCCTCTGTAACCGTGATCGTCCAGAAGCTGCAATACCAGCGCTGACAGGTCGACGCCCTCTCCTTTGTGCCAGGCAGGCCGCTTGATCTCAGTGTAGATACCCGTCTCGCGACCGGTCGCACGATTAAGTCCCTGAATTAGCTTTATTTCTTCGCGCAAGGTCGGGATCCGGAAGGTGCCTACGCCGGCAGGAAAGCGGCCTGGAAACGCAGCCGTCACGCCGTCCCCTGCACGACGTTCGCCTGCCACCAGGGTGCGAATCTCGGCAAGGTCAAAGTCCCGGGCGTAGAAGCGTCCGTCGTCGCGATGGCGACCCGGAAATCGCTCGCTGACATCACTGACCCGGTCGAGATGGATGTCGTGGAGGACAATCAGCTCGTTGTCGCGCGTCGCGACCACGTCCTGTTCCAGATAGTCGGCCCCAAGCGCATGTGCATATGCCTTGGCTTCCAGCGTGTGCTCGGGCAAATAGCCGCTCGCGCCGCGGTGCGCAATGATGAGGACATTCTTGCGCAGCATTTGGGCGGGGCTAGTCAAGCGTAAATTCGATCGTTTCCCAGCGCGACGTGTCCTCGCGTCGAGCCTGGCGCTTGAGCGCATCCACCATCTCTCTTTCGTTCCATTCGATGACTTCCTTTGCCTGCTCGGAGAGGGCATCGGGCGTCTCGATGAGACCGCCGAAGGGCCGGATCGCTATCACGGGCTTTTGATTGGCTTTTGCGACATCGAGCTGGAAACGAGCGGTATCATTCTGCTCCAGAAAAAGGGTCGCGGGCATGATCATGGCCTCACATTCCTTGATCTGATTAATGAGCTCTTCGCGAATGGCATCCAGACCGCCTGACTCCGGCACGTTTTCCGGCTTGCTCACGTTCAGATAGAAAAAGAGTTCGATACTCTCGAGAAATTCGAACACACGCAGATAGTCGTCGCTTTCCTGGAAATTATGGGCAACAAATACTCTGATCGGATTACTTTCTGACACGGTTTTCTCCGTCTGCCATAGCGCGGGTTACTAGTGTATCGTAGCCTCCGATCATGAGACTACTCCTGTACAACATTCGCTATGGCGTCGGTTCCGGCGCGTCCATACACATGCCGCTGCCGGGCGCTGGATACCTGCTGGGGAACCAGACGGTTTTGCCCGAGATCGTCAATTTCATCAAATCCTGTGATCCCGATATCGTTGGCCTCATTGAAGTGGATACCGGCTCGATTCGCAGCCGCAAAGTCAACCAGGCAGCCTCGATTGCAGCCGAACTCGGCATGAACACGTCCTATGAGTCCAAATACGGCGCAAAATCGCTAAACCAGCTCCTGCCGATTGTCAGGAAGCAGGGCAATGCTTTCCTCGCCGCGCCCCGCGTCCACGGCGAGGCTTTTCATTATTTCGACACGGGCATCAAGCGCCTGATCATCGAACTGGAGATGGACAATTTCGCGGTTTTCCTGGTGCATCTTTCCCTGAAATACCGGCATCGCCATTTGCAGTTGCGCAAGCTTTACGACCTGATTGCAGCCACCGAAAAGCCCGTCATAGTCGCCGGAGATTTCAATACCTTCTGGGGTGAAAACGAAATATACCTTTTCATGCGCGCGGCGGGATTGCGCAGCGCGAACAAACAGAGCCTGCCTTCCTACCCCAGCCGGTCCCCGCGTAAAGAGCTGGATTTCGTGCTCTACCAGGAGGGTATTGAAGTCAGTCATTTTGAAATTCCCCAGGTTAAATTTTCCGATCATCTTCCGCTGATATGTGATTTCGAGGTGGCCTGAACAATGAACGCACCTGCAAACTGGAGACAGGAAACCGATTCGCTTGGCATCACCTGGCTATGCCTGGATAAGGCAGACAGCAGCGCGAATGTATTGTCCGCCGGGGTATTGCGCGAACTTGATGCAATTTTGCAAACCTACGAGCAGCAACCCCCGCACGGACTTGTGATCTATTCGAGCAAATCCAGTGGCTTTGTAATGGGTGCCGATATCAACGAGTTCACCGGGATCAGCAGCGCTGAGGAGGGATTCGAGTTGATCCGTCAGGGTCAGCAGTTGTTCAACCGGCTCGAGAATCTGCGATGCCCGACCGTGGCTGTTCTGAACGGCTTCGCGCTCGGAGGCGGGCTGGAGCTCGCGCTGGCCTGTCGTTATCGGCTCGCGCTTGCTAACGAAAAACCGGTGATCGGCCTTCCGGAGGTTCAACTCGGCCTGCACCCGGGGTTTGGTGGCACGGTTCGCGCTGTCCGCATGATCGGCGTTCGCGCAGCAATGAAGCTGATGCTGACGGGAAAATCGGTGCGCGTCGGAAAAGCGCTGAGCCAGGGCTTGGTCGACCGCATCGTTGCGCCCGACAACTGGCGTCAGGCCGCTAAAGAATTGTTGTCGTCGGGCAAACCAAAGCAGACGGCGCCGCTACTCGACAAAGTTCTTAATTTCGGTCCGTTGCGGCCCTTGGTTGCACAGACCTTACGTAAGCAGGTCATCAGCAGAGCACGACCGGAACACTATCCGGCACCCTACGCCATTATTGATTTGTGGACACAGCATGGTGCGTCTGAAGACAGCTATGACGATGAGGCGCGATCATTCGCCCGTCTGATGGTTGGCGAGACGTCGCGCAACCTGGTTCGCGTCTTTTTCCTGCAGAACCGGCTGAAATCTCAGGGCAACAAGACGGCGACAAAAATTTCGCGCGTACATGTGGTGGGTGCAGGCGTAATGGGCGGTGATATCGCGGCATGGTGTGCGTTGCGAGGATTGACCGTTACGTTGCAGGATCGCGCAGAAGAATATATTGCACCGGCGATGGAAAGAGCGCGAACGCTGTTTGCGAAGCGTACTCACACCGATGAAGATCGCGACGCCGCCGTTCAGCGACTTACTGCCGATGTGTCTGGTGCAGGCGTTGCGGATGCCGATCTTGTCATCGAAGCAATTTTTGAAAACACCGAAGCAAAGCAGTCGCTTTACAAAGACTTACAGACCGCGATGAAACCGGACGCAATACTCGCAACCAATACCTCCAGCATTCGACTTGAAGAGCTGCGCACCGTACTGGACCAGCCACGTCGCTTCATTGGACTGCATTTTTTCAATCCGGTTGCCAAGCTGCCGCTGATCGAAGTCATCAGATGTGACGATACCGAGCAAGAGGTACTCGACCTTGGCTTCGCGTTTGTTAAAGGCATCGGAAAGTATCCGCTGGAGTGCAAGAGCGCACCGGGATTTGTCGTAAACCGGGTCCTCGGCCCCTACATGGCTGAAGCCATGTATCTCGCTGAGTCCGGCGTAGCACTGTCTGCAATCGATGAGGCCGCGGAAAAATTCGGCATGCCAATGGGTCCAATAGAATTGATCGATACGGTGGGACTGGATGTCGCTATGCATGTCTCAAAAGTCCTGAGCGAGGCCTTCGATCGCGAGGTTCCGGATACGCTTCGCGCAATGGTTGAGCGGAAAGATCTGGGCCGGAAGTCGGGCCAGGGCTTTTACGCATGGCAAGATGGCAAGGCGATTAAACCGGAGAGCGGCGCTGCGGACATACCCGCCGATATTGTCGATCGCCTGATCTTGCCCATGGTCAACGAATCGGTTGCCTGTCTCGCGGACGACATCGTCAGGGACGCAGACCTCCTGGACGCCGGCGTCATCTTCGGCACCGGCTTCGCGCCGTTTCGCGGCGGCCCGTTGCAATACGCGCGGGAACGTGGCGTGGAAGATGTCGTTGCCGCCCTGCAAGCCCTTGCGCAGCAATACGGTGACCGCTTTTCACCCAGCGCTGGCTGGGAAGGGCTGGAACACACCAGCAACTGATGGTTGGCTAATTAACCTGTTACTGCGTGATCTTGTTGGTAAACTGTGCGGCGCTTCACGATCGCGTCCCGTGACGGTATCGGAAGCCGACAAATTGACGTTAGAATAAGGGCTTAGGCTACAACCCAGCCGATATTCAGGCACCTCAATGGCGCCCACCAACGAGCGAAAACAGGATGACCAATGACCGGTGAGCAGCTAAATATCCCATTGCTGCAGAGCTTTTCTCCGCTGGACGGACTCAAACGCGACAACCTGACGGCACTTGCCAAGAAAGTGCAGGTCCGTGAGTTATCGCCGCAACAAATCCTGTTCAAGGAGGGGGACACCGAGAAGCGCACGATATACGTCATTTCGGGCACGCTCGAACTGATTGACAGCGGGAAGATTTCTGAAAATATCGTCGGCGGCACCGAGAGTGCACGGAACCCCGTTGCCCCTCAATTTCCGAGGCGCGTCACGGCCCGGGCAAAGGACAGAGTGCAGTTCATTTCGATTGACAGCGACCTACTCGACGTAATGCTGACCTGGGACCAGACCGGCTCCTATGAAGTGTCGGAACTGCAGGACGGCAACGGCGACATTGGCGGTGACGACTGGATGACGATGCTGCTGCAGGCCAAGGCGTTTCACAAGATCCCGCCAGCGAACATCCAGGCGATCTTTATGCGCATGCAGCAGATCAATTACAAAGCCGGCGATGTTGTTCTGAAACAGGGATCAGAAGGCGACTATTTCTACGTACTTATTCGCGGCAAGAGCCTGGTCACCCGGGAAACACCGCTGAACAAAGAGGGTATCAAACTCGCAGAACTGTCTGTCGGCGACACATTCGGCGAGGAAGCGCTCATATCCGATGCCAAACGTAATGCGACGGTGACAATGACCACGGATGGCTCTGTCATGCGCCTTGGCAAAGAGGACTTTAAACGTCTGCTCAACGAGCCCATGCTCGACTGGGTGAGTCCAAGCGAGGCGGATGCAATTATTGCCGAGGGCGGCCAGTGGCTCGATGTGCGTTTGCCAAGTGAGTTCGAAAATCATCACAAGGACGGTGCACTGAACATTCCACTGTATTTTATCCGCCTGAAACTCAGCACGCTCGACAAGAACAAGAAGTACGTGGTGTGTTGTGATACTGGACGACGCAGTTCAGCTGGGGCTTATATATTGAGTGAGAGAGGCTTTCAGGCCTACGTTCTGCAAGGCGGCATCAACACCAACTAATTAGACTTGCGCTACATGGTATGCGTGGGTTTGTCGCCTCCCAGCGCGCCAGCAAGGTAGTTCTCAATCTTTTTCTGCGTATTGCCCTGGTCCTGGTCGCTGAACTGCACGCCAATCCCTGCGGTTCGTTTGCCCTGGGCCCCTTTCGGCGTCATCCAGATGACGGTCCCCGCTACCGGGATCTTTTCTTCCTCCCCCATCAGATTCAGCAACATAAAAACCTCGTCGCCCAGTCGGTAAGAGCTATTGGTGGGGATGAAAAGCCCGCCATTGATGACGTACGGCATGTAAGCGAGATAGAGCGCACTCTTGTCCTTGATGGTGAGTGTCAGAAGTCCGGGTTTGGTCATGGTGTATCTCGTTTCCGCATAGGGTCAGCGCCATATCCGTCGTTATCAAGGGTAGGAATCGCCGTCAGCCATCGAAGCCAGTCCTTCGGACCAGTCGATCAGCAGACTCTCGAGGGTAAGCTGAACGTTATAACTGCCGGGCGACTGGCCTCTTAATTTATTGATTATGTCTAAATAGCAGAACAAATTTCTCGTGTCTATGCGACTGAGCACAGATTCCGCAAGCACGCTTTGCCGTGAAGCGGAAGAACCCACCGCTGCCGTCGTAATACACTGCTGCACTTGCCTGCCCAGCCAAGTTAGAACAAATTCCGGATCAAGCTTCGCCCAGCGGGCAGCGACCGGCAACGGCGGAGCGCCGTCTGTGGCCAATGCCTTGAAGTCAAGCGCCAGCGCCGACGTCTCGTCCAGCCGTTCTACCGCGGCCAGCGCAGCCAGCGGAGCGCCACCTGCTTCGTCAAGAAGGCGAGGAAGATAGGTGCCGGTATGCACCCTCTGCAGCCAGGACAATCCCTCGCTCTGCGGGGGGGTTCTGAGATGCAGCCGCTGGCAACGGCTCACAATCGTAGCAGGCAGACGGCCGGCGCGGTCCACCACTAAGATCAACAGTGTATCGCCGGGCGGCTCTTCCAGCGTTTTCAGCAAACTATTGGCAGCGTTATGCGTCATGCTGTCGGCAGGTGCGATCACAGCCACCTTCCCGCCGCCTTCATAGCTTGTCAGCGAGAGCTCACCGACGAGTTCGCGAATGCGATCTATGCCGATGGTGTGTTTATCCGGAGGCGGCTCGATCCAACGCAGATCCGGATGCACAGGGATGGTCAACGGGTGCACTGGCAGCGCAAGTCCTGCCGCCATGCCGAGATGCTCTGAGGCAATGAACGCCGCGGTATTACGTTTGCCGGTACCGCCCGCACCGGTCAGCATCAGCGCGTGCGGGGTGCGTCCCTGCGCCTGGCTGGCCTGCCACCTGTCCCGCGCGTCACTCGCCCAGCTAATTTCAATAGATTCATTCATTTACGTTGTATAATTAATCCGATTTATCGCTCAACCAGTGATCAATCTCGTGTTGAATGGCAGCCTGAACCTCCGCGAGCGACGTGCTTGCGTCGACCACGACAAAGCGCTCCGGGTATCTCTTCGCCAGATTCAGGTAGCCCTGTCGTACGCGACGATAGAAATTCAGATCCTCATGATCCATTCGGTCGCCGTTGCCTCGTTGCCGCGCACGCGCTACGCCCGTCTCTGCCGGGGCATCGAGCAGCAGCGTCAGGTCGGGTTCGACGCCACCCTGCACCCAATCGGCCAGCCACTCGATGCGCTCAGCAGGCAGGCCACGGCCGGCGCCCTGATAAGCGCGGCTGGCATCGGTAAAGCGATCACAAATTACCCACTTGCCGGCTTCGACGGCAGGCAGAATTGTATTACGCAGATGCAGGCAGCGCGCAGCGAAAAACAACAGCAACTCTGCTTCATAGGGCAGCGCTTCCTGATCATGTGCAAGCAAGAGCTCGCGAATGCGCTCTGCCATCGGCGTACCGCCCGGCTCACGTGTTTGCAACGTCTCAACGCCGCGCGCTTTCAGTAACGAAACCAGGTAATCGATATTGGTCGATTTGCCGGTGCCTTCGATTCCCTCAACGGTGATGAAGCGACCGCGTGTCACTGGCGAGCAGCCGAACCGGCAGCAGCGGCCCGTTGTCGTCGCAGATACTCGGCGACTGCCGCATCGTGCTCGTCCTTGGTCTTCGAGAATTTATGACTGCCGTCACCTAGCCCGGTAGCCACAAAATAGAGCTCCTCCCCTGCGGCAGGATGCAGCGCCGCATGAATGGCTGCGCGGCCTGGAAGTGCAATGGGCGTCGGCGGCAATCCGGCCCGTGTATATGTGTTGTACGGCGTATCCGAGCGCAAATCTTTACGCGTCAGATTGCCATTGAACGACGGACCGATACCGTAAATCACCGTCGGGTCCGTCTGCAGACGCATGCGCTGTTGCAGTCGCCGGGCAAATACCCCGGCGATCCGTGGGCGCTCGGCGGCCAGCGCCGTCTCTTTTTCCACGATCGACGCCAGAATGAGCGCCTCGTATGGTGAATTGAGGGGCGCGGCGGGATCACGGGCAGCCCACTCCTCTTGCAAAGCAATCCGCATCAGATCATATGCCTGGCGAAGCAGATCCACATCGGTGCTGCCTTTCGGCAGTCGATAGGTCTCCGGCAGAAACAACCCTTCGGGATGTTCAGCCTCTGCGCCAAAGGATTCCAGCAGCGCAGGCCAGTCCTCGAACTCGATGGTCGACTCAATGATATTCGAACCAGCCAGCGCCGCGAGAAGTTCACGAAAGGTCCATCCTTCGACGACCGTGAATGAGTGCAATTGCACTTCACCCGACACGAATTTCTCCAGCAACCGCTTCGGTGTATCACCTTGCAGAATGCGGTACTCGCCGGCCTGCACCCTCTCCGCCTCACCGGTGAGCCGCGCGTAGATGCGGAAAAACGTCGGATCGCTTATGACACCGTTTTTCGCCAGCTCACTACTCACGTCCCGGAAATTCGCCCCGGGGCGTATATCGAATACAAGGTCAGCCGAACCCAGGTCAATCGGTCGGTCCAGGGTCCGCGTCAACTGAAACAGGGTAACGGAGGCGACCAACACGACGGCGATCGACAGGAGTAAAAGAATGCGGAGAAACCGACTCATCCGCCAAGTATAGGCGACAGGTCAGAAATCAGTCGAATGCCCGGAAAACGAGGCTCGCGTTAGTGCCGCCAAAGCCGAAAGAATTGGAAATGGCGGTTTTCACTTTCGCCCCTCGCGCACTGTTTGGGACATAGTCAAGGTCACATTCGGGATCCGGATGTTCGAGGTTAATGGTTGGTGGCAGTACCTGATCGCGGATTGCCAGAATTGAAAAAATCGCCTCCACAGCACCGGCTGCGCCCAGCAAATGTCCGGTGCAGGATTTTGTGGAACTGACTGCAAGCGATTCGGCTGCAGCACCGAAGGTTCGCTTGATGGCGAATGTCTCGCCTTTGTCACCGACCGGCGTGGAAGTGCCATGCGCATTGAGATAGTCAATTTCCGCCGGCTCAAGGCCTGCATCTTCTATCGCGGCAGTCATACATTTGCGCGCGCCCTCGCCATCTTCAGGAGGTGACGTGATGTGATGGGCGTCGCCGCTCATGCCAAAGCCAATCAGTTCGGCATATATCTTCGCGCCGCGCGCTCTGGCGTGCTCCAGTTCTTCGAGAATCAGGCAGCCCGCACCATTGCTGAGCACGAAGCCATCCCTTTCCAAGTCAAAGGGCCGGCTGGCGCGTTCCGGTTCGTCGTTTCTCGTCGTCATCGCGCGCGCGGCACAGAATCCAGCCATGGCAAGCGGCGTGGTTGCGTATTCGGAACCACCCGCAAGCATCACGTCGGCATCACCATGCATCACGCTTCTTGCCGCCAAACCGATGCAATGTGTTGATGTCGCGCAGGCCGTGACGATCGACAGGTTCGGCCCAGTCATACCGTACAGGATGCTGACATTGCCAGAGGTCATATTGATGATGCTGCCGGGGATGAAAAATGGCGAAACCTTGCGTGATCCGCCCGCCAGAAACTTCGAGTGATTTTCCTCGATGGTCGCCAGCCCGCCGATCCCTGCGCCCATAGCGACGCCGATGCGGTGATTGTTTTCCGCCGTCACCTCGAGGCCCGAGTCCTTTAGCGCATCCGCGCAGGAAGCGATGCCATAGTGCATGAAAGTATCCATGCGTCGTGCATCACGCGCCGGCATGTACGCGGAAATATCGAAGTCCTGGATGGTACCGGCAACCTGGGTTGCAAAGCCGCTGACGTCAAAGTCATCGATTCTACGAATCCCGGATTTGCCGGCCAGCACGCTTGACCACGCCGTATCGATATCGTTTCCCACCGGGGAAATGATACCCATACCGGTTATTACGACACGTCGCATATCAGGACCTGACCGGACCATGTTGGCAGAGTTGCCAATATTCTACGGAGAAACGCAACTTCGGCGCAGCGAGTATACGCCGCACCGAAGCATTTCAATCTTTGCTTTTGCGAGCGTTAATGAAGTCTATCGCTTGCTGCACCGTGGTTATTTTTTCAGCTTCCTCGTCGGGGATTTCAGTTTCGAATTCCTCTTCCAAGGCCATTACAAGTTCAACCGTGTCCAGAGAGTCGGCACCAAGGTCGTCAACGAAGGATGCGTCATTTGTCACTTCTTCTTCTTTGACGCCAAGCTGTTCAGCGACAATACCCTTAACCTGTTCTTCAATACTGCTCATTGTTTTCACTTCTCCTTAGGAAGAGACTGTCTCAAAATCTGTTCGGCCAAACAAAGCCGAGCTTCTGCGGCGTATCTCTTCACCGCGATGGGGATCCGGGCAAGCGATGTCAAGCCGCTCAGACCTTTCCGCGCACTGGTAAATCCTTGAAATTTCAAGCCAAGCTTGATTGTGGGACGGTATTGTATGTGAATCCGTTTGGGCAATCTAGCGCCGGATCTGCTTAAGCGCCGTCCTGCTAGTCCATCAGCATGCCGCCATTGACATGCAGTGTTTCACCGGTGATGTAGCCACCTGCGTCCGAGGCCAGAAACGCAACCGAATTGGCAATATCCTGCGCCGCGCCCAGCCTGCCAAGCGGCACCTGGCTCAGCAGCGCCGCACGCTGGTTCTCTGGCAGGCCCTTCGTCATATCGGTGTCGATGAACCCGGGTGCAACGACATTGACGGTAATGTTGCGCGACCCCACTTCACGCGCAAGTGACTTGCTGAAGCCAATGATGCCGGCTTTGGCAGCACCGTAGTTCGTCTGCCCGGCATTTCCCATGACACCGATCACCGAGGCTATGTTGACGATCCGCCCGCGTCTGGCTTTCATCATGCCACGAAGCACAGCTTTGCTAATACGAAAGATACCGGAGAGGTTGGTGGCGATTACGTCGTCCCATTCTTCCGTTTTCATGCGCATGAGTAAATTGTCTCGTGTAATGCCGGCATTGTTTACCACGATTGTCGGAGAACCTTCGGTCGCAACAACGTCATCCAAAGCGTGCTTCACGGAAGCATCGCTGGCGACATCCAGCACTATACCTCTGCCTCGTTCACCCAACGCCGCAGATATCTCCGCAGCGCCTTTATCACTGGTGGCGGTGCCGATCACCCGCGCGCCACAATCGGCAAGCGTCTGTGCAATAGCCTGTCCGAGCCCTCTAGACGCACCGGTGACCAGGGCTGTTTCGCCCGCAAGCATGTCTTCTGCATAGATTGTCATGCCGCACCTCCTCCAATAGCAGTTCTGATAGACGCGGAAGAATCGACACATGAGGTGGCGATGTTCCTGTCAATCCTTCTGACCAGACCACTCAACACCTTGCCGGGTCCGCATTCCACGATCGACGTTACGCCTGCGCTTACACAGCTTGCCACAGTGGCGTTCCAGCGTACCGGGCTGAAAACCTGCGACTTGACCCGAGTACGAATGTCTGCGGCATTGCCATACGGTTTCCCGTCGACGGCACAAATGACGGGTACCGAACCATCTTTAAAAGGTGTTGCATCCAGCATCTCTGCAAGGATTTGCCCGGCAGGCCTCATCAGTGAGGAATGTGCGGGCACGCTCACCGGAAGCATCATGGCGCGGCGCGCACCGGCAGCTTTCGCCCGCTCAAGCAGTCGCTCAACCGCAACGCGATTGCCGGCGACCACGACCTGCCCCGGCGAGTTGAAATTAACCGCTTCAACAACACCATCGTCATCCTGCTCAGCGCACAATTCCACAACAACTTCATCGTCAAGGCCGAGCACGGCTGCCATGCCACCCTCCCCGGCCGGCACCGCATCCTGCATCAGTTCGGCGCGACGCCTGACAACGGATACGGCATCTCTGAACGAGAGTGAACCGCTGCACACCAGCGCCGAATATTCACCCAGGCTGTGTCCCGCCATCAATGCGGGTTGCGCGCCGTTTTCCGCCAACCATGCCCGCCATGTCGCAACCCCGGCGACCAGCATCGCAGGCTGAGTATTAACGGTTTGATTCAGCGCCTCCGCGGGCCCGTGACTAACCAGCGCCAGCAAATCAAATCCCAACACGTCGCTTGCCTCAGCATAGGTCTCGGCAACCGTATCGTAAACGCCGGGAAGATCATTCTGCATGCCGACGGATTGTGAACCCTGTCCAGGAAATACGAGCGCGAGCGTCAAGCTGATTTCTCCATCTTGTGAATTAGATGCGGCGGCATTATATAGACGCGCGTCCGACGGCTCTATGCCAAAGAATGAGGCCGGCGCTTATGCCGCCCAATGCACCATATAAATGTGCGTCTACAACCACCTCCCCGCCCGACAACGATGCCGAAGCTGGCATTGCGCCGACAAGTTGCTCCCAGGCCAGTTTGGCTGCCAGCGCACCCAGGATGATCAGGGATTCTGACCTCGCGAATCGCAATCCCGCCAGTGCTCCGGCAGCCAGCAGCCCGTGCAGGATGCCCGACAATCCCACATACCAGAGCAAGCCTGTTTCGATAAACCAGAAACCCGCCGAAATGGCGCCAATGGAGGCGCTAGTAATGAGCAGCCATTGCATGGCGGAACGGTATCTGCCAACCAGCAACCATACCAGCGCCAGTCCCGCGAGGTTCAGCGCCAGATGCCCGACGCCGAGATGCGTGAAATGTGCGCTGACGAATCGATAGTAGTCACCGTCCAAAATGGCCAGGCGATCATACTTCAGCAATTCCCGTCCGGCGTCCCCGGTCGCCGCAATGAGCACACTGACTAGCCCCATCGTCAGCGCGATGTGCCAGTGCCGGATCGTGCCAAGTGTGAACTCCGGCGCGGAATCATGACGTTTGCGTAACCCCATGTTTGGTATACTGACGTTTATTCAGAACGATAGTCAACGCGCCGCGTTTGCGGCGTCATGACAGACCAGCATCGGAGCATTGGACCAGTGTGTAGAGACAGCAGCAAGCGTCAGCGGGGATTCACGCTGATTGAAATCATGGTCGTCGTCATTATTCTCGGCATTCTCGCCGCAATTGTGGCGCCGAATGTCATCGGCCGAATTGATGACGCACAGGTGACCCGTGTGCAGCAGGATATTCGCGGTGTCGAAAGTGCACTTAAATTTTTCAGGCTGGACAATTTTGCCTACCCCACGACGGAACAGGGACTCCAGTCGCTGGTTACCAAGCCGGCCGATCCAAATATCCGTAACTGGAAACCGGGAGGCTACCTGGATCGGCTGCCCAAAGATCCTTGGGGTAACGACTACCAATACCTCAATCCCGGGCAGAACGGAGAAATCGACATATTCACTTACGGCCGCGATGGACGCCCCGGTGGCGAAGGTGTCGATGCCGACTTCGGCAACTGGAATATTGAATAGGCGACCGAGTGCCGTCAGGCCTGCGGACGTTCCTTCATGCCAGTCCGAATAAAATCTATTTATTTGAAAAAGCGCAGCAGCGCCTTCACCTTGATCGAGATTCTTGTGGTGCTGGTCATCGTCGGCATCCTTATTGCTGTTGCGTTTCTTTCTTTCGGCATCGTGGGCGGCACACAAACCCTCGAACGGGACGCCCGCCGGCTGGTGACGATCATAGAAAGTGTGGCGGACGAGGCCACCATTCAGGGCCGCGATTACGGGCTTGAATTCATGCAGAACGGCTACCGTTTCCTCGAATACGATGCTTTGACTGAGCAGTGGTTCGAGGTTGAAGACGACGATCTGCTGCGCGCGCGATCTCTGAACGACGAAGCCGAATTCGAACTCGTTATTGAAGAGCACCGTGTGCTTCTGAACAGCGAAGCCAAGAAAACCACCATAGACGAGGAGCAGAACAAGCGAGATCTGACCGACGAATACTTGCCGCACGTGTTGATTTTGTCGAGTGGTGACGTCACCCCGTTTGCGCTGCGCATCGTACGACCTGTAGATCGCGCAGAGGTCAGCCTCGAAATGACGCTTGAAGGTGAACTCGAGATTCACCGGGATGATTCGGATGACGTCTGAGCGCGCCCGCGGATTCACCCTTATCGAGGTGATGGTTGCCCTCGTAATTGCGGCGCTGGCGCTCGGTGGCGTGATGGCAAGCATCAGTCAGCAAGTCGACGCCGGCCGTACGGTAAAAGAGCGCACTTACGCAAGCTGGATCGGACTGAACAAAATTACCGAACTGAGACTGCAGAACGTCATACCGGATGTCAGCCAGGCGAACGGCGAAGTGGAATACGGTGGCTTGGATTGGGCCTGGGAAACGACCATCTCGGAAACGGGGGTGGAAAACCTGTTCCGTGTCGACGTGGAAATCGGCTTCGCCGGCAGCGATGAAATGATCTGGCGGAGCAGCGGGTTCATCGGCGAACCGGGCGTTCCGGGAGAGAGCAACCGCGCCTGGAGCACACGCAGCGAGCCAGTCGGAGAAACCGAGTGAAGTTGTCACGCGGCTTCACGCTCATAGAAGTTCTGGTTGCCATGGCGGTCTTCGCAATGATGGCCGCGATGGCCTATAGCACTCTGAATCAGGTCATGTTGAGCGCCGAGTTTCTTAATGACCGAATGGATAGACTGCAGGCGCTGCAGCGGACCATGCGCATGCTGACTGACGATATTCAGCAGCTCGTGCCGCGCCCCGTTCGCGACGAACTGGGCGAGAACTTTCGGCCTGCACTGGATACCGGGTTTCAGACAGGCTATGCAATCGAGATGACGCGCGGCGGCTGGAGCAATCCCATCACTCTGCCGCGCAGCACACTGCAGCGGGTCGCATACCGCATCGAAGACGACGCGCTCGTCCGTTACCAGTGGTTCACACTGGATCGCACCTTGAGCAACGTACCGCGGGGCATCACTTTGCTGGACGGAGTGGAGGGCGTCGAGTTTCGCTTTATGCAGGACAACGGCGAGTTCACTAACCAGTGGCCACCCTTGAATCAGGCAGGGGGACAGGGCGGCAGGCTCCGTCCACGTGCCATCGAGATCGTGCTGCTGCTGGAAAATGAGGGTGAGCTGACACGGCTGATCGAGGTGGCACCGTGACCGTCAGTGCGCAGCGTGGCGTCGCGCTCATTACCGCAATGCTGATCGCCGCCATTGTCGGCATGATCGCGGCAAACATCGCCTGGGACAACGCCCTCGATGTCCGCAGGACGGCGGTCTTGCTCAACCGTGATCAGGCAGCTCAAGTATCACTGGGTGCGGAAAGCTGGGTCATCAACATCCTGCATCAGGACCTGGAAAACAGTCAGACGGATCACCTTGCCGAAATCTGGGCGACCGACCTGCCCGGCCTGCCGTTCGAAGGCGGGGAAGTGTTCGGCGCCATCGAAGATCTCCAGGGCCGTTTCAACGTCAACAATCTCGTCGACGACGATGGCGTGATCGAGCAGCAGTCGCTGGAGCAGTTCCAGCGATTACTGGTGGCGCTGGGCCTCGATCCTCGTTTCGCCGGCATCGCAGCCGACTGGATTGACGCCGATCGGGACCCGTCGTTCCCGGACGGCGCAGAAGATGCAATCTATACAGGCAGTGTGCCGCCCTACAGGACGGCAAACCAGCGGATTGTCAGCATCAGCGAACTCGCAGCTTTGGACGGAATGGAGCGCGATACCTTTCGCATTTTGGCGCCACACCTGGCCGCGTTGCCCGGCAGAACCGGCATCAACGTCAACACAGCCACCCCCGCGGTCCTGCAATCGCTGGACGAAAACATGACCGCCGCGGACGTCGAAGGCCTGATTGCAGAGCGGGAAGCCGGCGGATTCGGTGATATCGAGACCTCCTTCGCGTCCCTTGTGACCCCCGATGTGTTAAACAGTCTGGAAGATTCGACACAATACTTCCGTTTGAAGGTGGTCGTACGGGTTGATACCGTACGGGTCACG
This sequence comes from Woeseiaceae bacterium, assembly GCA_037968735.1. Classification (GTDB taxonomy): domain Bacteria; phylum Pseudomonadota; class Gammaproteobacteria; order Steroidobacterales; family Woeseiaceae; genus SZUA-117. Next base: position 63,632 of record JBBKWC010000014.1, on the reverse strand, counting down.
CTGTTCAGCGTGCTGAAACGCGGACCGCGCGGCGACGTGACACCGATTCTGCGGACATTTGGAACAACTTGAGATGGCGGAATACCTGGTCATAAGGTTAGGACGTAATCCTGACGATCTGAGTCACTGGATCGCCGTGGATTCAACAGGCGCACGGCACAGCCCGCCGGTAGCCGGCATGCTCGCCGAGGCGGTCACGGACCTTCACGATCGGGAAGTGATCGTGCTGGTGCCGGGTGCTGACGTTCTGACGACGACAGTCGATATTCCGGTGAAGGGCGCGAAGCTGCAGGCGGCTCTGCCGTATGCGCTTGAGGAATTCCTCGCGGAAGATGTCGACGATTTGCACTTTGCCGCCGGCAGCAAGCGCAGCAGCGGCCGCACACCGGCCAGTGTCGTCAGCCGGGAACGCATGGACGATTGGCTGTCGCGCCTGACCACTGCCGGTATAAGCCCCAGTTCGGTCATCCCCGACAGCCATGGCCTGGCGCGTATCCCCGGCACCATCAGCCTGTTGCTGGACGAGGACACGATTTTCATTAACGACGGCGGCGACACGGAGCTCGTGATGCAGGGCGTGGGGCCCAGCGACGCGCTGGCAGCGATCGGCGCGCTGGACGACGACCTGTCCCGTGATGATGGTGAAGTCGACACGGATGTCACCATGCCACGACATGTGCTTGTCTACTGCGAGCCCGGTGACGAGGAACGGTTTCAGCACGACTGGATCGCCATTCGACACGAGCTGGACAGTCTCGACGTCAAGCTGCTGCCAGACGGAATTACCCCAAAACTTGCCGTGACCGTTGCCACCGGCTCCGGGATCAATCTGTTGCAGGGCCAGTACGCACCAAGTCGCGAGTATGGCGGACTGTTCCAACCCTGGAAATATGCGGCGCTGCTGGCGGGAATTTTCGTACTGGTCAGCATCGGCGGGAAAGCCGTCGATTATTACGTAACGAGCGGCAGGGCAGACACCCTGCGGCAGACATTCAATGCTGAGTATCAGGCTGTGCTGCCCGGTGCGCCGGAATCCAGCGATCCGCTGGCGGTCGTTGAATCCCTGCGTCGCCGCATTGGGACTGTCGACACATCACCTGTCTTTCTGCAGTCCATGGGACAGCTGGCTACAGCCGTCCAGCGCAGTCAGAACGCAAAGGTGCAGGCGATCAGCTTTCGCGGCGGCGTCACCGATGTGCGCGTCAACGCGCCGGACATTGCGACGCTGGATACCGTGCGACAGGCCATTGCTGAGGATGGACAGTTCAGCGCTGACATCCAATCGACCGACCAGGATGGCGACAAGGTCAGCAGTCGCATTCAGATCCAGGAGACGCGGCGATGAGGCACTGGTTGCTGTCACTCGATCCGCGCGAAAGGGTGTTCGTCGCAACGGCGGTCGTCGTTGTCGCTCTGGCTGTGCTGTGGTTCGGACTCTGGGCACCACTCAGCAAAGCGCAGCAGCAGGCCGCGCTGGATCTGGAACGCTGGCGCGAGGGCCTTGCCCTGCTCCGCCCCATGAAGGCCGATGTGCTGGCAGCCAGCGCCGGGAATTCTGAGCGCAACGCGCAGAACCAGTCGCTGGTAGTCATCGTAGATAACAGTCTCCGCCAACGGGGCCTGTACGGTGCCCTGCAGCGCAGCCAGCCCACGCCGGGAGGAGACGGTATCCGGGTCGAATTTGAAAGCGCGTCCTTTGACGATCTGGTCCTTTGGCTCGGCGATCTGCACCGGCAATATGGCCTGCAGGTTGATTCCGGCAGTTTTTCAGTGGCATCCGGCAGCGTCCCCGGTCGCGTCAATTCAACCGTCACCCTGCAGCGCTGATCCCCGGCAGGGACGCTGACATGAAGCGCTATGTGACTGCCGGCCTGCTGGTCTTGCTGGCCATTCTAATCACGACGTTTCCCGCGCGCATCGCTTATCAGTGGCTCGCCCCCACTGACCTCAAGCTGACCGGCGTATCCGGATCAATCTGGCGCGGCGAAGCCCGTGAAGGCCTGGCCGGAGGCGCGTATATCCAGGATATTGAATGGCGTTTTCGCCCAGCAGCTTTGCTGGGAGGCAAGCTCGCCTTTACAACCAGCAGCCGGCCGGTGTCCGGAAACCTGCAAACGGACGTATCCATCGCCGCGGACGGGAGCCTCGCATTGACGAAGCTTTCCGGCAGTCTCCCGCTGGGCCTCGCCCACCCGGCTTTTCAACAGGGGGGTATTAACGGCGATCTCATTCTCCAGTTTGCGTCACTGGTCATCCGTGATGGCGTGCCGGTCGAGGTTGAGGGCTCTGTAACCATTGGCAACTTTGCCGCCCCGCTGATTTCCGACTCGCGACTCGGGGATTATCGCGCCGACTTTGTCACCACTAGCGAGGGTGTCACGGGCACCGTAGTGGATACCTCGGGCGTGCTGGATGTCACGGGCAAGCTTTCGCTCAGCAGTGATCAAAGTTACCGCCTGCTTGGAGAAGTACGTCCCCTGCCCGGCGCACCTGCCGGAATCGATCAACAACTGCAGTTTGCTCTCGGTACTCCTGATGCGAATGGATTCCGGCCGTTTCGCTTCGAAGGTCAGCTATAGCACAAGCCGACGGCGGTGACGGAAGCATACTTCATGGCAATTGCGTCTCTGCTGTGTTCACTTCCACAAATTTCTGAAGCAAAGGAAAATAGAGTGCCGTGCGGATTGTCGCGTCGCTCAAATGCTTATACAGGTGTGCGTATTTCGCCAGCTGCGCGCGGTAGCGCAACGCTTCCTGCTGCAGGAAGTTATCCAGATTGCCACCTTCGTGGGTACTTGTCTTGTAGTCGATAATCCAGTGAGTTCCATCGTCGCCGATGCGAACCCGATCAATGAGTACCGAGGCGAGCTCCCCCTCAAACTCGCCGGTCAGCGCAAGTTCAGCAGCGCCTTCACCTTCGAGAATCCAGCGGCCTTTTTCATCACCCAGAATTCCTGTCAGCGCCAGCTCTGTCCGTTCGCACACAGCTTCAATATCCGCTGCCAAAACGCCCGAGGATCGTGCCCATGCCGCCGTCGTTCCGCGGAGCGACGGCAGCGCAGTCTGAGAAACGTCACCTGGCTTCAATGCGAAGCGGTGGAGCCAGCGGTGCACAAGTGTGCCCGCGTGTCTCGCAGCCGTGCCAACCCAACTGAATTCGACTTCTGTCACGGCGCGTCTGGCCGACGTGTAACTCGCGGGCGCCAGCGGCACGACCGCTGGTGCCTCAAACGGCGTCGCGAAGCGGCGTAGTGCGGGATTAGCCATGTAGTATTGCGCTGCCTGCGCAGGCTCGACATCAACGGCCGGTTCGACAGCAGGCTCGCGGCTGGCAAAAGCATCGTTGAAGTGCGGGGCGATCGCCGGCCATAGCCGCCGCAGCAGCGACTGTGATGAAGGCGGTAGGCATTTACTTTGGTCAGCGGACAAACCCACGTTCCCGACGAGATGAAGCGACTGTTTAGCTCTGGTGCAGGCAACGTACAACAAGCGATCCAGTTCCAGCCGGGATTTTTCCTGCTCTGTTTTCTCGATGTACTGATGCAACAAGTCATTATCAGTGTCTGCCCGTGCCCCTACCGGGCTGATCAGCATTTCTCCCATAGCGTTTTCAACCGGCACCGTCAGCCAGCTCATGACTGATTTCTCATTGCCACGCGTTTTCCTGCCAAGTCCCGGCAGAACCACATGATCGAACTGCAGTCCCTTTGCTTTGTGCATCGTCATAATATGCACACGACAAGCTGCGCTGACCGCGGTCGAGATACGTTCGTCATCCAGTTTCGCTTCGAGTTCGGCGATGTCGTGCAGGCTGCCTCCGGCATCCAGGCTATCCAGCGCGGTAAAATAGCGAGTGATGTTTTCCATTTCTTCCGGCGCCTTTAGCAGCGCGGGACCACCTAGCTCAAACCACGCCTGCTCACATCGATCCCGCAACGACGACGTGCCGCTAGCCAGACGTTGTGTTTCGATACTACGTAAGAATCGCTGAACACGTCGTTGTGCATCCTCACTCAAATTCGAAAGACGCGCCGGATCCCGCAGAAGTTCGATTACAGGCCGCACAGCATCGTTCAACACCAGGGCGTGCAGATCTATCCAGGTCAGTCCTACCCACGGGCCGCGCAGTACCGATAACCATGCCAGGCGGTCGCCATCATGGGACAGCGACCTGGTCAATGCGAGTAGATCGGCAATTTCCGGCAGGTCGGTCAGCCGCTCGATTTCGACTGCCTGATATTCGATTCCCGAACGCCGCAAAAGCGGCATTAGCTCGGTCAGCTGCGTACGACTGCGCACGAGAACGGCAACGTCGCCATCGACACTTTCCTGTAAGCAGTCACGAATAACGCACAGTGCGTACTGCGCCTCCTCTTCCGGAGAGCACGCGAATAGTGGATGAATTTTGCACTGGCCGTCGTACGGCGTCGAATCGGCAGGTAGCGATTCAGCATACGCGATAGCGCCTATAGCAAGATTGTCCTGCAGCGGCAGTATTTGACTAAAAACCATGTTGAACCAATCCACGAGGTGTTTCCCGGAACGGAAGTTCCGTCGTAGCAACAAGGGCTCAAGGGGCACGCTGCCGATGCCATTGCTTCTTGCCTGCAGAAACTCCCCTACCTCGGCATCGCGAAAGCGATATATCGACTGCATCGGATCGCCGACACAGAAGATCGTGCGGCCATCATCACCGCTCCAGCCAGCAATCACCTTCTTCAGAAGCTCATACTGGGCGATAGACGTGTCTTGCATTTCATCGACAAGCAGGTGCTGCAAACGATAGTCGAGCATCAGCGCGACTTCGCCGGGTTGGTCGCTTGAACCTAGGGCACGGTCGGCCGCGAGCGCCACCTCGTTGTGATCGGTGACGCCCTGCTCAGCGAAAATCTTGCGCAATTCGACGACCGCGAGCGGCAACAATTCGAACAATGCCAGTAGCACCCGCCATTGTTCATCGCTGTAACGCGTCTCTGGCAAGGTGTTGATGTGATTTAGCGCGATACGAAGGGCGGTACATTCGCGGAGACCTTCGAGGAGTACCATGAATGCCTTTTTGCGCGCCTGCTCCTTAGGTGGAAACCCGTCATTCTTGTTAATGGTCTTTCGCCAGTTTCCCTCTTTGGTAAGCAGGCAGTCCCGGATAGCACGCCAGTCGTGCCTGGCGTCCGGATCAGCGGCGGGCCAAAGCCCGGGAGACGCACGACGCAGCAGAGCGTGGTCGGTAACGTCTGAGTCAACGAGGCTCTGCGCTGCCTGATCGAGCATCACGGGCAACGCTGACCTGCAAAAGTCGGGAATAAGTGCATCTGTCATTTGCAGATGGCGTTGTACGATCTTGGCAATATTGCTTTCCAAGCTCGCACGAACAGCGACTGCCGTTGCCGCGCTCATTTTTCCACTGCCCGTTATTCCCAGCCACTGCTCTCGCGAGGCAAGCATCCGCGAGAGATACGCGATGAAAAGGCGACTGTTGTTGTCTAGATGCTGAAGAACAACTTCGACCGTTCCGGCCGCGGCGTCGCTGCCTGCCAGGTAATTCAGCGTCGTCGCCGCCGCTCGCTGATATAATCCCGGTACTTCCGCATCGGACGCCGTTCCGACCGTACCGCCCAACTCAGAGCTGAGTGGCGAGAATCGTGCAATGCTTGCGGCAAAAGCATCGACGGTCTCGATGCGTAAGCGATTAGACGATGCAATAAGATCCCAGCCCTTGTCAGAGGCATGCCGCAGTGCCCGTTCAGCCAGCGCGTGAGTTAGCAGTTCGTGTTCCGATTCAGGTTTTTTCTTATCACGCGCATTGCGCAAGGCCTCGATAACACGATATTGCATTTCCGCGGCAGCTTTGCGTGTAAAAGTGATAGCCAGCACCTGCTCGGGATGATCCACTGTCGGCAACAGGGCGAGGTAGCGCTGAATGAGAAGCCCTGTCTTTCCGGAACCCGCTGGTGCCTGCACGATAAATGATTGCGATACATCAAGCGCTCGGGACCGGGCGGCTACGTCAGACTGAAGCAAACCGCGATCAGTCGGCACGTTTTTGCTCCTGAAACCGACTTATCATGTTTAGCGGTCGCGCTTCTGCCGTTTTTTGCAGCCAGTTGACGCGAACATCACCAGCTGCAAATGCGCGCAAGTTTTCGTGTAGCAATGCCCGCCAAGCGGCAAAAGTCTCCGGCCAAGCTTCCTTCTGTTTCGCTAGAGGGCCGTTGCCAGCACTTCTATAGCTAATTTTTCGGCTGTCGACATTGATCAGCGATATCCCGCCAACAGCATTGCCTAGGGCATCAGCGTAGACAATCAGCTGCAGATCAGTCAGGTCGCCTTGTTGATTCAGAAAAGTTTTCTCCTGGCCAGTCTTGTAGTCTATAACCAGCAGTTCGCCGCTTTCCAAAGCGTCAACGCGATCAACGCGCAAGCCGAGTCGCATGCCCATTGCGGCATAGTCGAGCTTATGCTCCACATGAGCTATGGAAAACTCATCCCTCAGTATTTCTTTGGCACATAAATTTCGCAGCAATTGCTGCAGGCGCGCACGCTCCAGCAACAGCATCTTTCTGACGACGGGATCGTCGTATGCCGGACCAAGCGTAAGCGCGCTGTCAACTGCACTGCCGATCCTGTTGCTTGTCTCCGTGCTTGACCACGACTCAATGTCGCTTCGCGTCGGTTTGCCGCGAAACAAATTGTGCAGCGCATCGTGTATCAGGTTACCGCGCAGACTGGCAGAAAGTCCCGCGGAAATTTCATCAGGAGCACGCACGCCCAGACGGCCGACGACAAATGCGGAGAATGGTTCGACGAATTGTCGCTGAACTATCGAAGCGCCACCACGGATGTGTTCATCGGGATGGACGGGCGGCGCGCTGTCTCTGATTTGCTCCATTGCAACGACGCCGTACGCGACTTCATAGTCGACGCCGTCCGATGCATCATCAAGCTCAAGCTTGCCGAGCGCGAGTTCATCCAGCAGGGTACTCCGGGTCAGTGCCATATCGCCCCTTGCCGCTGACCAACTGAGGACACATTGATCCGAGCCGTTCAGAAGTTGTCTTAACACGCGCCTGGAGAATGCAAGCGTGTCCGCCGGGGTCGCGTCGGGCATGTCGTAGCGCCGCTGCAAGTCGATGGGTACGAACGGCAATGGTCGCGAAGGCATGGGCCATTGGTCAGCATCCATACCAGTAATCCAAAGACCGTCGAACTCAAGGCCTGCTGCCTCAAGTATGCCGAGCACCTGAATCCTGCCTGTCGCCTGTTCCGGTTGCCACACAATGTCTGCGGCTTGACGCGACATACGGCGAATCACAGCAGCGGCATCTGTCTGTTCTGTCACGGCACCGATCATCGCCACTTCGTTCAGTAACTCCCGCCAGCGATTCAATAACTGGAATTCTTCGCTTGAAGGCACAGCAATACCGGGCCAAGCCGCGTTTGCCAGCGCACTTGAGATATTCGTGATGCATTCAGTCGGTGACAACGCTGCCTGCCGCTGATCGGCAAGGGTCGCGAGCGACAGGACCGCAGCCGCGAACGTCTTTACCTCAGGGGCATGGGCTCCGCTTGGCAGCGCGCGAAGGAACTGAGCGGGCGTCCACACGCGATCTGGAAGTTGCCGCAAATATAGCTCCAGTTGAGCTCTGCCCGCGGTAACTTCGCCGCCCAGAAAGCGGCTCCTGAGAAGCACACTCACGTCCCGTGTACCCAAACCTGCGTGACACCAACGCAATGCCAGTAGTGCGATCGTGACGACCGGATACCGGGCCAGCTGCCGCCCGTAAGACGAGCCAACGGCAACTCTGTGGTCGGCGTCACCGTATTGCCAGCCCGGGGTGGCGCCATCTTTCACAAATCGCAAGATATTCTCTGCGTTGACCTCAAGACTGCCGCACACAATGCCAACACGGGCGTCGGGGTCCTTGTCGAGCAACCGCCGTGCCCAGCGGCCGGCAGCAAGCAACTCGTCGCTTTCCCTTGAAAACTCGACACGAGCGGCGAAACGGTTCCGCTGTGGCCCTGACTGTATTCGAACTTCACAGCCGGCTTGTTCAAGTTGCGTGGCGATTGATGCGACGGACGGAGTTAGTCGATTGAAACCGGTGAACGCGACACGGCCGGGCAACGTCAATTCATTCGCAGCAAGCAAGCGGAAAACCAGTTCCGCCAAACCTGCCTGATCCACCCAGTTGCTGTCCGCAAGTAATTCGCGATAATCTCGCGCAGCTTGAGCAAAAGCGATTTCGTCTTCACTTTGCGCCGCGTTCAAGATCTCCGCGAACGGAACCTGCCATTCGCACAGCCGACGCCAGGTACGTTCTGCCTGGCGAACCAGACCGTTGAAATTGATGACGTCATTTTTCGCCCGGGCGTGAAGACAGCGTTCCCACAGTAAGGAGCTGGCAACTGTGCCAAGCCGATACGGAGAAGTTGCCACGCCGTCTCCGGCGCTGAGCGCAACCAGCCAGTCCGGCCAGTATGCGATTGTTGGCGTTCGCCAGGCCTTTTTCCCGGCTGCCAGTTGGCGCTGATCCCAAACACCGCGCAAATCCCTTGCAAGGCGCCGGCTTGACGTGACAATCGTGGTATCCGCACCCTCACCGATCGCGTCTTCAAGCCAGCCGTAATATTTTTGCGACTCGCCTTCGGTCACCCTTTCTGCTCTAGGAGCGCGTTGATGCGCATGAAAACCTCTCCGATTTGCTCAGCATCCGGTAGCGTCGTGATACGGAAGTGATCTGTATAACCGGTATTGAAGCTGCTGCCCGGCGCGACCAGCACATGCTTGCTCTCAAGCAACTCGAGCGCAAATTGTTTGTCATCGAAACGAGATTTTAAAGCGGGGTCGAGTCTCACGAAGGCATACATTGCGCCCATCGGCGCGACCAGGCTCAGCATGGAGCTTTCCTCTATTGCGTCGATCACCGCCTGGCGCGATTGATACAGACGGCCGCCAGGCTGGACCAGTTCCCTGATGCTCTGAAAGCCACCCAGCGCGGTCTGCACTGCCCACTGGCCCGGCACGTTGCTGCAGAGTCGCAGTGACGCCAGCAACTCCATTGCCATTTTATAATCCTGTGCCCTGTCGGAGACTCCGCTAAACGAGCACCAGCCCACGCGATAACCACAGGCGCGATAGATTTTAGATAATCCGGAATAAGTCAGGCACAGCGTATTGTCGACCAGCGGCGCCAGTGGAATGAACTCCGCGTCGTCGTAGACCATCTGATCGTAGATTTCGTCAGACAGCAGAATGAGATCATGACGTTCCGCCAGAGAAACGATTTCGCGCAGTGTCTGTCGGCCATACACCGCGCCGCTGGGATTATTCGGATTAATCACGACGATTGCGCGGGTACGCTTGCCTATCTGCGCTTCCATGTCAGCCAGATCCGGCATGAAACCATTTTCCGGAGGACAGCGATAGTGTTTAACCACGCCGGAATTCAGGGTAACGGCCGCTGACCACAACGGGTAATCGGGACTTGGCACAAGCACTTCGTCGCCGTGATTCAGAAGCGCTCTAAGCGACAGATCGATTAACTCGCTGACGCCGTTGCCAATGAACACATCTTCGACGGTAACACCGCGAATACCTCTCTCCTGTTGCTGCATTACAACTGCTTCGCGAGCGGGAAAAATTCCTTTCTGATGGCTGTAAGGCTCCGCGAGCGCCAGATTCTCGATCATCGCAAGACGCATTGTTTCGGGTGTACGGAATCCGTACAGCCCCGGATTGCCGATATTCAGGGACAGGATCTCGTAACCCTGCTTCTCCAATACCTCCGCGCGATGTGCGAGCCGCCCCCGAATTTCATAGCGGACGCTTGCCAGCGCTTTGCTAACCGCTATGGAATGATTATTGGCGCGCGTGCTCATATTGCCCCTGCGGCAATAAGTTCATCGATTTCCGCCATTGACAGGCCGAGTTCATTTTCCAGGACGTTGCGGGTGTCCTGCCCCAGTTCGGGCGGCGCACTGCGGTAAGTAACGGGAGTGTCGGAAAAGCGCACCGGGTTGGCGACTGTCGGGACACTGCCTCCGCTTGCATGAGGTACGGGTCTGACGAGTTGTCGTTCAGTGGCGTAGTCGCCACTCAGCACCGCATCTATACTATTAATTGGGCCGGCGGGAACCGCACAGGCCGCCAGTGTTTGCAGCCATGCTGACGAATCCCGGTTGCCGAAAGCAAGCTGCATAATGTCGATCAGAACTTTGCGATGTTCGATCCGCGCTGCATTCGTCAGAAAGCGGGGATCGTCAGCGAGATCGGCACGACCGATACTTTCCAGACAGGACCGAAACTGCCGGTCGTTCCCCACCGCGACCATGATGTATCCATCACGGGTCCGAAACGCCTGGTAAGGAACCAGGTTGGGGTGCGCCGTGCCCATGCGCTGAGGCACTTCGCCGCCGATCAGGTAGTTCATGTTCTGGTTGGCAAGCCATGCGACCTGACTGTCGTATAGCGGAACGTCTATATATTGCCCTTCGCCGGTTTGCTGGCGCAGTACGATTGCCGCCAGAATGGCACTGGCTGCGTACATGCCCGCCATGATATCTGCAACCGCGACGCCCACTTTCTGCGGCGAGCCGCCCTCGTCGTCGGGCGCGCCGGTGATGCTCATGAGCCCGCCAGACGCCTGAACGACGGCGTCGTAGCCGGGCTCTTCCGCGCGGGAACCTGTCTGTCCGTACGCCGAGATGGAGCAATAGATCAGCGCGGGATTGGCGGCACTCAGGCGCTCGTAGTCAAGGCCGAAGCGACGGCAGGTGCCGACTTTGAAATTCTCTATGACAACGTCGGTCGTATTCGCCAGTGCACGAACGATATCTGCGCCGGCCGGATTGTCGAGATTCGCGGTGACGGAGCGTTTGTTGCGGTTCGCGGACAGAAAGTATGCGGAATCTGATCCGGCTGCTTCGCTAGTTTTGGAAAGCCATGGCGGCCCCCAGGATCGCGTATCGTCGCCGGTCCCCGGACGTTCAACCTTGATGACATCGGCGCCGTAGTCGGCCAGCAGCTGGGTAGCCCAGGGACCCGCGAGAACACGGGTGAGATCAAGCACTTTGATACCGTGCAGTGGACCTTCTTTGTCGCTCGCTGTCGCTACGGTCATATGCGCCAAATTGTCAGATGCCAAATCACGAACGGCAAGCAAAATAAAACCCGACCACCCAGAGGGTGGTCGGGCGGGTCCGCACGGAGATTGCGGATGCGTGGCTGACCGGTTGAATCCAATCGTTAAACCAGATAACAGTCCGATCTAGCCTAGCTCTTCGACCTCCGCCCCATTGCCAACGGCAGGTGCGGGATCTATTTGTTCTGGTGGCGCCTTCTTGCCATGCCGAATCAACAATTCTTCAGCCTGTTCTTTTGTGATCTTACTGATCGCGCGTATACCCATTCGCTGATCAGAAAAACTGTCGAAGACGATTTCATCCCCGCCGTAGGGGCAAAGCCAGTCGTCTCTTGAAGAAAAACCCAGTTGGAAGGACGACCTGAGCTCAAATGACGATAACGCCAGGGTCACGTAGTAGTGTTGCTTGGCTGCCGCCTCGATGAGCAGGCTCTGTCGATCCAGTGGGGTGTAGTCTCGGATAGTCCGGATCGAGATGCAATCGGAACCTTGGTAATCCATATCCTGGCCGCGTGGCGGGCCGTCGCCAGGCGCCGCGCAAGCAGCAACTAATCCACATGAAATAGCTGCGGTAACTATATCTTTTATAAGCTTTTTCATCACGTAAAGGTCACTAAAAATGCAGTCGTCAGGCAGCGATATTGAAGCCTGATATGGGACAGTTTGACCGGCCGCTGACAGATTAAGTTCATCGTATGTCCGCAGCGACACTACGCTTCGCAACCCTCCAAACCAGTCACTACAGGGCGCCCGGGGTCGCGTATCCACTCACTCCAGGAACCGGCATAGAGCCGCGGCTCGGGACGGCCTGCCACCGCCGCTGACAGCGCCAGATGGCACGCCGTGACCCCCGATCCACACATGACAATAGGACGTATACTCGTCCCGTCTTCAATTTCCGCCCACATCGTCTCAAGCTCAGCTGGATCGCGCCAGAAACCACCGGGATCAAGGCTGCGCGAAAACGGCAGGTTGGTAGCGCCCGGGATGTGCCCTGCCACCGAATCGATTGGCTCTGTCCTGCCGGCAAAACGTGCCTCGTCGCGGGCGTCCAGAATAACAATGGCCTGCTGGTTCACGAGCGCGCGGGCTATTTCTTCCGTTGTGACGACGAGATCTGCTCGTGGCTGGGGATCAAATGTCGCTGCGGGGTAACATGGTGACGCGGTGGCCAATGGCTCACCTGCGGCCGCCCAGGCCGCCAGTCCTCCGTCCAGCACGGCCACCCTCTCGTGTCCCAGCCAGCGCAGCATCCACCACAGGCGCGCTGCCAGCCCGCCACTGCCATAATCGTACGCCACGACCTGGGTTGCATTGCCGATACCCCAGCGTTCGAGCTTCTGCGCAAAGCATTCAGGGTCCGGCAACGGGTGGCGGCCGCTGTCAGGCGTCACATCAGCGGCGAGATCCGTGTCCATATCCACATGTATCGCACCCGGTATGTGTCCCTCCAGATATTGAGCACGACCTTTTTCCGGCTGAAGCAGATCATGACGGCAATCAACAAGCCGGCATTCGCCTTCTGCAAGCAGCGATTTAAGCGCTTCTACCGATATGAGATGGCTAAATATCGCCATGAGGACTCCTCCAGGTGGATAAGCGATTGCCGGATAGACCCTTTTGCCTTGTACACGGGAATGGTGTCGGACACAATATGCGCCGGCGGCCACCGGCCTGCCGCCAACACTATTGGAATGCAGGAGTTTGCCCGTGGATAAAATCCTCGTGGGCCTTAAGCGTGTTGTCGACTACAACGTCCGCGTTCGGGTCAAGTCAGATGGCAGCGGCGTCGAAACCGACGGCGTGAAAATGAGTATCAATCCCTTCGATGAGATTGCCCTGGAAGAGGCACTTCGCATCCGTGAACGTGGCGAGGCGAAAGAAGTGATAGTCGTTTCCATTGGAAAGCCCGAAGCGCAGCAGCAGTTGCGAACAGGTCTTGCCATGGGTGCCGACCGTGCCATCATCGTCACTACCGAGGACTTGAGCGATGCTCTGACGGTAGCCCGTGTATTTCTGGCACTGGTCGAACGTGAAAAGCCAGACCTGGTCCTGCTCGGAAAGCAGGCGATCGATGATGACAACAATCAGGTTGGCCAGATGCTGGCTGGGCTGTGGAAGCGGCCGCAGGCCAGTTTCGCATCCTCACTCACGATTAATGGCCCGTCGGCCACAGTTACCCGCGAGGTAGATGCCGGTCTGGAGACGCTTGAGGTCGATTTGCCTGCCGTCGTCACCACGGATCTGCGCCTCAATGAGCCACGGTATGTGAAGCTGCCGGACATCATGAAAGCGAAGAAAAAGCCACTGGATGAAGTTTCCTTGCAGGACTTGAAAATCGAAGCCGCTATAGCCATTAAGGCAACTGCGTACGCCCCTCCACCCGTGCGTCAGAAAGGGGTTATGGTCGACGGCGTACCCGCCTTGATTGATGCACTTAAAGACAAGGGACTCATCTGATGTCCAAGGTACTTATCGTCGCAGAGCACGCCAACGGCAAGCTGAATCCAAGCACGGCAAAAACCGTCGCCTGCGCCAGGCAATTGCCAGATGCCGAAATTCACGTTGCGGTGTTTGCCGACGACGCGGGTGCCATCGCCACGGACGCCGCCGCGCTTTCGGGTGTAGCAAAGGTGTTGCTCATTGAAAATCCGGTGCATGCCAATCTCATGGCGGCAACGATCGCACCGCAGCTTGCCGAGCTTGGCGGCAATTACTCACATTTATTCGGTCCGTCCACAACGTTTGGCAAAGATTTAATGCCACGGACTGCTGCCCTTCTCGGTGTGAATCAGATTAGTGACATTATGGACGTTCGTGGTAGTCACAGTTTTTTGCGGCCAATTTATGCCGGGAACGCCATCGTGACCGTCGAAGCTGATAGCAAGACGATTGTGGTGGCAACCGTTCGCACTGCCTCGTATAAGGCAGTCTCTGGAGATGGTGACGGTGTAATTGAAACAGTTTCACCGTCCGCCGAATTACCGTCGCACACGCGCTTCGTAGAGCTGCAGTCAGGCAAATCAGATCGTCCGGATCTGCAGACTGCTTCCAAGGTGGTGTCCGGCGGTCGCGCAATGGGAAGCAGCGAAGGCTTTGAGATTATATACAAGCTGGCTGACGCCTTGGGCGCGGCGGTGGGAGCTTCGCGGGCTGCAGTGGACGCAGGCTACGTCCCGAATGAAATGCAGGTAGGGCAAACCGGCAAGATCATTGCGCCGGACCTCTACATTGCGATCGGCATATCGGGCGCGATCCAGCATCTGACAGGGATCAAGGATGCGGGCACAATCGTAGCGATCAACAAAGACGCCGAAGCGCCGATATTTGAGGTGGCGGATATCGGGCTGGTCGGCGACCTGTTTCAGATTGTGCCCGAACTGGAAGCGGCAATCAGCAAATAACAGCGCCGTCGCTACAATGCGGCCAATACCGCTTCCACGCTGCTGACCTCGAATTTCCCCGGCGCCTCTACGGCGACGCTGCTTGCCACTCCGTCGTCAACAACGATCGCGAAACGCTGGCTGCGTTTGCCCATGCCAAAGGCTGTACCGTCCATCACCAGATCCAGCGCCTTCGCATACTCGCCATTACCATCTGCGAGCATCATCACTTTATCCCGAACCTTCTGATCCTTGCCCCACGCATCCATAACAAAGACATCGTTCACGGCCACACACGCTATCGTATCTACGCCTTTGGCGAATAACTCATCAGCCCTGTCGACAAAACCTGGCAGATGCTTCGCGGAGCACGTCGGTGTAAACGCTCCGGGCACGGATACCAGCACAACTTTTTTTCCACCGAATAATTCATCTGCCGATATTGCACCCGGTCCAGATTCGCTCATTACGCCAAACACACCCGAGGGCATTTTCTCACCAGCTTTAATAGGCACGACAGTTCTCCATTTTCAGTATTCGTTTTCAGCTACATGGACAACAAGTCCATCCAGCTCGTCAGACAGCTCGAGCTGACACGTCAGTCGGCTATTGTCTCGCCGATCATAGGCTGCCTCCAGCATGCTGTCTTCCATATCGTCCATTGGCGGCAACTTGTCCAGCCACGCCGCATCGATATAGCTGTGGCAGGTCGCACAGGCGCATGCTCCGCCGCATTCCGCCACGATGCCATCGATATTGTTGTTCACCGCCGCTTCCATTACCGAATAGCCGTTGTCCGCCGTTACTTCATGACGTTCATTGTCCGGTGTGATGAAAATAACCTTTGGCATCCTGGCTTCCTGTAATTGGCGAAAATTTGTGGGCGCATTGTAAGTATCGACCCGTAGAGGGTCAATGCGCCTGGATCATCAGTGCAACACGAATGAAAACGGGCGCCAGAGGCGCCCGTTTGTTATCTCTCAATGTTAAATCAGATACGTTGCGCGGTCTTGCGACGATTCTCAATGTCGCGCAACTGCTTCTGTGCAGCCGCTTCGGCCAGACGGATCTGCTCATTGCGCTCGAGGTCGCTCTGAATAACAGTAATCCACTGATTCGCTATACGCCTGGAACGGTCTGTCTTAGCCGCTTCAGTAAATGCGTTAATTGACGCTCGGTATTCTTTCTGGTTGTAAAGGCACATTCCCATCGAAATCTGTGCGTTGTCCGGACTCTTTATACCGCCCTTTTTAAGACCTTCCTGAATCGCAGGAACGCACTCGTCGTAGCGGCCAAGGTTCAGGTAAGCATTGCCCAGTCGAAGATTGAGTTCACCATCGGAACTCAGTCTTGCCGCTTCCTGCAACGCGGGAATTGATTTCTCGTCTTCCGCGGCGAGCGTCCATGCCTGTGACAGCAAGCGGTAATTCTTTGCGTCCTTACCTACGCGTCCAGCCTCCATCTCCTTCTCAAGCAACGTCGCCGCCTTGTATGGCGTTTCATGCTGCATGTAAAGCTGTGCCATCGTCGCAAGTTCGGCTTCGGTTTCGAGCAGGCCCTGCGTGTGCGCAGCGTCATACGCTGCCATCAGGTTATCGTCCTCACCCAATTCGGTATACGCGCCAGCCAGCGAGAACCAGTAGCGCTTCTTCGGCCAGTTGACGAGCAAGATCTTCTGAATATCACGGACCATTGCATAATTCTCTTGCGAGAAATAGGCGAAGTTTAATAGTACGTACCAATCTTCTTTGATTTCAGTTTCCCGCTTGCGCGCAATATCCATTGCCGTTTCGATGGGCTTGATCATTTCCGCAATTTTGTTGAGCTGATACAAGTTTTGCGCGTACAGAATATAGGCGTCAGGTGCGGGATTGGTTTCGAGCACGAAGTACTGGTCCAGTAGCGACTGTGCCTTCTGATACTTTTCCCGCATCGTGGACAATTGTGCCATCGTGTAGACAGTTTGCTTCTTGATCTGCGGCTCGATACTTGGAATGGCGATCATCTTTTCATAGGCCGCCATTGCCGCATCGATGTTATCGAGGTTGTAGTTGACGAAGCCGATGTAATTGAGAATATTCTGCTGCTCGTACTCAGTGATACCTTTCTTTGATAGCAGTGAATCCAGTAGGCGCAATGCACCTTGTTGATCATCGGCGTCGATCATCTCCTGCGCCTTCTGGATACGATCGTAGACTTCCTTGCTTACAGCCTGCGCCTGCTTGGTCTTCTGGTTTGCGCTATCTTCCTCTTCCTGCGACACCGCAGTGCCGGCCAGGAACAGGCTGCAGACAAACAGAAGAGAAAATCGCGGCAGAAATTGGTTGTTTATACTCATATCAAATAATCCTTATCACAGCGTCCCGCTCTTCCAGCTGACAATGGAGTCAATTCATTCTTCAATCTTGAAGGTAATGCGGGTCTTGACGTTCGGCACGTCAACCGGCACGCCATCGACAACACGTGGCTTGTACTTAAACTTCAGCACGGCGCGCTCCGCTGCCCGGTCGAACAGGCTACTTGTAGAAAACAGTACGACGGGATCTCTCACGGTGCCGCTCGTTGTGACGGTGAATCCCATATCAACGTATCCTTCCACGCCGCGCGAAAGCGCTCGGGCCGGATATACCGGGGCAACGCGGACGATAGGCAGATAATCGCCCTCTGCGATATTCATACCGCCGGGACCGCCAACGTCAATATTCGCAGCAACCGTAGGCGGCGGGACATTGATGGTCGGCGCATTTGGATCAATTGAATCCATATCCTGCGGTGGCACTTCCGGCGGCACCTCGGGCGGTTTCGGCGGTTTCTCCGGGGTCAGATCCTCGGTATTCAGCGTTTCGTTCTTTTTGATGCGAACAAAGTCCAGCTGATGCCGGGTTCGCTCCTTACTGATGGCGTCCTCGGCATGCTTGATCAGCAGATGCATCACAAAGATCAACGATAGCGTGATGATCGAGCCTACGACGATAGAGAATATGTAACGACCTATCATTTCCCTCTGCTCCTCAGCGGCTAAACCGCTTCGTTAGCTGTATTCAGGTGCCGGGCCCTTATTATTCAGACCATGAACACCGATTTCAGTTCCTAGTTGTTGTTCGCCGCGATAGAGACATTGTAAACGCCCGCCTGTCTCGCCGCGTCCATCACCATCACCAGCATCTCGTTGGTGGACTTCTTGTCTGCCTGAATAACCACTGAGCCTTTCGGGTTTTCTGCGTGCAAACGCTCGATATTCGGCCGAACTGCCCGTGGATCAACCATACGGCGGTCGATCCATATTTCGTCATTCGAACTGATGGCAATCAGAATATTTGCATCTGCTATCGATTCTGAGGTCGGCGCATCCGGACGATTGACGTCGATACCGGCTTCTTTAATAAAGGAAGCCGTGACAATAAAGAAGATGAGCATGATAAAAACAACATCGAGCATGGGTGTCAGGTTGATTTCATTATCTTCCTCTTCACCGCCCATTCCTGCTTGTGCTCTACGCATTTCAGTTACCTTTTTAGTGATCCATCGTGAGTGAGTCTTCAAGAAACTCGACCTCACGTGCCGCACGGCGGCTTAGCAAAGTTACGAGAAGTACTCCTGAGAGTGCTCCCACCATTCCCGCCATCGTCGGCACAGTGGCCTGGGATACGCCGGCCGCCATGGCGCGAACGTTCCCCGAGCCTGACACAGCCATGACCTCAAACACCTTGATCATGCCTGTCACCGTGCCAAGCAGTCCCAGCAGTGGACAAAGCGCTACCAGGGTCTGAATCATGGGAATAGAACGGTTTGTGGACTGGGCAAAACGGGAAATCATTGACTCCCGAATCATATGTGCATTCCACGACTTCCGTTCTACGCGCGCCTCCCAGTGATCATGAATCGCTTCCGAATGCGCTTTCATGGCACCGCGAAAGTACAGCAGCCGTTCCAGGATCAGCACCCACATGACAAAGATTGTGACTGCAATCCAGCGCAGCACCGGTCCACCGAGCTCCATGAAATCGCGAATGGCTTCAATACTGTCAAATAGCCAAAGCATTGCCGCTCCTCAACCCGGCCCTAGCCGTGTTTCTCAGAATGAGTGGCAACGATGCCGGCGCTTTGTGACTGCAGAATGTTGATGATCTTTCGACTCTGGCCACTAACCAGCGTATGGATCAGCACCATCGGTATTGCCACCACCAAGCCGAGTACCGTTGTCATGAGAGCCTGGGAAATACCACCGGCCATCATTTTCGGATCACCTGCACCATAAAGCGTGATGACCTGGAAGGTCTTGATCATGCCGGTAACCGTACCGAGCAGACCCATTAGCGGGGCCACCACGGAGATTACCTTAATAAAGAGTAGTCCCTTCGTCAGATCCGGCATCTCTTTCAACGCCGCCTCACTCAACTTCAACTCGATGGTCTCAGTATCTGCATTACGATTAGCTTCGTAGGCTGCGAGTACCCGTCCGAGCGGATTATCGGTGCTTGCAGTATCGCTCTTCAACTGAGCATTCACTTTTCGGGACGCATTCGACAGGCCAATCCAGCGAACGATCGCGATCAACAGGCCGACAATACCCAGGCCAATGATCGTGTAGCCCACGATGCCACCCTGATGTATGCGATCGGTGATCGTCGGAGACTCAACCAGGAGAGCGAGAATGCCGCCGCGCGTTCCGTCAAGGCCGAACGTCACAACCTCATCAGCGGTCGCATTTGCGATGTCGTCCGTTGAATCGGTGTAGCGGGACTGATCCGGCTGACGCTGTAGCTCGTTCAAAGTGGCTCCGCCACCACTATAGGTCAGATAGCCGTCTTCGAAAACAATGTTGAAGGCGCCAACCCGGACGACTTCCGCGTTGATCACTTCACCATCAGCACGAGTCACTGCATGCGGGAACTTAACAATATTTCCGGTCGCAGAAACTTCGCGCTGCAGCTCAAACCAAAGCCGTTCGATTTCCTCGATGGACGCCAGTGAACTGGCACCGGCCATCTTGCTGCCAAGCTCGACCAGGAATTGTTCACGACCGGGGTATTGCAGACTTGTCAGCGAGGAATTGAATCGACCCTGCGCATCGCCTGCAACCGTCTGCAAAACACCAAAAAGCTCCTTCAATGCACCCAGGCGCTCGTCTAGCTGTGCACGAGCCGTAGCGATTTCTTCCTGGTTGCTGTTGAACAGGGCTTCGAGTCTTACAGATTCGTTCTCCTGTCCCGTCCGTTCGCCGCGGGCCTGGTTGACCAGGTTTTGCTGCTCGGCTCGCGACTGATTAAATCGCTGCTCGCGCTCCCGTGCTTCCTGATTGTCCCGAGCCTGTCCCTGCTCAATCTGATTAAGCAGTTCCGCCATACTGCTGGCGTTTTCTTGTGCCTGCGCCGTGCTGAATCCGATCAGGGCACTCGCGATAATGATTGCTATACGTTTCATCGATCAAGCTCCCTCGACTGATTCTGGACCGGGCATCGGGAGCAAAATCAGCTCCGGTGCAATTAACTGACGTGCAATTCGAATGCCCTTGCGGATTTCGTTGCGGTGCTCGCTGCCGAGCTCCTCGAATGCGCCGGTGATCGGATTCCACCAGCCAGTGATATTCGTGTCATCGGACTGAAAGTAAAGCCCTACCCGACCAACACGAAGCATGTTGTATTCACGATCAGATCCATCGACGTTCAACGAGGTTTTGTACCATTCGCTGGACGTGCCGTAGTCCATTTCGATCTGGTAGGCCTCCATCACCTTGCGAAACTTCTCCGCAACGCTGACGTTGGACTGCTCCATAATGTCTTCTAGGCCCTGGACGCGCTTTTTACGTTCTTCCAGAAGAAAAGGAATATCAAGTGCGATCGACTGTTGAAGGCCATCGATCATCCGCTCCATAAGCGGGAAAATCTGACGGTTGATGACATCGACTTGCTCAAGGGAAAGGGCGATATCTTCAAGGGTCGCCGTCTGACCGTTGGTCTGAGCCGTCATCAAACGATTGTAAACCTTCAATCCGTCAATCTCTTTATTGATGGCCCGGTAGTCATCTGAAAGTGATCGCTCTGTCTCAACTACCTCATTGATCCGTTCCTGAGACTCTTGCGCGACTTTGAGTCGTCGCAGATCAGCCTGAAGGACCTGATCAACTGTCACCGACTGGGCGAAGACGCTGCCAGTCACGATGACAACCGCAGCTGCTGCTACGCCCGCCCACTGCCGGCTGCTGTATTTGCACCGTTTCATTGATACTCCTTACTACATCGAGTTTTAGTGATTATTGAATTTCGGAAGAGGGATGCGCGGTAGTCCACGGATCCCTTAGACAACATACGTGCGGACTGCACCCATGTGCATGCAATCCCCCTTTCGCTCGCGACCCTCTCGACATCTGCCGCGGCCTTTAATTCTGATTTTGACTTATTCATGCTTTTTCCGGACCGTCCTGCTGGTTTCACACCCCTGGTTCACCAGTTTACCTTCGTCAGGTCCCGCCTTGATCGTTGGCAAGAATACCATAAGCATCAGGTATCGCCAGCATTACAACGACATAACGCAGTGGCTGAAAAAGGATTGGCGAAACTACTGCAAATGTCGGTATGCCTCTCGCCAGCGCTGTAATCACCGGCAGGAGAGTACCCGCTGAGAACCACTCATGCCAGCATCCGTCCGCGCGCCGGCAAGCCTTTGTTGAGCGCGGGGATCAAGCTGACCATCCGGATCAGCGACGATCGACCAGCGCCACGGGTGTGCGCCGAGGTCGACGGGAGCAAGCTACGTCAGGCCAGTTCGCCATTCGACCATCAGCCTGCACAAGCTTCCCGGGAAGTCGGCCGCACAACGCCATTCAACCGCCAGCGGAAGCGATCCTGAAATCCAGGCTGTTGGTAACACAAGTAACTGAAAAGGCTTCAGTTGACATCGCCATGGGCATCAAAGATGATGCCGCGTGATGACACATTCTATTAATATCTCGCTCAAATGCGCCGCAACCGGTCTGCGATTGCTTGCCCTGCTGGTGCTTGTGCTTCTTAACGGGAGACGGGGCGGGTAGCGTAAACGCACGAACAGAAAAGACGCCGACCCCGCATCCCGATTGGATTGTGGGGTTTTTTTTGTCAACTGAAATGCGATTTGTTCGCATCACATAAGAAGTCAGGAAAAGATAATGCAGATGTACTCGGAAGCAGACGTAGATGGTTCATGCCTCGAAGGCAAGCAGATAACGATCCTGGGATATGGCAGTCAGGGGCGCGCGCACGCGCGCAACCTGAAGGACAGCGGGATGAATGTCGTGATCGGCGCCCGCGCTACAGGCGGCAGCGTTGCGAAAGCCAGGGCGGACGGATTTGAGGTCCGCGAGCCGGCGGAAGCGGTCAAGGGCGCCACTATTGTGGCAATTCTGACGCCGGATACGTCACAGGCCGATCTATACAAGGCGGTGGAAAGCAACCTTGGCAACGGAACTGCCCTCCTCTTCGCACATGGCTTCAATATTCATTTCAAGCAAATCTCACCACGCGCAGACCTCGACGTTGTCCTCATCGCACCGAAAGGACCCGGAGATCTGGTGCGGCGCCAGTATAAAGAAGGCCATGGTGTGCCATGTCTGGTCGCAGTCGCACAGGACAGTACCGGCCAGGCACTGCAACTTGCGCTGGCCTATGCAGCGGGCATAGGCGGCGCACGCGCCGGTGTCATAGAAACAACGTTTGCCGAAGAAACGGAAACAGATCTGTTTGGCGAACAGGCAGTCTTATGTGGTGGCGCGACTGAGCTGGTGGTCGCAGGTTTCGATACGCTCGTCAAGGCCGGTTATCAGCCAGAAGTTGCTTACTACGAAGTAATGCATGAGCTGAAGCTCATCGTTGATCTTCTGCACGAGGGCGGTATCCGCAAGATGCACGAATTTATCAGTGAAACTGCAGCTTGGGGCGACATGATCAGTGGACCGCGTGTCGTCGACGATCATGTGCGCAGACGAATGCAGGAAGTGCTTGATGACATCCAGGACGGCACGTTCGCGAAGCGCTGGATCGCCGAGAACAAGGCAGGCCAGCCGGAGTACCGGAAACTGATGCAGCAGGATCTCGATCATCCGATTGAAGAAGTCGGCGCACGATTGAGATCGAAAATGGATTGGCTGGAAAACTAAATTCCGCGACAACATTCCAGCTCAATGGAGAAAGCCGATGGCTAACGACCAGATAAAAATATTCGATACGACGCTGAGGGACGGCGAACAGGCGCCGGGCTGCAGCATGACGCTGCGGGAAAAGCTGCGAATTGCCAAAGCACTTTCTGACCTGCGCGTGGATGTTATCGAAGCGGGATTTCCGGCTGCATCCCCCGGAGATTTCGATTCGGTAAAAGCCATTGCCGATGAAAATCGCGGCCCGACTATCTGCGGCCTCGCCCGTTGCAACCCGGAAGATATAGAAAAGGTGCATGCAGCGGTCAGGGGTGCAGATCGCCATCGCATACATGTTTTTGTTGCGACCAGTGCAATTCATCGCCAATACAAACTCAATATGGCCAAGGAAGAGATTATCAAGAGTGCGGTCAGCGCTATCGCAATGGCGCGTGAGCTTTGCGATGACGTCGAGTTTTCACCGGAGGATGCCTCACGGACGGAACTTGGCTATCTGGCCGAAGTGGTATCTGCAGCCATTGAGGCTGGTGCGACGACCGTGAACATTCCGGATACCGTCGGCTACACCGTGCCTGCCGAATTCGACCGCCTGTTCCGCTATCTGAATGATCATGTGCGTGGCATAGACGGTATTACACTCAGCGTCCACTGCCACGATGATCTGGGCATGGCAGTGTCGAACAGCCTTGCAGCGGTACTTGCCGGCGCACGACAAATTGAGTGCACCATCAATGGCATTGGTGAGCGTGCCGGCAATTGCTCGCTGGAAGAAGTTGTCATGGCGCTGAAGACAAGGAGTGAATTCTTCGGTGTCGACACCAACATCGATACCACTCGGCTTTACCCTACGGCAAGGCTGGTGTCTGGCATTACCGGGATGCAGATTCCGCGCAACAAAGCGATAGTGGGTGAAAACGCATTTGCCCATGAAGCGGGCATACATCAGCACGGAATGCTGCAACATGCATCAACCTACGAGATCATGCGCCCCGAAGATGTTGGCATCAGCAAGTCGAATCTCGTCCTTGGCAAACACAGCGGGCGGCACGCCTTTCGCGACCGCGTTCGGGATCTGGGCTTCGAGCTGGACGAGTTTGAAGTGAATCGTGCCTTCCAGGAATTCAAAAAACTGGCCGACAAGAAAAAAGATATGTACGACGGTGATATTGAAGCAATCATCATGAACGTCGACAATGCTTCCGTCGGACCATGGACACTCAAATCCCTGCAAATAAGTTCCGGTACGGATGTGGCGGCGACGGCGGTAATAAGCCTTCTCGACGAGCAGGGCAAGGTACGGCAGCATGAGGCGACCGCCGACGGCCCGGTTGAAGCCACCTTCATCGCGATGGAGGAAGCAACCTCGATAAACCTCACTTTGAAACACTTCGACTTGCGAAGTGCGACGGTGGGCGAAGATGCGCAGGGCGAAGCAACCGTGACAGTGGACTTTAACGGTAAGCCCTATCGGGGACACGGCGCCAGTCAGGACATTATCGAGGCGGCAGGTCGGGCGTACCTTGAAGTTATCAACCGCATATTGCGACGCAAGGAGCGCGGCCTCGACGATCTTCCGGCGCAGACGGACATTAATCGCGCTTCAATCTGATCGATCCGGCTGATGCTAAGAACCGTTGCGCTTGCTAAGCTAGACGGTCACCCAAGCGCTTTTTTTTCGGAGTGAGAGTAATGAGTTTTGCTGGCGGAAAATTGATCTGGATGAATGGCCAGATGCTCCCCTGGGAGCAGGCAACGGTACATGTTATGGCGCATGCACTGCACTACGGCTCATCCGTATTCGAGGGCATTCGCGTCTACGCGACCCCGGACGGACCAAAAGTGTTTCGCCTGACTGATCACATGCGCCGCTTTTATGACTCCGCAAAGATCTATCGAATGCCCATCGGTTACGAGCTGGAAGGCCTTGTGGCGGTGTGTAAAGAAGTCGTACTCGCCAACGAGCTGATGAACGGCGCTTACATTCGCCCCATTGCCTTCCGTGGATACGGAGAACCGGGCCTGGCCCCCAAGGAAAAACACCGCGTGGATGTTGCCATCGCGGCGTGGGAATGGGGTGCATACCTGGGTGCGGATGGGCTGGAAAAAGGCGTCGATGTCTGCGTATCCAGCTGGCAGCGTGTGGCCGCCAACACGATTCCCGCAATGGCGAAAGCCGGTGGAAACTATCTGTCTGGTCAGCTCATCAGCACCGAGGCCAAGCGCCTGGGCTTTGCCGAAGGCATCGCGCTTTCGACGGATGGCACAGTTAGCGAAGGTGCCGGCGAGAATATTTTCTTGGTGAAGGACGGTCGTATCCTTACCCCTCCCGCAACCTCCTCGATTCTGTCAGGCCTCACGCGGGATGCGGTTATCAAACTCGCAGCGAGAATGGGTATGCGTGTCGAGGAAAAAGCGATTCCCCGCGAAGCCCTGTATCTCGCAGACGAGATTTTCTTCACCGGCACTGCCGCTGAAGTGACGCCGGTGCGCTCAGTTGATCGTATTGAAATCGGGCCAGGGCATCGCGGGCCTATTACGAAACAGTTACAGGACGCATTTTTCGGCTTGTTCGACGGCAGCACTGCGGATGATGACAACTGGCTGGAACCGGTCACCGCAGCGGTCAATGCGCTCACGAGCAGGGTTCGACCAAACACCGCGTGACTACGCTACATCCAAAGACGCTTTACGAGAAAGTCTGGGCGGACCATCTGGTCGTTGCTGAGACGGACGCCACGCCGGCTGTACTGTATATCGATCTGCATCTCATACACGAGGTAACCACGCCACAGGCGTTTTCGTTGCTCCGTCAGGAGAAGCTGGCTGTACGGCGTCCTGATCTGACCCTGGGCACGATGGATCACTCCACCCCTACTACGCCCGTTCGTACTTTCAAGGATCTCGCCGTCGTTGGCGAAGGCGCGGCGAACCAGGTCCTGCAGATGCAAAAAAACTGCAAGGAGTTTGGTGTGGAGCTGCTCGACTTCGGCAGTGACAGTCGCGGCATTGTGCATGTCATCGGACCCGAGCTTGGCGCAACGCAACCGGGGAAAACGATAGTCTGCGGCGACAGCCACACCAGCACGCACGGCGCGTTTGGCGCCCTGGCATTCGGTATAGGGACCACTGAAGTGGGGCACGTGTTGGCGACCCAATGCCTGTTGCAGCGTCAGGCTAAAACATTTGCGATCAATGTCCGCGGTGCTCTGCGGCCCGGGGTCACCGCCAAAGACCTGATCCTCGCGATTATCGGACAAGTCGGTGTCGACGGCGGAACCGGGCATGTCATCGAATATCGCGGCAGCGCGATCGAAAAAATGGACATGGAAGGTCGTATGACAGTGTGCAACATGTCAATAGAAGCCGGAGCGAAAGCTGGCATGATCGCGCCGGACGAAGTCACCATAAATTATCTTCAGGACAAGCCTCGCTCGCCCAGTGGCGATGCCTGGGCGCAAGCAGTGCAGCGCTGGCTCGCTCTCCGCGGCGATCAGGACGCACATTTCGATAAACAGGTCACTATCGACGGCGGCGAATTGACGCCGATGGTCACATTCGGCACGAACCCGGGCATGGTAATGCCGGTTTCCGACACCGTCCCGGATCACAATGGCGATAACAGCTTTCGTAAAGCGCTCGACTACATGCGCATCACACCCGGCATGCCAATTAGTGAGTTGCCCGTTGACGTGGTGTTTATCGGCAGCTGCACGAACTCCAGGATATCCGATCTACAAGAGGCGGCGAACGTCATGCGCGGCCGCAAGATTGCGAGCGGCGTTCGCATGCTGGTCGTGCCCGGTTCGCAGCAAGTGAAGCGCGAGGCAGAAGCACTCGGACTGGACCGGATTTTTGTCGATGCCGGCGCTGAATGGCGCGAGTCAGGCTGCTCCATGTGCCTTGGAATGAATGGCGATACTGTGCCAAGCGGCAAGCTGAGTGTGAGCACCAGCAACCGCAATTTCGAAGGCCGCCAGGGTATCGGTGCGCGAACCATTCTCGCAAGCCCGATGACGGCCGCTGCCTCCGCGGTCGAGGGGCATGTAGCTGATCCCAGACCTTATCTGGAAACATCATGAAGGCTGTTCGTCACCTGAAGTCATGCACCGTCGTGCTGCCGAGTTCGGATATCGATACTGATCAGATCATCCCGGCCAGGTTTTTGACGACGACGTCCCGCGAAGGCCTGGGTAAGAATCTTTTTCACGACTGGCGCTTTAATCCAGATGGTTCGCCGATCGCGGCATTTCCGCTCAATCAGACTCTGGCGAAGGGCTGTGAAATTCTGGTGGCCGGGCGTAACTTTGGTTGCGGTTCGTCGCGGGAACACGCGCCATGGGCGCTGCTCGATTTCGGCCTGCGTGCAGTTATTAGCACGGAGATTGCAGATATCTTTCGCAGCAATGCTCTGAAGAACGGCTTCCTGCCAATCGTCATTGATGAAAAAGCGCACAGCTATCTACTGGACAATCCGGGGGTGCAGGTCAGTATCGATGTCGAAAACTTGCGCCTGACCCTACCGGACGGTTTACAGGTAAGTTTCCCGATTGAAAATTTTGCCCGCTACTGTTTGCTTGAAGGCATAGATCAGCTGGGATTTCTGCAAAAACACGAAACCGCGATTCGCAAGTTTGAGGAGACAAGACCCTGGAAGCCCTGATCACAGTCCTGCCCGGCGATGGCATCGGGCCCGAAGTCTGCAACGCGGGCGTGGCGGTACTTCGTCGCGTTGCCGAGCAGTACGGGCACCGCTTTAAATTCGCTGAGAAGCTCATCGGCGGCGCGGCCATTGACGCAGAGGACGACCCATTCCCACCCGCGTCGAAATCTGCCTGCCTCGAAAGCGACGCGATCCTTCTCGGCGCGGTCGGCGGCCCAAAATGGTCCGATCCAAAGGCAACAATCAGACCGGAACAAGGGCTGCTGAGCCTGCGTTCAGCGCTGGCGGTGTTCGCCAACCTCAGACCGGTGCAACTGCATCCGGAACTGATCGCTGCATCACCGGTTAAGGCGGACAGACTCGAAGGCGTTGACATGATCGTCGTGCGCGAGCTGACCGGTGGTATTTATTTCGGAGAGAAAACACGTACCGCAGATACCGCCACCGATGTGTGTCGCTACCAGCGACACGAAATAGAACGTATCGTGCGGGTTGCCGGCAAGCTCGCACAAGAGCGCACGGGGCGGCTCTGTTCCGTGGATAAAGCGAATGTCCTGGAGACCTCGCGATTGTGGCGCGAAGTAACTGCCGACATCATTGCCAGGGAATTCCCGGACGTTGAACTCGAGCATTTACTCGTCGATGCTGCCGCAATGCATTTGATTAACCGGCCGGCCTCGTTCGACGTAATCGTTACAGAAAACATGTTCGGCGACATCCTGACCGATGAAGTCTCCATGCTTGCCGGATCCCTTGGCATGCTGCCGTCCGCGTCACTGGGAACCACCCGCCGTGGTCTGTACGAACCTATTCATGGCTCTGCACCTGACATCGCCGGCAAGGGTATTGCGAATCCATGCGGAATGATCGCGAGCGTTGCACTGTTACTCCGCCACAGCCTGGAACTTGAATCGGAGGCCACTGCCGTAGAGGCTGCGATCAGCGCCACGATTCGCGCGGGTATCCGTACCGCTGACATTGCCGCCGCGGGCGAATCACCCGTCACCACAGAGACGATGTCCGCCGCAATTCTCGACGCGCTGAACTGAATCTAGAAACCATTGCCCGGCGGCGGGCACCGGCGGCTAATCAGGCTCTCGCCAGAGCAACTGAGGGACAGGTGACAACCGCCTCGGCAGCCGACAGCGCGCGTGAGACATCAGCAAGCAGATCCTCGGTACACTCTAGTCCAACCGACAGTCGTATCAGCGTCTGGCCGATACCGGCATTGGCAAGCGCTGCGTCAGTCAGGGGTGCATGTGTCATCGATGCAGGATGGCAGACAAGACTTTCCACACCACCAAGCGATTCGGCCAGCGAGAAATGCTGCAGACTGGCAACGAATGTGCGAACTGCAGGTTCCCCGCCAGCGATCTCGAAGCTGATCATGCCGCCAAACCCTTTTTGTTGCTGGCAAGCAATACGATGACCTTTGTGATTCCGCAAACCGGGATAGTAGACTTGGGTCACGCCCTCGTGATCGGCTAGAAAATTAGCCAGTTCATTCGCGCTACGCTCATGTTGCTGCATGCGGGTATGCAGGGTACGAATCCCGCGTAGGGTGAGGTAGCTGTCGAATGGCGCTCCTGTGATGCCGAGGCAATTTGCCCACCACGCCAGTTGCTCGTGGAGTTCGGCGTCCGCTGCCACAACGGCACCACCCACAACGTCGCTGTGCCCATTCAGATATTTGGTCGTTGAATGAATCACGATATCTGCGCCCAGAGCAATCGGTTGCTGGAGAACCGGTGACAAAAATGTATTGTCCACGGCCAGCAGCGCGCCGCAGGCCTTAGCGGCAACGGACAGCTTTTCAATATCAACGATGCGCAGCAGCGGATTGGATGGGGTTTCCACCAGGATCAGGCGTGGCCTGTCGGCACATGCCACGTGCAACGCTCGCTCATCGCTCTGATCGACGAATCGCACCTGAAAGTGGCCTTTCTGCGCCAGCTTGTCGAACAGGCGGTAAGTGCCCCCATAACAGTCGTGTGGCGCGATCAGCAGATCGCCTGGCTCAAGCAACTGCAGCACAAGGTTGATCGCCGCCATGCCCGACGACGTCACCGTAGTGCCAGCGCCTCCTTCCAGCGCCGTCAGCGCGTCTGCCAGCGCATCCCGCGTAGGATTGCCGCTGCGCGTGTAGTCGTACTGACGTTTTTCGCCGAGCGCCGCAAAAGTGTAGTTACTTGATAAATGGAGGGGTGGCACCACCGCGCCATGCTGGGAGTCAGACTCCAGTGCAGCACGTACGGCGGCGGTTGCTTGTCCTGGCTGGAAGCTCATGTTGGGTCTCCGCGTGGTCCGACTCCGCGGCCATTACTGGCTGCGCCTTGTCACCGGAATCCTGCTAAACCCTCTGTGCCGAGCCCTGCGGTTCGCCAGCTATTGCCGGATCTCCGTGCCGTAGCACTCATCTCTCGAAGGTTGATTCGCAGGAGTTGGCACCTTTTCGGCATGGTTAATACCGCTGGTTGCCCCGGCTTCACTGGGCCTTTCCCTCAGCCGGTCTCGATGAGTGAGGCGGAGTGTAGGCGCATTCACTCGCAACGGTCAATGACAATATGCAAAAAAATAGTCCATCAAATTCATAAATCATTAATTGTTAATGACGTTACTGCTCATGCTGGAATAAGAAGTCCGGGTACGCCTCATAAGCCTTGCGCGATCCGTCATATTACATTAGTGTACTAACGCATTAATACACGAGAACAGTATGAAACCCAATCGCCATGATTCCGCTGACTATCGTAAACACGCCGAAGACGCGCTGTTCGGCGCTATACAGTCATTGCAGGACATTCACGAGTGCCGGAATTTCTTTAAAGACCTCTGCACGCCGGCGGAACTACAGGCTCTCGTTGACCGCTGGCAGGTCGTCGGCCTGTTACGGCAGGAATTACCCTACCGGCGCATTCACGATCTGACCGGAGTCAGCGTCACCACCATTGGCCGGGTCGCACGCTTTTTAGCGGATGGCTTCGGTGGCTACGAAGCGGCGCTACGGCATAGCGATTCCCCGCTTTCGACCCGCAAATCAGACGCCTCCCACTAAGGAAACCAGCATGGATACCTCGGAGCAGCGCATTAAAATTGCGGTGCAAAAAACCGGCCGCCTGACGGAACATTCACTCGATCTGCTCGAGAGGTGCGGCCTGAAATTCACCCGGAGCAAAGATCAGCTTTTTTGCTACGGCGAGAACATGCCGGTGGATCTTCTCCTGGTACGCGATGACGACATTCCCGGTCTCGTCAGCGACGATGTTTGTGACCTTGGCATCGTTGGCTTAAACGTCGTCGAAGAAAAACGCTTCAGTCTGGAACATCAGGGCGAGCAGGCGAACTACGATAAAGTCTTTGAACTGGATTTTGGCCATTGCAGGCTGGCCATTGCGGCACCGGAAGATGGCGAATACCACGGGCCGCAGTGCCTGCAGCGGAAAAAAATTGCCACAAGCTACGTCGAAACGCTCAAAGATTTCCTGCAGAAGAACGCGCTGGATGCCGACATCGTGTATTTTTCCGGCGCCGTGGAAATCGCCCCAAAGCTAGGTCAGGCTGATTTTATCTGCGATCTCGTCTCCAGTGGGGCGACACTTGCTGCGAATCACCTGCGCGAGGTGGAAACTCTGCTGCAGAGCGAGGCCGTTATTATCCAGACAAAAGTGCCACTGTCGGCTTCCAAACAGGAATGGGTTAGCAAGATATTGCAGCGACTCGACGGTGTGCTGCAGGTTCGTGAGAGCAAATACATTATGCTGCATGCGCCCCGCTCCGCCTTGCCGGAAATTTTTGAGTTATTGCCAGGCTCGGAAATTCCGACAGTGATTCCGCTGGATGGTGATGGCGATAAAGTCGCCGTCCATGCGGTCTGCCGCGAGAACGTTTTCTGGGAAATGCTGGAAAACCTTAAAGGCGCGGGCGCCAGTTCCTTACTGGTGCTCCCTGTTGAAAAGATGCTGGCGTGAAGCCGATGGCGCTTGCAATAACTGAGTGGGACTCGGCTTCTGCAGATGAGCGTGAGGCCGCTCTGCGCCGCCCCGCCCTGACCGCAGATGGAGCGATCAGGTCGCGAGTGGCAGAAATTATCCGGCAAGTCGAAACAGAAGGAGATAGCGCGCTCCGCCAACTCACGGCCTCGCTGGATAAAGTCGAGCTGCAGGATTTTCGCGTCGGCAAACGTGAGTTTGCGGCTGCGACGCGACAGCTGACACCAAAACAACATGCCGCAATCGAACTGTCCATCGCTAATGTTCGCTCCTTTCATGTCGCACAACTGCCGCGACCACTATCGGTCGAAACGATGCCCGGAGTCAGTTGCGAACGCGTCAGTCATCCCATCGACGCTGTCGGACTTTACGTCCCCGCGGGAACCGCGCCCCTGCCTTCGGCTGCAATCATGCTCGCAGTGCCCGCTGCTATCGCCGGCTGCCCGGAAAAAGTGCTTTGCACGCCGCCGAGGAACGATGGCACCGCGGACGCAGCGGTTCTGGTTGCGGCGCAACGGGCGGGCATCGATAGCATTTACAAAATAGGAGGCGCTCAGGCTATTGCTGCAATGGCGTTTGGCACGGCGTCGGTACCCAAAACCTGCAAAATCTTTGGTCCCGGCAATGCATGGGTGACGGAGGCGAAAACGCAGGTGTCTGCGCACTTGCGGGGTGCCGCTATTGACATGCCTGCAGGCCCGTCCGAATTGCTGGTCATTGCCGATGCGAATGCGGATGCAGAATTCGTCGCTGCTGATCTGCTGTCGCAAGCAGAACACGGCACTGACTCGCAGGTTATTCTGCTTACCGACTGTAAGGCGCTGGCACGCCGGGTCGCCGACGAGGTCGGCAGGCAACTGTGCAAGCTTTCGCGACACGAGATTGCCGCGGCCGCGATTCTCGCCAGCAGAGTCTTGGTTGTAAGAGCGCTAGAAGACGCTGTTGCCATCAGCAATCGTTACGCACCGGAACATCTCATCCTGCACGTCGATCAGCCGCGAGACGTACTTTCTGACATTCGCAACGCCGGCTCGGTTTTTCTTGGACCGTGGTCCCCGGAATCTGCCGGCGATTATTGCAGCGGTACCAATCATGTACTGCCGACCTATGGTCATGCCCGTGCTTACAGCGGTTTATCGGTGGACCAGTTTATGCGCCAAATGACGATTCAGGAGTTGTCGCCTGAAGGACTGCGCAACATCGGGGCGGCTGTCATCGAACTGGCTGCCATGGAGGGGCTGGATGCTCACGCGTCGGCGGTCAGCAAACGACTCGACCGGATGGCATCGCAACAATGAAATACGATCGCATCGCACGTGACGACATTCTGGCGCTTAGCGGCTACGTACCTGGCGCGCAAATCAGGGACACCATACGTCTCAATGCCAACGAGGCGCCACAAGCCCCCTTGCTGGCGGGTGGCGCACCGGCGGGTGGCGCACCGCTCAATCGTTATCCCGAGGTACACCCGCTTCGCCTGCGGACTCAACTCGCCGGGCTGTTGGATGTCGATGCCGCCAATTTGCTGGTAACCCGTGGTAGCAGCGAAGCCATTGACGTCCTGATCAGGGCGTTTTGCCGCGCGTACAGGGATACGCTCCTTACTACGCCGCCGACGTTCGACATGTATCGTTTCTATGCCGATATCCAGGGGGTACAGGTTATGCACGTGCCACTGACGGCAGCAGACAATTTTGCGTTGCCATTGAACGCTATTGTCGAGCGCTGTGACGCCACGACAAAACTGGTATTCATCTGTTCACCGAATAATCCCACCGGCACGGTGACATCGCGGCAGCTTATTGTTGAGCTTGCAGCCCAGCTGGAGAACCAATGTATCGTTGTCATCGACGAAGCCTACGTTGAATTTTCCGATGCTGAGTCCCTCGCAAGCGTAGCAACGCAAAGTACCAATCTGGTTGTGCTCAGAACACTGTCTAAAGCGCACGCGCTCGCCGGAGTAAGATGCGGTGCTGCCATAGCGAACTTCGAAATAATTAATTTGCTGCAGAAGGTATTGCCACCTTATTCTTTCGCGACGCCGGTCATTGACTGTGTAATGCAGGCGCTCACAGAAGAACGACTGGCCGCATCCGCAATTGCCGTCAACACGATCATTGAAGAACGCTCGCGTGTTCTCGCGCAACTGCAACAATTGCCAGTCGTCGACCGCTGCTGGCCAAGTCAGGCCAATTTTATCCTGACGAGATTTTTCAAGCTCCGAGAGATACTGGAGAAGCTCATTGGCGACGGAATACTTATTCGCGATGTCAGCAATATGTCCGGACTCGAAAATTGTGCCCGCATCACTATCGGCACCCAGGACGAGAACGACAAGCTGCTTGCTGCACTGTCCCGGACCCGGAGCAAGCCCTGATGGCAGATAAAGTTCTGTTTCTTGATCGCGACGGCACGATCAATGCTGAGCCGTCAGATTTCCAGGTCGACGCACTGGAAAAAGTAAAGCTGGTTCCCGGCGTTATCCCTGCGTTACTGGCGCTAAAGCAAGCCGGCTATCACTTTGTCATGGTGACCAATCAGGACGGACTTGGCACCGCATCGTTTCCGCAAGATCAGTTTGATACCTGTCATCAGCACATTCTGGGCCTGCTCGCTTCACAGGGCATCGAGTTCGATGAAATTTTCGTTTGTCCCCACACGGAGGAAGCCGGCTGCGCTTGTCGCAAGCCGCGCACAGGGCTGGTTAGTGCTTACCTGGCGAAAACCTCCCTTGATACGGACGCCTGTGCCGTCATCGGCGACCGGGATTCAGATATGCAGCTCGCCGCCAACATTGGCATTCGCGGCTTCCTGCTCGATCCTGACGGTAGCTATGAGCAAAGCTGGCCGGGCATTCGTGCATCGTTACTGAAGGCGAAACGCACGGCGCGCGTTGCACGCAAGACGCGGGAAACCGACATCGAAGTAATCGTGAACCTTGATGAAGCTGCGCCGATCAGTATCAGTACCGGCATTGGCTTTTACGATCATATGCTCGAACAAATTGCCAAACACGGCGGCTTTTCGCTGCAATTGCGCTGTGCGGGTGATCTCGAGATTGATGAGCATCACACCATTGAGGACACAGCTATCGTCTTGGGCCAGGCGCTTCGCAATGCTTTGGGAGACAAGCGTGGCATTGCACGCTACGGGTTCCTCCTGCCAATGGACGAAAGTGATGCCCGCGTGGCGCTGGATCTGTCAGGGCGCGCAGACTTCCGTTTCGAGGGCGAATTCTCCCGCGATCGCATCGGCGAGTTGCCAACCGAACTGGTGCGGCACTTCTTTCAATCGCTGGCGGAATCACTGGGTGCTGCACTGCATATCGAGGTGCACGGTGACAACAATCATCACATGGTTGAAGCCTGCTTCAAGTGTGTTGGGCGTACATTGCGCCAGGCGATTCGCCTGGAGAGCATGGAACTGCCCTCGACGAAAGGCACCTTAAGCTGATATGCCGCCTCTCGCCGTAGCCATCATCGACAGTGGTGGTGCAAATATCGCGTCATTGAAGTATGCCTTGCAGCGCCTGGGTGCAGATAGTGAACTGACCAGCGACGAAAACATCATTCGTAACGCGAGCCATGTCATCTTGCCTGGCGTCGGTGCGGCCAAACCTGCAATGGCGATCCTGCGCGCACACGGCATGCATGAGCTCATTCCGTCCTTGACTCAGCCGGTACTGGGAATCTGCCTCGGTATGCAGCTCCTCGCTGCGGGCTCCGAAGAAGATTGTGCAAGCTGTCTGGGCGTGCTACCGGAGACGGCGCGCCACTTGCCGGCCAGCACCGAGATGCCTGTGCCCAACATGGGCTGGTGCAGGACGAGCACGACCGCATCGTCGGGCCTTCTTGCAGGCATTGAGGACGGCAGCTGGTTCTATTTCGTGCACAGCTATGCTTTACCGGTGAACAAACGCACAGTTGCAACGGCGTGCCATACGCACGAGTTTAGCGCGGTCATGGCGGAGGACAACTTCTACGGCGTTCAATTTCATCCGGAGCGATCTGCTAAAGCAGGCGCGCGCTTGCTTGAAAATTTTCTAGGTCTCGTTTCATGATCGTCATACCGGCAATTGATATAAAGGACGGCAACTGCGTTCGGCTCTTGCGCGGTGACTTCAACCAACAAACCGAGTACAGCAGCAATCCCGCCGCTGTGGCGGACGACTATCGGCAGATGGGCTTTTCTCATCTGCATCTCGTCGATCTGGACGGTGCAAAGAGTGGCGCGCAAGCCAACCGGACTATTGTCAGCACAATTGCCGCAGAAGGAGATTTCGAAATCCAACTCGGTGGCGGAATCCGTGAATTGAGCACGCTCCGGAATTGGCTGGACACCGGTGTGCGTCGTTGCGTTGTCGGCAGCATGGCGGTCACCGATAGTGACACCGTAGTCGCATGGCTAAATGAATTCGGGGGCGACAGCATCGTGCTCGCGCTGGATGTTCGCATCGATAAAAACGGCGTTCCACGCCTCGCCACGCACGGCTGGACGCAATCCAGCGAGCTTAGTTTATGGGATTGCATTTCGCGCTATGCCGGTAGTGGCATACGCCATATCCTGTGCACTGACATCAGTCGTGACGGCGCAATGGCAGGACCTAACCTGGCCTTATATGAGGACTTCGTGAGGCGCTTTCCGGATATTCTGTTGCAGGCATCGGGGGGTGTCAGGGACATTCGCGATCTGCACGCGCTACGCCACACGGGGGCGGCCGCGGCCATTACCGGCCGCGCGTTGCTGGATGACCGGATCGCAGTAGAGGAGCTGTCACCATTCCTGCAAAACGCATAATTCCCTGTCTCGACGTACGGGACGGCCAGGTCGTAAAAGGCGTGCAGTTTCGCAATCACAGGGTCGTCGGCGATATCCTGGAACTGGCGGAACGTTACGCCCGCGACGGCGCTGACGAGCTGGTGTTCTATGACATCACGGCAAGTCCTGACGGGCGCAGCGTGGATCGGGGCTGGGTCAACAGGGTTGCCGCGTTACTGGACATTCCATTTTGCGTCGCAGGCGGAATACGGACGCTTGCTGATGCAGAAGACGTACTGCATAAAGGCGCGGACAAGATCTCTGTTAATTCGC
This sequence comes from Woeseiaceae bacterium, assembly GCA_037968735.1. Lineage (GTDB taxonomy): Bacteria > Pseudomonadota > Gammaproteobacteria > Steroidobacterales > Woeseiaceae > SZUA-117. The sequence goes on along the minus strand of JBBKWC010000014.1, from coordinate 27,243 downwards.
CGGCACTGGAAAATCCGGACCTGATTAACGAACTTGCTGCAAGATTCGGTTCTCAGTGTGTTGTACTTGGTGTCGACAGCCTGGAAGAGCGCGGCCATTACAGGGTGTATCGCAACACAGGGGACCCCGGAAAGACCGCCGGTACGCGAAGATCAACGGCCAGGTGGATCGCGGAAGCCCAGGATCGAGGTGCCGGTGAGATAGTGCTGAATTGCATGAATCAGGATGGGGTGCGTAACGGCTACGACCTCAATCAGCTTGCACTGATGCGTAGTCATTGCCAGGTGCCGCTCATCGCATCAGGAGGCGCCGGAAACTGCTCGCATTTTGCCCGGGCATTCCTGGAAGCTCATGTTGATGGGGCACTCGCCGCGAGTGTATTTCACAGCGGTGAAATTCGCATTGGTGACCTTAAAGCATTTTTATCAGAACGGGCCATCTCGGTACGCACCTGATTTGGAGGCTCCCATTATGAACAATCCCCAACTCGATTTTCTGGGCAAACTGGAATCGATCATAAAAGCACGCATCGCGGCAGGCGCGAGCGAGAGTTACACGTCAAAGCTGGTTGCTTCCGGCGAGAAACGCGTGGCGCAGAAAGTCGGCGAAGAGGCCGTGGAACTGGCGCTCGCTGCCGTTGCAGGCAACCGAAACGAGCAAATCGACGAAGCGGCTGATTTGCTCTTCCACCTCATTGTGCTGCTCAACAGCAAAAACATCGACCTTGGCGATGTTGCTGACCGCCTGGAGCAACGGCACCGTAATGCATAAACAATCTAATTTTTACCGTTAGCGATTTCTTCTGGTTAAAGCGACTAATCAGGATACAACGCGCGTCGCCACGTCAATTTTACCGAGCTTCTCGTAAATAAAAGCGTTCACCGGTGTATCAACACGAGACAGTTCTCCAAGACGAACGACTGCACCAGTCCAGGCATCGAGTTCCGACGGCTTTCCCTGAGACAGGTCCCTTTGCAGGGAAGTCGTTCCATCTTCTGGCAAACGATCTACGAAGGTCAGGGTCCGTTCGATGATGTCCTCGGCAAGTTGTATTCCGCGCGCGGTTGCCAGCGCAGCGATTTCACGCATGCATAATTCCAGCATCCTGCGACTCTCGACAGAGTCCCGAACCTCACCAATTGTCTCCTCCTTTAATGCAGCCACGCCGCCCAGCGAAACGACGAACAGGAATTTCTCCCACAGTGCGCGGTTAATGTCAGCCGGAACTTCGACATTGACGCCGGCTGCCTTGAAAATGGCATGCAAGGCCATCGTTCTCGGACTTACATGATTGTCCAGCTCGCCGAAGCGGATAAAATTGGCATCGCCCAGGCTACGGATGTGACCAGGCGCCGAGACCCAGCTTAGCGTGCCACAAAGTCCGCCCACGACCCGATCGACGCCGAGGACATCGCTTAACTGGGATGCCGCTTCGACACCGTTCTGCAGGGGTACGACAAAACCGTTCTGACTGATCATGCCGCGCATCGTCGCCGCGCTCGCCGCAACCTGCACTGCTTTGACACCAAGAATGATGACATCGACCTTGCCGGCCTCAGCCGGATCGTCCGTGGCGAGTATTGGCTGCACCAGCATCTCGCCCTGTGTCGAGGTGACGCAGAGACCGCGCTGTCGGATAACGTCCAGATGCCTGCCACGAGCAATGAATACGACTTCTTCGCCAGCGCTGACCAACTTGGCGCCGAAATATCCGCCGGCGCCACCGACGCCGAAAATCGCGATTCGCATACTGGTTCACGTCCGGAAAGAGTGTAATTGGCGTGTGCGGACAGGCAATCTGCAACGCTTCCTCCCGAGCCTTGGACAACTTCAGGAGTCAGTGGGCCACAACGTCCCTGTTTCCAACAATCAGAAAATATAACGCGATCAGCAGCAACACAACCTGAAATTCCATGCCGCCCATCGGAAACCCATCGGCAGGGGCAAAACTCCAGCGCGGCCAGTGGACCATGACAATTGCGCCAAGCAGGACGGGAATTGCAGCGACGGCTGACAGGCGAGTGATGGTGGAACCTGAGAATCCGCCAACCAGTATGCCGATGCCCGCCGCAATTTCAGCGAACGTGACCAGCGCCGCGACCGGCGTACTCAGGCCCATCATCTGGCTAAATGCGCTGAAGGTGGCGATCTTTCCCAGCCCGTGAAATAGAAATACGGCGCCAAACCCTGCCCGCAATAACCAATGCGCCTGCGGCGTGAAACCCTGGAAGCTATGCAACATGGTGGTTCTCCTCGACAATATATATAGAGGTGACCCGGTCAGGTGCTTAACCATTACAGATTATTTTCCATTTGCCATTGTCGCAACAATGCCGCCTCACGCTCACGGCTGAGGCCGGCACGCAGTTTGTCTTGTTCCGCATCGCTACGCGTCCGGTGCCAGTCCAGCGTATCTTTCGCCGTAACAGCAAGCGGCCGAAACGTCATTCCTGCAGCAATCGCGCGGCGGTTATCCATACGCCCGTAATTCAAATAGCGCTCTCGCGGCGGCTGCCAGAACGGCAGACTTTCCTGTGGCGTCTCGCCCTTACTTAGCAGGAAATCCCAGCCAACCCAGTGAAGGCTGGATGCTTTTGCAGTCACGGCTTTTATTCCGTGAATCAAGCCGGCACTGCTCAGAGAAGACGCCGGTCCTTCGGTATTGAAGACGCCGCGAACCGAATTCTCCAGCAGATGAACGTAGAATTCTGCCAGATCGCGAACGTCGACGAACTGCAGCGGATCGTCGGGCGCACCCTGCACCAGAATCTCGCCCCCGTCATCGATTCGATCAACCCAATAGGTGAATCGATCGGTTCGGTCGCCCGGGCCGACAATGACGGGCGGTCGTGTTATCAACGTTCGATCGCCAAACGCCTCCTGCACCACGCGCTCAGCAAGTACTTTGTTCGGTCCATAGCCGTCCCACTGTGCTTCAGGCAAATGGGTAGGCCCCAGCGGGGCATCCTCATCCATGACGGACTGCCTATAATCGGTGTAAACGGCACGCGTCGACGTAAAGAGATAGTGGTCACAGGCATCTTTCAGCAGCTCAGTACTCAAAGAAACCTGCTGCGGTGTGTATCCGGAATTATCGATGACAGCGTCCCAACGTCGGCCTTCGAGGGCGCCTAGATTGTCATTTCGATCGCCGAGCAGTTTTTCGGCATCCGGGAAAAGATGTGTGTTGGTCCTGCCGCGGTTAAAAAGCGTGATCCGATGGCCGCGCTCCTGCGCGTAGCGCACGAGGTGCGGGCCAATGAAGCCGGTGCCGCCGAGAATGAGAATATTCATTCCCTGCGTGATTGCAGCAGCCGCCCGGCCGGCAAGACCTGCAACGCCCGCTCCCAGGGAAGCGACGATGAATGCTCGGCGGGTCGTCACGACTGTGTCCCCTGAATGACGATTTCCGGAGGTACATCGCGAAGATTGTAATTGGAACTCATCACCTGCCCATACGCGCCTGCATTGGCAATCAGGATTACATCGTTCTCGCTGCATGCGGGCATCATGCGGCCCGTGCCAAGTTTATCTCCAGACTCACAGATCGGACCAACAAAAGTCACTGAATGGACGTCCGGTTCATCGATGCGCGTGAGATTGATAATCTCATGATAAGCGCCGTACAGTGCCGGGCGAATGAGTGCATTTATGCCAGTGCTGATTCCAACGTACCGCTGATCGGCCTTACCCTTCGTTTGCGTAACGTGCGCCAGCAAGATACCGGCATCGGACACCAGGAATCGACCTGGCTCCAGCCATAAATCGTAGCGGTCATTTTCACGTTTGAAATCGAGCAAGAGAGTATCCAACGCTTGCAGATTAAATGCTTCATCCCCACGGCGTTCCGGAACGCCGATGCCGCCGCCTAGATCAAGCACCCGAACATTAGGAAAGCGTTCCGCGACAGCTTTCAGCGCCGTGGCGACGGCATGCCAGTTCTCAGGCGCGAATATTCCCGAGCCGCTGTGCGCGTGTATGCCAATGACTGTCGCACCGGCCGCTTTGATCAGCCGTTCGAGCTCACCGACTTCGGCAAGCGATACGCCAAACTTCGATCGCGCGCCGACGGTGACAACGTGTTCGTGATGACCGCCACCCCGGTCGGGATCAATGCGAATGAAAAGCTTCTGACCCGAGAAGATTTCCGGCCATGCTTTTAGCGGATAGAGATTATCAAGTGTCACCTGCAGCCCTTCGGCCAGTCCCCACTCATACTCTTCTCTCGGCGCAAAATTAGGCGTGAACAGGATTCTTGCTGCCTTATAGTCCGGTAAAACTTCTTGTAACCGCATTACCTCACCTGGAGAAACACAGTCGAAATCTGTTCCCGCGTCAGCTAGCGTGCGAATGACGTCTGGATTGCAGTTTGCCTTCAGTGCATACAACACTCGTGAGACAGACTTCAGTGCAAGTATTCGCAGGGCAGCCGCATTGATCGATTCGAGATCGTACACGTAGGCGTTTAGGTGATCCTCTGCGATCGACAGAAGCTGGTCCTTTTTACAGATCCACCAGACGTCGTCGTTGTTGTCCTGCATATTCGAACTCCAGGGAAAAACCGTCGAAATATTATTGCCATTGTCGAAACGGCATGTCGCTGCCAACTAACCACGCCATATCGCGAAACACCCGGATAAATTACCTCAATCCCAGGGCGGCGCTGCGGTGATTGCGCCCTCTGAGGCCGAGCCGACCTCCGAACGGTATTTCGCCAGAACGCCCCCCGTCACTGACGATTTAGGTCGCACCCAGGCCTTCCGGCGACGATTCAGCTCTTCTTCCGAGACGTCGATATCGACGCGGCGCTCCTCCGCATTGATGATTAGTCGATCACCGTTCTCAATCAGGGCGATCGGGCCGCCCTCGGCTGCTTCCGGCGTGATGTGGCCCACCACGAAACCGTGACTGCCGCCTGAGAAACGGCCGTCGGTGATCAATGCAACGTCTTTGCCGAGGCCTTTACCCATGATCGCGCCGGTCGGGCTGAGCATTTCCCGCATGCCTGGACCGCCCTTCGGACCCTCGTAGCGTATTACGACGACATCGCCTGCGACGACCGCACCATCGAGTATCGCCTGCAACGCAAGTTCCTCCGAATGAAACACTTTGGCAATCCCCTCGAAACGGAGGCCTTCCTTGCCGGTGATTTTGGCTACCGCCCCGCCGGGCGCCACATTGCCGTACAGGATTACCAGGTGGCCTTCGGGCTTGATAGGATCATCGAAATCCCGAACGATGCGTTGTTCGGCAGGATAATCTGCTACATCAGAAAGGTTCTCTGCGAGTGTCTTGCCTGTCACGGTCAGGCAGTCGCCATGCAGCAAGCCCCGATCCAGCAAGCGTTTCATCAACGGCCGCAGGCCACCAATCTCGATCAGCTCAGACATCAGATAGCGACCACTGGGTTTGAGATCTGCCAATACCGGCGCCTTCGCCGCGATGCGGGAGAAATCGTCAAGTGTCAGGCTCACGCCAGCCTCCCGGGCCATCGCGATGAGGTGCATAACTGCGTTGGTAGAACCACCGATCGCATTGACGACAACGATAGCGTTCTCAAACGCTTTGAAGGTCATGATATCGCGTGGCCGAATATTCGTTTTTATTAAGCTGACAACCGCTTCGCCCGCACGCGCGCAGTCATCCATTTTAGCCTTCGATACCGCTTCCTGCGCGGAACTGTTGGCGAGACTCATCCCGAGTGCCTCTATCGCCGACGCCATTGTGTTTGCCGTATACATGCCGCCGCAGGCACCAGGACCGGGTATGGCGGTTTTCTCGACGTCCAGCAATTCTTCATCGCTGATCGTGCCACCTGCATGTGCGCCTACCGCTTCAAAGACGGAAACAATATCGCGGCGATTTACGCCCGGCTTGATCGTGCCGCCATAGACAAATATCGACGGGCGGTTCAGACGTGCCATCGCCATTACGCAGGCTGGCATGTTTTTGTCACAACCGCCGATAGCAATGAGCCCGTCGAATCCCTCAGCGCCGACTACGGCTTCAATAGAGTCCGCAATAATCTCGCGCGACACGAGCGAATAGCGCATGCCGGGCGTTCCCATTGCGATGCCATCGGATACCGTGATGGTGTTGAAGATAACGCTCTTGCCCCCGGCAGCATCGGCGCCCTCGCCCGCTTTCTTCGCCAGCTCATGGATGTGCATATTGCATGGCGTAATCATGCTCCAGGTCGATGCGATGCCAATCTGGGGCCGGCCGAAATCCTGTTCGTCGAAACCTACTGCACGCAACATGGCACGACTGGGAGCCTGTTCCACGCCATCGACGACGACACGCGAGTATCGACGCAGGTCTTTCTCTTCCATGCTTTTTTCTCTCAGAAAAGTTGCGCGATTGCGCTCGTTGGTTTTCGACCCTGCTTCACTAACAAATTCATTAACAAACTCACTAACAAATTCATTAACAAACGTTGCTGCAAATGAATCCAGTGTTAATGCGGCAGAGCCTAATTATCGTCATCCCGAATCATAACCGCAATCTGTGAAAAAATATTGCTCTCTACGGGCGACGGCTCGGTTACCAGCTCCAGCATGAATGCCTCGTCGGCTTCAGGCCTTGCGTCCTGGCCGAGCGGAATCAGAATTCGCGCCGACCGCTGACCCGCTGCAAACTCCACGACCGGCACACTCGGAGAGAAATAGTCCTCGCCTTCGGTAGCGGTCACGTCGGTCAGGAAGTAGCGGACCCCAAGTATCGAATCGTCAGGCCGATAGCGAATGACATCTATTAAAACCGCAGCGTCCGATTCCCTGACGGATACCTGGTTTACAGCAAAGCCGACCGTATTGACCGCCAAATTGGACTCGAAGGCACGCTGATCATCGTCTTCGAGTGTAAGAGACAGCGTTGCGAGATTTGCTGATGTCGTCACATCGCGGACGTCGACTGTAAGCTGATAGTCAGGCTCGCGAACAGGATCAGGCCGCATGGACACGCCGATACGCGCGCGCGGCTCCCCCGGCGCGAACGTCAATAGCCCGTCATTTTCGAACGTGTATTGGCCTGCTTCCCATGCAGAGCGGTTTCCCGGACTCTGGGATTCAACCAGCCGCACCGAGAAAGCGTCGCTGACGTCACCGCGACGGACCAGGTCCAGCGTGCCTGACGGGCCGTCTTCCCGGAGGGTCAGCGCGCCGGTCGCAATGGCCTCTTCCTGCGAGCTTGGCAGCTCGACCAGCAGATCGGGAGGAGGAAGCAAGGAAAAATCAGTCGGTTCGAACGCCGGGACGGCTGGTGGCACAAACACGCCGCCATCGCCCACGCCGGGCTCGTCAACGGCAGCAGAGATCTCGTCGCTGGCGTCTGGAGCGGCCAGCTCCTCGTCCGGCGGGGTGAAATCGCTATCCCTGCTGCTATCGTCTACCGGTTGCACCGGTTCGGCAACTGTGGGTGCTACTTGCTCCACGTCATAGCCTTCAGCCGGTGGCGTCACAGCGCTGTAGTCGTCGTTCGTCCCACCGACGCCGAGAAACGCGGATTCAATATCCAGTTCCGCGAAGCGCTCGAGGAGCCGCGTCTCGACAACGATTGCGACAGCGCCGACCATGATGAGCGCGATAACGGCGATTCGCCAGATCGAACGGCGCGGCGCATCGAATTCGTTGCTTCCCAGGCGACTCTCACGCACCGCCCGCATAGGCAATTCCGCGCGAACGTCGGCCGATCGTTTTGAAGCTGTATTTGGCGACGCCTGATTTTCTGGGTCAGCCATCTTACTCGCCGAGCCCGGCTGTGCATTGCCGAGTGCCGCTATAAACTCGGCCGGCGATTTAAAGCGCGTCACCCGCGAATAGGAAAGCGCTTTTTTCAACGCCATCCATTGCGTTTGCTCCAGCGACTGAGGCCGCTGCGGCTCCATGCCCTCTTCCGCGGCCTCGGCAGCGTTGCGCGGTCCGAAGACACGGTGGCCAGCAACCAGGCGGTACATCAGGCAAGCCAGCGAGAACACGTCGTCAGCCGGAACCGGGTCCTCGCCAGTCAATACCTGCATGCTGGAATAAGCTGGCGTGCCCCCGCGCAATGCATTGGGGTCCAGACGCGAACGCCCTTCATTGGCTTTCTGCCGCACGCGCGCCACCCCGAAATCAATGAGCTTTACCTGCCCTTCCGGCAAAATAAAAATGTTTCCTGGTTTGATGTCTGCGTGGATGACCCCGCGCTGATGTGCATACTCCAGCGCGCTGGCGGTCTGCCGCACGATGTCCATTGCCAGCGTAAAATCGATGTCCTTTGTATTGTTGTCATCCAGTATCCGCGAAAGCGACCGTCCTTCGAGCCATTCCATCACGATGAAATACATGTCTCCTTCTCTATCGAAATCGATAAAGCGGACGATATTTGGATGGGACAGACAACGTCCCTTCGCTGCCTCCTGCTGTAACGCCCGAAGCGCCGTTGCATTGCGGGAAAGATTGGGGCTCAGAATCTTGATGGCTACATACGGATCGAGCTCCCCCGTCTCTGCGAGGCGACTATCCAGCGCTTTGTACACCACCCCCATGCTGCCTTCCGGCACCTGCTCTTTCAGCAGGAAGCGGTCGCGAAGTACAGATCCAATCTTCAATTCTTTCGCCGCATTCTTTGCCGGCGGAGTTTTTGCTGAAGGCTTCTTTAAAACGGTGGTTTTTTCGTAAGCTACGTCCTCTGGCGGCGTCGAATGCCAGATGGTGCGTTCTTCCGAGGCAATCTTGCCCAACAATTCCCTGATGAGTTCGTAGGATTCCGCGCGAATGTGGCCCTCATCAAAACGCCGCTGGAGCATTTTTCGGATTTTAGCTTCGCTGTCACCTTCCCGTGTGAGAAGCATCCGCATCGCGCTGCCGACCGCTGCGAGCATGGCCTCGTCGGTCGCGTGCTGTGTCAGACGGCTCTCCAGATCGGAAAGTTGATCGTCGGCGGACACTTTGGTGGTTGCTTTTTGTTTGCTCATTTCGCGCAGAAAACCGCAGTCTACAGCAAGCCATTGTAGCCCGCAGGGGGTATGAAACGTTGCAATTTCGCCCTCAGACTACTTTACCGGGGTTCAGCAGGTTTTCCGGATCCAGAGCCGATTTGAGGGTGCGCATCAGCCCGATCTCAACGTCACTGCGATATCGTCGCAGATCTTCGCGCTTGGCCTGGCCGATGCCGTGCTCGGCACTGATGCTGCCGCCGAATCGTGCCACCTCGTCGTAAACGAGGGTTGCCAGCGTGCTGCGAAGATTCAGGAATTCGTCTGCCGGCATCGACTTTGGCTGACTGAGGTTAAAGTGAATGTTGCCGTCACCGACATGGCCGAAGGCGACGACCCTTATACCAGGCAAGAATCGGTTTACAACCTGTTCGGTAGCGCTCACGAATTCGCCAACACTGCCGACCGGAACAGATACGTCATGTTTGAGGCTCGCCCCCTCTTTTTTCTGTGCCTCTGAAATGGCATGGCGCAGACGCCACATCTCAACCGCCTCCCGCTCGCTTTTGGCCAATGCGGCATCACTGATCAATCCGGCCTCGAGTGCATTTGCGAGCTGGGTTTCAAACACGGCCGTGTCCTGACCGACTGTTTCGAGCAATACATACCAGGAAGACCCCGCCTCCAGAGCAAATCGAATTTGAGGAATGTGGCGTTGCACGTAACGAACTGCCCGGTCGGGGATGAGTTCGAAAGCCTGTATCTGATCGTTCAGCTTTTCTCGCAAGAACGCCAGCAAGCGGACGGCCTGGCCGGGATTCTCCAGTGCGACGATGGCGGTTTGGGCATTTTGGACTGCAGGATAGAGCCGCAATGTTGCCGCGGTGATAATGCCAAGTGTCCCTTCCGAGCCGATAAACAACTGCTTGAGGTCGTAGCCGGCAGTATCCTTGCGCAAAGACCGCAGCCCGTCCCACACCCTGCCGTCCGCCAGCACGACTTCGAGGCCGAGTGCTTGTGCGCGCGCCGTGCCGTAACGCAAGACATTGATGCCGCCCGCATTGGTCGACAGATTGCCACCAATCTGACAGCTTCCTTCAGCAGCGAGGCTCAGTGGGAAAAACCGGTCAGCGTCTTTCGCCGCCTGCTGTACGGCAGCCAGCGTGCAGCCGCTTTCGACAGTAATGGAATAATCGTCGGCCGAAATTGCACGGATGCGATTTAACCGGGAAAGCGACAACAGCACCTGCCGGCCGGTGTCATCCGGGATGGCACCGCCGCACAGACCGGTGTTGCCCCCTTGCGGCACGATCGCGGTGCCGGCCGTGCGGCAGGCGTCCACCACCTGCGCTACCTGTGAGGTACTGTCCGGCCACACCATGATTGCAGTCCTGCCATGCCACAGGTCGCGCCATTCGTTCAGATGAGCTTGCAATGCCTCAGGATCGGTTGCCCAGCGACCAGCGCCAACGATGGTTTTCAGCGTTTCGGTCAACATCGCAAACCCCGTGGTTGATTATGTAAAATGTGCTTTTCCTCCCTCCGGCGATTGATAGCGATTTGAAATACATAGCGCACCTTCTTAATAATACTTGCGCTGTTTCCTTTTGTTGATTACTTTCGTCTGCCAATACTTATAAAGCGCTCGCTCCATGACCGTGGGGATTCGGTCAACGGACATTGGCATTCTGCATGGAATTTGACGAACTATCGCAATCAGGTATTCGGCGGGTTGCCAATTACTCACCATACCTCGACCAGTTGGCCGGTTTCGCCAATGACATGGGTCTTCGCCAGCGGAGCAATCTTGTCCACCTGGAGCGTTGTCTGCATGCTGAGTGGTCTCTTGGCGAGAACAGCATCCTGAGCTGGTGTCCACTGGACGACGGCATCCTGATACTGGTTGTACCCCACTATGCCATCGCGGAATATACCGCCGCGCCAGGCAGTGATCCGCGCCTGCCTGCCAAAGTATCGGCGCGATTTATCACTGAACTAATCTCCGGCGATCGCCAGCTGACATTGACGCAAATGCAAAAAGTAGCGCGGTTGTTGAATGTTGAGCCAAAGCACATCGATTTGCGGCAACCGCTTAGCAATCATCCTATCGAAACGCAGATCATTGAGAAAATGATCCGGCGCTATGGCATCAATTACGTCGCCAGCAGAGCCGTCACGCTCTTCGATATCGTGGGATTCGGACTATTGACGCCCTTCGAGCAGATGACGCAGCTGAACAGCCTCTCGTATTCGCTGAATTCTGCGCACGCAAAGATGCTGGAGCTCGATGTCAGCATCAATTTCGCGCGCTCATCCAGTGGCGACGGCTTCTACATCTGGAATCGTGACCAGGGGATCACGGCCAACGTCAATTTGTACCATTTTATGCACCTTGTGCTCGCTGACAATGCTATTGCCCGCAGCAAGTCGGCCACCAACTCGGTACCCAGGCTGTGTGCCTGCTTCCACGTAGGCAGTTGCTACGAGTTCCACCAGGCCGAAGGGCTTAATCCCACGGTCCATGACTTCATTGTGGGTGACGTAACCATTGAACTGGCGCGGATGATCGACGCCGCAATGCCCGGCCAGATTTTGGTGGGCGACTTCATGGCAGATATCGGCGACGACCTGGAAAGCGAAGCAGGTGACGAAAGCGAGCTAAATCTGGATGCCGTCAAGTTCCTGAGTCGTGCGCAGAAAAGCATCTCTTTGCTGAAAGGCTTGGAACTGTCTGGCGAGCGGGTCACAGCGATTAAGTGCTATCTGACGGGCGAACGGTTGGAAAGTGGCGAATTCAATATCCGGCGGCTGCATATCAAAGACAAGCACGGCCTCAGCCGCACTGTCTATAACGCGAAGATCAACATCTATCGCGACACTGCACAACCCATTCTGCTGGGCATCGAAGACAGGAAATTGTCGACTGCCAACGCCGCTGTGAAATGAGCCGAGTCATCGCCCATTTTTTGTGACTCAGGCGAACTGATCTGCCGCCTCCAGGGCTTAGTCACGATTGCTTGATGGTCGGGGCGAGAGGATTTGAACCTCCGACCCCCACAACCCCATTGTGGTGCGCTACCAGGCTGCGCTACGCCCCGACTGTACTGTCACCAAGCTGATCGCGAAGTTTCGAACGAAACGAGGGCGGCAATGATACTGGCCGCCCTCGTCGCTGCAAAGTCCTAATTAGCGTCGCAGGATCTTTAAAACCTGCTCCAGCTCGATTCGCAGCTGTTTGACGATCTGCTGGCTCTGGCTGACATCGCTCTTTGCCTGATCGCCGGTCAGGCGCTGCCGTGCGCCGCCGATGGTAAAACCGTCGTCGTACAGCAGGCTACGGATCTGCCTTATGATGAGAACATCCTGGCGTTGATAGTAGCGACGGTTACCCCGCCGCTTCACAGGCTTCAGCTGCGGAAATTCCTGCTCCCAGTAACGCAATACATGCGGTTTCACTGCACACAAGTCGCTTACTTCACCTATGGTGAAATAGCGCTTGCCTGGGATAGGTGGTAATTCGTCGTTATTCCCCGGTTCCAGCATAGGCCTCTACTCGGGCTTTTAGTTTTTGTCCCGGCCGGAACGTCACAACTCGACGCGCAGTGATAGGAATTTCTTCCCCGGTTTTTGGATTGCGGCCCGGACGTTCGTTTTTATCCCGAAGATCAAAATTTCCGAATCCGGAAAGTTTAACCTGCTCCCCTACCGCGAGAGACGCTCGCAGTTCTTCGAAGTACAAATCGACAAGCTCGCGAGCTTCCCGTTTGTTCAACCCCAACTCGTTGAACAGGGATTCCGCCATATCTGCTTTGGTCAATGCCATGGATATCAGTCTCGTAATACTGCGGCGAAATCCTGCTGTAATTTGCGAAGTACCGCGGTGGTTGCAGCGTCCGCATCGTCGTCAGTAAGGGTGCGTGATGTTTCCTGCAAAATCAAGCCTAACGCGACGCTTTTTCGCCCTGCTTCTATGCCCGGACCCGTATATATGTCAAAAATTCTGACACTCTGGACAAGCTCCGGCGCAGCAGTCTCTGCTGCGCGAATTAGTTGCCCCGCACTGATTTCATTTTCTACGACTACAGCGATATCACGTCGAATGGATGGAAACTTCGAAATTGATTTTGCGTTCGGCAATTTCGCGGCAAACATTTTCTCGGCGTCAATCTCGAACAGCAACGCACGATTTTCAATTTGAAAATTCCGCGCAATAGCGGGGTGAAGCGTTCCAACGACACCAACTACTTCTCCATCGCGAAGGATGTTGGCGGTTTGCCCTGGATGCAGCGCGGGATGTGTCGCAGCAACGAACTCGAAATCGTCGGCAGCATTTGTCATTTTTATCAGCGCTTCGACATCGGCTTTAATATCAAAAAAATCAACAGCCTGCGGACGTCCATCCCAGTGTTCCTTAAACTGATTACCCGCCGCTATGCCGGCTACACGCACTGTCTCGCGTACTTTGTCCAGGGTGCCATGAAACGTTTTGCCAATCTCAAAGAAACGCACGCGGTCCTGTTGGCGAGCGAGATTTTGCGAAGCTGCGCGCAGCAGACCCGGCCAAACTGAACTTCGCATGACAGACATTTCGGATGAGATGGGGTTATCGAGTTTAATGCTTGACGGTTTACCATAAATCAATGTGTTCGTGGCGTCGTCTATAAAACTGTACGTAATCACTTCCTGATAATCGCGTGCGACAAGCAGATCTGCGACCTCGTCCAGTATGATGTGCGCCTCGGGAACCGTCGCCAGGGGAGTACCAGCAGCAGCCGTCACTTCCGGGATTCGGTCGTAGCCGAATATCCTCGCCACCTCTTCGACCAGCGCGTCCTCGACATCCATATCGAAGCGATAACTTGGAATCCCTACCGTCCAACCGTCGGCGGTTTCGACCGCATCGAAGCCCAGATTCTCGAGAATGCTTAGGACTTCGGCGGCGTCAATTTCGATGCCCAGAATTTTCGCCAGCCGCGACTTCCTGAGCGGCAACGAAGCCTTCGGTGGCAGACATGATGTTACGTGGTGATCGTCCACCGGACCGGGATCACCTCCTGCAATATCCAGTAGCAGTTGCGTCGCTCGCTCAATCGCTCTCGACTGCTGCGTTGGATCGACACCTCTTTCGAAACGCATTGATGCGTCAGTGTGGAGTCCGTACTTGCGCGCCTGACCCGCCATCACTGCAGGCGGAAAAAAAGCGGCCTCAAGAAAGACATCGGTGGTATCAAGCGTCACCGCTGTGGACAATCCGCCCATGATGCCGGCGAGTCCGATGGCGCCGGAGTCGTCACTGATGACCAGCGTCTCGGTAGAAAGCTCAACGGTTTTTTCATCCAGTAAAGTTAGCTGCTCACCGTTGCGGGCGAGGCGGGGGCGGATCGTGCCGGTCAGCCGGCCGAGATCATAAGCGTGAAGCGGCTGTCCCAGCTCCATCATGACGTAATTCGTCACGTCGACCACCGGCTGAATCGGGCGCAGACCGCTGCGCAGCAGGCGTTCTTTCAGCCATCGGGGCGATTCTGCGCCGATTTGCAGGTTCCTGACCACTCGCCCAACGAATCGAGGACATCGTTCAGGATAGGCGAGCTCCACCGGCTGCTGATCTTTGATGGAAGGCGCAACAGGCACTACGTCCGCGTCTTTAACGGGGATATCGGCCATGGCTGCTACATCGCGTGCGATGCCTAACACGCTGAAGCAGTCTCCACGGTTAGGCGTGAGATCGAGATCCAGGGAATAATCAGGCAGATCGAGGTGATCAGTCAGCGCGGCTCCGGTTTCGGCATCTTCCGCCAGCTCCAGGATACCGTCGGCTTCATCGCCCAGACCAAGTTCGATGGCTGAACACAGCATGCCGTAGGATTCGACACCGCGTATTTTGGCGCGTCGGAGCTTGACGCCATTGGGCAGGCGTGTACCAACCGGTGCGAACGGCGCCTTCATCGCGGGGCGGACGTTAGGCGCACCGCACACGACTTCGAATGTCTCCGCGCCCGTGGTAACCGTACATAAGCGCAGTCGGTCCGCGTCTGGATGCGGCCGCACCTGCAGAATCTCGCCGACCTTGACGCCCTCCAGCCCTACACCATGTGGTTCAACTGCGTCCACCTCATGCCCGATCATCGTGAGACGATGGGCGAGTTCACCGGTATCAAGGTCCGGACTGACCCACTCACGCAACCATTTTTCTGAAAATTTCAAGTCGCTTCTTCTTTAGTTGAACTGACGTAAGAAGCGCAGGTCGTTTTCGAAGAAAGTTCGCAGATCCTGGACACCGTAACGAAGCATCGCGAGGCGCTCAATGCCGATACCGAACGCGTAACCTGAAAATTCCTCGGCATCAATTCCCGCATTCTCAAGCACATTCGGATGGACCATGCCGCAACCCAGAATCTCCAGCCATTTACCTTCCTCCCACTCGACATCGGCTTCAGCGGACGGTTCTGTGAAGGGAAAATACGAGGCGCGAAAGCGCAGTTTGGCGTCACGCTCGAAAAAGTTCTCAATAAACTGATGCAGCACAGCCTTCAAATTTGCAAAGCTGATACCGCGATCGATCACGAGCCCTTCGACCTGATGAAACATCGGAGTGTGAGTCTGATCGGAATCGCAGCGATATACACGTCCAGGCGCGATAATGCGAATCGGCACGCCCTCCGCCACCATGGAGCGGATCTGGACGGGCGACGTGTGCGTCCGAAGTAGCTTGCCGCCAGGGAAGTAGAACGTGTCGTGGCTCGCGCGGGCCGGATGATTCTCGGGAATATTCAGCGCCGAGAAGTTGTGATATTCATCCTCAATTTCCGGGCCCGTACGCACCCCGAATCCTGCCTGCGTGAATATTTTTTCGATCCTACGTGCAGCGCGCGACACCGGGTGTCTGGCACCGCGACTCAAACCTCTGCCCGGGAGGGTCACATCGACCGTATCGGCTGCCAACTTTTTCGCGAGCTGGTCAGCCTGCAGTGCATCCCGCCGCGCATTCAGCAGTTCCTGAAGAAATTTTTTGGCGTCATTAATTGCGCCGCCCGCTGCAGGGCGTTCGCTGGCGGGTAGCGACGCGAGATTCTTGAGGCGAGCTGTAAGCTCTCCTTTCTTACCGAGGTAGCGGACACGAACATGATCGAGCGCTGCCGGATCACATGCAGCATGGATCTCGGACTCAGCCTGCTGAACAAGCTCGTTTAATGACCGCATCAGGAATACCCGTTTTGGGCGCGACCGAAGCCACACCGAATGGCCGGATCAGCTATCAGCCAGGGCAGCTTTGGCCTGCGCGGCAATTGCACCGAATGCTTCAGGATCATGCACTGCGATGTCAGCCAGTACTTTCCTGTCGATCTCCATTTCGGCACGCGCCATACCATTGATGAGGCGACTGTAGGACATATCATGCATGCGTGCTGCAGCATTGATCCTGGTGATCCATAGCGCGCGAAACTGACGCTTGCGCTGGCGACGATCCCGATAGGCGTACTGTCCCGCCTTGATAACGGCTTGCTTGGCCGTTTTGAACAGCTTACTGCGTGCGCCGTAATAGCCCTTTGCTTTTTTCAGGACTTTTCTATGGCGTGCTTTGGCGACAACGCCACGTTTAACTCTTGCCATTGCTCAATCTCCTGTTAACTGTAAGGAAGCATGCGTTTGACGCTTTTTACGTCACATTCGGCAACCTGCTCGGTCAATCCGAGCTGCCGCTTACGCTTCGATTTTTTCTTCGTCAGGATATGATTGAGATGGGACTGGGCACGCTTGAAGCCGCCCTTACCCGTCCGGCGGAATCGCTTTGCAGCGCCCCGGTTCGTTTTCATCTTGGACATTTTTGTCTCCGTATCTTCTAGCCTGGTTACGTACAGTAAATCTGCCGTGGCAGGCGGGTATTGGCTCACGCCGAATAGAAGCAGGCTGAACCGTTACTCACTTTTTGTCGTTTACTTCGTATTTTCTATTTCTTTTTAGGCGCCAGTACCATGACCATCTGCCGGCCTTCCAGCTGCGGCATTTGCTCAACGATAACCAGTTCCTCAAGGTCTGTTCGGACCCTTTGCAGAAGCTGCGCGCCCAGTTCCTTATGCGCCATTTCTCTGCCTCTGAAACGTAAGGTGACTTTGGTCTTGTCACCCTCCTCCAGAAATTCTTTCAACTTCCGCAGTTTGATATTGTAATCGCCGTCGTCGGTACCCGGCCGAAACTTGATTTCTTTAACTTGCACCTGCTTTTGCTTGCGCTTGGCAGACTGCGCTTTCTTGTTTTGCTCGAACAGGAATTTGCCGAAATCCATAATCCGACATACAGGTGGATCGACATTCGGCGAAACTTCTACCAGATCCAGGCTTTCACCTTTCGCTATTTCCAGGGCGGCGGACAACGCCATGACACCTCGTTGCTCACCTTCGGAATCGATTAAGCGCACCTCTGATGCGTCGATTTCCTCATTGCGCCGGACGCGCTTTGATGCTGCGATACTGAATTCCTCCAGAGAAAAAACAATGCCCGCAGTCGAACAGGCGATAACCAACCTGCCCAGCGCCGCGGGACGCGAATTTTAAAGCCGGAAATACATGGTTTGCAAGAAACTTCGGGCTAAATCACCGAATTCGCGCCTATTTTCGGAAAAGAGCTGAAAATTGCCCTGAATCTCAGCGAATCCGGCCGTGTCACATTCCTGCGGGCCTGGTGGGCGATGGTGGTCTCGAACCACCGACCTCCACGATGTCAACGTGGCGCTCTACCCCTGAGCTAATCGCCCCTCTCGGAAAATCTACTTTATCTGGCGTGCCTTCGTTTAAGTGCCCCTGAGCTAATCGCCCCTTTTCAGGAAATCTACTTTATCTATAGTGCCTGCCGCTGCCTGCAAACACCGGGCGCACAGAGGCCAAAAATCGGCGATCAACGATACTCAAGCCGTTGCGGCTTCGCAACCGATATTGGGCACTATCCGGCGAGTTTGTCGTGGATACCAAACGCCGTCTCGCGCATCCGCTGAATTTCGTCACGCAATCGCGCCGCCTCTTCAAACTCAAGTTCACGGGCATGCTTAAGCATCTTCTTTTCGAGCTGCTTGGCCTTCCTGATAATGTCAGCCGGTGACATGGATTCGTACGGCGTCGCGTCCTCCGCAATTCGGCGTCGGCCCCGACCGGGAACAGGATAGGCCGCTTCCATGATGTCGGCGACACGTTTTACGATGGACACGGGCTCGATGCCATGCTTCGCATTAAATATCACCTGACGTTCCCTGCGGCGATCGGTTTCCTTGATTGCGCGCTCCATTGATCCTGTCATGCGGTCGGCATAGAGGATCGCCTTACCGTTAATATTTCGCGCCGCACGTCCAATGGTCTGAATCAGTGACCGGTCTGACCGAAGGAAACCCTCCTTGTCAGCATCGAGAATGGCGACGAGGGACACCTCCGGCATATCCAGTCCTTCGCGGAGTAAATTGATGCCAACGAGAACGTCAAATTCGCCCAGTCTCAGGTCGCGAATAATTTCGGTCCGCTCCACAGTTCCGATATCCGAATGCAGATAACGGACCCGGACGTCATGCTCCTGAAGATAGTCTGTAAGATCCTCGGCCATACGCTTGGTTAGCGTTGTTACGAGTACACGCTCTTCGGCTGCAGTGCGCAGCCGTATTTCCGACAACAAGTCATCAACCTGATTCCGGGCCGGCCGCACTTCCAACGCCGGATCGACAAGACCCGTTGGCCGCACCAGCTGTTCGACAATATTGTCGGAATGCTCTTTTTCGAAATCGCCTGGCGTGGCAGAAACATAGATGGTTTGCGGTGACAGCTGCTCAAACTCCTCAAAGCGGAGTGGCCGGTTGTCGAGTGCAGAGGGCATACGAAATCCATGCTCAACAAGAGTTTCCTTGCGCGAGCGATCACCCCGGTACATTCCGCCGAGTTGCGGCACCGTCACATGTGATTCATCCACAATGAGCAAAGCGTTTTTCGGCAGATAGTCGAACAGGCACGGCGGAGGCTCGCCCTCGCCACGTCCTGACAGATAGCGCGAGTAGTTTTCAATGCCGGAGCAATAGCCAAGCTCGCGGATCATCTCAATATCGAACAAGGTGCGCTGTTCGAGACGCTGTGCCTCCAGAAGTTTGTGGTGGTTGCGCAAATATTCCAGACGCCCTTTCAGCTCGATCTTTATTTCGTCAACGGCGGCCAGCAGTTTTTCGCGAGGCGTCACATAATGCGTCTTCGGGAAGATCGTCAGCCTGGGGACCCTGCGAACAACTTCGCCAGTCAACGGATCAAAGTATGCAAGAGACTCCACTTCATCATCGAAGAGCTCGATCCTTACGGCATCCCGCTCTGACTCAGCCGGAAAGATATCAATGACGTCGCCACGCACTCGATAGTTGCCCTGTGAGAGATCGAGTTCGTTCCGCTTGTATTGCATCTCGGCCAGACGCCGCAAAATAGTGCGCTGATCCAGCCGATCGCCCCGCGACAAATGCAAAACCATATTGAAGTAACTTTCTGGATCACCGAGCCCGTAGATGGCCGATACCGTCGCAACGATGATGGCGTCTGATCGCTCAATCAGCGCCTTGGTTGCCGAGAGTCGCATCTGCTCAATGTGTTCATTGATAGATGCGTCCTTTTCTATGTATGTATCGGAGCTCGGAACGTAGGCTTCCGGCTGGTAGTAATCGTAATAGGAGACGAAATATTCGACGGCATTGCCGGGAAAAAACTCACGCATTTCCCCATACAGTTGCGCTGCCAGAGTTTTGTTCGGCGCAAGCACAATGGCCGGGCGCTGCGTTTGCTGTATGACGTTCGCCACGGTAAAAGTCTTACCCGAACCGGTCACGCCTAATAAGGTCTGCCGGGCGAGTCCATCATTCAATCCTTCGACCAGCCCTGCAATGGCTGCTGGCTGATCGCCTGCCGGCTTGAACTTCGATACGAGCCTTAGCTCGTCCTTGTCGTCCAGCAAAGTTTTCTTGGGGAGATTCGTTGATTGACGTACCATTCGCGTTCGTTTCCGGGAGTTAACCGCGTGAGTTTATCAGTTTCAGAAAGAATGAGTCGTGTGATGCCCTCTGCCACCAGCGCTGTCCTCGGACTGGCAGCCGAACTCCGTGAGGCCGGTCGGGACATCATCAGTCTGGGTGCCGGTGAACCCGATTTCGATACTCCAGAACACATCAAGCAGGCGGCGGTAGCAGCAATAGCAGCCGGACAGACGAAATATACGGCGATCGATGGCACGAGTCAGCTCAAGTCTGCCATTCAGGGCAAGTTCAAGCGAGACAACAACCTGCACTATGAACATGAGCAGATTCTGGTGTCATGTGGGGCCAAACATACGCTTTTCAATGCTTGTATGGCGGTGCTCAGCAATGGGGACGAAGCCATCATCCCCGCACCCTACTGGGTTTCATATCCGGACATGGTGCGGGTGGCCGAAGGCACGCCTGTCATCATCGAAACCGGCATCGAAGATGGATTCAAAATCACGCCGGAAAAACTAGATGCGGCCATTACCGATCGCACTCGCATGCTTTTTCTCAACAGCCCTTCCAACCCCACCGGCAGCTGTTATACGCGCGCCGAACTAAAAGCGCTTGCTGAGGTGCTGGTCCGTCACCCCGAAATTGTCGTGCTGGCGGATGATATATACGAACATATTTACTGGGCGGACGAACCGTTTTGCTCCCTCGCTACGGCCTGCCCGGCGCTGGCTGATCAGGTTGTCACAATTAATGGCGTGTCAAAGTGTTACGCGATGACGGGTTGGCGCATTGGCTATGCCGGCGGGCCCAGGGAGATTATCAAGGCGATGAAAACTATTCAGAGCCAGATTACGTCCAACCCTTGCAGCATCTCTCAGGTCGCCGCGGCGGCTGCCCTGAACGGCGACCAGGCTTGTATGGGCGAAATGCTGAAGGCTTACAAAGCACGCAGCGATTTCCTTGTCAGAGCGTTGAATGACATCCCAGGCTTCGAATGTCGTGAAGGTGAAGGGGCGTTTTACGCGTTTCCCAAAGTTACCGGGGCTATGTCTGCAAAGAACCTGGTGTCCGACGCGGATCTGGTAAAGCTGATTCTCGAAAAAGGTGATGTAGTCATGGTGCCTGGAACACCTTTCGGCGCGCCCGGCTACGTGCGCCTCTCCTTTGCCTGCTCGATTCAGCAGCTTGAAGATGCCGCAGACAGAATACGCAAGGCATTGCTTTAGTTTGCATTCATGGACCGCTTTGCCGCCAGCGCCCTTGACTTGGCATTTTGGGTGGATGAGAATTCCGCCCGGCAGTCCGAATGCCAGAAAATGTTTCCCCGGTAGCTCAGTTGGTAGAGCGATTGACTGTTAATCAATTGGTCCCTGGTTCGAGTCCGGGCCGGGGAGCCAAACACCCCTAACATAGCCTCACGTAGCCTTTCGCTGGTGAGGCTATGTTATTGAAATCATTAGTGGGCCCTGTCCTTCCCGCTCCTTTCCGCTCGTTGCAGATCCCTCTTTTTGAGGATACCTATCGGGATACTTCAGCAGTGAAGCCGATTCCCACTTGGCGAGGTATCCCCAATGGCAAAGCTCAATTTACTCACGGTCAAAGCAGTAGACGCTGCTAAGCCCGCCGACCAGGTAATCCGTCTATTCGATGGGGGTCGATTCCAGCGCCGAAGCGGTTTATAACCTCTACGACTATGCTCCGGAACGTCGCAAGATGATGAAACAATACATACGACTATGCTCCGGAATGTCGCAAGATGATGAAACAATACAGCAATCACCTTGAGGTGCTGCGCCAAGGTGAACCGTCCCGGGTTTGCCGGAGACGTTTTATATTTGTGTGGGCTGCCCCGGATTCAGTCGATAACTCCGCGCTATTATGTAGCGTCATTACTATCTCACTCGAGACTACAGCCGAGCTGGACGACAGTTTTATCCGAGATTGTGAGGCTGCCGAACCCTATCAATTGGATGAGTGGCGTTCACGGAACGTCCTGCTTAAACTGCAGGAGTTTCTCTCCAGACTGATAATTGATCAGCTTTGACAAAGCCGTCGATCGACCTCGCAGCTGCATTGATGAAATGCCGCAGCCACCATTGCCGGCACACTTCTTGCAGTACTTAGCCTTACAAGCTTCGCTATTCTGATTTCGAACAAATCGCAATCGAACCAGACCTGTTGAAATTACGTATCAACAATACATTCTCGCGTTATGCGTGGTTGGCTAAATTTGGAGAGCATAAAATGTCTAATGGACCAAGAAAATTGATTTTAGCGGCGTGCCTTGTCGGTACAGGGCTACTGACTCGTTACGTGGTGGCCGAAGTGTGGGAAGAAAGCACCGGTGAAGCTCCGCCGAAAAATCCAGCAGCTGATGGCGTCGACTGGTCACAAGCGTTGATCTGGACGACAACGGCCAGTCTTGCGGTTGGCATCGGAAGGACGGTCGTACGGCACATGCTGGCCGACTCGAACGACAGAGAACCCGTAACCTAGAAAGCAACTTCTACCGCGAGATGTAAGAATTGCCGGCTAACATCGCTCCATTTTGTCTGAAGCAGAGTGACAATGATGAACAAATTATGCAGCACTACAACGATGCTGATGATCATCAGTTTCTTGCCGCTGACGGCGAACACTCAGAACGCACGCACTTCGGTAGACGAATATATTATTTATCACAGTGCCGTCAAGGCAAGTCGACTGCCTGATGCCTCGACGGACCACCACGGAATTGAAAGTGAGCCAGACAACGTTGTTGTGACAATTGCAATCCGAAACACGAAGACGGGTGAAAACGTGTATGCGGATCTTAAGGTGACTACCACAAATCTCAATGAACAGTTCGAAGTAATTGAGATGAGGCCTACAGTTGTAAACGGCATGGTTTCCTATACTGGTGTAGTCGACGTGACCTTACCGGTCAGCCTTGAGCTCGAAGTGGCCTTTATCCCAGCAGGCGAGAGCGAGAATCACCGTTTTTCGTTCAGCGAGCGCTTTGTCGAAAATTGAACGACAAGACAACTTTCGAACGACGGAGGAGCAACTAGGGTTGTGGCAAGTAACACTGCCGGCCAAGTCCACCGAAGGGATTCGTATGTTGGGGTCCGAAGATGTGTCCAACAGAGTTGCAGATATTAATTCACTCATGACGTTTCATAAAACGGCACTCGAATCTTCCGACAAAGACTGAGCCTAGACTTTGCGTAGGCAACCGTGAGACCTGGCCCAACTATTCTAGACAAGCGACAATTACTGCGGAATATACTGGAAGAGCCTCGAGATGCGACAACAGATATGTAAGATAGTGACTACTGTAGTTTTGACAGTGGTTGCTGTCCTGCTAGTGTCAAATCTTAGCTTGGGTAACAAGCCGCTCGATGCGCCGGTGACGATGCATTTTACTGTCGCTGATTCGCAATTCGAAAGGGCCATTGGCTCGGTGCTGACTCCAGCGCTTGTACCGGGAAATCGAGTTGACGAACTGATCAACGGAGATCGGATATTTCCACGGATGTTGAATGCCATTCGTAGTGCACGTAGATCTATCACGCTCGAAACGTACATTTATTTCTCAGGTGATACTGGCGGAACATTTTCCGATGCGCTAAGCAATCAAGCGGCGAATGGTGTTCAAGTTCTGGTGCTGCTCGACTGGGTCGGCGGAGAATTGGACGACGAATTGCTGGAAAAGATGAGGGCCAGTGGCGTCAAGATTCAGCGTTACAATGCGCCACGCTGGTACAACCTCGGGCGATTTAACAATCGAACCCACCGCAAACTCATGATTGTCGACGGCGAGCTCGGCTTTATTGGCGGAGTTGGCCTAGCCGACAAGTGGAGCGGCAATGCGCAGGATTCAGATCACTGGCGTGACACGCATTTTGTGGTCCAGGGACCCGTGGTAGCGCAGATGCAGTCCGCGTTCATGGACAATTGGTTACAAACAACCGGTGAGGCACTTCAAAGCGTAGATTACTTTCCTGCACTGGAGGAAGCGGGCTCGCTGAAGGCTCAGGTGTTTAACGCATCCCCCGCCGGAGGCGCAAAGAATATGCAGCTGTTATACATGATGTCGATCGCGGCAGCGGCACATTCAATCAATTTATCGGTTGCCTATTTTCTACCGGACGAAGTTGCCATACAGGCATTTGTGAGTGCGGCACGGCGAGGAGTTCGAATACGTATCATCGTCCCTGGCCCGCATATGGATATGGTATTGGTGCGTCACGCGTCGCGCGCCACTTGGCGGCCACTGCTGGAAGCCGGCGTGGAGATTTACGAATATCAACCGACTATGTTTCATTGCAAGGTACTGGTTGTCGACGCCCTCTGGAGTTCGGTTGGTTCATCCAATTTTGACTCGCGATCGTTTAGTGTCAATGATGAAGCAAACATGAACGTCTATGATGCGAATTTCGCCAGACGTCAGGAGTTGGTATTCGAGCACGACTTGCAGCAGTCACTACGGGTTACCTTAGTAGATTGGCGCGACCGCTCGCATTGGACGAAAATTCTGGACTGGTCTGCGACACTTTTGCGTTCACAACTTTGATTGCGCGGACGCTCGGTGGATCGAAGCGCGGACTTTTAGCCGATTGAATGCGTTCGTACAGTCAACGCCACAGAATTGGAACGGTCATAAGTTGCCGAAGATCCTGAGCTCAGAGTGGTGTCGCCCTCAGTACTCGCAGTATATTGTGGCCAATCTACTAATTGGTCGTTTGCCACTGTCAGGGACTCATTATTGGCCCAGCTTTGCAACCGCGTCGGTGACCGCCGACATACGCGCGTCTGTCAGATCGCCGTGCACTGTCGCAATTATTTGACCCTTATCGTTTAGTACCACAATGCAGGCATCCGTACTGTCAGGTGGAATTCCCAGTCCGTTTTCCAGATACGCAGCATTTAAGATCCATGTCTGATCGTGGTAGCGCCTAGGAATCGCTTCTTTAGCGCGTCCGATGGCGTCACGCTCGGACATGAAAAACGGCAGGTCGACTGCCAGCACCTCGCGCAAAAAAAGACGTTTCGTATCGATGCGCTTCCGCAACGCATTGACCCATGTCCGTGTTGATTGTGCCGCATCGCGCGACGGGGTCACGATGAGTATTGTCGATTGACCCAAAAGTCGTTCACTCTCTACCCGATCGCCACTCAGCGTCGTTGCCGTGAACGAAGGCCATGGCACATCAGCGATACATATGCTGGATGACAGAGCGGCCAGTACAGCGATAAGGGCTGTGCGTGCGGCTGAACTTTTCGTCATGAAGTTCCACGGTCCGGGCGCGAATATGCACCAAACTGTGACTCTACGGCAGTCAAGCTGTTATATATAGAACGCATAGGCTTAGTGCAACCGAGTCAATTTCGCAGTACCCAGGTTTTCCGCCTCGGCTGCCCTAAGTGCGGCGCGGAGGATTTTGGAATGTAGTACAAGCGAATTGCTGTCACACCATTTGGCCCCGCCTGTTGATGGAGATCATCAAATGCGATTTGACGGCCAAGTTACGCGAAGCGAACGTCATCGAATGGAGCGAGATCAAGGCAGTCGTTCTCGAGACTACGAACGATGTGTCGGTCTTGCATGGAAGCGAAAACAGCAGCCTTGATCCGCGCGTGATGATCGGAGTTCGAGGCGGTGAACGATTAGTCGGGACTGTCCCTGCGTGATCGCTTACAGTTCGCGCCGCTTTTGGTGTCGTATTGCGTCACTTGAATGTCTTCTTTGCTGCAACAAACCGAAGGTATACCAATCCAAATGCTGCAGATAATAATGAAGCCACCAGAATCGATGATTTTGCACTTTGGAGAAGCGCTGGTTGGGCGTCAAAGCCCAACGTGGCGATAAATGTGGACATAGTAAAACCTATCCCGGCAATAAATGAAACGCCAATGACATGTT
This sequence comes from Woeseiaceae bacterium, assembly GCA_037968735.1. Taxonomy (GTDB): domain Bacteria; phylum Pseudomonadota; class Gammaproteobacteria; order Steroidobacterales; family Woeseiaceae; genus SZUA-117. The sequence goes on along the minus strand of JBBKWC010000014.1, from coordinate 1,440 downwards.
GAAAATCGACGCCATCGGGTAAACGGCCAATGTTGTAGCGCAGACCCAGCCAGCACGCACCGGAAATGCCGATAAATTTTCCGAGGACGAGTCCAGTAGTAATTCCTAATCCGATTGGATGTTGAACGCTTTCGACAAATGAGGTCAAGCTAAAGGGCACCCCCGCATTGGTCAGCACAAACAAGGGTAAGATTATTAGTGCCACGGGTAACCCAAGCGCATCTTCCCAGCGACGCAGTGGTGTACCGGCGCGTTTTGCAATATCACGCACCTCCAGCACATCCTCATGATCCGCGCGACTGCCGAGAGCGTCGACGGGTTTTGCCTTCTTCTGCATGGAGCCAATTATGGTCTTCGCACTGACCAGTAGCTTTTCCGACGTTAGCTTCGGGCGCGCTGGTACAGTCAAGGCAATTGCAACACCGGCAAGTGTAGGGTGAACGCCAGATTTGAGCATCATCCACCAGGCCGCAATTCCTACAAGAATATAGAAGTATCGGTGGCGTAACCCTGCGTAATTGCCTGCTGCCAAAAATGCAACGAGTGCAAAGGCACTCGATAGAAACAGTATAGATACATCCTGAGCGTAAAATATTGCAATGATCAATATAGCCCCGATGTCGTCGACGATGGCGATGCCAACGAGAAAGGCCAATAGACTGCCCGGAATGTGCTTTCTCACGATGGTGAGCACACCCAGAGCAAACGCGGTATCAGTTGCTACAGGGATGCCCCATCCAGTAGCAGAATCAAGAGACCAGTTGAACACCAGATAGATCGCGGCCGGACAAACCATTCCACCGATCGCGCATAGAATCAGCATGCGTCGATGTTCTGTACGAGCGAGATCTCCAGCAAGTATTTCTCGTTTGACCTCAAGTCCAAGCAGGAAGAAAAATATGACCATTAACCCATCATTGATGATGTGTTTGAGAGAAGCCTGCTGTTCGAAATCACCCAGAAAAAATCCAATCGATGTATGCGTCAGATTCTGGTAGGTAGAAGAATATTCTGAGTTAGCCCACCACAGGGCCAGAACTGTCGCCAACAATAGAAACCAGCTAGTCGTTGTCTGCGCGCGGATGAAACTTGAAAAAGGATCTTGAATATTTTCAAGGCCGCGTTGCAGCACGTTCTTTGAGTCATCAGTCATTTTGTTACGCCAAGATACAAAGCCAGGCAGCACGAAGCGATCTTGGTGCTATTTAACTCGGCCGGAGGCTAGCCTCTAATAGCCTCTCTACACTACCAAAAGTCCAGGCTCACTAGTGCAGATTTTCGGCGGTTTGGGCCAAGAACCCCTCCAACAGAACCAGGCATGGCTAGACGAGGCGCAGGCCCGCGCCGACGCGTTGCTCGCCGAAGCTCTTTCAGTTCGTGGGCTGAGCGCTTCCATTCCTACTTTCTCGAGATACGCAGCACACGATTCAGAGCGGGCAA
>JBBKWC010000013.1:0-3601 GCA_037968735.1 Woeseiaceae bacterium | reverse complement strand
GAATTAGCGACAGTGCCGGAGGGCGCGGCGTCGATACTGCCAGGGGAGTCCGCCAAACTCGCCGGATTGCCGTTGCGCCAATCGGAATCTCCACCCACGGCATCTGGCGAGACGCCGCTGACCGTCGACGACGACCTGCGTCTGGTTACGCCACCCGGCGAGCGATCGCCTGCGGCGCAGGCATCGTTGCGTAGTATCAGCGCGGAGGATGACGCGAGCGTCTACGTCGAGCGCCACGGCGCACGCGTTATGGCACTGGCGGAGCGGCGCCAGTTGCAGCCCGCGGCTTCGCCGGAAGTATCTCTGGCCGACGTGGCCGAGCCTGATGGCGACGACCTTGCAACACTAAAGCGCCTGCAAACTATGGCCAGTCCCCAGTTTGAGTCACAGCAGGCCGCACCGCGACCGGTCGCCAATTCGCAACCCTCCGCTTCGCCAATTGCGGCGATGCCGCTGCAAGTGGCGACGTCTGCCGAGCAGAACGGGGATTCGCCAGGAAAGTCCACGATTAGCGTTTCGGCCAGCAGCTCGCCGACCATCGTTGTCGACGGCTTGCAGTCCCCACAGGTACTCACGGCGCAGCCGACCCGCGCAACGCCGCTTCCCAGTTTCAGTATCGACGTGCCTGTCCAGGATGACGGCTTCGGTGAGGCGCTGCAGGATCGCGTGATGTGGATGGCGGGACGCCGCATTCACAGCGCTGAACTTCGGTTGAATCCGGCGGAGCTCGGCCCCATCCGCGTCCAGATATCAGTCGAGGACGATGCCGCCAAGCTTACCTTCAGCGCTCAGCACAGTGTGACTCGTGAGGCGATCGAGCAGGCGATGCCAAGACTGCGGGAAATGCTGAGTGAAAACGGGCTTAGCCTGGCCGGCTCGACCGTCCATGACGGCGACGCTGATGCAACCGACAAGGGCCTACATGCAGGCGAGGATCAGGAGCTGGCGTCGCAGATCGCAGGCGAGCAGGATGACGACATCGACGGTGCGGTATCAGTCGTCAGGCAGAAAGTATCTTCATCGCTGGTTGATACATTCGCCTGATTTCAGCAGACGCATAGTTGACGTGTCGGCAAGACGCGTAAATGCACAGATCGTTAATCTTTTGCCGAGCCCGAAGCCGGGGGCACGCCGTCGCTAAACTTCGCCCGCCATCCCTGGCGGGCTCAGATCGAGCTACGCTTGCTTTGGCTCCTGCGTCGCGGCGCTGGCAGTGACGGTCCCCCGCTTGACGCGGCTTCGCGGCCGTGGGGCCGCTCCTACAGATGCTATTGGGCGTAGGAGCCCGCCCTGCGGGCGATAATGACTGTGCCGGGCACATCGGCATGCAAAACGACCTCGCGTGATTTGTATCGGAAGTAAAACGGAGCAGAGTGAGCCATTCCGATAAGGGGCTACGTCATGTACAGGCCGAAAAGAACCGCTCTTTAGTCCGAAGCACTTAAAAAGCGTCATAAAACCGGCGTCGTTCCCGTACCCCCGGCTACCGCCGGACCGCCAAAAAACTGACGGCACCCCCTGCGACCGCGAACCGTCATTTCCAAGCCACTGTTTTCTAAGCAGAAAAACGGCCATCGTTTTGTGGCACACCGTTTGCATAGTAGCTATTACCCGCAGACTGGAGCGATGGAATGGCTGAAGAAAATACAGAAACCGAAACGGTGCCTGAGCCCGCCGGTGGCAAGAAAAAAATGATTATTTTTGCTGTGGCAGGTCTGGTGCTGGTTGGCATCGGCATTGTCGCGGGCCCGATGGTCATGAATATGATCTCGCCAGCCGATGTATCGGCTGAAGATGCCGAGGCGACTGAAGTCGTGGCCAAGGAGCCGGCAATTTACCAGAGTCTGCATCCGCCCCTGGTTGTCAATTTCAAAGACGCCTACGGCGATCCGCATTTCATGCAGATAACGATGGAAGTGATGGCGCGCGACCAGGAAGTGATCAATGCCGTCAAAGATCACACGCCTGCCATTCGCAGCGCGCTGATCCTGATGTTCGGTGGCGCCGTTTACGAACAGGTCGTCACGCGTGACGGCAAGGAGCAGATGCTGAAAGACGCACGCGCCACAATTCAGGACGTTGTTGCCAAACAGGTAGGCATGGAAGGCGTTGAAGAAGTTTATTTTACCAGCCTTGTTATTCAGTGAGGGCGGGCGACAGTGACTGAAAAAGTTCTGACCGACGAAGAAAAAGATGCGCTTCTGGAAGGCGTCGAATCGGGAGAGATTGAAGTGCAGTCCTCGGCGGGGCGTAGCTATGCATCGGTCACCCCATTTCAGGTGCCACCACGGTCCTACATTGTCAAGGACAGCTACCCGCGCCTTAAGTTACTTAACAATCAAGTCGCGGAACGCATAGGACGCGACGTCGAACAACTCCTGCAACGTCCCACCAGGGTTACTTCAGAGGAACTCTGCGTGCAGAGCATCGGTCGTGCCTGGGAAGCGCTGCCCGGACCGATAGCAGCGATCGTGTTTGAGGCAGCGCCGCTCACTGGCAGGGGTGTCATTGTGTTGCCACCCGCGACAGTACGCCTTCTCGTAGATACTTTTTTTGGCGGTGACGGCAACGATGCCGAGGCACATGCAGGCAGCAACTTCACCGCCGGCGAAATTGCTGTGTCCAATCTTTTCTCAAACATCATGTTGAACGCCATCCGGGACACTTGGGCGCCGTTGCTGAATATTGCACCGGAGCGAATCGCCACGGAACTGAGCATGGAACTCGTCGATATCGGCACAGAAACTGACCCGGCGATAAACACCGCGTTCAATATAGAGGTGGAGGAGCTGCAGGGCAGCTTTCGTGTGCTACTGCCGACTGAAATGCTGCAACCGCTGCTGCCGATCTTCGATGGGCAAAAGGGCGATCGCGATGCTGCTGAGGACGCGCGCTGGGCGCAGGTCATCAAACGACGCGTAGCGGATTCGGTGGTCAATCTGACCTCCTGTGTCGGACACGCGCGTCTGCCACTTGGCGACCTCATCAAACTCGCGCCGGGCGACGTTATTGCAATTGAACAACCGCAGAACGCAGTCGTCATGGCAAGTCATGTCAGGCTGATTCAAGGCCGTCTTGGAGTACATCGGGGGCGCAACGCGGTGGAGACCGTGGAGTGGCTGGACCCGCAGCAAGACAACTTGGCAAACACAGGAAACTAACATGGCAAACGAAACACCGAATGACACGAACAAGGATCAGCCGGAAGCCGGCAAAGAAGGCGCAGCGGCGAGCCAGTTCCAGGCGGACGAACTGGAAGCCACGCCAGCGGGAAAAAGTGCGCGCGGCGCAGACGTCAATCTGGACCTGGTTCTCGACGTACCCGTTAACGTCTCGTTGCGGGTCGGATCCACAGATATATCGATTCGTGATCTCGTACGACTGGTGGAAGGTTCCGTCATCGCACTTGATCAGGAATCCACCGAACCGATGGACGTGCTGGTTAACGGCATGCTGATTGCTCACGGCGAGATCGTCGTAGTCGATGAGAAATTCGGTGTCCGCCTGACCGACGTCGTGAGCCCGGTCGAACGAATCGAAACGCTCAATTGAGCGACGCAATGACAGATTCCTTAACAATGCATTGTTGCAAACGGGCGCT
>JBBKWC010000012.1:0-6288 GCA_037968735.1 Woeseiaceae bacterium | reverse complement strand
GAACAACTCCTGGATGTGCACCGCCATTTATTTGCCAACACGCCGGTTTTCTTATGGCAGGGACACATCAACAGAATGGCGGGGCTGATTCGTGCAGTACTGACGGTCGCCAATAATGTGGCCTATCGTGAGGCCGTATTGGCGGCGGCACCCGTGAGTGCTCGCCAAGACCCTGGAAGCCGCGGCGTCTTCTTTGGTTACGATTTTCACCTCGGCGAAAATGGTCCGCAGCTGATCGAAATCAACACTAACTCCGGTGGTGTGTTGCTCAATCTTTATTTGGCTGCGGCGCAACAAGCCTGTTGCACTGAGGTGGCCAGTTTGTTTGGTGGCACTGTCAACGTCAAAGGCGCTGAGGACGAACTGATCAACATGTTCAGAGAAGAGTGGCGATTGCAGCGCCAGAACCAGTCACTCCGAACCATCGCGATCGTCGATGCCGAGCCCGTTACACAATTTCTGTACCCCGAGTTCTTGCTGTTTCAATCACTCTTTGAACGACATGGAATCGAGGCTGTCATCGCGGACCCAGGAGACTTCAACATACGCGGGCGCGCGCTCTGGGTAGGTAAAAAAAAGATTGACCTCGTTTATAACCGCCTCACTGACTTTTATTTCCAAATGCCGGAGTCCGCGTGCTTGCTGGAGGCGTATAAGGAAGGGTTTGCAGTGTTTACACCTACCCCTTACTCGTACGCTCTGTATGCAGACAAACGAAATCTTCCTATTCTTTCGGATCCAAACAGGCTCAAGGAGTTTGGTGTCGACGATCAAACCGTCGAGACGCTCAGCCAGTCAGTGCCAGTCACCGTCATGGTGACGCAAGCAAACGCCGAACAACTCTGGAAAGAGCGAAAGGATCTTTTCTTCAAGCCAGTGACCGGATATGGCAGTCGCGGCGCGTACCGCGGTGCCAAGCTTACACACAAGGTTTGGGAGCGTATTGTGAACTCCGACTATGTCGCTCAAGCTGTCGTGCCACCCAGCGAAAGGCATCTCGTAATCAATGATCAGAAACTATCATTAAAACTCGACATTCGTTGCGTAACCTACAACGGTGAAATTCAACAGCTGTCGGCCAGGCTCTACCAAGGTCAGACAACCAATCTAAGAACAGAAGGTGGTGGGCTCGCCACAGTCTTCGCAACGCCGGAAGGCGTCTGTTGTTAACGTTCATGACCAGCCGGAGAAATGTCTGTCAGATAGTGGGATCGCTACATTATCTGGATAACGCCAGAAACCCAGTTAAGGGCATTGTGCCGGGACGCGTTAAATTGAACATAGGAGAGTAAATGTGCAAATAGGTATGCTGGGTCTCGGTCGGATGGGCAGCAACATGGTGCGCCGGCTTATGAAGAGTGGGCATGAGTGCGTCGTGTATGACCGCAGCGAAGGCCCCGTTAAGCAATTGCAGAGTGAAGCTGCGATTGGCGTCCACTCGCTTGAGGACTTAGTCGCGGGGCTCGAAAAGCCGCGCTCGATTTGGTTGATGGTACCGGCCGCTGTGGTCGATGACGTTGTCGCGCAGTTGGTTCCGTTGCTCGACGCAGGCGATATCGTAATCGATGGGGGCAACTCCAATTATCGCGACGATATTCGCCGCGCCGCAGAACTCGAACCGCAGGGCATACACTATCTTGATGTCGGCACGAGCGGCGGCGTGGCCGGTCTTGAGCGCGGCTATTGCCTGATGATCGGCGGCGAGCGCGACATCGTTTCCCATCTGGATCCGATTTTCGAAAGCCTTGCCCCAGGCGCGGCGGCGGCGCCGAGAACGACGGGCCGCGCGCCGCGGGCGGGCACCGCGGAAGAGGGCTACCTGCACTGCGGCCCACACGGTGCTGGCCACTTCGTCAAAATGATTCACAACGGCATCGAGTACGGCGTGATGCAGGCCTACGCTGAAGGCTTCAACATTCTGCAAAACGCTAATGTCGGCAAACGCGACATTGCGGCCGATGCCGAGACGGCGCCCACGCGTGAACCGTCCCACTACCAGTACGATCTGGACCTGCCGGAAATCGCCGAACTTTGGCGCCGCGGCAGTGTTATCGCCTCCTGGCTACTGGACCTCACCGCTATGGCGCTGCGCGACGACCCCGCGCTGACGGCTTATAGTGGAAGAGTGTCCGATTCGGGGGAAGGGCGCTGGACGATTGCGGCAGCGATTGATGAAGGCGTGCCGACGCCGGTACTAAGTGCAGCGCTCTTTGCGCGGTTCAGTTCGCGCGGTCAGGCCGATTTCGCTAACCAGGTACTCTCCGCCATGCGGCACGGTTTTGGTGGCCACGCCGAGAAGCCCGGCGACTGACGGTGTCGGGGCTCGAATGCGACGCGCTGGTCATCTTCGGTGTCACCGGCGATCGAAATAATCCTCGCCACACTGACCATCTGTTTGATCTTATTGATGGCTATCGCGATGGTGCACGCGAAGACCAGCCTATCCTTGGCTGACCCAGGCAAGCGCCTCATTCTTCTTGTCCATCGAAAAGTGGCGGGATTCTTTAACCAGGAAATGTTTTGCGAGAAACGGTAGTGCAGACAGCACGCGATCGGTGGAGACAATGGCCAATCGATTGACGTTCTGACGATGTTCTTTGACGAATCGAAAATGTGCGGCAACAATCGCTACCCCCAGCACGTAAAGAAATCGTACTTTCCGGATCATTCTGAGCTTTTCTTCGAGGGCTGGTACGAGCACGGATTGATAATCGTCGGCAGTAACCTCACCGCTTGCCTCAATGCCGAGTACGTTATCCGGCAGGTCGATGATGCGTTTAAGCATGTCTTTCCCTTCGTAAACTCGAGTGCCCGAACTTATCCGCTGAAGTACAGGACGATGCCGGCCGACAGCATGTATACGTCGTCTGTCGAATCGATATCAAGATATTCGTACTCGCCGCGGATCTCGAGACTGCCCAGGTTGAAGTTATAGCCGGCAAAGACTTTCCAGGCGAAGTCGTTCTCATCGAACTGCAACACGTCAGTCAAGTTTTGATCGGGGACATCGGCCTGAATGGTTACACTGCCCACGCTGCCTCCGTCCGTTGAATCGTCTGTACGTCAGCGCACAGACGCTGCCTGAGGTTGCGTCCAAAGTATCATCAGCCAAAAAAACTCAAGTGCGGAATCATGAACATCATTATTCGGCTCGTGATTCGCAGGTTAGTCACGGCAATGAAGCTCGTCCGCTACATGAAAAAAGACAATTGCTAGAGGTACTCAAAATGAACAATCTAGTCAAAGGGGCGATAGCCGGCTTTGTAGCGACGATCGTTTTGTCGGCGCTCATGGTCATAAAAGGTATGATGGGTCTGATGCCGGAACTTAATGTAATAGCTATGCTGGCAGGAATGATGAAGACCGGTGCAACGATGGCATGGCTTGCTCACTTCATACTCGGCGCGATCGTCTGGGGCGTGGGGTTCGCCGTATTGCAAGGTTCAATTCCAGGCGGAAATAGCATCGTGAAGGGAATTGTGTTTGGCATCGGTGTATGGGTGATGATGATGGTCGCGGTCATGCCGATGGCAGGCGCGGGCATGTTTGGCATGAACCTTGGAATGATGGCGCCGGTCATGACCTTGATGTTGCATGTGATTTTCGGTGCAGTCCTGGGCGGTGTTTACGGGAAACTTTCCTCCCCACAACCTGTGGTGGCATAGGCGCTGACGGGCAGCGACGCAAGTGGTTAAGACCATAATTTTCGGTTTGGCGGCTTTCGTGGTGATTGCGCTGGTCGGTTTTGCGATTTATGCCCACGAGCCTGAAATTGCGCCTGTTGCAAACGTAGACCAGTTGCACTTCAACGCAGAAAGAGTGGCAAAAGGGCGCGTTCTGGCAGCCGCAGGCTATTGCGCAATCTGCCACACGGCCGAAGGCGGCGCACCGTATGCCGGTAACTACCCGATGGAAACCGGCTTCGGAACTCTGTATTCCACGAATATCACGCCTGATCCTGAGTTTGGTATCGGAAATTGGTCGGAAGAAGCATTTCTGCGCGCCATGCACGATGGCGTTGACCGTGAGGGGCGGCACCTGTTCCCTGCGTTTCCGTACGACCACTTCACCAAAATGAACGATGACGATGTCGGCGCTCTGTACGCCTACATCATGAGCGAAGTCGAACCGGTCAAGTCCGATCAGAAGAACAACGAGTTGCCGTTTCCGATGGATCAACGCTTCCTGCAAGCTGGCTGGAAACTGCTGTTTGTAAACTTCGGTCAGTTTGAGGCCGTCGCGGAACACTCGGACGAATGGAACCGCGGCGCTTATCTCGTTGAAGGTGTAACGCATTGCGGTGCCTGCCATACGCCGCGCAATGGTCTCGGCGCCGAAGAGAAAAGCGATCAGTTTGGCGGCGCGACTATCGATCAGTGGTTTGCGCCAGCTCTGACGGCCGAGAACGCCTCGGCCATCCGCTGGACAGCATCGGAATTCAGCAATTTCCTGAAATTCGGTGGCACGCCCAATCATGGTATTGCGGCCGGCCCAATGGGGCCCGTGGTTCATGCCGGGCTTCGGCAGCTACCCGACAGCGACCTCAAAGCCATCGGCATCTACCTGGCCGATAAAGTAGGGGCGCCTGCAAGTGATGAGGTCAACAGCGAAATCCTTAAGGCCAGCCTCGCAAAAGGTAATCCACAAAAAAGCGATCGCTGGGATCAGGGCGCTCGGCTGTATGCATCAGCCTGTGCATCGTGCCATTACAACGTTGCTCAGATTGCGCTCGGTCGCCCGGATCTTGGTATCAATTCGTCCACGCGGCTAGCGGAGCCCGATAACCTGGTGCACGTCATTCTTGATGGGGTTGGTAACGAGGACGGCTTAGCCGGTGTGGTCATGCCTGGATTTCGCAATTCATTCAACGATGAAGAAGTCGCGGCGATCGCCGCCTATCTGCGCTCGTCGCGGACTGACAAGGCGGCCTGGACTGATCTCGCCGGCAAGGTCGCGGACATCCGAGCGGGGCGCACAGCAGCGCAGTAGTTTGATAAGGAAAACCGAATGATCAAGCTGAAAATTAACGGGCGCGACGTCAGTGTCGACGCCGATGCCGACACACCGTTGCTTTGGGTGATTCGCGACGAAATCGGATTGACGGGGACTAAATACGGCTGCGGTATCGGCATGTGCGGTGCCTGCACCGTGCACGTCGGCGGTCAGGCAACGCGTTCCTGCATTACGCCGCTGTCAGCCGTCGCCGGCACGTCGGTAACGACGATCGAGGGCCTCGACGAAAGGGACAATCACCCGGTTCAGGAAGCATGGCGAGAGCTGCGTGTACCGCAGTGCGGATACTGCCAGTCCGGGCAGATAATGCAGGCGGCCGCACTACTCAAAGATTTTCCCGACCCAAGCGATGCCGACATCGATGCCGTAATGACAGGCAATCTATGCCGTTGCATGACTTATATACGCATTCGCAAAGCCGTTCGCCGGGCGGCCGCCGCCAACCGGGAGGTGACAAGTAATGTTTGAGCACAAGCTTGGTCAGCGTGGTGGCGCCGCGTCCGATATTACACGTCGCGGCTTCCTGGTTTCCATGGCTGCAGCGGGTGCCACTTTTGGTTTTCCTCTAGCATCGCGCGCGGCCATGGATCCCGCGACTGCGGACGGTGTGCCGCTGGATGCGACCGGCCGGACTTTCGAGCCTTCGCTCTGGTACTCCATCGATACCGACGGGCAGGTCAACGTCAATATTATTCGCGCCGAAATGGGTCAGCACGTTGGCACCGCTATCGCACGCATACTCGCCGATGAACTCGAGGTGGCCTGGGAAGATGTGCACATCACGCATGTAGACTCGGCTGAAAAATGGGGCTTGATGGTTACCGGCGGTAGCTGGTCTGTGTGGCAGAGCTGGCCCGTGTACCGCCAGGCCGGTGCAGCGGGCCGAACGGCGCTGATTGAGGCCGCGGCGAAAAAATGGGGCATCGCCGCGTCGGATTGCAGCGCCCGCAACGGGCAGGTTACTGGCGGCGGTAAGTCGGTGAGCTACGCCGAACTCGTAAGTGCCGGTCTTTCGCGCAGCTTTACGGAGGCGGAGCTCAAGGCGCTGACGCTAAAGCCGCATTCCGAATTACGGCTTGTCGGCAAAGACGTCACGGCTCTGGATATTGCGACCAAGACCAACGGCCAGGCAATCTATGGCTTAGACGCCAAGATCGACGGCATGGTTTACGGGGTACCGTTGCTGCCGCCGACCCGCCTCGGTTCCAGCGTAAGGTCCATCGATGACAGCGACGCAAAAGAAATCAGTGGTGATATGCAGACGCTGCAGCTCGA
>JBBKWC010000011.1:0-25979 GCA_037968735.1 Woeseiaceae bacterium | reverse complement strand
ATCGCCCGCGGGGCGGGCTCCTACAGGTTCTTTTTATCGTTACCGCGATCGCCCGCGGGGCGGGCTCCTAGAGAAGGGGCGGCGACAGGGTGAGCAGGAACTGCTCTAGCTGATCAAGTTCCTCGTCGCTCAGATTCAAGGGGCGTAGCTCGTGCGGACCGTTTTCTTCTGCTGCCGGCGGTTCGTTGTAGTAGTCGAGAACTTCGCGCAGCGTCGTGAATCGCCCGTCATGGAAATACGGTGCCGTGTGCGCGAGGCCACGTAAGGTGGGTGTTTTGAACGAGCCCTGTAAGGGAACGTGGGCGTCCTTGTTGAGAAAACGCAGTTCCGTGCAATCGTTTTCGTCAGCGTCACTGTAAGGACCCACGCAGTTGAATTCATCCATCATCACGGCACGCAAACCGAACATGCGACCGAAGTCCAGACGAGGACCGCTGAAGTTGCCGGTACCGATGTTGTGAAATTCACCGTTGCTGCCAAGGAAGCCGTTGTGGCATTGCAGACACTGCGTCTTTTCCGGGTTCATGAACAGGCGCGCGCCCGCAATTTCCTCGTCGCTCAATCTGGCATTCTGCGGAATATCGTCGCGGTTCTGCAGCGCCTGTACATATCGGTCGAATCGTGCGGGCTCGGGTAGAAGCGTTCGTTCGTAAGCTGCCAGCGCTTTGCCGACACCGGCGTACGCTTCATTAAGCGTTTTTTGTGCAGGCGGCGGCAGCGCCTGCCAGGCCTGTCGCATCGACGGTGTGCCCAGTGGTCCCGCATCGCGCGCCGCAATCGAGTCAATCAGATCGGTGGGCAACGGGCCGAACAACGCTTCGTACTGCTGCCGGTACAGCTTGTCTGCAGCGATCGCCCGCAGCACACCCAGCCTGCTACTTCCCATTTCATCGCTTGCCTCGAAAGGGATGAGCGCCTGAGACCAGAGTGAGTCGCGACGGCCGTCCCAATAGAACCAGCGGTTGAACGCTGCGCCGACGATGGACGGCGCATTGCGCAGCGTGTCGCCCATCCCTTTGGAACGCGCCAGGCCGTCTGCGAAATACTGATCCGGGGCGTGACAACTCGCGCAGGATACCGAGCCGTTAGCGCTGAAGCGCGGATCGAAGAAGAGCGCTTCACCGAAAGCTTTTGCTGCAGCAGAATCCGCAACGCGATTGGACGGCGAAGGCGGCGCGGTCAAATCTTCCGGAAGCGCAAGCGCCTGCAGAAGGCGCCGCTCGCGATCCGACCAGGCATCACCACCGCCCGCGTAAGGGGAAATCGCATCGATGCTGACATCGACCCGCTCCGCGCCAAGGCTGGATTCAACGTACAGACTGAGCGTCCACTCCCCCTCCATACTGAGACGCACGCCTTCGACGCGATAATCGCCATCGCCACCGTATGCCGTCACCTGCGGTTGTGTCGGCAAGCCGTGACCGTGGCCAAGCATGCCGCCACCGATCGATATGCGCGCAGGATAAACCGGATCGCCGCTTTGGCTGCTAACCGTCAGCGTCCAGTTCTGCAGTTCGCCAATTTCAAGTTCACCAGTTTCCGGCCCCAGCGTGATGCGGTAAGTGCCATTTGCAGAGTTGGCTGACCAGCGCTGTGCTTGCACATCTTCCAGCCGCTGCGCTTGTGTCGCCAGCGAGATCAGGCAGACGATGATGACGAATGCGGCGGTGTCAAAAAGCGAGCGCATGGTCAGTTGTTCGCCGATGCCGCGTAGGTTTCAATTGCGGCATTGCGATTGCTCAAGGCGGCGATAAATAATTCGCTGCCTGCCGCAGAATCTTCCACCGGCGAGCCGCCAACGGAAACGACAATATCACCGGCCTTTAGTCTGGGATCGTCGCGATTGCTGATTACCCGGAAACCAACGAAGCGGCCATCCATTCGCGCTACTTCGAATACCAGTCCCTCGGTTGCGCGAATCTGCGCGTCTTGTTCCATCGGCGTAGCCACGGCTGGAGGTCGGCGCGGATCGCCCGCGGGGCGGGGTCCTTCAGTGATGGCAGCGTTATGTGGCAGGTCGCGCGCGGGGGGGGATCTTGCTGTGCTATCAATCGCTGTAGGAGCGGCCCCTGGCCGCGATCCGACACTGACCACAACATCGCGAATCCGGTCGAAACTGCCGACGCCCAGGCCCACGAACAGTGCAAGCAGAATGACCCACGCCGGCATGCCGAATAAATTCCATTTTTTGCGTGCATTCATTGTCTTACAGTCTCGGCCTTCAATCCTGAACGGCCGCTGACCAGCGATTCGAAACTACTGGCAATGGCCGCGACATCTTTTCCCGTCATACGCGCGTGCGCCGGCAGTGTCAGCAAGCGGTCGGCAAGCTGCTTCGCGTTCCCATAAGACGCGACCATCGCGCCATCGTTCACACCCTCGATGTCCGGAAGTGCTTTGCTGTACATGTCCGTTGCACCAATACCTGCCTTATGTAACAGGCGAAGCCATTCATCGCGCAGCGCGCGGTCCTTCAGCAGCACAGGGACCCGGAGCAGGCGCCGCGCGCTATCATCATCGCCGCTGAGTAAGCTGAGTAGCCCGCCAGATTGCTGCGCGACTTCTTTCACGATGCCAACGATCGAATTTTGCATCCGCTGGTCCTGCTGCCAGTAGTGTGCAATTGCCGCATTCGCTCTGGCACCGAAGCCGGACGGGGCGAGCTTGATTTCTGCCAGCGGCTCGTACCGTGTCGCGCCTATCCTGTTGCCAAGCAACGCCGCAACGACAGCGTAAACATGCGGTTCGAGTACCGTATTGTAGGCATGATTCCTGGCAGCCGAGTACGTTGCGTCAGACACAACGCGCGAGCGCTCTATGCTCGCCAGAGCGGCGTAGTCTTTGCCGTTCACGCGCTTCAACAGCGCACCGCCACCCTGGAGATAAACCGGCTTGCCGCGACCGAAGCTGAATACCATGAGTTCGGCGTGGGCTTCTGCATCTATGAGCGCTGCCGACTGCAGCGACTGCGCACAGTCGCGAATCACGACAACATCCTGTTGAGCGCACAGTTCACTAACGACATCGAGATTCTCGGCGATGCCGAACAGGTCCACAGCGATCACTGCAACAATACCGGACGTCTCATCAAGCGCCCGGCGAACAGCATCCTCCGACCATTGCAGACTGTCGGGATTCACATCGACGAAGCACGGCTCTGCGCCGGCATGGCGTATCGCGGCCACGAGATCGGGACAACCATAGGCGGCCAGCAAGACTTTGGGCTGTTCGACGGATGACACATCGCAGGCGTACTGAACAGCAGCGGCAAGCGCGGCCGTGCCGCATGCGTACCACGTCGATGACCACTGCTGCAGCAGGTCGAAGCCCATGGCCGTGCCGGAATTTTCTGCAAATCCAGTGCGATTGCCGACGGGCGCCTGTAAATAGGGCAGCACCGGCGGCACTCAGGTCATCCCGCTGATGCGCGCTGCAAATGCACGGCGGGTGCCGGCCGAGCCCTCGTGCATTGTCATCCGGCGCAGTAGAAAGGGATTAAATCCTGGTCGGTTCCATCCGCGTAAAGTACTGCAGGCGCCGCGGTAGTAAAGTTTGACCTTGGTCGCCGCGGCGGGCGAGACGTCACCATTCGGATAACAGAAAAGGCTTGGCGCAACGCCCGTTTCCCGCTGAATAGCGCGTTTTGATTCGCCCAGTTCCAGGTCAAGCTGCTCATTGCTCAGGTCCAAACGCAGACGTACGTGATTCACCGTGTGCGATCCTACGGTGACGAGCCCGGATGACTGCATCTCCCGCAGCTCATTCCAGTTGAGCGTATCCGGCCTCACCGCTAGCGGCTCGTAGCCCGCTGCCTCAATGGCGTCCAGTTGCAGATGAACCTCGTCGTCAGTCCACTGCTTGGCAATGCCGATTGCCCTGCTGGCCTCAGTCGGAGTGACCCGACCAATTTTGATGCCAGCATCAGCCGCCAGCGTTTTAAGCCAGCGACCAGCGTCGTTCTCCAGCGCCGCCGCGTCCGGCTGGATGCCATTCAACAGACGGGCCAGACGCTCGGGCCAGAACTGGCCATCCGTGCCAACCATGCCGGTCACGACAAAAATCGTCGCAGGCACCTGAAAATCGAGCAGCAGGGGAAACGCGTGCGAAAAGTTGTCCTGCCAGCCGTCATCGAAAGTGAGGGCTACAGCGCGCTGGGGCAAGGGGTTGCCCTGTCGCGCCTCATCGAGCCAGTCGGCGAGGTCGACAACCTCGAATTCGTCACGCAGGAACTTCAAATGCATGGCAAAAGTATCGTCGTGTACAAACATACCGGGTTCGACGATACCGAGCTCCGGAAAGTCCCGCGGGAGCACGCGGTGATAGGTCAACACCAGCAGACTGCCGGATGGGTAGCGCCAGCGGTGTGGGGAAAACGACGACACGGCGGTGTCGCGAATGGCTTTGAGTTGCGCTTTCATGTCATGCCTGCGTTCACGGCAGGTTCTTGACGATACCGGGTCCAGCCAGATTCGTCAGCCATAGTGGCAACTTCTGCCAGACGCGTATGGCGAGAGCGTACTTGCCACTGTCCGGATTCAGCCCCGGCATGTCCTCGCCTTCACGCAACCAGTAGTGCCAGTAAAGCTGCCGTGGCTCAGCACCCCACTGTTTCTTGAAACGGTAGGTGCCGCTATCGACCGTCGACCTGCCGAAATCGAATTGACCGGATCCCCGCCCTATCGCACTGCGAAGCGCTTCCCAGTACAGCAGCATGTTAATGCTGATCGAATTGAAGTCACGCACAGTCGACGCCCAGGGAATTTCCGTGGTGCCACCATGGTGCAGGAGAAACGCGGTAGCGGCTGGCTTCCCGCGCACCTGTATATTGATGATCTCGGCATTGTCAGGAAAGCGCCGCAAGATTTCCGCGAACATGTACTTGCCGTAAACCGGCGTGCCGAGGTCGCGCATGTTGCGGGCGAACACGGCGTAAAAGTCGTCAAGCTGTTCCGGACCCCCTTTTACAGTCTGCGGATCCTCCCGCAACGGACGCTTGATCTGCGAGCGACGTTTGGCGCCCAGCGCTTTGCCGAGTGCTTCTTCGTCGTCCGGAAGCTCGAGCACCATCGCGACCTTGTCGGTGCGCGACTGCCAATCCGCCAGCGGCGCAGTCTCCCGAATTTCGCTGTGGCTGACGTCAAGCTCCTGCGAAAGTGCTGCCGCGGCATTCAGCAATGCCTGGCGCACCTTCTCGTTTGCCGCCAGCGTTCCCCCGTAATTGAAAAACGGCAGGGAAACAAGGTAGTCGCCGAACAAGAGACTTTTCTGGCGTACCAGTGGCAAGACGCCATCGATGGCACCCGTGGGATCGAATGACGCGAGATAGCAGGTCTGTTTAGTAAACACCGACGTGTAAAAATCGCGCCAGGCGAAGTCGTGATACAGGGTCGCGTCGTTGTGCGACTGAACGAAAACCTGCCAGGCTTGTTCGTCGCTTGCTGTTACCGGCCTGACGGACGACACGTTTTCACACACGCTGAACCTGCGCACCGGCGAGCGACGTCGAATCTATGGACGAGAGCTCCATTGAATCGAGGATTTCGCCCATCGTGCCAAAGCGGAATTCACTGATCAGCCGCTGCAGACGCGGCTCGAACTGATCGAGATTGTGGTAATGGCGAAAGCGCGATTTAAGGCTGGTTTTAACCCGCGGCTGTTCCGGGTCGATTTCCCAGGGATGCAGGTAAAACGCAAATGGCTGCTGCTGCTTGCTGTTGACACGATCCATGCCCCAGCGCGAAAACCAATAGGGAAAAATACGAAAGTAACCGCCGCCGCCGATGGGCAGGCGGGTCCCCCCGATCGCTATCGTCGATGGTGGAAATTCAGTCAGTGAGCGACCACCGCTTAAGTCCAGCCGGTACGGTGCGCTGGGCGCATTACTGATGCCGTAAAGGTCATGGCGCGCGGGAACGATACTGGAGTCGTAGTCGAAACCGAGATCGCGAATGACGTCCAGTGCCCAAAGCGACTTCCGGGTAATCGAATATGACGCCGCGCGATAGCCTCGCACGCAAACGCCGGACACGTCTTCAAGACAGGATTTGGCGCGCTCAGTTTCCTGGCGAAATTCCGTCTGATCCTGGCGATAAATCAGCTGGTGGCTGAAGCCGTGACAGGCAAGCTCGTGGCCGTTCGACACGATCTCGCGGACCAGGCCGGGAAATCGCTCTGCGACCCAACCAAGAAAAAAGAACGTTGCCTTGATGCCCCTGTCGTTAAACAGGCGCAACAGCCGCTGGGTGTTGTTTTCGACCCGCGGCTCAATGCTGTCCCACTCGGAGCGATCGATAGCGCTCGACAGTGCAGCGACATGAAAGTAGTCCTCCACATCAACCGTCATGGCGTTCAGAAATTTTCGATTGTTCACAAGTTGGTCTTCCCGGGTTTATCAGCGGCTACCGTCAGGCTGCCGATATGCCCTGCAAACTGCGCCAGGGTAGTTTCGAGCATGTCCTGCGTATCGTCACAGCTTACGCCGCAATCCGCTGCCAGTATGCGAATACCGGACGCCGGCCTGCCGCGAAGCGTCGCCAGCAGTTCCGCGATTTTAACTTCAGCGGGCTCGGTGTAGCTGACGCCCGCGACGTCGTACCAGTAGAGCTGCACTCTGCCGAGGCCCGCACTGGACACCAGCCGCTGCACCCTGACCCTGGCGGGTGATGCAGCGTCAACGATGGCGACTGCCTGTTCGTTGGAAAGCTTCCATTTTTCCTTATCAAACAATCGGTTACTGCTATTAATCAACTCGGCGCCCTGCGCCTGACGGCCATACAAATTGGCAAACAGGGTCATTTGCTGACTGCCGTTGGCGTACACGGCCGAGACAGAGGTGACGCTTCCCGGGAATTCTGCGCTCACGGTGCTGGCCGGTTCCGCCGATTTCTGCCATGGCCCGATGGACTCCGGCGCCACCAGCACGGTGGACGCGTCATAGTGCGAGACACTCGAAATCATCACGGCCACAGCCGGCGCAACCGCCAGAACGAGCGCGGCTACCCCCGCACGTCCCAGTAAGGTGGCGGTCGGCAAGGATGCAGGTGCAGTCCCGGAAGACAATGGCTCGCCGGATGTCGCTAACCCACTCATTTCACTTTTTTCCAGCCGGAATGCGAACCAGTAGATGGGTACCAAAATAATGGCAAATAACACCCAGCCGTACATGTAGTGGTCGACTGAGACAAGATAGTGCTGCATGTCACTCAAATAGCCGGCAATTATTATCGTGGTGACACGGAACCAGTTCATGACGATCGCCGCCGCGGCAGTGACTGCCACCAGCAGTACCTGATTTTTGAATCTCTTTAAATACAGGTGGGCATATAACGTTGACAAGGCGAGACCGACGATGAAAAAGTGCTGGCCTGCACAACCCGCCGCAATTTCAAATGTCCCGGACGCCAGATAGACGAACGAGCCGTCGATATATGCCGTGATACCCGCAGCAGACAGAACGCCGGTTGACGCGGCAACCGTCATGGCCTGGAGAATGCCGTTTCCATAATCCCACAGCGGTACTGCGAGCAGAAAATACCCGACGGGGAAAACCCAGGTGCGAAACGTGTCCCGGCCGAAGATCGCGGTCAGCGCCAGCAAGAGAATAAGCGGTACTAAAAGCGCCTGCACGATCATGATGCCTGACACCCAGGCCAGCAACCACAATACGCCGGCGATGACGATGCCGGCCAAAGACAGTTTCGACATGCGCGGCGCGGCCTGCACGCTTGTTGCCGCCCGTAACAGGAGGCCGATGCAGAGCAGCAGGATCAGGTAACCGTGTGAGTACGAACCGGTGGAATAGGTCCACTTGTCGTGCAGCGAATTAAACGTCGGCCAGAAAAACGCTGCAGTCAGAATACACAGGCCGATGACGATCAGGTATGCGCCGGTGGCGCTGTGGTCGAATCGACTTCGCATGCGGAGGCCTCAAGCCGTCTCAGTCTTTGGTATAGCCAACGGTCAGCGTCACCCGGTTTTCCACGTACTCCGCCGAGCGAACATCGCTGTTGCGCTGCCTGAGCTGGTAGGCCACCTCGACATCGATGAAGCGGCTTAGCCGCCGCGATAAACCCGCCGTCAGGGTCATGTCGAGGTCATCTCGAGAAATGGAACCGAAGTCGCCGCGCGATAGACGCGCGTCGAAGCGACTGCGCCAGCCCGATCCCATGGGACGAGTGAGCCCACCAAAGATGCTGAGCCGTGTGCGGTCAAACCCGGTTTCCGATACGTAGTCGTCGTCGCTGTAACTGGTACCCACAACCCAGGTGTTGTTATCCCGCTCGTAGTTCAGTCCCGCACGAAATTCCTGACTCTCGAAAGGATCACCGGTGCCGGAAATTTCGTTCGCAGTCTCATCGGTTGATCGACCAGTATCCTGGAAGCTGCGGAAGATATTTCCGGCCGCGGAATAACGTTGATCATAAGAGGCCGTGAACGTGGTACGTGCCGACACCCGGCGATTCAAATTGATGCCGGCCAGAAATCCGTCGACGGTCCGGCCACCGACGTCGACCTCGTTGACGCCAACGTTGACCGATATCGAGCCTCGTGACATTTCGCTGCGCATCCCGACATATGCAGAGCGACGATCAAAATCCCGATCGATAAGGGGATTGTCGTAATCGACGCTGTCAGTGGAAAAATTCAGCGACACGGAGCGCTTTGATGACAAAGAACGAACCAGGCCAACCGAGCCACCGATCACTTCGTTATCAAGCGGCGCCGTTTCAAAAGTGTTGATGCGATAGCGGCCTGACAGATTGAGTCCCATCACGCGGCTCAGCGCAATGCGAACGTTCGGACCGGTCGCAAAATTGTTGATATTCTCACGATTGTCCGGCGTCGACGGACGAAAGGGATCCTGTTGCAGAGTGCCAAAGCGATCCTCGAAGGACCAGCTCAAAACCTCCGGCACAAGTTGCACCTCGGCCATGCCAACCATGTTGCCGATAATGTCACTGTTGTAGGTGTTGCGCAGGTAGTTTCGCAAACCGATATTGCCGCCAAGTGAGAGTGACGTTGCTCTCGACTGATGATCGGCATTGATATTCAGGTCAATCAAGCCAACGGCTTCACTTCTGCTGTTTGACGCAGCACGGCGGATGTTGTCGCTCCATGAAAGACCAGCACGTACACCGTACTCCAGATCAGCAGATGCCATATTGCCGGCGAACAGCCCCGCCGTCAGTAACGCTGTGCTTGAAAGTCTCATGTATGTCATTCGCTTAGTCATATTGAGATCCTGAACTTCTATCCCTGTATACCCTGTCCGGATTAAAACCATAGCCGTAAAAGCCGTAGCCTGCCGTGCCGAAGCCGTCGGTCGCCTGGTTGAGAACCATGTTAATGGCTTTCGTCTCATCAAGACTGGACAAGGCTTCGGACACCGCATGCTGCGGCGTATGACCGGCACAGACGATCATGACAATCTGGCCCATCTGCGCGGCGAGCACGCGGGACTCACTGGTAGAAAGTATAGGCGGAGAGTCGAAAATAACGACCCGCGACGCCTGCATCTCTGACAACTCCGCGACAATGCGTTCCATGCGTTTACTGGCCAGCAACTCGGTCGCCTGCGGATTCGTTTTGCCAGCGGGCAGTACACTCAATCCGGGCACGTCCGTCGCGATGATAGCGCTTTGCGTCGCCATCTCCTGGTTGGTCAGCAGGTCAATCAATCCTTTTTCCTGCTCAATCCCGAACAGCCTGCTGATATGCGGTTTGGCGACGTCAGCATCGACGAGCAGTACCGATGTGTCCTGTTCCGTCGCGATGCTCAGCGCCAGATTCAGGCAAGTGAATGTCTTGCCGTCGCCGGACAGCGCACTCGCCACCATGATGAGATTCATCGGCGATTCATCCGCAGCCACTTCGGCGCGCGCGACATTATCGAGGATAGGCCGCTTGATCAGGCGATACTGATCCGCCATGTGCCGCTCCAGGTTCTCCGGTGCCAACAGCCCGCTGTCACGTAACAGCTGGCGATCGACGACCACCATGCGGCCGTCGTTACTGTGAACCTGGGCGCTCGCGCCGGAAGCGGCAACGCGCTCCAGGGTTGCAACCTTTTCCGGCAACTCGTTGGTCCGGGCCTGAACTTCCTTGGGCGGGCTGTTGCGGTTCTGCGCCGACTGAATTTTTTTCAGTGCGTCCTGAATTTTACTCATAGCGTTCGGCTCTCAGACCAGTTGCTGAACCAGCCGGCTGGCGGGTTCCTGAAAATAGAAAACGACCAGGAAAACGCCCACAAGCGCAAGGATCGCCATTGTAAATGAACTGAGCTGCATCTTGTGGCGCATCTTTCTGTCCGGCGTTTCCATCACGACAATTGAGCCAAGTACCGGGTAACCCGTAACCTGGCGCAGTGTTCGCTTGTCGCTGAAAACCGGGCGGAGCTGATTGCCAACGAAGGCAAACCCGCCTCCGGCGCCAAGACCTGCAAGCAGCAGCATGGCAATCAGGAGCGGTCGGTTCGGCGCGACAGGATTGTCTGGCATCAACGGCGGATCGATAATTCGAAACTTGACGTCTTCGCTGCGTTCCGCAGATTCCGAGAGCTCAGCGACTTCAAGGCGCTGCAACAGCGACTGGTATTGGGATTGCTTCACGTCGTAGTCGCGGTTCAAGCGGGCAAGCTCTGCCTCGACTTCCGGCAATACATCAACGAGATCGCGAAGGTCAGCCAGTTTGCGTTCAATGGTTTGCTCGCGCTCGCGAAGTCCTGCAATTTCCACATTAACGTTGGACATTTCGATCTGAATATTCTGATAGACGGGGTTATCGGAGATCATACCGGCACCGCCCGCGGTGCTCATGGCGGACACTGCGTCTTCGCGTTGCTTCCTAAGCTGTGCGAGCGTTTCCTGGGTGGCAATCACGTCGGGATGAAGATCGGTAAACCGCAGCCTGAGTTCCTCCAGCCGGTTTTCGTTCTGCGAGATACGGAGATCGATTTCCGCGGTCACGCCATTCTGCGATTCATTGACCGGGCTTTCGCCACGCAGCTGTTGGCTGAGCGTGTCGCGGCGGCTGACCGCGAGGCGTATTTCAGACTGCACGTCATCAAGTGCGGCCATTTCGCTCTGCAAGCGGGAGAAATACCCGCCGCCTTCGTTTGGCATACGGCCGACGTTCTGGCGCTTGAAGTCGGCCAGACGTTGCTCTGCGGTTACGAGCTCAGATTCCAGCGTCGACAGCTGGTCGCGCAGGAACTGCTGTGCGAGCTGCGTATCCAGCCGGTTCACGCCAAGTGAATCTTCGACGAAACTGTTTAGCAGGGTACTAACGACGGCCTGCGCCGTTGCCGGGTCAGAGTCCCGGTAATTGATCGTGTAAAGATTCGGGTCGCGCGGATCAGGCGTGCCGATTTCGAGACGGTCACGCATGCCGCTGATCACGCCGTCCAACTCGCGTTGATTGTTTGCACGCAGATGCAGATTGGTCTGGCGCGCAACCTTTTCGAGCTGCGGCCTGCCAAGCATGGCGATCGTGACGAGCTCCACCCGGCTAAGCACATCTGTCTCCACAGTCAGCGACTGCAGCAGCGGTTTCAGCGCGGAACTGGTGTCGACATAAATCGTCGCGCGAGACTGATAGCTATCCGGCAGTGCGAATACGACCAGCCAGCCAATCAGGCACACGACCCAGGCGGCCGCGACGGCCAACCAGCGAAACCGCCACATGCCCCGCAGCTCTGCGATGACGAGTTGTAATAAATCACGCATTAAATTGCTCTCTCGCGGCCTTGGCCCCGATTAAAAGAATGTCTCGGGAATGATGATGACATCGCCCGGCCGGATATCGGCATTCTGACTGATATCGCCATCGTTCAACAGGTCATCGAGCCGCAACAGGTATTCCTGCGACACGCCATCGACTTTGCGAATCAGCTTCGCTTTATTGCCCGCCGCAAACTCGCCGAGTCCGCCAACCGAGATCATGACATCAAGTATCGTCATGCCTTCGCGATAGGGAACCGCCTGGGGATTTGCCGCCTGACCCACCACCCTTATCTGTTCGGCAAAGGTGCCCTGGAACTGGGTGACGATGACGTTAACCGATGGCGACTTAATGTAGGTCGCCAGCACTTCTTCCATATCGCGCGCCAGTTGCGAGGGCGTTTTGCCAACGGCCACCATGTCTTCAACCAGCGGTGTTGAGATGCGGCCGTCCGGTCGCACCGGCACTTTGGCGGAAATCTCAGGGTTTCGCCAGACAAAGATATCAAGAAAGTCTCCCGGTCCGATCCGGTAATTGGTCTGGTCACTGCCGCCCTCGCCGACCCCACCGAGGCTGCCGCTCGTCGAAGGCATCGTCTGCAAGGCGGCGCACCCTGTCAGGGCCGCCATAGCGATAAGAAGTAAAATTTTATTCATGGTGTCAGTCCGAAAAACAGGTCTTTACAGCGATTCTGCCAGTGATCTGGCAGCCGCCATGCTGGGAAATGGTTTGTCTAGCGCGAAAGCCGATTTTAGCGACTCTCTGGCCTGTGCCGCGCGACCCAGGTCAGCCTGAACCTGGGCCAGATGAAAGCGTATCTCCGGATTGTCCGGCGATTGCCTCACGGCTCGCTCAAGTACGCCTATCGCTTTCGCTTTCTGGCCGTCCTTATAGAGTATCCAGCCGTAAGTGTCACTGATACTGCCATTATCAGGCCAGAGATTGCTGGCGCGCTCTGCAAGGTCAACGGCACCCGGGCGCCCTTCCTCGGCATAGCGCCAGGCGAGATTGTTGAGCACGATCGGATCCGCGCTGCCTTCCGCCACCAGCAATTCGTACTGGCGAGCAGCAGCCGTCGTGTCACCTGCCGCTTCCAGCGTCTGGCCAAGGGCGCGGCGCATCTGCACGTCATCGGGATTGTCTTTCAGCCAGCGTTCCAGGGTAGCGGTGGATTTGGCAGGATCGACCTGGCGATAGGCATCGGACAGGCGGATCGCGACCTGCCGGCTCCAGAGACTGGCAGCCGCCGCTTCGTAGTGAACGACGGCGGCGGCAGGCTTGCCATCAAGCATTTCGATGTCGCCTGCCAGAACGCGCTGCAGGGGATCGTTTTCCTCAAAACCGCCAAATGCGGCCAGCCGCTTGCGCGCTTCGGCAGGATTACCGCCGCGCACCAGCGATTCGGTCTCAACGCTCAGCCCGGAAGCGTCTTCGGGGCGCAGTCGCCGATACCGTGCGATGGCGGTTTGCGTACCGCGATAATCACCTGTTCCAAGGCGTGCTTTGGCGAGATCGAGGTGCACACGCGGATCATCAGGCAGTCCGTCTGCCGCGAGAGACAGCCTCTTGAGCGCGGCCTCCGTCTGGCCGCTGCGTAGCAGTGCAAGCCCCTCGACGTGAGTCAGCTGCGGATCGTTGCGGTGAAACTCCCGCGCTGCTTCGATAATTTTCAACGCTTCTTCGCTGCGGCCATTCGATATTGCCGTACGCGCGTGCAGAATCCACAGTGGCGCAACAGACGGTGATTGCTTGGTTGCGGCCGTTAATCGCGGTGCAACGGCGAGGTAGTCGTTTTCGCGCGTTGCAACCTGTGCGAGCGCCGCCAACGCAGCACCGAATACCGGATCCACGTCAAGGGCACGATTCAGCCATTCCCTCGCTTCCCGCAGATCTCCCGCATCACGCGTAATCCGGCCGAGACCATAGAGCGCCGGGAGATTCGACGCATTCAGCTCGACGGCTTTCTCATAATGCGCACGTGCGGGCCCGTTATCGCCGATGGAATGGCGTAGCAATCCGGCGACGGCGTGGGCCTGGCTGTCATCACTGTGCGCCGCAACCAGCTTGTCGCTTTCTGCTACCGCTGCCTCCCGGTTGCCGCTGCGGAGATAGGCGGCCATCAGCAAGCTCTCACGCCGGTAGGTAGGGTCGTCGTGCGCCGGCACATTTTGCAGGGCCGCAATCGCGCGGCTATTGTCGCCCGCAGCCAGCAGACCTGCCACCAGCGACAGATGACTATTCGGGTTGTCGGGATCTGCCGCAACACTTTTCTCAAGATATTCAATGGCCTGAGCGTTATTGCCACGGCCCAGTTCAGCGCGCCCCAGCATGGTCAGCAGTATCGGATCTTCCAGAGAGTCATCGTCAATCGGTCCCAGCGACTGCAAGGCTTCTTCTGGCTTGTTGAGGCGCAGTTGTGTTTCCGCCAGCAGCCGCCGGGTGACATCGCCACCCACGTTCTGCCGCGCAGCCTGCTGCAGATACATCTCAGCCTGGCGAAGATAATTCTGCGCAAAGTTGACAGCGCCCATCACCGCCTGGCCGCGCAGATCGTTTGGTGCGCGGGACAAATATTCCTGCAATGAACTCTGAGCGACGTCATAGTCGCCCTCGCCAAATGCCAGCCTGCCGCGCAGGTAGAGCAGCAGCGGGTGGCGGCCAAATTCCGCCTGCAGTTCATTCAGCTGCCGTCTCGCCGCTTCGTTTTTAAGCGTATCGAGCAACACCGTGGTGCGATTCATGCGCGTCATGAAACGATCGGAATCAGGAGTATGTGCTGTCTCGTTGGCGATGGCGCGCTGGTAGTGTTCATCGGCTACGGCGTAGTTGCCATGCAGGCGTTCAAAGTTGCCGCTTGCGCGCCAGGCAATGTCCGAATCCGGATGTTCGCTGGTGGCTGTCGCCAGATAGACGCGCGCGCGCTCCGTCTCCCCGAGTGCAGATGCAACGACAGCCAGGCCGATTAGTGACAATTCCGATTTCTCGTCAATGGCAGCCGCAGCTTCATACTCGGCGGCTGCTTCTTCGAAATTACCGAGCGCTGCCAGCACGTCGCCTACCAGCACGTGCGCGGCAATACTGTCGTCATACTGCGCAAGATGGGGTACGACGCTTTCGAACGCCTCTGATACCCGCCCCTGTTCCATCAAAGACTTGCCAAGCCCGAGCCACGCCTCAAGGCTGTCGCCACCTGCATCCAGCGCCCGCCGATACTCGATTTCGGCAGTCGAGAAATCGGCAATCTGGTAGGAAGACTTCGCCAGCAATTCACGGGCTCGCTGGTTATTGCTTTCGTCGCGCAGTACGTTTTTCAGTTCAATGATGGCCGCCCGGTAATCACCGTCTTCGGCGAGCACCTCGGCCCTCTGCATTCGTTCCGCCGCGTCCGGCTGGCAGGCCATCAGCAGCAACAGCGGCCACAACAGCGCCGCAAGCTTTGCCGAAGGGAGCAGCAAGGTTTTATTCATGTCGTTCGCTCATCATCATATTAGGTGAACTGCAAGCCACAGGCGGGCCGATCAAGCGCACGTCCGAGTGGCTTGGTCGCCATTGAAAAAGGTTGCATAAGCCGCAGATTATACAGGTGTTTAGACCGAGGGCCGAGATAGCCGTCGGACCGGAAAACGTGAACTTCATCACACTTTCTTCGCGATCGGCAGGCGCATGCAGAGGGTGGTGCCTTTGCCCGGCGCGCTCTCGACATCGAGTGAGCCGCCAATTTGTAGCAGTGTTTCGCGGATCTGATACGCGCCGATGCCCATGCCCGAAGTCCCTTTTGTGCTGTCAAATGGCCTGAACAGCCGGTCACGGATGAAAGTCTCGTCCATTCCATCACCATTGTCGCGGACGCTGATCTCACATTCATTGTCGGTCTCGCGGAGTTCAACTTCGATGTCACCGTCGGCCGGCGTCGCGTCCTGGGCATTGCGAATAGCATGATAAATAGCCATTTGCAGCCGTTCGCGATCTGCACGCACCCACACGCGGCGGTCGCCAACGTGCGCACGCGGCTCCGGTCGTCGCGTCGCCGAGTCTGAAACCGCTTTCATGATCACTGCGCCGACCTCGACGTTTTCGAGACTGTGCTGCACTGAACCCTGACGTAGCTGATCAATTACCCGGCGCATGCGCGCCACGCCCGAGCGGCTTGTCTCGATGGCGTCGTCAATGAACTTGGGATTGTCGCGATGCTTTTGCGCATTGGCGACCACCAGCGACTGCTGCGCCACGATATTTTTCAAGTCATGCATGATGTAAGCCGTAAGTTTGTTGTAAGCCTCGAATTGCCGGCTCTGCGCAAGCATTTCCGTAGCTGCGTCTTGCGAAAGATAGCTGGCGACCTGCTTTCCGGCCGTTTTCAGCAAATCGCGGTCTTCATAGTTGAGTGGCGCGGGCGCCGAAGGTTCCGATAAGGCCACGAAACCGAATAGCCCTGACTGGTCAATCAGTGGAATGATGAGGCTCAGATTCTTCAATCCGAAGGTGTCTGCAGAAAGCCGCATTGGTGAATAAAGGCCGGGATTTTGCTGGTACTCATTCCAGTCAATTATCCAGCCCCGGTCGGCGAGAAATTTCGGCAGCTCGTCGGTCGCGGGAAAGTCACGATGCACGGCCTCGGTATTCCAGTTGGCCGCCATACGATAGTCACTGTTCTCGCCGTAACGCATCCATAACAGGCCGGTCGGCGCAGCCACAATTTCCGCCAGCGCGACAATTGCCCGCTTGCGCAACGGGAGCGCCTGGTCCGAGGTCGTCAGCGTATTGATGAGGCGCAGCCACACGTGCCGGTAGTCGTATTTGTTCTGATAAAAATGCTTGCTGATAAAGACTTTCAGCGAAGCCCGGATCCGCTCGGAAACGAGCAGAATCAGCAGGCCGATGACAGCGGCGCTCAGAAATACAAGCTGCGCGACTGAACCCCACCCGCCGCCAAACTCAAGGAGAAACTGACCGACAGCGCCGACCAGCGTGAGATAGATACCCGCACCGAACATCGTCGAGGTGTGAAAGACGATCTGTCGAGAGACGAATATGCCGCCCGTCCAGTCCGGCGACCGCTTCAGCGCGTAGCCGATCAGCGGCAGACACATTGCCACAACGTACCCTCGTCCTGCCCATAGCAATTCACTGATCTGCCCGACCAGGATTGCGTTGGAGTAAAGCAGCAGGTCGAACGTAAACATCACCGCCACGCCGAGGCAAAGGTACTTGAGATCACGACGCTGCTGCTTGCGCGCGTTACGGTAGATCTGTTCGACGTTGATCAGCACCGCCAGCGCCGTAAGAATCTGTCCGAATACCAGAATCCGGTTGGCGCCGCCTTCCAGTTGCCCTTGTCGAAACAGGTACTCAAGTATGGTGCCGACAATGAGCGCGCCAAGGGCGAGAGACACGCCGCCGAAACGGAGCAGACGAAACTGCAGGCCGCCCGCCGCGCCGCTCAGAAGGCTTGCCAGATATAAAAGCCAGGCAGCGTCGAACAGGAACTCGACAACGAAGATCGGGTACGGCTCCGCCTGGACCCACGGAATACCGAAGCCGAACGCGGTGCCCCACAGTACCGTCACAACGCCGGCGACGCTGAGCCACGCCGCCTGCAAACGGGTGCGGTACGCCGCGAGCAGCATCAGTGTCAGCGCGAAATAGCCTGCTGCCGTTAACAGATAACCCAGTGAGTCGAAACTGATCGTAAGGTTTGTCATCACACCGGCCAGAGATCGAATGATCGCGGCGTGGGGCCGCTCCTACAATGATTATTCGTGCTGTAGGAGCCCGCCCTCCGGGCGATTATCCGAGCATTCGAGGTTCGCGGCCTGGGGCCGCTCCTGCAGTGCGATTCGAATAACGTCGTTATGCGACGGATAGCGGGGCTTGCTGTAGGAGCGGCCCCAGGCCGCGAATGCCTGTCGGCGAACGCCACCGTTCGATTCACCATCGGCCGCACTACCGCGCGCCCTTGCTCCATAAAACAACCTCCACCGTCTGCAGGACAATCATGATGTCGAGCAGCAGGTTCTGATTCTTCACATAGTAGAGATCGTATTGCAGTTTCTCAGCGGCATCTTCTTCCGTAGATCCGTATGAATAACGTAGCTGCGCCCATCCTGTCACGCCCGGCTTTACCGTATGGCGCTCGGAGTAATAAGGAATTTTCTCGCTCAATTCGTCGACGAATTGCGGCCGCTCGGGTCGCGGCCCCACCAGGCTCATCTCACCATTGAGAACATTGAGAACCTGCGGCAGCTCATCGAGCCGGAATTTCCTCAGAATGTTGCCGACACGGGTCACGCGGTCGTCGTTTTCTTCCGCCCACACGGCTTTCCCGTCGGCCTCTGCGTCTTCGCGCATGCTGCGGAATTTGCGCACGCGGAACGTATCGCCATGCAAGCCAACCCGCTCCTGCTTATAGAACACCGGAGCCCGCAAGCCATCTTCCAGCTTGATCGCAAGGGCGACGAACAACATCACCGGCAGCGCCAGCACGGATGCAAGCATGCAAACAAGGATATCCATGCTGCGCTTGGCAAATAGTCGGGTGCGATTAACACGAAAGCCCGGGGAAAAAATCAGCCAGCCAGGGTTCACAAGGTCAATGCGAATTTTCCGCGTTTCCCGTTCCAGAAACTCGACGAGATCGATGACATCAATGCCTCGCAATTTGCAGTCGAGAAGATCTTTAATTGGAAAATTGCCGCGACGGTCATCCATTGCGATGACGATTTCGTCTGCGTTCTTGTCCATTGCTATGTTCAGTAAGCTGTTCGAATCTGACAGCAATTTTTCGTGCGCTACGACATGCGTGTCACCGGCAGCGGGAACGAGCCCGACGATTTTGAAGCCGCGGCGATCGGCGCGCCGGCGAAGGTCCCTGATCGCTTGCGAGCGCTCGCCTGCCCCGAAGACCAGCGTGCGATGCCTGAAAATATTCTCATCAACGACTTTGGAAAATATGAAGCGTACGGTGATGAGCAGCAAGGTTGCCGCAAACGCAGCAACAACCGCCATGCGCAACGGCAGTTGTACGGATGGCAACAAAAAGAACACTGCTGAGACAACAATAACGCCGAGCGCAACGGCAACGACAATACGGATAATGACTTCTTTAAAATAGGCGCGCTGGTGAAACTGGTACAGGCCTGTCGCGATCAAGCTAAAGATCATGACGACAGCAACTGCAGTGGCTCTTGGCAGTAACGGGCCGACCAGTTGTTCGGACAATTGCAGGCTGCCGAAAAGGAGAATGCCCGCGACATAAACAGAACTGAAAAGAATCGCCGTCTCGATCAGACCAAGCAGCAGGAGTGGCGTTCTTACAAGGTTTTTGATGGACCAAGCGGGCATTTCAAGTACTTGTTTTGCTTAAGAAGTTGCGGACCCGACAGCATACAATGATTCTGTTGCGAAATATCGACAAAGCCCTCGCAAGAGAATGGGTCGCGCATTTTAAATCGCCGTCAATATACAAAGCGTGACTAAGCTCGCAGGCTATAACGTTGATTCGCTTCCCTTTCTGAGACAGCATTCGTCAACCGTGGTTTCCCCGCCACTCATGATCCGATCCGGAGGTCCTTTGAAATCAGCCGCCAGGGCATCACTGCTGGCGATTGGCTCGCTGTCGCTCATCGCAGTGATTACCGTCGTCTTCCATGTCTACGATTTTGGTGCCACGGCGCCGCTGTACACCCAACTACGCGATACCCTGCATGCGCCGGGCTTCGCATTACTTACTTTCGCAACCATGGGCCTGCTCCTGCTCGCCATCGGCAAGCGACAATACTACATCAAGTCGCTGATTTTTCTTATTTTTATGGCGACCCTCTCGGAAGCGAGTCAGCTTCTCGGACCCCGGGAAGCATCGCTTAAGGACTTCATCGCGGATTTCGCTGGTATCGGCAGTGCCGCCCTGATCGTGGCCGGTTGTGCACGGCTGGCACGCGGTGGCTGGATGCTTGGGATTGCACTATTGCTACCCGGGTTAGCCGGCACAGCAATGATATTTGCAGAGCCTGTTCGGCTGTCGTCGGCGATCTTAAGCCAGGCGCAAGCGTTTCCGGCATTACTGACCTTTGACGAGGCCTTCGAACACTATCTTTTCAGAGTTAGCAGCGGCAATGTCCAGAGAGTACCAGCACCGCCGGCATGGCCCGCCGCAAGTGGCAGCATCGGGCGCGTGCGAATGAACGGCCCGCAGCAGCCCGGCCTTGAATTTGCTCCCTACCCTGACTGGCGAGGTTATGACCAGCTCACGTTTACGGCGGCGTCCGGCCACTCAACGCCGTTGCAGATTACGATTCGCGTGAACGACTTCGCGCATGACGGGCGCTATGACGACCGTTTTAATTTCCGCTTACTCCTGCCTCTGGAGCCGACCCGTTTTTCGCTCTCGCTTGAGGACATTTTCGCGTCGCCGGTCGGCCGACGAATGGATGCAGCGAGAATCAGGCGTATCGTCTGGTTCACCAGTACCGGTGGCGACGAACCTCAGTACATGTTGATTGACGACGTGACCCTTGAGCGCGCGGAAACTCGTTAACACCTTCGCTCTGGGCTACCATGCAGCCGACGGCTCGCCACGGAACCTCTATGAAACGTAAAACTATTCACCTCATTGCTGCTGCCAGACCTAACTTCATGAAAGTGGCGCCGCTATTCCATGCCTTGAAAGCGACCGATTGGGCGACGCCCGTTCTCGTGCATACCGGTCAGCATTACGACCGTAATATGTCTGACGCCATACTCGAGGATCTCGGCTTGTCAGCACCCGATTTTCACCTGGGTGTGGGAAGCGGCAGTCATGCGGAGCAGACCGGCAACGTAATGATCGCTTATGAAAAAATCTGCATGGAGCACAGGCCTGACTGGATTATCGTTGTCGGCGACGTCAACTCGACGGCAGCCTGCGCGATGGTTGGCGCTAAACTGTGGATACCTGTCGTGCATCTGGAAGCGGGTTTACGCAGCGGTGACCGATCGATGCCGGAAGAAATCAACCGGCTGGTAACCGATTCGATTGCCGATGTATTGTGGACACCGTCAGCCGATGCTGATGAGAATCTCAAACGCGCAGGCGTTGCCGCGGAGCGCATCGATCTCATCGGTAACATCATGATCGACTCGTTCGAAATGTTGCGTGACCGAATAGAAGCAGCCGATACCCGTGCCGAACTCGGTCTCGAATCCGGGGAATACGCGC
This sequence comes from Woeseiaceae bacterium, assembly GCA_037968735.1. GTDB lineage: Bacteria > Pseudomonadota > Gammaproteobacteria > Steroidobacterales > Woeseiaceae > SZUA-117. The sequence goes on along the minus strand of JBBKWC010000011.1, from coordinate 5,068 downwards.
TGGTCACGCTGCATCGGCCTTCCAATGTTGACGCGAGGGAGACGCTCGAGCCGATCGTCAATGAACTGGTTGCAGCGGCCAAAAAACTGCCGGTCGTGTTTGTCGCACACCCGCGAACAATGAAGGGCCTTAAAGAGTTCGGTTTGTTAACGGCACTCGAAGATGCGGCTGGACTGAAAGTATTGGAGCCGCTGCCCTATATTCGATTCATGAACGTGGTCACAGGATCCCGGGTCGTCATTACGGATTCGGGTGGCTTGCAGGAAGAGACAACCTATCTGGATATTCCCTGCCTCACGATGCGTGAGAATACCGAAAGACCGATCACGATCACCGAAGGCACCAACCGGCTGATTTCATCTGCCAATCTGGCGGCAAATCTCGATAAGGTGTTGGCGAATCAGTGGCCGTCAGGCGTATGCCCGCCGCTTTGGGATGGCAAAACTGCACAGCGCGCGGTCATAGCGCTACGCACACGAAGTACGGCCGGCTGAGGGAATCCGTTAACCAGACGCATTGCGGGTAACGGTCGCCGATACGGTCGTGTGATTACTGAGTCAGCGATCAAGGATAGCGAGTATCTCTGCCGTTTTTTCCTGCATCAGCTTGGGGTTCCGGCGACTCTCGACGTTCAATCGAACCACCGGCTCGGTGTTGGATTTCCGAATGTTGAATCGCCAGTCCGGAAACTCGAAACTGTAGCCATCGAGATCGTCCACCTCCAACGCTTCCGGTGCGTAGGCCGCATGCAGTGACGCCAGCGCGGCGTCGGCATCGGCCACTTTTCGATTAATTTCGCCGCTCGCGGGGAATTTTGCAATGCGCTCTGCAACCAGCGCTGAAAGCGGCTTGCCAGACACTGACATCAGTTCTGCAACCAGCAGCCACGGAATCATGCCGCTGTCCGCGTAAGAGAAATCGCGAAAATAATGATGTGCGCTCATTTCGCCACCATAGACGGCATCGACGGCACGCATCTTTTCCTTGATGAACGAATGGCCGGATTTGCTCTGCACGGCTGTACCGCCCGCATTGGCCACAATATCCTGCGTGTTCCAGGTCAGGCGAGGGTCGTGCACGACTTTCGCGCCCGGTGCATGCCGCAACAGACTTTCCGCCAACAGTCCGACAATATAGTAACCCTCGATGAAGCCGCCCTTTTCGTCGAACAGGAAACAGCGATCGAAATCACCGTCCCAGGCAATGCCCATATCGGCACCTTGTGCCACTACGGCGTCGGCGGTCACGGCCTGATTTTCGATCAACATTGGGTTCGGAATGCCGTTTGGAAACGTGCCGTCCGGATCGAGCTGCATCCTCACGATGTCGAAGGGCAAGTGCTTCTCGAGGCCATTGATCGCGATGCCGGCGGTACCGTTGCCACCATTTGCAACAAGCTTTAACGGTTTCAGCTTCTTCTGATCCACGTAACCCAGCAGGTGGTCAATATAGTCCGAGAAAATATCAGTCTTCCTGACCTCGCCGGGTGTGGCCGCCTTTTTCCGGGCGTCGCCCTCCGCGAGCACGCGGATATCTGCAAGCCCGGTATCGCCGCTGATAGGCTTGGCTTTGTCGCGCACCAGTTTGAGACCATTGTAGTCGGCAGGGTTGTGGCTCGCGGTAATCATGATGCCGCCATCGGCATTGAGGTCTGAGGTCGCGAAATACACCATCTCGGTACCGCACAAACCGATGTCCAGCACCTTCACGCCGGCGTCGATCAGGCCGCGTATTACAGCATCCGAGAACTCCTCGCTGGACAGGCGCATGTCGCGGCCGACAACGACAGTAGTGGCGTCAAGAAAGGCCGCCGTTGCGTTGCCAATCCGATAGCAGATATCAGCATTCAGTTCATCGGGTATACGCCCGCGAATATCGTAGGCTTTGAAACAATTAATTTTTACTGGCATCGGTTTTCTTCCGTCTGGTTTTTTGCGTTGCATGAGCAAACGCATTTCATTTTTCACACTGCCGCTGAAGATCGATCCGCAGCAACCAATAACACGCTTTCCAAAATCGCAAATGGATTCAGCCTCTCCTAAATTGCTCATTCGTGGGCTGGAGCCGATCCTACGATGCTAATTCGTGCTGTAGGAGCGGCCCATGGCCGCGATCGCCCGCAGGGCGGGCTCCTACATCAGATTCAACCTATGTCGTCGTGCCCTGCCTGCCGTAATTGTCTTCGAGCCGGACGATATCATCTTCGCCGAGATAATCGCCGCACTGGACCTCGATAATATGCACCGGACTGTCGAACGGGTTGGCGATTCGATGCACAGCACCGATCGGAATGTAAGTCGACTCATTGACCGCCATGTCAAACTCTTTGTCATTTAGCGTAATGCGCGCCTTGCCGCGAACCACTGTCCAGTGCTCGGCACGCCGCGCGTGTTTTTGCAGCGACAGAACAGCGCCAGGGTTGACGATCAGGCGTTTGGCCTGGAACCCGTCCGCGGCATCAATGCTGTCGTAACTGCCCCAGGGTCTGAACACCTGGCGGTGCAGACTGGTTTCTGGCCGGTCGGCGGCTTTCAGTTTGTCGACCAGCGCCTTGACATCCTGACTGCGGTTTTTTGGCACCACCAGGACGGAATCCTTGTCCTCGACGATGATCACGTTCTCCATACCTACAGCAGTGACGAGACGACTCGACGAACTGATGTAGCTATCTTTGCAATCATGCACGATCACATCGCCGGTCAGTGCATTGCCGTCGCTGTCCCTGGCACTCACTTTGTAAAGTTCGGCCCAGGATCCTACGTCACTCCAGCCGGCGTCCAGCGGTACCATTTTTGCCTTGTCGGTTTTTTCCATCACCGCGTAGTCGATGGAATCAGAGGGGCACCGGGCGAAGGCTTTCGCGTCCGGTCGAATGAAATCGGTATCCATAACTGCGCCATCAACCGCCTTGCGGCAGGCCTTCAGAATATCCGGTGCGTACTTCTGCAGCTCCTCAAGATAACGATCTGCACGAAACAGGAAAATGCCTGCATTCCAGAAATACTGATTGGTCTTGATCAACTGGATCGCCGTTTTCTTATCCGGCTTCTCAGTGAATGAACGGATAGGTGAGGCGGTGCCGGGTTTGGCGAACGATTCGATGTAGCCATAGCCGGTATGTGCGGAGCTCGGGACGATACCGAACAACACCAGATCGCCTTCGCCGGCCGATGCTGCGCCCGCCTGCACTGCATCCGCGAATGCCGTATCGTCTTCGATGACGTGATCCGCCGGCATGATCAGGAGCAGAGGTACATCTCCGCCGCCTGCCGCCTGTCTTTGTGCCACCAGCGCGGCAAGCGCTACCGCCGGCGCCGTATTCCGTCCTTCTGGTTCCAACACGAGGGTGGCAGACACGCCGACCTGGCGGAGCTGTTCTGCAACCAGAAATCGGTGCGCTTCATTGCATACGACGATGGAAGAGTCAGCCAGCGGGCACCTGTCCTGCAGGCGCGTAGCGGTGGCCTGCAGCATCGTTTGATTGCCAACCAGCGGCAGCAGCTGTTTCGGATACAGGGAGCGGGAGGCGGGCCAAAGCCTTGTACCCGCGCCGCCGGAGAGGATGACGGGTTGAATGGTGGTCATGGGAATTGCCGTTCTTTAGCGATTGGACGCGCCAACCTTACTGAAACAAGGACACATCGGCCAGCGTCAGGATCACTCTGTCAGGAGGCACTGCGGCCGCGCCCGATTCCGTAGTAAGCAATGCCCTGGTCTTCCAACATGGCGGGGTCATAAAGATTTCGCCCATCAAAAATGACGGGGTTTCCAAGTGTTTGTTTTATATGATCGAAATCAGGGCTGCGGAATTCCTGCCATTCGGTAAGAATAGCCAGCGCGTCCGCGCCGCGCAACGCGCTGTTCGCGTCGTCACATAGCGTCAGCGCTGCTTCGTCAGGGTAGAGGCGGCCTGTCTCTTCCATTGCTTCGGGGTCGTAGGCACGGACCGACGCTCCAGCCCTCCACAGCGACTCCATCAAAACCCGACTCGACGCCTCGCGCATGTCATCAGTTTTGGGTTTGAACGACAGCCCCCATACTGCGATGGTCTTGCCTTTCAGGTCTTCGCCGAAATACGCCGATATTTTTTCGAACAAGCGGTGTTTTTGCTGCTCGTTAACGGCCTCGACGGCGTTCATCAGGGTGGCCTCATAACCCAGATCACCTGCCGATTTTGCCAGCGCGCGCACGTCTTTCGGAAAGCACGAGCCGCCATAGCCGGCGCCAGGGTAAATAAAATGGTAACCGATGCGCGGATCAGAGCCGATACCGACGCGAACCTGCTCGATGTCGGCGCCGACACGTTCGGCGATATTTGCCAGCTCGTTCATGAAACTGATCTTGGTCGCCAGCATCGCATTCGCTGCGTACTTGGTCAGTTCGGCGGAGCGAATGTCCATGGTGATCATGCGATCGTGATTGCGATTAAATGGCTCGTAGAGTGCTCGCAGCAATTCGGTCGTGCGCGGATTATCGGTACCGATAACAATTCTGTCGGGTTTCATGAAGTCGCTGATCGCAGCGCCTTCTTTCAGAAATTCGGGGTTCGAAACGACGTCGAATTCCGCGACGATTCCGCGCTTGTCAATCTCCCCCTGGATAGCTGCGTTGACTTTATCTGCCGTGCCGACAGGCACCGTCGATTTGTCGACCACGATTCGGTAGTCGTTGATATGCTGGCCAATGGAGCGCGCGACGGCAAGCACGTGCTGCAAATCTGCGGAACCGTCTTCGTCCGGCGGCGTGCCTACGGCGATGAACTGGAACAAGCCGTGCGCGACGCCTTCCGCGATGTCAGTGGTAAAGCGCAGGCGGCCAGCCTCACAATTTTTTTTCAGGTAGGTCTCGAGACCGGGTTCGAAAATTGGCACTTCGCCATTGTTCAGACGCGTGATTTTGTCAGCGTCGATGTCGACACAAAGCACGTTGTTGCCCATTTCTGCCATGCAGGCGCCTGTGACGAGGCCGACGTAGCCGGAGCCGAATATAGAGAGGTTCATTGCGATGAGTTCGTAGCGGGTGACCGGGTATTATACGGCCAAGCAACTCTCGCGTCGTGCATCAGCGA
>JBBKWC010000010.1:0-88562 GCA_037968735.1 Woeseiaceae bacterium | reverse complement strand
ATAGCGGGCCAGGAGATAGCGTCTCCAACAAAAGGCCGAATATACAAACGCGTCTGAATTCTGTTTACGAAATCTGTTTGCTAGACTGGAGGAGTCCATATACAAAGCAGTCGGTCAACGAAGAAAGCACAATAGCTCCTGCTCACGTCATTCAGAACCAAATATTAGGTAACCTAAAGCAACAATGACTATGCTGCTGCGATGGATCAAATGATAAGTCTTCTTTCGGACCCAACAGCTTGGATGGCGCTGGCTACTCTGACTGTCATGGAAGTCGTTTTGGGAATCGACAACCTTATATTCATCTCGGTTTTGTCGAATAAACTACCTGAACACCTTCGGTCGAAGGCTCGAAGAATCGGAATTGGGGCCGCACTGGTTTTGAGGCTGGCGCTGCTTGCAACTATAGCGATCATCATCAAACTAACGACGCCAGTATTCGAGCTTTTCGGACAGCCTTTCTCGTGGCGTGATTTAATCCTTATTGGCGGCGGTTTGTTCCTAATATGGAAAGCGACTACCGAGATTCACCACTCGGTCGATCCTGATCCCGGTCCAGACAGCCTAAATGCGGCTGTAGTCGCAACCAGTATGGGCGCGGCCATCGTCCAAATTCTCCTGCTGGATCTAGTCTTCTCGCTGGATAGCATCATTACGGCAGTCGGCATGACCACACACGTCCCCATCATGGTTGTTGCGGTCATCATTGCTGTATTGACGATGCTTCTCGCCGCAGACCCGTTGGCGAGATTTGTTCACAATAATCCAACCGTCCTGATGTTAGCGCTTGCTTTCTTGCTGCTGATTGGTACGACACTTGTTGCGGACGGCTTTGGTGCCCCGATTGCAAAAGGTTACATATACGCAGCAATGGCCTTTTCGGTACTGGTGGAAAGCCTTAATATGCTAGCGCGGCGGGCGCGTCAGCGACGGTGATTCGACCGTACCTTCGTTCCAAAGACTAAGCAGTTGGTTGCCAGTCCTGAGCGGCCGCTTTTGGCTGCGGATTCAACCGGTCGACGCAACACATTCGTTAAAACATTCCGCCGGTGTTTTGAAGTTTAGCGTTTCTCGTGGTCGTTCGTTAAGTCTTCGTGCAATGGCATTGAGTTTATTCTGATGTACGTCCGATAGATCCATGCCTTTCGGGAAGTACTGCCTGAGCAAGCCATTGGTGTTTTCGTTCGATCCGCGCTGCCAAGGCTGCTGTGGATCGCAGAAAAACACATCGATGTCGGTGGCCAGGCTAAAGCGCTGATGTGCAGCCATCTCCTTGCCGCGATCCCACGTCAACGATTTGTAGAGCTCGCGCGGTAGTTTGTGAGCGTGCTTGATCAGGGCATTGATGACCGTCTCGGTGTGCTTGCTTGGCACTTTGACCAGCATCACATAGCGTGTGTGTCTTTCCACCAGCGTCGCGATCTGACTGTTGTTACTGCCGAACACGAGATCACCTTCCCAGTGACCGGGAACGGCGCGGTCTTTAACTTCCGCTGGCCGTTCGCTGATCGACACCGCACCGTTGATGCGGCCGTGGTTCGCCGTCTTCTGTGTATGGTGACGCGAGCGACGTATCGCTCGGGTGCGACGAAGATGCTGCAGAAGCTCTTTCTTCAAAGCCCCGCGGGCCTGGATGTACAAGCTTTTGTAGATCGTCTCGTGAGACACGTGTCGATTCTCGTCCTGCGGATAGTGGCACTTTAACCAACCGGCGATCTGGCGTGGCGACCACTGCAGCGTAAGCTTCCTGGCTACCTCTCGTGCCAACGCCGGGTGCTCCGCCAGTTTACAGATCTTCGGTCGCTGCGCCCGTCGCCATGCAGCCGCATCAGCGTTGCTCGCTCGGTAGCGGCGTCGGCCCTCGTTACGTCGGATCTCGCGACTCACCGTCGAGGGTGCACGGCCAAGCTGTGCTGCAATCGAGCAAATAGATCGACCCGTGACAATGCCTCGCGAGATCTCTTCTCGCTCGACCAACGATAAGCAGCGAGACGAGCGTCTTCGTGCTGCCGGACGGATACCGCCTGTCTCTGAAAAGATATTCTGGATCGACGAGTGGCCCTGTATGCCGAAGTAGCGGCCAATCTCGTTCATAGAGTCGCCTCTCTGCCAGCGATCCCACATCAGCGCCTTCTCAGTCTCAGTGTAATGACGTCTCTTTCGAATCCCCATCTGCAACATCCTCCTCTACGATGATAGAGTCTAGGTGTTGCAACGATCGATTGAATCCGCAGCCAGTAGCCGCCGGTCGCGAATTCCCTAAAGCAGACGTTCGAGCGGCAGGTATTGGGAAAAGCGGCCGTTCGAACTAGACGACGAATATTGCCACAGCAAATACTGTTCGATTATTAACTATGCCAAGCCGATGAAACGGCGAAGCGCACGCATTTATTACACCAGCACGCTTTAGAATGTTTATTTCCTTGTGAGATCACAGGTCATACTTGATGGAGCCATTTTTTTAATGTTTAGAATTCAGATAAACTAAATTCGCAATGCAAGTGCCTGATATGGCGTACGAGGATTTTAATTATTTATTACGCCAAACCCATTAAAACGCCAGCCAATCCCCGCCCTATTCCACCGTCACCGACTTCGCCAGATTACGCGGCTGATCCACATCCGTGCCCTTCAACACAGCAACGTGATACGCGAGTAGTTGCAGCGGCACCGTGTACACAATCGGGGCAATCAGTCGATTTGCATGCGGCATTGCAATAACCTTCATACCCGGCTCGTCTTCGATGCCAGACTCGCGATCAGCGAACACATATAGCTGACCACCGCGTGCCCGCACGACCTGCAGATTGGATTTCAGTTTGTCGAGTAATTCATTGTTCGGCGCGACCACGACAACCGGCATATCTTCGTCGATGAGCGCCAGAGGTCCGTGCTTCAGTTCTCCTGCCGCATACGCTTCCGCATGAATATAGGAAATTTCTTTAAGTTTTAACGCACCTTCCATCGCGATCGGCCACATGGGGCCACGGCCGAGAAACAGGGTATGCTGCTTCTCGTCGAAATCGTGAGCAAGATTCTTGAGCTGATCATTCATTCGCAGTGCCTCGTCGGACGCAGCGGCGGCATGAATAAGGTGGGCAACAAATTCTGCTTCGCGTTCTTCGGACAAGCCGCGGTGTTTCGCCAGCATCAGGGTCACGATCAGCACCGACAGCAACTGTGTCGTAAACGCTTTGGTGCTGGCGACGCCGATCTCCGGACCCGCCTGAGTCATCATGACGAGATCGGACTCACGCACCATCGAACTGTGTGCGCTGTTGCAGATCGTCAGCGAGCCGAGATAATTGGATCGCTTGGCGATGCGCAATGCTTCGAGCGTGTCCGCCGTCTCGCCAGACTGCGACAAGGTGACGAAAAGCGTGTTCTTCGGTACCACGACAGTCCGGTAGCGGTACTCACTCGCAATCTCGACCTGACAGGGGATCCCTGCCAGCGCTTCAATCCAGTACTTGCCGACGCAGCCGGCGTGATAGCTCGTGCCACAGGCCACGATATGAATATGCTCGACCTTTTCCAGCATGTCTGTTGCCTGCGGACCCAGAGATTCGGGTACGACACGCTGATTCGAGACTCGACCATACAGTGTGTCGGCCAGCGCACTTGGCTGGTCGTAAATTTCTTTCAGCATGAAGTGGCGGTAAGGGCCTTTCTCCGCCGATTCGCTGTCCCACTTTGTTTCGTGCACTTCCCGCGTAACTTTTTCGCCGTCCGTATTGAAGATATTCACTTCGTCGCGACGAATCTCGGCGAGGTCGCCCTGCTCGAGGTAAATAAATCGTTGCGTCACCGGCAGCAAGGCGGGAACGCCGCTGGCGACAAAGTTTTCTCCAAGTCCCAGACCAATCACGAGCGGACTCGCTACGCGGCTGACGACAATGCGATCCGGGTCTTCTGCGTCAATAACCAGCAACGCATAAGCGCCAGTGAAGCGGTTTACTGCGGTGCGCAAGGCTTCGACAAGATCCATACCCTGCGACAGGTGATAATGCACGAGGTGGGCCGCTACCTCCGTGTCCGTTTCAGAGATGAATTCGTAGCCTTGTTTCTGCAACTCTTCCTTGATCGACTGATAATTTTCGATAATGCCGTTGTGAATTACGGCGACACGATTACCCGAGATGTGCGGATGTGCATTGGCTTCGGTAACGGCACCGTGGGTCGCCCAACGGGTGTGGGCGACACCGATGTTGCCATTCAGGGGTTGCTTGCTGATCTTCTCTTCGAGACCGGCAACCTTGCCGACCGTCCGACGCAAACCAATTTTGTTGTCCTTACCGATGACGGCGACACCGGCGGAGTCATAACCGCGGTACTCAAGACGGCGCAGCCCCTCTACGAGGATAGGGACGATATTTCTTTCGGCGACAGCGCCGACAATTCCGCACATGTACAGAGTCTCCGTTTACAAGGATTGATTCGGGTCAGCGCAGTGCCGTGCTGCTCGGAACTTCAGCCATGTCCTGCAGCAATGGGTGCCAGCGACTGGCCCGGCCGGCGATTGTCGCAGGTTTTCGGCACAGGCAGGGTGCATGAGTTCGCAGTCCTGGAAAAGCGACCCTTTACAGTGGCTGCGACCTCAACTTAACTCCTTGTTTCTAAAGTCCTTATCGTTTTTTCTGTGGCGCTTTCCAGCCCTCGACGGTGAGCTGTTTGGCCCGTGCCACGGTCAGCTGTCCGGCCGGCGCGGACTTTGCGATCGTCGAGCCGGCGCCAATCGTTGCATCCTTGCCAATTTCCACCGGCGCCACGAGCTGAACGCCGGAGCCAATAAACGCATTGTCGCCGATGATCGTTCGGTGTTTGTTGGCGCCGTCATAATTGCAGGTGATGGTGCCGGCACCAATATTGACGTTCCTGCCAATGGTCGCATCGCCTATATAGGTCAGGTGATTGACTTTGCTGCCATCCGCGACCGTGCTTTTTTTCAGCTCAACGAAGTTGCCGATTTTGACGTTGTTGGCAAGTTCTGCACCCGGTCGCAGTCGGGCAAACGGTCCGATCTCGCACTCGCTGCCCATGCGGGTCTGTTCGATATGACAATTCGAATGGATGACCGTCCGGCTGCCTATGTCGCTGTCGCGGAGCAGGTTATTGGATTCGATACGCGCACCGTCACCGAGGGTCACCCTGCCTTCGAAGATTGTGTTGATGTCGATGAATACGTCCTGTCCGCATTTGAGTTCGCCGCGAATGTCAACGCGCGCGGGATCGGCAAAGGTGACGCCGGCCCGCATCAGATTCTCCACTTCGCGTTTCTGGAATTCCCGCTCCGCTTCGGCGAGCTGTATTTTGTCGTTGATGCCCATCACTTCCGTCTGACTGTGTGCCTTGATGCCTCTGACCGTCATGCCGTCGGCAACGGCCATGGCAATTACATCGGTCAGATAGTATTCGCCCTGCTTGTTATCATTCTTCAAACGGGACAGGAATTTTTTCAGCGCCACGGCAGGACAGCACATGACACCGGAATTAATTTCGGTGATCGCTTTTTCCTCGTCACTCGCATCGCGCTCTTCGACGTTCTTAAGCACGGCGCCGCCCTTGCGAACAATGCGTCCATAGCCAGCCGGATCATCCATCTCCACCGTCAGCACACCAAGCTCATCTTCTCCGCAGTCCGCAAGCAGCTGCTCCAGGGTCTCGGTACGCAACAGCGGCACATCGCCGAACAGAATAAGAACACGACAATCGTCAGGCGTCTGCGGCATGGCCTGCTGTACGGCATGTCCGGTGCCGAGCTGTTCCGCCTGCAGCGCCCAGCGCAGTCCGGCGTCTTTAAAAGCGGCCTGGACCTGGTCACCGCCGTGGCCATGAACAACGCAGATATCTTCTGCGCCAAGCGCCTTTGAAATGTCGACGACGTGCTGCAGCAACGGACGCCCGGCAAGCGCTTGCAACACTTTAGGCAGCGATGACCGCATGCGTGTACCCGCACCAGCGGCGAGAATGACAATACTGGTTTTCAATGAAGATGCCCCTTTAAGCGAGGCCGTAGTTTACCCCATGGCGCATGTCGATTTGGGACCCGGATTGCGGCCTTCGTACGCGGCTGCAAACCTTCCGTCAATAGCCGGAGCACTCGCTGTGTCTGCAGGTTGCTGTTATTTTGTTGGCTCATTCCCAGGAGATTCTGCCGTGCCCGACAAACTGACTTTGTATACCAATCCCATGTCTCGCGGCCGCATTGCTCGCTGGATGCTCGAGGAAACCGGTGCCGACTACGACACGCGCGTTATCGAATACGGCGAGGAGATGAAATCGGCTGAGTACCGGGCCGTCAACCCGATGGGCAAGGTGCCGGCTATCCGTCATGGCAAGCGTATCGTCACCGAATGCGCGGCCATTTGCGCTTATCTTGCGGATGCGTTCCCGGAGGCCGGGCTCGCGCCAAGGCCTGCTGCCCGCCACGAGTATTACCGCTGGCTGTTTTTCGCGGCGGGGCCTCTGGAAACGGCGGTCACGAACAAGGCCTTCGGCTTTGTTCCTGATGAAAAGCAACAGAAAAGTGCCGGCTACGGTGCGTTTGAGACTGTGATGGACACACTCGAATACGCGGTGCAGCAGCACCCCTATATCGCCGGCGACAAATTTTCTGCCGCTGACGTCTACTTCGGCTCCCACATCGGCTGGGGCCTGCAGTTCGAAACCATCGACCCCCGACCGGCCTTTGCAGAATACTGGCAGCGGGCCTCTGATCGTGATGCATACCGGCGTGCGCAGGAGATTGACAACGCCGCGATGGGGTAAGTGAGAATCGCGGCGTAAGGAGCCCGCCCTGCGGGCGATCGCGGCCTTAAGGCCGCTCCTACAGTGCTAATCAGAAATTGTAGGAGCCCGCCCCGCGGGCGATCCAAGTCTGCAACCGCGCCAACAATTACTACTGAAATGTAGGAGCTCGCCCCGCGGGCGATCGCGGCCTTAAGGCCGCTCCTACAGTGCTAATCAGAAATTGTAGGAGCCCGCCCCGCGGGCGATCACAGTCTGCAAGCGCTCAGGAACTGGCCCTGGCATCCAACTCAGACCAAAACATTTTCGACAAACTCTCGCGAGGCTCGGTCACCAGCTTTTCCGCTTGCTGACTCACGGCCATGAAGCGTTGCCAGAGCACTCGATAATTGAGATCCGTATCCCGGATGGCGTGGCGATGATCGATCATCACGGCGATCGCCGCACAGTGAGACACGACCCGCCACAAGGCGACGAATGAATATCGCTGCCAACGCGTTGGCGTCTGGCTTCTCAGGAAATCACAATGAAAGCGGAGATGCGCCCGCTCGTCGCTGACCAGCTCCAGCAACCAGCGTTGCACGGGTCCCCCGCCAAGCTGACCGGCGATAGCGGCGTAGTAGCAAATGCCAACGACTTCCGCTGCCAGCAACACGAGCACTTTGAACCGAAGGCCAATCAGGCGACGAAACATGACAAAGAGCCGTGCCGTCCAGTTCTTCCGTATGAGTTCACCGCCGAGCAGCCGCACGCTCATCGCCAGAATATTGGCGTGCCGGTGTTCTTCTTCGACGAACAGTCTCATGGCCTCGGCATAATCCGCACCGACACCGGGCAGCCGGCTTTCAGCCGCCTGCCTGACCACCGTACCGCCGCCGGATTCTCCCAGCTGGAAAACCGCAAGCGAGCGACCCAGCGATCGCGGCAAGGCTGAATAGTCAGTTCGCAGATCCAGCGCTGGCAGTGGCCGCTTGCTTCGACTGCTGAAGAATCGCTGCCACGCTGTCCAATTGCTGATTGTCGTCGTATTGCTCATTTCCCGTTCCCCGCTTTTTTTCGCTGTTATTGTTTATAGCGGGAAACGGTGACCATTCAGTGTAGGAAAAATGACAAAAAATGGCGTGCTCAGAGGAACATGTCCGGCTTGTGACCTGCCGCACAGCGCAGAGCGGAACCGATGCGAACCATAGTGGTACGAATAGGGTCCAAATGGCTTCCCGCACCTGCTTTAGCTGATAATCCTCAGGTGCTGAAAGGAAACACTATGACGCGACACGGTCTGGCCGTTATTTCAGTGATCTGGCTGCTAGCCTCAGGCTGCAATAGCGAGATCTATTTGCGTGACGGCGTCACCGATGGCGATACCTTCTACCTGGCCGAACGGGCGCTTGCAGACAGCGACCCGGTGCTGCAGAGCTGGGTGAGCTACAGCCTCACGCGAAGCGCCTGCCAGCTCCAGAGTGGCAGCGACAATCCGGCCCGTGCGAGTTCTTTCGACTGCGAGCTGACCGCGCGACGGCTGATGCTCGACACCTGGCTGGAGAAAAAAGCGTTTGACCCCGCAGCAGAAGATCGTTATCTCGATTCACTTTGCTCAGTGCGAGCGGCGGGTTACCTGGACGAGTATGTCGCCCGCTACCTGGCGAAATCGAACTGGACCGTTCCCGACAACCTGCAGGACTACGCTTTCGACCAGTGGGCGGCGCAGAATTTGCCGGGGCACCGGGTCGAAACCCGAATCACCGGCTCCTGGAACTACGCCAGAAACGTGGCTTCGTTTCAGTAAGTTTTAGCAACACTAAAAAATCAGTTATCAGGGGAAACAATGGATCGCGTCTGGGTATACCTGTTCATGTTCGTTGCGGCGGCTGCAAGCGCGCAGTCTGAAACCGATGTGCAATACCTTGCCAACGAGGGAGTGATGATCACGCACGGCGACACGAAGATTCTTTTCGACCCCTTGTTTGACAATACTTTCGACGTTTACCAGCAAGTGCCGCGCGATATTCGCAACGCGCTGCTTGCCGGTACAGCGCCTTACGACGGCGTCGATGCCGTATTCGTCAGCCACTTTCACGGCGATCATTTCTCACCGACCGATGTGATGACCTTGCTGGAGAATCACCCGACGGCAAGGCTGTATGCGCCTGCTCAGGCAGTGGCCGAAATGCGGCGCCTGGCAGCCAGCGAGGTGAAAATTTTCGATCGCGTTGTCGGTCTTGACCTGGCTTACGGGGACGAGCCCATGACCATTCGCAACGGCGCACTCGTTGTCGATGCTATTCACATCCCGCATTCGGGCTGGCCGACTGCGAGAATGGATGTGCAGAACATTGCGTTTCGCATCACGCTTAATGATACGAGTACCGTGCTGCACCTCGGCGACGCGGACGCGCGGCTCGTCCATTTTTCGTCGAACGATAATTTCTGGGATGACCGCAGCGTTGACCTGGCGTTGCCGCCTTACTGGTTTTTTGCCTCGGAGGACGGCGAGGAGATTCTTGAAGACCGCCTCGATGTCAGAAACGCAATCGGCATACACGTACCCGCATCTTTCACGGAGTCCGCCAATATTCCGCCGGAGATTCGTGGCAAGGACCTGTTCACCCGGCCCGGTGAAGGGCGACGATTCCAGGGTTCGCAGTAAGTTACCCGCTGGAGGCGGCCGCTGGCCGCGATCGCCCGCAGGGCGGGCTCCCAATCCTCCTGCGATGTCGAAGAGTCAAATGGCGGCTGTTGAGGATTGATCTTTAGCGCGACGTTTGAAAATGTGCATCGCCCGCAGGGCGGGCTCCTACAAATGCTAATCAGCAACTGTAGGAGCGGCCTTAAGGCCGCGATCGCCCGCAAGGCGGGCTCCTACAGCACGGTCAGCGGTCGGATAAGACCTTACCTCGGCACTTCGTTGCCCGCTATGTAAACCGAATCAATCGACCGGGTGGCGGCGATATCCTGCAGCGGATCTTCCGCCAGCACGACGAAATCAGCCCACTTGCCAGGCTCCAGCGAACCGATATCGTCTCGGCCTATGCAATCTGCCGCCACTGACGTAGCGCTCAGCAGAATTTCCCGTGGCGTCAGCCCGGCTTCTTTCATCAGCTCAAATTCCAGATGTTCGAAATAGCCCGGGAATCGTCCCGCCGGCCCCGAATCGGTGCCGAAAGCCACCGGCACACCCGAACCCAGTAATACACGCAGATTGTCCTGGGCCTGCGCGAGTGCTTCCCGGTAACCCGCCGCCGTGGGGCTTGCTGCAATGCTCGCCTGGAAATCCGGCCTGGTGACGCGATCCATTTCACTGCGCTTGGCCGCTTCGAGGAAAAACGGATCGTTGAACCAGCCCGGTCGTTCTGCATAAACAAAGGTCGACACTTCGCGAACGAGCGTCGGGACGTAGCACACACCGGCGTCCAGTAACTGCTGCACGAACGCGTCACTGACGGGTTGGTCACGAACGGAATGCGCGATCAGGCTGCTGCCCATGGACAGCAATCTCGCCGCATCTTCCATGTAAAAGATATGCGTCGCGATCGGCAGGTCAGCGGCCTTCGCTGTATTCATGGTGACCTGCACTGCAGGCCAGGGCATTTTTTCCGCGTTGCCGAGATTGTCGTCAACCCTCAGTTTGAGCCAGTCCGCGCCGCGATCGACATTTGCAAGCGCCGTGGCCGCCGCTGCCTCCGGGGTCGCGTCTGCGACGACATCGCCCGCTACCCACAGGCGTGCATGGGTCAGACGTGAGTCACTTTGATCCTGACGGACTTCGAATGCTGCCGGTGGTTCACCGCCGAGGCTCAGAACCGCGGTGACGCCATAGCGTGCGTATAGCAGAAGATCCGCCCGTACCTGAGCCGCCGCATCCGTCACGCCATCGGGCGCCCAGCTGCCGGAAACATGCCCGTGTGCGTTGACAATGCCGGGAATAATCCAGTGGCCAGACAGGTCAACGTGCTCCGCACCTGCGGGTGGCGTCGCCACGATGCCTTCCACTTTTCCATCACGAACCAGCAGCGCTGCATCGCTTCGGGCCGGGCCGCCGGTGCCGTCCCAGATGACTGCACCAGTGTAAGCAACCGCACCCACGCCAGGCTGCGGCTCGGCCGGCGGTGCTGGTGCAGGTGGTTCTGCAGGTACGGCTACATCGGGCGTATCGCTGCCGCAGGCTGAAAGTATCAGCAGTGGCAGCAGCATGGGTGCGAGGCGAGTCATCTAAAGCTCCGGCGGTTCGATTGGGCCGACTACTCTAACCTAATCGTTCTCGGAGGATGAAATGCGCGACCTGGAGAACCGTCTGGCTCCGCAATGCTTTAGTATCTTTGCCATGCCGGTCTTGCCTCGCTTGGTGGGATGGGTCGCATGTCTCGTCATATAAGTTATCAAAGTCTACATCGCATATCCGCCATAGTTTGGGAGCCACGATGAATAGAACGGTACTGCTGTCCCTGTTACCAGCCCTTGCGATACTCCTGGCCGCAAGTGAAACGAGCGCACACTGGGGCGCGCCCGAGCCAGTCCGCGAGCCGAGCGAACGTATGTATCCCGCCGCACGGCATGGCGGCAACTACATGCACAACTACTACTTTCCGCCTGCGCCGAGCTCTACGCCATGGGCGCCCAGCTGGTCACCCGACGGCCGTCACATTGCCGTCTCTATGTCCGGATCCATCTGGAAAGTCGATCCAGCAACTGGCAATGCTGAGGAGCTTTCCTACAACGACAAGTATCACTCTTCGCCCGACTGGTCGCCGGACGGCAACTGGATTGTCTACACCGCTGATGATGGGGGCTTCAGCATTCAGCTGGAGATTCTGAACGTGCTGACAGGGGAGTCCCGGCCACTGACTTCTGACGAGCATATCTATGCCGACCCCACCTTTTCCCCCGACGGCAAGCGGCTTGCCTATGTGTCGACGAAGCCGAGCGGCTACTTCAATGTGCATGTACGTGACATTGAAAACGGCGCCTGGACGGGCAACGAGATTGCTATTACGGAGGACAACCAATACCCGCGCGACCGGTTGTATTTCGGCGAATGGGATATGCACATCACGCCCGAATGGACCGCCGATGGTGAGCATCTGATGATCGTGTCCAATCGTGGCGTGCCGCTTGGCTCCGGCCATATCTGGATGGTCCCGGTAGTGGAAAATGCCATGAACGAGGCAACGCCGATATTGAGAGAGCAATCGCTGTTTCGCCATCGGCCTGACATTTCCGCCGACGGCAAACGCTTTGTCTATTCTTCGACTGGCGGGAGTGCGGACCAGTATTCGAATCTATATGTGCTGCCGGTTGCAGGCGGCGAGCCCTACAAACTGACGTTTTATGAACATGATGCTTTTCATCCGCGCTGGTCTCCGGATGGCAACTGGATTGCCTACATCGCAAATGACGGTGGCCTGCCGAAACTGGAGTTGCTGGAGACCTATGGCGGAGAGCGCCGCCGAGTGGCGATCACGAGCCGACAATGGAAACGGCCGATGGGCATTCTTTCTGTCGAAATTATGGACACCGAAACGGACAAGCGAACGCCGGCGCGCATACATCTGACTGCGGCAGATGGAAAATTCTATTGTCCGCCGGAGTCGTTCGCGCGATTCACGCAGGGCGGTCACGACCATATTTTTCATTCCAGTGGCGCATTTGAAGTGGAGGTGCCGGTGGGCACCGTCAATCTGCTGGCCGTGAAGGGCTTCGAGTTCTGGCCACAGGAAACCGAGGTCGAGATTCGTGAGAACGAGGTATCCCGCGTGCAGGCGAAACTGGACCGTATGGAGGACATGGCCGCCCGAGGCTGGTACAGCGGCTCGACACATATGCACATGAACTACGGCGGGAATCTCTACAACTCGCTGGAAAACCTCATGTTCATGTCGGCGGCGGAGGACCAGGACGTCGTCAACGAGCTAATTGCCAACAAGGACAACCGGGTGCTGGACCATCAATATTTTATCCCGGGCGGCGGCGCCCATCCTCTGTCGACCAAAGACCAGCTGCTGATGGTGGGGCAGGAATACCGGCCACCGTTCTACGGGCACGTTACCTTGATCGGCCTTCGTGACCACCTGCTGTCACCATGGTCGACCGGCTATGAGGGCACTGGCATTGAAAGTCTGTATCCGAGCAACACCGACATGCTGCGCAAGGCAAAAGCTCAGGATGCAACGACGGGTTATGCCCACGCATTTTTCGGCGAGGAGGATCCGCTGGACCACGGCCTGGGTATTGCGCGCGGCTTCATGATCGATGCCGCGTTCGACACGACCGATGGCGTTGAGTGGTCGTTCTCCGGCCGGGCCGCGTTCCATCCGTGGTACGCAGCGTTAAACAACGGCCTGCGAGTCACCGCAACCGGTGGCGATGATGCGATGAGCGACCTGCATGTCAGCAAGATGGCCGGCTCGGCACGAACCTATGTCCATACAAAGGATGCCGGCCTCGATTCCGCCGCCTGGAAACGCGGACTGGAAGAGGGGCGGGCATTCGTCAGCACCGGCCCGCTGGTCGAGATGACCGTCAATGACAAAATGCCCGGCGAGGATGTGGAGCTCGCTGCTGGCGGCGGTGAAGTCGAGATCGAGATTCGCGTTCGCTCTATTACGCCGATTTCGCGGCTGATGCTGATTGCGAATGGCGAGTTGGTAGAGGACATACCGCTGCCGGAGGATCGCAGGCAAATCGATTATTCGACGCGTGTCGAGGTGACGGAAAGCGGCTGGTTCCACGTTCGGGCGGAAGGCATACGGGAAGAAAGCTTTCCCCTGGACACCGGTTTTGCCCAGGCGTTTACTAATCCCACCTGGGTGATAGTGGGCGGCCGTGCAGTGCGGAATCTGGAGGCTGCAAAATACTCCATCGAGTGGATCGACAAGCTCACTGAAATGGCGCGACAGGAACCGGGCTGGCGCTCACAGGCGGAAAAAGACCATGTCTTCGGCCAGTTTCAGGAAGCGCGCGCAATTTACGAGCAATTCGGCAAAGAAGCTGCCGGGAGAGCGTCTCCGGCAACACATTAAACCCTATCTCATCATCGCCCGCAGGGCGGGCTCTACAGCGCGAAAAAACATTGTAGGAGCGGCCTTAAGGCCGCGATCGCCCGCTGGGCGGGCTCCTACAGCGCGAAAAAACATTGTTGGAGGGCCCCAGGCCACGATCGCCCGCGGGGGCGGGCTCCTACAGCGCTAGATGACAATGTAGGCGCTGGCTTACTCGCCGGTCTGCAATTGCGCGCGCAGCTCATCCATGCCGAAGTAACGGCCTTTGCTGACGACACCGGAAATCGTTTTGCTGTTTCGAATATCGTCCAGCAGGTTGGCATCCAGCAACACCATGTCGGCACGTTTGCCCACGTCGATGCTTCCCATCTCGTCTTCCAGTGAAAAGTAACGGGCGGGAATGACGGTTGCAGACTCCAGCGCCTCCAGTGGCGACAGTCCGGCTTTTACCAGCATTTCAAGCTCTGAATGCAAGCTGTAGCCCGGCACCGAAAATCCGAGGGGCGCATCCGTGCCTGCGCCGATGGGCACGCCGCGGTCGTGAGCCCGGCCGGTCAGGAACAGGCTCCAGTCGGCGAAACGCGTATCGATTTCCGCCGGCGGATTGGCCGTCATTTCTTCGCCAAAGCTCCGCCATTTATCGGCAAACGTTGCGGGCAAACGCGACAGCGCGTCCGACCAGTCATCCCGCCTGAAGGGAGGCGAAGTGATGAACGCGCTCAGACGCAAGGTGGGTACCTGAACGGTATCCTTCAGCGCATCAAGGGTCTGATCGCAGCGTGCCTCATCATAGTTCTCAATGGCAGGAAGACGCTGGGCGGTATGCAAAGAGCTCCGCAGTTCGGCGCCGGAAATGCCATCAGGATTTCTCAAGGCCGCCAGCCGTTCCTCGTGCAGTTGCGGCGCATTACTGGCGCAGTCCATTTCGATGTTACGCAAGTGCTCGATCGAATCGACGGAAGGCCCTGCAATGCTGGCACGCATGGACAGCGGCACGTGAGAATCGATTGGCAGGTCAAGACGATTCGCCGTCGTTACCATCGATTCAAAAACTTCCGGCGTCACCATCTCGTAAATCTTGATGAAATCGACGCCGTCGGCTTTCAGCGATTCGATCATGGCCTGGGCGCTTTCCGGCGTGGCATTTTGCACGCCGATTTCCGGACGTCCGTCACCGTCATAGACGACGTCGCGACCGTCGAGCAGCGGTCCGGCGAAAAATACCCGCGGCGAGATGGCATTTTCTGCCCGCATCCGCTCAACGACCGGTTTGATATTGCGCATCAGGCCACCGGTGTCGCGAACGCTCGTGACCCCGTAGGAAAGAAAGAGCGCCGGCATCGCGGTAAGCAACTCATCTTCATAGGTGAGATGTACGTGAAAATCCCAGAGACCTGGAATCAGGAATTTGCCGCTGCCATCGATAGACTGCGCCACGTTCAGTGCTTCATCCGCTGACTGCACGGCAAGAATCTCATCTCCCTCGAAAATCACCGTCTGGTGCTCGCGTATGCCGTTGACTGCATCGACGATGGTGACGTCCACGATGGCGGTACCCACGGGTGTACTTTCAACGGGCGCCGTTTCCGAACAGGCAATCAGTAACAGCGGCAAAATGAAGACCAGATATCTCATGCGTAAGCTCCTTTAGAACATGAATCGCCCGCGTGGCGGGCTCCTACAATAACAGGATTGCCAGGGCGATCATGGCTCCAGGTCGATGCGGTATCCGGTAATGACGCGCAGAAATTTCGAGATCTCGATAATGTCCTCGCCGACGAAGCGAATCGTGTGCGAATTGATTTTCTCGACATTCGGCAGGTAATCCAGCAACTCTACCGGCTGATAGTGTTTCAGGCTCAGCTCGAGAACAATGGGCTTCTCCAGAACGTATGGTTCGAAAGAATCGATGCGATCTATCGCGGATTTGGTGCGCGTACGAATGACTTCGTAGGCAGCCTCGGGTGTCAGGGTCTGGGCGGAATGGAACCCCTTCGCCCATTTCACCACGGCGCCTTCGATATCGCCGATGAGCACCTGATTTTCGGCAACGGCGACGTCATCGCCCGATACCATGATCACCGGCACGCCGAAATGGCCCGCAATGGCGGCATTCATACTGCCTTCCGTCATCTCGATGCCGTTGAGCCTCAGTCCGGTAATGCTGCCGCTCGACATCGTGTGCGCCCTGACGCCGCGCGTGTTGGCGGTGCTGGCGTGATAGCCCATGAAGATGACGCCGTCGAAGGTGTCGTCGATGCCCTCCATCATCGCCAGCGGTCTGGGCCACGAGCGCACGATCATGACATCGTCCGGCAGTTCTTCGATCAGCAGGTTCTGTCCGTTGCCATGCGAATCACTGATCAGAAATTCGGTAGCGCCCGCCGCGCGGGCGGCGTCAATCGCCGCGTTGACTTCGGCTGTCATGAAGCCACGGAAGCGCTGGTACTCGAAACCGGCCGGTGACAGTTGCTCACCGGTAACTGCGCCGACGACGCCCTCCATATCAGCCGAGATGTAGATCTTCAGGCCCGCGTTTTCATCCTGTGCGAAAACGGCAGCAGTCAGGCACATCAGACAGCTCATCAGACGAATACGCATACTCACATCCTCTTCATTTCAGGGCAGTTCAGGGCCGGGGATGGAAGTGGCGGCAAACGCGCCACGCATGAAGGCGCTTCTGCAAGCGCATCCAAACGACGTCATGATCCCCCCGGCTGACGATCTGTACTTTTGCGCTAGAATAGGACGACCCTTCCGTTCCGTCAAAGAATGCGGCCGGCTTGATTTTCTGCCCGCTGCGAGTGAACTCATCGTGAAACATCTTGCCTGGCTACTCTTTTTCTACGCGGCATCGGTATGCGCAGCGGGATCAGGGGGTACTAACGCGCCGGAGCAACGCGACAAGCCTGTCGTAATACTGCTATCCATCGACGGTTTTCGCTGGGATTATCAGGCCAACTTTACGACGCCTGCGCTCGATGCAATTGCCGCCAACGGCATACGCGCGGAACGGATGATCCCGGTATTTCCGACTTTGACATTTCCGAATCACTATTCGATCGCGACCGGCCTGTATCCTGCCAATCACCGCCTGATCGGCAATCGCTTCCCCGATCTCGCACGTGACCGACATTACGATCTCACCGATCGTGAAGCGGTTCAGGATGGCTCATGGTATGGCGGTCTGCCTGTGTGGGTGGCAGCGGAAAAAGCCGGCATGGTGACGGCCGCTTATTATTTCGTCGGCACCGAGGCACCGATAGACGGCGTGGCTATGAGCTACTGGCATACTTTTGATGCGAGCGTTTCTGGCAGCGATCGCGTTGCGCAGGCGCTTGCCTGGTTGCGACTGCCGGAAGACTCTCGACCCCATCTCATCACGCTGTATTTCGAGGACGTGGATTCGACGACGCATCGCTTCGGACCCGGTTCTGAAGAAGGTATCGCTGCCATTCAGAAAGTTGACGGCTATCTCGATGAACTGCAGCAAGGTATTCGAGGCTTGCCGTACCGTGACAAAGTGTACCTCGTGGTCGTTTCAGATCATGGCCAGTCGGCGTACCACAGTGATGCACCCGCGTTCATCATCGACGACGCGGTCAGTCTCAAGGGCGTCGTAACGGTCGATCATGGCAGCGCCGCGTTCCTCTACTTGCGGCATGCAGACGAGCAGCAGGCTGTGCGCATTCGCGATGCCATAAGTCAGTCCTGGACACATGGCCGGGCGATGCTGCGTGAGGAGACGCCCGCGGCCTGGCATGTTACCGCCGAAGCGGGCTTCGCAGATGTCATCGTCCAGGCGGATCCGGGATACGCAGTATTCACATCGCTGGAGGCAGCCACACACCGCAGTGTGGGAGACCACGGCTGGGCACCCGAATTCGAGGACATGCACGGCATTTTTCTCGCCAGCGGCGAACGCCTGCCGAAAGGGCAGGTCATCCCGGCCATCCGAGCAGTGGATGTTTATCCGCTGCTGATGGAGATTCTCGGGCTTGAGATTCAGGGTCCGATCGACGGCGATGAGACGTTGTTGCCGGCGTTGCTGGAGTAGGAGTGGCTTCAGGGGGGGATCGCCCGCGGGGCAATCTTCCCGCGGTGCAGAAAAAAAATTCAAAGGGGATCGAAGATTGATCTTTAGCGCGGTATCGAAAGCTGCGGATCGCCCGCGGGGCGGGCTCCTACAGCATGAACAGAAATTGTAGGAGCGGCCCCAGGCCGCGATCGCCCGCGGGGCGGGCTCCTACAGTTAGAGCGCAGGTTGCAGGAGCGGCTTAAGGCCGCGATTCGTGATCTAGGATTTTTTTTTCAGCTTCTGCGCAGCCTGGTAACGGGCTCGTGCTTCCGCTAATTCCATTTGCGCGCGGACCAGATCGGTCTCGCCTGAGCTGCCCTTCAGCGCTTCTTCCGCTTCCTGCTGCGCCTTCAATGCTGCCGCTTCGTCCAGCTGATCGCCGCGGAGTGCGGTATCGGCCAGAACAGTCACGAGATGCGGCTGAATCTCCAGCATGCCGCCGGTAACATAGAAGAAATGTTCCTTGCCCTCGGTGTCCTGTACCCGCACTTCGCCAGGCTTTAACGCGGTGAGCAGTGGCGCGTGCCGCGGAGAGATGCCGACTTCACCCATGCGGGCGGGCGCAAACACCATACTGGCGTCGCCGGAAAAGATCTCGCCTTCCGCGGAAACGATATCGACATGAATTGTGGCCATCTGCTTCGTCCGCTCCCTTACTGCATTGTCTTCGCTTTCTCGACCGCCTCATCGATGGAGCCGACCATGTAAAAAGCCTGCTCCGGCAGATGATCGTAGTCACCGGCAACGATCGCGTTAAAGCCGCGAATTGTCTCGGAAAGCTGTACGTACTTACCCGGCGATCCGGTGAACGTTTCGGCAACGAAAAATGGCTGTGACAGAAAGCGCTGAATCTTGCGCGCCCGGGTAACCGACTGCTTGTCGTCTTCTGACAATTCGTCCATACCCAGAATTGCGATGATGTCCTGCAGTTCCTTGTAACGCTGCAGTACGGCCTGCACGCCACGCGCGCAGTCGTAATGTTCCTGGCCAATCACCAGCGGATCGAGAATTCGGCTGGTCGAGTCGAGCGGATCGACCGCCGGGTAGATACCCAGCTCGGCAATCTGACGCGACAGTACGAGCGTGGCGTCCAGGTGAGCAAAGGTCGTTGCCGGCGAGGGGTCGGTAAGATCGTCCGCGGGTACGTATACGGCCTGGAAGGACGTGATGGAGCCTGTTTTCGTTGACGCGATACGTTCCTGCAGCACACCCATTTCTTCAGCCAGCGTCGGCTGGTAGCCAACGGCAGAAGGCATACGGCCAAGCAATGCCGACACTTCGGTACCGGCCAGTGTGTATCGGTAAATATTGTCTATGAACATCAGTACGTCGCGGCCTTCGTCGCGGAACGCTTCAGCCATCGTCAGCCCGGTGAGCGCAACACGCAGACGGTTGCCCGGTGGTTCGTTCATCTGACCGTAGACCAGCGACACCTTGTCGATAACGCCCGAATCGGTCATCTCGTGATAGAAGTCATTGCCTTCCCGGGTTCGTTCACCCACACCCGCGAACACGGAGTAACCGCCGTGCTCTTTCGCGATGTTGTTGATGAGCTCCATCAGGGTCACGGTCTTGCCCACGCCGGCACCACCGAACAGGCCGACTTTGCCGCCCTTGGAGATCGGCATGATGAGGTCGACAACCTTGATGCCCGTTTCCAGAAGCTCCGTGGTTGCCGCCTGCTCTTCGTAGCTGGGTGCCGGCCGATGGATAGGCATTTCGATTTCTGCACCGATAGGCCCTTTGTTGTCGATCGGTTTGCCCAGCACATCCATGATACGGCCAAGCGTCTTCTCACCGACTGGCACGGTGATCGGCTTGCCGGTATTCGACACGCCCATGCCGCGCTGCAAACCTTCGCTTGAACCCATCGCGATCGTGCGTACGACCCCGTCGCCGAGCTGTTGCTGTACTTCCAGCGTAATGCCGGCGTCGTCGATCATCAGGGCGTCGTAGATCTTCGGAATCTGGTCCGAGGGAAACTCGACGTCAACTACAGCGCCAATGATCTGCACGGTTGTTCCTGCGCTCATTTTTATGTCCTTTATCCCGTTCGAACGCCATCGCGTTCGAATTCATTAAACAAAACTGTTCCAACCAATGTCAGTCTGAACTATCCGCTGACCGCGGCGGCTCCGCCGACGATCTCCGATATTTCCTGGGTGATCGATGCCTGGCGTGCCTTGTTGTAGACCAGCTGCAGGTCCTCGATGATGTCGCCGGCATTGTCCGTCGCCGATTTCATCGCCACCATTTTCGCCGCCATTTCGCTGGCGAAATTTTCCACCGCGCCGCGATAGACCTGCGACTCGATGTAGCGCATCAGCACGTCGTCCAGCAACTCGACGGAGGACGGTTCGTAAATATAGTCCCAATGGTCCTGCAGCTTCTCGTCACCGAGATCGATCTTGCTGACCGGCAGCAGGCATTTCACCGTCGGCTTCTGGCTCATAGTGCTGACAAATATATTGTGTACCAGGTACAGGCGGTCGATCTTGCCGTCGCTGTAGGAATCCAGCATGACCTTGATTGCACCAATCAGGTCATTGACGTGCGGCTTGTCACCGAGATGCGTTGCGGTGCCGACCACCTTGCCGCCCATACGGCGAAAAAACTGCACTGCTTTTGCGCCAACCAGTGACAGATCGACTTCAACATCCTTTTCCTTCCATTCCTGCAACTCACCTATCACCGTCTTGAACATGTTGACGTTCAATCCGCCACACAAGCCGCGGTCGGTCGAGATGATGATGTAGCCGACGCGTTTCACTTCGCGTTCGACCAGCCATGGATGCTTGTAATCCGGATTGGCGCTGCCAAGGTGACCGATGACTCGCCGGATCCGTTCTGCATATGGACGTGAGGCAGCCATCTGGTCCTGCGCTTTGCGAATTTTGGATGCAGCCACCATTTCCATCGCCTTGGTGATCTTCTGCATGTTCTTCACGCTGCGGATCTTGCTGCGGATTTCCTTTTCGTTTGCCATCGGCTTAGTAAGCGCCCTTTTTCCCGAAGCCTTCGCAGACGGCTTTCAGCCCTGACTGGATATCCTCGCCGAAGTCTCCGGTGGTGTTGATCTTTTCCAGCAAGCCGGCATCGTTGGAGCTCGCATAGTCATGCAACGCCGCCTCGTAGTCACCGACTTTCGCCACCGGAATTTTGTCGAGAAAACCTTCGTTGACGGCGTACAGCGACAGCGCCATTTCGGCAACCGAGAGCGGCGAATACTGTTTCTGCTTCATCAGTTCGGTCACGCGCTGGCCACGCTCCAGCTGTTTCCGGGTCGTCTCGTCGAGATCCGATGCAAACTGCGCGAACGATGCCAGCTCACGGTACTGCGCCAGCGCCAGGCGAACACCGCCACCCAGTTTCTTAATGATTTTCGTCTGCGCCGCGCCACCCACACGTGACACCGACAGGCCGGCGTTGATTGCAGGCCGGATACCGGCGTTAAACAAATCGGTTTCGAGAAAGATCTGACCATCGGTAATCGAAATTACGTTGGTGGGTACGAACGCGGACACGTCGCCGGCCTGCGTTTCGATGATCGGCAGTGCCGTCAGCGATCCGGTCTTGCCCTTGACCTCACCGTTGGTCACGCGCTCCACGTAGTCGGCATTCACCCGAGAGGCGCGTTCCAGCAGCCGCGAATGCAGGTAGAAAACGTCACCCGGATACGCTTCACGACCCGGCGGGCGACGCAGCAAAAGCGATACCTGACGATAGGCCCAGGCCTGTTTCGTGAGATCGTCGAAAATGATCAGCGCGTCCTGGCCACGGTCGAGAAAGTACTCGCCCATCGAGGTGCCTGAATACGGCGCGATGTATTGCATCGCCGGGCTGTCCGCTGCGGTGGCCGCCACGACGATCGTGTGTGCCATCGCACCGGTCTCTTCAAGTTTCCGGACGACGCCGGCAACCGACGACGCTTTCTGACCGATGGCAACGTAGATACATTTGATGCCGGTACCAACCTGATTAATGATGGTGTCGACGGCAACCGCGGTCTTGCCGGTCTGGCGGTCACCAATGATCAGCTCACGCTGGCCGCGGCCGATAGGCACCATCGCGTCGATGGCCTTCAGTCCCGTCTGCACCGGCTGATCGACAGATTTTCTCTCGATCACACCCGGGGCAACACGTTCGATCGGCGCGGTCAGATCGGTATCGATCGGTCCCTTGCCATCAATCGGCATGCCAAGCGCATCAACCACGCGGCCGAGCAAAGCCTCACCGATAGGCACTTCGAGAATACGGCCGGTGGTTTTGACCGTGTCGCCTTCGGAAATATGTTTGTAGTCGCCGAGAACAACGGAGCCCACGGAGTCCTGCTCCAGGTTCAGCGCCATGCCAAAAGTGTTCTGCGGAAACTCGAGCATTTCGCCGTAGCGTGCATCGGCCAGTCCGTGAATGCGGACGATTCCGTCCGTCACACCGATAACGGTGCCGACATCGCGCGCTTCCGCGGATGATTCGAACTTCTCGATTCGCTCTTTAATCAGGTCGCTGATTTCAGAAGCCTTGAGTGCCATGTTGTATTTCCTTTTTAAGCGGTCAGCGCGCGTGCAAGGCCTTCGAGCCTTGCGCGCAATGAACCATCAATGACGACATCGCCGGCGCGAATGACCGCGCCGCCGATGAGGTCCTTATCAATTTCGGTAGTCAGATTCACGCTGCGGCCGAGTCTTTTTTGCAACGCCGTGATCACCTGCGCCTGCTGCTCGCTGCTCATGGGCACGGCAGAAGTGACGGTGACGTCGACGGTGTTCTCCACGTCCGACTTCAATGTGTCGAAATGCGTGGCAATGTCCGGCAACACGCCGATGCGATCGTTTTCAAGCAGCAGCTTCAGGAAATTGCGGCCGTGGGTGTTGCTGCCATCCAGAACGGCAGCCGTGCCGCCCGCGGCGAACAGGCCGGTCAGAAATTCCAGCTGCTTGGCCTCCGTCAGGGCGGGATTCGCCAGAAAGCTGACTACCCTGCCGTCTGCCAGCATGTCACTCGCGGTGGCCAGCGCTTCGGACCAGGCCGCCAGTTCGTCGTTCTCGCGCGCCAGTTCGAACGCCGCCTTGGCGTAAGGCCGTGCAATTGTGTTGGTGTCTGCCATGGTGTCCTGTCGGCCCTACAGCTCGGCCGCGAGTTGACTCAAAATATCTTCATGTGTCTTGGCATCGATTTCACGCCGCAAAATTTTCTCGGCGCTGGCTATGGCAATCACGGCAACCTGGGCGCGCAGCTGTTCGCGTGCGCGATTGGTTTCCTGCTCGACTTCAGAGCGCGCTGCAGTGAGCTGACGTTCGCGTTCCTTCACACCGTCTGCCTTGCCTTCCGCGACAATCTCGTTTGCCCTGGCATTTGCCTGGTCGAGGATCGAGGTCGCCTGCTTACGGGCTTCAGATACGACGTCGCCTGCTTCCGCCTGCGCTTTGTCGAGACTCTGCTGGCCGCGCTCTGCGGCAGCGAGTCCGTCGGCGATTTCCTTCTGCCGCTCCTCGATGGCCTGCATTATCGGTGGCCAGATGTACTTCATACAGAACCAGACGAACACGAGCATCGCGATCGACTGACCTATGAGGGTTAAATTAATATCCAATGTCTTCTCTCCGGCGCTTATTCGCGAGCCTCAAGCTTGCTCCTGACGGAATCTCGCAGGAGCGGCCTTCTGGCCGCGATTAAACCTGATCGCCTACAGCGTTGCGTTCTGCAGCTGCGCGATGAACGGGTTGGCGAATGCGAAGTACAGGCCGATGCCGACACCGATCATTGCTACGGCGTCCAGCAGTGCAACGACCAGGAACATCTTGGTCTGCAGCATCGGCGCCAGCTCAGGCTGCCTTGCAGCACCTTCCAGAAAGCGGCCGCCCAGAAGCCCCATGCCGATACCAACGCCCAGCGCGCCAAGACCGATCAAAAGCGCGACAGCGATCGCGGTAAAGCCAATTACAGTTTCCATCAGTTTCTCCAGTGAAGGATGAGGTTAGTCAAAGTCCAGAATGTCGATAAAGTCATACAGTGAAAATCAGTGTTCTTCGGAAGCAAGTGCGAGATAAACGACGGTCAGCATCATGAAGATAAATGCCTGCAGGGTCACGATCAGCACGTGAAAAACAGCCCAGCCGAAGTGCAGTGGCAATTGCCAGATGCCAAGCAGTGCAATGAGTATGAAGATCAGTTCGCCGGCAAACATGTTGCCGAACAGTCGCAAACTTAGAGAGAGCGGCTTCGCCAGCAGGGAGACCGACTCGAGAATGAAGTTGAAGGCAATGATCAGCGGCGCAGCAACAAGGCCCAGACCTTTGGTTGGCGGCGCAATCGGATGCAGGGTCAACTCAGCGACGAAGCCCTTTATTCCCTTGCTCTTGATCGTGTAGAAAATGATCAGGCAGAAGACCGCAATGGACATGCCGAAAGTGATGTTGACATCGGTCGTCGGCACCACTTTCAAGTAAGGAATTCCCGCCATTTCGGCCGCTTTCGGCAGCCAGTCGACCGGAATCAGGTCCATCAGGTTCATGAAAAACACCCAGACAAAGATCGTCAGGGCCAACGGTGCAATCAGCCGACTCTTGCCATGAAAGGTGTCGCGAACGCTGGAATCGATGAAATCGATAACGATCTCGACCAGAGCCTGCATCTTGCCCGGCTGGCTGGCAGAGGCTTTTTTGGCGGCACGGCCAAAAATCCAGATGAACAGCAGGCCAAGCAGCACGGAAAAGAACATGGAGTCGACATTGATCGCTATGGGATTGCCGGCGCACTGGTTCCAGACCCATGCGTCGTCCACCTTGCAGACCTGCAGGTTCTGCAAATGGTGGGCGATATACTCTCCGGACGTTTGTGCGCCGTGTCCGTCTTCACTCGCCATTCGATGTGCTCTCTTTATTTGTCGTTATGTCTTTCTTGGCAGCGCCGTCACGCATCAAAAATCCTGACAACGTCACGAACTGGGCCGCAATAAAACCTGCGAAAAACGCAACCGGGGCAAGCGGTTGCACCAGCAGAAACACCATGCTGAACAGCAACACGGTCAGCGCCAGCTTTCCCAGTTCCCCAATGTATGCCGCTCTCACCAGCGCCGCCGCTCCATGATTCCGGCGCGGCACTGAGAGTCTAAGCGCCAGAAAGGCATTCGGAACGACGCAAACAAGGCCACCCAGCAACGCCGAATAACCTGAGACGCGTTCGTCAAAACCCCAAAACAGCAGCGCAAGAACCACACTCACACCCAATTGCGCCAGGAGGACTTTTGCCACCATGTGTCGCGTCTCTCCGGCACTAAAAACGCCACGTCCATCGGCTAACCGGCGGTTTGTGGCGTTTTGTCTGTGTAAAGTCCTGGCAGGCCCCTGCTCAGGCCGCGCATTATAGTAGTGCAGGTGGGTAAGAGCAACAGATGCAGGCACTTGGAAATCCCTATATTTGCAGCAGTTTTTTGGGGATATTCGCGTCGCTTTCAAGGCTTTCCGGGCCCGGAAACAGAGTATTTTTTCGCAATGCGACCTGTCTCACATCCCGCCCGCACTTTGAAACGTATAAGAAAGTGATTGACCTGGGCGCCCGAAAGAATCGGGCGTACGCCGACAATGATCCGGTCGGGCGCGCAATCCCGGGCTGGAGTCAGCATGCTAACCGTCGTCACCGAGTCCTTAGGCCGCAGTCCGGCACTTAACGAGATCGCCAGGGAACTGAGCCTCACCCTTTCCACCTTCAGCAACGCCGCAACCTTGCGCCGCCAGCTGGGCGGCAAGGTCAGGCGGATCGTTCTGCTCGCAGAGCAGGACATCAATGACGCCATGGTCGAAAGCCTCTTTAGCTCTGCCGAGCCAGCGTCCTGCGGCATCGTCATCTGCGCCGAGCAACAAACGCTACGCGGCAGCGACCGTGACGGGGCGGCACAGCGCATCGCGTCGTGGCAGAACGCCGAATGGATCAGCCCAGAGCCTGACGCCAGCGAGCTTGGCAGTGCTGCCAGGAAATGCCGCCGGCGGCTTTTGCGGCTGGGCAAGTCAGAACTCGAGAACGCGCTCGTCAGGCGTGAACTGTTTTTGCAATACCAGCCCAAGGTGGAACGCAGTAAAGGCGATGAATGGACTACCCGGGAAGCCGAAGCGCTGATTCGCTGGCGGCATCCGCAGCACGGCCTTCTTGGGCCGCTGGAATTCCTGCCGGAGGCGGAGGCCTTCGATCTCATCGGCACGATCAGCGAATTTGTACTGCGAGAAACCGCCGCCCAGCTTTGCCGCTGGCGCGAACGAGGCTTTGAGCTAAATGCCTGTATCAATCTGGCATCGAGCCAGTTGAAAAATGCGGGACTCGCGGACGGCTATCAGAAAATTGTTGAAGATCAGGGCCTTGAATGCTCTCACTTCACGTTCGAGGTCACCGAACGGGACGTGGCCGCCTCGGAAGCGCCTCACCTCAGCGTTCTGAACGATTTGCGGGCTCGCGGCTTTCGCGTATCGCTGGATGATTTCGGCGTCGCCGTGGCGTCGCTCGGCACTTTCGAGCAATTGCCGTTCGACGAGATCAAGATCCATGGCTCCGCGCTGCAAAGGGCGCAGACGAACCCGGTCGCGATGAGCGTACTGGCTGCGGTTACCGGGCTTGCACACAAGCTCGGCATCTCGGTCTGCGCCGAAGGCGTTGAAGATGAGAAAACCTATGAGTTCCTGCGCACGATCGGTTGCGACAAGATGCAGGGCTACATGATCTCGGAGGCCGTGATGCCGGACATCATCCGTCGCGTCTACAGCGCGGAACTCGGGCCGGCAAGCAGCGCCGCGTAAATTGCGGACCCGTTTGTCAGATTGCCCCACCAGGCTTGATTCGAGGCCTTAAGGCCGCGAGCCACAGGTCAGGAAGCCTGACGGGTGATCGCGTTGCTGCCGACTTCCACGATATGGCGCGAAGGATCGTCGTTAAGTTTGCTGACCAGGGGCAAATCAGCGTAGCGCGCCTCGCCAACAAATTCCCAGTGGTCGGTCCATTCGTCAATCATCGCGAGTTGAAAACCAAGACCGCGGGAAAGCTCGCTCTTGGGCACGACGAAGCGACGCCAGTAATCCAGGCGTTTGCCTTCCGAGAGGAAGCGGCGGATATACGTGGTCTTGTCAGGCCACGCACGATAGCGACCGTTCTCGCCAATCGGCGCAGCAACAATTTTATAGCGCAACGGTTTGGCGTCAGTCACAGAAACGTCCTGTTCGACTATAAGATTCTGTATCGACCGGTGGTGGCGATTCTTTAAACGCTGGTGTCAATGGATGTGCTTGAGAATACCGTCCAGCTCATCGAGGCTGTTGTAAGCGATGACGACCTGCCCCTTGCCGTTCTTGCCGTGATCAATGCGGACGGTTGCCCCCAGCTTATCGGTCAGTTCCTGCTCCAGGCGCCGCGTATCACCATCCTTGGCATTGCGATCAACCGCTGCTTTCTGCGCACCGTCTTTTGACGACATACGACGCACGAGCTGTTCTGTATCGCGCACGGACAGACCTTTTTTCACAACCTGCCGCGCCGCATCGTACTGTTGCGCCGGGTTGCTGATTGCCAGCAGTGCGCGAGCATGGCCCATCTCAAGCTGCCGGGTTTCCAATAGCGGCCGGACTTTGTCCGCGAGATCCATGAGCCGCAGCAAATTGCTGACCGACGCACGCGAACGCCCGACTGCGTCGGCTGCTTCCTGGTGCGTCAGATCAAATTCCCTGATGAGACGATCCAGTGCCGTCGCCTCTTCGAGCGGGTTTAAATCCTCGCGCTGGATATTCTCGATGAGCGCCATAGCGATGGCGGCATCGTCTGCTACATCGCGAATGACCGCAGGGATTTCCTGCAGGCCGGCGATCTGTGCAGCCCGCCAGCGGCGTTCGCCGGCGATGATTTCGTAGCGCTCGTTGGCCGCATCCTTGTTGATCGTCCTGACGACGATCGGCTGAACGACGCCCTGTGCCTTGATGGACATAGCGAGATCTTCAAGCGTGTCCTTGCGCATGTCGACACGCGGCTGGTACTGGCCGCGTTGCAGCAACTCAAGCGGAATATTGCGCAGGCCGTCGGAATTTCGCGGCGCGCCGGCCGGCTTCTCCGTGGCAGCCACTGCCGGCTTGGATAGGAGCGCATCCAGTCCGCGCCCCAGTCTTTTCTTTTTTGTCATGCTCATATTCTCTCGCCTGCAAACACGTCAGCCGGCCGACTGAACCGGGTCGTGATTGGCATGATGGTCAGTCACAGCGCGGTCGTCTTCGCGGCGTAATACTTCGCCGGCCAGCGCAAGATACGCCAGTGCTCCGCGCGAGTTGCGATCATGATAAAGCACCGGCCTGCCAAAACTCGGCGCTTCTGCCAGCCGGACATTGCGTGGCACTACCGTACGAAACACCTTGTCGTTGAAATGTGCGATCAACTGATCGGAGACTTCATTGGAAAGATTGATACGCGGATCAACCATCGTGCGCAACAATCCGTACACCTCAAGATTTTCGTTGACCGATTCGCGCACCTGTTCAATTGTATTCAGCAACGCGCTTAGCCCTTCCAGCGCGTAATACTCGCATTGCATAGGAATCAGCACGCCATCCGCCGCGGTCAGCGCGTTAACGGTCAGCATGTTAATCGACGGCGGACAATCGATAAGAATGAAATCATAAAGTCCGCTGACCGGCAGAAGCGCCTTCCTCAAGCGCATCTCGCGACCAATCTCCTGCAGGAGTCGCACCTCGGCCAGGGTCAGATCCTCGTTGCCAGGCATAACGGCAAAGCCGCCTTCCGGAGCAGACACAATCGTATCGGCTGCGGTTGCGTCGCCGAGCAGCACATCGCAGCTGGAATTTTCCAGACTCTGTTTATCTATGCCGCATCCCATGGTGGCATTGCCCTGGGGATCCAGATCGATCAGCAGAACACGGCGATGCGTCGCAGCCAGTGACGCCGCGAGATTCACACAGGTGGTCGTTTTGCCGACGCCGCCTTTCTGATTCGCTATGGCCAGTATTCGGGTCATCATGATTCCGTGTTAGTCCGTCGCAGACTCACGACGTGGCGGGTATGTGCCTCCAGCCCAGGCACGGTCAATGCGGTCACCCGGTAATGCCAAGCAGGCTGGTTGCCGATCGCCGCCAGCTCTTCGGCCGGATGTTGTCCCTTGAGCGCCAGCAGCTGACCGTCCTGTGCTACCAGGTGAGCGGCAAGCTCCAGCAGTCGCGGTATGCCGGCAAGCGCCCGGGCGATCACCGTATCAAAGGGATTGCCGGGTGCATAGTCCTCCGCCCGAGCTTTTACTGCCTCGACATTCGGCAGCTCCAGAAGCCCGATGATGTGCCGGACAAAGCTTATTTTCCTGCCATTGCTATCCAGCAGCACAAAGTCCATCGCCGGCTCGGCAATGGCGAGCGGCAGGCCGGGAAAACCGGCGCCCGTGCCGATATCGATGACTCTCGGCCCGCAGAGACCGGGTCGTACCGCGAGACTGTCCAGCAGATGAGCACCGACCATCGCCTCCCGATCACGGATGGCGGTCAGATTGATGCGCCGGCCCCAGCGTTCCAGTTCGCGAGTCAGCGTGTCGAGTTTTTCGAGCTGTAGTCGGTCAAGCTCCTGCGAGAGTGCCGCCACACCCGCCGCGATTTTTTCAATCACGCCGCATTACCCTGTCGCGGAGGGTCATCGCCTGCACGATGACATCAGTCGTCAACCAGGTTCCGTTGCAGAAACAGCACCGTAGCCTGCTGATAAACATCGCGGTTTTCCTTTTTGCGATAACCGTGGCCTTCATTCATTGCGTTCATGTACCACACGAGCTGGTCACGATCCCGCAGTGCCTTGACCATCTGCACCGATTCGGTCACCGGTACCCGCGGATCGTTTTGTCCCTGAACGATCAGCATGGGTATGTCGATCTTGCCAACGTTGGCCATTGGCGCAATCTTTTCAAGATGCGCGCGCATGGCGGGATCACGTTCGTCGCCATATTCAACACGACGGAGGTCGCGCCGGTAATCCTGGGTATTCTCAAGAAAGGTCACGAAATTACTGATACCGACGATATCGACGGCGGCTTTCAGCC
This sequence comes from Woeseiaceae bacterium, assembly GCA_037968735.1. Classification (GTDB taxonomy): domain Bacteria; phylum Pseudomonadota; class Gammaproteobacteria; order Steroidobacterales; family Woeseiaceae; genus SZUA-117. The sequence continues at coordinate 58,681 of JBBKWC010000010.1, read as the reverse complement.
GGTCGCTGTAATGCACCGCGCTGGCCAGCACCATGTAGCCGCCGTAGCTGCCACCGAAGACGGCGACCCTGTCGCGGTCCAGCGTCGGCTCCGTCGCTATCCAGTCCAGCAACGCACCGATGTCCTTGACCGAATCTTCACGCAGCATGCCGTTGTCCAGCGCGAGGTAACTTTTTCCATAACCCGACGAGCCGCGCACATTCGGCAGCACGACCGCGACCCCCAGCTTGGCGAGCCACATCTGGTAAGTGCTGGAAAATCCCGGGCGTGTCTGTCCTTCCGGCCCGCCGTGGATGGAGATCACCACCGGAAACGGCCCCGGGCCCGGTGGCTTGTAGACCCAGGCGGGAATTTGCCGGGCCTGGCCGTCCACGGTGTCGAAAGTCGGGTAGCTGACGAGCTCCGGATCACGAAACGTGGTGGTGTCCAGGCCGCCGACTTCGCTCTCTGTCCAGCGCGTGAGATTACGGTAGGCGAGCGGCGCACTGCCGAGGTCCAGAACGAAGGTATCGCTTGGCGTCGTCGCGGTATTCAGGGTCATTGCGAGGCGCCGGTCGTCCGGGCTGAATGTGAGACCGAATGCGAGCCCGGTGGGAACGTTGTCGACAGCGCGATACTCGCGCGTGGCGGTGTCCATCAGGTAGACGCGGGACATGCCGTTCTCGTTGGTGGTGAACGCCAGCCGCTTGCGATCGTTGCTGATTGCGCCACCGCCCACATCCCAGGGCAAGTCGGCGGTCAGAATTTCCGGCCGACTGCCAGCTTCGGCAGACTGCCAGGCTAGCTGGCGGAACTCGCTGCCCTGATCGGTGATGAACCAGAAGCCGCCACCGTCATCGTCGAACGCGACCGGGAAGTTGGCGCTGGCTTCGTCGCCGCTACCGGCCAGCAGGGTCAGCGCGCCGCTGTCGAGGTCAAGCAGATTCACGCGGGAGTCGGCGATGCTCACGTAGTTCGAGATCAGCACCGTGCCGCCGCCCGGCGAAAACTCGCTGGCACTCCAGGAACTGCCGTCCGGCGATTCCAGAATGATTTTGGCACTCGACGGGTCCGCCGGATCCATCATCCACACATCGTTGGATGCGCCGTTGCGGCGGGTGCTGGTGTAGGCGATGCGCCTTCCCTGCCGGTCCCAGGTGGTGCTGCGATTGCGCGATTCTCCGTCACTCAGCATGGTGGTGCTGCCGTCAACCGGATCAAGCAGGAAAATCTGTGAAAACTCGCTGCCCCCGGCATCGCGGGTAAAAATAATGTTCGCGCCGCCTGGCTGACGCGTCACGCTGCCAATGGGCTCGTCGTAAAATGTGATCTGATGTCTGGCGCCGCCTGGCATATCGACCCGATGTATCTGGCTGACGTCCGCAAAACGCGTCGAGATGTAAATACCGGTGCCGTCTTCCGTCCATTCCCGGAAAGCCGCCGAGCGTACATTTTGATAGCGATTCAGGTCTGCGACGATATCGGCAGGAATCTCCGGAATTCCTTCCAGAATCAGTTGGCCGTTGTTAACGGTTCTGGTGTCGGGAGCGGCTGCGGCAGTAAGGGCTGCGGTCAGCAGGAGGAGGAATAATGTCAGGCGCATCAGGTGCTCCTTGGAAACGGTGGGAAATATGTAGGCTGTGGATTCGCGGCCTTGGGCCGCTCCTACAGTGCTATGTAGGAGCGGCCCAAGGCCGCGACTTCAAACTACCAGCAGCGCCATAAAGTCGTCGACAGGCATGGCGGACAGGGTAGCCCGGTCGGCACAGGCGGCACTCAGTTTCTTCCATTGCGCCGGCTTCAACTTTGCCGACACGCTGGTTGCAAACTTATCGAGCAGCACCGGTATCCCTTCGACACGTCGTTCGCGATGTCCGATCGGGAAATCCACCGCGACCCGCGGCGTGTTGCTGCCGTCTTTAAAAAACACCTGTATCGAATTGCCAATGTAGCGTTTTTCGGGATCAAAGTAGTCGCGCGTGTACTGTTCGTTCTCGACGACCTGCATTTTTTGCCGCAATGCGTCGATGCGCGGATCTTTCGCGACAGCGTCGTCGTAATCTGCCGCGCCGAGGCGGCCGAAAATCATTGGTACTGCAGCCATGTACTGAATGCAGTGATCACGGTCTGCCGGATTGTTAAGCGGGCCGGTCTTGTCGATAATACGCACGCCGGGCTCCTGGGTTTTGATCAGTACTTTCTCGATGTCATCAAGCCGGCCTTTCACTTCAGGATGCAGCGTCATTGCCGCTTCAACGGCGGTCTGTGCATGAAACTCGGCCGGATAGGAAATCTTGAACAGGATATTTTCCATGACATAACTGCCGAGGCCCTGCGGCAGCGAGAAAGGTTTGCCCTTGAACGAGACGTCGTAGAAACCCCAGGTCTTCGCCGACAATGCCGATGGGTATCCCATCTCCCCGGTCATCGCAATCAATGCGAGTCGCACGCCGCGGCTGGTGGCGTCGCCCGCGGCCCAGCTCTTGCGCGAGCCGGTATTCGGCGCGTGCCGGTAGGTGCGCAGCGCCGAGCCATCAATCCAGGCGTGGGACAAGGCGTTGATGACCGTATCGCGGTCGCCACCCAGCATCCGTGTCACCACTGCCGTGGTTGCAACACGCACCAGCAGCACGTGATCGAGACCAACCCGGTTGAAGCTGTTTTCGAGTGCCAGCACGCCCTGGATTTCATGCGCCTTGATCATCGCCGTCAGCACATCGTGCATGGTCAGCGGCGTGTTTGCCGTGACGCGTCCGGTGCGGCAGAGATAATCAGCGACCGCCAGAATGCCACCCAGATTATCCGAAGGATGGCCCCATTCAGCGGCAAGCCAGGTATCGTTGAAATCCAGCCAGCGAATCATCGCGCCGATGTTGAATGCGGCCATCACCGGTTCGAGTTCATAGGACGTTCCCGGCACGCGCGCGCCGCCCGCCAACGTGGCGCCCGGCACGACCGGCCCCAGCAAACGCGTGCAGGCCGGATAGTCCAGTGCCTGAAAACCGCAGGCCAGTGTGTCCATCAGACAGTAGCGGGCGGTTTCGTAGGCCAGCTCGCTGTTGATGGTGGTGTTACAGACGTAATCGGCAATCGTAATGAGTACGTCGTCGGGTGCTGGCCGCGCGGCGGAGCGCATGTCGTGTTGGGACATCAGTTTCTGTCTTTCAATGGCACGTAAGTTAAGAGCCCGGGACCCATATAATCAGCCGCAGGCCGAATCAGTTTGTTATCGCTGCGCTGCTCCATAATGTGCGCCGCCCAGCCGGTAATGCGTGAGCAGACAAAAATCGGTGTGAACAGATAAGTCGGAATGCCCATGTAGTGGTACACGGTTGCCGCATAAAAATCAGCGTTGGCGAAAAGTTTCTTTTCCTCCCACATCACTTTCTCGATGGCCTCTGACACGTCATAAAGCGTCATGTCGCCCTGTTCTTCCGCGAGCGTTTTCGACATGCGCTTGTTCACCGCATTGCGGGGATCGGAGGTCGTGTAGACGCGATGGCCGAAGCCCATGATCAGTGCCTTCTTTTGCAGCATTTCATGCACGCCGGCGGTTGCGGCTTTCGCATCCGCAAACTTCTGGATGAGTTCCATGGCGGCCTCGTTCGCGCCGCCATGCAGGGGCCCGCGCAACGCGCCAATGGCGCCGGTCACTGCCGAATGCATGTCGGACAAGGTCCCGGTAATGACGCGCGCCGCGAACGTCGAGGCATTGAACTCGTGTTCAGCATAAAGAATGAGCGTGGTATCCAGTGCTTTCCGGTGCCGCTGGCTCGGTGGCTGGTCATGCAGCAAATGCAGGAAATGCCCCGCAACGCTGTCGTCCTCAGTCGCCGTATTGATACGCTTGCCATCGGTGTGAAAGCGATGCCAGTAAAGAAGCATTGACGGCAGACAGGCGAGCAGCCGGTCTGCGACAGCCGCCTGTTCACCGAAGTCGTGCTCGGCTTCGACATTGCCGAGAAAAGAAACGCCGGTGCGCAGCACGTCCATGGGGTGCGTGTTAGCCGGAATCATTTCCAGCACGGTTTTGACATCGTCAGGCAGTTCGCGCAGCGTTTTCAGTTTGCTGATGTAGGCCGTCAGCTCCGATTGCGTCGGCAGATGCCCGTGCAGCAGCAGGAACGCGACTTCCTCGAAGCTCGCCTGTTCGGCAAGATCGTAGATGTCATAGCCGCGATAAGTAAGACCCGCGCCTTCCTTACCCACCGTGCAGATAGCGGTCTTGCCGGCGGTAACACCCGCGAGCCCGCCGGATTTTTTGGCCGTGGTCATATCGCCTCTCTCCTCATTCGTCTTCGCCGGCCAGTCCTTTTTGCTGAAACAACTGATCGAGCTTTTGTTCGTAGTCGTGATAGCCGAGCACATCATAGAGCTCCATGCGGGTCTGCATGTTGTCGATGACGTTTTTCTGCGTGCCGTCCGCGCGCAGGCTGCGATACACCATTTCGGCGGCGCGCGACATCGCGCGGAAAGCGGACAAAGGATAGAGCACCATATCGATTCCGGCCTCACCCAGTTCAGTCGTGGTGAACATAGGTGTCTTGCCAAATTCCGTCAGATTGGCAAGCACCGGCACCTTGATTACGCTCGTGAACTGCCGGTACTCAGCCAGGCTCGTCAGCGCTTCAGCAAAAATCATGTCCGCGCCGGCATCGACATAGGCGGCCGCCCGATCCAGGGCAGCTTGCTGGCCTTCAACCGCGTGGGCATCGGTCCGCGCCATGACCACGAAGTTATCGTCCGTCCGACCGTCCGTTGCCGCGCGGATGCGATCGACCATTTCCGCGGTGTCGACGAGCGCCTTGCCGGGACGATGTCCACACCGTTTGACGCCCACCTGATCTTCAATGTGGCAGCCTGCGGCGCCGGCGCGGGACATCTCGCGAACCGTCCGGCCGATCATGAATGCGCCGCCCCAGCCGGTATCGGCATCGACCAGTAGCGGCAGATCGGTGGCGTAGCTAATGCGGCGTATGTCCTCGCAGACATCGGTAAGGGTCGTCATTGCCAGATCCGGCAGGCCGAATGAGGCATTCGCGACGCCGGCACCGGATAAATAAATGGCGTGGAAGCCTGCTTGTTCAGCCTGAAGCGCGGTGTAGGCATTGATCGTACCGACGATTTGCAATGGCTTTTCCGCCGCCAGGGCGGCCTGCAGCGTTTTAGCGGCACTCACGCCGGAGATTCCTCTGCGATCCGGACGAGCGTGCGGCCGGTGATGTTGCCGTCTATAAATGCCTGGAAGGCACCGGGAAGTTCGTCGAAAGTGATGGTATTTGTCGCTATCTTATCCAGGTGCTGCGGCCTGAGATCAGTGCCAATGCGCTCCCAGACACGCTGCCTCAATTCGCCTGGCGTGTCCACGGAGTTGATTCCCAGGAGGCAGACCGCCCGCAGAATGAACGGCAGTACCGTCGTATTCAGCTCGTGGCTGGCTGCCAGTCCGATGCTGGCTATATTTCCGCCGTAATCCATGGTACGGGTGAGCCAGGTCAGGATTTCACCGCCCAGATTGTCGATGGCACCTGCCCACAGGGCTTTTTCCATCGGCCGTTTGCCGGTGTCGAGCTCCGCGCGCAGCAGGACCCTGCTTGCGCCGATGCTGGTCAGGTAGTCCGCGCCAGCGGACTTGCCGGTCAGCGCGACCGCCTCGTAACCGCGCTGCGCCAGCATATCGATGGCGATGCTGCCCACGCCCCCGGTGGCACCGGTGACGAGTACCGGGCCGGACTCCGGGAGCTGTCCGTTTTGCTCCATGCGGTGAATGGCCAGTGCCGCCGTGTACCCCGCGGTACCGATTTGCATGGCCTCCGCGGTACTCATCCCGGCTGGCAAGCGCACGACGGCGGCGGCGGGCACGCGTGCATATTCGGCGTAACCGCCATCGCGGGTTTCACTCAGACCACAGCCGTTCACCACCACGGCATCGCCCGAAGCGAAGGCATCTGTCTCCGAACTCACCACCGTTCCGGAGAGATCGATGCCGCCGACCAGCGGAAACTGGCGCAGGATGCGGCCTTTGCCGGTGGCCGCCAGTGCGTCCTTGTAATTGATGGTGGAGTGCTGGACGCGGATGACGACCTCGCCTGCGGACAGGTCTTCCAGTGACAAGCGGGTAAACGCGGCAGCAATTTTTCCCTCTGCCTGATCGATTCGGTAAGCCTTGAAATTCTTCATGTCTTTTCCTGTGAATGTTCCAGCCAGAATTCGAGTCCCATCGTATTCAGGACAACATCAGGCATCACGATGTCCTGCAACTCGTCATCATCGCCCGAATGGCCGTGTTCCTTAAGTTCGTGCAGCAGGTAGCTCAGCATACTGTTTTGCAGTGCGCGAGTACGTTCCCGGTCACTGGCAAGCTGCCTCGCCAACGCCACAAAGGCGTCCAGTCGCTGATGCATATCCGCGGCGAGCCGGTTCAGATCACACACCCGGCTGTAGTGGGTGAGAAAAAGTGCCGTCGGCTGAAGCGCCATAATGCGATCGATGGACTTGTGAGCCTCTGCCGGATCGAAATGCACCGGCGTTGTCGTTGGATAGATGAACTCGCCGTTGACGGTATCGAGCTCACGGTAGGAGACGCCGAAGCTGTCACCGGTAAACACACTCTGCGAGCGTTCGTCGCCCAGGCAATAGTGATGACGCGCGTGCCCTTCGGTAAAGACGCAGCGCAAATGCCGGCCCGCGAGATTGATCTCCTGGTTATCCGCCACAACGAGCACACGTGCTTCGGCGATGGCGCGAATATCGCCGTACTGGCGCTTATATTCTTTCTCGCCGTACACCGCTCGTGCGCCTTTAATCAGCTTTGACGGCGCGATCATGTGCGGCGCGCCGCGAGGATGCAGCACCGCCTTTGCATTCGGCAAGGCCTCCATGAGCTGACCTGCCCCGCCGGCATGATCCAGATGCACGTGGGTGAGAAAAACGAAGTCGACATCGGCAGGGTCCAGATCCTGCCCGGCCAGCGCAGCGAGTAAAAGCGGTACGCTGTCGTTGACGCCGGTGTCTACAAAGGCGGCTCGCCCGCTCTCAACGATCAGGTGGCTCGCATCAAATTTTGGCCGGAGCAGGCCGGTATCGATGGCCGTAATGCCGTCACCGTACGCGGTCGTGTCGGGCACCCGGGCCGGCATTGATTCCCCTTCTGTATCGATACGGTCAGTCCAGCGTTTTCAAGCCGTCCTGCGTTGCGTAAAACTTCGCGAGCAGTGCGATATCGGTGTCGGTCAGGGTAGCGGCAAAAGCGGTCATGACGTTGCCACTGCGTACGCCGGTCTTGTACTGATTCAACGCGTGCACGAGATAGTCCTCCTGCTGGCCCGCCAGTGTCGGCGGTACCGGCACTACGGCTGCACCCGCCACACCGTGGCAGGTGACGCACAGTGCAGCAGCGGCAATACCCGCGACCTCCTCGGCCGTCGCCATATCAGCCGCTTCGCCGAAGGCACCAATCCATGCGACCAGATTGGTGATGTCGTCGTCGCTCATTGAGCCCGCCTGTGCCTGCATGGTTGGGTGCGGTCGGGTGCCAGCCCGGTAAGCTTCAAGCGAGGCGATCAGGTAGTCAGCTTTCTGCCCGCCAAGGCGCGGCACCCGATAGGACGGATAGGCATTGCGCTGACCTTCGATACCGTGACAGCCGAGGCAGGTATAGCCGAGCTCCCGGCCTTGTTCCACATTGCCCGCCGACATCTCCTGGCCAGCACCGGTCACCGGCATCATCGCCATTGCGAGGAGCGGCACGGCGAACTTTGCAATCTTCCGGATTGCAGCGCGAATAGAAATAGTCATGGATGGACTCACGTTACTGCTGAATGGATTTTAGCTCCCGGCAGACGCCGGGGTTCTGTCGAGGGCGCTATGGTAGTGACTGTCGGCCCGTTTTTCCATATTGAGGAAGGAATGGAAGCCGTGCGCTTCAGTTCCTGCACGCCACAAATACCGCAGGTGCAGCGAATGACAGCACATGGCGTGCTAGCATTCCGCAGTCTTTTCGCATCCCGGGATCGCGGCATGAAACGCTGGCTCGTTATTTCCCTCGTCGTAGTGGCGCTGATCATACTCGTGTCCCCTGGCATCGTCGGCCGGCTGGCGGAGCGCAATATGGAGCAGGGCATCCTGGCCGCCAAGGCACAGAACCCTGCGCTGGACATCTCGACAGAATCCTTCGAGCGAGGCTGGTTTACCTCTGCCGGACGGCATCGGGTGGTCTTTTATAATGGTCAGTTGCGCGACGCGAACACCGTCGGCGTTGGCGACGATGCGCTGACCCTGGTCATCGATACACGCATCGATCACGGACTGCTGCCCGTTAGTTCTCTCGGTCGCGAAGCGTCGTCTCTGCGACCCGGCCTCGCCAGCACGGTCTCAACGTTTCATATCGAAACTGCGAGCGGTGAAACAAGCGCCGTTCCCGGCAAGTTTTATAACGAGGTGTCGCTCACCGGCGCCAGCAGCGGACAGTTACTACTTGAAGCGGGTGGTTTCGACCTGGGTACGACCCGCCTGTCCTGGGAAGGAACCGATCTCAGGATCGTCAGCGATCCACAGGATGGTGACCTGGAAGTCGAGGGTGAGGTGTCTCCTTTCAGCTTGTCTGATGCCAACGGCAGTGCATACTTCGGCACAGTGAAAATCGACGCCGAGCAGGAAGGCACGCGCTACGGATTCAGCATAGGCGAACTCGCACTCTCGGTGGACGGCGCCCGCTTCAACAGTGCCGGCAGCGAGGTCAGCGTCGAGAGCATCGATGTGATGGCGGACTCCGCTATCGACGACGGACGCCTGAGCGGCATGGCACGCTTCGAGCTAAAGGACGCTGAACTGCCGAGTGTTGGCACCGTTGGCGTCGTCCTGGATGTGAGCCTGAAAAATGTCGAAGCAGCATCGTTTGGCGCCATTGTCGTGGCAGCCGACAATGCCAATTCGGGCAGCGGCCAGCAGATCGATTTCGACGCCTTTTACCCCCAGGTCGAGAATGACCTGAAAACGCTCGCGCGCGCCGGCGCAGAAGTCCGCATCGAGCGTTTCGACGTATCACTACCGCAAGGCCAGCTTGCCACGTCGCTTGCCATCGACCTGCCCGAGCTTGCAAAAGACAAGGCGTTCACCTGGCCGGGCGCGTTGCTGGCAATGACAGCAGACATGAGCCTGCGCATTCCCGTGCCGGTGTTTGAGTTGCTGGCGGTCATGAATCCGCAGGCCAATACACTGCTCGCTACCGGAATGCTCAAGCGCGACGGCAACGACTATGTCATGGACGCGAAATACGGCAAGGGCCTGGTGACCGTGAATGGCGCGCCGATGCCACTGCCCATACCGGGGATGTAAAACCCGTTTTTTTATCCTGCCGTCGCGGCAATCAAGCGCCTTCAGGCAGCGTCGAAGCGCGCTTTGTTGTCAGCCATCCAGGTCTCCATCTGCGCCTTGCCATGAGCCGGATCGTTCATGACGTCAGCATGCGCTTCCATGTAATGGGGACGAAGCGCCGTCATCCATTCTTCGAACGTTTCGCCTTCTGCCGTTTCGTCACACAAGTCACATTTCAGGGTCTTCATCTCGCTACTCCCGGGTAATGTCGCGCCGCCATGTGTCTACGGTGAGTCTGACGGCAGCGCTGGAATGGATTTTAAATAGGCCGCAATGGCCGCACGGTCTGCAGCCGGAAGCCGGGCCATGTTTTCCTGGACCTCGACCATCGTGCCGCCGAAGGAATCGAAATCGGGATCAAATCCCGATTCGAGAGAATACTCGATATCCTTTTCGCTCCACGCGCCGATGCCATCGGGGTGCGGCGTAATATTCGGGATTCGTCCGACGCTTTGCCCATCCGGACCTTCTGCAATTTCAATAGCTTCGGCACCCGAGAGAAAGCGGTCAGGCATATCCCCGCCGTATTCGTCTCTCGGTGTATGGCAGGCGCCGCAGTGCCCGGCGCCGTTGACCAGGTAACGGCCCCGTTCTACCTCTGCTGATGGTGCAGACGTCTGCACTACTGCATTGCGCGAAAGATATCTCCACTTCCACAGCCCGATGCCGCGACGCAGGGAATACGGAAATGCCAGAGCATGCTCCGCCACGCGGTTGGACGAGCCTGGCAGGGTATCCAGATAGCCTTTGAGATCGATGAGGTCACCGAATGTCATGTTTTGATAATGCGGATAGGGAAACGCCGGGTAGTAGTGTTCGAGTTGCGGTGACAATCCCCTCACCATCGCGTTGATGAACTCCAGCGTCGACCAGCGACCGATTCCGGCGTCGGGGTCGGGCGATATATTGGGCGAGCGAAACGTGCCAAACGGCGTCGGCAGTTCCATGCCCCCGGAAAGCGTCAGCTCGTTGTCTTCGGCACCCGGTGCAGCATGGCATGATCTGCAGCCGCCGGCCCAGAACATCAACTCGCCGTTGGCGAGATCAGCGCTCACTGCCGGCAGCTGGTCTGCAGTCAGCGGGTCGGGCATCGACAGCACGTAGAAAATGCCCGTGCCGGCGATGGCAAAACCGAAGACGACAATTAGCGTGCGCTTCACCGCGCGCAGAGTTTTTTGCGGCTAGTCTTTGGAGGCGCGAAACGGCTCATGACAGCCCTTGCAGCCATCGGCCACCGCGCCCATGTTGCTTTGCACTGCGCCAAGACCATCGCCAGCCACTGCGGCCATCGCTACAAGTGCGGCTGTCAGCTCGCGGCTTTTTTCACCCACTTCCGACATGTTGCTCCAGAGCTCCGGCTTCGCCCAGGTCACGCCTTCGAGACCGTCAGCGCTCATGTCTGAACCGGCAGGCCACATGGCCCGGTTGTTCATTTTTGACGCGGCCAGAAGATTAGTCGCAGCAGCAGACGCCTCTGCCGCATCGTAAGGCGCCTCTCCCTTGGCCATCGCGCCGAGCTGGCCGAGATTAAAACGGTATATATGCATGAATGACTGGCGTGCTTCGATCTGGTTCTGGAAGGGCGCTTCATCCTGTGCAAATGTTGCCAGCGTAGTTGCGCCAAGTGCGGCACCAGCCAGTGTCAGTATTACTAACTTTTTCATGGTAGAGCTCCGTTGAGTTGCTTGTGTCGTCTGTTATCGAAACAAGCAGCGCATTCGCGATTGCCGGCCGATGAACGGCCTCGATTATGCCAGCTTCCGGCTCGTGGCGAAAAGGTGGGCTGATTTCGCTGCCGGTGTCGTGGTCGGTCAGTGCCGTATATCAACCACGTCAGTAGCTTAGGTCGAGTTCTGCCGCACGGTGGCAGGCGACCCGTGTCCCGCCGATGTTCTCTATCTCAGGCACAGCGTCCTGGCAGCGGGCTATCGACAGATCACAGCGCGGATGAAACGGACAGCCCTTCGGCGGGCTCAGGAGTGAGGCTACCTCACCACGCAGGGGCTGATCGGCGAACGTGCTGTCTGGATCCGGCAGCGGCACCGCGTTTAGCAGGGCCTTAGAATAAGGATGACGAGGCCGCCTGAAAAATGTCTCGTTGTCCCCCAGTTCAAAGACCCGGCCGAGATACATGACCAGTACGCGATGGCTGATCTGGCGAACGACAGCGAGGTCATGACTGATGAACAGCAGCGAGAGTCCGGTATTTTGCTGTTCGGCGCGCAGGACGTCGAGAATTTCCTGCCGCACGCTGCCATCCAGTGCCGCAACGGCTTCGTCACAAACCAGCACGCGTGGCTGCACGATAAGTGCGCGGGAAATCGCTACTCGCTGTGCCTGCCCGCCGGACAGCTCATGCGGAAAGCGATCGATAAACGCACGCGACAGGCCGACTCTCTGCAGCATGTCATGGACGGCAGCGCGCAATGCCGCCTTTTCCTTGCCGGGCTCGTGCACGAGAAGCGGTTCACTGACGATGTCGAAAACCCGCATGGCCGGATTTAGCGACGACTGCGGATCCTGAAATACCATCTGCAGCTGGCGACGCTCAGCCCTGGTGCGTTCTGGCAGAGTTGGCGAGAGGCGCTTGCCCGCCAGGGTGACCGTGCCGCTATCCGGCGGCAACAGACCCAAAATGGCCCTTGCCAGGGTCGTTTTCCCCGAGCCCGATTCGCCGACGATAGCCAAGGTTTCGCCCTCTCTGAGCGACAGGCTGACCGGCAGCACGGCGTTCATCCGCTGCTCTTCACCGTACTTGTCGAAACTGACCGACATTCCCGATACCTGCAGGACTGTGGCCCGGTCGGGCGGCAGTGGCGCGATCAGAGGTTTGGATTTAATCCGCAGCGCCGCTGCCAGTAGCGTCGCAGTGCGCGGCGACGTCGGCGAGCGATAGATAGCACGCGTCATGCCGCACTCGATCATTCGGCCCCGGTCCATCACCAGAACGCGTTCGCAGTTGCCGGCGATAACGCCGAGATCGTGCGTGATCAGGAGCATCGCGGTGTTGGATGCGTCCCGCAGCTCGCGTAACAGCCGCAGTATCTGCGCCTGGACGGTGACGTCGAGGGATGTCGTCGGTTCGTCGGCGACGATCAGGTCAGGCTCGCCGATCAGCGCGGCGCCAATCAAAGCACGCTGCCGCATGCCGCCGGAGAGCTGGTGCGGGTAGGCGTGGTAGATCCTGTGCTGATCGGCAAGACCAACGGTGTTCAACATGGCAAGTGCCCGTTCCTTCGCTTCCGCTTTCCCACACAGTCGATGCGCCTGCGGAATCTGACGAAGCTGATCTCCGATGGTGAGGTAGGGGTTCAGTGCCGCCTGCGGATCCTGGAAAACCATCGCGATGCGCGTGCCGCGAATTTGTCTGAGCAACCCGGGCGGCGCACCGGCAAGCTCCGTCCCGGCAAAGCGGATGCTGCCGCTTACCTCGGCGTGTGCCGGCAGCAGTCCCATCAGCGCCAGCGCCGTTTGCGTTTTACCAGCGCCGGACTCGCCGACCACGCCCAGTGAATCACCGGCTTCGATAGAGAATGAAAGCCGGTCGACTGCCGGCTCCTTTGAAGCCGCGTAGCGGATGGTCAGCTCATCGACTTGCAGCAGATTCATTGCGCGCTGTTCTTCGGGTCAGTGAGATCGCGCAGCCCGTCGCCGAGAAAGTTGAAACAAAAAAGTATGACCGCTAACACCGCCGCGGGCACGATCAGTACCCACGGTGCGTGTTCCATATAGCCAACCCCGTTGTTAACAAGGGCACCCAGCGACGTCTGCGGTTCCTGTACGCCAAGCCCCAGGAAGCTCAGGAAAGATTCAACCAGAATCGCCTGTGGAATCGTCAGCGTGACGTACACAAGAACGACACCCAGGAGGTTGGGAGTAATGTGTCGCCACAGGATGCGCGCAGCGGACAGGCCGGAGAGCCGGGCAGCATCCACGAATGCCCGATGCTTCAGACTGATGGTTTCGCCGCGCACTATTCTCGCCATATCGAGCCAGTTGATCGCCCCGATGGCGATGAAGATCAGCCAGAAGTTGCGCTCAAACACGGTCATCAGCAGGATGACGAAAAATACGAATGGCAGTGCATACAGCGCGTCGACCGCACGCATCATCAGCGCATCCACCTTGCCGCCGATCAATCCTGCAGTCGCGCCGTAAAGTACACCGATGCCCAGGCTGACGAGGCTTGCCACGACGGCAACCAGCAGGGTGACGCGAACCCCCAGCAAGGTGCGCGTAAACAGATCGCGTCCGAGATCGTCGGTACCAAAAAAGTGAAAGCCATCGACGGTCGGTCGAATGAAACGGCCGTCGAAATCCGTCGCGGCGAAGTGATGCGGACTGACGTACGGCCCTGCGAGCGAAAGGGTTAGAATCAGAAAAAGTAGCAGCAAGGAAATTTTCACCGGACGACTTTCGCCAAGTCGCTGCCACAGTGGCTGGCTGGCTGACGGCGCGTTCATCGGCGCCGGATCCTCGGGTCGAGAAAGCCGTACAAAAGGTCGACCAGCAGGTTCAGCGTAATCACCAGCACGGCCACCAGAATCGTGATGCCCAGTACCAGGGTGTAGTCACGATTGAGGGCGCCGCGCACAAAGAACTGGCCAATTCCGGGAATGCCGAACACCGATTCAACGACGACCGAACCGGTCAGGACGCTCGCGATCGCGGGCCCCATATAAGACAGGAGCGGCAGCATGGCGGGTTTGAGCGCGTGCACGCGGACGATAGTAACGGTCGACAGTCCCTGGGCACGTGCCGTCCGTACGAAATCGCTGCCAAGAACCTGGATCATGCTGGCGCGCGTCAGGCGTGCGATGTAGGCAATCTGTGGCAATGCCAGCGCAATCACCGGCATCACCAGCCGCAGCGGCCCGGCGGTACCGGTCCAGCTCGCCGGCAGCCAGTTCAGGAACACGGCAAAGATCAGCACCATGAGCGGCGCCAGCACGAAGATCGGCACAGAAATGCCAACCATAGCGACGGCACTTACTGCGCGGTCAATGAAGGTATTGTGTCTGAGCGCGGCCAGGGTGCCGGCGCCGACACCAACAATGAGAGCAAGCAGCATCGCCATCGCGCCAAGCCACAGTGAAAGGGGCAATGCGCCGGCGATCAGTTCGCCGACGGTGTAGTCGCGGTAGCGGTAGGACGGGCCCAGATCTCCTGAGGCAAGTCCGCGCAGGTAATGCCAGAACTGTTCGGCGGTGGTTTCGTCGAGATGATAGGCACGTTCGATGTTGCGTTCGATATCCGGCGGTAACCTACGCTCTTCATCAAATGGTCCGCCAGGTGCGGCATGCACGATAAAAAACGCGGCCGCGATGACGACGAACAAGGTGGGAATTGCGCCAGCAATGCGATTGAGCGTGTAGCGCGACAGGCTCGTCATGACGTGTTCCGAACTAGTGCAGGGGGAAGCGGACCGATAGCCTTCATCGGATAGCGGACATCACAAATCAGAGACCCCCTGCTTCCCATCGAGACTCAGGTGCTGACTGTAATGGTAATTCAGAATGTTGTCGCCCCAGCCTCGAACCTGTTCACTGACCATGCTTTTGTTGACGAAAAAGTAGATCGGTATGAGGGGATAATCCTCCAGCATGACACGCTCTGCCTCTTCGAGAAAAACCTTGCGCACATCCGGGTCGTTTCGCGTTGCCGCTTTCTGCATCAGTGTGTCGAACTCATCGCTGTTATAGCCGGTAAAATTCGACGGGTTAGTGCTTTCGAGGGTTCCGAGAAAGGTCTGTGCGTCGTTGTAGTCGCCATTCCAGTTAAGGCGGACGATCTGGGTGACCTCTTTCTGCATGACGTTAGCCAGCAACACCTGGAATTCTTCATTGATGAGTGTGATGTCAGCACCGAGCACCTCGCGCCACATCGATTGGGCCGCGAGGGCAACCTTCTGATGGGTATCGGAGGTGTTGTAGCGCAGTTCCGCCTGCAAAGGATTGTCGGGGCCGTAGCCCGCCTCCCGGTAAAGTTCACGGGCACGCTGGTAGCGTGCCTCGCTCTCCCATTCCGCCCAGTCGTAACGCCGCGGTTCGTAATTCGGTGTACCGTACGGCACCCACCCGTAGGCCGGCGCTTCACCGCGGCCAATGATTTTTTCGACAATGGTTTCCCGGTCCAGCGCCATGGACAGCGCTCTGCGCAATGTCGGCGCATTGGCAAACGGCGATTTGGTCATATTGAAACCAAAAAAGTACACGCCGAGTGCCGGCGATACACGCACTTCGTGCGGCCGATCCTGCCGCATTTGCTGGAATGCCGCCGGTGGAATCGTGCGTGTGGTGTGCAGCTCGCCGGCGCGAAAACGATTCAGTTCGGCCATCGGTTCCGAGGTCACGTGGTGCCGAACCTGGTCGATCGCGACATTGGCGGCGTCGTGAAAAAATTCATTCCGCTCAAGTTCGATGTAGGAGCCCACTTCCCACGCCGTCAGACGGTAAGCGCCGTTGCTGACGAGATTGCCGGGACGCGCGTGCGCCGCACCGTGTACCTGGACTGACGCACGGTGTAGCGGAAACATGCTGGGGTGAGTGAGCAGGTCGAGAAAGTACGGCACTGCTTGTTGCAGACGGATGCGCAGGGTGTGCGCATCCATAGCCTCGACGCCCAGCGCATCAATCGGCAAATTGCCGGCGACGATGTCAGCCGCGTTGACGATCTGTTCTACGGACTGCACGTAGACGGCTGCCGTGTCCGGATCGACCAGGCGGCGAAAGCTGTAGACGAAATCATGGGCAGTGACCGGTTCACCGTTCGACCAGCGCGCATCTTCACGCAGGCTGAAATCGTATTGCAGCCCGTCCGCTGACAGTTGCCAGCTTTCGGCCGCGGCCGGCACGAGTTCGCCGGCGGGCGTATAGCCTATGAGTCCTTCGCCGAGATCGCGCTGTACATCGCCCGCCTCAGTGCTGCGCGTTTTGTGCATGTCGAGTGATTCGGGCTCGTCACCATTACCACGCTGCAGCATCGTGTAGCTGCTGTCAGAGGTCGGACCTTCGCTGCAGCCAAGCAGCGCGATGAGCCAAAGCAGACACAGCGACAGCAAACGGCCGCGTAAAAAACTGGCTGGCGAGGGAATCTGGCTCACGGCACCGAGAATACCTTATAGCCTCGTCTGGTCTGTGCCCGGTCTCACTGTTTCCGCCCGCACTGGCTTCAGGCAGTTTGTCTGAGCTGGCGCTTTTTCAGATGGATCAACAGCAGCGAGACGGTGGAGGGCGTCACACCCTCCAGCCGCGAGGCGTGTCCAAGCGTCACCGGTCTGGCCGTCTCCAGCCGCTGGCGGGCCTCGTTGGAAAGACCGCTGACGATGCTGTAGTCGATGTCGGCTGGCAGTGCGAGGCGTTCCTGTTTCGCGTGGCGGTCGATTTCGCGTTGCTGGCGTTCTATGTAGCCCGCATAGCGTGCTTCCACTTCCAGCTGCAGTTCGACCTGGCCGATTTGCTCATCCTCCATGCCGTCGGGCCAGTCGGCCTCGCCGACGCCGGGCAGAGCGACGATATCGCGGTAAGAAATTTCCGGACGGCGTAACAGGTCTGCGGCACGACAGTCGCGGCGAAGTTCGATGCCGTAGCGCCGCAACGCGACGTCGTCCGGCGAATCAGGCCGGAGCTTCAAGCCGTCCAGGCGATCATGTTCCGCCGCTGCTGCATCGCGTTTCACAGAGAACGCCTGCCAGCGTTCCTCCGTAATGATGCCGAGTTCACGGGCGACCGGCGTAAGGCGTTGATCGGCGTTGTCTTCACGCAGCAACAGACGATACTCGGCGCGGCTGGTGAACATGCGATACGGCTCGCTCACGCCGCGTGTGATCAGATCGTCGATCAGCACGCCTATGTAGGCTTCGTCGCGGGTGGGATACCAGCCTGGCTTCCCGGCGCCAATGCGCGCGGCGTTGATGCCGGCAAGCAGGCCCTGCGCCGCCGCTTCCTCGTAGCCGGTCGTGCCATTGATCTGACCGGCAAAAAACAAGCCTGCTATGAAACGCGTCTGCAAGGTTGGCTCAAGGTCGCGCGGATCAAAAAAATCATACTCGATCGCGTAGCCGGGCTGCGTGATATGGGCGCGCTCACAACCGCGGATAGACCTGACAAAACGCAGCTGCGTCTCATAGGGGAGACTCGTGGAGATGCCATTGGGGTACACCTCATGAGTATCGAGTCCTTCGGGTTCGACGAAAATCTGATGCGACGTGCGGTCGGCGAAGCGCACGACCTTGTCTTCGATCGACGGGCAATAACGCGGTCCGACGCCCTCGATGAGGCCGGAATACATCGCGGACTCGGACAATGAACCGCGAATGATGTCGTGAGTTTCTTCCGTGGTATGGGTGATAAAGCAGCTCACCTGCCGCGGATGATCACGCCGCTTGCCGAGAAACGAAAACACCGGTACGGGTTCGTCACCGGGCTGTTCGCTCATCATGGAAAAGTTGAGCGAGCGGCCGTCGATGCGTGGTGGCGTGCCGGTCTTCAATCGCGAGACGCGAAAAGGCAGATCGCGAAGTTTCGTTGCCAGCAGATTCGAGGGTGCATCGCCCGCGCGGCCCCCGGTCGACACACTCTGGCCGATCAGAATCCGGCCACCGAGAAAGGTGCCGACGGTCAGCACGACGCTCGCTGCATAAAAACGGATGCCGAGGCCGGTGACGACGCCGCTGACGCGGCCGCCTTCAACAATAAGATCCTCTACAGATTGTTGAAAAATACGCAGGCCCGGCTGATTTTCCAGGATGCGGCGAATGGCCTGGCGATAAAGCACGCGATCAGCTTGCGCGCGCGTCGCGCGTACTGCGGGTCCCTTGCTGCGATTCAGGGTACGGAACTGGATGCCGGCCTGGTCGGCGGCAACCGCCATGGCGCCACCCATCGCATCGATTTCACGCGTGAGATGCCCCTTGCCGATGCCACCGATCGCCGGATTGCAACTCATCTGACCGAGGGTTGCCATGTTCTGTGTAATGAGCAGTGTTCGCGCACCGGCGCGCGCGGCAGCGAGGCTCGCTTCCGTGCCGGCATGGCCGCCGCCGATGACGATGACGTCGAACGTGGAATCTTGGGACATGGCGTAAAAGCCGGTGAATCAGGGGGGCGCTATTCTAGCAGTCCGTTGAAAAAACGGTAATGCGCCGGGTAAGAACCGGGACGCCGGATCGCTTCACTGCGCCGGTCACGCGAAATCGCACGCCGGGCGAGCTCATACAGCACGATCAATCTTTGTAAACGGGGTGAGCATCATTGTAGGAGCGGCCCCGGGCCGCGATACTCACGGCATGACAGACACCGCCACCCTCTCCCGCGCCCTGATTGCAATAATTCTGTCCGCGCTCCCAACCGTTCCCGCCCTTGCTCAGACGGTGGCGGATGCCCCCCGCCTCGAACTGGAAGACTGCCGCATTCGCGCCGCCGAGGGCTTTCCGGGCATCAAGGCCCGTTGCGGGCGGCTGCTGCGGCCTGAGAATCCGGCCAGGCCGGATGGCAGGACTATCGAACTTTTCGTCGCCGTCGTGCCGGCGTTAAGTCTTAAACCGCAACCCGATCCACTCGTTCCGATTGCCGGCGGTCCGGGCCAGGCCTCCAGCGAATTTTATGCGGCGTATGTAGGCGCGTTCGAGGACGTGCGACGAAAGCGGGACATTCTGTTGCTTGACCAGCGCGGCACCGGGCAATCCACTCCCTTGCATTGCGCCGCCGGCGACGAGCTTTTGCCAGGCGAATATTCCCGCGAACAAACCGTCGCTGACACCGAAGCCTGCCTGGCGTCACTCGCCTTCGACCCGGCTTATTTCACGACCAGCGTCGCGGTCCAGGACCTCGAAGCACTACGCATTGCACTGGGTTATTCGGCGCTGAATCTGTATGGCATTTCCTATGGCAGCCGGGTCGCGCAACATTATCTGCGACGCTTTCCAGAGGCTACGCGAACGGTCATTCTGGATGGCGTTGTCCCGCCGCAGGTCGCGCTCGGACCCGGCATCGCCATCGAGGCGCAAAATGCGCTTGATATTATTTTCAGGCGCTGCGAAGAGAACGACAGCTGCCAGGATCGCTTCCCCGGGCTGCGCGCAAATTTCGCGGCGTTGCGAGCAGAGCTTGCCAGCACACCGGTGACGGTGACCTTGCCACATCCACGCACTGGCCGGCTTGAAACGGTGCAGTTCAGCGAAGAGGAAATGGCCGGCGCACTGCGCTTGCTGAGCTATCATCCGACGACCGTCGCACTCATTCCGCTGTTGCTCGACGAAGCCGTGAACGGCAATTTCCAGCCGCTTGCCGCGCAGTTCGTCATGATCAGTGACAACCTCGCTGAAGCGATCAGTGCGGGCATGCACAACGCCGTGGTGTGCACCGAGGATTTTCCTTTTTTCGACGGCGAAGGCATATCCCGCGACAGTTTGCTGGCAACCTATCTCGGTCCGCTGCAGATTGATGCACTCGAGGCCATCTGTTCGGTATGGCCATCCGGTGTCCTGGATACGGCGTTCAAGGAGCCGGTGAAATCTGACGTACCGGTTTTGCTGCTGTCCGGCGAGGTTGACCCGATTACGCCGCCTGCATTTGCAGAACTTGCCGCAGTCGACCTTGGCGAAGCGCTGTTGATCACCGGGCGTAACCAGGGCCACGGTCAGCTTTCACAGGGCTGCATGCCGAAAATTATCGGCGACTTCGTCGCCGCGGGATCGACCCGGGAGCTCGACACGGACTGCGCCGACCGACTTTATGCGATGCCGTTTTTCCTTGGCTTTGCCGGACCGGCACCATGATCGTCGTCGAGCAGTTAAAAAAGTCCTTTGGTCTGGTCGAAGCAGTCAGAGACGTCTCCTTCAGCGCCCCGGACGGGCGCATCACCGGACTGCTGGGACCGAATGGCGCCGGCAAGTCCACCACCCTGCGCATCCTGTACACGGTGCTGCGACCGGATGCGGGAAGCGCAAGCATCGATGGCATCAACGTCGTCGACGATACGCTGTCCGCCCGCGCGCGTATCGGTACCTTACCGCACGGCGCGGGCTTGTATCCGCATTTAACGGCCCGCGAAAACATTCGTTATTACGCTGAGCTTTACCGCATGCCTGCCGACGTCATCGAGCATCGCGTACAACAGGTCATCGATCAGCTTGGCATTGGCGACTTCGCCGATCGCCGCAGCAAGGGATTTTCACAAGGTCAGCGCACCAAGGTGGCGCTGGCCCGTTCGCTGGTTCATGAACCGCAGAACATTCTGCTGGACGAACCTAGCAACGGACTCGATGTCATGGCAACGAGGGCTTTGCGCGACGTTATTCGCGAACTGAAGGCGGCTGGCAAATGTGTGCTGTTTTCGAGTCATGTCATGCAGGAAGTGGCAGCACTTTGCGATGACATCGTTATCGTCGCTGCCGGCAAGGTCGCGCTTCAAGGCAGCCCGGGCGGGATACGTGAGCGCATGCAGACCGATGACCTTGAGGAAGCGTTTGTGCGTGCGATACGCCTGGTCGAGACGCCGGCGTGAGTACCATCAGCACGGTATTCAAAAAAGAAGTCGTCGACAACTTCCGCGACCGCCGGACACTGCTGTCAGCGTTGCTTATGGGACCGCTGTTCGGGCCGATACTGTTTGCTTTTGTAATCAATCTTTCCGTCAAGCAGACGCTCGGCGGTGCAGACGACGCGGTGGATCTGGCGGTCATTGGCGCTGAGCATGCGCCGAACCTGATCGCTTTTCTGGAAAGCGAAAACCTGCACGTCGTCGCCGGGCCCGAGTCACGTGAGGCCGCCATCGCCGGGGTTGCTGGTGGCGAGCACGATGTCGTCATCGTCATCCCGGAAAATTTTGGCGAGCACCTCTCGAGCCTGGTGCCTGCCACGGTTGAAGTCATCACAGACCAGGCTAACACCCAGGCCGAACGAGAGACTCGCCGCGTCACACGGGCGCTGTACGGCTACAACCAGGAGATTGCAGCGCTGCGTTTAAGCCTGCGCGGTGTGAACCCACTGATCATGCGGCCGCTGAACATCGATGAGGTCGATGTGTCGACGCCAAGCGGACGCTCCGCCATCTTGCTTGGCATGCTGAGTTACTTCTTTATTTTCGCACTGCTGACCGGCGGCATGAATCTCGCCATCGACGCAACGGCGGGAGAACGCGAGCGTGGTTCCCTGGAGCCGCTGCTGTGTCTGCCTGTCAAGCGCGACGCATTGATCATTGGCAAGATCCTGGCGGCGTGTTTTTTTATGGCAGTCTCGCTCAGCCTTAGCCTCACGGCGTTTCACTTCTCACTGAAGTTCATGCCCTTCGAAGAGCTTGGCATGACGCCGAATTTCGGACCCGACGTCGTCCTGCTGGCGTTTTTGCTGCTGGTGCCGTTCGCACTGGTCGGCGCATCGCTGATGACACTGGTGGCATCGTTTACGCGTAGTTTCAAGGAAGCGCAGACCTGGGTCAGCGTCGTACTGCTGGCGCCGACCATGCCGATACTGATCGTGTCCATTCTCATGGTGCGTCCCAGTACCTGGCTGATGCTGGTACCGTCGCTCAGCCAGCACCTGCTGCTGGTCGGGCTGATCAAGAATGAAGCGCTGAATGGGCTGCACGTCGCGGTGTCAGTGGGGGGGACATTGCTGACCGGCGTGTTGCTAATGTGGATCTGCGCACGCCTGTACCGGCGTGAAGGATTGCTCGGGCTTTAGAAGACGGGGTCAGCGCATCGATGCGCTGACCCCAAGCTCTTTTCTATTCGAAATAAACCCGACCGTTCAGGCTCCAGACGGACACGTCATCGTCCCAGCTTGCGCCAAGTCCAACGGCGACGTTCTGCGTCGCGTTGTACAGGAACCCCGCGTTCAAGGCGGTGTCGTTGCCTGAGTCCAGGTCGACGTAAGTGACGCCGGCGTCAACTTCCAGCCGTGGAGTCGCCATCGCACGGATGCCGACGCCCAGGCCGAATCCGTCATCGTCGATACTGGCCGGACCGAGATCGAATTCGGTCGTGACGTAAGAAAACTCGGCGACCACATCCATCACCTGCGAGATCGGCGTGTGATAACCAACGCCCGCCTGCAAAGTACTGGCATCAGCATTGCTGCCGAGGTCGGTGCTCGTGTAGCTGCCGAAGAGGTGAAAGTTGGGGCTCACCTCCAACGAAACGCCGAGCCCGATAGCATCGGCATTGCCGCTGAAGCCGTCGTAATCGGCCTTGCTGTAGGCACCGCTAACGTAGCTGTAACTTAAATCGCTCTGCTGTGCAGAGGCGGCTGCCGCAGCAACCAGAAGTAAACATGCGAAGGTTGTACGCATCATGACGCTTTCCTTTTATTACCCAAAATAAAGCCGGCGAACCGCTTTTAGCGGCTGCAGATTAACGCTATTGGAGGGCAGTGACGGGAGCCGGTTCACAGTTTTAAGGACTTTTTTTGCGCGTGCGCGCATTCTGTGCAAGACGGCACCTTATATGAGAGCGATTTCGGCTCTTGTTGTAGGAGCCCGCTCCGCGGGCGAATCGCAACGTTGTTCAAAGCGCTAAAGATCAATCCTCACCCACCGCCAGCTCGACGATCTACACGGCCGGAGGATTGCACACTATTTGCCGATGCAGAATTCGGAGAAAATCCGGCCAAGCAGGTCATCGCTTGAAAATGCGCCGGTGATCGCCGCCAGGCATTCCTGGGCCAGTCGCAGTTCCTCGGCCAGCAGTTCACCCGCGCCGCTATCTTTCAGTGCGGTGCTGCCGCGCATGAAATGCGTGTGCGCCGTATGCAGCGCATCCACATGCCGTTGACGCGCCGTGAATGCGCCTTCTCCGAGGTCTGTGTAACCCGCCATGGCGACAATGGCGCTTCGCAGCGCATCGTTTCCGGCGCCGGTTTTCGCTGAGAAATAGATCACGTCCGGCGCATCGTCCCGGCTGCCGGCCGGTTCGCCGGTCAGGTCGATCTTGTTCTGTATCACCAGCACGGGTATATGCGGTGAAATGCCAGCAGGTCTCTCTGCCGCAGAAACTTCATGCGCGTCCCGGATCAACAACACGCCGTCGGCCTGTTCGAGCGCCAACTGCGCACGTCGAATGCCTTCGGCTTCGATCACGTCCGGGTTCTCGCGAAGACCCGCCGTATCGATCAGTTCAACGGCGAGCCCGTCGATGTCGATACGTTCCCGCAGAATGTCACGCGTTGTGCCGGCGATGTCTGTAACGATGGCAGCATCCTCGCCCGCCAGAAAGTTCAGCAGACTGGACTTGCCGGCATTTGGTTTGCCGACGATGACCAGCTGGAAACCGTCACGCAGTACACGTCCGGCGTTGGTGGCTTCGACGAGCCGCAGAAACGCGTCACCGCACTTCTCGATTTGGCGCAGCAAGGCATCGTCGGCAAGGAAATCGATTTCTTCCTCCGGAAAATCAATCGCCGCTTCGACATGCAGACGCAGCCGGATAAGCTCATCGCTTAGGGTATCGACAGCAGCGGAGAACGTGCCGCTCAGCGAGCGATGAGCTGCCCGCGCAGCCTGCGCGGTGCTGCTGTCGATCAGGTCAGCAACCGCCTCTGCCTGAGCCAGATCCATTTTGCCGTGCAGAAATGCACGTTCCGAAAATTCTCCCGGCCGTGCCCTCCTAGCGCCGAGCGCAAGGGCTGCGTCGACCAGCAGCGCGAGTACCGTCGGTCCGCCATGCCCCTGTAACTCGAGAACAGATTCGCCCGTAAAGGAGTCCGGTGCAGGAAAGTACAGGGCGATGCCTGAGTCCATCGCCTGTTTGTCCAGGTCGCGGAATACTGCGCGGGTCGCGTGCCTGGGTGCTGGCAAGGTACCGAGCATTCGCCGGGCAATAGGTTCACTAAGCGGTCCGGAGATGCGCACGATGCCGATTCCACCCCGTCCAGGTGCCGTGGCGGGCGCAACGATCGTGTCAGTGATGGCCTCTCGCGGACTGTTCACGCCCAACTCCTAGCCCGGCCTATTCATGAATCGGCGCGCCTTTGCTTGATCCTTGTCTGCACAGGGGTTTTTCCTCGCTCGGAAATACACCATGGTATTCCGCTCGGTCGGAAAAACCCCTGTGCAGAGAAATCTCTGCCCAATCATCGCGCCGATTCATGAATAGGCAGAGCTAATCAGGCTCAGGTTTGTCTTTCTTGCTCTTGTCGCTCTTCTTGGCTTTCTTGCGCTTGCCCTTGCGCGCGGCGGCCTCTTCATGGACGACTTTGTTGATGTGCCACTGCTGCAGAATAGACAACAGGGTGTTGGTCACCCAGTAGAGCACCAGACCGGCAGGGAAGAAGGCGAAAAATGCGGTGAACATGATCGGCATGATCTGCATTACTTTCGCCTGCACGGGATCGCCGGGAGTCGGATTCAGGCGCTGCTGGAAAAGCATCGCCCCACCCATGATCACCGGCAGGATGAAATACGGGTCCCGCGACGACAGGTCGGTGATCCACAGCGCGAAGGGCGCCTGGCGCATTTCCACGCTCTCGAGCAACACCCAGTAGAACGCAAGGAAAAACGGCATTTGGATCAGAATAGGCAGGCAGCCAGCGGCAGGGTTCACCTTCTCGCGTTTGTAGAGTTCCATCATCGCCTGGCTGAGTGCCGGACGATCTTCCTTGTAACGCTCCTGCAGCGCTTTCATGCGAGGCTGGATTTCGCGCATCTTCGCCATCGAGCGGCCGCTGGCTTCGGTGAGTTTGTAGAACGCACCCTTGATCAGAATCGTCACCAGGATAATCGCGACGCCCCAGTTGTGAACAAAGGAATACACCCAGCTCAGGAGCCAGAACAGCGGCTGGGAAATAATCGTCAGCCAGCCATAATCGACGGTCAGCTTCAGACTCTCGCTGACTTCTTCGAGTTGCGACTGCAGTTTGGGGCCGACAAATGCAATCGTTGCAAAGCGATGCGAAGCGCCTGGCGGCACGATGACGGGCGGCGTCTGAATCAGGCTCGCGACGGATACATCGCCGCCGACCGTGATGTTGTAGTTGTAGCTTTGCTCAGCCGGCGGCACCAGTACGCTCAAAAAGTGGTGCTGAATCGTGCCGATCCAGCCGTTCTGTGCCTGAATCGCAAAAGCGCCGTCGTCGATCAGGTCGTCGTGCTGCAGTTTTTCTGCCTTCTCGCCGGTATAGATAATAGAACCGTCGAAAGAATAGGTATCAACGTCGAACATCGAGCGCTCGTGTTCGCCCGAGCGCCTGAGCAGCTGCGCGTAATCGGCGCCGCGCCATTCAGTAGCGCTGGCATTCTGCAGTTGATGGGTGATGTCGATGCGATAACTGCCGCGGCCGAAGCGGATCGTTTTCTCTACCGTAATGCCGTCGCCGTTGGTCCAGCTAAGCGGCACCACAAGCTCATCAGCACTTCCCAGCGTATAGCTCGCCGCCGGCGCACTGTAAATCGCACGATGATCAGGCTTCGAACCCTCGCCCGCTGCATTCAGGCCGGTCTGGATGATGCCGAGATTGACAAGGTCAGTGCTGAGCAGCCGTACCAAAACATCGGGCTCGTCCTTGTTCACCGGATACTTCAGCAACCTTGCACCCTGCAGGGTGCCGCCTTCGGTACTGATCTCAACCTCAAGAACGTCGGTGATGACGCGGATGATGTCGGCGCCTTCCGGCAGCAGTACTTCGCTCACAGGCGGCGGATTGTCACCGGTCAATGGCGGCGGCGCGCTGGCTTCACCGCTGAGCGCAGGCAGGCCGGTATCGGCAGGCACCGGCGCGACCTCTGAAACGTCACCCGTGTCGGCCGCGGTGGACGGCGGTGGGCGGTGATCAACGACCCATGCCTGGTAGGTCATCCATAAGAGCAGGCCGAAGCTGACCCAGATGAGAAGCCGCAGGTTATTCATGTCGCTGTTCCCGCATCAGCCTGTCTGGCACGGCAATGCCGCCAGTGATTTTCAAGACTCGCAAACAGCGCGGCATTGCTGCTTGCCGCCGCCGACGACTGGCTAAGCACGACAATGTCGATGCCGCCGAGGCCTGTGCGGTGGTGACGAAAGGATTCCCTGATGACGCGTTTCAACCGGTTTCTCCCACTCGCTTGTTTACAGTTTTTCTTGGCGATTGCGAGACCGAGGCGCGGGTCGCTGGTGCCATTCGGCCGGAACAGCACCGTAAAGAGTTCGTCGCGGCTTCGTTCCGCTTTTTGAAAGACTCGCTTAAAGGAGGTCTGGTCTGGCAGCCGGTGTTGCGGCCGCAATCTGCTGTCGATGACCTTCTGGCCTGGGGTCTTACCGGTTCCCGGAGTGTCTTCCGTAACGGTGGTAAACGGCGACTGCACGCCTTAAGGCGTAAGTTTGGCCCGACCCTTGGCGCGTCGACGCTTGAGCACGAGGCGCCCGGCCTTGGTTGCCATTCGTGCACGGAAACCGTGCGTGCGAGCCCGCTTCAATTTGCTGGGCTGAAATGTTCGTTTCATTTGGGTGCCACCTGGCTTGCTTCAAGTTCGCGCATATCTGTTGCGACGGTCAGTCAGTCGGCGAGCTTGTCGCCCACCCCCGAGAAGGCCGGCAAGGGTACGCGCGAGGTCCTTTTCTGTCAACAGAATAAGGCCTTATACGATGTGCTGGCGCACGCGTTTGAAGCGCCACCAGGATGCCGGGAAGCCGCTCCGTTGCTGTCTGGCGAAGGTCAGATTTCCGGTATAGACTGCCCGGTCCTGCTCGTTCTTCACGAGCTCTGCTTTTGACGACAAGGCCCCAAGGATAATCTTGCATTCCGAGACCAACCTGTGGAATCGCTGTGTGCGCGACCTCCAGGCTGAACTGCCAGAGCAGCAGTTCAACACCTGGATCCGGCCGTTGCAGGCGGTTGAGGAAGGTCAGGTACTGAAGCTTCTGGCGCCGAATCGCTTTGTGGTCGACTGGTTGAACCAGCACTACCTTGATCGCATTGAAGAAATTTTAGGGGGTGCCGGCAGTGACAGTCAGGTCGTCGTTGAAGTCGGCTCACGCCAGGCTGTAGAGACGGGCAATCGGGCACAGCCGCTGACGCCCAGCGTCGCGTCGGGCTCTGCGGAAGCGCCGGTGGCAAGTCGGCTTAATCCGGATTTTACTTTCGCCCACTTCGTTGAGGGCAAGAGTAACCAGCTCGCCCGCGCAGCGGCGTCGCAGGTCGGGGAAAATCCCGGCAAATCCTATAATCCGCTATTTATCTACGGTGGCGTCGGGCTCGGTAAGACCCACCTGATGCAGGCAGTTGGCAATGCCATGCTGAAAACGAATCCGCTGGCACGCGTCAGCTACGTACACTCGGAACGCTTCGTCGGCGATATGGTAAAAGGCCTGCAGCACAATACGATTTCCGAATTCAAGCGCTCCTATCGCACTCTGGACGCATTGCTGATCGACGACATACAGTTCTTCGCCGGTAAAGAGCGCTCGCAGGAAGAATTTTTCCATACCTTCAACGCGCTTCTTGAAGGCCAGAAGCAGATCATTCTGACCTGCGATCGCTATCCGAAAGAGGTCAACGGACTTGAGGAACGGCTCAAATCCCGATTTGGCTGGGGTTTGACGGTTGCCATCGAGCCTCCGGAACTCGAAACCAGCGTCGCGATCCTGATGGGCAAAGCGGAGCAGGAAGGTGCGGTACTGCCCGAGGAAGTGGCGTTCTTTATTGCGAAACGCATTCGTTCGAATGTGCGCGAGCTGGAAGGCGCGCTCAGGCGTGTTATCGCTAACTCGACGTTCACCGGGCGGCCTATCAGCCTCGAATTTGCAAAAGAGGCTTTACGCGACCTCTTGGCATTGCAGGACAGGCTGGTATCCATCGAGAATATCCAGAAAACCGTCGCCGACTATTTCAAGATTCGCGTGGGCGACTTGTTATCCAAGCGCCGCAGCCGGTCCATCGCACGACCGCGACAATTTGCAATGGCGCTGGCGAAGGAGCTCACGAATCATAGCTTGCCGGAAATTGGCGATGCCTTCGGCGGTCGGGATCATACAACCGTACTGCACGCGTGCCGCCGAATTGCGGCGTTGCGCGAAAGCGAAAAGCGTCTGGATGAGGATTATTTGAATTTGTTGAGAACCCTGACAGGATGATGTGGATAAGCGGTGCATGAAGTGCGGCTATAAAGTTATCCACAGGTAATGCACAGTCCGCAGCAAATGAATACAGAGTTTTCGAGTTAACAAAACCTAGTTTAAGTTTTTGATTTTATTAATAAATAAATAGTTATCCACAAGACCTCGTCGTGCTAATAATAACAATAATAGATTTATTTCCAATAACAATTAACAGGTGGAATTGATGAAAGTAACCGCTGCTCGCGAAGCGCTATTGAAACCTTTGCAGGCCGTTATCGGGGTCGTGGAACGACGCCAGACCATGCCGATACTAGCGAACGTGTTACTCGTCGCCCGCGATGGGGAAGTGGCGATTACGGCAACAGACCTGGAAGTCGAACTCGTGGCGAGCGCCGTTGTAGAGGTTAACTCGCCGGGCGAAGTCACGGTGCCGGGACGGAAACTCCTGGACATCTGTCGTGCACTGCCCGACGACGCGGAAATTTCGATCAGCCAGAGCGGCGAGAAGCTCAATATTCGCTCGGGACGGAGCAAGTTCTCGTTGACAACCTTGCCCGCCGCAGAGTTTCCAACGGTCGATGACATTAATGCCGGCCAGAAAGTACAGGTTTCCCAGGAAATACTGGGTCGCCTGCTGGACAAGACGCATTTCTCGATGGCACAACAGGATGTTCGCTATTACCTCAACGGGCTGCTGCTGGAAACGGGTAAAAAAGCGCTGCGCGCCGTGGCTACAGACGGTCATCGACTGGCGCTGTGCGAAGTCGAGATTGATGATGCAAAGTTGCCGGAACAGCAGGTGATTGTGCCGCGCAAGGGTGTGCTGGAGTTGCAGCGGCTCATCAGCGGTGAGGGAGATTTAACCCTGGAGCTCGGGAGTAATCACGTGCGCATTCAGCTCGACGGCATTCGGTTTACGTCCAAGCTGATCGACGGCCGATTTCCGGAATACGAGCGGGTAATACCGCAGGACACCAGCAATGCCCTGTCGGCGGACCGCGGTTTGTTCCGCAGCGCTTTACAGCGAACGGCTATTCTGTCGAATGAGAAGTATCGTGGCATACGGCTGGTCATCCGTGAGGGTGCGATGCT
The DNA here is from genome assembly GCA_037968735.1 of Woeseiaceae bacterium. Classification (GTDB taxonomy): domain Bacteria; phylum Pseudomonadota; class Gammaproteobacteria; order Steroidobacterales; family Woeseiaceae; genus SZUA-117. The sequence goes on along the minus strand of JBBKWC010000010.1, from coordinate 29,208 downwards.
ATTGCAGGCGCACAACCCCGAGCAGGAAGAAGCGGAGGAAGAGCTGGAGATCGAGTACAGCGGTGAAGAAATTGAGATCGGCTTCAATGTGAATTATCTGCTGGACGCGCTGGCTGCCATCGAATCTGAGCAGGTATCCCTGGCATTGGTGGATGGCAATTCAAGCTGCCTGATCCGCCAGCCTGGCGACGATGACTGCAAGTATGTGGTAATGCCGATGCGACTCTGAGCGCCGATCGGTCGCTTGACGCTCAAAACACTGAAATGTAAGGACTTCCGTTGTCTGGAAACGGCTGAGCTAGTGCTCAGCCCGGGCAACAATCTCATCATCGGCCGGAATGCTTCCGGTAAGACCAGTTTGCTCGAAGCCGCCGCCTATCTCGGTCGAGGCCGATCATTCCGTGGCGCATCTACCGCAGAAATCGTCCGTCATGGCGCTGCAGAATTTGTCGTTACTGGCGAAGTGGTGCTGGCGAACCGGACGGTGAAACTCGGTGTTGGCAATGGCAGCTCAGGTCTGGAAGTTCGGGTCGCCGGCGAAACACAGGCTTCAGCGGCCGCGCTGGCAGAGGCATTGCCGCTGCAGATCATTGACCCGGACGTACATGACCTCGTCGCGGCAGGCCCTGACCATCGCCGGCGCTATCTCGACTGGATGACGTTCCACGTGGAACATGGCTATCTGGATCACTGGCGGCGATTCCGTCGCGCGCTCAAGCAAAGAAACGCTGCGCTTAAAGACGGCGTGCGGTCGACAGCTCTGGAGAGCTGGGATGCGGAGCTTGCGGCGCACGGTCTGGAAATCGATTCTGCCAGGCAGCGATTGCTGGGAAGGCTCGAACCGGTACTGTCTGCTCTGGGAGAAACGCTGCTGGGCAGCCCGGTAACGACGGCCTATCAACGGGGTTGGGGATCGGGTCAGACCTTGCTCGCCACATTGTCCGGGAGCCATGAAAGAGACCGCATGTTGGGGAATACTCAGGCCGGTCCGCATCGGGCCGATTTGCGGCTCGATTTCGACGAACGCAGGGCGCGGAAACGAGTTTCCCGGGGACAACAGAAATTGCTGGCCTGCGCGATGATTCTCAGCGCCGTCGATGTGGTACAGCAGCAAATAGACTCACCGCTACTGCTTTTACTGGACGATCCGGCGGCGGAGCTTGATCGTGACTCGCTGCGGCGTTTGATGACTGCTGTTGCGGGTCTGGGTTCCCAGGTCCTTGCCACCGCGCTGCAGGCGGACGAGGCGCTGTTCTCGGACGCGCCGACGATGTTCCACGTGGAACATGGGGTCGTCAGACCTGCACACTGAAGCCCGACGGGTGTCAGTACGCTGCGAATAATTCCGTCAAATAAACCCGTTTTGTCCCCTCCAGAGCGGCCTCTTGAGGTGCGTGAAATGGTACAATGCGTCGGTTAACACTGAAGGACAGAGCATGGCCCAGGATATCGAATATACTTCCAGTAATATCAAAGTCTTAAAAGGCCTTGATGCGGTCCGAAAACGCCCGGGAATGTACATCGGCGACACCGACGATGGCACCGGTTTGCATCACATGGTTTTCGAAGTCGTCGACAACTCCATCGACGAGGCGCTGGCCGGCCATTGCAGTGCAATTACGGTGACTATCCATGCGGATGAATCAGTGACGGTCTCTGATGATGGCCGTGGCGTACCGGTCGATATTCATCCGGAAGAAGGACGCTCGGCCGCAGAAGTCATCATGACGGTGCTTCACGCAGGCGGCAAATTCGACGCTGATTCCTACAAGGTGTCAGGCGGGCTTCATGGTGTCGGCGTCTCTGTCGTCAATGCGCTGTCTGAACACCTGGTATTGACGATCAACCGCGATGGTGAAATCTACCAGCAGGAATACCGCCATGGCGAGCCTGTCGCACCTCTCGCCGCTATCGGCGAAACGGAGAAGACCGGCACGACCCTGCGCTTTAAACCCAGCGATCAGACCTTTTCGAACATCGAATTTCAATACGACATACTGGCTCGCCGGCTGCGCGAGCTGTCTTTCCTGAATTCCGGCGTCAGGATCGAGCTCAAAGACGAGCGCGACGAGCGGGAAGACGTTTTTCAGTACGAAGGCGGCATCATCGCCTTCGTCAAGCATCTCAACAAAAACAAGACAGCCATGCATCCCAGCGTCTTTTATTTTCAGGACGAGCGCGATGCTGTGGTTGTGGAAGCCGCCCTGCAGTGGAACGACGGTTACCAGGAAAATATGTATTGCTACACCAACAACATTCCGCAGCGAGACGGTGGCACCCATCTCGCGGGTTTCCGCAGTGCCCTGACCCGTACCATGAACGCGTACATCGAAAGGGAAACCTCCGCCCGCAAAGACAAATTCACTCCGTCCGGTGATGACGCCAGAGAGGGGCTGACGGCCGTCTTGTCGGTCAAGGTCCCGGATCCGAAGTTCTCGTCGCAAACCAAGGACAAACTGGTTTCATCTGAAATCAAAGGCATTGTGGAATCGGCCATGGCTATTCGCCTGGAGGAATTTCTGCTGGAAAATCCCCAGGAAGCCAAAGCCATTGTCGCTAAAGTCGTCGATGCGGCACGGGCCAGGGAAGCTGCCCGCCGGGCGAGAGAAATGACCCGCAGGAAAGGCGCCCTCGACATCGCCGGCCTGCCAGGCAAGCTTGCGGACTGCCAGGAAAAAGACCCCGCACTGTCCGAGCTCTTCCTGGTCGAGGGTGATTCGGCCGGCGGTTCCGCCAAACAGGGCAGGGACAGACGAACCCAGGCGATTCTCCCTCTCAAGGGCAAGATCCTGAATGTTGAGAAAGCACGCTTCGACAAAATGTTGTCGTCCGCAGAAGTTGGCACCCTGATCACCGCACTTGGCACGGGCATTGGCCGCGACGACTTCAATATCGACAAGCTTCGCTATCACCGCATCATCATCATGACCGACGCTGATGTGGATGGATCTCACATTCGCACCCTGTTGCTGACATTTTTTTATCGACAGATGCCGGCGCTTATCGAGCGCGGTCACGTGTACATCGCGCAACCACCGTTGTACAAAATCAAGAAGGGCAAACAGGAGGTTTACGTCAAAGACGACACCGAACTGAACGCCTATTTGTTGAACACCGCACTGGATGGCGCGGAACTGCACGTCAACAAAGATGCACCGATGCTGTCGAGCGCTGCGCTCGAAGCACTGGCCAAAGAACACATGACGGTGGAGAGTATCGTCACGCGCCTGACGCACCGCTACGATGAACCCCTGTTGCGCGCGCTCGCCGCAAACGCAACCGTCACCGACGACATGGCCGGCGACATCGATGTCATGGAAGCATGGACCAACAAACTATCCGCAGCATTGCCAAAAACCAATGGCGATCGTCTGACGAACAGCAACGGCGGCTCATATGTTGCAACACTGGATCGTGGCGACGGCGACCCCGCGAACCTGCGCATCGCGATTCGCAAGATGCACCACGGCGTGTCTCATACGCGTTACATCCCGCGATCATTTTTTGACTCGAGCGAATACCGTCACATCATGAATCTCTCCGGCAAACTCAAAGACCTGCTGGGCGAGGGCGCTTACGTGCAGCGTGGAGACAAAAACATTCCCGTCAACAACTTCGCTGAAGTCGTTGACTGGCTCATGAGCGAAGCACGGCGCGGTCAGTCCATCCAGCGCTACAAAGGTCTGGGTGAAATGAACCCCGAGCAACTCTGGGATACCACCGTCAATCCGGAAACCCGTCGCCTCATGCAGGTAAAAATCGACGACGCAGTCAAAGCCGACGAAATCTTTACGACACTGATGGGCGACCACGTCGAACCGCGTCGGGAATTTATCGAGAAGAACGCTCTTACGGTGTCGAATCTCGACGTCTGAGTATTTGCAGCGTCACGTCGCCTGTTACTTTCTCGGCCAGCATGTGCCGGATCCCTTTATCGAAATGGCTCGCGTTGTTCCGCTTTACTTCAGATAAAGGGATCCGGCACACGCTGGCCTTTCTGGTGTGCCATTTTTTGGCAGCATCGCCCGCAGGGCGGGCTCCTACATGCAATAGCATCTGTAGGAGCGGTCCCAAGCCGCCTGCCGTTTCAGGAAGCGAACAACAGTCCGATGCGGATTGATCTTCACTATCGCCCGCCGGGCGGGCTCCTACATTCGATCGTAGCTGTAGGAGCGGCCCCAGGCCGCGCACCGCTAAGGCCGTTAATCAGGATTCGCAGAGTCAAGAATCTTCCGCGTCGCGATACCCAATGCTGATCTCACGCATCTTGTTCTCAATCCAGTCCTGAACGATGAGGTTTGTTTCCTTTGGTGTGCGATCGCTTGCGGAAACCGGTGGCCCAATGCAGAGACGGATCAGACCGGGGGTTTTGCGTAAGCCGCGGCGTGGCCAGAAATCACCCGCGTTGTGGGCGACCGGCACGATAGGGCAATCGACGTCGCGTGCCAACGCAGCGCCGCTAACGCCATATTTTTTCGTCTGGCCTAGCGGCATGCGAGTGCCTTCCGGAAACACCGTCACCCAGATGCCTTCTGCAAGGCGAGCCTTACCTTGTTCTATGACCTGATTGATCGCGGAGCGGCCGGCTTTGCGATTGATCGCTATCGGTTTCATCGCGGCGAGACCCCAACCGAAGCAGGGTATCCATAGCAAGTCACGTTTCAGAACCCAGGTCTGCCGGGGGAAAATGGTCAGTTGCGCATAGGTTTCGAATACGGTCGTATGTTTGATCATGATTACGCTGGGCTGGTCGGGAATATTCTCCATACCTTCGACTTTAAAGCGCAGACCACACAGCAATCGGCCGGCAGTGAGCATGCTTTTGCCCCATTGCCTGGCAATGCCGAAACGACGTTCATGCGGCAGCCAGGCGCACAAAAAAATCAGCATGGCAGCTACACAGACACTGACAAAAAAATAAAGCTGGAAGGCAAGCGACCTCAGCCAGACCATCACTTGTTTCGCATGTCGGTCAGGTAAGCGTCCACAAACTCGGCGAGATCGTGAAACACGGGCAGCGCGTCCTGACCGATTTCTGCCAGGGCCTTACCCCCGTTGCCAGTCAGTACCAGTACAGGCTGCAAACCTGCGGCACGCGCTGCCTGAATATCGCGCACCGAATCGCCGACGAACGGCACGCTGTCGGCTGGCACGCCGTAGTGTTCGACCAGGTCCAGCAACATGCCAGGCTGCGGTTTCCTGCAGCGGCAGCCCGCCTCCGGCAGATGAGGACAGTGAACGATGCGGTCAATTTTACCGCCGACAGATTCCACGGCCTGGCGCATGCGTTTGTGGATTGCAGTCAGCGCGGCGACGTCGAATAAGTGGCGGCCAAGACCGGATTGATTCGTGGCAACCGCGACAGTGACGCCCGCTGCGGTCAGCCTTGCAATCGCCTCCGGCGACCCTTCCACCGGGCGCCATTCTTCCGGGGACTTGATGAACGCTTCAGCGTCGTGATTGATCACGCCATCACGATCAAGTATGACGAGCGCTGCCGTCATTAGTCGCCGCTGACCGGGCTGATCCGTGAAATATCGGCAATGCCAAGAAACAGCCGACGCAATCCGGCCAACAGCGCCAGACGATTATTCCGCACAGCGCTGTCGTCGGTCATCACCATGACATCCTCGAAGAAAGCGTCTACCGGTGTGCGCAGTTCCGCCAGACGTCGCAGCGCTTCTTCATAGCGCCTGGCATCGATCAGTGGCTTGATGTCTTTTTCCGCCGCCTGCATGGCGTGATACAAAACGCGCTCTGCATCGTCGGCGAGCAGTGCCGTGTCGAGCTCCCGCGTTTCTTCGCGCTCTTCTGCAGCATCGGCCTGGCGCAGAATATTTGCTGTCCGTTTGTTCGCCGCTGCGAGGCTGACTGCAGATTCCAGCGTCATGAAGGAGGTCACCGCCGCCAGTCGTGAGGAAAAGTCAGGCAATGAGCCCCATCGGGACAAGCGTACGGCCTCGAAACTGTCCGACGAGAAGCGTGGGTCGGCGCCAAGGAAATAACTTTTCATGCGTTCGCCGACGAACTCGGCCAGGGCTTCGTACACTTCCTCCAGATCGGCACCGGTAGCTGGCTGCTGGCCGATGGCCGCTCGTATCGCTTCGCTGAGATCCAGGTCCAGCTGTCCCTCCTCCAGAATGCGGACGACGCCAAGGGCAGCGCGACGCAGTCCGAAAGGATCACGATTGCCGGAAGGCTTTTTCCCGGCAACAAAAATGCCGGCCAGGGTGTCGAGTTTGTCGGCGACAGCCAATAATTTGCCGTCCCTTGAATGTGGCAGGATGTCGCCCGCAAACCGCGGCAGATATTGTTCACCTATTGCCTGTGCGACGGCGGCGTCCTCGCCGCTGTCCGTGGCGTAATAGGCACCCATGATTCCCTGCAGCTCCGGAAATTCTCCGACCATGCCCGTCAGCAAATCGCACTTGCCTATTACTGCCGCGCGGGTCGCCGCTTCACCGTCCATACCGAGCTGTTTGGCAAACAGGGTGACAAGCGCGGCCACCCGCATACTCTTGTCATGCAGCGAGCCGAGTCCTTTCTGATACACGACATCTTTCAGCGCTTCGCCGCGCGTCGCCAGCGGCGTCTGACGGTCCGTTTTCCAAAAAAATGCGGCGTCCTGCAGCCGTGGCTGAACCACCCGCTCATTGCCGTCCCTGACCTTGTCAGGTTCGCGGCTCTCGATATTCGCAAGCGTGATAAACGCAGGCAGCAGCGCCCCGGTATCGTCCGCAACCGGAAAATAGCGCTGGTGATTCGTCAGGGTGGCCACGATGACTTCCCGCGGCAAGGTAAGAAACGCCTTGTCAAAGGAGCCCGTTATTGGCACCGGCCACTCGGTCAGGGCGGTCACTTCGTCGTAAAGCGCGTCAGAACCGACCGGTTTGCCCTGCAGCGCGTCAGCCGCATTTCCGACAGCAGACACAATGCGCGCCCGACGCCTGGCAAAGTCGGCGACGACATAGCCTTCGTTTTCCAGTAACGAGGCGTAGGTCGCGGGTGCAGCGATAGTCAGCGACTTGCCGCAGTGAAACCGATGACCGCGCGTTGTTCGTCCAGCCTTGATGCCGAGGACGGTCGCGGGAACGACTTCGTCATTGTGCAGCATGACCAGCCAATGCACCGGGCGGACGAAGGCGGCATCGTTGGCGCCCCAGCGCATGCGCCGCGGCACCGGCAGCTTGTCCAGAGATTTTTCAACGATCGCGGGCAGTAGCTCGGCGGCGCTCAGACCGGCGACGGTGGCGGTGTAACTCAGCCACTCGCCGGCCGCCGTTTTTTCGCGGCTGAGTGCAGCCAGCGTGACGCCCCACTTGGCGGCAAAAGCAGTCGCCGGCTTCTTCGGCTTGCCGTCTGCATCGAATGCGATGGCCACCGGCGGCCCTTTCTGCGTTTCAACGCGATCTTCCTGCCGGAGTTCAAGATCGCTCACGAGTACGGCGAGCCTGCGCGGGCTGGCGAACGACTGCACCTCCCCATGCGGGAGATTCGCATCGCCAAGGCCTGCGACGATCAACGCCTGAAAATTCTCCATGAGCTCGCAGAGCACCTTCGGCGGCAGTTCTTCGGTGCCGACTTCTACGAGGAAATCCGCGCCGCTCACGGTGATACCCCGCGGCCACTGACGGTTTCCAGCATGGGAAAACCAACCGCCTCGCGGCTGGCGTAATACGCCTCCGCGATGCCTCTCGCCATCGTCCGCACTCGCAGAATAAAGCGCTGCCGTTCGCTGACGGATATCGCCTGGCGGGCGTCCAGCAGGTTAAAGGTGTGCGAGGCGGTGAGCATCTGTTCGTAGGCTGGCAGGGCGAGACCTGCATCGATCAGTCTCAGGCTTTCTTTCTCGGCATGATCGAATGCCGCAAACAGGGCGTCCACATCAGCGACTTCAAAATTGTAGCGGGACTGCTCGACTTCGTTCTGGTGATAGACGTCGCGGTAGCTGATGCGTCCAAGCGGACCGTCTGTCCAGGTGATGTCGAAAATACTTTCCACGTTCTGCAGATACATGGCAAGGCGTTCCAGTCCGTAGGTAATTTCTCCTGTGACCGGCCGGCACTCCAGGCCGCCAACCTGTTGAAAGTAGGTGAACTGGGTAATTTCCATGCCGTTCAGCCAGACTTCCCATCCAAGCCCCCAGGCGCCCAGGGTGGGCGATTCCCAGTTGTCCTCGACGAAGCGAATGTCGTGTATCAGCGGATCGATGCCGATGGCTTGCAGCGAATCGAGGTACATCTGCTGGATGTCATCCGGCGAGGGCTTGATGACGACCTGGTACTGATAGTAGTGCTGCAGCCGGAAGGGATTGTCACCGTAGCGTCCGTCAGTCGGCCGGCGGCACGGCTGGACATAAGCCGAACTCCACGGTTCCGGCCCGATGGCGCGCAGGAAAGTCGACGGATGGAAAGTACCGGCACCCATCTCCATGTCGTAGGGCTGGGCAATGACACAGCCGCGTTCGGCCCAGTACTGCTGCAGCGCCAGAATCAGCTCCTGAAAGGTCTGCATTGGCGGGGCGATGTCCTTTTTGCTCAGAGAATTTGCAAGCCTGCGAGCCGGTCCTTTCGCCGTTTGGCCCGCTAAGAGCCGCGCAGTATAACCGCATCACCCAGACCCAGTCCCTACTATTGCGCCGCCCGCGGCCCGCGGCCCGCGGCCCGCGGCCCGCGGCGATGCCAGCGCTATTCCGGTGCAGGTCGGGTGACTTTGCACTAGAATGGTGCGCCGACGGCTGGCGTTGCACCGGCAAAGTGCAGACCAGCGCCAGACTCTTGCCTGGTTTATCTATTAAAACAGTTACTTACAACATCCATAATTTGGCACGGATGCTGCAACGTCAACCAGATACCCTTGCGGACAGTCGTTCCGGGCCGAGTCAAAGACTCAGCTCTGGCGGCTGCCCGTAACGACAACTGCACTGCTGACTGGAGGAACCCCATGACCGCCGCTGAGGTGATCGGACTGATCGAAGAAAAAGACATCAAATTCGTGGACTTCCGTTTTACGGATACCAAGGGCAAGGAGCATCACGTGACGGTGCCGGCGAGACTGGTCGACGAAGACCTTTTCGAAGAAGGCAAGATGTTTGACGGTTCGTCAATCTCCGGCTGGAAGGGCATCAACGAGTCGGACATGATTCTGATGCCGGACGCCGATTCGGCCGTCATTGATATCTTCTCTGAAGACGCGACTCTGAACCTGCGCTGCAACGTCATCGAGCCGTCGACGATGCAGGGTTACGATCGCTGTCCGCGCTCGCTTGCCGGCCGCGCCGAGGCCTACCTCAAGTCGACAGGTATTGCTGACCAGGCGTTCTTCGGTCCGGAGAATGAATTCTTTGTTTTCGATGATGTGCGTTGGGAAGACCGGATGCAGGGCGTGTCTTATGCCATCGATTCCAGCGAAGGCGCGTGGAACACGAACCGCAACTACGACGAGAGCAACACCGGCCATCGTCCTGGCGTCAAGGGCGGCTATTTCCCGGTACCGCCGGTGGATTCGCTGCATGACATCCGCTCCGCCATGTGTCTGGCGCTGGAGGAAATGGGTGTCATGACGGAAGTCCATCACCACGAAGTTGCTACGGCCGGGCAGTGTGAGATCGGTGCCGTGTTTAATACACTGGTCAAAAAGGCCGACGAAGTGCAGATACTGAAGTACGTCGTGCATAACGTCGCACACAGCTACGGCAAGACCGCGACTTTCATGCCGAAACCCCTGGTCAACGACAACGGCAGCGGCATGCACGTGCATCTGTCACTGTTCAAGGAGGGCAAGAACCTCTTTTCTGGCGACGGCTACGGCGGACTGTCAGACATGGCTTTGTACGCCATCGGCGGCGTGATCAAACATGCGAAGGCGATCAATGCCTTCACGAATCCGTCGACGAACAGTTATAAGCGACTGGTAAAGGGCTTTGAAGCGCCCACCATTCTTGCTTACTCCGCCAGGAATCGCTCGGCATCGATCCGCATCCCCTATGTCGCTAATCCGAAAGGTCGCCGGGTCGAAGTGCGTTTCCCCGATTCAATGGCAAACCCCTACCTCGCGTTTTCCGCGCTCATGCTGGCAGCGCTCGATGGCATACAGAACAAAATTCATCCTGGCGATGCCATGGACAAGGATCTCTATGACCTGCCGCCAGAGGAGGAAAAGAATTTGCAGCTGGTTGCCTTCTCGCTGGAGGAAGCGCTCGAAGAACTGGACGACGACCGGGCGTTCCTGAAAGCCGGTGACGTGTTTACCGATGACCTGATAGACGCTTATATCGCCGTGAAACAGGAAAATGTCACTCGCTTGCGCATGTCCGTCCATCCGGTCGAGTTCGACATGTACTACAGCCTGTAGGGGGAGCGCGCACTTCAGCGCAATTGCTGTGCCTGAAAAGCGTTGAAAAAGCTCCAAAAACTGTGAACCGGGCGGCACTTTGCCGCCCGGTGACTGGTCAAACAGAAAGTTGCACTGATATGCTGACGCCATGCTTATGCGGATCACTATTGCAGTTCTTGCTTTTGCAGCGGCCCTCGCCGCTGGCAGCATCCACGCCCAGGCCTATCGCTGGGTGGATGCAAATGGTGTTGTGCATTATTCGGACGTGCCGCAGGCGGGCGCCGAAGAAATCGTCCTCCAGCAAAATAAGCCACGGCCTCGCCAGCCAGCTTCAGCCACACGCGCTGTACCGGCACAACCGGCGGCCGGTGAGGCGCCGCAGCAGCCATTTTCTTACGACACTATCGAAGTGGTGTCACCTGCGCCGGAACAGACGCTGTGGAATATAGAGGGCACCCTGGATGTCGCCATTCGACTCTCGCCGGGACTTCGCGAAGGGCACCAGGTGAGGGTGTATTTCGATGGCAACGCGCAGGTTCTGAATCGCACCACTTTTACGCTTCAGGAAGTCTACCGGGGTGTACACAATATCCAGGCGGAAGTAGTCGACGAGACCGGCAAACTGATGGGCCGCAGTCTGCCGAACCGTTTCTATGTGCAACAGAATTCGATAGCCAACGCGAACTGAAGCGCCCACCGGCCGGCGACCCGCCAGGCAACAGCACACCGCCCGCCTTCGACCAGGTATTCGACAGTCTCAATACCGCGGTCATCATTCTCGACCACAACCTGCTGATCGAAACCCTGAATCCGGCTGCGGAGAACCTGCTCGGCATCAGTGTGAATCGTGCGCGACGCAAGCCGCTGTTGCAGCTTCTGGACGACGATGCGGAACTCGGCGACATTCTTCAGCGCGTGCTCGCCACAGCCGACGACCATGCCAACGAAATTCACCTTGGCCGTTCTGACGTCCGCGTGGAAGACTGTGTCGTCGAGTGTCGCGTTTCTTTGTTGCCGCGCGATGGCGTCGATGCGGTGTTGGTCGAGATGACGAATGTGACGCGACGCGCGCGTATCAGTCGCGAAAACGCATTGCTCATTCAGCACGGCGCCGGACGTCAGATGATTCGGCAGCTCGCCCACGAGATCAAAAACCCTCTCGGCGGATTACGCGGCGCCGCCCAGCTCCTGGAACGTCAGCTCGACAGCGACGAACTGAAAGAATACACGGGCGTCATCATCAGTGAGGCAGACCGGCTGGCCGCACTCGTGAACACGCTGCTCGGTCCGACCGGCCCGCTCAACAAAGTGTCGCAAAACGTGCACGAACTGCTTGAGTATGTGCTGCGTCTGGTTGAGCCGGAGATGAGCGAAAAGATCACCGTGCACCGTGACTACGATGCCGGCCTGCCGGATATCGAACTGGATCGTGACCAGATGGTTCAGGCAATACTGAACCTGACGCGAAATGCCCTCACGGCCCTGGCCGGTCAGGGCACCCTGACACTGCGCACGCGCGCCGTGATGAATTTCACTATCGGCGATTCGCGCCATCCGGTTGTTGCCAGCATCGAGATCGAAGATGACGGGCCGGGAATCCCGCCTGCGCTGCAGGACTCTGTTTTCTATCCTCTGGTGACGAGCCGCGCCGACGGCACCGGGCTCGGCTTGCCTGCGGCGCAGGAGCTTATCAGTCGCCACGGTGGTCTGATTGAATTCGATAGCCGTCCCGGCCATACCGTATTCCAGGTCCGCATACCGCTGCGCGCCGGCAGCCAGCGCAATGGATAACAAGCTCTCGGTGTGGATCGTCGACGATGATCAGTCTGTGCGCTGGGTACTGGAACAGGCGCTGCGGCAGGCTGACATTACGACCCGTAGTTTCGACCGTGGCGAAAACCTGCTGGACGCATTAAGCGCAGAAGCACCGGATGTGCTGATTACGGATGTGCGCATGCCGGGTATGGACGGGCTCGCCCTGTTAAGTCGCCTGAGCGCCAGCGCGCCCGATTTGCCGGTGATCGTGGTTACCGCGCACACCGATCTGGAGAATGCCGTCGCCGCCTATCAGGGCGGCGCGTTCGAATATCTGCCAAAACCTTTCGACGTGGACGAAGTCGTCGATCTGGTCAGAAAAGCGGCCCGCCACAAAGGCCTTGGCGTCAGCGAAAACAGCACCCAGCAAAGCAGCATCACTTCCCTGATCGGTCAGGCGCCGGCGATGCAGGAAGTGTTCCGTTCCATTGGCCGGCTGGCTACATCCAGCATGACGGTGCTGATCACCGGGGAATCCGGTACCGGCAAGGAGCTGGTCGCCCGTGCCCTGCACCGCCACAGCCCCCGCGCGGAAAAACCGTTCGTGGCACTGAACACGTCCGCCATTGCATCGGAGCTCCTGGAGTCCGAACTGTTCGGCCATGAACGTGGCGCCTTCACCGGCGCGGATTCCAGACGGATCGGGCGTTTCGAACAGGCCGACGGCGGGACCCTGTTTCTCGATGAAATCGGCGACATGACGCCGGCACTGCAGACGCGCCTGCTGCGGGTTCTGGCCGAAAGCGAGTTCTATCGTGTCGGCGGACAACACTCCATCAAGGTCGACGTACGTGTCATCGCCGCCACCAATCAGGATCTGGGCAAGGCCGTCAGGGAAAGCCGCTTTCGAGAAGATCTCTATCACCGACTGAATGTCATGCACATCAACACCCCGCCGCTGCGGCACCGTCGTCAGGACATTCCCATGCTGCTTGAGCACTATCTTGCGAACGCTGGCAGGGAGCTCGGCACTCCCGCCAAAGCGATAGACAGCGATGCGCTGGAACTGCTGCAAAGTTACGACTGGCCAGGCAATGTCCGACAACTCGTCAACGCGAGCCGCCGACTGACGGTCACCGCCCCCGGCGGCGTCATCACTGCACCAGACATTCCTGACGACCTCGGCGGCAGCAGCCGCGATGCCGAGCAGGAATGGACCCGCAGCCTTGCCTTCTGGGCAGAGAATGCGTTGCTGCATGGTAAAAACGAGGCACTGATCGACCGCGCATTGCCCGAATTCGAAAGAACCCTGATCCGTGCCGCGCTGAATAAAGCACAGGGCCACCGCCAGGAAGCCGCCAAGCTACTTGGCTGGGGCCGCAATACCTTAAGCCGAAAAATGCGCCTGCTGAACCTGGAAAGCGAGTAGCGCCTTCGCTGCCCGACCGTGGCGGCTGATTTTTTTCGGCCGGCGAACGGCAGACTCCTTCATCGAAATGGCTCACTTCGCTCCGCTTTACTTCCGATGAAGGAGTCTGCCGCTCGCCGGCCTTACTCTGTGAAGGCGTTTAGACCGGCTCATCGGGCAGCAACGTAAGCTCTGGTTCGGTGTGTGTCCCGTTGCGGCGCTGCGCACGACGCGACGGCGCACACACCGAACCGGCGCTCACCTGCGTGCCAGTACGGGCGAATCGCGGGCAAGGGCCCGCTCCTACAATTGCTATTGGAATGTAGGAGCCCGCCCCGCGGGCGATGCGGAACTACGCCCGGCGCATTGCGAAGCGGGCGAACGAGGGAACCCTTTATCGGAAGTAAAGCGGAGCGAAGTGAGCCATTCCGATAAAGGGTTCCCTCGTTTGCCCGCTGGGAAAATTCAGTCCGTTCAAGAAGACTCGCTCAGTACTCCAGCGTACCGACCAGATCGGCGACTGACGCAATGCTGTGGCGTGACAGGTAGTCGGCGATGCCGGCATTGATGGTTTTGCACGCCATGGGTTCGTAGAACAATGCGGTGCCGACGCCGACCGTCGATGCACCGGCGATGATGAATTCGAGGGCGTCCTGTGCTGTCGTAATGCCGCCCTGGCCGATGATGGGAATGTTGTGCGGGCCGGCCACTTCGAACACCTGGTGAACTTTGAGCAAGGCGATCGGTTTGATAGCCGGACCGGACAGCCCGCCGCGCACATTGCCGATCACAGGCTTGCGGGATTCTGTATTTATCGCCATGCCCATGATGGTGTTGATGACGGCCAGCGCGTCGGCACCCGCTTCGATGCAGCGCCGCGCATTTTCCTGAATGTCAGTCTGGTTCGGCGAGAGTTTGGCGATGATGGGTTTTTTGGTCTGCGCGCGGCAGGCGGCCACGACCTGTGCTGACATCTCGGGAAAGTTGCCGAATGAAACGCCGCCCTCTTTGATGTTCGGGCAGGAAATATTGATTTCGATCGCGTCGATCGGTGAGTCGTCGAAACGGCGTGTGACGGCTTCGTAATCCTCAATCGTCGATCCGCAGACATTGGCGATGAAGCGCGTCTCCGCGAAATCGAGACCGGGCAGGATGTCGTCGATAACGACGTCGACACCAGGGTTTTGCAGGCCGATGGCGTTCAGCATGCCCATCGGCGTTTCGTACACCCGGTGCGGAGGATTGCCGAGACGCGGTTCGAGGGTTGTGCCTTTCAGTACGATGGCGCCGACGTCGCGGTTCGAGAATCCTTCTATGCGGGTGTATTCCTCGCCGAAGCCAACGCAACCGGAGAGCAGCACGATGGGTGAGTCGAGTTGTAATCCGCAGAATTCTAGCGCGAGCGGGTTTGCCGCGTTGTTTAGTGCCACTGCCATGGGTTTTAACTGTGATTAATGCGCCGCGCGCGGTCTCATCCGTGTATTGGTGCTATATAAGACTTACATGTTCAGCGTCATTCTTTTCGAGCCGGAAATTCCGCCGAATACCGGCAACATCATACGCCTTTGCGCCAATACCGGCACAAGGCTGTGCCTTATTGAGCCGCTGGGATTCGAACTGGATGAGCCACGCCTCAAACGGGCAGGCCTGGATTATCGGGAGTTCGCTGAAGTCAAAGTGTACGCGTCGCTGGACAAATGTCTGGCGGCGCTTGGCGAGGTGCGGGTGTTTGCACTCAGTACGCGTTGCCGGCAGTCCTATGCGTCAGCAGTGTTTCGTCGTGGGGATGCGTTTCTGTTCGGTCCGGAGACCCGCGGTTTGCCGCAGGCAATTATTAACGCGCTTCCTGAAGCGCAGCGCCTGCGGTTGCCGATGTGCGTGGGGAGTCGCAGCCTCAACCTGTCGAACGCCGCCGCCGTTGTTGTTTATGAAGCATGGCGGCAGGCCGGCTTTGCCGGCAGTGCTACTCCGGTTTGAGCGCTCTGCGCATCAGCGCACTCACGACGTCTCGCGGCGAAACGCCTTCGTGCAGAATGCGGTAGATCTCCTCGCAGATGGGCATGTCGACGGCGAGTCGCGTTGCCACCTCCCGAACGGCCCTGGCGGCCAGCACGCCCTCGACGACCTGCTGGATTTCCTGCTGCGCCGCTTCAACTGACAGACCACGGGCGAGGGCCAGGCCCATGCGACGATTGCGCGACAGATCGTCGGTGCAGGTCAGGACCAGATCGCCCATGCCGGCAAGCCCCATAAAGGTTTCGGCGCTGGCGCCCAGCGCCACCCCTAGACGGGTCATTTCGACGAGGCCGCGGGTAATGAGCGCGATGCGCGTATTGGCACCGAACCCCAGACCGTCTGAAATGCCGACGCCGATGGCAAGGACATTCTTGACCGCCCCGCCGACCTCCACGCCGATCATGTCGCCGGAAGTGTAGGCTCGGAAATTGTCGCCGGACAAAGTGCTGGCAAGCTCGTTCGCGAAGTCACTGTCGTTTGCCGCAATCGTCATCGCGGTCGGCAACCCCTGGCCCACTTCTTTCGCGAACGTCGGGCCTGACAACACGGCGAGCGGCCTGTCGTCGCCGAGCTCTTCAATCGCTACCTGATGCGGCAGTTTGCCCGTCGACAATTCGAATCCTTTCGTCGCCCAGCAAACCCGTGCCGTATCGTCCAAAAGCCCGGCGACCCGTCGCAGTGTCTCGCGGAGTGCGTGGCTGGGGACGGCGATCAGAACGTTTCCTGCGCCGCTGACGCAGCGGGCCAGATCGGCTTCTAACCGCAGATTGTCGGGAAACACCGAGTCCGGAAGGTACTTCCGGTTCCGCCGCGCACTTGCCATGATCCCGAGTTCTGCCGCATCGCGCCCCCACAGCCAGACATCCTGGCCGCTGCGGGCGAACTGCAGCGCAAGCGCCGTGCCCCAGGAGCCGGCGCCCAGTACTGCAATACGCGTGGGATCAGATGGCACCTGGTCTCAGTGCTGACTGCCACCGTTGTCGCCGGTGGCCTGTGTTTCGACGCGACCTTCGGCCTTCGCCTCTGCCTGTGCCTTGCCCTGGGCATACAGCGCATCAAAGTTAATCGGTTGCAGGATGAATTCCGGAAATCCGCCCTTGGAGATCATCGTCGCTATCGATTCGCGAGCATACGGAAATAAAATATTCGGACAAAAGCTGCCGACCAGTGCTTTGAACTCATCCTCGCTGTAACCGGAGATATGAAAGAGCCCCGCCTGGTGCAGCTCGACCAGGAAAATGGTCTTGTCGTCTTCCTTGGCTTCCACGGTGATGGTCAGCACCACCTCGTGACTGTTCTCGGCAGCCAGCGTATGCGAGCTTCTGAGATTCAGGTCCGTTTTAGGCGACCAGTCATTGCGGCCGAACACCTGCGGTGAATTCGGCGACTCAAAGGAAAAATCCTTTACGTACACTTTCTGTATAGCCAGCTGCTTCTCAGGTGGCTGTTGATCGTTCTCTGCCATGCCGTTAATACCTTCTTTTTAGTTTGAATTTAGCGCCAGCAACCGTCAGTTTTTGGCATTGCCGAGCAGCTGGTCCAGCTCACCGCTGCTATCGAGCGTCTGCAACTCGTCAAAGCCGCCGATGGGTTTGCCGGCGATGAAAATCTGCGGGACAGTGCGACCGCCGCTCAGCTTTTCCATTTCCTGCCGCAGTTCCCGGTCGTTGTCGACCGGGATATCCTCAAAGTCGACGCCTTTGTTCTTCAGGAGCATACGCGCAGCAAGGCAATACGGACACATCCGCGTGCCATACAGCTTTACTTCAGGATTCTCGTTCATTGCGCGCAGTTCATTGAGGCCGAATGACGGGGACAGCGTTGCCAGGATCGCTTACTTGCGGCCGCGGGTTTTCTTGCCCGTGACCAGCGGTAAATTTGCCTGCGTCCAGGCGGCGATCCCGCCCTTCAGACCATACACACTTTCGATACCCGCTTTCTTCAGCGAGGCGACGGCCTTGCCGGAGCTCATGCCCGCCTCACAGACCGCGAGGATAGGTTTGGCTGCGAGTTTGCTGATCTTTTCCTGATTGGCGTCCAGTTCGTCAAAAGGAATGTTTTTCGCATTCACGATGTGGCCGCGCGCAAAGGCTTCGGCGCTGCGGAGGTCAATCACTACCGCGTCAGCATTAATCAGGCTCACAGCAGCCTGCGGTTCAACATTCGTCACGCCTTCGGATTTTCTTCGGAGCTCGTAAAAAACCAGCATGAGAAAGCTGAAAACCAGCGCGCCGACCAGGACCGGATGGCTGGACGCAAAGTCTATGGTTGCATTCATAAATTCTTGCTGTAACCCGGTCAGGCGGGCCGACCAAACGGCCAGTATAGCAGCGGACTAACGGGGCTGGTGCACAACCTTTCCCGGATCACTCAGCGGCGGTTCGGCATTGCAACGGGTCCACGATCGATGATGAGATAGGTTTACGTCCGCGATGGCTTTTATAATTGACGTCAAAG
The DNA here is from genome assembly GCA_037968735.1 of Woeseiaceae bacterium. GTDB lineage: Bacteria > Pseudomonadota > Gammaproteobacteria > Steroidobacterales > Woeseiaceae > SZUA-117. Next base: position 11,237 of record JBBKWC010000010.1, on the reverse strand, counting down.
CTAATCCCGGCCAGGTATGGGCTGAATCGCTATTCTTATGATTGCCAGACAGTTGTTGTTTGTTCTGACCGCCTTGTTCGCGGTCTGCGTTGCGTTCGATGCCGTCGCCCAGGATCCGGAGCTGGCGCAGATAAAGGAGCGTGAACTCGAGAACGTGCGCGAGAAAATCAGTGAGCTGAAAACGAGCATGGACCGGCGGGCCAGCGAACGCGATCGGATCACCGGTGAGCTGCAGCAGGAAGAGGTCACCATCGCCGAGCAGCGAGCGCACCTGAAAGAGTTGGAGCGACAGCGCGAATTCAGCGAGCGGAAAAAGGCGGAGCTTGATGGCCAGCTCATTGTGAAAAAAGCCGAGCTTGCCAGTGAAACGTCTGAGCTTGAGTCGCAGCTTGTGGCGGCCTATACCAGCGGCAGCGAGGAACGACTTAAGCTGTTGCTCAATCAGCACGACCCGGCGTCCCTGGGACGTATGCTGACCTACCATCGCTATCTGAGCGAGTATCGCGGCCAGAATATCACCGCGGTCAGCAACCATATCGCTGAGCTTGACGGCCTGCATACGGCGGCGGCCAAGGAGGAAAATCGCATTGCGAGTCTGGCGCGCGCGCGACTTGCCGAGCTCTCCGATTTGAATAAAGCGCAGGAGAACCGTCAGGCACTGCTTGTGTCGCTGAAGACCCGGATTGCGGAGGAAGGCTCGGAGATAAAACGCCTGGCTGCGGAGGAACAGGACCTGGCGCGCCTGATCACCGAATTGACCAGCATCCTTTCCGATTATCCCATTACCTCGGAAGAACCCTTCAGTGATCTCAAAGGCAAACTCACGTGGCCGGTCGCCGGGACCTTACTGCACGATTTCGGCCAGCCACGTGCCAGCGCCGGTCTGAAATGGAACGGCGTCGTATTAACGGCACCGCGCGGTCGCGAAGTCCGGGCTGTTTACCATGGCCGGGTTGTGTTTGCTGACTGGCTGGCCGGTATGGGGCTGCTGGTCATCGTCGATCACGGCGACGGCTTCATGACACTTTATGGCTACAACGAGACCACGCTCAAAAGCGCGGGCGACTGGGTGGCCCCGGGCGATGCGATCGCTACGGTAGGAGACAGCGGCGGTCAGCAGCAATCCAGCCTGTACTTCGAAGTTCGCCAGGGGGCCCGGCCGGTCAACCCGCGAATCTGGATAACCCGGCAACCGAAGACTGGCTAGGCTGATTGTCGTCATGACTGTGATATTGTCGGCAGTCGTTAACGGCCAGCTGGCCATCGGGGCAAGGTTCTAATTGAAATCGCTGCGAACAAGGGCCGTACTGGTCGTCGTCATTGGCACGATACTCGGCGTCGGACTGTCACTGGGTGGCGGGTTCCTGGCGACGGGCCCCGTACTGCCGGACAAAGACCTCGCCTGGGAAGAAGCGCGTCTGCTGGCTGAAGTCATGGACCGCGTGCGGCTGGAATATGTCGAGCCAATCGACGACGCCACAATGATGGAAAATGCCATCCGCGGCATGGTCGGCGATCTTGACCGGCATTCGGCGTTTCTTGACGCCAGTGAATACCTGGACATCCGTGTCAGCACCAGCGGCAAGTACTCGGGCGTCGGACTGGAAGTCAGTGTCGACGATGGCCGCATCGTTGTGATCTCACCTATCGACGGCACCTCTGCGCAAAAAGCCGGCATTGAAACGGGCGATGAAATTGTCGAGATTGACGGCCAGATCGTCAGCGCCGATGGTATCGACGAAACGGTCGATCGATTGCGCGGCAGGCCCGGCACCGCGGTGACACTGGCAGTGAGACGCGAGGACTATGACGATCCGCTCACCTTTAGACTCTTGAGGCAGGACATTGAAGTTGCCAGTGTCAAATACGAATTGCTGGACGACTCAATTGGCTATCTGCGCATCACCCAGTTCAACGAGACCACGGCAGACGAGGTCAGCCGTGCTATCGATACGATGCTGGACACCTCACAGAAATCGGCTGGCCGTATGCTGACCGGACTGATCATGGATTTGCGCAACAATCCCGGCGGCATTCTCGATTCGGCAGTCGATATTTCTGACCTGTTCCTCAACGAAGGCATCATCGTCTCAGCCGAAGGCAGAACAGTGGCATCACGCTTCGTGCGCAAAGCACACCGCGGCGACATTCTCGATGGTGCGCTGATGGCGGTGCTCGTCAATCGGGGTTCCGCGTCGGCATCGGAGATCGTCGCAGGGGCACTGCAGGATCACCATCGCGCGACAATTATCGGCACACAGACTTTCGGCAAGGGCCTTGTGCAGACCGTGATGCCCTTGTCCAAAGGTCGCGCGATCAAGCTCACCACGTCGCGTTATTTCACACCCTCCGGCGACTCGATTAATGATGTCGGTGTTGCCCCCGACATCGTTGTCGAAGGATCGCGGGATTTTCCGAACCAAAGTCTGGAACTGCGTATCGATCGTGACAAGGACCTGCAGCTTATCGAGGCGTTCGACCTTATTCGCAACTCATCCGTTATGCACTCGAGCGCAAACCTTTAAACCATGCACGCTCTGCGCGCGATTCTGATCGCGGCACTCATCATGTCATCGCAGGCATTTGCCCAGCCGCCGCGCATCGCAATCATCATTGATGATCTTGGTTATGACCGTGAGGCCGGTGAACGCGCTATCGATCTTCCCGGACCGCTTGCCTACGCTATCCTGCCCGGTGCGCCGCGAGCGCGTTATCTTGCGGAACGTGCGCACGCGATGGGCAAGGAAGTCATGCTGCATCTCCCGCTGCAGGCTGCAGATAGAAACGAACCCGCCGAACCCGGTGTGCTTCAGCTCGACATGACGGAGCGCCAGTTTTCCCGCGCCTTCCGTGAGAGCATTGACGCGGTGCCCTACGTCGTCGGCGTCAATGGCCACATGGGAAGTCTCCTGACGAGGCACCCGGGCCACATGCGCTGGCTGATGGATGAAATTATCGCGCATGGCGAACTGTTCTTCGTTGACAGCTACACGACCATCGCCAGTATCGCCCTGCGCACCGCAGAAGAGCGCGGCGTACCCGCGTTGCGGCGGGATGTCTTCCTCGATGCCGAACCCGGCGCAGAGGGTCTGCGACGGGCGATGCAGCGCCTTAAGCGAATTGCCGCCCAACGCGGCTTTGCCATAGGCATAGGCCACCCCTATCCTGAAACGCTGGCATTTTTGCAGGAAGTGTTGCCGGCGCTTGGGCGAGCCGGTTACGAACTTGTCAGCGTAAGCGAGCTGGTTGAAGATCAACATTCAGCGCGAGCCGGGAACGACCTGGTATCCGCCGCGGAGTAGGCACGTGAGTTTCTATCGAGAACGTTTGTTGCCCCATGTTATCGACGCCGCTTGCGCGGTTCGGCCCGTTTGCAAACAGCGACGTAAAATTGTGCCGCAGGCAAAAGGCGAAGTGCTGGAAATCGGTTTCGGCAGCGGACTGAATCTGCCTCACTACCGGCCAGCTGCCGTCAGCAAGATCTGGGCGCTGGAGCCCTCTGCCGGTATGCGTCGTAAAGCACAGCCCGCCCTGGCGGGCAGCAGCATCGATGTTGAATTTATCGAATTGCCCGGTGAGCAGATTCCACTACCCGACGCGAGTATCGATACCGTTGTCGTCACCTACTCGCTGTGCACTATTCCCGATGTGCTTACGGCGTTGCAGGAAATGCGCAGGGTGCTCAAGCCCGACGGCCGGCTTTTATATTGCGAACACGGTGTCGCACCGGATGCCGACGTGACTCGCTGGCAACATCGACTGGATCCGGCATGGCAACGGATCGCGGGCGGTTGCCATATGGGCCGCGATATTCCGGCCCTGCTGCATGCCGGCGGATTCGACATAAAGTCGGATCACCGGATGTACATCCCCGGCGTCAGGATCCTGAGTTACAACTACTGGGGATCAGCCGTGACACGCAAGTGAACGAGCTGCAACAATCGGCGTCTAAGCATTTAATCGCGTCCGTTTGCCATGCGTTGATAGTGGCGCGCCCGTCTGACCGTTGAATAATGCATAAGACAGACTCATGAGATCCCTCCTTCACATCAAGCGGCGACTTATTTTCCTCGCGATCGTTGCGTGCCCGGGGCTGCTGCCGGGCAGCAGCTTTCTCGCGACGCCCGCCGTTGCGCAGGACGAAGCTGCAGCGCCGGACGCGATCAGCTGCACGATGCAGTACGATCCGGTTTGCGGCGAAGACGGGCAGACCTACAGCAACGACTGCGTGGCGAATGCCGCCGGGGTCACGGTGTCGTCCGCTGGGGAATGTGTTGAAGAGGAAGTCCTCTACGATCGCACCGCTGAAGACTCGAGCTGTGCCGAAACATTCGTCCCGGTATGCGGCGAGGACGGCAACACTTACGGCAACGAATGTCTGGCTGCCGAGGCCGGAATGCAGGAAGTACAGGCGGGCGCGTGCCCCACGGAAACTGCATCCTGCCCCGATGATTTCGATCCGGTGTGCGGCACTGATGGCAACACCTACAGCAACATCTGCTTTGCCAGTGCGGCAGGCATTGAGGTCGACGATCTCGGTGCCTGCGACGGGAGCGGCTGTCCAGCCGACTATGATCCGGTCTGTGGCGCCAACGCGCGTACCTACAGAAATCGTTGCGAGGCGGAGCAGGAGCGAATCCCTGTGCAAAGTGCTGGCGTCTGCGCCGCCGACAACTGTCCCGACGTCTATATGCCGGTCTGCGATCCCAATGGCGTGACCTATGCGAACAGCTGCGAAGCTCAGGGTGCCGGTGCAGATATCGTCACCGAAGGGGCTTGCAACACGCGGCCTTGTCCGGGATTTTATGTTCCCGTTTGCGGTGCCGATGAACTGACTTATGGCAACGCCTGCCTGGCGGAACGCAATGGCGTGCGTATCATGCATGCCGGGCTATGCGAAGCACAGGGCCGGAACTGCCCGCGTACCTATCAGCCTGTGTGCGGATTGGACGGCGTCACCTACGACAACGACTGCCAGCTCGACAATGCCGACGTCACACTCGCCTACGCCGGTGCCTGCGTCGGTCAGTAACTACTGATCCCACGCGGAGCGGAGTCGGCCGTCGCCCTGGTCCGTGTATGGCATCCACAAGAGCCCGACCAGCGGTACGCTGATATCGGCCGCTTTGGCTTTCACTTCGATCTCCGTCAGGGTTTCTGTCTGCGCGTCGTAGGCATCCTCAAGCTCATCCACTTCGGTTTCAAGCGTTGCATTCAGTGCGGCAAGATCCGCCCTGACTTTCTTTGCAGTTTCTTCGGCGCGTGCGACATCGCCCGCTTCCTTACGAGCACCTGACGCGGTGCGAATCGCGGTGCCCATTTTCCCGGCAGTGGCACTCGTCAGTCGTTTGCGCCCCAGCACTGCGCCGAGTATGGCGGTGCCAAAGGAAATGGCGGTGTCGATCTTTTTCTTGCTCGACTGTTGTGCTTCGCGCTCAATCGCCTGCTCTGCGCGCAGGAGTCTGTTCTCCAGCGTGGCGGCCTTGCTCGCATAGCGTTTGCGAAGTTTGCCAATCGCCTCGTCACGTTTCTCATTCGAAAGCTGCTGCAGCCTGACGCGAAATTCACCTTCAGTCTCATCGCTCGTTGAGACCAGCCGGTACTTCTTGCTTCGATAGAGCTTTACGACTTCGTTCTGCCGCAGCCAGCGTTTGAATTCGCGACTCCAGCCAGTGTAATTCTGTTCGCGCAAGGCTGCCGCCGGGCATTCCGCAAAGCCGGCTCCCGCGCGAGCGGCGGTTTGTAAATCGTCGGTTTGCAGCGAAAGTATTTCGGCGCTGTCCCAGTCAATCGTGACGGGTCCGTCGTCGAACTCGACGGCAAAGATTTTTTCGCGGCGTTCTTCGATGTCGTGTCGCGCGGAACTGAATGCAAGATCGGCAGCGGCAACTAGCCGCGGGTAATACAGGATGCCGTCGGACTCGGTCGGCAGGAACCATTGCCGGATGCCGGGCGCGAGTACCGGCGCATCGCGGCTTCCGGCATTCGCTTTCGTTTCCATTGCAGGCTGCGCGTCAGGCGCCTGCCGCTCTGAATCCATGAGTAAACGAATCTGATCGCGCGTCAGCGGACCGGCCAGATAAGACATGACCCAGCGCGTACCGAAAACAACCGCTTCATCTTCATGCACGTTGTGCAGCAGAAAGCGCCGCTTGCCCAAACCGGCCAAGGTCCTCTCCATCTGCTGCCGATCAAAATTACCGCCATGGGCGGCACCTTCGAGCCCTTCCATCACCCGTGCCTTGTCGCGTTCGGTCTGCAAACGACCGATGAACCAGGTGCCTGTATTGGAAAGCCCTTTGTAATCGAGGTCGACCGGGTTCTGGGTTGCCAGCACGAGTCCCAGCCCATACGCACGGGCCTGCTTCAGAAGCGTCAGCAACAACCGTTTGGTCGGCGGATTGGCTACCGGCGGCATGTAGCCGAAAATTTCGTCCATGTAGAGAATCGCGCGAAGACTCGACGTTCCCTGTTGCGCGCGCATCCATGAAATCAGGTCGTTCAGTAACATGGCGACAAAGAACATGCGCTCGTTGTCGTCGAGATGCGCGATGGACATGACGGATATGCGGGGTTTGCCTGATTCGGTGTACAGCAGGCGGCCGGTATCCAGCGCGGGCCCGTCCATCCACACGCTGAAGCCCGGCGCTGCAAGCAGATTATTCAGCCGCATCGCCAGCGCAAACCGATCTTTCGACGGATAAAAGGATTCGATATCCATGACCCCGATGCGCGCAATCGGGGGGTCCTGAATCGCTGCGATCATCGCGGCGATGTCGATACTCCTGCCCGCCCGCCAGTGGTGGTCGAGTATCTGCGAGACCAGGATGTGTTCGCGGCTCTCGATCGGGTCGGCGTCAATGCCGAGCAGCGAAAGTATGCCCGTTGCGGTGGCCTGCACGCGTTCGCGGTAGAGATCTCCATCCTCAAGGACGGCGGCGTTCGGCGCCGTGAATGACTGCAGCACCGAGATCGGCTGGCCGGCGTTGCTGCCTGGTGTGTAGATAGTGACGTCGGTCTTGGCGCGAAAACGCGCGATACGGTCCCCGTCCTGCCCCCAGCCTGCCAGACCGCTTTTCCACAGATCGGCCTGTGCCTTGGCGAACTCGTCCGGCGACTGGCCCTTGTCCGCAGCCGTGCGCGTGTTAATCCATGGCCTGAAACTCGCCGGGTCGAAGTCGGGAAACGTCAGCTTGAGGTTGCCAAGATCGCCTTTCGGATCGATTGCGATGACCGGAATGTTATCCATCGCCGCTTCTTCGAGTATGCCAATGCCGAGGCCGGTCTTGCCCGACCCCGTCATGCCGATGATCACAGCGTGGGTTGTCAGGTCTTTAGAATCGTAAAGGACCAGGTCTTCCGTCTGCTCATTATCGACCAGCCGTTTGCCGAGATAAAAAGCGCCCAGTTTCTCGTAGTCGATGTCGGTCACCGGCAAGCCCTTAGGAACTCTGTTTCGCAGCGGCGACACGATACATCCAGACGCACACCAGACCGACCACCACGAGTCCCAGGCCGCCGCCGAACTGCAGCGACTCGCTCACCGCGAAAACGTCAGGGTTTTCCGTCAGCACGATGGGAATGGCCATCAGGATGCCGACCAGCGCTTCACCGGTGATCAGTCCGGCGGCGAACAACATGCCCTGCCGCATACTCTTCTCACCTTCTTCACCGCGCTTCGCATGCATTCGCGATGCGAAATGCGCAATCAGTCCACCGACCAGGATCGCCGATGACAACTCGAGCGGCAGGTAGATGCCCACTGCGACAGCCAGCACCGGCGCGCGAAATGAGGAGCCTTTCGCTTTCAGCATTTCATCGATGACGATGACCGCAACGCCGACGGCGGCACCTATGCCGATCATGAACCACGGCAAGCCGCCTTGGAACACGCCCTGCGCTACCGATGCCATCAGGGTGGCCTGCGGCGCGGCCAGCGGATCAGGATGTTCTGCCGTGGGTACGCCTATGCCATAGGCCAGCAACAGTAAGGTCAATATCGGCGCCATCACCAATACTGAGGACACTACGCCAACCCCCTGCATGACCTGCTGCTTCCACGGCGTCGCGCCGAGGATGTAGCCTGCTTTCAGATCCTGCATGTTGTCGCCGGCGATTGCGGCGGCACAGCAAACCACACCGCCAATCATGATCGCCGCAGGCGGACCGACCGCGGCGTCCGCACCCATCATTGCCAGCAGCACCAGCGAGGCAAACAGGATGGTGGCAATCGTAATGCCGGAGATCGGATTATTGGACGAGCCGACGAGGCCGGCCATATAACCGGCCACCGACGAAAACAGGAAGCCGGCAATCACCATGATGAGCGTCATTGCGATGCTGACGCCGAGATGTCCGACGATATTCTGGTAGAGAATGAATATTGGTATGACAAACAGCACGATGCCGATCAGGACGTAATTCATGGGCATGTCCTGATCCCGATGATCGGTGACTGCCGTGGATCCGGCACGATATTGCGCCAGCCCGCTCCGGATGCCATCGACCAGCGAATTGCGCATGGAGACGAGCGCCCAGATGCCCCCGACCACCATGGCGCCGACGCCCATATAGCGGATTTCCTTGCTCCAGATGTCGGAAGCGAGATCTTCGGCGCTCACGCCCGCAGCGAATGCCGCGGCAATCTCCGGATTACTGTCCAGCGCGAATGCCGAGAAAATCGGAATGGCGAAATACCAGGAGATGGCGCCGCCGGCAAAGACGAGCACCGCAATGTTCAGGCCGACAATAAAGCCGACGCTGATCAGCGCGGGCGACAGGTTGATACCTGCATAGCCAATCGTGCTCTGGCCGATGTAGCGTGCCGCCTGCGCCGTGCCGGCCCAGATTTTGAAGCCCGTGGCGCAAAGCTTGACGACAGCGCCGGCAATAGCGGCCATGACGAGAAACTTCACCCCTGAAGCCGGGTCATCGCCGACTTTGAGTACTTCCGCGGTGGCCTTGCCTTCCGGGAATGCGAGGTTCTGTTCGACGATCAGCGAGCGCCGCAGCGGAATCGTGAACAGGACGCCAAGCAGGCCGCCGAGACCGGCGATGGCGGTCACCCACCAATAATCGAAAACGTCCCAGTAACCCAACAGAATAAGTGCGGGCAGAGTGAAGATGACGCCCGCCGCTAGCGACTCGCCGGCGGACGCCGCGGTCTGCACGATGTTGTTTTCCAGCACATTCGAATTCTTGAACATGCGCAGTATGGCCATCGAGATGACGGCCGCCGGAATAGACGCCGATACTGTGAGACCGGCGAATAGTCCGAGGTAAGCGTTGGCACCGGCCAGAATCATAGCCAGAACGATGCCAAGCAAAATCGCCTTAACGGTCAGTTGCGGGGGAACGGGCGGTGAATTCATGAGCCTCTCCGGTTCTTGTTGTCATTCTGCCGCGGCAGCCGCCGCCGGCATGCCTGTGGATTGCGCGCATTTTAAGCGAAATGGCCGAGCCGTGCCTGCCGGCGGACGATTCTGCAGCCGCTATCGCCTGTGATACCGTTGGCGCGACCGCCACAAGGGGTCAGAGTCGACGCTTTTACAAGTTTCCGCCAGGTATAAAAACAACAGGAATCCGGCCTATGACCTATATCGTTGTCGTTGCTTTGTATGTACTGATCCTCCTGGGCATCAGCGTGCAGAAAAGCCGCAGCGTCAAATCGGACGAAGACTTCATGGTGGCGGGCCGCAACGTACCCGTCTACATGCTGGTCGCGACCCTCGTCTGCACCTGGATAGGTTCCGGCAGCCTCTTTGGCACCGCGGGCCTGACCTTTCGCACCGGCCTTTCCGAACTGTGGTTCTCGGCGGGCGCCTGGGTCGGCATCCTGGTGGTTTATTCCATCGCAGCCCGCGTGCGTCGCATCGCCAGATATACGCTCACAGATCTGCTCGAACAGCGTTACAACCAGCTGGCAAAAGTGCTCGGTACGATCACGATCATCATCGCCTACATGGTCATCGCCGGTTATCAGTTCAAAGGCGGTGGACGATTCATCGCCATCTTGTCGGACGGTGCGGTATCGCCGGAAACCGGCATGCTGATCGCTGCGTTTCTGATCGTCGGCTTCACCGTGCTGGCCGGCATGGTTTCCATCGTTTCCATCGATATTTTTAACGGCAGCATCATGCTGGTCGCTATGGTGCTGACCCTGCCCTTCGCCATCTACGGCCATGGCGGCATCGGTGAAGTACTTGACAGCATTCGCCAGGCGGAACCCGCACATCTTTCAGCGATGGGTGGTCACGATTTTTTCTGGGTCGTCGGCATCGCCCTGCCGACCTTCCTGCTGCTGATGAGCGAAAGCAGCATGTATCAAAAATTTTCTTCTGCCGACAACGAAAGCAATGCGCGCCGGGCCGTCATGGGCATGTTCATCGGTGTGGTCGTCGTCGAGACGCTGATGATGCTGATCGCCCTGGTCGGGTTTGCCATCTACGCCGATGATCCGCGTTTCTTCATGGCCGACGGCAGCGTCAATCGCGCCATGGCTGAGGAAGTTATCCTGCGCATCGGCTTCGAGCAGCTGCCGGTCGTCATCGGTTCGCTGTTGCTGGCGGCCGGTGCCGCGATTGTCATATCGACTGGCAATACGTTTCTCATGGTGACCTCGACAAACGTCACGCGCGACATTTTTCAGGCCTTTTTTGTGAAGGACGCCAGCTCGTCGCAGATCGTCTGGCTGCAACGCGGAACCATTGTCGGCATTGGCGTCCTGGCCTATCTGTTAATGAGCCAGTTTGAAACGATCCTTGAAATGGCGCTGATGTCCTACACGATGATTGGTGCCTCCCTCGCGCCGCCGCTACTGGCCGCGTTTTTCTGGAAGCGGGTAACGCGCTGGGGTGGCGTCGCCTCCATCGCTTCGGGAATGCTTACCGTCATCGCCATTGCAGCAATGAATGCCATTTACAAGGACAGCGCCGAGGGCGTGAACCTGCTGGGCATCGCGTTTCCGATGGATACGGATTACATCGCCATTCCCGCCGTGATAGTTTCGGTCACAACCTTGGTCGTCGTGAGTTTGCTGACGCCGAAGCCGGACCCAGAGGAATGGCAGGCGTTTATCGACTAACGATTTTTTTTAAGATCGCAGTCTGCAACCGCTCGTATCAGCACCTGTAGGAGCCCGCCCTGCGGGCGATCGCGGCCTGGGGCCGCTCCTACAATGCTAATTAACGCCTGTAGCCCGCCCTGCGGGCGATCGCGGCCTGGGGCCGCTCCTACAA
>JBBKWC010000009.1:0-3361 GCA_037968735.1 Woeseiaceae bacterium | reverse complement strand
TTTCGCGGGTTCGCCGGCACTATTGCTGGTGGCCACGTACGACCGGGCGACTCGATCATCAACCTCCCGTCGGGCCGGCGCTCAACTGTGCATCGTATTGTTAGCGCAGACGGCGACTTACCGGAGGCCGGGCTGCACCAGGCCATTACGCTGACGCTCACCGATGAAATCGATGTTGCGAGGGGAGATGTGATATGTGGCGCCGACGATCCGGCGGAGCAATCGGATCAGTTTGCGGCACATATTCTGTGGATGAGTGACAAGCGGCTGCTGCCTGGTCGGCAATACCTCGTCAAGACAGATAACCAGACAGTACTGGGCTCGGTTACCAAACTGAAATACAAAATCGACGTCAACACGCTGGCGCGCAAGGCCTGCAAGACCCTGGATATGAACGACATTGGAGTCGTCAATATTTCGCTGGGAAGACCGATCGTGTTTTCGCCATACAAAGTCAACCGCCGCCTCGGCAGTTTTATTGTCATCGATCGCCACAGCAACGAGACGGTTGGCATGGGGATGCTGGACTTCTCGCTGCGACGGGCCGCGAACGCCGTCTGGCAGGAACTGGAAATTGGAAAAGCGCAGCGCGCCGCCCAGAAACACCAGCGGCCGTGTGTGTTGTGGTTAACTGGTTTATCAGGCTCCGGTAAATCGACTATTGCCAACCTGGTCGAGAAAAAACTGTTTGACCTTGGCCGCCACACGTACACATTGGATGGCGACAACGTGCGCCACGGCCTAAACAATGACCTCGGCTTTACGGACGCCGATCGCGTTGAAAATATCCGCCGGGTCTCGGAGGTAGCCAAGCTGATGGTCGACAGCGGCCTGATTACCTTGTGTGCGTTCATTTCCCCATTTCGGGCGGAGCGGCAAATTGCCCGGCAAACGATGGCGGAGGGCGACTTCATCGAAATCTACGTGAATACGCCGTTGGCAGTTGCCGAAAAACGCGACGCGAAGGGGCTATACGCAAAAGCGCGACGCGGCGAAATTAAGAACTTCACCGGTATCGATTCGGAATATCAGCCGCCCGAGCGCGCCGAATTGACTTTGAATACTATAGACATGACCGCTGAACAATCGGCCAGGGCCATCGTTAGTTATTTGCAGGAACTGGGATATATCGACGCTGTTTAGTAGTTTGCGTGCGTTGCTGGCGATTCTCCTGCAAGCACGATTGGCCAGGTGAGCCTATCTGAGTTGCCGTTGCCCGCGTTCTTTAACTACACGATTATTGTGACGCGCAGTGACTCCCGGATGTGCTGTATTGCGCGCTTGAAAAAAGGCGAAGCCAAAGTGCCGGGGGGGGGAATAGTGTACTAAACAACGGGAGTTGCAGGCATGCGCATGGATCTCGGCATGCGATCTGGTGATAGTCTGTTGCCGACGTCAACTGGTTGGGCGCACTCGACGTCGGTCAAAAAAAAGAAAAAACGCTTAATAAACAATTGATTACTGTCACCCGTGCGCATCATGCGGTGTTGCCGTTAGTGGCTTGGGTTGAGTAGGCCATAGCTGCTGTGTGTTCTGGCAACAACCGCTAGGCTGAAATGAGCACTGGGCCATTACCGTATGTCGTCTGCATGCAGTAAAGTTGGCGCGCAACAATTAATCCAGAAGCTTCAGGACGCACAATGTCTGTCATCCAACCCGTAATCCTCTCTGGCGGCTCCGGAACCCGGCTTTGGCCGGCGTCCCGGGCAATGTACCCGAAACAGCTGTTGCCGCTGACCGGCGAGCGCACCATGTTGCAGGAAACCGCCTGCCGATTGAGCGGTGCCGCCAATGTCGCGGAGCGGACCATGATCGTTTGCAATGAGGCACATCGCTTCCTTGTGGCCGAGCAAATGCGGAGCATCGACAAAACCGCGCGGGTAGTACTTGAGCCGGAAGGCCGGAATACAGCCCCTGCAGTAGCACTGGCTGCGCTGGTAGCTATCCATGAGCAATCAAACGGATCTGCGCCGCTACTGCTGGTTATGCCGGCCGATCATGTCATCAAGAATACGGCGGCCTTCATCGCCGCTGTTGAAGCGGGCGTGCAGTCAGCGGCCGACGGCAACCTGGTCACGTTCGGGATAGTCCCGACCAAGGCACACATCGGTTATGGCTATATCGAGGCCGATCCGGATGGTGCGGCGGCGGGGCCAATCAAATCCTTTGTTGAAAAGCCGGACGCGTCGACCGCAGAGAAACTCGTCGTAACCGGCCGGCATTTCTGGAACAGCGGTATTTTCCTTTTCCGCGCCGACACCTACATTGACGAGCTGGAGAAGTTCGCGCCTGAAATGGTCGCGGCCTGCCGTGCCAGTGTCGATAAGTCGGTCAGCGATACCGAATTTCTGCGCCCCGATGCCGAGGCATTCAAGGCCTGTCCGTCCGACTCCATCGACTATGCGGTTATGGAAAAAACCGCTCGTGCGGCCATGGTTCCTCTCGATGCCGGTTGGAGCGACGTAGGCTCATGGGCGGCATTGCACGATGTCAGCGAACAGGACGCCGACCGCAACACGCTTTCCGGAGACGTGTTTACTCAAGACTGCAAGTCCAGCTACATCAGCGCATCAAGTCGTTTGGTAACGGCGGTTGGTGTCGAAGATCTCATCATTGTAGAAGACAAGGATTCGGTCCTCGTTGCTCACAAGAGTAAGAGTGAAGACGTTAAAGCGTTGGTCGATCAGCTCAAGAGCAAGCAGCGCGAAGAGACCAAGCTACACCGGCAAGTGTTTCGCCCCTGGGGCAGCTACGACAGCATCGATGCCGACGATGGCTTTCAGGCGAAGCGCCTGATCGTCAAGCCAGGCGCTGTGCTGTCACTCCAAAAACATGCGCATCGCGCAGAGCACTGGGTCGTGGTTCGCGGTGTTGCGACCGTCACTCGCGACGAGGAGGTCGTTGATCTCAACGTGAATGAGTACATTCACATCCCGATCGGCGCTGTGCATCGGATTGCAAACAAGGGCACCGAGCCTGTGCACATCATCGAGGTCCAGTGCGGCGATTACCTGGGCGAAGATGACATCGTGCGACTCGAGGACAATTACGGGCGGCAGGGCACGAATACCTGAAGTAGTGAGCGGCCTGCGGCGTCAGTCGTGACGCTGCTTTACCGATAATGGCAATTTCTGGCAACAGCGCTATCGTCACCCGGTCCAACGGCGATCTTGGCAGGTGACCTGTACCATGATCGTGCTTCAAAATCGAACTACGGCCATTCGCAGGTCGTGAAAAGCGCATTAAGCGCCCGCGGTGGTTACAATAGGATGCCGGGTTCCCCGAAAACCGCCCAACCACCACAACGGGAAAGACATCGCCATGCCTATATCCATTGAATGCTTCAAGGCCTACGACATTC
>JBBKWC010000008.1:0-6117 GCA_037968735.1 Woeseiaceae bacterium | reverse complement strand
CCTCAACTCGCCTTGCGGCGAGCTAAAACAAAAGGCCCGCTTGTAGCGGGCCTTTTGTTTTAGATGGCGTCCCCAAGGGGATTCGAACCCCTGTTACCGCCGTGAAAGGGCGGTGTCCTAGGCCTCTAGACGATGGGGACACTGGACATTTTCGTTATATATTTGGTGGAGCTAGGCGGGATCGAACCGCCGACCTCTTGCATGCCATGCAAGCGCTCTCCCAGCTGAGCTATAGCCCCACGAAGCCGGGGACTATAGGGTCGCCAACAAATGCTGTCAAGGCGGCTCGTTGCGGCCAAGGCTGCTGAGAAATCAATGGGTTCCGTCAGCCCTGTCACGGATAAACTGAATCGCTTTTGCCAGCCTCGCAAGCGTCTTCTCGCGTCCGATCAGCGCCACTGTGACATCGATCGGCGGCGATACGCCAGCACCGCTCACTGCGACCCGCAGAGGCTGCCCCAGCTTACCCATGGACAGTTCAAATCGGCCTGCGACGGCATCGATCGCGGCAGCAATCTCCTCTTTTGTCCAGTCGGTGAGGCCTTCAAGGGCTCGCGTTAATTCCGTCAAAGGCTCGAGAATCACCGGGCGCAGATTCTTTTTCGCTGCCTTTGGCTCGAAATCGTCAAAATCCTGATAACAATAGCGCGCGCTTTCCGCCATTTGCTGCAGCGTTTCCGCACGCTCTCGAAAGGCTTCTGCAACCTCTGCCGGAGGCGGTCCGTTGTTGACGTCCAAGCCGGCAGCTTGCAGAAACGGCAGCAGCCGCGTGCCCAGTTCTTCAGCGCTTGCCGTCATAATGTGTTGCTGATTCAGCCAGGTCAGCTTTTCCGGATTGAACGCCGACGCCGACTGGTTAACGTCTTCGATATCGAAAGCGCTGATCATCTCGTCGATGGTAAAAATTTCCTGATCACCGTGTGACCAGCCCAGGCGAACCATGTAATTCAGCATCGCCTCGGGCAGGTAACCTGCCGAGCGGTAGTCACGGACGTCGACCGCACCATGCCGTTTGGACAGCTTCGCGCCATCGGCTCCCAATATCATCGGCAGGTGCGCATACTTCGGCGGAGTCGCGCCGAGCGCCTGCA
This sequence comes from Woeseiaceae bacterium, assembly GCA_037968735.1. Taxonomy (GTDB): domain Bacteria; phylum Pseudomonadota; class Gammaproteobacteria; order Steroidobacterales; family Woeseiaceae; genus SZUA-117. The sequence continues at coordinate 5,026 of JBBKWC010000008.1, read as the reverse complement.
ACATGTTCATTTGTCGGGGCGTGTTGTTCAGGTGATCATCGCCACGAATGACGTGGCTGATCCGCATATCGAAGTCATCGATGATGACCGTAAAATTGTAAGTTGGCGCGCCGTCCGAGCGGACGATGATGAGATCGTCAAGCTCGTTGTTCTCGAACACCACGCGGCCGCGCACCTGGTCCTCTACGACGACCTGCCCATCCAGCGGATTTCGAAAACGTACAACCGGAGTTACGCCTGCAACGGGGTCTGTGCGATCGCGGCAGCGTCCGTCGTAGCGGGTCTTTTCGCCCCGCTCCATCTGACCGGCACGCAGCGATTCCAGCTCTTGTTTGCTGCAATAACAATGGTATGCCTTCCCCTCCGCGAGCCATTGATCGGCAACTTCCAGGTAGCGGGGAAACCGCTGCGTCTGAAAAATCGGTCCTTCGTCAGCCGCCAGTCCGAGCCAGCTCATGCCGTCGAGGATGGCATCCACGTTTTCCTGCGTGGATCGTTCCCGATCCGTATCCTCGATACGCAAAATAAACGCGCCGTCATGACGGCGGGCATACAGCCAGCAGAAAAGTGCCGTCCGAACGCTGCCAATGTGCAATACGCCAGTGGGACTCGGGGCAAAACGGGTGCGTACGGTCATGAGGAATAAAGTTCGCGATAAAGGCGCGCGAGTTTAGCAGAAAGAGGAGCGTTTGCAGGGCGGGCGCGTACGGAGTGCTGATTAACGTTTGGGGGGATCGCCCGCACGGCGGGCTCCTACAGGTGCTGATTAACGTTGGGGGATCGCCCGCGGGGCGGGCTCCTACAGGTGCTGGTTAACGTTGGGGGATCGCCCGCGGGGCGGGCTCCTGCAGGGGGTAGTTAGCATTGTAGGAGCGGCCCCCGGCCGCGAAGCGGTGTATCTAAGGGCAGCTTCCCAGCGAGTTCACCCAGTTTCTCAGCAGCTGCACGCCGGTATTGTCGACGAGGCTGCTGCCAACCGGCGGCATGCCGTGCGAGTCGCGCCGGTCCACGCGCTCTACCAGTACCGATTTGGACGCATCGCCCGGCATGACAATGCGTGCATTGGAAATGCCGAGATCGCTGCCCGTTGGCGTCACGTTACAAGTATTGGTGTTGCGGAGGGACGTCTGGAAGCGAAGATCCATATCCGACGGTGTCGGTCCGCCCGGCCGGTGACAACCGGCGCAATTCGAATGCATGTAAGCTCGCGCCCGGTCCTCGAGACTTTCACTCGTGTCAGTCGGGTCCGGATAGCGGGGCAGATTGGCCGGCGTATCGCTCAGCGGATCTTCAAGAAGGTCTACTGCATCTGCGGTTGTCAGTTGATTCGCCGTGATATTTGTCGACGGATAGAGCATGTCATTGTTTAATTGCCCGTGCTCGATACCGAGGCTGAAGTTTGCCGCCTGTGTATGACATCCCATGCACTGCGTACCGCTTGGGTAAATCCAGTCCTGACCGCTGATGCTGCGCACCTTGCCGCCCACAACCCGATTGGCCTCGGTTTCGCCGCTGTTCCATTCGTAGGTGTAACCCGCCCAGCTACCATTGTTGTGCCGCATGAACAGGCGCGTCTCGATCAGCTTGCTGTTCAGTTTGAAGTTCTTCATCAGCACGGTGCCGGTGGGGAATAACCAGTCTCCGTTGTTGTCCACGTCGATGGTTTTGCCATTCGGGATGGAGTACCAGCGATTTTTGCCGGCACCGTCCGACCAGAACGGCACGTTGACCTCGTACGGGATCAAGCCGGATGCGGCCTGCTTCGGGTTGCCGGGATTCACGCAGCCGGTTTGCGACAACTTGTCGGGAACAGAACCGGATGAACTGCCGCCGGACTGCACGATTCGCCGAATGCGACCGGCGAGATAGTCCAGGTACAGCAGTTCACCATCGGATTCAATGGCGAATGATGCAATAAAATGACTGGTGTCCTGCATCGTTTCGAATCCAAAAGTGCCATCACCGTTGTCGACGGAGGCGAAAATCTTGCCTCTGATGTAGTCCGCAAATACGTAGCGGCCGGTGAGTTGAGGGATGTCATTGCCACGGTAGACGAAACCGCCGGTGATCGAATCGCCCACCGTTACATTGCTGTATTCGATTATCGGATCGATAAAGCCACCCGGGCAGAATCCGGATTTGTGCGGATGCGCACCCTGCCTGCAGCGCCAGCCGTAGTTACCACCCCGCTCGACCTTGTTGACCTCTTCCCAGTCACCCTGGCCAACGTCCGCCAGCCATAGTTCGCCGGTAGGCTCGTCAAACGACCAGCGCCAGGGGTTCCGGAACCCCCAGGCATATATTTCGGGACAGGCACTGCTGCCGTCGCCATCGTTGCATTTCGCGTTGCCGGCAAAGGGGTTATTACCAGGGATTGAATAGGGAGAACCCGAATCGACGTTGATGCGAATCATGGAGCCGAACAATGTCGACGTGTTCTGTGCCTGCTGATCCGGATCATCACCCGGGCCACCGTCACCGAAGGTGACATAAAGGTAGCCGTCCGGGCCGAACGAGAGGTGCCCGCTATTGTGATTCTTGTTCGGCTGATCAAGCGTTATCAATACCGTGGCATCGGTCGCGTCGAGTGTCTGGCCGTTATCCTTGCTTTCAAATTTCGCGACGACGGACTTCAGCGACGATTCATTGGTCATGTAGGACAAATAGACTTCCCAGTTTCCATTGCCATAGTCGGGGTGAAAGGCCATGCCGAGCAGACCGGTCTCAAGGTCATCCGAATAGACGTTGATCGGATCGCTCGACGAGCGAATGTCGATGAAAGTGGAAACGCTGGACGCGCCTGCTGAATTGTTAAACCGCAGAACGCGGCCGTCCTGTTCAACAACAAACCATTCACTGTTATCGCCAGGCGCCTGGATCAGAGTAACGGGCTTCACGAATGCCGGAAGATTAGAGAAAGCGCTGGTGTTTGTTATCGCAACGTTGTTGCTCGGCGCATCGCCTGCAAGACAACTCGTATTGGAAGGGCGGGAAGTCAGCCCGGACTCATTGCCTCCGCCGCCGGTGTCGTCGTTTGTGATCGTGCCCGTCGCGGAACTATCTCCGATGCTCGCGTTGCTGGCGTTGCTCAGAGTCAAGGTGAACGTTTCATTGCCTTCTTCAACGGTATCGCCGTTGATCTGCACGCCGACCGTCGCTGTTGTAGCACCTGCATCGATAGATACACTGCCGGATTTGGCGACGTAATCGCTGCCAGCAGATGCCGTGCCGTTGCTCGTTGCATAGTTGACGGTGACGTCGAAAGACGATTCAGCGCTGAGGCTTACAGTGAAATTAAGCGTCTTCTGACCGCTGTTTCCTTCGGAGATCGACTTATTGCCGACGGACAGCGAGGGTTCGGGATCATCATCGTTGATCGTGCCGACGCCCGTGTCGTCCAGCAATGTCGCACCCGACGGATTGCTGAGTGTGACCGAGAACATCTCGTCGATTTCGTCGATCGTGTCTCCACGAATCGGGACGTTAACTGTTTTTTGCTGGCTGCCTGCTGCGATTGTAGTGGTGGCGGATACAGCGTTGTAGTCAGCTCCGGCGGTGGCGGTGCCGTTACTACTCGTATAACTGACCACGGTATCGCGACCGGAAACTGCATCGATGCTGATTACAAAACCGAGGTTGGCGGTTCCGCTGTTGCCCTCGTTGCGGCTGGCATCGGCGATGGAAACGGCGGGAGCCAAATCGTTATCGTTGATCGTACCGGTGCCGCTCGAATCGGCAATGCTGGCGTTACTCGAATTCGAGAGGTTAACGGTGAAGGTCTCGTCTGCCTCAAACAATGTGTCGCCGGTAACGGGGACGCTTATCGTTGTGGAGGTATCGCCGGCAGCAATCGTTGCCGTGCCCGACACTGCGACGTAATCCTCACCGGCCTCGGCAGTGCCGTCGGACGTAGCGTAGTTGACGGTCACGTCACTTCCAGCAACTGCGTTCAGGCTGATGGTAAAGTTAAGTTCAGCTTGTCCCGAATTGCCCTCTGTCCTGCTTGCATTCGAGATTCGCAGGTCTGCCTGGGAATCGTCGTTGCTAATCGTGCCAGTGGCGGTACCGTCACCGATCGATGCTCCCGTGGCACTGCTCAGTGTCAGGGTGAACTGTTCGTCGGGTTCATTGAGGGTGTCGCCATTGATTTTGATCGCCACGGTCGCCTGATTGTTGCCGGCAGCAATGGTCAATGAGCCACTCGCGGCATCGTAGTCCTCACCGGCAGTTGCGGAACCATCAGACGTCGCGTAGTCAACGATCACATCGGAGCCGGAGGTCGCGCTCAGCGCGACCACGAAATTCAAATTAGCCTGACCGCTATTGCCCTCCGTCCGCGATGCATTGGCAACCGAAACAGATGGCGCGGAATCATCGTCATTAATGGTACCGACAGCGTTGGCATCACTGATCGTCGCCCCACTCGGGTTGCTTAAGGTCAGGTTGATCGTTTCGTTAGCTTCGTTTTCGGTATCGCCATTCACCTTGACGGTGATCGTTGCCTGCGTGTCGCCCGCCGCGATCATGATGGTACCGCTGGCGGCGACGTAGTCGTCTCCGGCGGTCGCCGTACCATTTGAGGTCGCGTAATTCACGCTGACGTCGGCGCTGGCAACCGCGCTCAGCGAGACCACAAAATTCAGGTTAGCCTGACCGCTGTCGCCTTCTGTCCGCGATGCATTTGCCACCGAGATCGACGGTGCGTAATCGTTGTCGTTGATGGTGCCGACTGCGGTGCCATCGGCGATCGTTGCGCCGCTGGGGCTGCTCAACGTCACATTGAGCGTTTCATTGGACTCGTCGACGGTGTCGCCGTTGACCTTGACGGTGATCGTCGCCTGCGAATCCCCTGCCGTGATGGTCACGGTGCCGCTGGCTGCGACGTAATCATCTCCCGCCGTGGCGGTGCCATGCGAGGTCGCGTAGTTGACGCTCACGTCGGATTCGGAAGTACCGTTTAGCGACACGACGAAATTCAGATTCGCCTGACCGCTGTTACCCTCGCTCACCGATGCATTTGCCACCG
>JBBKWC010000007.1:0-357080 GCA_037968735.1 Woeseiaceae bacterium | reverse complement strand
CAGCCATAGCGCCAGACAAATGAGGGAGAGGCGTATTGTTTTTCCCACGCTAGGCTTGCTCATGAGTTTGACTCGAACCCTGGCGGCCGCTGGTTGCTTCGGGAGGCTGGAGGATGTTTCTCGGGGAGCCAGCCACATGGGGACGACTTTTCCGGCGACATATCCGGCCACCGCCGCGGCAAGGATGATAAAGGGAAAACTCACGTCGAAAACCGCAATGCCAATAAAGGCCAGCATAGCGATGGCCATCAGAAACTCCGAGCGGAGCGCCTTTTGGCCAATGCGTATCAGCGCTTCGACGACGACTGCAAGCACTGCCGCTTTGATGCCAAAAAACAATGCGGTAACGAGCGCAAATTCTCGATACGCCGCATACAGGACGCTGAGCAACAAAATGACCAGCGCACCGGGGAGCACGAACAATATCCCGGCGACCAGTCCACCCCGGGTGCCATGCATCAGCCAGCCAATGTAGATGGCCAGCTGTTGCGCTTCCGGGCCGGGCAGCACCATGCAAAAATTCAGCGCGTGTAAAAACCGGCGTTCCTCTATCCAGCCTTCCTCCTCGACGAGAACGCGATGCATCAGCGCAATCTGACCGGCAGGGCCGCCAAAGCTCAACAAGCCGATTTTCAGCCAGACAAATACTGCGTCTCGAAACGGCACTATTTCGCTATTGGTGTTCTTGCTGTCACCGGTATTTTCGGGCGGAAGCGGATCAATCTCAGGCATGCGACAAGTGTATTCCTGTATTGTCTTATGCGATCGATAAAACACTGACTAATAAGCGGGCAGACGGATAGCTGGCCGCTGTGAACAAAAGATATTCGAATAAACGAGAGATTGGGAATTTCGCTGGCCGTCCGGCGCTTTGTGTTGTCTCATCGGCCTAAGCCTGCTGCACCCTGGTACCGCGCGCGCCGAACTGAGCATGGACGCCTACTATCGGGGTGAACTCTGGTACAACAGCGATGGCGGACTGACGACCGGCAGTGATTACGTGGACGATGCCGGACTTAAATTCACGGCCGATATTGCGGAACTCTTCGGTGGCAGCGATGCCACGCTGTTCGCCTACCTCATCTACAACAATCAGTCCGCATTCTCAGAAAAGTTCGTCGGCGACCTGCAGGTAAATTCGAACATCGATGCGCCGCACGCGCTGCGGGTGCTGGAACTCTGGGTGGAACAGCCATGGGACGAGCACTACTCGCTACGCATTGGTCTGTACGATCTGAACACGGAGTTTGATGCCGTCGATACCTCCGGACTGTTCCTCAACAGCTCACATGGCATCGGCGCCGCTTACGCGCAGACCGGTATTGCCGGACCGTCTATTTTTCCCTTGACCTCGCTGGCTGCGCGTTTCGACTGGCAGCTTACAGCGGCAGACACTCTGCGCTACGCCATCCTCGACGCCGTACCTGGCGATCCGGATGACCCGCGGAGGACGACCATTCGGCTTCGCAGCAGCGAGGGCGCACTCCACGCGATGGAATACAACCACGTCTTTACCGGTGGCACGCGCGTTGGTGTCGGCGGCTGGGCATATAGTGCCGAATTCGATCGCATTGAGGGCAACGACTTCAGCGGCGCGCCTCTGCGTGACGACGGCAATCGCGGACTGTATGCCTTCATGGACCTGCCACTGCTAAGTGAGGTCACCCATGGCCTGGATGTCAGCGCTTTCCTCCGCTACGGCACTGCCACTGACGAGCTGAATGCGCTGGACGGCTACATCGGGGGCGGTATCGTCGTGTCGAATTTTCTGGACGCACGCCCGGACGACCGGTCTGGCCTGTCATTCGCCAGCGCTCGCGCCGGGGATCCGTTGCGGCGTGTTGCCGCGGCGGCAGGCAAGCCGCTGCTGTATGCGGAGACGAGTATTGAGCTGACTTACAGTACGCAGTTGACGCCCTGGCTTCGCTTACAGCCGGACATTCAATACGTCATCAATCCGGGCCTTGATCCGGCCCTCGCGAATGCCCTGGTGTTTGGGCTGCGCGTCGAAGTCACCGCTTCCCGGAACTGGCGCTAATAAGCGCCGCGAAAGTTCGTCGGCTGTTGTCAGGCAACGCGCGTTAGCGAGCCGGCCACTTCTGCTCGCAGGTACTCGTCGTAGGTTCCCGTGTAATCGACGATACCTCTGGGCGTCATCTCTATGATCCGCGTTGCCAGTGACGAAACAAAATCTCGATCGTGGCTGATAAATATCAGCGTGCCGGGGTAATTTTCCAGCGCCAGATTCAATGCCTCGATGGATTCCATGTCCAGATGATTGGTTGGCTCGTCCATGATCAGCACATTCGGCTTTTGCAGAATCAGTTTGCCGAACATCAAGCGACGCTGCTCGCCGCCCGAAACGACTTTCACCGACTTTTCGCTGTCGTCGCGTGAAAACAGCATTCTGCCGAGCGTGGCGCGTAACAGCTGCTCGTCGGCGCCCGGTGGCTGCCATTGGGTTATCCAGTCGAACAGCGACACATCCTCGGAAAATTCCGCGGCGTTGTCCTGGGCAAAGTAGCCGGTCGTAGCATTTGCCGCCCATTTGACTTCACCGCTGTCGAGCTCGGTTTTCTGCAGCAGCGAGCGCACCAGCGTCGTCTTGCCGATGCCGTTGGCGCCGATAATGGCGACACGCGAGCCGGCCTCGATGACGAGATCCAGTTCTTCGAACAGCGGCCCTTCCTCGAATCCCTTGGTGATGTCCGTCGCTTCCACCGCGATACGCCGCAACGGCTTGTCCTGCTCAAAGCGAATGAACGGACTGACACGGCTTGATGGCTTGATTTCCTCCAGCTCAATTTTCTCGAGCTGACGAGCGCGCGAGGTTGCCTGACGCGCTTTCGACGCATTGGCTGAGAAGCGGCTCACGAAGGCCTGCAGGTCTGCCATCTTCGCTTTTTTCTTCGCGTTTTCGGCGTAGGTTCGTTCGCGTGCCTGGGTCACGGCCGTCATGTACTCATCGTAGTTTCCGGGGAAGACGCGCAAGGTGCCGTAGTCGAGATCGGCCATGTGCGAGCAGACGGAGTTCAGGAAATGCCGGTCATGCGAAATGATCAGCATCGTGGACTTGCTCGTCTCAAGGAAAGTTTCCAGCCAGCGAATGGCGTTGATGTCGAGGTTGTTGGTGGGCTCGTCCAGCAGCAGTAAATCGGGATCCGAGAACAATGCCTGCGCGAGCAGCACACGCAGTTTCCAGCCCGGCGCGATTGCACTCATCGGACCCTGGTGCTGCTCAACCGGAATACCAATACCTTCCAGCAATTCGCCCGCGCGGGATTCCGCGGAATAGCCGTCCATTTCAGCGAACTCGGTTTCGAGGTCGGCGACACGCATGCCTTCCTCATCGCTCATCTCGGCCAGACCATACAGGCGGTCGCGCTCCTGCATGACTTCCCAAAGACGGTCATAGCCCATCATGACCGCGTCGAGTACCCGGTATTTCTCATACGCGAACTGGTCCTGAGAAAGCTGGCCGATGCGGATATTCGGCTCAATGGACACGTTGCCGGCTGTGGGCTCGATATCGCCGGCCAGAATTTTCATAAAGGTCGATTTGCCGCAGCCGTTGGCGCCGATGAGGCCATAACGATTGCCGTTACCGAAGCTCACGGAGACGTTCTCGAACAGCGGTTTGGCGCCGAACTGTATCGACAGATTTGCACAAGAAATCAAGGGTTTACACCAGTTGAAGGTTCAATTTATGACACGGGAACAACGCCTGCAGGCATGGATCGCGTGAATAGCGGGGCGCGATCATAACAAAATTGCGGCAGGGATAGCCTCAAGGTTGCGGGTCGGGAACAGGTGGGCACCGCTGATGCCGGGGATTTCAGCAAGCTCACGAAGCTGTTCCGCGCAGATGGCAATACCTTCCTGTTCCGCATCAACTGCCTCGTCCAGTCTCTTGATCAGCCCTTCCGGAATCTGCGTGTTCGGCCGGTTCCGGCAAAGCCAGCGCGCGTCATCGGCGGAACCCAGGACGGCGAGGGTGACGATGACGCTCAGGCGTCTGAGCAGGCCGGACGCGACCAGGTGCTTCATGTACTCGCGGAGCAGCGGTATATCCATGCAAATGTGGGTCAGCACGAACTGCGCACCGGCATCGGCTTTGATGGTCAGCTTTTCCGGAATCCAGCCGGGCTGCGGCACGTGCGGGGTCACGACGCTGCCGACCAGCAAGTCCGGCAAGGTTGGCAGGTTGACGTCGGCTTTGATCTTGCACGCCATTGCAATCAGTTCCGCGGCATCGACATCAAACACGGCTCGCGGCCGCGGTCTGAATCCCGACGGCACCCGGTTGCCACGAATGAGAATCAGGCTGGAAACGCCCAGCGCTGCCGCGCCGAGCAGGTCGGCAAGCAGCGCAATCCGGTTACGGTTTCGACAGGCGAGCTGGACAACAGGATCGACACCGCCCGCCATGACGAGACTCGCTGCCGCCAGTGGCGACAGGTGTAACTGCCCCTCCTGGTTATCTGTCACCAGCACGCCATCGACATGCGGCTTCAGCACACGGATCTGTGCCGCAATCATCTCGGCGGAACTCTCCGGACGCAGAAAAATCTCTGCCGTAATGACAAAGTCTTTTTCGCGCAATGCATTTCTGAATGTGTTCATCGCAAACTGTCGTACTACAATTGTTTCCTTTTGCCTTCGAGGCAGTGCTATCTCTCTTTCATCCCGACAACGTCAGGCATATGACCGCGCACTGGATCTGCTGCGCGCAGGTGATTCAGCAGCGGCGGCAGACGCGTGTGAGCGCAGTTTGCAGAAATTTCCACACGACGCAAACCTCCTGTGTCTGGCGGCGCGTGCCAATATGGCTCTCAAGCGTTTCGATGCAGCGCGGCAGCAAGTGCAAAGCGCACTCCGGCAATTCCCGGACTTTGCTGCCGCGCACGACGCGCTGGGCGATCTGTCCTTGCTGCAAGGTAATGCGGCAGCTGCAGTAGAGGCCTACGAGCGGGCATTGCGGGTCGATCCGGAACGCAGCGCTTCGGCGCAGAAGCTGCACCGTGCTCGCGAACTTGTCATGCAAGCGTCAGACGATGATGGCCAGCGAGCGCCGCGGCAGTCTATGGCCTATCCGCAGGAGATTAGTGAGGCCAGACAATTTGAGAAAGACGGCGAGCCGGAGAAAGCCGAAAAAATTTACCGGCAAATTCTCAAGGAAGATCCCGATCACGTTGAGGCATGCCGCCTGCTGGGTGGCGTCGCCGCGGCACACGAACGCTACAGGGAGGCGGAAGTGTTTTTGCAGCGAGCCGTCGCCCTGGCGCCAGACTATCCGCGCGCGTGGGTGGATCTTGTCAACGTGCAGCGTGAGCTTGAAAAATTTGAGGACGCGACCGAGAGCGCTGAAAAGCTGATTGCGCTCGCGCCCGACAAGGCGGAATCCTATATGGCCTACGCAAGTGTCGTGGGCGCGGCCGGCGATCACGACGCCGCGATTGATACGTATGGAAAGGTGCTCAAGATATCCCCGGAGAAAGCCGGCGCGCTGTGCAGCATGGCACATCATCAGAAAACCATCGGTCTGACCGACGACGCTGTTGCTGCCTACCGTGCCAGTATCGCGGTGCAGGCCGACCACGCCGAAGCTTACTGGAGCCTCGCTAACCTCAAAACCTTCCGCTTCGAATTAGCGGAGATCGAAGCCATGCAGTCGCTATTGGAACGCGAGGATCTGCCGTCTGAGTCCAGGGCGCAACTGAACAACGCGCTTGGCCTAGAGTTCGAGGCACAAAAGAATTTCGACCGCGCTTTTAGCCACTTCGAACAGTGCAACATCGTACGCCGGCAGGCCGAGTCCTACGATCCGGTTGAAACGGAAACCACGCACGACCGCGTAATAGAAATGTTTGACGAGGCATTTCTTAGCCAGCCGGCGGGAGACGTAGTTGATCCAGCGCCGATTTTTGTCGTCGGCCTGCCGCGTTCGGGTTCCACACTCATCGAGCAGATACTGGCCAGTCACAGCAAGGTGGACGGTACGCACGAACTAAGTGACCTGTCGAAGGTGGTGCGCAATCTGCGTCGCCGCTCACCGCCGGGAACACGGTTTCCGGAAGTGGTGGCTCCGCTGAAACCGGCAGGGTGGTCGCGTATTGGCAGTGAGTATTTGTCACGAACAGAAAGGTATCGCGCTGGAGCCGATTTTTTCATCGACAAGAATCCGAACAATTTTATCTTCGCCGGATTGCTGAAACTCGCAATGCCGAATGCAAAAATCATTAATGCACGCCGCCATCCGCTCGACAGTTGCCTCGGTACATTCAAGCAGCTGTTCGCCAGCGGCCAGCCATTCGGCTACGACATGGACGAACTCGCGGAATACTATTTGCAGTACCAGCGGCTGATGGATCACTGGCACCGCGTCATGCCGGGTTTCGTTCTCGACGTTCACTACGAACGTGTCGTCGGCGATCTGGAGGGCGAGGTGCGCCGGCTGCTGGATTTTTGCGGCCTGCCGTTCGAAGACCGATGCTTAAGTTTTCACAAAACCGAACGCGCGGTGAAGACGGCCAGCTCGGAACAGGTGCGCCAGCCGATCTATTCGACATCAGTCAATCTTTGGCGCAATTACGAAATGCACCTGGCGCCAATGGTCCATATTATGGCCCCGCTGCTTGAGGCGTTGCCGGAGGGTGACCAGCCAGATAGTTTGTTACGAATGAAACAAAGTAGCGCTTAAGTGACTGATTGCTGAACGGCACTGGCCGCTACCTGCCGTTTCTGGGCAAAACCGCGGCGTAACGGGCCAGTCTGGCGCTATGTGGTTTTCACACAACACCTTCTATCCTTTAAACATTAAACGATGGAATGACTTGTGGTAATTCGAAGACTGCAATAAATTCAATACCGTAGGCGCATTGGATGCGCACCACAGGACAATACAACCGCGGGGAAAAGCACATATGCAAGCAGAATCCAGGTTGATCATCACACCCGTCGCAGCGGCCGTCGCCGCTGCCATCGGCCCCGGCCACGCACTGGCCCAGGACAACGCCGGCGCAGCGCCCGGCAGAGGGGTCCTGGAAGAAATCGTTGTTACGGCGCGGAAACGTACCGAGTCCGCACAAGACATTCCCATCGCCATCCAGGCCCTCTCGCAGGACTCCCTGGCAGCGATGGGCGCCAAGGGTATGGACGATTACGCCCGCTTCATTCCGTCCGTCAGCGTGGTTACTTACAGCAACAGCGCGAATACGATTGTGTTCCGCGGCGCTATCACCGGCCCCGGCTACATCGCCCAGTCGACGTCATCGGTCTATCTTGACGAAATTTCGATCACCACGACCGGCAGCCAGCCGGGCGTCCGCATGGTCGACATTCAGCGCGTCGAAGCATTGTCCGGCCCACAGGGAACCCTGTACGGCTCGGATGCGCAGGCGGGCACCATGCGCATCGTCACCAACAAACCGGATCCGACCGCTTTCGAAGCGATTTTCGATGGCGAGCTCAGAGGCGGTGGCGACAGCGAAGGAAGCTATCGCGGTTCGCTGGTCTTCAACGTTCCGCTGGTGGAGGACAAACTCGCGTTGCGCGTAGTTGGTTACAGCGACCGTGACGGCGGCTACATTGACAACGTGTTCGGCCATACCCCCGACGAGTCGGCATTACAGGGACCGGGCTTTTACCCATCCGGTTTCGGCACGCTCGATAATGCAAAGTCAGTTGAAAAGAACTGGAACGACTCGGACGTCTATGGCGGCCGCGCAAGCCTTTTGTGGAATATCAACGAGGACTGGTCTGCGACGTTCGCCTTTGCCCACCAGAATACGAAATCTGGCGCCGATAACTACTACGATCCCTTCGTCGGCGACCTGCAGACGATTCGTTTTCACGACGAATTCAGCGATGATAAATACGATCTCTATTCGCTGACCCTCGATGCCGATCTCGGCTTTGCGCAGCTCGTTTCGGCGAGTTCGTATTACGAACGAAAGAATAACTACCTCAACGATGTGACCGCTTACTCACATTACTGGACGGCAGCATATTGCAAAGATTCCGGCTATACCCAGGCTTATGCGCCTTACTATTTTGCGAACCCGGACACGGGTTACGTCATCTGGTGGCCGGTTTATTGTCACGGATCCACGGTCAACGGCGACTCGTTGAACGCTGCATTTCTGCACGCACAACAGGACAAGTTTACGCAGGAGATCCGCCTGTCGAGTGAAGGCGACACGCTGGACTGGTTACTCGGGCTGTACTTCGAGGAAAGTAACGACGACTGGCAGTCTTCATTCGCCGGACCCACGACCGGCGGCGATGGCAGCGTTAATCTTTATCAGGATTCCATCTCTCTGGCGGCCTACGAATGGATGCGCGGCGAAACCTATCCCGGCGCAACGTCCCACTGGTATTCGCAGAATTACACAGACTGGAAGCAATCGGCGGTGTTCGGTGAGGCGACCTGGCATATCAATGACGCGTACGATCTGACGATTGGCGGACGCTATTTTGATCGCTCCAATACCAACTACTATTTTGTTAACCACCCCGGTGGTTTCGGCATTGGGCCGAGAGAAGGCGTTCCGGGACGCGAGGGCGTGGACAAGGAGTTCATTCCCAAGGTCAGCCTGAGTTACACCTTTGACGACGACAGCGGCAGGATGGTCTACGGTCTGTACACGCGCGGCAAGCGACCGGGCGGTATCAACCGGACCCGTGGAGAGCCATTCTTTCCGGCCAATTATGTCTCCGATCTGATGGACAACTACGAGATCGGATACAAGTCGACGTTTGGTGGGGGCCAGGGACGTTTCAACATCACGGCCTACCACATGGCGTGGTCGGACTATCAGCTGGAGCTGGTGGATCCATCCAGTACGCCCTGCCTGGTGGGCGGGATTCCCGATCCCTCGGTGTCCGTGGACGGCGAATGCGGACAGCCCTGGCAGCAGGTCGTCGCTAACGCCGGCGAGGCGCACATTACAGGCGTCAATGCGGAACTCGACTACGCGCCGAACGAAAACTGGACGCTTGGCATGAACGCGGAATTCATGGAAGCCGAGACCGACACCGATCACGATCTGAACGGCGACGGCATCAATGATCTCGTTTCTGGTCTGCGTCTGCCGATTGTGCCGGAATTCAAGGCCGCAGCCTGGGCCGAGTATCACTGGCCGGTCAATTTCATGGGGCAGAACGATGCCTTCGTCAGGACCCAGTGGTCATACAGCGGCGATACCCTGAATATCCTGGAGCCGCTGCCGAATACGGATCCCAACCCGCAAACGAAGAACGACGCCTACATCATTGGCGACCTTCGCTTCGGCGTTCAAAGTGAAACCTGGGAAGCATCGGTATTCATCAACAACATCACCGACGAACGCGCCCAGTACACCCACAACACCGGGCAGTTTGAATACGGCGCCTCCAGTGTCGCCGATGGCCGGCCGCATCTTGCCCGGATATTCACGAACCGGCCGAGAGAGTTCGGTCTACGCTACATGAAGCGCTGGGGCGGCTAGACGGCCCCCGGATGTGATCGCCCGCTGGGCTCGCTCCTACAGTACTAACAAGCACTGTAGGAGCGAGCCCGGCTCGCGATCCTCCGAGCCACCCCTCTTTCAGATCCATATCTCCAACCCATGGATGGCATTGCGCACATCCATCGTCAGGTTTACCGACGCGACCATCTGATTGCTGTGCAAATCGTACAGCGTGATCGTTGACGGCGAAGATCCCACCGCAACAAAGCGATCGTCGACAGTGGCGAGCCCGCGCCCAAATCCCTGTCTGGCGACAAGGGAGTCATCGGCATCTACATACGTCAGTTTTGATTCATCGTAGGTGATGATGCTGAAGGCTTTCTCCGTCCCGTCCCGTGCGACATAGCGCACACAGTTGCTTGCCGTATCGTTAAACAGGATGCCGTTTCGCCACGGACGCGCATTGTGCGTGCCGGCTGGCAGCGAGCTGACTTCCCTGACTTCGAAGCGATGGTTCAGGTGCAGCAGCGCAGCGGTTTTCAGGCCGCTCAGGTAAATGCCGGTGTCGTCCACATGCACCATATTGAGATGAAAATCATTGACCGGTGCGGGGCCGGTATCAGTACGCGGGTCGAAACGGTGACCGGTCCACTCACCGTAAGTCTGCTGCAACTGAAATCCCCATTCGTAGCTGCGGCTTTCCAGATTGAAGGCAAGCAGCGCGTCAAAGCCTGTCGAGGTCAAAAAAATGTGCCGGTCTTTCCTGCAGATTTCGTGACAGTGTTTCAGATAACGATTTCGAAACGAGTGTTGAATTGCAAATGCGCGGTCGTAACAGAACAACTCATCGCTCGCCGCAACGTAGATGTCGTCGCCGTCGAAGGCAATGCCACGCAGGCCACGATCTGCACCGCGACCGGTAAAATCAATCTTGCTCGTATTCCAGTCGACGTGCTGCCTGCCCTCACGGGTGTCGAAATCGACTGAAAAAATGCCACCGTGACTCTCACCCTGCTGGCTGCCCCTGACAACGGAAGTCGCGATCACAGTTGGTAATCTGAAGGTCATTTGCGGGTCCGGTAAATCAGGAACAGGTGACTCTAGCAGGTTGTTGAAAAACTCATCCACCGCTTTTTATACTGCCTGTCAGTCGATTTCTGCCGCACTGCTAAAGGCGTAATTCTTGCCGCTGGCGTAAAACTATCGCGTAAGATTGGCGCTGGGCATTCGATAAACGGACGGTACGAGAAATGACTGACAATGAATTCGAAGCGCGGCGCAGGCAACTGGTGAAATATCTCGGGGGCAGTGCACTGCTGGCGTCTTTCGCGTCGCTTGCGGCCTGTTCCGGCGACAAGTCGCCGCCAGCGGGCGCCGGCAGCAACACCTCCCCCACACCTTCGAACGCTCAGCCTACGGCCGACCCTGCGCCGATGTCGCAACGCGACGCTCCGCCTGCACCAGCGCAAGCCACGACGAACACGGCAGCCGATCCGGATCCCGCGCCAATGGCGCAACGAGACGCTCCCGCTAGCCAGTCGATGCCGAAACTGCAGGAAAGCGATCCACAGGCCATGGCGCTGGCTTACGTCGAAGATGCAACGAAGGTAGACAGCGCCAAGCAGCCACGTTACCAGCCGGGCCAGCTATGCTCGAACTGTGCCCTCTATATTCCCGGCGATGATCCGGCCTGGGGCGGCTGTTCCATTTTCGCCGGCAAGCTCGTCGCCGCCAACGGCTGGTGCAGCGTCTACGCGCCTAAGCCCTGACCGGCCCCTGCTATTGCAAAATAGCGCAGCGGAGATATACTGTGTTTTTATACAGTATATCTCCTTATGCCTGCACCCACGTCCCGCGACAAGCTTGCAATCCTTGCTGATGCGGCCAAATACGATGCCTCCTGCGCCTCCAGTTCGGCAGCTCGCAAGGACTCTTCAAAAAGCGGCGGCATTGGCTCGACCGGCGGCATGGGCATTTGCCACTCTTATGCGCCCGACGGCCGCTGCATTTCACTGCTCAAGGTCCTGCTCACCAATTATTGCCAGTTCGATTGCCTTTACTGCATCAACCGCGTATCCAGCAATGTCAAAAGAGCCCGCTTCCGGGTAGACGAACTTATCAATCTGACGCTGGAATTCTACCGGCGCAATTACATTGAAGGGCTGTTTCTGTCTTCCGGGATCATCCGCAGTCCCGACTACACCATGGATCAACTCGTGCAGGTCGCGCGCGGCCTTCGGGAAGACCATGAATTTCAGGGCTACATTCACCTGAAAACCATCCCCGATGCGGATCCGGCGTTACTGGACGAGGCGGGTCGCTACGCCGACAGACTATCCGTCAACATCGAATTGCCAACCGTTAAAAGTCTTGCAGCACTGGCGCCCGAGAAAAATGATGGTCGCATACGCGAATCGATGTCTCATCTTCACGGCCGAATCGCGGCCAGCAAGGCAGACAAAAGTAAACGCAAACCACGGCACAAACACTTCGCGACGACAGGGCAGAGCACGCAAATGATCATCGGTGCGGACGATACGCCGGACAGCGGCATTCTTACCACCAGCGACCGGCTGTACGGTGACTACAAATTAAAGCGGGTTTACTACTCCGCTTACAGTCCGACACCGCATCCGGCCAGCGAGCTGCCGCCTGCGCCCCCTCCGCTGATGCGGGAGCACCGCCTCTACCAGGCGGACTGGCTGCTGCGCTTCTACGGATTCTCACTTGCAGAAGTCATTGCCGGCAGCAACGATGGCATGCTCGATTTGCAGATTGATCCGAAGCTTGCGTGGGCACTTGCTCATCGCGAACAGTTTCCCCTGGACGTTAACCGGGCGGACCGCGAACAGTTGCTGCGTGTGCCCGGGCTCGGAACCCGCAGTGTCGCGGCCATCGTCAAAAGTCGTCGATGCCAGCGTTTGCGTCTGACAGATCTCGCCCGGCTGACCAATCAATATCGCAAAGCGAAACCATTTATCGTCACGTCAGATTGGCAGCCAGGTAGTCTTCTCGATAGCCGCAATCTTCGCAGTGCACTCGCCGGTCCGCCGCTGCAGCAGGACCTTTTTCAAGCGCGCTCATGATATCAGTCGAACTCGATGCCCCGGCCGACCTGGCAGGTTTTCGCAAACATGCGCGTCGCCTGATCGCAGACGGGTGCGCGCCGGAAACCGTGAAATTTTTTACAGGCGACCTGCAAAACGACCTGTTTGCGGGACCCAACAAATGTCACAAACGTTCCGGATCGGCCCGGCCATTAACAGTGCCAAAAGCGTATGTGGATCTTGCAGAACGCGTCATTTGCCACTCGAATCCACAACGCTTTTCACTGCTTTATCGAATGCTCTGGCGCCTGCAGTCTTCGCGTGATTTCTTGAACAACGCTGCCGACGACGATGTTTTTCTGGCACGTAAGCTGTCCAAATCGGTAAAGCGCGAGATGCATAAAATGAAGGCCTTCGTTCGCTTTCGCAAAGTACAGACCGAGCAGGCGGAGATCTATGTTGCCTGGTTCGAGCCGGAGCACCATATCATCGAAGCTGTTGCGCCGTTTTTCTCGCGACGATTCACCGGCATGCACTGGTCCATTCTGACCCCGTTGCGCTCCGTGCACTGGGACGGCAATCGCCTGCTTTTTTCGCCCGGCGTCACCGCGGCAGCAGCTCCCGACAGCGACGAGCTTGAAGCGTTATGGCGGACTTACTATCGCAGCATATTTAATCCGGCGCGTCTCAAGGTCAGTGCGATGCGTGCGGAAATGCCGAAGAAATTCTGGAAGAACCTGCCGGAAGCGCAGCTCATTCCCGAACTCGTCAGAAACGGGCAGACAGCGCAGCATTCAGCGCCTGCCGGCACGGCGGTGGGGAGACGCCAGGCCGCCGAATGGAATTCGATTTCGGCAGCGCGGTTTGCAGAACGTCCGAACACTTTGGCGGAAATTCAATCCGGCATACGAGACTGTTCGCGATGCGAACTTGCCACCTGCGCCACACAGGCGGTTTGCGGCAGCGGTCCGTCCACTGCGCGCCTGTTCATCGTCGGTGAGCAGCCGGGCGACGAGGAAGATCAGAGCGGTGAGCCATTCATCGGGCCTGCCGGCAGACTGCTTGACAGTGCGCTACAGGAAGCAGGGATCGATCGCGCCGAAGTCTATCTGACCAACGCCGTCAAACATTTCAAGTTTGTGCAGAAAGGTGAGCGGCGCATACACAAAACGCCGTCTCTGCGGGAGGTCGAACATTGCCGCTGGTGGCTGAATCTCGAACTCGAACAGATCAAGCCGCGCACCGTGGTGACGCTTGGCGCAACAGCCGCTCGCAGTCTGACTGGCCGCGCGTGGAAACTGAAAGAGGAACGCGGGCTGCAGCCGCGCGATGGCGACGACAAACCTACACTCATAACAACCTTTCATCCTGCTTACGTGTTGCGGAGCAGCCAGTCAGAACGCGCGCTGCACTTCGACATGCTGGTTGACGATCTCAAAGCGGCGCGAGCGACCCTGCCTTAAAAGCACTGCGAATCGCACTATTCAGCTTTTGTTCACCCTGAAACCCTTCTAATGGCTGCAAGAACGGGGCTTAGCAGGTGCGAAAAGCATGCTGCGGCCACGCCAGCCATAAGGAGGTTTCCAAAGAATGCGTGCAGCTGAACCGTCACTGCGTACGCTGCCGATCGGCAGCGCTGTCGCAGCCATAACAGAGCCCGAGGTGCAATTGACTGATGCGCTGCCGAAGCAGCTGCGGGCGAAACACTACTCTGCGGCACGTCAGTTGCGCGCGTCGCCTGCTGTCCGGGAAATGCATCCTGATGTGGAAGCCATTCCCCCAGGGACTGTGTTGGCAGGGCGCTACCGGATCGTCCGCAAAGTCGCTGAAGGCGGCATGGGAATCATCTATAAGGCCATCGATGAGGTGCGCAAGTCACTTGGCACCGACGATGGCCAGGTTGCGCTCAAGTTCACGAAACCACTCGACGATTGTGCAGAGGAGTCCGCCCGATCGTTGATGATTGAGCACGCACGTGTAATGGCGCTGTCACACAGTAATATCGTTCAGGTATATAACTTCGAACGACACGGACCACATTGTTTCTTTGTCATGGAATGGCTGTCCGGGGAACCGCTGCGGACCTGCGGCGCATCTTTGCCCTCAAGGCACGAAGCGGACAAGCGCCATCTCATCGAGCAAATTGCAGCCGCGCTGGCAGCGGCCCATGAACAGGGTGTCGTTCACGCCGACGTGCAGCCCGCCAACATTGTCGTGACTGCGGATGGCGGCGTAAAGCTGGTCGACTTCGGTAATATCCGGCGCACTCTGTTACATCTTGGCGAGCCACGTGACGAATATCGGGCGACGCCGCGCTACGCGAGCCCCGATGTCCTGGCAGGTGCGGCACCGGCCGCCCGTGATGACGTGTTCGCTTTCGGGGTTGTGGCTTACGAGCTCCTGAGTGGCACGCGACCGTTCGGCGAGCATACCGCCAGGCGTGCGGAGAAACTCGGCCTTAAGGCTGCGCCACTGGAGCATGTAGAGAGCGGACTGGCAGGCGCCGTCATGCGCTGTCTGGCATTTGATTGTGCTGACCGCTTCAGCAACGCCGGCGATTTTTTGCAGGCCCTGACGATCGTTAGTCCGCAGGTATCGATGCCCGCAGAACGACAGTTGCGACCGGCGCACAGGAGCAGTGGTCTGCCAATGATGGCCGCCGCCGCGGCGCTGATTGCGTTGTGTGCCGCCTTTATCGGGAGCCGGCAGGATGGGTCGCAGGCAGAACTCTCCACACCGCTTGTGAGTGTGGCCGCGCCAGTGCCGGCGATGCCGACGGACGTCGAGCCGCTTGCAGAGCAGGTGCAGCCGCCGCCGGCCATTGACGAACGGTTGCTGAATGCGATCGCTATCGCAGATGTTGCGGAGTTGACCGCACTGGACATGCGAGACGAGGCGGTGGCAGTGCTGGACGTCGACTTTGCCGCTGAAGCCACCTCGCCCATCGTTGCGGCTGAAGCGGTCGTCGTTAAAAGTATGCCGGAGGAAGCGGTCACGCCTGTGGCAGAAGCGCTGCCTACGGCAGCAGCAGTGGGTGCAACAGAGCCTGATTCTCAAGAACAGAACAAACCCGCCGATGTGCCACGGTTAGCCGTAAAACAAACCAAAAATGTCTGGTTGCAACATGTCCGGAGTAAGACGCCGGTTGGGATGTCTGCGCTGGATGTCACGCACTACGAAGCACCGGTTTACCCACGCCAGGCACGAAAAGACAGTGTCGCAGGCGCCGTCGATATGAGCTTCGCGGTTGCGCCAAACGGCCAGCCGGTTGGCATCGACATTTTGCATGCCGAACCACTGAACATTTTTAACGATGCCGCGCTGGCGGCTGTTCGTGAGTGGCGGTTTCACCCTGTCGACGGTGGCAAGTTCGTGAAAGTGCGACTGCGGTTCCTTCCAAGCGAAGGCTGAGCGGCGGCAGCTGTCCAGCGGACGTTTCTACGGCTTAAGCGCCTGCTTTACTGCGTCACGTTCGCCGACCCGTTTTTGCCATTCCTTCACATTCTGCTTTGCCGACAGGTCGTACTTGACCCCTGGCGCCCACCTGCTGACGATGAATAGATAGGCATCGGCAACGGTGAACTGGTCACCCATCAGGAACGTGTTGCCCGCTAGTTTGTCGTCAATGTACGCGTAGCGTCTATCGAGATTGGCCGTGATTTGCGGTCGCATCTCTGCAGGCAAGTTCGGATTGAAAAAACCGCCCATCGACTTGTGCACCTCTGTGCTGATGAACGCGAGCCACTCCAGCAGATGGTAACGGGCCGTCGTATCCCCTGGCGGGGCCAACCCGGAATTCGGGTTCTGATCGGCGATATACAGCAGCACGGCGATGTTCTCGGTCAGAAAAGTGCCGTCGTCCAGTTCCAGCACCGGGACGTAGCCTTTTGGATTGATATCAGAGAGCGTGCGGCCATCGGGTAGCTTTCGGTCTGACTTCAGATCCAGTTTGACAACGTCAAATTTCACGCCGCTCTCGATGAGGGCAATATGCGAGGCGGAAGAGCAGCTGCCGGGTGCGTTATACAGTTTCAAGGTAATCTCCGAAATTCTGGCTTTGCGCAGGGGAGCGACACTCTACTCCTTTCTGCAAGTACACAGAAATACCATGTCACCTGACTTGCAACCCAGGATGGGGCGCAAGATACTGAGGCGACTCAAATTCGGGAGCAGCCATGTTTACCGTCACGCGTAACGGCACAAATCGTCTTGATATCGAACTGGGTGGCAAGCTGGACAGCGAGGGCATGAAGCTAGCCCTGGATGATTTGCTGGCTAAATCAGAGGACATCAGCAATGGCAGGATGCTGTACCGGATCCGGGATTTTGATTTTCCCTCGCTCGGTGCACTCGCCGTCGAATTCTCTCGCTTGCCGAAGCTCTTCGGTCTCCTTAAACATTTCGACCGGGTGGCCGTTATAGCGGGACAATCCTGGATTCGTAACGCCAGCGAAATTGAAGGTGCGCTGATTCCGGGAATAGACATCAAGGCGTTCGAACCCGGCGACGAGGCGGCTGCCGAAGCGTGGCTCGCTCCTTAGTCAGCACTCACACGCCGGATCCACTGTTCGCGCCTGAGACGGCTGAGCTGATCCAGTATCCAGACTTGTCGCTCGCGAAGAAATTCGGTCGGGCTTTCTATGCGTAAGCGAATAGGATTCGGCAGCACCGCCGCCAGCAGGGACGCTTCGCTGTCACTCAAGTCCGAAGGTGTCTTGCCAAAATAGATCTCGCTTGCCGCCCCCACGCCGAAGACACCGGGACCCAACTCGGCGATGTTTACGTAGATTTCGAGAATGCGTTTTTTCGGCAGCGACACTTCGATGACGGCGGTCAGGTATGCCTCCAGTCCCTTGCGGACATAGCTGCGTGCCGGCCACAGAAAAAGGTTCTTCGCGACCTGCTGGGAAATCGTCGACGCACCGCGCAGACGCCCGCCGTCGCCAGCGCTGTCGAGTGAGTCTTTGATGGACGAGAGATCGAAGCCGTAGTGCTCCGCAAATTTCTGATCTTCCGCTGCGACGACGGCCAGTAACACGGCGTCGCCCAGATCAGACCAGTCCGTCCAGATGTACATTGGTGGCACGCGACCGCTGTCGTCCAGCAGCATGAAGGCACTCGTCGGCGGAGCGATCCAGCGTAATGGCAGGACGACGGCGAAGCTCAGCAACAACAAGGCCACGAGGCTTGTGAATAGCCCTTTTAGAATCCGTCGAACGACTGACCGGTGTCTGGAATTGCGCGCCATGCATTCATGTGTGCTGCGTAACGAGGCGACGCATACTGGTGAAATTCCGGCGCTAAATCAAATGCGCGATAGCCGTCAATTATTCGCAATGGGCTTTCAGCGGCTCCCAGTACATCTTGTGCCAGCCGCCATCGAGATTCTTTTCCTCGCCGTCCGGATAGCCGGTGTGATCCATCGTCAAGGTTGTATTGGAGCCGCTACCGTCGAGTGTAAACCGGACTATCGAATAGTGGCCTGCTGGCCACGCGCCGGCACGCCATGCCTGAACGATCAGTTGATTCTTTTTCATCTCGACGTTGCGTCCGGTGATCTGCCCGCCGAAAAGAGAAAAGGCCTCGCCTTCGGTGGCTGAGGTATCAGCAGGTGCACCCGAGACGGCTGCAAACTGCGCCGAGTTGGTCAGCGCTTTGAACAAGGTGTCACGATCACATTTAAACGGAATTTCCTGGTGAATTGCCATGGCGAGTCTCGCTTTTGTGTTTGAAACAGTAAACCATATGGTTTAACATTCTCCGCATGCTGTCAACCAATGCAGCGGCGCAGTTGCCGCAGGATGATCAACTGGACCTCATCTTCCGCGCGCTGGGAGACCGGACCCGTCGCAGCATCCTGGCGCGTCTCACTGAAGGGCCCGCCAAGGTGACCGACCTTGCCGCACCGTTCGATATGTCGCTGCCTGCTGTAGGCAAACATCTGCGTGTGCTTGAAAAAGCCGGCCTGATACGTCGCGAAATTAGCGGCCGGATTCACAACTGCGCTCTCAGTGCTGCGCCCTTTCGAGACGTCGATCAATGGACTGCCAGTTATCGGCGCTTCTGGGACGAGACGCTAGAAGGGCTTACCCGGCACTTAGACGAGGACGTTGCTGATCGGTAGCTGCCGGCAAGCGAATCATCATGTCAGCTTCCTCGAACTTACCTGAAGGATACCGGCTCGAAGTCCGGCGCTTCGTGGCAGCCAACCCCGAGCGCGTATTTCGCGCCTGGACGACGCCGGAGGAGCTGCTCGCGTGGTGGGGCCCAAAGGGCGTTACCTGTGTAGCGGCGGAAACCGATTTGCGGGTAGGCGGCCGCTATCGAATCGGCAACAAGCTGCCGGACAAGACGGTGCTATGGATCAGCGGCGTTTACGAAACCATCGATGCGCCGGAATTGCTGGTTTACACCTGGAAAGTCGGCAGCGACGACACGACGGATACCGAGCGGGTGACTGTGCGCTTCACCGCGACGCGAAACGGAACGGATATTTTTATTCAGCACGAGCTTATTGCGTCCAAAATCGCACGGGACCGGCACGCCGACGGCTGGTGCGGCTGCCTCGACGGATTGACTGATTACCTGCCCGTGACTTCCGGCAACTGATTTAATGGTTGCGGCGGGCGCCGACCGTCGGTGTAACATTGTCAGCCCCCAGACAGTGACCCGGCGTGCCGGGATCGGTGCCGAGAGATGCAGCAGGCAGGCAAACAGGAAAAAACCGGCGCGTTGGCCAGGATAGCGATGCCGGAGCGGGAGGCACTGGCGGAAGCGGTCGCCCTCCTGGAAAATCCTTCCCTGGCGATACGTCTGAGCTCTCATCTCGGCATGCCGCTGGAGGCTTTTATGAAGCGCGTCAGCAGCGCAGTTCCGGCCAGTGTCGTATCTGCCGTCGGTGATTCCACGCAGGAAGCGATCCGTTTCGTGTTCGCCAATACCGTACGCACTATGCGTGAAACCGGTACGGTTCCGGCCAGCCCGCGCCTGCACAAGGCAGCAGCAATTACAACGGGCGCGGTCTCGGGTTTTTTTGGCATGCAGTCTCTGGTGCTGGAATTACCGGTTACGACAGGCATCATGTTTCGCTCCATTGTCGACATCGCGCGTGCGGAGGGTGAGTCTCCGCGGGACGACGAAACGATCATGAATGCCATGCAGGTTTTCGCGATGGGGAGCGGTGCAAGCGATGCAGATGACGCTGCGGAAACGTCGTATTACGGCGTACGCATCGCCCTCAGCAAGGTGATGACCGATGCGATGCAGCACGTCGCAAGCCACGGGGTAAAGAACGCCAGCGCTCCGGTGCTGGTGCGATTCGTTACGGCAATCGCCAGCCGTTTCGGCATCGTCGTGACGCAAAAGGCAATGGCGCAGACGATCCCGGTGGTAGGGGCCATCGGTGGCGGCCTGGTCAACACAATGTTCATTTCACATTTTCAGGATATGGCACGCGGCCATTTCACGGTGCGTCGGCTGGAAAGGCAGTACGGCAAGGATATCGTACGTGCGGCCTACATACAGATCGCCGCCGACCTCAGAAAAGAAAAAGGGTAGCCGGCATAATGCCCGCTACCCTAGATCCGATAAACCGTCGCGTTCCCACTAAGAGGGAACTGCTGCGGCGTTAACTGCCTTTTACGGTAATCTTGTTGTCGACCCGTGCGACACCATCAGTGTCTGCCGCAATCTCTTCGGCTTTGCGTTTTTCCATTGCCGTATCGACAAAACCGCTCAATTGCACCGTGCCCTTGAAGGTTTCAACCGAGATGGCAGTACCCTTGGTATCCGGTGATGCCAGCAGTTTCGATTTAACCTTGGTTGTTATTGCTACGTCATCAACGTACTCACCCGCACTTTCCTGGGTCCGGGTACCGGCGCAGCCGGCAAGGATGATCAGGGTCAGGATGGTCGCCAGTGTTTTTCCAAATCGCATATCGTTCTCCCTATGTTGGTTTTTATGCTTACAGGAGAAGTATGCAATCCCTATGCCACACGTTGCAGGGCTTCAGTTGTACCACTCTCACCGCTGCACGAAGTGGTTTTGTGTACAAATTACAATTTTTGCCAAATGCGACCAGCTACTCTTCCGGCGCTGCTTGATCCAGAAGATTCTCTTCGGTGCGTGATGAGTCATCCATAGCAATCTGTTTTGCAATTGTATTGTCCGGAGCAATTTCCATCTCCGACAGGGTTGCTGTCGCCGCCCCGGGCCGTCTGGCGGCGGACGATATACGCTTTTCGCTGCGGCGTATGTTGAGGTTGTAGATCGGTTCCGGCATAACGATGTCGGCGTCGTCGAAGGCCTCCTTGACGAGACGCAACGCTTCGCTGCGAACCTTGACGAAATCGGCGTGGCGCTGATCCACCCAGCCCTGCAGCAGTAAAATCACACTGCTATCGCCGAGCTCGTGTACCAGGCAACGCGGCGCGGGATCGTCGACTACGCCTGGCATGGTTCGCAGACATTCAAGTGCAATCTGCCGCGGCTGCCCGAGGTCCAGGTCCGTATCGACGCCAACCTTGAACTCAAAAC
Organism: Woeseiaceae bacterium; assembly: GCA_037968735.1. Classification (GTDB taxonomy): domain Bacteria; phylum Pseudomonadota; class Gammaproteobacteria; order Steroidobacterales; family Woeseiaceae; genus SZUA-117. Next base: position 336,048 of record JBBKWC010000007.1, on the reverse strand, counting down.
GTCGACGGGGATTCTGCGTGTAGTTGACGATCATTGCCTTGTACACCGCCGAATTTGGGATACGGATATGATTGCCATCCATACTCATCAGGATGGTTGCCCTCGAACTCAGCCGCACGACGATGCCCTCCTGGCCGTCAATCGTGACGTGGTCCTGCGGGGAAAAAGGCTGGCGCAGGCTCAGGAGTATGCTGGCGATGTAGTTCTCGACCGTATCCCGGGTCGCAAAACCGATCGCAAGGCCGACAATGCCAAGTGCGCCGGCGATGGAACCGAGCAAGCCGGTGGCATCGAGAATTTCCAGCGCAAAAATGATGCCCGCGATGACGATAATTGCTTTGACCAGCTGGCGCAGCAGGTCGCGAATGAAAAAATTTGGCGCCAGTCGGTTGAACAGCTTTTCCCTTGATGCAACGAATCGGGCAAAGAGCCAGCTAAGGAATATGACCAGCAATGCAACGATGATGCTCGGTAGCATGGATACAAAGTCAAAGAAGCCACCGCTGAGGCGGTCTATCGCCAGGCCGAGCCTTTGCTTCACCTGCCGGTTCAGCTCGATGCGATTGTCGACGGCTACGACGTTGACGACGCGCCCCGCGATCTGGCCTGCGTCGTCGATCAAGGTACTGCTGGTTACCGTGCCGCCCAGCGTGACGACGCCGCTTTCAACGGTGGGATCAACCGTGCCAAGTCCGCCTATGGACGCGTAGATATCGAGCAGCCGTTGCCGGATCGCCGCATCGGTTTGTTCGTTCGATTCGATCGATATGGACTCGCCAACGACATCCACCGGCGCGTCGTCGGTCTGTTCCTGCAGTATGGGTATGTCCTGACCGAACGCTGCATAACTCGCGAAGAGAGCGAGCACGATGAACATTCGGCTGCGGGTTGTTGCGATCACACGACGGTCCTGTTGTCGGCCAAGCGATACCTTAGCAAATGCCTTGCAGGGATGCGTCTGCTTGGCAACATCTGTAAATCACCGCGGCGCTACCGCTGTGCAGGCTTTGCAAAAACGCTGCAAGTTTTGCAAGGAATTGCCTGGATCCCGTCATTTTGCCCCTTAAGTCGGCACACGCTGCGCTGGCATGCGACTTGCAGCCCATTAAAGGAAAGCAGCAAGAGCGGGGCGTATGATGACGACAACGGCAAAGATCAACAAAGCACTGGTAGTACTCAGTCCGGATCTGATTCGGCCCGAGCAGCCGATGAAATCAGTGTTGTTGCAACGGGCGGTTTCATTGGCGAAAGTCAGCGGCTGCCAGCTGGAGCTCTTCCACGTTTGCTACGACAGCGGCGTCGAGCATCAACTTTTCGCGTCCGACGACGAAATGGACGCTGAAATCAAGAACCTGAGCGACCGCGATGCGACCCTGGTAGCGGAGATTGCCATGCGGCTCGGTCAGGAAGGAATTGACGTCTGCCACGACGTGCATTGGGATTCACCGCGTACCGATGCAATCCTCCGAAAAATAGCGACCTCTTGTCCTGATATCGTCATGAAGCAGGCACGCGAGCATAGCTATGTGCTTGGCCTGACATCCAACACGGATTGGGAGCTGGCGCGCCGATCGCCTGCGCATGTCTGGTTTGTCAGCGCGCAGAAACCAGAGATCAAACGCATCGTTGCAGCGGTTGGCAGTACGATGGCCGATGTCGACGACATCACGACGGCTTCCGACTATGAACTTTTCCAGACGGCGGACTTACTTGGCAAGACCTTCAAAGCGGCGATATATCCGGTAAACGCTTATCAGGTGCCTGATCCGATGAATTACGCTGTTGGCGCTGGCGGCGTGGTAACGCCGATGGGTGGTCCCGGCGTACAGAACGAGAAGCTTCGCGAGCAGCTTGTGGAGCGGCACACCGATGCGGTCAACGCGCTTGCAAGTTATTTTCAAATCGAGGCTGACAACGTATTCGTGAACGAAGGCAATCCGAACGTCGTTATTCCGGAGGTTGCCGATGAGGTTAGCGCCGACATGATTGTCATGGGTGCAAACAGCATCAACCGTCTGGAACGGCTGATACGATCCGTAACGGTCGAACCGGTGATGGCGGACACCGACTGCGATATCGTAGTCGTTCGCGACCGCGACGTGAGCGAGCTCGGCAACGTCCAGTCCGGCAAGGTAGTGCAGGGACATCCGCGTTACGATATCGAAGAGGCCATTATCCGCCCTGCCAGCACATTCCGATCACCGCGGGAGGTGGCTGAGCTGGATGATGTCAGTCATGCATTGCGCCGGCGGATATTGCAGGCGTGGGAGTCTGACATTCGTTCGACGATGGTCGCAGAGAATGAGGGTGGTCCCATTCAACAAATCGAATCGGTAACGTTGCAGGATATACAGCACGCAGAGGCGCTGCTCGCGGAGCGGGCAAGCGGCGAGGACGATCCTTCTCTCAGCGCTTCCGCCTGAGCAGAGTTTAGAACGTAAATACAACGAGGATGCTATGAGCACAGCAATCGAGCAAATCATCCGCGCTGGGAAATCCGGCGACAACGACGGTACACGCCGTTGAAAATCACGTTGAACGGCGCCCGAATAAAGTGCAGCCGCGTTGAGCGTCGCATCGGTAGTGGCGGTGATTATCACCGGCCGATCGTCGACTTCGATTCCGGCCCAGGCGTCGTGCCTCCGCATGTGAGAGAGCAACTCACAGTCAGCGAGACGCGTGAACTGCTGCAGTTCCTGAGCGAGCAAAAACGCGGTGATGCAGAGAGCAGCAGCGGCCAGCTGGACGCGTTGCCGGAGCTGTTGTTCGAGGCAACCGAAATACTGTATACCGCCGAACAACTGGATGGGCAGAAGTATCGGGAAATCGCCAAGGCACTGGCAAGCTTGAACGCGGCGCTGGAGATTGTCAGGGAGAATCAGCTCTCCCGTAAATAGCCCCAGGTATGCAGCTTGTCGTGGTCCTCGAACCAGCGGTCGCCGATGTCCTTGCGGTAGTACATGTTGGGTATAAGAATATTCTTTACGCGTTGATAACACTGCGCCTGGGCCTGTTTTACAGACACGCCACCCCCGGTGACCACCAGTACGACACCTGATCCGCCGGTGATCAGCCATTCGTCATTGACGAGCCGCACGTCTTCGATATGGATACCCTCATAATTCGGTTTGCGAAAGATAATTACTCGGTCCTTTGAGTTCGCTTCGAAAGTCTTCGGGTCGTTATAGGGGAACGGCGGTACCACGATTCGCAGACCAACCAGAAACCCGCGCTTCGTCTTGAACTGCGTGAGGGAGCCATCGGCCATGCCAGCGAGAAAATCACCAACGGGCATAGCGAGTCCGTCGGCCTGGATAGAGATCGTCGGATAGCCGAAACGAGCCGTAAATTCCAGCGGATAGATGCCGTTGCCGTTCACGATGCAATTGACGTCAATGTACCCGACATAGCGTTCTTCCGCGAGACGCTTTTCCAGCTTGCCGAGCGTCGCTCTGAAGATGCGGTTCGGTCCGCTCCAGTACATGCACGTGCCCATCTCACCCGTTGCCGGCCCAATATCTCCCGGAAACAGCAATTTGTGTTCGAAGTTGACATTGATTGGCTGCATGAACGTGGTGCCGTTAAAAAACGCGCCCACCGCTACTTCCACGCCACGCATGCGACGCTGTAGCTGAAAGACTTTTACCGTGTCGGAGTAGACCGCCTTGTAGGACTGCAGCACATGGATGACGTCCATGCCATCGTCTTCCTGACCGACAAACAACAGGCGTTTGATGTTCTGCGCCTCACCACTTGGCTTGATCACGTATGGGCCAGGATTACTGCGAACGTGCTCGATTGCGGCATCGAAATCGGTGAACTCTGTAAACGGGATAATGGAGACACCGTGGCGTTTAAGTTCGTTCTGGCCGAAGGTGCGATCGTCTTCGAGCATGTCGGTGTAAGGCGTGCCGCCGATGACATGCTTGCCCTCGTCTCGCAGTCGCTTGGCGATATCGCCCTGGCCGAGTACGTCGTCAAAAACGATGACGTCCGCCCAGTCAACGTGATCTTCCCAATTGTCCACCTTTGGCACGAAACCGTCGGCGATCGGACGTTCGGATTCCTTGCCAATGAAGTAGCGTACGTTCTGCCCTTCCTTGTGCACAAGCCAGGCAATGTCACTAATGAGCCCGTCAATAGAGACGAATAGAAAGTTTTTTGCCGTTGTGGTCACGCCGGTTCTCCGTAGCCATAAGCGTCTGCAGCACGGCGCCAAGAGTACTCAGGTTTCATCGTTTGCACCATGTCCGAAGCTTTCAGCGCGTAAGTCCGCGACATCGGTCGCACAATGTGCTGCCGGAATACCGCTATACTTTGGGGTAATTTCCGACCGAAGAATCGCATGCGAACTGTTTCCCTGCTCCTGGTCGCCGTAGCCCTGGCCGCCTGCAAGTCCCACAACGGCATTTACATGCCCGACTGCATTGCCTACGAAGGCGACACCGTCGAGCTGCACGATGGCCGCTTCGAATGGGACAGGTTCACCGACCAGGTTCTGGTTGATGACGGGGGCAAGGTCGTTGACCCGTTTCCCGATTACCCCAAGGCCGGTAGTTACGCTGCGACGGATACGGACTTGAAGCTTACGGCGGACGACGGCTCGGCGTTACCCGACATGCGGCTGGTCGAGGACCAGGGAAAGATTTTTCTGCTGACGGCCGCGCAGTACCGGGACTGGCAGTCGGGCAGTCCGGTCGCAGACTGCGCGCTGGTCAGGCAATAGCGGTAAAACGATCGTCAAGGCCAGCGCGGATTTGACGTAATTCACACTTTTTCCTGTGATGACGGTCAAAAGCAGAACTGATTCCTTGTTGGCTCCATGACAGAGTGTTGAGCTAGCGGCCTGAAATCCTGGTTCGAAGGTAGATGCCACATGAATTGCATGCGCATAGCCGTTCTGAGCATAGCTCTGCTTGCCGCCGCTGCTGCAGGGGCGGACGGACTCATCGTTGGTCATCACGAGCCGGTGCGTATCCTGGCGTTAGGTTCGGCAGGCGCTGACGGTCAGCTGAAACCTGGCCTGAACGGCTCTTACGACATCCAATTTGACGCTCTTGGACGCACATTCGATTTGCAGCTGGAAACCAACGACGGATTGTTCTCAGCGGCAGTGCGCGCTCAGCGCGATGCCGGTATCGCGGTTTACAAAGGTCAGCTCACAGGATTGCCCGACTCCTGGGTTCGCCTGACGATGGCAAATGGCCAGCCGCGCGGGCTGATTCGCGACGGCGACGACGTCTATGCCATCGAAGCGCCGGGCGACAGCGCAATCGCCATGACCGAAGCGGTCATCTTTCGCCTGTCCGATACTTACCTTGAATCAGGCAGCATGAGTTGTGGTGCCGCCCAGGCGGTTGTTAGCGGCGATCTTGCTTTCAGGAAACTGAGCAGCGAACTCGGAAGCTCGGTAGCGCGCGCGCCGGGTGCGTCGGTAGAGCTAGGCATCGCCGCACTGGGCGACTTCGAATTTTCTGAGGACAAGGGTGCGAATGCCGAGGCTGCGATTACTACTCGGCTCAATAATGTCGACGGCATTTTCAGCGAGCATGTCGGCGTCCAGATCAGTGTGGAAGAACTGAACGTTTTCACTACCTCATCCGATCCGTTCACGAACACGTCCAATGCAGGTGACCTGCTGGACGAGCTGGGGGTCTACCGGCAAACGACAATCGCTCAGTTTTCACAGGGTCTCAGTCATTTGTACACGGGTCGCAATCTCGATGGCTCGACGGTGGGAATCGCCTACACGGATACGCTGTGCAGCAGCCGTTTTGGCGCAGGCCTGACCCAGGGGACCAACAGTTCTTTCACGGACTCGCTGGTTGCCGCGCATGAAATTGGCCACAACTTCGGTGCGCCGCACGACGGCGTTTCAGGGGCCTGCGAAGCGGAGCCGCAGACCTTTATCATGGCGCCGAGCATCAACGGCAGCGATGATTTTTCGGCTTGCAGCGTTGGCATCATGTCCGCATCGGCTTCATCGGCCGTCTGCGTATCGCCCTTGCCCACCACTGACATGACGATAGAGCTGGCTGGCCAGGCGCCGACGCCATTCATTGGCGGCAGCGCGAGTATGAATTTTGACGCGACGAACCTGGGTTCCACTGCCGCCACAAACGTGGAAGTGGACATTTCCATCCCGTCAAATTTTTCCTTTGTATCAGCTGGCGCTACGTCAGGATCCTGCACCAGCGGAGCGGGCACCGTTAACTGTGCGTTAGGTAGCATCTCGGGGGGCTCGACCAAAACCGTGTCATTATCGACAGTCGCCAGAGATACCAACAGCGGCACTTTCGTCGCCACGGTGTCGGCAGATACAGATGACAACATGAACAATAATCAGGAAACCGTCGTCATTACGCCTGTACCTGCGCCGGACATGACCGTGACGGCACCTGGCGGTGTGGTCATCGTCGATCAGAGCACCTTACTGTCGGCAACGATCGAGAACCTGAACCCCGTGAGCGCGTCGAACGTGACCGTATCAATTACCTTGAACGCAGGACTGCGCGCAGACAGTGCAAGCTGGGCGGATGGCGCCTGTACCGTTGCCGCAAATCAGGTCGACTGTCAGGCTGCCAGCGTTGCCGGGTCGTCCAGCAAGGCACTGAGTCTGACCGTAACGGGCGTCGCCGCGGGCGCACAGCCTTACAACATCACGCTTGCTACCAGCAGCGATGAATCGGATACCTCGAACAACAGTGCTGCCGGAACCGTGACGGTGAACACGGCGAGCGCCGGGCCCGGCCCGGGCGGAGGTAGCGGAAGCGGTGGTGGTGGCGCGTTTGGCTTATGGTTTCTCCTGGTCCTGAAGCTGCTCGTTTTAAGCTCAGGACGTTGCCGCTTCCAGGCGCGCTTTGCGGCGTAAGTCCGCCTGTTCATATCGCCGCCGCTCCGCATCTGTCTCCGGGAGAACGGCGGGCACTGCAATCGGCTTGCCGGCATCATCCAGGGCGACAAACGTAAGATAGGCTGACACCACGTGTCGCGATTCGCCAGTGAAACTGTCTTCCGCGGCCACGTATACGCCAATCTCCATCGAGCTGTGCCAAGAACGATTGATCGCCGCCTTGACGATCAGGGTCGCGCCAGAGCGCGCCGGGGCGAGGAAATTAAGACTGTCGATCGCTGCCGTCACGCTCGTGTGACCGCTATGCCGTTCGGCGACGATTAATGCTGTTCGATCGCACAAGCCCATGACGACGCCACCGAACACCGTGTACTCGGAGTTCAGGTCGTTCGGAAATACCTTGTACACGTTCTGCTCTACCGCGGAGCGGGCCACTGTTTTTGCTTTCACGATGTCGTCTTCTCCAGTGCATAGGATACAAGCTGCCGCAGCAGACGATCGCTTAGCGAACTCGCCTCGTCCAGGCCCATTCGCTGCATTTCCGACGCGTAGTTCTTGCGCTTCCCTCGCAGCACGGCCGCCGTGCCAAGCCGTGCTTTTTGCATGCTCGTAGCGGTATTGCTGCCGAGCCACTCGAGTGCAAGCGCGAGCGCCTGTTCGTCCGGCGTGAGGTCAGTGCCCAGCGGGTAGGGGGGGAAGTGTTCGCGTATGCCCGCCATCGCAAAGATCTGCTGCAGGCTTTCCGCCGTGTTGCCGTTGGCGCTCGCGCCAAGGCGAAAATCGGCCGGCAACTTGCGAGCTTTTGTCGCTGCTGCTATCAGCTCGGGTTGAAACTCCGCGTCAGCGATGTTGAGCATGGATTCAATAACCTGACTGTCTGATTGGCCGCGCGTGGCCGCGATGCCGTATTCGGTGACGTAAATATCGCGATGATGTCTCGGTACCGTCGCGTTTGCATAACTCCAGCGAATGTTTGAGCGGGCCTTGCCGTCTTTTACGCGCCTCGCACGCAGCATCAGAATAGAGTGCGAGTCGGCAAGAGATTGCGCCATAGAAACAAAATCGAACTGGCCACCGACACCGCTGACGACCCGCCCATCCTCCAGTGAGTCAGATGCTGCGGCACCGAGCAGTGTTACCAGCATGGTTTCATTGACGAATCGGGCATTCCGCCGCTGCCGCCTCTTCTTCATCTCATCGCCATACAGGGTGTTGACGAAAGAAATGCTGGTCATGCTGATGAGTTTGCGCTGCGCTTCCGGCAACTCGCGGAGCTGGTCATAAAGTGCATTTGAACCGATGAAAAAACCGGCATGTATGAGCGCATCATCATCTGCGCCTGCGCCACGGTGCAGTATGCCGTTCATAAACAGTGAGAAAACTGCATCGCTCAGCAGCTCAGTCGCCGCATACAGTCCCTGGTCGAATGCCGCGGATTCGATTGGCAGACGACGTCGAGACGGTGCACTGCTGCCACCGGGCAGTCGCGCGAGCACGTTTTGAAAAACGTCCGGCTGAGTGTGACGTAGCTGCAAGCAGTGAGCGACCGCATCGCTAAACGATCCGATACCAACCTGCAAGGTACCGCCATCCGGGATGAGGCTGGCAACGTGCATGCCGGTTGCGTAGTCAACTGCGCTTACGCGGCGGTTTGGCAGGCCGAACAGCGGGAAATGGAGGTCGTCACTTTCCAGCACGAGATCAAAGCGATGCCGCGCGACTTCTGCGTCGCCGGTCATGAACGGTAAATTGGCGTTCACCTGGCCAACCATGGCGACTCGCTGGCCCGTGGCTCGAAGCGCTTCCATACGGGGCAGCAGGTCAAGCGTAATTTCAGGATTAGAGCTGAGGCTTAAAGTCCCCGGGCTTTCCTCGCGAGCACTCACCAGTTGCGCAATAACGTTGACGCCAAGCGCCAGCAACTCTTCCGTTACCTGACTGTAGTTAATGCTCGTGTAACTTTGCTGCACCAGCGGATTGTTAAGGTATGCGCCCGGGCGGAGATAAAATTCCCGGACTTTGATATTGGCGGGCAGCGCATGCGTCGCCAGCGCGGCTGCGTATCTGGCTTCCGGCCACGAGCCGTAGAGCCGCTCGATGATCGGCTTGAGCAAGCGGCCTTCCACACCACTGCCAGCGGCTGGCTTCGTGAGTGTCAGTCCGGAGAAAATGGTAAGCGAAATCTCGGGATCCTGACAGGCGCGCTCATAAAGCGCATCGGCGATGTGCAGTGCCTTGCCGATGCCAACGGGTAGTCCCAGCACAATCTGCTTGCCCACCATCGCGATGAGCGCATCGGCGAGGGTGGTGGCATCTGTGAAAAATTTAGGGGCGGTTTCAGGCAATTCAGCAGCCGCGCGAGTAGAACCACAGCGACGGTTCTCCGCTTCGTCCGTAGCCCGGGATCCACCCCGACATCGAGACCGAGGGTTCCAGGCCCGTACATATTTCGCCGTCGTAAATCTCAACGCGAAACCAGGGCATGCCGCCGATGATTTTGCTTTCGATAACGTTAACGGGCACCTCAACCGCGTTGCTCGTCGCCTGCGAACTGCGCTGGGGCAACCCCGCGCCAGCTTCCGGCCAGACGAAACCGCTCCAGTGCTGATTCAAATAGGAGAGCCGGTTAAGCAGCAAAGCTTCATACGGATAAAACTCCCCTGCATCCGCTGCGCGTATCCAGCCAAAGCGGCCGCTGGCAAGGCGAACGCGATAGAAACCGGATAGGCGCGCGTACACGATGGCGCCGGCCTCCTCGTAGCTGTATTCCAGAGTTTCTAACGCGGCGGCATCGCTCACGTGCCCGATGGGTGAGGTGTCGTCGCTGGCGTCGACGAACACGTCGACAGCCTGGCCGTCAGCGATTTGCAGCAAGCCGATCAGCTTGCCGTTTTCTCCATCCGTTGCATCCGGCGCATTCGCGGCGACTTCGCGCAGCACTTCCATGCCGGCGAGACCGTTCAGCTGACTCACGACAAATCGCGCCGGTACGTCCGCGAATCCCTGCGGTTCATCTATGTTTTCTGCAAGATGCACGCGGGTACCGCTGCAATAATCTATCCATTGACCGGCGCTTTCCGCAGATTTCCTGGCAAACACGACATAGATGGCGCTGATGTCCGGCGTGATTCCGCAAGAGGCACTGCTCAGTGCGGTACTGAAAGTCATGGTACCGCCTGTCAGTGCCACGTCCTCGCCCTTGTAAGCTGGCACCAGTAAGTCGAAATCAATCGTGCGCCGATCGGAAAGCTCTGTTGATGACATGGCACGGGCAAACAACACGGTGTCAGCGGCATCGAAATACTCGGCAAGCGTGAGCTGTGCACAACGACAAGCCTCGCCGACGCCGGGTAACATTATTAGCGCAAGAAAAACTACAAGAGCCGACCTGTTCAAGAGGGTTTTTTCCGCAATGAAAGCCACGCGATGGCGAGACCCAGCAGCACACCGGCCGGCGCAAAGGCGAGCGGTCCGATGACAAATTCCAGCCCATGCGGAAAACCGGGGTAGACGCGATCCGGCAGAAACACCGGCCAGTATTCGAAGTTGACAAAAATGGTCACGAGCACAATTGGCAGCACGCCGCCAATCGCATACACAACTGTATTCTCTGCCTGCATGGCGAAGCGACGTGCAATCAGGAGAACGACCGCCAGTAAAAGCAGAGGAAAAAAGCTCAGCAAGCCTGACACCAGCAGGTTGACCCGGTCACTCTGATACTGGTCCACGACCGCGGACACCGTTTCAGAAAAGGCCATGCCGCTTGTCAAGGCCACCAGGCTGAATATCACCGGAGGAATCAGCAAGAGCATCACCGCGCCCAGCGCAAATACTTTGATAGCGGTCAGCGATTTCAAGCGGTCCCCTGGAAAGCAGTCTGCCTGCGGGCCATGTTAGCAGGGACAGTGCCCTGGATGAAAAATCGCGCACTCGATATCAGCGAATTGCGAGCTCACGCTCGCTCCTACTATCCCCTTAAAGTCTCGCGTACTATCTGTCGCAGTCTTAAACAACACGCTGACGTTTCCCTGGAACAAGAAGAAGCGCATGAGCTCCAACGGTAAGCCTGCCACTGCAAAGCACGTCAATCCGATTGTCGTAATGCTGGGGATACTGCTGCTCGCGACGGCGCTGACCTATGTGGTCGATTCCGGCTCCTTCGATCGCGACGGACGCCTGGTCATTCCCGGCACGTACGAGGTGATCGAGAAAGACCGTTCCATCACGCATTTGTTCGGTACCGCTGACAGCGGTACCGCGAATCGCGCGTCACCGGTAAGTCTCATTGGCACTGCAAGAGCAATACCGACCGGGCTTACGCGCATGGCAGGCCTCATATTCATGGTGCTGATTATCGGCGGAATGTTTGGCATCGTCACCGCAACCGGCGCCATTGATGCCGGACTTGAACGTCTGCTCTCTGCCGTCCGCGGCAACATTTATCTGCTTATCCCGGTGCTCATGATGGTATTTGCAGCGGGTAGCAGCTTCCTCGGACTGGCCTCCGAATACCTGCTGGTGATCCCGATTATGGTCGTCATGGCCGAGCGGCTTGGCCTGTCAAAAGTCATAGGGCTCGCCATCGTCACGGTCGCGGTGAAAGCGGGTTATCTGGCGTCGGTGACCAACCCGATCCCGCTCACCATTGCGCAGCCACTTCTCGGGCTGCAAATTTTCAGTGGTGCCGGCGTGCGCCTGGCATTCTTCTTTGTGTTCGTCATCGTGGGAATCGCATTCGTGCTTTACATGGTGCGGCGCGAAGGTGTCACGACAGTAACGGCGCCTGTCTTCGATGATCGCAAACTGAACTCAAGCCACAGCACGGTGCTGATCGTTCTCGTGGCCGGCATTGCGTTTCTTGTGTTCGCTTCAAACCGCTGGCACTGGGAACATAACGAGCTATCTGCCTATTACATCGGCATGAGCATTGCCGCCGCGGCAGTGGGGCGGATGAAGCCCAGCGCGGCGGCAGACGCCTTCGTCAGCGGCATGAAAAAAATTCTGATGGCCAGCATGCTTATTGGCGTTGCATCGGCGGTTGCCGTCGTCCTCGAGCAGGGCCGCATTCTCGATTCAATCGTACATTCGCTGACCGGCGTTATCGGCGGCAACAGCGCCTACGTTGCCGCGAGCGGCATGTTCGTGTCGCAATTGCTGCTCGATTTTCTCATTCCGTCCACTTCGGGCCAGGCGGCGGTCAGCATGCCAATTCTGGGTCCTATCGGCCAGTTAACCGGTGTGGAGCCGCAGACGACGGTGCTGGCTTTTCTTTTCGGTAACGGCATCACGAATATGCTGACACCCACTTCCGGTACCTTGCTCGCCTATCTCGCCACCGCGCAGGTGGGCTGGGTGGAATGGGCCCGCTTCATCTTCCGCCTGTGGCTCATCTATATTGTGCTGGCAGTGCTCATGCTGGGGATCGCTGTCTACATCGGTTTCTGACCTTATGCCGAGTCGCTTTTCCGCCATCGAACAAACCTGCCTTGTAATGATGCGAGATGGCGTCCGCCTGGCGACGGATGTGTATCGTCCGGCAGGCGCCGGCGAACAGCCCCTGCCGGTTGTTCTGGAACGGACCCCATACAACAAGTCGGGCACCAGCCGTTCCGAGATGACCGCGGCCGATCCCAAACCCCTCACGCGGCCCGAGCTTGCCACCTGGTTTGCGAATCAGGGTTATGCGGTGGTGATGCAGGATTGCCGCGGGCGTTATCAGTCCGAAGGCGTGTTCCACAAATATATCCACGAAGCGGAAGATGGTTTCGATACGCTGGCCTGGCTACTCGAACAGCCCTGGTGCAACGGTCGTGTTGGCACGATGGGACTCTCTTATGGTGCCCATACCCAGGCGGCGCTGGCCTGTCTGAGTCCGCCAGGCCTCGCCTGCATGTTCATGGACTCCGGCGGCTTCTCAAGCGCCTATCACGGCGGCATACGGCGTGGCGGAGCGTTCGAGCTTAAGCAGGCAACCTGGGCATACCGGCATGCGTTGAAAAGTCCGCTTACCGCTGCCGACCCCGCGCGCCGAAAAGCGCTTGAGCAAACCGATCTCGCCGCGTGGTTTCGCGAGATGCCCTGGTCGCCGGGCAAATCGCCGCTCGCGGCAGCACCTGAGTACGAAACCTACCTGTTCGAGTTGTGGCGCGAGGGGCGTTTCAGCGACTACTGGAAGCGGCCCGGTTTGTATGCGGAAGGCTATTACGATCGATTTCCGGATGTGCCGGTCGTCATCATCGGTAGCTGGTACGACCCATACGTCCTCGCCTGCACGAGCAACTACGTCGAGCTGGCTGCGAAAAATACCGCGCCTGCAAGCTTGATCATGGGGCCATGGACGCATGGCGACCGATCACTGTCCTGGTCGGGCGATGCCGATTTTGGCCCGTCTGCAATACTTGATGGCAACATCGCTGATGACTATCGCGCGCTGCGCCTTAGCTGGTTCAACCGCTGGCTGAAAGACGATGCAAGCGAGTCGCTGCCTGCGCCGGTCCGCTATTTCTGCATGGGCGGTGGCAGTGGCAGGAAGAATGCCGCCGGCAGAATTGATCATGGCGGACACTGGCTGGAGGCTGCTGCATGGCCGCCACCGGGTGTGGGGGAAGAGCATCTTTATCTCGCGGCGGATGGCAGTCTTCAGCGACACAGTGAAGCCGCGCTAACGCGCCTGGCGTTTCGCTATGATCCTGCCGACCCCGTCCCGACCATCGGCGGCGCGCTGACGTCCGGTGCGCCGATCATGCATGGCGGTGCGTTTGACCAGCGGGTCGGCGACACGGTGTTCACTTACCGTCTGGATCACGACCATTTACCGCTGGCGGATCGTCTTGACGTGCTCTCGTTCGCGTCACCTGTATTGCAGGATGATTTGCTGATTGCCGGCAGCATTGTTGTCGAACTGCACGTTGGCTCCGACTGCCCGGATACGGATTTCACCGCCAAGATTCTCGACGTTTATCCGCCATCTGTTGATTATCCGGAAGGCTACGCCATGAACATCACTGATGGCATCTTCCGTATGCGTTACCGCTCTGGCTGGGAGCGCGAGGTATCCATGACCGCCGGCGAGGTTTACTGCATTCGTATCGAGCCGTTTGCGACCTGCAATCTTTTCCAGGCGGGCCACCGCCTGCGGATCGATATATCCAGCAGCAACTATCCCCATTTCGATATCAATTGGAACACCGGCGCGCCGTTTGGCGAGCCTCGCAAGGCGCGAATTGCCACCAACATCGTCTGCTGCGGTGGTGAATTCAGGTCCAGAATCACCCTGCCGGTCGCTTCCACGTAAGATCGGCAGAGTAACTGCTGCGCTGACCCCTTTTCCGCTCCGCATGCTGTAAAATCCCGCCCTTCCATTTCGTCAGACCATTCAGGCAGGGGTTACCGTGAGCAACAGAGAACAACTCAAGAAAATCAAAACCGCACCCGGATTTATTGCCGCTCTCGATCAGAGCGGCGGCAGTACGCCAAAAGCGCTGGGGCTCTATGGTATTCAACCGGACGCGTGGTCGAATGACGAAGAGATGTTCACGGTCGTGCATGACATGCGCTCTCGGATTATGACAAGCCCGTCTTTTGGCGGCGACCGCATTCTCGGTGCAATTCTGTTCGAGAATACGATGGATCGAAAAGTCGCCGACAAACCGACCGCCGAGTACCTGTGGAAGGAAAAGAATGTGGTGCCGTTCCTCAAAGTGGACAAGGGGCTCGCCGACGAGAAAATGGGCGTGCAGCTCATGAAGCCAATGCCGGATCTGGATAAGCTGCTGACCAAAGCCAAGGCCGCTGGCATTTTCGGTACCAAGATGCGCTCGGTTATCAAGGAAACAAACGAAAAAGGTATCGATGAAATCGTTGATCAGCAGTTCAAAGTTGGCAAGCAGATTGTTGCTGCGGGACTTGTGCCGATCATCGAGCCCGAAGTGGACATTAATTGCGCCGAAAAAGACAAGGCAGAGGAGATTCTGCACGCGGCTATCATGAAGCAGTTGAACAGCCTGAATGCTGACCAGTTCGTGATGCTCAAGCTGACCTTGCCTGAGAAAGACGGCCTGTATTCGGATTTCGTTTCGCACCCCAACGTTGCTCGCGTCGTCGCCCTGTCCGGCGGTTATTCGCGCGAAGAAGCCTGCGAACGCCTCGGCCGTCAGCCGGGCATGGTCGCCAGTTTTTCCAGAGCATTGTCGGAAGGCCTGTCTGCCCGGCAGTCTGAAGAGGAATTCAACGACATGCTCAATAGCTCGATCCAGAGTATCTGCGACGCGTCTGCCACCTGACGGTTATTCGCGGCCAGGGCCGCTCCTGCGGTAGCTTTCGAACTGTAGGAGCCCGCCCCGCGGGCGATTCTCAGATGATGCTCAATTCCAAACATCGCGCTAAAGATCAATCCTCCCCGACCGCCAGAGTGCTAGGTAAAATCGCGGGAGGATTGGGCGATAGCGCCCGCGATCGCGTGCCCCGACAACACCTTAGCTCTGCGACTGCGGAATGCCCTCCAGTATGTCCCGGTAATGCGCCTTGATCTCGGTCAGATTGACCGAGTTCAGGAACGAAGAATAGGACAGATAGCAAAGCAGAAAACGCAGGTCGCTCGCCCACGGCGGCAGGAATTTCGGTGGTCGGCACAAGCCGCGTTCGGTCAGTTCGTGCAATACCGGAACATCCTCTATGTCGAGCTTGCCGCAGAACAGCAGCCTGAGACAGGCGGCCTTGCCGGTTGAGACAATGACCCGAAGAAAGTTGTGCACGCGGATCAGCCCATCCAGGTAGACGATGTCTTTAGTGAACGGCGCGCCGCCTGTCAGCACACCGCCACGGAACACGCGCCGTGCATTTTCGTAGGCCTGTTCACGCGTACCCACGCGCTCGAGGAAAAAGCGGTAAACCTGCAGAAAGTCGGCGCCGTCTATCGACATCTGAATGGCCAGGATACGATCTGACAGGCGTCGCATACGGTCGATGTCGATCGAGCCTGTGATGAACTCGGCGAATACCGCGAGCCCTTCCTGGGTTTTGGTTGTGCCGGGGTGACCTGCGGCCAGTATGCGCAGGTCTTTCTGCGCGAGACCATTTAGTGACGTTGCTACATGGACATAGGCTTCATGGTGCACAAGCTGCCGCAGGTCCTTGTCAGAAAAACAAGCGGCGCGGCGGATACGAATTCTGCGCGGCCCTGCGAGCGCATTCGCAGACAGCTCATCGACGATCTGTACCTCTGGCGCATCGTCGCCAAACATCTCAACGGATGCGGTTTGCATTACTTCGGCAACGTGGCTTGCAAGGTGACAGGCGGGAGATGGCGCACCGAGATCGAGTGCCGCGAATGAACTCATCGCCTGGTCAAATTGTTTGGCAAGCGCAAGCGAAGTGCTCGACTCATCCGGCAGCACGTCTGCAGGCCTGCCGTAGAGTTCGCCGGCGTAGCGATAGAAATCCTCGCTGCCGCAGGCTGCGAGCATGCGCGCACTTTTCTCCAGTATGTCGGCCTGGCGCGTGAGCCAGGCATCCACGACCGAAGTACGAATGTACTTTCGCGCTTCCGCGACGATCTGTACGGGCGGGCCCGGGTCATACGACGGATAGGAGACTATTGGCAGTTCTTTCGCGTCGCTCGCGAAAAATTGTTCCCGTACCCTGGCAGACCAGCTCACGTGGCTCAGAATACGGATAGACTTGCTCGCGCTGTAGAGCAGGTCGCAAACTTTTCGAACGCGCTCGTTTTCCTGTTCCATGGACATCTAACAAATTCTCTTCTGTTGCGCTTCGCGGCCATGGGCCGCTCCTACAGTGCTAATCAGCACTTGTAGGAGCCCGCCCCGCGGGCGAATTCGCATAAGTTACCGTTCGCACTAAAGATAATCCTCACCGACCTCTATCGTTGCGCTTCGCGGCCAGGTGCCGCTCCTACAGTGCTAATCAGCACTTGTAGGAGCCCGCCCCGCGGGCGATTCAACCCCAGTTCGCGATTGAATGCTGCTATTGCGCCCTGCGTTCGTACTTAAGATGCTGCTCCTGTATGCCTTCGTCAGTCCGCATCACCAGATAGCCGTCGATGCTGTCGTCATTTCGCCGGTAGAAGCTCAGGCCCGAAAAATGCAGCTCGTTCGGCATCAGGCTCACCAGCGGGAAGTTGACGTGCTCATCTTTGTCTTCCCAGGCACTGAAATCGGCATTGAAGTGCCTGACCTTTAGACTTAAGGAGTCATTTTCGACGGTCAGCAGCAGAATTTCGTAGAACCGGGGCTGGTTTCCGTCAAATAATTTGAACAATCCGACCATCGTGCCGCCGGAAGGCGCATTCCAGGTTTGCTCAAAGCGCTCGCCGAAGGCGGTGCCGTGCCATGATCCGGCCAGCCATGCAGCGGCTTCTATGCTCGCCGCCGGCTGGGCCTCGCCGTCCAAAAGTCGATAGGTGTGTTCAGTATGTGTCTCGACGGCAGCAACGCGATCGCCGCAAGCAACCGCCGCACACAGTGAGACGAGCAAAATCGCACAGGCTGATCTGGTCATTGTTGTGCCCCGCAGAAAGATTGGCGATGCCAATAATGCTAAAGTAACGCGATTGCCTAATAAAAGCTGCTCAACCATAATCCCCGGCAAAATCCCCTGTCGCGACAAAATAAATTGGAGGCTAGTGAATGAGAATCGGTGTACCGAAGGAGATTCATGCGGGTGAAAGACGCGTCGCGACAACGCCTGAGGTCGTAACCCAGCTCAAAAAGCTGGGCTTCGATGTCACCGTAGAAGCCGGTGCTGGCAGCGCTGCGAACTACTCCGACGCCGCGTATCGCGATGCCGGTGCCGAGATTGTCGCGAATGCCGACGCAGTGTGGTCAGGCGCCGATATCGTTCTCAAAGTCAGGGCGCCGGAGCAGGGCGAAACAGACAAGTTACGCAGCGGACAGACTCTGATCAGTTTCCTGTGGCCCGCGCAAAATCCACAGCTTCTCAAATCACTGTGTGATCTTGGCGTGACGGCAATGGCAATGGACAGCATTCCGCGCATTTCGCGTGCCCAGAAGATGGACGCACTGAGCTCGATGGCAAATATCGCTGGATATCGCGCCATCGTCGAAGCCGCGCAGCACTTTGGCCGCTTTTTCACCGGGCAGATCACGGCTGCCGGCAAGGTGCCGCCCGCCAAGGTGATGGTCATCGGTGCAGGCGTCGCGGGACTGGCTGCTATCGGCGCCGCCAGGAGCATGGGCGCCATCGTGCGTGCCTTCGATACCCGTCCCGAAGTGAAGGAGCAGGTAGAGAGTATGGATGCCGATTTCCTGATGCTTGATTTCGACGACGAAGACGGTTCGGGCGAAGGCGGTTACGCCAAGACGATGAGCGAAGAGTTCATCAAAGCTGAAATGGCGCTGTTTGCAGAACAGGCAAAAGAAGTCGATATCATCATTACGACAGCACTGATTCCGGGCAAGCCTGCGCCACGACTTATCACCGCCGAGATGGTGCGGTCCATGAAGGACGGCAGCGTGATTGTCGATCTGGCTGCAGAGCAGGGCGGTAACTGCGAGCTGACAGAAGCCGACAAGGTCGTGGTTCGCGACGGGGTGTCGATTATCGGCTACACCGATTTGCCCAGCAGGCTCGCGACGCAGTCCAGCCAACTGTATGGCACCAATCTTCGTCATCTGCTCACTGATCTGACACCGGAGAAAAACGGCGAGATCGACGTGAATATGGAAGACGAGGTTATCCGTGGCGCGACGGTTTGCAAAGACGGCGAGACTACCTGGCCACCGCCGGCGCCGAAACTGTCGGCGGCGCCCCAAACGGCACCAGCCGAGAAGCCGCCGGTCGTCGAGAAGAAAAAATCTGCCGCGGGGCCGGTGATTGCAGCCGCCATAGGCGGACTGCTCCTGCTTGGCCTGGGTGCGGTGGCACCACCGTCATTCATGGCGCACTTCACCGTGTTCGTTCTCGCCTGTTTCATTGGCTACATGGTCATCTGGAACGTCAGTCCGGCATTACATACCCCGCTGATGAGTGTTACGAATGCGATCTCCAGCATCATCGTTATCGGCGCCCTGCTGCAAATCAGTTCGACCGATAACGTCATCATGTGGATAGCCGCCTTCACGGTATTGATAACGAGCATCAATATCGCCGGCGGCTTTGCCGTCACCCGCCGTATGCTCGAAATGTTCAGAAAGTGAGCCACTCATGATCAGTGCCGGTATCGTCACCGTTTCGTACATCGCTGCGACCATCCTATTCATCCTGGCCCTGGGCGGGCTGTCCAATCAGGAGACGGCGCGCCGCGGCAACTGGTACGGCATCGCCGGCATGAGCATCGCGTTACTGGCGACGATGTTCGGCGTCGTCACGCAGAATTACGTCACCCTGGTGCTGGCGCTGCTGATCGGTGGCAGCATCGGCATCATGCTCGCCAGACGGGTGCAAATGACCGAGATGCCCGAACTCGTCGCGATTCTGCACAGTCTCGTCGGTCTGGCGGCCGTTCTCGTCGGTTTCGCCAGTTTCATGGGGCCCTCCGTTCACTTCGGCGGCGCAGAGCAGACCATCCATGACATCGAAACCTATCTCGGCATTCTGATCGGCGCGGTGACCTTCTCCGGATCAATCATCGCATTCGGCAAGCTTTCCGGACGCATGGGCGGCAAGCCAATGCTGCTGCCGGGACGCCACTGGTTGAACCTTGGCCTGCTGCTGCTGGCAATCTGGTTCGGCCGTGAGTTCGTCCAGGCGAGCGCCGCCGGCGGCGGCATACTGCCGTTACTCGTAATGACCGTCATTGCGCTCTTGTTCGGCATACACATGGTAATGGCTATCGGCGGCGCCGATATGCCGGTCGTGGTCTCGATGCTGAACAGTTACTCCGGCTGGGCGGCGTCCGCTACCGGATTTATGCTCAATAACGATCTCCTGATCGTTACCGGTGCGCTGGTGGGTTCCAGCGGTGCCATCCTGAGCTACATCATGTGCCGCGCGATGAATCGAAAGTTTTTTTCGGTCATCGCGGGTGGCTTTGGCACCGGCGGCGGGGGTACTGCGAAAGGCGGTGAGGAACAGGGTGAGATCGTTCCCATCGACGCGGCGGAGACTGCCGCACTACTTTCGTCTGCGAAGGAGGTCATGATCATTCCGGGCTACGGCATGGCGGTCGCGCAGGCACAGCACATCGTTTACGAGATCACCAATGCGCTCAGAAAAAAACGTATCAATGTACGCTTTGGTATTCATCCGGTCGCCGGACGCATGCCCGGACACATGAACGTACTCCTTGCAGAAGCCAGAGTACCTTATGACATCGTTTTCGAGATGGATGAAATAAACGATGACTTCCCGAAAATCGACGTTTCCATCGTCATCGGCGCCAATGACATCGTTAATCCGTCGGCTCTGGATGAGCCGGACAGCCCGATCGCCGGCATGCCGGTTCTCGAATGCTGGAAAGGCGACACGACCATCGTGCTGAAGCGCAGTATGGCAACCGGTTATGCGGGCGTGCAGAATCCGCTGTTCTTCAAGGAGAATACCCGTATGTTATTCGGCGATGCGAAGGACAGTCTGGACGCGGTTTTGAAGGCGTTGTAAAAATGGCGAATCGCCCGCGGGGCGGGCTCCTACATTTCAATAGGACAAGTAGGAGCGGCCCCAGGCCGCGAATGCAAGCTTAAATTATCTCGTCTTCATCAAACAGCGGGTCTTCTTCGAGACCCGCGACGAGCGTGTCAATCCTCGACGCTGCGTCCGTGTCCTGTTTTATTCTCGCTATGTGAAAGATGCCGTCGCCCTCGTTAACGATGGGCAGATTGGTTCGCCCGATCATTAGCCCGCTGTCGTCGGCATGCACTTCCTTTTCCGTTTCGCCGAAGGGATCAGAAATGACGCCGAGCAGATCGTGTTCTGCGACCTGATCACCAATGGTCTTGAAACTCCGCAGCAAGCCACCTGCCGGGGAACGAATCCAGTAGCTCGACGACGAGAGCATCGAGTTTCCTTTCAGTTTTGGCACGCCCTTGGACGCAATCATTCCCAGATCGCGCATGACGCGCAAAATTCCCGCAACGCCGGTGCGCACGGCAAACTCGTCGAAGCGCAGGCCCTCGGCCGATTCGAACAACAGGATGTCGATGCCCTTCTCCCGCGCGCAGAAGCGAAGCGTTCCTTCGCGTACCTTCGAGGTCAGGATCAGGGGTGCGCCAAACGATTTCGCCAGCGCCATGGTTTCAGGTTTGCTTGGCGACACGCGGATTTGCGGCAGGTTGATCCTGTGCACGGCGGCCGAGTGCAGATCGATGCCGACATCGGACTTTTCCACGATCTGGCTCATGAACAAATACGCCAGCCGCGCCGCGAGAGAGCCGGATGCGCTGCCGGGGAAGGAGCGGTTGAGATCGCGCCGGTCCGGCAGATAGCGGGAACGATTAAGAAAGCCAAACGAGTTGACCACCGGAATGGCAAGCAGGGTCCCACGGAGCCGGTCGAGTTGCGAGGCGCGCAGCAGTCGGCGGACAATTTCAACGCCGATGATCTCGTCACCGTGTATCGCCGCGCTGACAAACAGAGTCGGGCCAGGGCGACGTCCGTGCACGACGTGCACCGACATCGATACCGGGGTGTGATCGGACATCACGCTAACCGGAATGTCCACCGTGCAGCGCTCGCCCGGCGCAACTGACACGCCGCTGATGTCGAAGTTTGCCCTGTCCGGCATCAGCCTTTTCCTCGCGTTTTGGTCTTGCCGGGTTTGGCCTGCTTCTCGATGAATTCGATAATCTGACTGGCGATGTCTATACCTGTTGCTTTTTCTATCCCCTCCAGCCCTGGAGATGAATTGACTTCCATGACGACCGGGCCGTGATTCGAGCGCAGCATGTCCACGCCGCAAACGTTCAGCCCCATCGTTTTGGCGGCACGCGTCGCCGTCATTCTTTCTTCCGGAGAAATCTTTTCCGCTTGCGCGCTGCCACCCTGATGCAGGTTGGAGCGAAAATCGTCTGGGGCGCCGGTCCGTTTCATTGAACCGACGACCTTGCCGCCGACGACGAGTGCGCGAATATCGGTGCCGCCAGCTTCCTTGATAAATTCCTGAGCCAATATATTGACGCCGGCACCACGAAACGCCTCAATTACAGACTTCGCTGAACGGTTGGTGTCCGCCAGCACGACGCCGATTCCCTGAGTGCCTTCCAGCAGCTTCACCACATAAGGCGCACTGCCAGTCAGCTTGAGCACCTCATCCGTTTGTTTCGGGTCGTGGGCGAAAGTGGTCACTGGAAGGCCGATGCCGTCGCGTGCCAGGAGCTGCAGCGAACGCAGTTTGTCTCTCGAACGCCCGATCGCAACGGACTCGTTCAACGGGTACACGCCCATCATTTCGAATTGTCGCAATACCGCCATGCCGTAGAAAGTCACGGACGCGCCGATACGCGGGATCACTGCATCAAACAGCGGCAGCTTCTCGCCGTTGTAATAAACTGTCGGGCGACGCGAGGCGATATTCATGTAACAACGCAGGGTATTGATGACCTGCAGCTCGTGACCACGTGCTTCGGCCGCTTCCTTCAGCCGCTGGTGCGAGTAAAGTTTAGCGTTCACGGCAAGCATGGCAATTTTCATCGGGCGTCTCCTAATGCTGCGTCAGCCTGCGCCAATGCCGCGAAGTCAAAGAAAAAGTCTAACCGGAGGATGGCGCTAAGTCGTTTTCTTTTTAGCACTCGCCGGCAACCCGGCGAGATACGAGCGGCCGGGGTCGATGACGATTCGCCTGCGGCGCACGGCGGTGCGACCCAGGATCAGTTCGAAACCCATGTTCTCGCGGTCCGCAAGTGATACTTCGATAGGCCATCGCCGTCCGCCAAGCACCAGCGTCGTTTTGATGATGTAGCGTTCCTCGGGAATACCGCTCGTATTCTTGATCTTACGCAGTTCGACCACCCGTGCTTTGCAGCGCGTCGATCTTGGCGTCCCCGGAACAGGAATGTGAAATTCTATCCAGTTGCCGCTGGCAGTACGAAACGGGCGCTTGTTGGTGGCGTGCAGTGCAGAAGTTCTGGCGCCGGTATCTATTTTGGCACGAAACTTCGGTGCGCCGAGATCAGGCAAACCCACGTACTCCCGCCAGCCGATTTCCGTCGTGTCCCGCTTCCTCCGCTGCTTGGCTGCTTTCATCGCCGCCAACTATAGATTCGACGGCCTCATTAAGCTATAGCCCTCTGCCCGCGGAGCGCCAGGGCTGGGTTATACTCCCTTTAATCAATACGAATGGATGCGGGTTTTTGGTGCGAAGAAGGCACTGGCCACGTCATCCGAGGATCCTTCGCCGGGTCCTCCAAACGGACTACCGAGCGCTACCCGGCGATTCACGATCAAGGGGAGGCAACAACGGTGAACATTCAAACAATGCTCGCGACGGTAGTGCTGTGCCTGTTTGCGGCACCTGGCAGCGCGGCGAAAATCAATCCTGTCTATGAAATAACGGCGTTGCCAGAGCAGCAGGAAGAGGCGGAGCTCTGGGAGTCGGCGCGGAAACACGAAGACAGGCTCAGGGAAAGCGGTACCGTATTCGAGAATCAGCAAGTCAAGCAGTATCTCGAATCACTGTCAGACCGCCTGCTTGGCGAATCGCTGGACCACCTCGGTATCAAACTGAAATTGGTGCTGGTCGCTGAACCGACTTTAAGTGGCTGGGTGTATCCCTACGGAACGATCGCCATGCATACCGGCCTGCTGGTTCGCATGGACAACGAAGCACAATTCGCAGCCATTCTCGCGCATGAAATCTCGCATTTTACGCAGCGCCACACTTATCGCGAGATGCTCGACGGTGACAAGCAGTCGGCGCTTGGCAAGGGAATCGGCTTCCTTGCGACGATCGCTGCAGCCAAAGAGACCGGGACTTTCGATAAGGGAATCATGGATTTCACCGGCGACCTCTGGACTAACCTTGCCACCAGTGGCTACTCGAAGAAAAACGAGTATGTCGCCGACGAGGAGGGGCTCCTGCTGATGGGCAGAGCAGGTTTGGCTGTCGACGAGGCAATCCCGGCATTTCACGCGCTTGCCGAGAATGCCGTGTACGGTGCCGCCGATCCACGCAAGATGTTCAGCAGCCATCCGCGACTTGAGGATCGCATCAGCAACCTTGAGAAATATATCAAACGCACGAAACGGAAGAAGGGCTACCTGCCTGGAGCAGTCCCAGATGCGGCTGTTTACAATCGTGGCATTGCCCCCGCATTGCTAATCAACGCCAAGCTCGACCTGCGGGAGCAGCAGTTCGAGCGCTCGCGCGAAGCGCTTACGAAGTTGCTCAGCGTGGACGCCGACAATGCGGAGGCCCATTTCCTCGTAGGGGAAACCTACCGGCGTGAGAATCCGCTTGGGCCTGACTTTGCCACCTCACTTGCCGCGTACCAAAGCGCCTTGCAGGAGGATCCTTCCTTCGCCGACGCGTATCGGGAGATTGGCATGGCAAACAGAATGACGGGCGATACGGCCGCAGCGCAGGCCGCGTTCCGTCGTTATCTGGATGAGGCGCCTGATGCTCCCGACGCTGGCATCGTACGTGGCTACCTGGAGGGACTGTAATGATAAAACGTCTGTTATTGATCATTCTCGGGGTTGTACTTTGTGTCACGCCGCTTTTTGCTGCGGACAAGGAATCGCCTTTTTTGATGGAAAAGCGTGACTTCAAAAAGCAGTTTAAAACCATCGCGCTGTCACCGGTGGATGCAGCCGCGGCACTGCAGATGCCGGATAGCGTTGCTGCCATTATCGAAGGCGAAGTGGCAGAGCACTTTCGCAAACGCGGTTACACGGTCGTTCCCTCCTCGGTTCTGGCCGGTATTCGCGAGAAAATGGCAACAGAAGTCGGCGGCACGGAGGATGCCCTCAAAGCGCAGGCAGTGCGCGAGCACTCATTACGCGAGCTGTGGTTTCGCCAGCGTCCGGATGCGGTGGCAACGATAGGCGTAACCATGTCGCGCGCGCAGTTCGCGAAAGATCGCGCCGAGTGGGATGGCGTAAAGCAGCGGATCGAGCACAACGGACGCGACAAGGGTTACAGCGGGGACATCGTTGTATCTTCTGTTGCAGTAGCGGTGTACGACATGGCTGATCGGGTGAAATACATCAACTACGGCGGCATCGAGGTGCTGCAAATGCGCGAAGAGGCGCAATTGCTGCCGCGCCCGCCGGAAAGCTACTTCACTGATGAGAAGCGCGTGCGCAAAGCTGCACAGATAGCGATGGATCCTATCTAGTTCCGCAGCGGTCCTGGCGATGACCTGTCGAGGCGCAATTAAAGGCCGGCAGTAACGCCCAGCAGTTCGTCGATATAGCGAATGGCGTCGTCCGAATCGGATTGTGCCAGCCAGAACAGGGCTTTCTCGCGCAGACCTCGGCTTGCTGTCGAATCTCTGACGATATCCATCAGATCCGCGATGCCGCGCTCATCTGGCAACAGCGACAACGCGAACAAAGCATGTTCGCGGACGTCTTCGTCAGTATCGTTCCTGATCGCATCGCGAATAGCCTGCTCGCCGTTACTGGCGCCTGTTTCGGCCAGCCAGAAGATCGCCTCGCGGCGAAATTTGCTGCGGCTATCAGCCGAGGCGATTGCCGAGAGCGCGTTCTTTGCCTCGTTGCCGGCATGCATCGCGATGGCTGGAACCAGATCGGTCTCAACGACACGCGTTGCTTCAAGAGCCGACTGCAGCCAGGCAAGGCTCATGGCAACAGGAAGTACGCCAAGGTCCATGGGCTCGGCGCCGCTGATCGGGCAATCGGTGCTGAGAACGCGAACCCTGGCCGCCCCGCCATTTTTCAGCAAGGCGTAAATTTGTACTTTTGTGTCGCTGCTGCCGACGCTGTTTACCGACGTAAAGCCACGGTGCCTCCCGTCCAGCCTGCAGTCCTCGCGCAGCGGCGTGCCGGCATTCCAGGAATAGCAGCACATGGCTGGCGCCGCAGCTATGGCTTCTACTCGCCAGGTATACCAGCCGTCCGCCGACATACCTGGCAGCGCTTCGCCTGCCGCGCCGCTGGTGCGCAGTAAGAGGCTCAGCAACAACAACGGCATCGCCACACTTTTGAAGGGCACTACTGAGGGCCACAGTTTCATTGCGGCTCGCCCTGCAGTGCAGAATCGATGACGTCCCAGATGCCGTCACTGTCCATCATCGTCAGATACTCGAGCAGCGCTCGCTTTTCCGTCGGGTCGCTGCTGTCACGATAGAGCTGCAGCAAACCCTCGTCATAATTTGCGATAAACATTCCATCGAGCGCCGCTTCTCTGACGTCCGCCGAATCCGATGCGCGGTAGATCTCCAAAAGCAGCGCATTCGCATCGCCATGATGCAAAATACCCAGACCTTCTATGGCCTGGACCTGGACTTCCGGATTGCTGCCATCGCTTGCAATTGCACGCAGGGATTCGAGATCACCCGAAATGGCATACGCCTCAATCAGGCTCTCGGAGACGCCGCGGTTTTCACGTAGCGCCTGCAGTTCTTTTTTGGCCCCCATCGCGCCCAGCATTTCGATTGCTGCTTCCAGATCGGCTTCGACATCTGCCGCGATCGCCAGCTCCAGAATGGATTGCGGGTCGTTGGCAATCAGATAGGATTCCAGGACGGCGTCTCGAACCTCGCTGTCGCCCGCGGCATAAATGGCGCCAAGCGCCGCAAGTGAGGTGGCATCGCCGCCGATTCCCAGCATATGAATGGCCTCGATTTGCAGGTCGCCACTGGAACGACGCGCGGTCTCCAACAGCAGCGCCTGTGCCTCCGGCGTTTCAATCTGACTCAGGATGAACAGGGCGCTTTCCTTGACCTCATCGCTGTTGTCGCCTTCAAGAATCATTTTTGCCCGCGGCAATGCGCGTTCCGGCGGCGCAGACGCGAGCGCCTCCAGCGCCGCGATCTTGAGCGCGTCCGCGTCGCTGACGTCGCCGTCAGCGGCGATCACGGCGGCGGCCGGTATCAGCACCAGGAGGCAGAACAGCGGAAGTTTGCGAATCGGCATGGGGTTAATCCTCAATCAGATGGTCTGTGAATCTGTAGATGGCGGAGCAGAGAGTTTTGTTAGCACGACATTCAGTTCAAACAGGAGTTTGTTGCGCAGCGCGTCAGTTTCTTCTGCATCGAGATCGCCTGCCGCCAGACGGGCAAGAACCAGTTCGAATGCCCGCAGCACACGCGCCAGATTATCTGCGTCGTTTTGCACCGCGGCCCGCTCGAACAGCCGGTTCTGTTCGATAATGTTCATCAGCAGTAGCGCACGTTCGGCGTCGCCCGGCGGGAGTCCGCTCAGGCCACGCTCGCTGTTCTGCAGATGTACCCGAAGTCCGCGCACGAAAGGCGAGGTTGTCGGCGGCATTGGCGCCGGCACCTCTGCCATTCGCGGTACCACCAGGTCCGGCGTCTCTCGCGTGACGGTAATGCCGATGAAAATACCGATGGCCAGTGTCGCTGCAAGCGCTGCGCCCCAGAAGAACGAGGACACGTTGAAACGTGCTGCGTCGGGGGCTGCTGCGGGCAGCTCAGCGAGTCGGTCAACGCAGTCATGAAGGCGTTGTACAAGATCGGCTGGCGCATCCACGGCTGGCGCGTCGGTAAGTTGTTGCAGCTCGGCGGACAGAGCAGCGTAACGTGCGCCCAGGGCCCGATCTGTCTGCAGTGCCGCCGCGACCTCCTGCCGTTCGCGTCTGCTCAGGCCATCGGTATAAAAATACAATGTCAAAGTGTCGTCGCTGATCGTCATGCGCTTTTCAAACTCCTCACGGTCAGTCGCATTTTTCGCACGCCGCGAACAAGCGCCTGTTTAATGGTGTCGACGCCAGTGCCCAGTTCTCCCGCAATTTCTTTCAGGCGCCATTCCTCGAAATGTTTCAAGACGAAGCAAACACGTTCCAGCTCGCTGAGCCCGCTTAGCGCAGCCGTCAGTTCAGCGTGCATGTCGTAGGCGTGCTGCGCGGATTCAGGCGTGCGTGTGGCATCCGCTATGTCGCTCTCCAGCGGCTCAAACACACCATTTCGGTTGCGACGCAGCACCTGTAGTGCTGAATTGACGGCGATGCGGTGGATCCAGGTGTCCAGCCTCGCGTCGCCTTTGAATTGCTTCCGCTTGTGCCAGGCATTCAGCAGCGCGTCCTGCAAGGCGTCCTCGGCAAGCGCTTCATTGCGCGTGATTTTAAGACAGGCGGCGTACCAGTTGCCTGAGCGTGTGGAAATCGCCTCGTGGAAGTCTGCGCGGGTAGGCGGGCCTGAACTCTTCATTAAGCCTTTGATGCAAGCGGAAGGAGTTTGGTTAGCAGGGCGGCGACGAAACTTGCGAACCCGCCCCGTCCGCTACTGCTGTTCTACGGAGTAAAGGATATCGATTGACTGGTTTTCACCGGCGCCAGCCTCCAGCGATATCCGCTCCGACAGCCGGTAGCGCAGGATGACCATACCGATGCGGCTGAAAACGCCGTAGGCGTAGCGCGCATAAAGCCGCTCATTGATCTGTTTGCCGGCAACGAGCGCCGTCGCGTCGCCGCCGTCACCGGTAATGTCAAGTTGGTCGAGACCGAAGGACTGACCGATCTGCTGGGTTATCCGCGAAGCCTGCCGCAGTCCGAGCCCCACCGCGGCGCCGGACAACTGGCCACCCTCGGAACTGGAGGCTTCAGACAAGGGGCGGCCGATGATCAGATAGGAAAGCGCATTCGCCTCGCTCATCGACGGGTCTGAATAAATCGTGGATGACAGGCTGTTGGCCCGGCCGCGAAGCTGAATGCCGGCCGTCACGTTTTGATCGAAGTTGTCTATTTTGCGCACGGCACGCACATCGACGACCGGATTGTCGATAGGTCCGGTGAAGATCAGATTGCCTTCTTCTATCGTAAGCCGCTGCCCATAAGCGACGAATGCGCCGTCGATCAGTCCGATCCGACCGTTGGCGGTCATGGCCTGGCCCGGCTGTTGCCGGACCAGTAACTCGCCGTTGAGACGCGTGTCGAGACCAAAGGCGCTGACGTGGATGTTGTCACCGAGAATCATGCGGGTCTCCAGCGAGACCTGCGTGTATTCGCGCTCCTCAACGACCTCGTCCACCACGCGAATATCCGATGAAACGCCAACCGCATTTTCAGGACGTTCGCGGATGACAATCTCGGCTCTTGGCACGTTGACATTGCCTTTCACCAGGATGCCGCCTGCCGATGCCTGCAAGGTAAGGTCGGGGCTGACCCACACATGATACTCGGGCCAGTTGACCACTTCGGCCGCGCTACCGGTGATGCCCAGTTCAAGACGTCGCGAACTCTGCATAATCTCGTCAATGCGACCGTCAAAATTCAAGCTGCCTTCGCCGGCGCTGGCGGAGCCACTGATCGTCGCGATACCACCGGCTTCGCCGGAGGCGACCAGATTGATGTTCGAAAACGGCACGTTCAGAAACGGCACGACAATACTGCCGTTGCGCCACGACGCTTCACCACTCAGCGCGGGCGACGCGATCGGCCCGGTAGCAGCAAGATTCACTGCAATCCTGCCGCCGAAATCGTCGATGGCCGGCACGAACGAGGATATCCATCCCCATTCCTGGCCTTCGACCTGCAGGCGGGCGTCCACCGGACTGCTGCGCTCCAGCGCATCCATAGAGAAATCGAGTTGCGCCGTTACGCCCGGATCGATTCGCAGTGCAGCGGCGACAACTGCGCCGCCATCGGCCAGGGTCGCGTCCGCGTCGACCTGCGGAATGTTAAGATCGATAACGGCTTCTCCAGGACGGGCAAGCTGCAACACCGTATCGGTCTGGCTCCAGTGCAGCGTGCCAAGCCACTGGCCGTTGCTTCGCGCCATGTCGATCTCGGCATTGACGATGCCCGCCAGGCGGTAAAACTCCGGCATGAAGGCGTTAGCGATGCTGAGCGGCAGCGCATCGAGGTTTGCTTTGATTACCGTCTCATCGGCACCAACGCGAATGCTTTGCACGTCGACCATGCCGTCCGGCAGCAGCCAGCGGTGCGCATCGACGGTCAGCACACTGTCTTGCTGACGGATCGCGACGGGGGCTGCCAGCACCCAGCGGCCGGTGTACTGCTCCGTGACCGCGGCCCGGTTGAGCAGGGCGGTAATACTGTCAGCCGACCGTTGTACATTTGCGGCGGCTGTGATTTCGAGTTCAAACAGTGACCACTCGACCTCGACGTCGATATTCTGCAGCGTGCCGTTCAGTGCGCCCTGCAATGAACCAAGGTCGGTCTCGCCCATGAAAAGTTCGTTGACCGCGAGGGTCAGGTCGACCCGCTCACTGCCGGAGCCGCGGCTTTCAATGTCGATGCTGCCCGCCGACCAGTCACGAAAGCGAAGCTTGCTGCCGGTGCCGGTACCCGCAAAGCGTGGCGCCCTTAACTCCCCGTCCAGTCTGCCGGCGACGAACAGCGCGCCATTCAGTTCCGCCCAGGCAGCGTTCAGATCGGGCGCGTCAATGTCGATATCCAGCGCGACGCGGTCGCCGCCGTAAGTGCCGTCGGCGGTCAGCCTGTTCTCGCCGAGCAGCAGTTCACAGCTGTCACACTGAATCAGCTCCGGCGTCATCGTCACGGTGCCCTCAGCTACAATCCCGGCACCGTTCAGGGTGCCGCTCGCGTCGATGTCAGAAACCTGCCAGTCGTCGGGGGCGGCATAGACGAGCCGGGCGGTAGCGTCGAGCAGGCCTGTGACTTCTTCGGACAGGAGGGACGGGTCGACATCTTCCGCCTGCACGTCGAGGTTTGCCGTGAGTGCTGGCAGCCAGGCTAAATCTCCGTTGACGGTGACCTTGCCGGCGGCACTATCGAGGCGCAAATCTGCCGAAGAAAACCCCTGCAGGTCGCCGCTGGCCGTACCGACAACGCTTACCTCGGGTATGCGGGGTTCGGCGATCGTAACGGTGATGTCAGCATCGTATGCGCTGGTTGTGCCACGGACAGTCACGTCGCCCCGGGTCAGCTCGGCACCGGCAATGACAAAGCGCTCCCACACGGTTCGCAGGTCGAATTGTGGATCGATCCGTCCCTGCAGCCGTAGCGTGCCTTCAGTCTGCACCAGATTCGGGACGCGCAGGCTGTGCGCAAGCAGTGCTTCTGTCAGGGTGCCACGTATGACGCCGTCACCCGCGTAACTGCCGTCTTCCCGCCGCCAGCTCAGTGCCGCCTCAATCGGCACCGGCCCGCTGAGATCAACATCGGCATCAGTCAGCGAAATAATTGTGTCAGAGAATGCCGCGCCCGCACTACCTGCCCTGATCCTGCTTCCCGCGATAAGCGTGTTCGTGGCCGCAATATCAGTGATCAGGAATTCGCTGTCTTCAAGGGGCATCACGAAGCGACCGAGCTGCAGTACGTCGACGGCAATCACGACCGGCAGCGGCGGCATCGCTACTTCGAGCGGGGTGGGCTCAGGATCGCTGGCCTTCAGTTTGCGATACAACACCTCGTCCGCTTCGAGTCTGTCCACTGATACGCTGCCCGTCGCAAGGCTTGGCCAGTGAAAAACGATTTCCACGTTTGAAATCAGCACTTCGAGATCTGCATTGCCATAACGCAACTGGCCGACCCGAAGTGTGCGCCACAGCGTGCCCTTAATATCGCTGAACGTCAGCGCACCGTCCGTGACAGCAGAGACCCGCTGAAGAGCGAATCGGCTTCCCGATTCCGTGTTTAATACGATAGCAATGGCGCCCAGCAGGAACACCAGCAACATGAACACGAATGCCAGTGAACGCAGCAGCCATTTCGAAAACCTGTTCATCAGAGATCCGGCCCGAGGCTTACGTGCAGGCGAAAATTGCGACTGACGTCGTCAAGGGGATGGGCGAAGTCCACCCGAATGGGCCCGACCGGAGAGTACCAGCGGAAGCCGAGACCGACGCCGGTACTGAATTCGGCGTCGAGTGCACCAAATGCACTGCCGGTATCGACGAAAGCGGCAAGCGCCCAGTTAGGCCGGATCAGCCGGTCAATTTCGAAACTCGCCTCAACGACGTTGCTGCCGCCAATCACGCTACCGTTGGCATCCACCGGGCCGAGCGCTTCGAAATCATAACCGCGCACGCTGCGATCACCACCGGCAAAAAAGCGCACGGAGGGCGGCAGGTCGGCCAGCGCGTCCTTCCAGGTGGTTCCCGCGCGGCCGCGCAGCATGACGCGGGTTTTGTCGTTCAGCGACCAGAGCCACTTTGCGTTGATGCGAAGCTGAAGAAAACTGGTATCTGAACCAAGCGAATCGCTCGCGCCGCGCAGGTCGATGTTAATCCGGCGGCCCTTCAGTGAACGACTGATTTCACGGCCTTTGACGGATTCGCGGCTGATGCCGAGAATGACCAGCCGACTGAACGTATCCTGTTCCGCAATCGTGAACTGTTCGTAGGCGTAATCCAGATAGCGGGTTTCCAGCCAGTTGTCCGACACGCTTTTCGTTCTGAGCACGCCAAGTTTGTAGGTATCGTTCTCGCTGGTCTCGGTATTCTCATGCTGGTAACCGCCGACGACGCTGTACCACTCGGTGCGTGGATCGCTGCGCGGCCAGCGATACGTGGCGGTCGCTTCCGATTTCACTTCCGAGCCGAAGAGGCGCGCTTCGAACTGATGGCCAAGCTGGTTGCGGCGGCGGTTGATGTAGCCAGCGCGCCCCTGTGGCCCGGTATCGGTCGCAAAACCGGCACCCACCGAGTAGTTCCGTCGCGGTGCGGCGCCCAGACTGACGGCTACCGGTACCGTAGCCGTCTCCTGGTCCACCGGGTCAGTGCTGATCGAAACCGAGTTGAAGTAGCCGCTGTTGTTAAGCACTTCAAAGAGCTTGTTGATGTCATTGGAATCGTACGGATCGCCAGCTTCGATATCCGTATAACTTTGCAGCAGATTGTCGCGCAGAATGCCTTCCGTAAAACTGACCTGGCCATAGTGGTAACGCGGCCCGCTGGCGACATGCAGGTGCAGGTCCGCGGCCTTCGCGGCCGGGTCGACTATGACTTCGCTGGTGGTAAATTCCGCATCGAAAAAGCCGTTGTTCGACAGACGTTGTAATAGCGTGGATTTGAAGCGCTCATAGGTGCCGTGATTGAGCACATCGCCAACCTTTGGACGATCGTTTTCGATGCGCTGCAGTAGCGGCGCAATGCCAAGCGCTTCGCCAGCAATGTTCAGATCAACGACGCGATAGCGCACGGGATCGCGGGTTTCGACGCGGAACTCGGCCCGCCAGCAACCTTCGATCTGCGTCAGTTCCTTTTCAATCTTGATGTCGTAGTAGCCAAGCGCCCGCAGCGCATCGCGCAGGTCCTTATCCGCGTCCTCGAAGAGCCGCCTGACCCGCCACTGACCTGAATCGCAGGCGGCGTCCGCCAGCGGCACCACAGCGCGGGCGTTCTCCTCCTGCAACTCTGTCAGCCCTAAGAATACGACGTCCGCAACGGCACCTGCCGACCAGTGTGTCAGACACAAGAATATTGCTGCCGCCCCAAAAACGGCTTTGTAACGAATCGATTTTCTCATTAGCTGGTTTCGACCGGAATGCCTGTGAAAGTTTGGCATCCAACCGCAAATACCCGACAATCTGAAACCTATCTGAAAAATGACCGCGGCAATTGGCACCGCAACCGTGATCTTACGCTGGTACGGCAGTATCCAGACCGCTATTTAACGACGGAGACCAGGCAATAGTGCTGGAAACAATCAGTTCGGCCTGGCACCTGCCGCTGTTAACGATTGGTGATGAGGACATTCTCGTCAACCAGCCCGCGGTTGCAAATGAAACGTCTGGACGGCCAAAAGCCGGCCGACAGGATGCCCTGATGCGGAATACGCCTCATGACTGACGTAAGCGTAGTCGTGTTCAATCGCAAGACCGGGACCTCCAAAACGGTTGACGTTGCCGTACTGGACGGCGGGCATGACGCTGACAACTCCTGGCTGTGGGTGAACTTCGCCAGGCCGCTGAACGCAGAGGCAATCGCGCTACTGGAGAATCGATTCGCAATTCCAGAGCTTGCCATTCAGGACGCGTGCCGCCCGCGGCACCCGCCCAAACTCGAGCTGCTCGATCGTTATACCTTCCTGCTGCTACGCGAAATTTCAGAGGGCGCGGGCAGCAGCGATATTAACTTCGGTTCGCTGGCGCTGTTCGTCAATCGTGACGTATTGATTACCGTGCATGCTGACGCCTCTCCTGCAATATCGAAGGTCGTTCAGACGCAGCCGCCATCAGGTGACCTCGCGGGGAAAACGCCGGATAATCTTGCTTACCTCATCTGCCGACGACTGTCTGACAACTGTGAACCCGTGGTGCTTGCACAGGAAATTCTCCTGGCTCGCATCGAAGACAGGATCTTCGATGACGGTGACCGTGGCGCCGTCGAAGAACTTGCAGGCCTGAATCGCGTGCTGAGAAGACTGCGTCGCGTTCTGGCCTACCAGAGTACCGTTTTTGATCAGTTACGGCATAAAGTGAAAGAGACCGTGGTGCCATTCGATCGCCACGAAGCGGTCGATCTGTTTGAAAATTTTGACCGTCTGGCAACTCTTTGTCAGTTGAATCAGGAACTGGCTGTTGACCTCATGAACAGCCATCTCAGTTTCGTGTCCCATCGATTAAATAATGTTATGCAGGTGCTCACCATTACGACGATTCTTTTTTTGCCACTCGGTCTGCTTGCCGGTATCTATGGCATGAACTTCGACTTCATGCCGGAACTGCGCTGGAAGTACGGCTATGTTGCTGTGCTTGGCGTCATGGCAGTCATTGCGACCGGCCTGATCCTGTACTTTAAGCGCAGACGCTGGTTGTAGTCCGGTGACGACACGGGTCGACATAGGCGAGCAGTTCCGCGGGGAAATCGAGACTCTGGTAGAGCGGCTTGCGGAAGTACTTCCGGCGGTCATCCGCGGCACCGATAGTCGTATGGCGCTGCCGCCCGATGCAGAAAAAGTGCTGCAGTCGCTTCGTGAACCGCTGCCGGTGAGCGGCAGCAGCGCTGCGGAAACGATTGAGCAGTTGCTGACCCTGAACGAACTCGCGGGCGGCAATGCCGGCGGACCCAAATGTTTTCACTTCGTCATTGGCGGCAGCACGCCAGCATCTTTGGCGGCGGACCTGCTGGCGACCGCCTATGAGGCCGTTACCTACACCTGGATTTTGTCGCCTGTGGGCGTTGAAATGGAACGTCAGGCGCTTGACTGGCTGAAATCGCTGTTCGGTCTGCCGCCCGCGTGGCCGGGTGTGATGGTGACCGGCGCGACGATGGCCAATTTTGTCTGCCTCGCGGCTGCGCGTCAGTGGTGGGGAGAGCAGCATGGCGCCGACGTATCTGAAACAGGGCTGTACGGTATGCCGCAAATGCCCGTGCTGACATCCGGTTTTATCCATGCCAGCACCCTGAAGTGTCTCGCCCTGCAAGGCATTGGTCGCGGCAGCGTGCAGCGTTTCTGCAAAGATGACTTCGGACGCCTCGATATCGATAGGTTTTCCAACGCACTGGACAAACTGAACGGCGAACCGGCGCTCATCGTTGTCAATGCCGGCGAAGTCAACGCAGGCGAGTTCGACCCGGTCAGGGAGATGATCGACCTCGCCCGGGCGCATCGCTGCTGGGTGCACGTGGATGGCGCGTTCGGTTTGTTCGCCCGCCTATCGCCGCGCACCGCGCATTTCGTGGAGGGTATTGAACGTGCCGACTCGGTCACCGTCGACGGCCACAAGTGGCTCAACGTCCCCTACGACTCCGGCTATGCCTTCGTTCGCGACTACACGCTGCTGGCAAAGGCATTTCGCTATTCCGCCGACTATTTGCCGGATGAAGACGACCAGCGACCCACACCAGGCGCAATTGGTCCGGAAAGCTCCCGCCGCGCGCGCAGTTTTGCCGTGTGGGCCACGCTCAAAGCGTATGGCCGCGATGGTCAGCGCCGCATTGTCGAACACTGCCTGGACATTGCCCGGCACTTTGCTGCAATTGTGCGCCAGACAAAGCAGCTGGAGCTGATGAACGATCCGCAGCTGAATGTCGTGGCGTTTCGATTTAACCCAGGCGGTCAGACTGAGGAACAGCTGGATGCATTGAATGTCAAACTGGGAGCCGCAATGCTGGATGACGGGAGATTTCTCGTCGGGACGTCTAGAATGGGCAAGCGGACGATATTTCGCCCCGCGTTTTCCAATTGGAGAACCCGCAACGAGGACGTCGAAGAGTTTGCCGAGGTCGTCCTGGAAGTCGCCGCCGGTATGGATCGTGCGTTATGAGCGATCGGGATGGTAAACGTGCGGCACAGCAAGTATTTTCCGCAATCCGGTATTAACGCTTGCTACTGTAGTCATACTACAAGAAGTTTCGCGGCTTTGAGTCCGCTCCTGCAATGTTGATTCGTGCAGTAGGAGCCCGCCTTGCGGGCGATTACTCTGCCGACGAGTCAGCTTCACAAACAGAGGATCCACAATGAAACACCTTGCCACAATTATTCTGCTCAGCGCATGCCTTGCTACGGCTGCGGAGGCGCACTGGGTGCTGGACAGCGACAATTCAGCGCTCAGTTTTGTTTCTACCAAAGCCATCAACATCGCAGAGGTTCACAAGTTTGCAGAACTCGAGGGTGAGGTAACACCAGCAGGCGAAGTGCAGCTGACGATCACGCTGGCAAGTGTTGATACCGGGATTGAGCTGCGCGACGATCGTATGCGCGAAATGCTGTTCGATACGGCCAACTTTTCGACTGCCAACGTCACCGCCAATATTGACGCCGAGGCGATCGAGAGCATGGCACCCGGAGATACTCGCGAAATCATGGTTGATGCGACCTTGACACTGCATGGCGAATCGCAGACCTTGCCGATGGCTTTGCTGGTCGCAAAATCAGGGATGTCGCGTCTGCTGGTCACAACGCTGAAACCGGTGGTCGTCAATGCGCCGGAATTCAAACTGGTTGAGGGCATCGAACGGCTTCGCGAAGTGGCGGGACTGCCCAGCATCAGCACAGCAGTGCCGGTGACGTTTGTGCTGTCGTTCGACAAGACCTGAGCTGGACGACAGTCAGGCAGCGCGACCAAGCAGCGTCGGAACGCTCGAACCTGCCGGGCGTTAGCGGCAGAAGGGCCCCTTCCTCCATGCGGCAGCCGGTACCGGTGTGGGTACGCAGGGCGAAACAGCGTGGCCCTGCCATCTTGCGGCTGCTCGTGAATCCTCTATGGTATGGATTATCCAATGCCGAATACGTGGCAGCCAGGCTGCACCGTCAAGAGAGTCAGTCATGATTTCAGGTTTGAGAACGTTCCTTGCCATCGCTGTCCTGACAGCGACAGGCAGCGCCCTGGCACACCATTCGCGCGCAAACTTCGAGCTGGACAAAATCATCAGCATCGAGGGCACGGTTACTGAGTTTTCCTGGAAAAGTCCGCATGTGTGGATGAAGGTGGAAGCGACAGACCGGCGCGGCGCGAAAACCGAATGGCTGGTAGAAGGCAATGCGATTCCGCCGCTGCGCAGGATGGGCTGGAGCAAGGAGTCATTCAAGGTGGGCGATCGAGTCGTCGCCTCGGGAAATCCCGACAGAAACGCGAATACCAAACTGATGTTCCTGCAATCTATCGCCGGAACTGACGGCGTTGTTATGTACAACCTCAAGCTCCCACCGGAAGAGGAAGCCAGGGTCGCTGAAAGCCTGAAACCGATAGCGCCATCCACGGATTTTACCGGTACCTGGACGCGTGTCGCGTCGACGAAATATTTCCTGCTGGGTAGTTTTGAGCCGCCCAAGGGATGGCCGCTGACCGAAAAGGGCGAAGCGCAGGTCGCGGAATTTGATCTGGCGAACGACCCCTATCTGCGCTGCCACGTCACCGCGATTCCGCGGCTGTCTTATGCACCCTTCGGTCATCGCTGGACCCACGAAGGTGACATTCTGACGATTGAGAAAGAGTTTAATCCGAATACCCGGACCGTCCATCTCGGCATGAAAGAACATCCGGAAAATATCGAGCGCTCACGTGTCGGTCATTCCATCGGCTGGTTCGAAGGTGACACATTGGTCATCGATACCATCGGCTTTGAGTATGACGACTGGGGCAATTATCGTGGTCTCGATTCCAGTGAGCAAAAACACGTGACGGAGCGTTATACGCTCACAAACGACGGCTACGGGTTGCACATGGAGCTGACACAGTCGGATCCGGTATTCCTGACCGAGCCGTACACCATGGAATGGGACTACACCAAACTAAAAGACTACGAATTCGAGTACCAGGAATGCACGATCGAGTCAGCGGCGCGGCATCTCGAAATCGTGCAGTAGCGGAGAGCGTCCGCCGAGCGCGTTACTCCAACTTGGTCAGATCGGGATCGAGTCGTGATTCCCAGATGATTTTCCGGCCGGACGCCAGAGTGGCCCTGCGAAAGTAAACGCTTCTCTCATGCCGTCCTTTCCAGCCGCCCACCGTAATCTTTTCGCCAACCACGAAGTTATCTGTCGACCAGCCCAGCCGCTTGCCGAGCCGCCGGATCGTGTTCAGTGCATTCATTTCGACCAGCCAGGTTTCAGCCTCGCCGGTGTCGCTAACGACATCCAGGGTAAGCTGGGAGTGCGGGTTGACCCACTTCGTTCTGGTGATTTTGCCGGTGACTTCGATATCCGATTGCATGTCGAAATTGACCGGCACCGAATGGTGCGCCAGGGAGGCGAGCGGTACGAGGACGGCGGCAACGACGACCGTATTCCATGAACAGCGCCGTCGCGAGAATTGCTTATACATACCTTTCTTCCTGCAGTTACAGCGCATTGATTGCGGCGTCTTGCGGATCGCAACCATAGTGTTCAACGCGGTACTCGGTCTCCCGATCCAGCGTATAAGTTACCACTAACGGTTGCGAGTAGATGAGCGGATCGAAGTGTGTGATCTCTACGTGCAGCGTGTCGCCTTCGCGAACATAGCGCTCCACCGTCGACATCAGGGAACTTTGATGCAGTCCTGCCCACTGTCGAATCGTCGTCAACACCCGGGTGTCGTCGCCATACTTATCCGTGTGTACCACCAGTGCATTACCGTCATACCAGGCAAGCGACGAGCCTAGTTCGGCAAAGTTGGCCGACGCCTGCCGCGGCGGCAGCGTTGCGTTCGGCTCGATCAGCGGAATTGTGCGTACGATGTCGAAAAGTTCGTACTGAATCGTGATCGCCCCCTCTTCCTGATGAATTTCAAGCGGCGTGTTCGGATTCGAATAGACCCGCGTCCAGCTCGCCGGGATGCAACGCAATGCAGGATCTGCGGTTCTGAAATCGTAGCCGTCGCGCAATCTCTCGCCCATCTCCGTGAGTTCGGGGGTCGCAAATTTTTCCGCCTTGTAGAGTATCCACACGGCTTCAAGATCCGGCGCAGCCAGCGCACGTGTCGCCAGCAGCAATGCGCAGACAACGCCTGCAGACTGTTGTGAGAACTTCGCTGTGCTTCTGATTCCAGCCATGTTTAGGTCACTCCTGTGGCATCACTGGTTGCAGGCCTTGAATAGCGCCGGCCATAAATAACCGATAGTCGGTCGATTTCAGACCGAGCCTGCACCGCGGATTGCCCAGTTGCCAATATACATGGCGGTGGGTTAGATTAGCGGCCTGAAAGTCATGTCTAATGACCGTTTATCGGTTATTCAGGAATGACCCTTTCAGGCAGTGAGACG
Organism: Woeseiaceae bacterium; assembly: GCA_037968735.1. Lineage (GTDB taxonomy): Bacteria > Pseudomonadota > Gammaproteobacteria > Steroidobacterales > Woeseiaceae > SZUA-117. Next base: position 296,528 of record JBBKWC010000007.1, on the reverse strand, counting down.
TGGTCACCGCAAGCGCCTATCCAGTCTTGGGGGCGGCGTTTTGTATTGCAACGAAAACGCAGTCAGGTGACCGATCAAGGGGGAGGGCGCGAGCCGGTTTCTGCCAGTGAAAGCCCGTGTACCGGTTCGCGCCAACTTGAACAACATGGAACGAAATGCGCCAGGCCCCGCTGAAGAAATCGCTTTCAAACGAGATATACCGCAGCGGTGACAGCGACTACATGGTCTCGCTCGCCCGCGGCCTGCACGTCATCCAGGTCTTTTGCGAAGACGGCCGGCGTACACTCACGACCGCCGAGGTCACCCGCCTGTCCGGGCTCTCAAGGACGGTCGTCACCCGCTGCCTTTACACGCTGCAGGAGCTTGGCTTCATAGGCAGGGAGCGGCGAGATTTTTTCCTGCTGCCAAAAGTTCTGAAACTGGGCTACGGCTACGTCTCGACGGCCAATTTGCCGACGCTTGCGCAGCCCATTCTCAACGCCATGACGGATGAAACGCATTCGGCGTCGGCGGTAGTGGTGATGGACGACGACGATGTCCTGTATCTGGCCCGCGCCACTCCGCCGTCCTACCGTAATATCGTCACGATGACGATCAGCATCGGTCACCGCCGGCCGGCGTTTGCGACGGCATCGGGTCTGGTGCTGCTTGCCAACCTCGCCGCTGACGAACTGAAGGCATATTTCGCGCGACAGGATTCCGCGGCGATCCTTGCCAGTGACGGCGTGACTTTGACGGATATCGAACGGCAGGTCGTCAAGGCGCGTGTCGACGATTATGCGCTGACGAAGCTCAGCTTTTTGTCATCAATGCGCGCCCTGGCCGTTCCCGTCAAAAACGTCGTCAACAACGTCGTTGCCTCAATGGCATTGGCTGTCTACGACGAAGCCAGTACGGACGAACAAATAACGGCGCGCTATCTTCCGCAACTGCGTGCCGGCGCCAGGAGCCTGAGCGCGTCACTGGCCGAGTAAGCAGAGCTTCAACGCCTGCGCCGGCGCTGGGTGGATAGTATCGCTCAGCCTTTCCAAATGACGGTGCCTCTTGAATAATCGTATCCTCAGTTCTTTTTGATCAAGGACCAGCAATGCATAAACGAGACTTTCTGCGCCTGAGCGGTGCGGCGGCACTCGCGGCGTCCGTGCCGGCCACGGCACTGTCAGCAGATGCTGCCAGTGCGCTGAATAACATCACGGGCGACACAGTGCCGATCGGCGTTAAGGAACGGATGCAGCGCGTCGCACGGGCACAGGAGCTGATGAAAGAAGCCGGCATCGACGCGCTGTTGCTGGAAGCCGGGTCCGCACTGATCTACTTTACGGGCGTGCGCTGGTGGCGATCCGAACGCTTTACCGGTGCCGTCATTCCTGCGGAAGGCGAGATTGCATTCGTGACGCCGTATTTTGAAGAGCCATCGGTTCGGGAAAGCATGACTTTTGGCGATGACGTGCGTACCTGGCACGAACACGAGAACCCCTTCGCCCTGGTCCGGGGTATTCTCGCTGATCGTGGTCTCAAACGTGGCCGGATCGCCGTTGAAGAGACGGTGCGCTATTTCATTGTTGATGGCATAGCAAATGCAGCCCCCTCGTTCAGCCTGATTGCCGGCCATGACATCACGCGCGGCTGCCGCATGTACAAGTCGGCTGCCGAGATTGCGCTGATGCAGAAAGCCAATGACGTAACGATGGCTGCGTACCGGCACGTGCATGCAAATATCGAAAAGTCCATGCAGCCAGCCGATATATCTGCATTGATGGACGCTGCGACTCGCGCGCTTGGCGGCGAGCCGCAGTTCGCCAGCGTGCTGCTCAATGAAGCCAGTGCCTATCCACACGGTTCGCGAAAAAAACAAAGTCTAAAGGAAGGCGGCATTATTCTTATGGACTGCGGTTGTGCCGTAAATGACTACGAATCTGACATTTCCCGAACCTGGGTTTTCGGCGAGCCGTCCGAAAAGCAGCGCGAGGTGTGGAACACGGTTAAACGCGGCCAGGAGCTGGCACTGGAGACGGCCACGGTGGGGACAGAGGCAGGCAAAGTGGATGACGCAGTGCGTGCCTACTACGAAAGCAAAGGCTTCGGCCCCGGCTATCGCACCCCGGGGCTGTCACACCGGCTGGGACATGGCATTGGCATGGACGGCCACGAACCGGTCAATTTCGTACACGGTGAAACGACCAGGCTCGCACCCGGCATGTGTTTTTCCAATGAGCCGGGCATTTATATTTTCGATGAGTTCGGTGTCCGTCTCGAAGACTGCCTGCACATAACCGCCGGCGGGCCCGTCCTTTTTTCCGCGCTGTCAACGTCGATCGACGAGCCGTTTGCTTGAGCGTTGAGGAACAACTGACTTCGCCGGTCAGCAGAGCGCCGGTCGGCGACATCACCGTCATCACTGTCGACCATCCACCGGTCAATGCGCTGTCGGTCATCGTACGCAGAGGCCTGTTCGCTGCGGTCAGCGCGGCGGACAAGGATAAGTCGTGTCGTGGCATCGTCATACAGTGCGCCGGCCGGATGTTCATCGCAGGTGCGGATATTCGCGAGTTCGGCAAGCCGCCCGAAGCGCCATCCTTACCCGATCTGATCAACAGAATCGAGGGTTGCAGTAAACCGGTCATTGCCGCCATACACGGTACTGCCCTGGGTGGCGGCTTTGAACTCGCGCTCGCCTGTCACTACCGTATCGCCCTGGCGTCGGCTGCGGTCGGCCTGCCAGAGGTCAATCTGGGCCTCCTGCCCGGCGCAACCGGCACCCAGCGGCTGCCGCGCCTGGTCGGCGCAGAAAAGGCACTGGACATCATGCTGACCGGCAAGCCGCTTACCGCGAGTGACGCGCTGGCTATCGGGGCAATCGATCGCATTGTTCAGGAGGACCTGCCGGGCGAGGCTGTGTTGTACGCCAAAAGCACCGCAGGTGAACCGCTGCGAAGAGTATGTGAGCTGCCCGTCGCTGCCGTGGCGCCACAGTTTTTCGTGGAGATGCGCAAATCGATAGCCGGGAAGACGCGCGGGCTGCTTTCGCCCGGCAAAATTATCGATTGCGTCGAGTATGCAACCAAACTCGATTTTGCCGCCGGCTGCGAGGCCGAACGCAACGCATTTTTGCAGTGCATGGCATCGCCGCAGTCAGAGGGATTGCGGCATGCATTTTTTGCAGAGAAAGCGGCGACTAAGGTACTCGGTATATCCGCTGAAAGGGCACCGAAAAGAATGCAAAAGATTGCAATTATCGGTGCCGGTACGATGGGGGCAGGGATTGCCTACAACTGCCTGGCCAGCGGCTTGGATGTGACGCTGCTCGATAACCGCCGGGAAAGTCTGGCTCGCGGCGGCGAAACCGTGACTGCGCTGGCGGATGAAGGACGCAAGCGCGGCAAATTGACCGAACAACAGCGGACGGATCTTGAGTCCCGCTTTTCCATGAGCTCGGCAGTTGACGACATCGCCGCTGCTGATCTCGTGATTGAAGCCGTGTTCGAGAACATGGCAGTGAAAAAATCAGTCTTTGAACAGCTGGATGGTGTCGTACGGCCCGGCGCCTTGCTTGCCAGTAACACATCGACACTCAGTATTGATGAGATCGCGGCAGCGACGAAGCGCCCGGAGGACGTGATCGGACTGCATTTTTTCAGCCCGGCACATCTCATGCGACTGCTCGAAATCGTGCGCGGAAAACAGACTTCTGATGACGCCATCCTCACCGCAACCTCGTTTGCAAAGCGTCTAGGCAAGGTCGGCGTGGTCGTCGGCAACTGTTTCGGCTTCGTCGGTAATCGCATGCTTTACAGCTACGGTAGAGAGAGTCAGCTGTTGCTGCTCGGGGGGGCGGAACCGCAGATGATCGACAGGGCGTTGACAGATTTCGGCATGGCGATGGGGCCGAATGCGGTTGGTGACCTGGCTGGACTGGACGTTGGCTACAATGCCCGTCAGGAGCGACCGGATCCGCCGGACGATCCGCGTTATTACCGTATCGCAGATATGCTCGTTGAAAGGGGTCGTTTCGGACGGAAAACCAGCAAGGGTACCTATCTTTATGCAAAGGGCAGCAACTGCCCCGTAGCTGATCCTGAAGTAACGGAATTGATCCGGGCGGAAGCGAAACGGCTGGGGGTGCCGCAGCGAAATATCGAAGCGAGCGAAATTGTCGAACGATGCATCTACGCACTGGTCGTCGAAGGTGCACGCATTTTAGAGGACGGCATCGTAAATCGCGCCGGAGACATCGATGTGGTGTGGATCAACGGCTACGGGTTTCCGCGCTATCGCGGCGGACCGATGCACTACGCCGACGTCACCGGATTACAACAAGTGTTGAGCAGGGTGCGGGAGTTCGAGAATCAGTTTGGCTCGATGTACTGGAAACCGCCTGCGCTGCTGGTTGAGCTGGCCGAGTCCGGGCGCCGCTTCAGCGATGTTCAGGTAGAAAAAGTCTGAGGCCAGGTCCCGCCGCTGGACCAATACAATTTTCGCTATTCCTGTAGGAGCCCGACCCGCGGGCGATCGCGGCCTTAAGGCCGCTCCTGCAGGTGACTATCTACCCCGTGCCCATGTTGCCGCGCTGCTATTGCTGCTGTAGGAGCCCGCCCTGCGGGCGATCGCGGCCTGAAAACGTTTCTAAGGTGAAACCATCTGCCAGCGCTCGTCGTTTTGCATCGCGCGTTTATCTGCCTCAAGTTTCAGCAAATGCGCCAGCAAAGACCGGCTCGCAACGCGGTGCAGCCGCGGATCGACGTCCGCATACACGATGGTCGTCAGCTCAGCCAGCGTTAGCGACGAATGTTCGTTCAATGCCGTCACGACTTTCGCTTCCCGCTGCAGGCGATGGTCGATAAGCCAGTCCACTGCGCGCAAGGGGTCATCGATGACTTCACCGTGTCCCGGTGCCAGCGCAGCGAGGTTCAGGGTCCGCAGTTTTGCCAGCGAATCGAGATAATGTTGCATGTTGCCGTCCGGCGGATCGATGACGACGGTCGAACCATTCATGATGTGGTCACCCGTAAACAGCCAGCGCATCTCCGCAAGAAAATAGCAAAGATGATTCGATGCATGTCCCGGTGTATGCACGGCCGACAGTGTCAGGTCCCCGAGAATCACGCTATCTCCATCATCCAGCACGCGGTTCGGTATGAACGTTCGGTCCTGCGACTTGCCTTCCGGAGCTGGTCGCCCAAGCAGGGCAGCGCCGGTCAGGTCGGCCAGACGGCTGGCGGCCGGTGAATGGTCCGGGTGCGTGTGGGTGACGAGTATCCAGCGGACAGGTCCCGGCGCCGCCTCGACTATAGCGTTGATATGCACTTCCAGCAGGGGCCCCGGATCGATGACGGCAACCGCGTTGTCACCCAGGAGATACGTGTTGGTGCCCGGCCCGGTCATCATGCCCGGGTTCGGCGCCACCAGCCGCCTTACACCGTTGGCAATGGTCTGCACAACGCCTGGTATCAGCCGGTCACTCATGAATGTCCTTCTGCTTTGTAACCCGGATCGCCGGGAATGACGGGCTGCTTCTCTCCATTGCGCGTGACAACGCTCGGTTCGATCCTGCTGATGCCGGATTTCGGTAACTGCCGAGCCCAGCCGATGAGCGACCCGACCGTTTGAAACTGCTGCAGCGATTCGAGCGTGCGTGAGGTCGGAAAAGGCATCGGCAATTCGCCATTCTTGCCGCGAGCCAGCGCGTCGCCAGCGGTGAGCCAGCAATGATCAACGATCTCACAGCCGTCGTGAGACGCTGTCTGCCCCGATGGCAATTCCGCGAGGAAAAAACGTGTTGTCCATCGTTTAGGCATAACGGCAGGCGTTTCCCACCAGGCGAAATAGTGTAGCGCGTCGGCTGCCATGCAAAGTGACTGCTCGCGAAGAAATGCGGCCCAGCTGATTTCTGCTTTATCCACCTGCAGGCGCAGACCACCAAACGCCGTGTGATCCGGCGCCCAGCTACCGTCGTGCCGCCGCGCGAGCAGGATGCCGGTTTCCTCGAAAAGCTCACGAATCGCTGCACTGAAGTAATCGAGCCCGTTCTCGGCCAGCCCAAGTTGCCGGCAGGCTTCTGCCGCTGCAAGGCCGGAGCAAAAGGCATGTGCGGCGGTTTCGTCAGGATCGATAACGCCGCCGGGAAATGTGAAGCTGTTGCCAAACGCGTCCCCCGCACGGCGGCGTACGAGTAACAGTTCCGGTACCAGGTTGCCTTCACGAGCGACGACAACGGTCGCGGACGGTCTGGAAATTTTGCTGGGGTCGTTTGGCAACAAGAAACCTGTTCCTCTTTCGGCGCTTCATGTTATCAGCAGCCGGACATTTATGATGTGGCCTCTCGCGTGTGGCCGGGATGGGTGAAAACCCGTAGCATTCTTCCCGCAATGACAATTGGTATCGCAGATGATTATTGACCCGTCCCCGCCGCTCATTTCGATTGGACCAAGAGTCCGCAAGTCACCCTATTTCGACGCCACACGTCGCTACGGCGCCAAAGCGTTCACAATTTACAACCATATGTACATGCCAACTTCGTACAGCGATCCTGTTGCGGAGTACTGGAGTCTCGTCAATGACGTGACCTTATGGGACGTCGCCTGCCAGCGCCAGGTCGAAATAAGCGGCCCGGACGCGTCGGCGCTCGTTCAGCTGCTGACGCCTCGTGATATGTCGAAATGCGACGTAGGTCAATGCCAGTACATGCTGTTGACCGACAGCAACGGCGGCATTGTGAACGATGCTGTGTTGTTGCGGGTCGGCGCAGACACGTTCTGGTTGTCTCCCGGCGATGGCGATGTCCTGCTGTGGGTGTCGGGGGTGGCGTCGCAGTCGGATTTTGACGTTGTCGTGTCCGAGCCGGATGTTTCGCCGCTGCAGCTACAGGGCCCGAAATCACCTTATGTTGCGCGGGAAATTTTCGGCGATGGCATTCTGGACCTGCGCTATTATCGCATGATCGAAACCGTGCTTGATGACATCCCACTGGTCGTATCGCGCACTGGCTGGAGTGGTGAACTGGGCTATGAACTGTATCTGCGTGACGCCCGCTGTGGCGATGCGCTGTGGGAGCGAGTCATGACAGCGGGCCGCGAGTTCGACATAGCGCCGATTGCACCAAACCTCATTCGCAGTATCGAGGGCGGGCTGCTGTCCTATCGTTCGGATATCACAGCAAACGACAACCCGTTCGTTATCGGCATGGACAACATGGTCGACTTCGATCAGGCGGACGAGTTTATCGGCAAGAAAGCGCTGCAGGTCATCGCCGCGTCAGGAGTAACGCGGCGCCTCGTTGGCATCGAGATCGGCGGCGAGCCGCTGCCTGCATCGAATTCGCAGTTTTATCCGCTGACAGATGGCAATGAAGCGGTTGGTTACCTGACGCGATGCGCATATTCGCCACGACTGGAGAAGAACATCGGCTATGCCAATATTGATGCGGCTCATGCGGGCCTCGGCGAATGTCTGACCCTCAGGTGTCCGGCAGGCGTACGAGAAGTCATCGTTAGTGCGGCTCCGTGGATGCCGTCACAGAAAAACCTGCCAACTGAACTTCGCAAGCTGCGAGTTCAGGCAGAAAGCGTGTAAGAACTCATGTCTACGCCGGATGCAGCGACAAAAATAAAGCGGTGGATTGCGGCCGCGATCATTTTGCTAATGACGGCAGATTTTATCTTCGTTGTCTCAGAGGGGAGATGGCTCAGCGCCTTTCTCATTCTTTGCATTACGCTGCTCATTCTGTTCACCACCGTCTTTGCAGGTCGCCTGGCTGTGCGGATACCCTCCGAGTTCGAGATTCTCGCGCTGCTGTTCGCGTTTGCAGCGCTTTTTCTTGGCGAAGTCAGAAGCTATTACGATCGCATCTGGTGGTGGGATGTCGGGTTGCATGCTACTTCCGGTCTCCTCATGGGTATTCTCGGTTTCCTGCTCGTCTACGTTCTCAATGAAAGCAAGCATGTCAATCTGGCCATGACCTCGCGGTTCATCGCGTTTTTTGCTTTTCTCTTCGCCGTCGCAGTGGGCGCGATCTGGGAGATCTTCGAGTATTCGATGGACAGTTTTTTCGGCGCCAATATGCAGAAAGCAATGTTCGGTGACCCGTCAGGGCTTACGGATACGATGTGGGACATGATTGTTAACGCCGTTGGTGCGTTCCTCATCAGCGCCATGGGCTGGTGGTATATGAAGCGAGAACGCAAGTCGTTCATCGACGTGTGGATTCAGAAATTCATCCAGCGCAATCCTGACTGGTTCCAGTCGTGAGGCAGGAGTGACAACGCGTTTCGAAGATTCGCCGTCTGCACCAGTCCGGGTCCTTCTTGCCGCAGCAGCGGATTTCATGCATCTTGTGGCCAACACTGACGGGCCGGCGTACCCGCACTTCAGACAGGAACACCTTTGACCAGACTGCGAGATCTCATTCAGGTACGCCAGCAGGACACTGACCTGATGGACCAGACCATCGACGGTCTCTCCGAGCGACTCCAGCCGCTGAACGCATTTTTCTCCGGGCTTTACGAAGACATCGTGCTGCGCGTGTTGTCGCCGAACGGCGCGGTTGAATTTGGCACCATTATTGTGGCGGGACTGCTGGCCTGGGCCCTGCGACGCCCGGCACAGGCGTTGCTGCGAAAAATGTGGCCTGCCAAAGATCTGCCGCGAAGTGCGCGGGCAGCCCATGTTGTGGAGGGGCTGGTACTGCCCATTCTCTGGGTGACGCTGTTGTGGATCGCGACCGCCGTGGTTGCAGAGCTGCAGTGGGACGTGTCGATCTTAAGAATCTGCGCGAGCCTCCTTAACGCCTGGATTCTCATCCGCCTGGTGTCCAGTTTTGTCGCCGACCGCGCACTCGCCAACGCGTTTGCCGTATTCGCCTGGATTGTGGCTGCGTTAAATATTCTCGGCTTACTGCAGCCGAGTATTGCCATGCTCGAAAGCGTCGGCTTCTCTTTCGGCGAATCAAGACTGACCCTGTTTCTTGTCGTGAAGGGTGCGGCACTCGCCGTGCTGTTCATCTGGGTGGCGTCGGTTGTCGCCGGACTGATTCAGGGTTCGCTCGCGCGTTCCAGTCGATTTACACCTTCGGTACAGGCACTGGTATCGCAGGGAGCAAGGCTCACTTTGTTGTTTGTCGCCGTCATGATGGCGCTCAATGCCATTGGCATCGACCTGACGGCGCTCGCCGTGTTTTCAGGCGCAATCGGTGTTGGTATCGGTTTTGGTCTGCAGTCCATCTTCAGCAATCTGATGGCAGGCATCATCATCCTGATGGAAAAAAGCATCAAGGTCGGCGACTTCGTCGAATTTGAAAATGGCCTGGTGGGCGAGGTGCGGGAAATTAACGTCCGCGCCACGCTTGTCACCACGAACGACAATGTCGATATCCTGGTACCGAATTCAGAGTTCATCAACAACCGGGTGACCAACTGGACGCTGCGGGAAGGTTACCGCCGGCTGCGGGTCCCTTTTGGCGTTGCCTACGGAACCGATAAAGACCTGGTGAAAAAAGCAGCGCTGGAAGCGTCGGAATCGGTGCCGCACATGCTCACGGACGTGTCCGGACGTGATCCGCAAGTCTGGCTGGTCGGTTTTGGCGACTCGAGTCTGGATTTCGAACTCGTGGTATGGCTCAGACCCGAGTCGGTGAAGCGGCCGGGTGCGGTGATGGCGGCCTACAACTGGGCGATTGAGTCAGCGCTGCATAAATACGGCATCGAAATCCCTTTCCCGCAACGCGACCTGCATTTCCGCAGCGGCAAAGTGCCGGTAATGCTCAACGACGATGCCTGAAAAATTCGCTACGGAGAATGCTGAATGTTTGTCAAAAGTAATCCGGAAATAGGCGCCAGACCGGGCACGCTGGCCATACCCAAGGGATCACCTCCGCCAAAAGTATTTGTCACGCTATACGACAAGGACTCCGTTGAAACACAGGAGCTGACCGATCTCAGCAAGCTGGCAGCTATGGAAAAAGATGGCCGCAAAATCTGGGTAGACGTACAGGGCTTGGGCGACGAGGCGGTCATTCGCAAGATTGGCGAAGTCTTCAGGCTGCACTCGGTGGCGCTGGAAAACGCGGTCAATGTGCCGCAACGTGCCAAAACGGAGCTCTACGAAAATCATCAGCTTGTCATCGCCAGGGCACCGAAAATTGACGACGAAGGTGATCTTCGCACGCCGCAGGTCTGCCTGATCATTGGCAAAGATTACCTGCTGACGTTCCAGGAAAGATATTACGCGTTTTTTCAGCCGGTTCGCGATCGGTTGCGGGCCGGTCTCGGACCGATGCGCTCGAAAGGCCCCGACTACCTGGCGTATGCACTGATCGATGCCATGGTCGATCGCTACTATCCGGTTGCCCAGCGTTTATCGGAAAATCTCGAAGAACTGGAAGACTGCGTCGTCGAGAATCCGCATCCGCAGGTGCTGCGTCGTATTCAGTGGCTGCGACAGCAACTCGTCGTGCTGCGACGGGTGGGGTGGCCACAGCGTGAAGCGCTCAGTGCGATGCTCAGGGAAACGTCGCCCTTTTTCGGCGACCAGGAAAAAGTTTACCTGCGGGATACGGTTGATCACATTGCGCAAATCGTGGAACTCATTGACTCATCACGTGACATGGCGTCCGATCTTGCGGATGCCTACCTGTCGAACGTCAGTCACCGTACCAACGAGGTCATGAAAGTGCTTACCCTGATGGCCAGTATATTTATTCCACTGACGTTTATCGCCGGCATCTACGGCATGAATTTCGAATACATCCCGGAACTGCAGTCACGCAACGGTTATTTTATTGTGTGGACCGTGATGATTACTGTCGCCGTCGGCATGACAATGTTATTTCGCAAACGTGGCTGGGTTGGTACGGCGCCGCCGCCTGACATGAAGGAAGGCTGGGAAGAGTAATCTGCAATTCAGTTTCTGAGCGGTCTGCCAATGGTTAACAAATGTTCGATCCGGGCGCGTGTTTGCGGGGTTCGCGCCAACGCGACGAAGGCTTTTCTCTCCAGATCCAGGAAATCCTGCTCAGTCAGCAAGGTGTCGCGCGGAACATCCCCACCGCAGACAATCATTGCAATCTCATTGCCTGTCGTCACGTCATGGGCGGTGATGTTGCCGCCTGCATGTGCGTCGTCCAGCCACGATTTCATGTCATTCCATAAGCCATGCCCTGACACTTTCATGGGTTTTCTGCGCTCAGGCTCGTAGTTTTTCGCCAGCGTCTTCGCCGCGTTAACCGCGCTCGTCAGCAAGCAGTCCCTGTTCATCTCGAACTCGTCGATTCCGGGGCGAAACAGTCCGAGATCCAGGGCTTCCAGCGGCGACTGTGCCGTGTGGGCGGCGGCGATGGTTTTGAATGCACGCCACGCACCCTTTTCACCATCTTCCTCAAGCGCCACGCATCGATAAAGCATCTCCTTGACGCCGCCGCCCCCCGGGACCAGCCCGACCAGCGACTCAACCAGGCCACTCACAGAATTCGCGTGATAGATCACCTTGTCGGCATGCAAAAGCACCTCAAAGCCACCACCGAGCGACATCCCCGAAGGCGCTGCAACCACCGGTAGCGGCGCATGTTTGAGTGCCAGCACGGAATTTTGAAAGCGGTGCAGAAAGCGGTCGGTTCCCGGCCAGTTTTCGTCGTTGATGGCGGCCAGCACATCCCCAAGATTCACGCCGCAGGAAAAATGCGCGGCGTCACTGTGCAGGACCAGTGCCTCACAGTGCCGGCTGGCATGTTCCACAGCTTCGGCAATGAGCTGCATCGACGCATCGTTTAATGTGTTGCCTTTGCTGTGAAACTCGATCAGGCCCACCTTTTCGGGGAGCACGTAATAGCTGCTGACTTCGTTTGCCAGCACTGGCGAGAGCGTTCGCCGTTCTTCCGAGAAACGTCGAATGCCTGCAGGTCTGGACACCCGACGGTAGCCGCCATCCGCCAGTAAGTACTGCAGTTCACCGTCGTCTACCCGGTAGAAGGACCGGCCATCGGCAACCGCAAGCATCGCCGGTATCGGCCGATCTTCATCTGTTAGCCGACCGGCAAACACCGTTGCACCGATGTCGTCAATCAGCTCGAAAGGTCCGCGTTGCCAGTTGTAGCCGAGCTTCATCGCGTCGTCGACGGCCAGCAGCGATTCATTGACATCCGGCACCAGTTGAGCGGCATAGCAGAGCGTGTCGGACAGTACTTTCCACGCATAGCGGCTGTAGCGGTCATTGCCGGAAATCAGGCTGGCAACCGAGTTCTGTCGTTCTGCGGCAGCGGCGACTGACGGCCTGACAGCGTTGTGCGGACGGTAGCGGGACGTCGCGAAATCCAGCGTTTCCTTCTGTCCGTCAGGCGTTTGCCGATAGAAGCCGCCTGTACCGCCCTTGTTACCGATGCGGCCCGCCTCGATCAGCGCCGTCAGCAGCGGTATTTCGCCGGCAACCTCATGGAAAGCATCCTCGGCAGGCAGTATGGATGCCAGGCTTCTGGCCACGTCACTCATCAGATCGATGCCGATCAGGTCGTAAAGGCCGAAAACACCCGTTTTTGGTATGCCCATCGGACGGCCAAAAATCGCGTCCGCCTCTTCGGCAGTCAGCCCCATGCGAAATGCTTCATGCAATGCGGTCTGAATGGCAAAGACCCCGACACGGTTGGCAAGAAAACCGGGCGTGTCCTCGCACAGCACGACGCCTTTGCCCATGTGTCGCTTGTTGAATTGCAGCAGACAATCGATGACGTCGCTACGGGTTTTTTCCCCGCGCACCAGTTCAAGCAGGCGCATGTAGCGCACGGGATTAAAATAATGCGTGATCGCAAATTCGCTGCAAAAACTGTCCGGCATGCCGTCGGTCAGCAAGGAAATCGGGATCGTCGAGGTGTTCGACGACACAATCGAGCCGGGTTTTCTCACCGCGTCAATGTCGCGATAAAGTTTGCGCTTGACGTCCAGCCGCTCAACGACCGCTTCTGCAATCCAGTCGACGTCGTGCAAACGTTGCAGGTCGTCCTCAATGTTGCCTAGCGTAATTAGCGTGCGCTTATCCGCATGCAGAAGGCCGGGCTGCCGCTTGTCGAGAAGCCGCGTCATGGCGCGTTCTGCGAGCGCGTTCCTGGGTCCGGACTCCGCTGGAAGGTCCAGCAACAACACGTCGACATCAGCGTTGGCGAGCTGTCCTGCGATGCCGAGGCCCATCGTGCCTGCGCCAATAACGGCCGCTTTCTTAATCTCTAGCACCAACGTCAGGCCGGATTATGGGCAAAGATAAAGTCCCGCAGCAGCCGCCTGCAGCGGTCCGGCGCTTCCAGCGGCAGCATGTGCCCGGATCCTTCAATAATGTGCAGTTCGGGATCTTCGAGCGCCGTTGCAAGCGCCATGCCTGCCTTGCGCGGTGCCATACGATCACGCGCGCCAAGCACTACCTGTGTCGGGCAGCTGATCGCCGCCGCGGCAGTTCTGCCATTACGATAGGCGTCGCAGGCGCGCAGGTCGCTGGCAAGTGCCTCGGGCACGTTTCGCCGCATGATATTTTGCCCGCTTGCCAGCATGGAGTTGCCGGGAACCGGCCCCAGATGCAGGTGTCCGGCAGACGCAAAGCCCCACGACGTCATCATCGCAATGGCGGCTTCCGGATCATTGTCTGCGTTGTCGATCAACGCCGCGTTAACGGGCGTGGCGAGACCGCTGGCGATAAAGGATATCGACTGGACCGATGCCGGATACCGCGACCCAAATTCCAGCGCGACAAGACAGCCCTGTGAATGTGCGACCAGCGAAATATCGACCGCGCCGGCGGCCAGGACGAGCTGCTGAAGCCACTCAGCCATCGCTTCTATAGAAGAGAGCGGCGGCCCTGCGGAATTTGAATGGCCCGGCAGGTCAGGCACGAGTACGGCGTAATTGCGAAACGCGAAGAAGCGGGAGTGCAGGCTCCAGAACGCGTGGTCCAGACCGCTGCCATGCAGAAAAATGACGCACGGCTTGTCCATGGTGAACGGCTGGCCCCCGGTCGCAGCGAAAACCTGTCTGCCCTGAACGTCGAGATACATACTTAAGTGCCCGCTGTTTTCCTGGCAGCCCGGAAACCCGCCTGAAAATCTGCTTTGATATCTCTGATGTCTTCCAGACCGACGGAAAGACGAATCATGTCCTCCGTGATGCCGGCAGCAACGAGTGCGGCAGCATCGATGCGCGAATGTGTCGTGGAGGCGGGATGAATGATCAGGGTCTTGGCATCCCCTACGTTGGCGAGGTGCGAGGCCAGCGTGACATTTTCTATGAATGCTTTGCCGGCGTCACGGCCCCCTTTGACGCCGAAACTGATAATGGAACCCGCACCTTTCGGCAGATATTTCCTTGCCAGCTTGTGGCTGCTATGCGCTGCAAGATCCGGATGACTGACCCAGGTCACGTCGTCGCACTGGCCGAGGAAATCCAGCATGGCGGCAGTGTTCGCAAGGTGTTTATCCATTCTGAGAGAAAGCGTCTCGACGCCCTGCAGCAACAGAAATGCATTCATGGCGCTCATCGAGGGGCCGAAGTCGCGCATAGCCTCGGCACGAATGCGGGTGGCAAACGCCGCAGGCCCGAACTCCTCCCAGAAACTGATTCCCTGAAAAGGGGCGTAGGGCGCGACGATCGTCGGATACCGGTCCGTCGCGCCCCAGTCGAAGTTGCCGCCATCAATGATCGCACCGCCGATGGCTGCGCCGTGTCCGCCCAGCCACTTGGTGACCGAGTGGATGATGATATTCACGCCAAAATCGAAGCAGCGACAGAGATAGGGCGTGTTAAACGTGGCATCGACCATGAACGGGATGTGATGCTCGTTGCCGATCGCCGCAAGAGCTTCAAGGTCCAGAATGTCGAGGCCGGGATTGCCGATCAGCTCACCAAAGATCAGTCGTGTCTTGCTGGTGACGGCATCGCTGAATCCCTTAATATCCGTGGGGTCGACAAAAGTCGTCGTAATACCAAAGCGCGGCAGCGTGTTTTTCATCAGGCTTATGTTGCCGCCATACATTTGCGACGACGCCACGATGTGGTCGCCCTGGCCAAGGATGGCGGTTATGGCACAAAAGGTAGCCGCCATGCCGGAGGCCGTACAGACCGCAGCCGAGCCTCCCTCGAGTGCTGCCAGGCGCTGTTCCAGCACACCGACTGTCGGATTGGTGATGCGTGAATAGGCGTGCCCGCCGCGTTCCAGATTAAAAATTGACGTAGCAGTGTCGGTGTCCGGAAATACGTAGGACGTCGTCTGATAGATCGGGGCAGCACGCGCACCGAATTCCGCGTCGATGGTCTGACCTGCGTGCAGGCTCAGGGTATCGAAGTGATAGAAATCGGACATCGCGTGCTGTTCCCTGCCGCTCAGACCTGCTTCAGGGCCTTTTCCAGTGCCGCGATCAGGTCTTCCTTGTCTTCCAGTCCTACTGACAGACGTACGAGTCCGTCGATTATACCGACACGCTTTCGCTCTGCCTTGTCGACGTCCGAATGCGTCATGGTGACCGGATGCGTGATCAGAGATTCAACCGAACCGAGATTTTCCGCAAGGCTCCACAGCTTGACCTTGTCCATCAGTTTCTTGCCGGCAGCGACGCCACCTTTGACCTCAAACCACAGCATTGCCCCGTAACCGCTGGCCTGTTTGCTGGACAGTTCGTGCTGCGCAAAGGATTTCAGGCCGGGATAACAAACCTGCTTTACTTTCGGATGGGCTTCCAGGAATTCCGCAATAGCCATGGCGTTGGCAGACTGCTGATCCATACGCACCGACAAGGTCTTGCAACCCTGCATCGTCAGCCAGGCAACCTGCGGCGACATGATGCTGCCGGTGCTGTTCTGAATGAAGCGCACCTGTTCTGCGAGGTCTTCTGTTTTACTGATCACTGCACCGCCGACGGTGGCGTTGTGTCCATCCATGTACTTGGTCGTGCTGTGAATGGAGAGGTCTGCGCCGAGTTCCAGCGGCAACTGGAAGTAGGGCGTCAAAAACGTGTTGTCGACGGCGTGCACTGCTTTCGCTTTTTTCGCAATCTTCGAGATGGCCGCGATGTCGGAACACTTCATGGTCGGGTTAGCTGGCGTTTCGGTCAGGAAAAGCTTGGTGTTCTTGCGCACGGACGCGGCAACGTCTTTGGGGTCCGAGGTATCAGCAAACGTGAAGTCTATGCCGAAGCGGCTCAGCACCTTGGTGCACAGGCGATAGGTTCCACCGTAAGCGACATCCGAAATGATGGCATGGTCGCCCGCGCTGAGAAATGCGAGCATCGTCGCATGCACCGCACTCATGCCGGTGCCGAACGTGGCGCAGTCCGCGCCGCCTTCGAGATCGGCCAGTTTCTCCTGCAGTGCGCGCACCGTCGGATTGCCGGAGCGTGAATAGGAATATCCCTTGCTTAAGTACTTGTCCACCGACGGCTGTACGTACGTGGTGGTCTGGTAGATCGGCGTCAGGATGGCGCCGGTTGTCGGATCGGGGCGAACGCCGGCATGAATCTGTCTGGTACTGAATCCCATGAATATTTCCTTGGAAGTGGTTGTGATATTGCAGCGCTAGATCATACAAGGTATCGCGTCCGGTGGCCGCACCTGCATCAATAGCACTGTAGGAGCGGCCCTAAGGCCGCGAAAGAACCCGTGATGATCTAAAAAGAAACCGCTCAACGAAGACCCAGCGGATCCTCTGGATCGATTTCCGGCATAAACTGCAGCTTGCGGTCCAGATTGGTCAGCCGGTACACGAGACCCAGCCAGTTATTGACGATCGCTTTGCCGGTGTCGCCCCAGGTATTGTCCACTTCGGCGGCGAGTGCATCGTCCGGAAAGTCTATTGCTCCGGCGCCGGCCGCCGCGTTGGCAAAATACCGTTCAATGATCTCGCGCGCATTTGCGGAAAAAAAGTTCTCGGGAAACGGCGGCGGCGCGCTGAGTTCCCCCTGATGAAAGCGCATTACCTCGCGCTTGTACTCCTTCAGCAGGCTAATGGCGTCGTACTCAGGGTGACCCTGAAAATATACCGTGCGGAACTGATCAGGACTGACGGCCAGGTGTACGCCAGCGACATCGCTGTCAACCAGCACTGTAAGTCCGGCCGCTTCGAGTTGCTCGCGGCTGATATCGTTGTAACGGGAATGGGGAGCATCGAAGCGGGTATTAACATCCCGCATCAGCGGATGTCTCGATTGGCGAATTTTGTGGCTGTAAACACCCCAGCGCTTGGCGGGGAGCGGTTGTCGCCGGATACCGTGGTGGTAGTTCAGAAGCGCGTGAGACGCAAGGCAGGAACACAGGGTAGAGGCGACGTTCTTTTCTGCCCAGCTCACGACGCGTGTGAGCGGTTCCCAGAACAACTCCTGATCGAGCGACGGGTTGGCCACGTTGGCCCCGGTGATGATCAGCGCGTCCAGCCCGCTTTGCTGCAATTCTTCGAAAGCAAAATAGTGTTGGCTGATATGCGCGTTGGCGTCGTCGCTGCGATTAAGTTCCGGTAAGGAGAAGGGATAAACATAGAATTGCGCGATCTGGTTGCAGCTGCCCACGAGGCGGATAAACTGTTGCTCAGTGGCCGTCAGGGCCGCATCCGGCATCATGTTCAGCAGTCCGATATGCAGTTCACGAATGTCCTGGCTGACGGCACGTGCAAGCGACAGAATTTCCTGGCCCTGCTCTTGCAGGCGGCGGAAGGTGGGGAGATCGTTATGGGCGACCAGCGGCATCGTGTTGCTCTGTCCAATTGAGCCAGGTGGCCCGGGCTCGTTGCAGCATGCACAATAATACTGAGGGACTGCGCCGTCTAGCGGGAGTTCGAAGTGACAAAATTGCTACTGAAGCGTAACTGCCTGCAGATGCTGATGATCCTGCTGGCTGCGTTCAGCAGCGCGATGTCGGCAGAGCCGCCGGATCTGATCCTGATCAACGGCATCGTAGTGACGATGGATACCTCTGACTCGATTGCGGAAGCTATCGCCATTCGCGGTGAAGAAATCGTCGCAACCGGGTCTGCCACAGAAATGGCGGCACTTGCCGGACCGGAGACACAAACGATTGAACTAGCTGGTGCCGCGGTGACGCCTGGCATCATCGATACACACAATCACTTCGCCTGGGGCGCGCTCGACAGTGCGAATGCGCTGGACATCGAGTATCCCGCGGTCCGGAGCATTGAGGATATCCGCGAACGCGTACAGCAGAGGGCGAACGCGCTTGAAGCCGGCGAATGGATAACCGGGTCAAAGTGGGATGCCGCAAAACTGCGCGAACAACGCAACCTGTCGGCGGCCGATCTCGACTCCGTGGCGGCGGACAACCCGGTCTGGCTTCTGCACACCTCGGCGCACTATGGTGTGGCCAATTCGCGTGCACTGGCGCTGGCAGGCGTGGATGCGTCAACGGCGGATCCAGAGGGCGGTGTCATCGAGCGTGACGAGCAGGGTAATCCCACCGGGATACTCACCGACCAGGCGATGGCCCTGGTGCTCTCCGTGACGCCGCCGGTTACGGCCGATGACTTCGCAGTGGCAATAGCAGCGAACGTCAAATCCCTGAATGCCGAGGGCATAACGACGATCAAGGATCCGGAAATCGACGCGCGGCAATGGGATGCCTACCAGGCCGTCAGGACGGCCGGGGATTTAACGATGCGAGTATTCACGCTATGGCGCGCGCCGGATACCTACTTGGAAGCAGAGCGATTGCTGGCACGAATTGCACCCTTCACAAACCCGCGCGAAAAGAACAAAGATCCCCACGTTATTTCCGGCGGTGTAAAAATCTATGTCGATGGCAGCGGCACAGTGAGAACGGCCTGGATGTACGAGGACTGGAACGAGCACTTCACGGAAGTGGACGAAGGCAACAAAGGACTCACCTACCTCGCGCCAGCTGACCTTGCGGCACAGGTGCGACTGTTTCACGATGCTGGCATACACATAGGTTCGCACGCGATCGGCGATCGTGCCATCGACTTCATCATGGACACTTACGCAGATGTCTTGTCGAAAACGCCGGTGAGCGGCCTGCGGCACAGCATTATTCACGCCAACCTGCCGACGCTTCACGCCATGGATCTCATGTCCAGACTGCAGCAGCAATACGATGCGGCTTACCCGGAAGTGCAGCCCGCATTTCTTTGGTGGATAGGCGATGCCTATGCGGCCAACTTCGGTGCGGAACGGAGTCAGCGCGTGTTACCGCTGCAGACATTTGAGAAAAAGGGTATCCGCTGGGCCGGCAGTTCCGATTACGACGTCTCGCCGTTTGCTCCACGTGTCGCGTTCTGGGCTGCCGTGAACCGCGAAACCATGCTGGGCACCCATGGCTTAAATCCCTGGGGCAGTGAAGAATCCGTATCTGTGCACGCCGTTCTGGCGGCCTATACCCGAACCGCGGCCCGTCAGGTCTTTCTCGAAGATCGCATTGGCTCACTGGAGGCGGGCAAGCTCGCCGACATCGTGGTATGGGATCGCGACCCGTTTTCAACTCTCCCCGCTCTGCTCCGCGACATGCGGCCAATCATCACTCTGTTTAATGGCGAGGTTGTCTATCGTGCCGCATCCGCTCCGTAAGCCAACGCTGCTGCTGCCCCTGCTCATCGCGGTTGCTGCGAGCGCGCATGAATTTTCCGGTCCGCATGGCTCGGTCACCGTGGACTGGGAAGTGGCAAATGTCAGTCGCGTCCTCTCGTCAGGCTACGGCGATTCTTTCGGTATCGAAGCGGCGGTGAAAATGGGTTTTCCCGAAACCGAAACGATTGAGGGACGGCAGTGTGTCAATGGCAGCTATTTCCTCGTCGATGTCAGTGACGATTTCGCATTCGACATCGATGAAACGGTGACCCTGAATATACTGCTGGATCGCCGCCGCTCGACAGGACTGTGGGTATCCTACGATCGCAACGCACTGGCCGAACCGCTGCAGCAAATTACCTTCGACGATAGCAGCGAACGCTGGCATCGGCAGACCGTGGTGCTCGAACGAGCACGATTCGCCAATCGCGGCGAAGCAGGCGCCGATTTTGCGCTGGCGGCGCCAAGTGCCGTCTGGCCTGGTACGCCAGGCGCTGACCACCGGGTCGTTATCTGTGATATCGAGATCGTTCGCTCGAACAAGACTGCAACGCCTGCTGCCAGCGGCACCTTGCTCCTCCAGGTAAGCAGCGATGCAATGCGCAGGGCGCCGGTACGCGTTGGTATCTACGACGAGAGCGGTCGCATGCCCTTGCCCTCCGATGCGGCTTTGACGATCAGCAACTACGACGACCTGACGAAACAGGTATTCCTCCGCGCCACGCACGGTTCGATTGCACCGTGGCCTCATGCCAACAGACATTTCTTTTACAGCGACGGCGAGTACGTGGCGAGTCTGCCGGCAGGCTCGTACACGCTTATAGTAACGAAAGGGCCGGAGTATCGGGTCGTGAAGTCCCGTTTCGACATCGCGCCGGGCGAGCAAACTCGCGCCGCCGTCGCGTTGCAGCGCTGGGTCGACATGCCTGCCAGAGGCTGGTATTCCGGTGACGACCACGTGCACATGACGCGGGCAGAACAGGACAACGAAACGATCTCGTCAATCATGCAGGCTGAAGATGTGCACGTGACCAACGTTCTGCAGATGGGAAACCCTTTTGACACGCATTTCCGGCAGTATGCTTTTGGCGAAGCAGGACGTTATCTTAAAGACCATCATGCGCTGGTGCCGGGCGTGGAAGATCCGCGTACCGCGGTGCGGGGGCACACGATCAGTCTGAACATCAAGGACGTCTACCGGCCGGCGGAAAAGTATTTGAGTTACGAAGAAATCTTCGCGGCGTACAGGCAGCAGGGCGGCATGTCAGGCTATGCACATGTCGCCGGCGAGCTCTTCAACGTAGCGCGGGGCCTTGCACTGGATGTGCCGCTTGGCGCCGTGGATTTTGTGGAAATTCTGCAGGACGGCACGCTGTCAACGGCGCTCTGGTACGACTTTCTGAATCTCGGGTTTGCGCTCGTTCCTACGGCGGGATCAGATTTTCCCTATCTGAGCGCTCCCGGCGGCGAAAGAAATTACGTACAGGTCGAGGGTGAATTCAGGGTAGACAAATGGTACGAAGCGCTGCAGCAAAACCGCACTTTTGTCAGCAATGGCCCGATGCTCGAACTGAATGTTGCCGGTCAGGAAATGGGCAGCTGGTTAAGCATCGCCCCCGGAGACGAGCTCGCCATCGTCGCGACTGCCACGATGGATCCGGCCGGAGAACCGCTCGACCGGCTGGAGCTGGTCGTCCACGGGGAAGTCGTCGCCACAGCAGATAACGTCAGCAGCGATAACAGCATCAGGCTGTCGCATACCCTGGTTCCCGAGAGCGGCGTCTGGCTGGCCGTCCGCACCTATGGCACAAAGCAGGCACTGGCGCATTCTGCGCCAGTATTCGTGACCACCGGCGGCGGTTACATGCAACAGCTTGCAGCGCCCACCATCGTTGCAGAGATGCTGGCGCGGCTTGACGAATTCGATGCGCTGGTTATCGAGGCCACGGCCGAGCTGGAGCCCTGGTCAGTAAAAGACCTGCTTGCGCCCATGTATGCCGGCCAGCAGGACGCAATCCGGGCGCGCGTAGACGCAGCCCGGCGTGCCTATCTCAGAATTCTCGATAACCGTTAACGAAAGCGCGCTATTCGTTCGCGTCTACCACCTCGGCATGCGCATCCGTTTCACGGGGATTGCATCACGGTAATAGTAGACGACACAGGCTGCCGTAATAGCGGCGACGGCGACCACACCGATAATGCCCAGCGTCTTGGGCTTGACCCAGTATCCGGTCTCATCGCCGGCCTCGTAGGTGCGGTGCTCCTGGATCTGCCCGTCGACGGTATGAATCGCCACCGAACCGTCCCTGGAGTCCATGTAGTCACGCATCTTTTCTATGGCTTCGTTCTTGGTTCGGGCAGCAAGCAGGGCTTCTCTTGAACCTTGCTCCCGCAGCTGCCATTCACCGTCTTCTTTCAGCAGGTGGTATTCCATCATTGTCTCCGTTTTCAAATTTGCCAAGAGTCACCTAACCGTATGCAATCTTCATACCGTCAGTAGCGGCAGCCATCTAGCCCGTTCGGCGAGTTTGTAGCGCGAACTTTTTTCAAGCTCCGGCAAAGTTTACATCGGGGCTTTTGTCTTACGGACACACCGCCACCACTATTCCGGGAGAGTAGCAACGAGGCGCGCCCCGTCCCGGTAATCGGTATCGACGTGCAGTGCTCCGCCATGCGCTTCGGCGATCAGTTTTGCAATATAAATGCCGAGGCCGGTGCCACCGGTGTCTCGCGTTCGCGAAGGATCACCACGATAAAAAGGCTCGCCAAAGCTGGCTTGCTGCTTTGCCGACAACCCAGGCCCGCAGTCCTGTACCACCATCCGCAGCGCACCCGCGTGTCTTGTCGCGGAGATATGCACAGGCCCGTCTTCTGCTGTCGAATAGCGAAGCGCGTTGCCGACCAGGTTTTTCAGCAGCAGGAACAGGCGCGTGTCGTCAACGGTGGCTTCAAGGTCGTCCGGAATGTCGACAACAATGCGCTCGTGGTCACGGGCAAAATAATCATCAATCAGCTGCGCGGTCAGATCACCGACCATGACATCCGTCCGTTGCAAGGGCGAATGCCGACTGTTCAGTCGCTCCGCATCTAGCAGCGTCGCGATGATCTGCTCCATTTCAGTAATTTCGGCGCGAAGATCTTCCTTGTGCCGTCCTTCCTCAAGAAATTCCAGGCCGAGTCTGAGCCGCGACAGCGGCGAGCGCAATTCGTGACTGATTCCCAGCAGCAACTGCCGTTTAGCATCCAGCATATTGCGCACATCGCCGGCGAGCTTGTTCACGTCCTCTGCCAGATCCCCCAGCTGATCGGCACGATAGCCGCTGATTCTGTGTTCGAGATCGCCACCGCCTATGCGTGCCGCGCCTTCGCGTATGGCGTTGATCGGCTGAAACAGCCAGTCTACGCACAGGTAACCAATCAGCAATCCTACCAATCCTATGCCGAGAATGACCGGTAGCAGCGACGGACCCGTGGAGTCGTCAGAAATGCGCGGTGACGAGACGATAATACTGTAATCGCCATCCGCAATTTTCAGGAAGCGGTGACCATCGGATACCGCGAACTGAACGTTTTCAAGCTCATCCAGCCACGCACCGGGAGCTTCGCTGAATAAATCGCTTGCACCGAATTCAAGTTCGTCAATCCGGGGAAAATCGGGGTCCGATGCCCAGTCCACGCCACCGCCGGCGATGCGGATATCAACCGGCACTTTTTCTGTAATGGCAATGGCACGATCGATACGCGGCGGGTCGCCAATGTCGCGACGCACGTAATCCACATGCAAGGAAAGATGGCCACTGATGAGTTCGCGGAGATCATCCTCCGAGTACACCCAACGGATGCCAACGGTCGCGAAATAGGAAAAGACAAGGCCTAACAGCAGGAATATGGCAAGCAGCCGGAACGACAAAGAACGTCTAAGGCGCTCAATCATCCGTTTGGCGTCTCGCGACAAACGCGTAACCCGTGCCCCAGACTGTCTGGATAAAGCGTGGCGGCTTCAGGGAATCCCCGAGTTTCTGTCTCAGCCGACTCACCATGATGTCGACGGCTCGCGTCATAATGGCGGCATCGATGCCGCGCAGTTCGTTCAATATCTGATCCCGCGACACCTTTTTCCCGGCACGCCGGGCAAGCACGCCTAGTAGTTCGAACTCCATCGACGTCAGATCGGTGCGCTCACCGTCGACGTGCACCTCTTTGGTACCCATGTCGATCTCAATGCCCTCGAAGCGGAGTACCGCATTCTGCGGATCACCGGAAAGGGAGCGACGTAGAATCGACTGGATTCTGGCCACCAGTTCGCGTGGCTCGAACGGTTTGCCAATATAGTCGTCAGCACCAATCTCCAGGCCGGAGACGCGATCGACCACATCGCCGCGAGCCGTCAGCATGATAATTGGGATCTGGCTGCTGCGCCGGACTTCGCGGCAGATGTCGAAACCGTCCCGCCCGGGGAGCATGACGTCCAGTAACAGGAGATCGGGTGTTGACCGGGCCAGCTTTCTAAGCCCGTCCCTGGCCTCGCCCGCACAGTCAAGCTGGATGCCAAACTTACCCAGATATTCCTTGAGCAAAGCGGAATGCTTGCGGTCGTCGTCAATAAGCAGCACTTTTGTCATTCGATTTTCGCGCATGAGGAGATCATAACGGCAATCGTAGCTACGAGGGTCGCCGTTACAAAAGGATACAAATTGACATTAATCGGAAACCACTCACTGCCGTAGAAGCATGACAATGATGAGGAAGCTAACAGAGTGATGATAATGAGCCGATTGACAACTGCAGCAAACGATCTGGTCGAGTCCGGGTTCATCCCTGACCCGGTGATCCGGACGGGAATCCGGCGGCTGGTAGGCCGGCGGCAACGCGATATCGAATCCGGCGAACGCGCCGACCTCAATGCCTTCGTCCAGCAGATGAATGCCTCGCCCGTTGCGCTGCTTCCGGAAGTTGCCAATGAACAGCACTATGAAGTGCCGGCGGCATTCTTTACCCGCGTGCTGGGCGTGCATCGCAAGTACAGCTGTTGTTACTGGGAAAGCGGCGTCAGCAATCTGGACGAAGCTGAAGTGGCGGCACTGGAAATCACGGCCACCCGGGCGCGCATCGCGGATGGGCATAACGTTTTGGATCTGGGCTGCGGCTGGGGTTCATTGTCGTTATGGATCGCCGGTCATTTCCCGAACTGCAGCGTGACTGCTGTATCGAATTCGTCATCGCAACGCGAGTACATCCAACAAGAGGCAGCATCGCTTGGGCTGTCGAACCTTACCGTCATTACTGCCGACATGAACGATTTCAATACGCAAGAAAGCTTCGACCGCGTCGTGTCCGTGGAAATGTTTGAGCACATGCGTAACTACGGCGTGTTGTTCGAACGTATTTCACGTTGGCTTCGACAGGACGGGCTTTTCTTCATGCATATCTTCTGCCACCGCAGCGCTGCCTACGAGTATGTCGATGCGGGGCCCTCAGACTGGATGAGCCGCCATTTTTTCTCCGGCGGCATCATGCCGAGCAGCGACTTGCCGTCCCGTTTCCAGGAGCACCTGACCTTGGCCGACCAGTGGCACTGGGACGGGCGTCAGTATCAGAAAACCGCAGAGGCCTGGCTTCTGAAAATGGATGCAGACAAAAGCCCGATAATGACGATACTCGAAGATACCTACGGCAGCGGTAATGCCAAACGCTGGTGGATGCGCTGGCGGATTTTCTTCCTCGCCGTCAGCGAAATGTTCGGCACCGATCAGGGCCGAATCTGGGGTGTCGGTCACTACCTGTTTCGGCGGCAAACCACGGGCGCCGAGAACAGTTCCTCATGAATATTTTGCTGAACATCATTCTCTTCAAAGCCGCGTGGCTGTCCACAATCTTCGGCAGCGCCAATGGCATGCCCTTGCTTGGGCCGCTGGTAGTGGGCGTTGCCGTCGCCGTTCATCTGCGGATGGCATCGGAACCGGCTCGTGAGATACTCCTAATTCTGCTCGCAGCTATCATCGGTCTGATCTGGGACAGCGTGATGGTCACAGCAGGGTGGGTAAGTTACCCGAACGGCGTGCTTGTGTCAGGACTCGCCCCTTACTGGATTGTCGCGATGTGGATTCTGTTCGCGACGACGCTCAACATAAGCTTCCGCTGGCTGCGGGACAAACCGATCGTCGCGGTATTGCTGGGCGCGGTCTTCGGTCCGCTTTCCTATTACGCAGGCGCGAGTGCTGGCGCTGTGGTGTTACTGCAGCCGCTAAGCGCGCTGGTCGCTCTGTCGATTGCGTGGGCCATACTGATGCCTGCACTTCTGGCACTTGGCCGCCAGTTTGACGGCTTCATCGACGCCCCGATGCAGCGCGTGACCTGAGTCCTGACATGTTCGATCTCACTATCTGGCTTACAGCGCTTGGTCTGCTACTGACTTTCGGCATTTTCGGCTGGCTATACAGCCTCTATGCAGATGATGTGAGCATCGTTGACAGCATGTGGCCGATGATGTTTCTGCTGGCGTCCGGCTGGTATTTCGTGAGCGACCTGCCAGAAGGACCTCGGGCCATGCTGTTACTCGTGATGGTCACTGTCTGGGCACTTCGGCTTGCGGCACATATTACGTGGCGTAACCGTGGTGAGGCAGAGGACAAGCGGTATCAGGAAATTCGGCAGAACAATGAACCGCATTTCAGATTCAAGAGTATCTATATTGTGTTTGGCCTGCAGGCGGTGCTCGCATGGTTCATTTCGCTGCCCCTGCTCGCCGCCACCACTGGCAGCCGTCCGCTTGGTGTGCTCGACCTGCTCGCAGCGATGCTGTGGGCCATCGGGCTGTTTTTCGAAGCGGTTGGCGACTATCAGCTCGCGAAGTTTCGCAGTGATCCTGACAATCAGGGCAAGGTTCTGCAGAGCGGATTGTGGCGCCTGACGCGGCACCCAAACTACTTTGGCGATTTTTGCGTGTGGTGGGGTTTCTATTTGTTCGCAGTAGCCGCAGGCGGATGGTGGTCAATCCTGTCGCCGCTGCTGATGTCTTTTCTGCTGCTCAAGGTGTCCGGGGTAGCCCTGCTGGAGAAGGACATTGCGGAACGCCGGCCGAAGTATGCCGATTACATCGAGCGCACCAATGCTTTTTTCCCTGGCCGTGTAAAACCTTAGCTGAGTAATTTGATGAACGTCAGACCGATGATTTCAAAATCAGTCTTGCCGCTGCTGGCGAGTTTTTTCACGGCAGGCTGTGCAAGCAATCAGGAACCCTTAGAGCCCGTTTCCTACGTGGATATCGATCGCTTCATGGGCGACTGGTATGTGATTGCCAACATCCCGACCTTCGTTGAAAAGACCGCTCACAATGCCGTCGAAAACTATCAGCGGAACGACGATGGCTCGATTGCCACGACCTTTACTTTCCGCGACGATGCGTTCGATGGCGAACTGAAAACGTACACGCCTACCGGTTTCATCCGCGATGCAGAGAGCAATGCGGTCTGGGGCATGCGCTTCATCTGGCCGATTAAAGCCGACTACCGCATCGTTTACCTTGCCGACGACTACTCCCGGACCATCATCGGACGCAACAAGCGTGACTATGTCTGGCTCATGTCAAGAACGCCGGAGATCCCGGCCGAGGAGTACTCGCGGCTGGGAAAAATGATAGCGGACATGGGTTACGATGTCAGCGAACTCCGCAAGGTGCCGCAGCAATGGTGATCTGCAAGGCGTTGGAGTCACTCCGTTGAAGATTGCGATCGTAGGCACGGGTATCGCTGGAAACGTCGCTGCTTATCTTCTTCGACGGCACCACGACATCACGGTTTTTGAAGCCGGCAACTATGTTGGCGGCCATACGCATACAGTAAACGTCGACGGCGAAGACGGTACGCTTGCAGTCGATACCGGATTTATCGTATTCAATGACCGCACCTACCCGAACTTTATCCGGCTGCTCGATGAGCTAGATGTCAGGTCGACCGACAGCGAAATGAGCTTCAGCGTGCGCGCTGATTCCCCGCATCTCGAATACAACGGCTCGCACCTCAATGGTCTGTTTGCGCAGCGACGAAATGTCCTCCGCCCATCGTTCATCCGGCTGATCCGCGACATCCTGCGCTTCAATCGCGATGCGCCGGCGGTGCTGGAGTCCACGATTTCTGTGTCGCTTGGTGAGTTCCTGCGTACGGGCGAGTACTCATCGCAGTTTACTGACCACTATCTCATTCCCATGGGTGCGGCGATCTGGTCTGCGGAACCTCACATGATGTTCAACATGCCGGCAAAATTCTTTGTGCAGTTCTTCGCGAACCACGGACTGCTGAGTCTCAAAGACCGGCCTGTCTGGAAAGCCGTGCACGGCGGCTCGCGCGAGTATGTCAAGAAACTGACCGCTGCTCACCGCGATGTCATACGGTTAAATACGCCCGTACAGTCACTGCTCCGAAGGCCGGACAAAGTCGTTCTGAAAGCGCGCGGCTGTGAGCCTGAAGCATTCGACCAGGTTTTTCTCGCGTGTCACAGCGACCAGGCACTTGCCTTGCTCGCCGATCCCACGCCGGCAGAAGAGGACATTCTCGGCGCGATCAAGTACCAGCGGAATGAGGCGGTGCTGCACACCGATAAAACGCTTATGCCAAGGACGCGGCGGGCCTGGGCATCCTGGAATTACCATATTCCCGATGCCGGATCGGAACGGGCCACCCTGACCTATCATATGAATCGGCTACAGCGTCTGAACTGTCGTGAGCAATATTTCGTTACCCTGAATAGCGGCAATTTGATCGAGCCGCAATCTGTTCTCAGGGAGATTGCCTATGATCATCCGGTGTTCACCGATCAGGCGCTTTCGGCGCAGCAGCGCAAGCATGAGATCAACGGACAGCGACGGACTTATTATTGTGGCGCGTATTGGCGAAACGGATTTCATGAAGACGGCGTGGTGAGCGCGCTCGACGCGGTGGCGCGACTGCAGGAGAGAGAACGAGATGCAAAGCAGTATCTTCAGCGGGCAAGTTAGTCACAGTCGGCAGACGCCGGCGCCGCACGCGTTTCGCTATCGCGTTTTTATGGCCTACCTGGATCTGGATGAGCTGGACACGGTCTTCGCCGGCCGCTGGTTCTGGTCTACCCGTCGCGCCGCTGTGGCGCGTTTCGACCGGCGCCGGTATTTCGGCGACCCTGCCCGGTCGTTGAAAGAAGCCGTGCTCGACCTCGTCGGAGAACGCACGGGCATACGTCCTGATGGCCCGGTCCGTCTGCTGACCAATCTGTCCTGGTTCGGCTATTCCTTTAATCCGATCAGTCTCTACTACTGTTTTGATAACGCAGGAAGCGTCGTCGAGACGATCGTTGCGGAAGTCAGCAATACGCCGTGGGGCGAGCGTCACTGTTACGTCTTAACGGATGGTATGAACTGCGGCAATGCCGTGACGCGCCGCTATAAAACGTCCAAGGAAATGCATGTGTCGCCATTCATGGGTATGAACATGGACTACGAATGGCTGCTGACAACGCCTGCCTCGACGCTCCTGGTGCGCATCGGCAATCACGAGGAGGGCGACAGAATGTTCAACGCGACGCTTAGTTTAAGGCGTCGTGAAATCAATGGCAGGTCACTTGCAGCCATGTTGCTGCAGTACCCGCTGATGACCTTCAAAGTCACCTTCGGCATACACTGGCAGGCGCTCAGGCTCTGGCTGAAAGGCGTGCCTGTCCAACCACATCCCAACAAAAAAAACAGCGTTCAGGTGAGTTCATGAGCAAGGCAGAATCCACAGTTTCCAGCGGCGATATTTTCGAGCAGCAAGCTGCCATGCGCTGGCTGGACCGACTCGGTCGTAAAATCGTGCTTGCTCAATTAGGCAAGATCCGCGACGGCCATCTCGTCATTACCGATCACATCGGTCGATACGAATTCGGCCATGCCACGGGCAGTCCGAGCGCGTCCGTGACGGTGAGCGACCCGCGCTTCTACAGCGCCGTCGCTTATGGAGGATCTGTCGGCGCGGGCGAAGCTTACATTCAGGACTTCTGGTCCTGCGACGATCTGACAGCCACGGTGCAGATTCTGTTGCGCAATCGCGATGTGCTTGATGGTATGGACAGCGGCTCGGCGCGGCTGACATCGTTCGGCCGAAAAATGTTGCACTGGATTAATCGCAATACACGAGCCGGTAGCCGCCGGAATATCGCCGCGCACTATGATCTCGGCAACAAGTTCTTCGAACTCTGGCTGGACAAATCCATGATGTATTCCGGCGCGGTCTTCGAACATGAGGGCATGTCTCTGGAGGATGCGTCGATTGCCAAGCTGGATCGTATTTGCCGGAAACTCGAGTTGAAGCCCGATGATCATGTGCTGGAAATTGGCACCGGCTGGGGCGGACTTGCCGTGCACGCGGCTGCCAACTACGGTTGCCGCGTCACGACGACGACAATTTCTCGCGAACAGTACGAATTTGCACGGGATCGCGTTGCAGCTGCCGGGCTTCAGGACCGTGTCGATTTGCACTTGAAAGACTACCGCGACATGGCCGGAGAATATGACAAGCTCGTTTCCATCGAGATGATCGAAGCGGTGGGTCACGAGTATATGAATGCCTATTTCGATCGCTGCGCTTCGCTGTTGAAACCTGACGGTATGATGCTGCTGCAGGCCATCACTATCGCTGACCAGCGTTACCAGGAGGCGCTGAAGCAGGTCGACTTCATCCAGCGCTATATTTTCCCCGGGGGGTTTCTGCCTTCAGCCACCGCTATCCTTCAGTCCGTCACGCGAAGTACTGACATGCGTGTCTATCATCTTGAAGACATCGGCGCGCACTATGCAACTACTTTGCGCCACTGGCGCGAAGCCTTCAGTCGCAACCTGGGACGCATTTCGTCGCTGGGATACGGGGAAGAGTTCCTGCGGATGTGGCAGTTCTATTATTGCTATTGTGAAGGTGCATTTACGGAGCGAGCTATAGGTACGGTGCAAATGCTGTTCATCAAACCCGAGGCGCGCCGCGCGCCGATCGTTCCGCCGCTGCCCGTCTAACCGCTCAACAAATCGATCAAAACGATCAGCAGTGCAGCCGGCGTCAGCCAGCGATTGGCAAAGCGCCAGTACCGCTTCCAGCCCGCGCCGTCCGTCGCAAATTCCTCGGCGACAACCGCTTCGCGCAATACCCAGCCGGCAAACAGCGCTATGAGGAGTGCATTGACGGGTGCGAGCACATTGGCAACTGTGAAATCAGCGATGCCGAAGAAATTCCGCTCGATGCCGAGGAGTTGCAAGGGCTGCAACTCGCTCAGGGTGCTGAACGACAGCACCGATCCGAGCCCGACAATCCAGACGGCGATGCCGGCCAGGATCGCCAGCCGCGGTCGAGCACCAGGCCATTTTTCCTCCAGCCAGGCAACGACCGGTTCCAGCATGCCGAGCGCCGAAGTGAACGCGGCAAACAGCAGCAGCAGGAAGAACAGGATACCGACGATCTGCCCGCCGGGCATATTGCCGAACGCAATCGGCAAGGTGACAAAGATCAGGCCCGGTCCTTCCGCGGGATCCAGGCCGCTCGCAAACACAATCGGAAAGATGGCAAAGCCTGCAAGGATGGCTGCCAGAGTGTCACCAATGCAGACGACGGTTGCCGACGTCTTCAGCGAATATTCGCGCGGCATGTAGGAGGCATAGGTGATCATCAGCCCGACGCCAATGCCCAGTGAGAACAAGGCCTGACCCAGCGCCACGAGGAATGACTCACCGGTGATTTCGCTGAAATCCGGATTGAACAGGAACCGCCACGCGGCGGCGAAGTCGCCGTTGATCATGCCGTAGGCGACCAGAATGAGGATGACGCCAAACAACGCAGGCAGCAGTATCCGCGACGCCCGCTCAATGCCGCGATTGACGCCGCGTGCAACGACAAACACGGTCATGGCGACGAACAGTGCATGCAAAGATGCCTGATAAACCGGCTGGTCGATACGTCCGCTGAAATGCTGCTGTGACGTCGCGCCGTCGAAGCCGCTGAATGCATCTCCGCCGGCGAGATAAAGATAATCGATGGCCCACGCGGCGACGACGGCGTAATAGCTCAGGCCGAGGAAGGGCACCAGAATGCTGATCCAGCCGATAGCGCGCCAGAAAAAACTGGCGTCTTCGGCGCGCACCAGCGCTGCAATAGAACTGACGGGACTTCTGTGCCCGCGCCTGCCAAGCAACATTTCGCCGGCCATCAACGGTACACCAAGGGAAAAAACGAATGCGAGATAAATAAGGACAAAGGCGCCGCCGCCGTACTCACCGGCGATGTACGGGAAGCGCCACAGATTGCCCAGGCCGACGGCACCGCCGATTGTCGCCAGCAAAAAAGCCGGACGACTGGACCATGCGTTCCGGGTTTTTGCGACGATCGGCTTGTCAGCCATAAACGGGGTGCTTATCTTCCGCGGTTATTGGCGACGAACTGACCGCCACGCTCATCTGAAATTTTACCCTCGGCCACGGCAACGACACCGTTCACCAGTACGTAGTCGAAGCCTTCGCTGTACTGGTGTGGTTCTGCAAATCCTGCCTTGTCGACGACGTTGTCCGGATCGAAGATGACCAGATCAGCAACAAATCCCGGCCGGACAATACCGCGATCGTGGAACGAGAACGTACGCGCGGGCAGGGAGGTCATGCGCCTGACTGCATCTTCGAGCGTCATGACCTGGCGTTCTCTCACGTAGTCAGCCAGGACCCTGGCGTTGGTGCCGTAGGAACGGGGATGCGGTTTGCCCCGGCCGAATTCGATGATAGTGCCATCGCTTGCGACCGCAGCATTCGGGTAACGAAAGATTGTGTCGACGTCGTCGTTGCTCATGTAGTGATACACCATCGACGCGCCCTGCGAGGTACCCGCGGCTACGCCATCTACCATCATTTCCAGAATAGTTTCGATCTCGTTGTCTGCACCCGGCGGCCGTTCGACCAGTCGGTTGATCTCGGTGATTGTTCTGCCGTTGTAGGAGGGTTCGGGACGGTACTGAGCGACCGTCGCGAACGAATAATCCGGATAGCCGCCGTCTTCCAGCATCGCTTTCATTTCGGCGGCGATACGTTCGTGCGTTTCGCGGTCTTCAATGCGCGCAGTAATTTCCTGTGCACCGCCAGCAACGGCCCAGCGTGGCAGGTTGACGCCGAGATTGGTGCTCGCGCGCTCGTACGGATAAGCATCGACGACCACATCAACGCCCTCACGCCGATACGACTCGATAAGTTCGATGGCAGAATCTATTGTTCCCCAGCGCGTACGCCCTTTCACTTTCAGATGCGAGATCTGCACGGGCATACCGGCCTCGCGGCCAACGCGAACCGCTTCCGAGATCGACTCGTGCAACATCGCACCCTGCTCACGAATGTGACTGGTATACACACCGCCATGCTTCGCAGCGACTTTGGCCAGTTCGATGACCTCGCTGGTTTCGGCATAGGTGCCGGGAACGTATAGCAGCCCGGTAGAAAAACCGACTGCGCCATCCTGCATGGCTTTCTCCACCAGCGCCTGCATCTGCGTCATCTCAGCAGCGGTTGGCGCACGATCGTCAAGGCCGACTACGGCGCTGCGTACCGAATTATGGCCCACCAGAGTCGCGACATTGATACCGAGTCCCTGCAATTGAGCGCGCCAGCCCGGGATATCAAGCTCTGAACCGCCGCAGTTACCGGTGATGATTGTCGTCACGCCATCGAGCAGAAAATTGTCGGCCCGGGGGATATTGGCGAGGCCTTCCCGCCGTTCTGAAGATTCAACGTGGGTATGCACGTCGATGAATCCCGGCGCAACGACCCGGCCAGCGGCGTCGATCACCCGCGTGGCGCTGACGTCGAGGTGGGCACCAAGTTCCACGATGCGTCCATCATCAATGGCAAGGTCGCTGACGAACCAGGGGCTGCCTGTGCCATCCACAATCCGTGCATTGCGAATCAGCAGATCGACATCCTCGTCCTGCGCTGCCGACAGAGCGGCGAGGGACAGCAGCGACAACAGAGTTAAACCACGCAAGCATCGTCGGGATAACAGCATACTATTGACCTCTCATCAGGAAGCGGCAAGACTGAGCCAGCGTCCAGTGTATCGCCGGGGGCTGTTTCAGGCCATCTTTGACGTCAGGGGGAAACGTGCGTTCAGCACTTGCAGTAGTCGTTACTTTGCTCGCGGTTCTTGCCGGCTGCAATCCCTCACCCGTTGCCGACGAAACCATGTCGGTCGATCAGCTTATCGTCGGTGGCACGATATACGACGGCACGGGCGCTTCCTCCGTCAAAACTGATATCGGCGTTAGTGGCGACAGAATCGTTTTCATTGGTGATTCTGTGCACGCGGGCGTCACCTCTGACAATGTTATCGATGCCACAGACCTGTGGGTCGCACCGGGTTTCATCGACGCCCACAGTCATGCCGAACTCGACAGGGATTACGGCCGCGATGCGCTGCCCTATCTTCACCAGGGTATTACGACTGTCGTCCTCGGCATGGATGGCGACGGCAGCAGCGATGTCCGCGAGCGCCTGGTTGCCTGGCGTGCAAACGGCATTGGCGTCAACGGTATCCACTTCGTTGGACACGGCCATGTGCGCGGCGAAGTTATGGGCCGCGAGGACCGCGCACCCACTGAGAGCGAACTGGAAGCCATGCGCGCACTGGTTCGCAAAGCGATGGACGAGGGCGCCTACGGCCTGTCGACGGGTCTGTTCTACGTACCAGGAACCTATGCGTCGACCGATGAGGTCATCGATCTCGCGAAGGTCGTTGCCGAGTACTCGAATGGCTACTATGACACGCATGATCGCGATCTCGGTGCGGTCTACGAGGGCATTGGTTACGACGACTCGGTGCTGGAGGGGATAAAGATCATCGAGGAATCCGGACTACGCGGCATTTTCAGTCACTTCAATTTGCAGGGTGCGCATAACTACGGGCGCGCTGCTGTCGGCGCAGCTTACATCAACGATGCACGGGCGAGGGGCGTCGACGTATGGGGAGCGCAGCATCCCTACACCGCGACGCAAAGCACTTTACGCTCTTACCTGATTCCTGACTGGGCCGCTGCCGGCGGTCAGGAAGAAATGCTGGCGCGCTTTGACGAAGCTGAAACCGAACAGGCAATCATCGAGGCGACCGACGCGATGCTTGCGATACGCGGCGGTGCCGACAAGATTCTGTTCGCCGATCCGCGGCCGGACTTAAGCGGCAAGACGCTTGCTGACGTGGCCGCCGAACAGGAAATGAGCGCCGCCGATACCGTCCAGTGGATACTGCGGGACGGCAACGCGGTGGTCATGAACCTCGAGCTTTACGACCACGACAACACCCGGCTGCTAGCCAGACAGCCCTGGATGATGACCTGCACGGACGGCCGGACACCGCGACCGGATCAACCCATCACACACCCGCGTACCTTTGGCGCGTTCCCGAAGAAAATGCGCCATTTCGTGTTTGAGGAGAAAATCCTTAAAGCTGAATTCGTCATCCGGAGTTTTTCCGGCCTCGCCGCCGATTTTTACCGTTTGCAGGATCGCGGTTACATTCAGAAAGGCTATATTGCGGATCTCGTCATCATCGACCCGTCGCACTATCGCGATACAGCGAGCTATGAGGATCCGCGTCGCTTGTCGGAAGGCGTCGTGCACGCGCTGGTCAACGGCCGCTTTGCCATCCGGGATGGTCAGGCGACCGGAGCGCTGGCCGGCGTGCCGCTAGTAAGGCCATAAAGCTGCTCCTATAAAGTTTGCAAAATCTGTAGGAGCCCGCCCCGCGGGCGATGCGCCGACTTAAAATCGCTCCGACAATGTTTGCACAAGCTGTAGGAGCCCGCCCCGCGGGCGATGCGCCGCCTTAAAATCGCTCCGACAATGTTTGCACAAGCTGTAGGAGCCCGCCCCGCGGGCGATGCGCCGACTTAAAATCGCTCCTGCAATGTTTGCACAAGCTGTAGGAGCCCGCCCCGCGGGCGATGCGCCGCCTTAAAATCGCTCCGGCAATGTTTACACAAGCTGTAGGAGCCCGCCCCGCGGGCGACCCATTTACTCCCGCCCGACGAGCACGACCTGCATGCGCTCCGGCTGAATGTATTTACGGGCTGCCTCCAGCACGTCCTCAGCGGTCAGCGCTCTTATCCGCTCGATGTAGGAAGCCGATCGCGTGTGATCGCCGTAACGCAACTGCTCAAGCGCGAAATCACGCGTAGCGGCGTATGCATCCAGATAACGAACCTGGAACGTGCCGTCCGTCAGCGCCCCTTTGGCGATGAACAGCTCTTCGTCAGTGACCTTTTCTGCGCGGACACGCGCTATCTCCGTCATCATATTTTCGTAAGTCGCCTCGATGACCTCGGGCCGGCTATAGCTGCGAAACGTGTAGGTACCCGACCCGGACCAGCGATCTTCCAGAAAGCCGCTGGCGTCGTTGGTGTAGCCGTACAAATATCGGGTGACAACCGTCATACGCGTATAAAGATGCCCGCCCGCGAGGATGTAGTTCATGACTTCAAGCGCCGCCTCGTCCGCAAGCGGAACCTGCGGCAGCTCGTGACCGAACACCAGCCAGCTTTGCAGTTTCTCTGCCGGGAATTCGTGCCTTTTCTTTCGCAACGCGCCAATTGCAGGCAGACGTTTCGCGGGTGGCGCTTCTGCCGCCGGCAGGTCAGCAAAATGTTCGTCTATCGACCCGCGCATCGTGCTTTCGTCAATGTCGCCGGCAATCGCGAGCGTGATATTACCTGGGACGAAATGCGTTTCGTAAAACCGGCTCACGTCGTCAGGGGAAAGCGCGGCAAAATCTGTCAGTCGCGGCTTGCGGCCATAAGGATGTTTGCTGAATAAAATATCTTCGAAGCGCTCCACTGCCAGCGACATGGAGCCTTCATAAAGCGCCGCTCCGGATTCCGCGCCCAGGTCGCTCTCGTCGGCCGGCGTTTTATCCCGTGCGCCGTCTATGGCTGCCTGTGACATCACGGGATTGAAAAGCGTTTCCCGAAAAAGCGTGAGAGCTGCCTCCAGGTCTTCTGCGGGCACGTTCAGCGTCACTTCCATCCAGTCATCGTGCAGATCGACCTTGTACTCTGCCGTCATGCCGCGCAGCTGATCGCGGAACGCCGCCGGTGTAGAGCTGGCGGGACCCATGGTCTGCATGGCGTGCGCCAGAACCTCAGCGGAACCCTCGGCCTCATCGTTCGCTTTGCCGGCACGAATGAACGCACTCATCGTCACCAGCGGCACCTGTCCCGCCCGGCCGACGTAGGCGATGAGTCCGTTGTCCAGCGCCACCTCGAAGTCCAGCGGATCTGGCCGCACGAAGTCACTCTCGGGCAGTCCCAGTTTCAGCGGGTGCGTCAGATTCTGCGCGCCGGCAGCAGTCGCGATGGCCATTAAAAAAAGCAGCGTGATGCGTCCGATCATGATGCTTCTCCGGTTTCCGGCAGGATGACGCCGACGGAGCGGTTTATTGGCACGAAGTACTTGGCGATCAGCCGCGAGACATCTGCCGCTCGGGTGGCATCACGGGCCTGCAAATAGGGCACCAGCGTCCGCCAGCTATCCATGACTTCGAAGTGCCCGATCTCGAATGCCAGTGCGTTCGGATCTGCTGCGGTGCGATACCAGTCCGAGCGCAGCTGCTTGCGTGCCATATCGATCGCCTCACGCTGCAGCGGTTTTGCAACTGCTGCTGCCAGAGCAGCAAGCACGACGTCTTCCGCTCGCGTGGCGACCGACGCAGATGGCAGGTCAATCTCGAAGTTGATCGATGCGGGGACGCCGAAGCGGGACGTGTGGACAACGCGCGTGTTGATATCGACTTTTGCGACAATCCCTGCGCTCTCGAGTTCTGCCGTCAGATAGGGCTGCAGAGCGGCTGCGAGTACCTCAAACTGCGGGCGGTCCGGATGGCCAACGCCCGGAATCTGGTAACGGATCTCAACCCGCGGCGGGAGCTCATCGCTTCGCCACAGCAAGCGCTTTTCGGCTGATGGCAGCGGTTCCCGTCCCTGATAGCGTGGCGGCTCAGGCGCACGCGTCATGTGGCCGAAAAACTCGTCAACTTTAGGGATCATTGCCTCCAGGGTAACGCCGCCGATCAAGATCAGAGTGGTATTGTTCGGCACAAAATAATTTTCGTAGAGCGCTTGTTCGTACCTGCGGGTGTACTGGTTGAAGTCGTTTGTATATCCCTCCGGCACGTACACCATCGATGATCGGCCTACCAGTGAATTCATAGCTTCGCGGAACGACGACACCGGTCGATTCAGGTCTCCGTAGCGCTGTTCGACCAGCACCATTCGCTCCGCATCGAAATTCCTGAACACGGAATTCTGCATCCGGTCCGCCTCAACGCGCAGGAACAGGTCGATGCGATTGGCAGGCAGATCCAGATCAAACTTCATGTACTCCTGTTCGGTGGTCGCAGTGAGCCGCGTGCCGCCATAGGCCTGGTACCATTTTTTCATCGGGCCTTCGTCATTCAGCTCCAGCACCTGTGAATTCAGCGTTGCAATCAGTGCACGCAGTTCCTCGATTTCAGTTGTGGTCAGCTCATGCTGGTATTCATGAAACACGCCGCGCTGCTGCAGCGCGTTGCGCTCGCGGTTCAGCGCTTCTTCCAGCGTATCCTCGGCGAGCTGAATCTCTTCATGCAGCTGACGTTCACGCTCCCAGTCGCGCGAACCAAGTGTCGGCGTACCTTTGAA
Organism: Woeseiaceae bacterium; assembly: GCA_037968735.1. Classification (GTDB taxonomy): domain Bacteria; phylum Pseudomonadota; class Gammaproteobacteria; order Steroidobacterales; family Woeseiaceae; genus SZUA-117. The sequence continues at coordinate 258,298 of JBBKWC010000007.1, read as the reverse complement.
CATCAGGTGCTCGAGGAAATGGGCGGCACCGAACTGACCGGGAGTTTCGTTCAATGCGCCCATATCGGTGAAAATCTTGGCGACGACACGCGACGTTTCCGGCCGCTCAATGACCAGCAGTCGCAGACCGTTATCAAACACGTGCTCCCTGATCGGCAACTCGAACGTATGCTGTGCAGAAACTGCCGTCGCTAGCAGCGCCAGCCAGACCGTGGCAACAATTTTAATTCGCATTGGGAATTACCTGTCAGTTAATACAGATCCGGTTCCAGAATAGCTTCCAGGCTGTCGCGGCCGCTGCAGACACAGCGCACCTTCCGGCCCATATATTCCACGCAGGAATAAGTCATTTGCACCGGGCACTGGCGATGCGCCTGGTTATCGCTCATTAAACGAGAGCCGCCGGCAGAACAGGCCGACAGCAACAGCGCAGCCGCGACGACGACAACCGCCTTGGAACATTGCCAGAAGAGCTGCCCTTGCACCCGCGTCACCTGCACCAAAAGCCAGCGCTGATTCTAGCCCGGATTATTCATGAATGCGCTCAGGTACTGGCTTGATGCTTGCCCGCAAGAGCAAACTCCTCACTCCGCGCAGCTTAGTGCTTTGCGGTTGATGACCTCCCCGCCAAGTTCGCCCGTGACTTCCGCGTCACGAATGGCAAGCACGCCGTTAACCAGCAGATATTGCACGCCTGTCGACAGTGCTGTTGGATTCTGGAAGTCGGCGACCGGCGCGTAGTTTTCGAGGTCGATGATTGCGATGTCTGCTTTTCGACCGGGTGCCAGGTAACCGCGATCGCAGAGACGGAACGAATCGGCCACCAGCCCGGAGCTGCGATGCACGAAGTTCTGCACCGGCATCAGTTCGCCATCGACCAGGTCGCGATAGGCCTTGGGATAGGACGCGTATTTTCGCGGATGACCGTCCGATCCGTCAGAACCGGTCATGACCCAGGGCTGGATCGCAAGCGCGGCCATGTCCGAAGGATTCATATTAAAAGACGCAATAGAAGGATTTCCGGCGCGGACGACAGCGATCGCGGCTTCGATAGGCTCGACGCCCATTTCTTCGGCTATTTCGCCCAGTGTCTTGCCCCGCCACTCGCTTTCGCCGGTGACCAGCAGCGAATCGACGCCGCCCCGGCGCCACAGGTTCGCTTCCATTTCCTCGTGAATACGGTCCTGCAAATCAGGGTTGTCCAGGCGGCTGAACATGGCCTCCTGTGAATCGGCGCGTACCCAGCTCGGTATCAACGCGCTGGCAAAGGCCGTACCCGATGCCCGCCAGGGATATTGATCTGCCGTTACTTCCACACCGCGCTCCCGCGCAGCATCGACCAGCGCGATGATGTCACCGCTCTGACCCCAGACGTCTCTGCCCAGCGCTTTCAGGTGCGCGGCGTGCACCGGAATGCGAGCCGTTTCGCCGATTTCGATGAGCTCCTTGATCGACCCGAGCACGCCGATGTTGTACGAACTCTCGTCGCGCATGTGTGAGTCGTAAACGCCGCCGTGTTTCGCCACCACTTTCGCCAGTTCGATGACTTCGCTCGTGTCGGCAAAACTGCCCGGGGTGTAGAAGAGACCGGTAGACAGCCCGAGTGCGCCCGCCTGCATGTCTTCGTCGACCAGCTCCCGCATTTCGTCAAGCTCCTCGTCGCTTGGCGCCCGGTCCTCGAGGCCCATTGCTATTTCGCGCACCGTGCCGTGCCCTGAAAAGTAGCCAACGTTCGTGCCGATGCCCTGCTCGGCCATCAGCGGCACGCGTTCCTTGCGGCCAGGTATTCCACGGCCATCGTTGCCGATAAAGACCGTGCTTACACCCTGCGTAAGATAGTTGATATTGACGTTCGAAGGCACGTCGAATACTTCATCCTCGGCGTGCGTGTGAGGATCGATGAAACCTGGCATAACAACCAGACCACGCGCATCGATGACCAGATCGGCGACCGTATCGGTGGTCGCGTTTATCGACACTATCCGGTCGCCCGCGATGGCGATATTTGCCGAGATCGGCGGCGAGGTGGAGCCGTCATACACCGTGCCGTTAACAATGAGGACGTCAATTTTCTCTGATGCAGCGTCCTTGCCGCAGCCAGCAGCTACGAGCAGAGCACTCACAGCCAGGACTAGTGGTTTAGCATTCATAATTCTTATCCTTAGACAGCTGTGTTAACCGAACAAGGTTCGCCAGGCGAGCACGACCAGTCCGACAACGACAAATGCAGTCAGTACAAACAGCGCGACGGCGACAGCGAAGCTGCCTGCTACAATTGCATTGCTTGATCGTCTGGTGCGTTGCGGCGATTCCAGGTAGCGCTCCACCAGCTTGAAGTTTCGCGCATTGGCCTTCCATCCTAGGTCAAACAGGTCACCCACGAGCGGAATTGCGCCGATGATCGTTTCGACCAGAATGTTGAGCGTCATTCTTCCCATCACCGCTTTCGGCAGGCCGAGTCGCGCCGCCGAAACCACGAAGTAGCCTGATACCGCTGCGCCGAAGAGGTCGCCGATGCCGGGAATCAGACCAATAAGGCCGTCGACCCCGATGCGATGTCCCGTCGGCAGCCGGATGGAATTGTCCATGAACCAGCTCAGGCCCCGCAGGCGTTTACGGATGCGCGCTTCATGGGGATGGGCGAAATTGGCGTGGTTGTCTGTCATGGGCATCGCATATTGCCACGGGCGTCGGCAGACTGCATCGGCTTGTCGGACGACGCCTCATCGTGCAGCAGACAAAAGTTCCGCACCCCGAATACGCTGCGCGAAGCGCCAGAACATGAGCAGGTTAGAGAAGGCGACGCCGAGCACCAGTCCCCACCACAGGCCGTCCGCACCGAAGCGCAGCGGAAAACACAGCCACAAGCCGGTGCCGAGTCCGACGAGCCAGTAGCCTGCCAGGGAAATCCACAGCGGCGATCGCGTGTCACGCAAGCCACGCAATGCATTTGCGCAGACGATCAGAATGCCGTCCAGCAACAGGAACATGCCGCCATAGACGGACATCCCGACTGACAGGCTCACGACATTGGCGTTTTCGGGATCACTGACGTCCAGGAAAATGCCGACCAGTACTTCCGGAATGAGCCACAAAACGAGCGCTGCGATCAGGGTTGTCGCGGCTGCCAGATAAAATGAGATGTAGGCCGAGCGCCGCGCCGCCAGCGGTGAACCCAGCCCTATACCGTAGGCAACCCGCACCCTGACAGCATCACCCAGTGCCGCAGAAGCGGTCAGCGCGAGGTAAATAACGCTGTAAACGATCTGCTGTGCGGCAAGCGTGGCCGCACTGATGATACCGACGGCGACGGCTGCGACGGTAAACATTGCCCCGTTCAGAAACTGCGTCATCGAAATCGGAATGCCGAGCGAGAAAATTTCGCGTAGCAAGACTCTGTCAACGCGACGCGGAATGATCCTCGGGCGGAAACGGCCGAATTCTCCCGACGTCCGCATATGCCATACCAGCGCTGCCAGCATGAGCCAGTTCACCGCTGTCGTCCCCAGCCCGGCACCCGCGACGCCAAGGGCCGGCAGGCCGAACTTGCCATAGACCAGGGTGTAGTTGAGGCCGAGATTCAGCGCGAGCGCTGCTACGGTAATTGAACCGATTGCGCTTGATCGTGCAAGGGCTGTCACGTAATTCCGCAACACCGCGAACCAGAGGGCGGGCAGAACCGCGAATGTGAGGATTCGCGAGTAAATCGTAATGAGCCGCACAACATCCGGATCCTGTCCGGCAAGCGACAATACCGGGCCGAGGTACCAGACACAGATCATGACCGGCACGCTGGCCACGGTTGCCGCAATCATGCCCTGCTCGGCTGCGTCGAGGACGCCCTGTCTGTTGCCGGCCCCATAGTGTTGCGCCGCGATGACGCCGACGATGGAAATGAGGCCCATGCCGATCAGCAGCAGGACCCAGAACCAGTCGCCGGCCAGGCCGACAGCTGCGAGTTCGTTGCTGCCGAGGCGGCCGACGATGATCATGTCGGTGATTACCATGCCCATTTCGGCCATGTAGGCGGCCGTCAGCGGCAGGCTGATTTTGAGGATCGTACGGGTTTCCTGTTGTCGATCGGGGATGGCTCTGAGTGTGGTCAAACGATCGTCCTGGCCAACCTCATCACACGCTGCCTTCTTTCTCGACGACCAGGACGCGCGCTTCCCCGACCGGGTCGGCAATGTGTTCGGTGCCGGCGCTGGCGTGGAATATGTCGCCGCTGTGCATGCGTCTGACGTGTTCGCCGGCTGAATCACGGTAGTGCATACCGACAGTACCATCGAGCACGACGAAGACCTCGTCGCCATCGTTGACGTGCCATTTGTAAGCGGTGTCCGTCCAGTGCAGGCGGGTAGTTATCCCGTTCATGTTCGCAATCGGCACTGCATCCCAGGCTTTTTTACCGGTGAACTCGCGCGGGTCGATGAATTTCACCCTGGTTTCTCCTCATGCATACGCCAATTTCCGATTATGCGGGGCAAGCAAGAGTTTGTATTGGGCGTTCCATACTATTGGTTGGGCGATGGGGTAGTGCCGGCCCGCGGTGCATTGGACTAATTTCGGTTCACATCAATAATTGTAAGAGAAACATTGAGATAGCGCGATAATGCTGACGTCGATCAGCGTTGGTGGTGAAAGGATTTTTCGCGGCCTGGGCCGCTCCCGCGATGCTGCTTCGTATTGTAGGAGCCCGCCCTGCGGGCGATCACCGGGGGACATCAAGGTGATGCTGGTGAAACTGCTGGAACCTTTGGCGTTCAGACGCCTTTGTGATCTTAATGCCAGGCAATGAGGTGTGCCTTTCTCCAGGCTAATGTCGAATCGCGGCCTGGGGCCGCTCCTACAACGCTGCTTCGAATTGCAGGAGTCCGCCCTGCGGGCGATGTGCGGCTTCCTGCAACTAACTATTCATCCAGCTCCCATTCATAGAGCAGGAAAGGCTGTGGGTCTTCCACCTCGGGAACTGAGCTGAAACATGCATTTCCCGAGACGTTGTCGGCTTCCGTGCCGAGCCATGCGTAGACGCATCCTCGTTTCTCAGCAACTTCGATCAGTGACTCGACAAGGCGTCGGCCGATACCACGCTGCCGGTAGTCGGGGGCCACGCCGATTTCATTGATAAACAGCTGCGGCGGCTTGTCGGGATGAAAATACTCGAACGCGCTGCCCATGCCGATGACCGTGTTTTCGCACAACGCCACAATCAGGAAGTGACGTGGATCGTCCAGGAACTGTTTCAGATACGCTGCCTCTATCGCATTGTCGAAGACGTCCGGTGCAATATTTTGCAGCAAGGTCGCGTTTGCAGAGTCAATCTGCTGCAAGCCAATTTCTGCGTTAGTTTCTCCCATGCCGCTTTTCATCATTTACGCAGGATTTTAATCAAGGCAACCACCTCTTCATCAGCAAGGCCATGCTTTATTCCCTGTTTGTACAGCGTTGCTGCAAAGTTCGGGATTCTTGCATCAATGTCGGCATCCTTCGCCTGCGTCAGAATACGCTCGACAACGCCTTTGTAAACGTTGATGGACGCTCCTGGTGCTGAGAAATCGCCAGTCTGAAGTGCCCGACCGAGATGCGTGATCTCTTCAGCATCGCTTGGCAGCGAATCAACGATGACCGAGGTCAGCGTATCGGGACGAACATCCTCGGATTCACACACCAGTGCTGCGTGTATCAGGCCAAGGTGAGTGCAGACGTAATAGGAAAGCAACGCAACATCCAGAGCGGCCGCTGCGCCGATCGCTTCGCCGAGATAGCGGACATCGCCAGATAACGCGTCGAGCAGACTCGCGCAGTTTTCAAAACACGCTTTGTTGCCCGAGATCGCGATGATGGCGTCCTGGCCAACCTCGCGCGGATACGCCAGGATGGAGCCATCAAGATAGCCTGTGCCGTGTTTCATCGCACCCGCCTGTGTGTCTCGGGCTTCCTGCGGTGTGCCGGTGGAGAACTGAATCAAGGTGCGGCCCTTGAGCGTCTGGGCAAGATGATGCGTTTCCAGCAATGACCAAAGTGCCGCGTAATCGTCAATACACACGACAGTGACGGGGCTGGCGCTGACGGCCTCGTTCAGATCATTCGCAACGCGCGCGCCGGAATAACGCAGGGCCTCGGCTTTTTCCTTGCTGCGGTTCCATACGGTGACTACATGACGTGCGTTTAAAAATGCCGCCGCGATTGCCGAACCCATCGCGCCCATCCCAATGACGGTAACGTTACTCATTCTAAATGCATGAGCCTAATGCTTCCTGTCACGCAGAATCCGCTTCGCCGCGTTGTACCCGGGTGCGCCGGTTACGCCGCCGCCCGGATGCGTACCCGCGCCACAAAGATAAAGTCCTTTTACAGGCGTGCGGTACTGCGACCAGCCGGGGAGGGGTCGCATGAAAAAGAGCTGGCCCATATTGATATCACCGTGAAAAATATTGCCCTCCGTAATGCCAAAAGTCTTCTCCAGGTCATAGGGCGTAAGTACTTTTCGAGCGATAACTGACCCTGGGACATTCGGCGCGTAACGGCCAATCGTCTCGATGACCTTGTCGCCGAGTTTGTCACGCTCTACTTCCCAGCTCGAGTTTCGTGGCTTGTATGGCAGGTATTGCACGAAGGTCGTCAACACATGCCTGCCCTCCGTTGCCAGTTGTGGATCGACATTCGAGGCGAGCACGCAATCCACCCACAGCTCATCCGGAATTTCGCCGCGTGCGGACTGATTGTAGATATCTTCGGCCTCCCGCAGCGACGGCGCGAGCGTAAACAGGCTGCGTTCTGCCGGCGTATGGCTCGCTGGCATGCCTGAAACCTGCGGCTCTTCGCTCAACACCAGGTTTACCTTTGCACAGGGACCATCCATCTTGATGCCGGCAACTTCGCGCCGAAATTCGACATCGAGTTCGTTCTCCTGCAGCAATTGCAAAAAGGTTCGCTTCGGATCTGCGTTTGACACGACCAGGGTCGCATCGATGACCGAGCCATCGTTTAAAGTGACGCCGCTGGCAACACCATTGTGCTGATTGATCGACGCGACCGGTGACTGCGTACGAATTTCGACGCCGGCATCACGACAGGAAGCTGCCATGGCATTCGTGATAGCGCCCATGCCGCCAATGACGTGACCCGCAAACCCCTGCCGTTCTTCGGCGCCGCCGGAGAGCAAATGAAACAACAGTCCCATCGCGGTGCCCGGCTGATAGGGGCCGCCGTGCTTTCCGTACAGGCTATTGGACAATATCAGCCGTTTGAGTGCATCGGACTTGAAGTTGTGATCCAGAAAATCGCCAAGTGAGCCGGTGAGGAAGCGCAGTAACGCGGCGGTTTCCCGTCCGCGAATACGGCGAAACCGCTTGCCGATACGGTACATTTCCAGCAGCCGCGCGAAACCGCGCTTGTCGGGGTCCGGCGGCGACTCGAGAAAGAACGGCTGCAGATAAAGTGCGAGCCGCTGCAGCTCATCCTCGATCTGAAAGAAGCGCTGCACATCTTGTGGCGCGAAATCCGCCATTGCGTCGGCCATCTTCTGCCGGTCGGACCACCAGGAGACGACGCGGCCATCGGGCAACGCTGTCTGCACGCCCGGGCTGCACGCGACCATCTGCAGGCCGTAGTCCGCCAGTTTCAGATCATTGATTACTTCCGGTCGCAGCATGCTGGCGATATAGGAAGCGGTGGACACGCGGCAGCCTGGCGCGAGGGTCGCGTCAATCTCCTCGGTGACAGCGCAACCGCCAACGATGCTGCGCCGCTCGAGAACCAGGGTATCAAGCCCGGCTCGCGCCAGATACCAGGCGGTGGTCAATCCGTTGTGACCGGCGCCTATGACAACGGCGTCAAACTTCACAGGGCGGCGAGGTCTCCGAAGACCGGCTCGCCCTCGAACAGGGTCAACAGCACTTTCGTTTCGGAGATAGTCGCCGGCTCAATGTCAAACAGGTTCTGATCCAGCACGATAAGATCGGCTAGCTTGCCAACTTCGACGGAGCCGGTTGCATCTTCGTGTTTGTTGACGAAGGCTGCATTTATCGTGAACGCGGCAAGCGCGACTTCCAGACTGATGCGTTCCTCAGGAATGAACACCGGGATAGAGGCATCTTCGGCACTTTTCCTGGTGACGGCCGTTTCGATCTGGGCGAAAGGATTGGCTGTGGAGACCGACCAGTCGCTGCCGAACGCGATCGTCGCGCCCGTGTCGTAGACTGACTTGATCGGATACATCCAGCGCGCCCGCGCTTCGCCGATAAAAGGAATCGTCAGCTCCGTGACATAGTCGTCGGCGTAGGCCCACAGCGGTTGAAAGTTGGCGACGACTGCAAGTTCCTTAAAGCGCGGTATGTCCGCGGGATCGATCATCTGCAGGTGCGAAATGTGGTGGCGATGTCCCAGCTGTCCGTTTTCCAGCAGCGCTTCCTCCACCGCATCCAGCGAATAACGAACGGCAGCGTCTCCGATGGCGTGGAAGTGCACCTGGAATCCTTCCGCATCAAGTAAAGTGACGACCCGCTTCAAAGTGTCAGGTGCGATCATCGGTATGCCGCTTGACTTGCTCGGAATGAGATAGGGTTCGAGCATCGCCGCCGTGTAATTTTCCATGACGCCGTCTTCCATGATTTTGACGGTGGTCGGCCGAAGCAGGCCGCCCTGATCGAATTCCTCGCGCAGCGCCTTCAGTGCCTCGATCTGCCGTTCGTCTTCGTTCCGGTCCCACCATAGCGACGCGACAACACGCAACTTCAGTTCATTGTTGCGCGCCAGTGCTGCGTAGGTTTCCAGGCTGTCGCGGTCGTCGCTCGCATCCTGGATGGACGTTATGCCGTAGCGATGCAGCATTTCCTGAGAATACAAAAGTCCCTGCTGCCTGCTGGCAGCGCTGGTCGGCGGCACATGTTTCGCAACGAGACTCATCGCGCCTTCCTGGAGACTGCCGATCGCCTCGCCCGTTGCCGGGTCTCTGTCAATCCTGCCGTCCGCCGGATCCGGCGTGTCCTTCGTGATTCCCGCGATTTCGAGTGCACGGGTGTTGGCCCAGCCGGAGTGTCCGTCCTGAGAGGTCAGGAACACCGGACGGTCGGGTACAAGTTCATCGATGACGGTGCGGCTTGGCGAACCGCCCGGACCGAACACCGACATGGCCCAGCCGCCGCCGGTGATCCATTCGACATCAGGATTCGCCGCGGCGTATTCGCCGATGACGGCACGATAGGCAGCGAGGTCATTTAGATTGTTGAGATTGCAGGCGGATGCTTCAACGCCGCCGCCGATCGGATGAATATGGCTGTCCTGGAACGCGGGCAACATCATCTTGCCTTGCAGATCGATAACGGCGGAATTGCTGCCGATGTGCTCCGCTGCACCTGTGCTGGTGCCGACGTAAACGATCTTTCCATCGTCGACCGCAACCGCTTCAGCCCAGGAACGATCCGCATTGACCGTGTAAATGCGACCGTTAGTGAAAACCGTGCTGGCGCCGACCTTTTCAACAGGCGACTCGGACTGGCCGCAGGCATTGATGCCCGCTGCCAGCGAAATTAGCAGAATGAAGTGGCGTGCTTTGCTCATTAGTTGAAGTTCCCCGCTGCCGTCATTGCGACGTCAATTGATTATGCGGTGGTACCTCGCCGGGCAAAAGTGTTTTTCCAGCATCCGGAATGATTCATACTGGAATCCATCTGATTAACGATCGCGCCCATGCACTTTGCCAGGGAACACACGGCCTCCTATTACGCAGCAACCGCCAATGCGCAGACCGGATTTGAGCGGCTAAAGGGCGATCTGCGTACCGATGTGTGCGTTATTGGTGGGGGATTCACCGGCGTTTCTACGGCATTGACCCTGGCAGAGCGGGGCTACAATGTCTGCGTGCTGGAAGCCAATCGCATCGGCTGGGGCGCGTCGGGACGCAACGGTGGTCAGATGATTGCGGGATTGAGCGGCGAGCAAAAGCTCGTTGATGCCAATCCGGGACTCGCCGATATCGTCTGGGACATGCGCTGGCGCGGGCACGACATCATCCGCGACCGTATCGATCGCTACGCTATTTCCTGCGATCTGAAATACGGCTATTACGACGTCGCCTTGAAAACCCGCCATCTGGAAGCCTTCGAACGGGAGAATGCGCGAATGTCCATGCGTGGTGTCGCGTTCGAGCATCGCGTTCTCGGCATCGAGGAAACGCGGGCAGCCATCGGTACGGACGCCTACATCGGTGCGTTGCAGATCATGGGCAACGGGCACCTGCATCCACTCAATCTGGTCATCGGTGAGGCACAGGCAGCCGTATCGCTTGGTGTACAGTTTTTTGAGCAATCGGCAGCGCTGCGTATCGCGGAGGGCGACGCGGTGCGTGTGTCGACGGCGGAAGGCACGATAACGGCGGACAGTGTCGTCATTGCCGGCAACGCGTATCAACGGCTGGTCAAATCGCTGCAGTCGCAAATATTCCCGGTGCGCAGCTACATCATGGCGACCGAGCCGCTGTCGGAGGAGCAGCTGGACGTCGTCAATCCGCATGACTACGCCATCTGCGATCCGAACTTCGTGCTCGAATATTTCCGCTTAAGCGCCGACAAGCGGCTGCTGTTTGGCGGCAGGTGCAATTACTTCGGCGAAGACCCTGTAGCGATCGCGGCGCAGCTAAAGCCCCGGATGCTGAAAATTTTTCCGGCATTGAACAAGCTGAACATTGACTATGCGTGGGGCGGCACGATTGCCGTGCCGCTGAACCGGGTGCCGCAGCTCGGGCGCATCGCGCCGAATGTTTTCTATGCGCACGCTTATTCCGGACATGGCGTGAACGTGACGCACCTGGCGGGAGAGATCATGGCTGACGCGGTGGCCGGCACCATGGAACGCGTAGATGTCTTTGCCGGTCTGAAATCACCGCGCATTCCTGGTGTTGGGCGATTCGGTAACGCGATGGTGTCGCTGGGGTTTTTCTACTACGGACTGCGGGACCGGCTGTAAAATTCTGCGGACTCTGCATTGCAAAGCAACGCGACAGCCGTTCCAGGCCTGCTGCGCACAAAAAAGCCCGGGACATGCCCGGGCTTTCAGTTTGCTGCTTCTTGGAACTTGGTCACCCCAACGCTTGATATTCTTTCTGTCCGGCGCTTTCCGGCCGCGGCGTTCTACACTCTGCGCTGCTCTTGCAAAAAAATTGTCGCGGCCTGCGGGAAAATCTATTGCAGTTTCGGGAAAACTACAAGTTTTGGCCCTGTTAGAGTCGGGTTCACACGCTTTGTGGTTCAAAAGCCACAGGTATCCTCAGGTAAGCTTCGGGCTCGCCGTCCCCGCTTTGGGATCAGGCGGCGTTTAACGCCGCAATCTGGTCTGGCGGCACATAATCGAAGATAAACGTGATGCGATCATCGGCACCCTTGTTCATCACCGAATGCGTCATCTGATTGTTAATCTCGTACGCCTCGCCGACGATGAACTTGAACGGACGACCGTCGATCATGAAGCGCACCCGCGGATTGGTCGTGATTGGCACGTGGATCCGATGCCCGACATGAAACGATGGATGGCGGTCCGTGTGCGGCGTAATAACACCGCCTGATAAAAGTTTCGCTGCCATGGCGCGAATCACCGTGCCCCCCGGCGGGTAATGTTTGCGGATAATTTCATTCATCAGTGGCAACGCCGTTTCCGCGAGTCGCGCCCAGCCGGGCTCTTGGCTGACAACCACTTCCGGCCAGCGTGCGATGTCAACGAACACCACGACAATCGATTCCGTCGCATGATGTACTTCGAATTCTTCCTGCCGGTACCGGTCTTCCTTCCATGCAGCATCGTCCTGGTTCAGGATCGCATCGCGCAACGCGGCAGCGTCAACGGGGCCGAGATTTCTAAGTGGTGTATCGATGTTCATGGCTGCAATTATAGTTCAGCGAGAGGTGCGCAGCTCAGCCGCGAGTGACAGGACATAATTTCTTATCGCGTCCGCATCCTCCACCGGCAGTTCGAAGCCCGGCATGCCTGCGGCGCGGTTTGCGCCGCCGATGACGATGCCGTTCCACAACGCGTGAGTCTCGCGACTGGCGTAGCGAAGATCCGGTACGGAGCCACCGTAGCGGGCCACGCCATTGAGGCCGTGGCAGGCTTTGCAGTTCTCGGCATACATGGCCGCGCCGCGCAGAATGGTCTCGCGGCTGGCTGACAGTTCGGGTTGCTCCGGCAACCGGCGGTTGTCGCTGACGGCCGCGGGCATCGCTACCTTGCCAGCCAGACTGAATGCCATCAGCCGGGTCGGACCCTTGGCATCCGTGCCGGCATGCATATCCGGGTAGTAAAACTGTACGCCGCCGCCAGCGCCAACCGGTATCAGCACGAACTGTGAGCCGCCCAGTGCGAAGCTTGCCGGCGCGGCGTTGATCGCGGTGCCTGTCTGCACGGACCAGAGCGTAGCGCCGGTATCCGCCGCGTAAGCCTCGAAACGGCCCTCTGCATTACCCTGGAAAACCAGATTGCCGGCCGTCGCCATCACGCCACCGTTATAGGGCAGGGCGTGATCGACAGTCCAGCGTGCGGACTGGGTCACCGGATCGAACGCCACCAGCTTGCCGGGACTGTGCGCTTTGCCATCGACTTCGGTGAACACCGCGGTATCGTCGCTGAACGTGCCGTCGCCGCGGGCTTTCAACACGCTGGGTGCATCGACAACCGGAATGTAGGACAGGCCAAGCTCCGGATGAAACGCCATGGGATTCCAGCTATGCGAGCCCCACATGTTCGGCCAGACGACGGTCGTCTCGCCGGCTTTAAGATTCCAGTACTCTCCGGCGGGGTCGTAGACCGGTCTTCCGGTTTCCATGTTGATGTGTGTCGCCCAGTTCATTTTCGCAAATTTACCTGCCGTCAGCAGTTCGCCGGTATGCCGGTCGAGGGCATAGTGGAACCCATTCTTCGGTGCGATCAGCACGGTCTCGCGTAGCTTGTCGCCGATGTCGAGATCGGCGAGCACGATATTCATCGTGGCATTGAAATCCCAGCTGTCCCGATCGACGGTCTGATAGTGCCAGTTGTATTCACCGGTATCTGCGTTCACAGCGACCACGGATGACAGGAACAGATTGTCGCCGCCGCCAGGACTGCGGTCCTTGTACACATAGGGATAAGCGCCCGATGTGCCGAAGAAGAGCTGGTTGGACACAGGGTCGTAGGTCATCTCGTTCCAGCTGTGGCCGCCGCCGCCGTGCTTCGCCAGGGTTTCGCCGGACCAGGTGGCAGCCGCCATTTTAAGCGCCGCCGTATCGTTCTCCTCCGGATTTGCGCTCGGCACGATGAAGAAGCGCCAGACCAGCTCGCCGCTGTTACTGTCATAGGCGGAAATATAGCCACGACTTCCGTCCGGCGATTCAGAGCCGGCGTTGCCGACATAGACCTTGCCGCCGCCAACGTAGGGTGAATCTGAAATTGAAAAGCTTTTGTCGTTATCGCAGGTTTGCCGGGTCCATTGCTCCTTGCCGGATGCCGCGTCGAGTGCAATCAGGCGGCAGTCTGCGGTCGTCGCAAATACTTTACCGTCCCAGACAGCAACACCGCGATTCACGCGAGCGATCCAGGACAAGCTGGGCCGATCGGCAAGCGAAGCCCGGACATCCGGATCGTATTGCCACAGCAGTTTGCCGTTCGCGGCATCAATGGCAAACACCACGGAATAAGCACCCGACAGGTATACGACGCCGTCGATCACAATGGGGGTTGCCGAAATACCGTCCGGTACGGGCAGATCGACCGACCAGGCGAGACCTAGCCGGGCCACGTTCTGATCGTTGATTTCGCGTAGTGGAGAGTAATGTTCGCCGCGAAAATTGCCGCCTTTGAGAAACCAGTTCTCACCGCTTTCTGCTTCGGCGAGTACGCGCTTGTCGGTCACATTGCCGGCAGCGAATACGCCGGCAGAGAGCAGCGCGAGCACGGCGGAAAAATTCGAACGGAAACGGAAAGGCGACGGCATATGTATTCCTCTGGTGAGCGCGAACATTGTAACGCCAGATCGAATACTATCCGTCACACCGATTTTGATACAGGGTTGAGGTAATGTCGCTCGTCCGCCGCTGGCTCATCATGACGGTCCTGGCTTTCTCCGGCGGCATCATTTTCCTGCTGCCTTTCCTGCGCGAAGTTTATTACCGGCCGATGGCCGATGCGATGCAGCTGAACAACACCCAGCTCGGCTGGATGATGAGCGTGTTTGGCTTCACGGCGATGATCACCTACTTTCCGGGCGGATGGCTGGCTGACCGCTTTTCTGCCCGCAAGCTCATCACGGCGTCGCTGCTGTCGACCGGCGTTGTCGGCCTGTACTACGCGACCCTGCCTTCTTACGAGCATGTTCTGGCTATTCATGCGTTCTGGGGTGTGAGTATCACACTGCTTTTCTGGGGCGCCATGATTCGCGTAACTCGTGGCTGGGCACCGGCCGATCAGCAGGGACGTGCGTTCGGTGTTCTGGAAATGATGCGCGGCGTCGGGGAGGTCCTTATCAGTTCAGCGCTGCTGTGGCTGTTTACCGTGCTTGGCAGCAGTGACATGGCGCTGGCTACGGTCATTGCAACGCTTTCCGCCAGCGTCATTGCGCTGGGAGTGCTGTCCTTCTTCGTCATTGAGGACACGGTGCGGGACGTTTCAGGCGAGCGAAAAAAAGTCGGTCTCGCCGATATCGTCGCGGTGCTGCGAATGCCGGTCGTGTGGCTGATCGCGGTAGTCATTGTCGCTGCCTATTGCGCGTACTGGGGATCATTCCAGTTTACCCCGTACGCGTCCGACATATTCCTGACCAGTGCCGCCGTCGCGGGCGCGATTGGCGTTGGCAAAATGTGGCTGAAACCGGCCGCCGCCGTAATTGCAGGCGTCGTTGCCGACCGCTTCGGCATCGCCATTTCGATTTCGGTGCTGTTTGCTATCCTGGTGGCCAGTTTTATCGGTTTCGCCCTGATGCCGGCCAATCCTTCCACGTTTAACGTCATGATCGCGAACGTGGCGATTGCGAGCATTGCCGTATTTGCGCTGCGGGGAATCTATTTCGCCCTGCTGGAAGAGGGCGGGGTACCGCTTGCCGTTACCGGTACGGCAGGCGGCATCGTCTCGGCGATCGGCTTTACACCGGATGTATTCATGCCGATGCTGGGTGGCGTGCTGCTGGACAGATTCCCGGGCATGCAGGGCTATCGTTATTATTACTTAAGCGTTGCTGCGATCTGCGCGATCGGTTTTGCTGCCGCGCTTATCATTTATCTCAAATACGTCGAGGCTGACAATGTTGCCAGGAAACTTTCTTAGAAGATTGTTGATAAAGCCAGCCATGGCTTTATCAACGTCGTCATTCGAAAAACGTGCTTTTCGAACGCTGCTTGCCCTGTCGGCCGCTGCACTACTGACCGGCGGTGGCGGGCAGGCCATTGCACAGTCCACGCTGCCCGTGTCGGCGGAGGACATCATCAGCAATCATGTTGATGAGGAGATTCAGCGTGCGATCTCTCTCCTGGAGGAGTCCGTCAACATCAACAGTGGCACGATGAATTTCGCGGGTGTGCGTGCCGTCGCTCTGCTCTTGGAGCCGGAGTTTGAAGAACTTGGCTTTACGACGGAATGGATAGACGGGAAAGCTTTTGGCCGCGCCGGGCATCTCGTGGCGCAGCGTGACGGCAACGGGCCTCGCATCCTGCTCATCGGACACCTCGATACCGTGTTCCCCGAGGATAGCCCGCTGCAAAAATTTGAACGGGTTGATGGTCACTTTGCACGCGGCCCGGGTACGACGGACATGAAAGGCGGCAACGTCATCATGGTGCAGGCCCTGCGCGCGCTGCAGGCGGCGGGCGTGCTCGACAACATGTCGGTTCGCGCTATCTTCACCGGTGACGAGGAATTGTCGGGCAGTCCGAAAGCACTGCGCACTGCCGCACTGATTGAGGCAGGCAAATGGGCGGATTACGCGATCGGCTTTGAGGATGGCGATGGCAATCCCGAGACTGCGGTTATATCGAGGCGTGGCTCATCCGGGTGGACCCTGACGACCAGCGGTGTGCGAGCCCATTCGTCGCAGGTATTTCAGCCGGAATTCGGCGATGGCGCCATTTATGAGGCTGCGCGAATCCTGGAAGCATTCAGGAAGGATCTTTCCGGGATGTCCAACCTGACATTCAACCCCGGCCTCATCCTCGGCGGCACCGACGTGCAGCACGAGGTTGCAGCGAATCGCGGCAGCGCCTTCGGCAAAGGCAACGTGATATCCGGTACCGCCATCGTCACCGGGGACCTGCGTGCGGTATCGCCGGAGCAATGGCAGGAAGCCACCCAAAACATGCGCGCTATTGTTGAGGACCACTTGCCAAGGACCGACGCCAGCATTGTATTCGACGAAGGCTATCCGCCCATGGCGTCTTCCGCCGGCAATCAGGCCATGCTCGACCTGTTCAACGAGGTCAGCCAGTCGCTGGCGCTGGGTGAAGTAAAGGCCGTCAATCCGCGCAACGCAGGTGCTGCGGATATTTCCTTCGTCGCCAATGACGTCGAGATGGCGATGGACGGCGTAGGGCTGATGGGTTCGGGCGGACACACGCTGGATGAGGTCGCCGACCTGCGTACCTTCGCGCCGCAGACGAAGCGGGTAGCTATCCTGATGAAACGGCTGTCTGAACTGAACTGACCCCGCTCCTACAGATGCTATTGGCTGTAGGAGCCCGCCCTGCGGGCGATTCGCGGCCTGGGGCCGCTCCTACAGATGCTTTTGGCTTTAGGAGCCCGCCCTGCGGGCGATCCGTACGCAAACGCAGTCCCAAAACCGTCGCCGCTACAAAGGATCCCGGTAACTGTCCACTGGCGGCAAATGCGCGCCGGTCAGCCCCTTCGGTGCTTCCTCGGCGACCACTGGCAGAGTTAAGGTGCCAATGCCTTCGATCGTTGCGGTGACCACCTCGCCTGGTTTGAGGAAACGCTGTTCGCCACGAACGGCAGTGCCCATTCCGGTGCCGCCCGACGTGCCGTTGTTGATCACGTCGCCGGGGTACAGCGTAATAATGGAGGAACCGTATTCAACGAGTTCCCACAGGGAATGAATCATGTCGCCAGCGGCGGCTTCCTGCATTTTCTCATTGTCGACACTCAGTGACTGCCGCAGGATTTCCATCGGGTTGCCGTAAAATTCTTTTGGCACGATCCAGGGACCCTGTGGCGCGAAAGTGTCGTGGCCCTTGCCGACAAACCAGTCGCTGGTGAAGCTTGCGCCGCCCGGGGGCCGTCCGCCGCGGTCAGAAATATCCATCGTGACCATGTAGCCGAACACGTAATCTTCGGCATTTTTCGCCGAGATGTATTTGGCAGTACGGCCGATCACTGCGCCCAGTTCGACTTCCCAGTCGGTTCGGTTGCGGCCATGGGGAATGACGATGGCTTCGCCGTCTCCAACGACGGCGCCACGGCTGGGTTTAAGAAACAGATAAGGCACGCCGCGGCTCTCGCGGCGCTGCCGCTGTGCCTTGATGCGGTCTTCCTCGGAAGAGGATTCGTCGACGTGGCTGTAGAAATTGACTGCCGCATTGAGGATCTTGCCGGGATACATGATGGGCGGCAGCGTCCGCACCGCACTGACCTCATGCACGTAGGCCGGCCGGTCGGCGCCGCTCAGCCCGGCTGCCACGTGATGATTCACGATTTCGTAGAGTCTGCGTTTCATGCCGTAGTCGTAGCGCTCGATCAGCTCGATCATGTTGACCGGTACGGGCACGGACGGGTAGGTCGCATCCCTTTCCAGGGCAGCGTTGGCGGCATTGAGCTCCATGATCAGGCTGTCCCGCAGAACAATGCCGACCGCCGCTTTGCCGTCAATCTCGAAGGTGCCGACCTTGAAGGGCTCGACCACTTCCTCCGCGGTGGCGGTGGTGGTCGTCGCCAGCATGAATAGAACCGTAAAAATGAAGCAGCGGTGGCGCATTAATTTCTCCAGAACGTTTCTGATACGTGTCGCAGGGTTTTACGTCTCGCGCCCTGAGGTGTCAATAATGCCAGACAGATCGCAGCACATTGATCGGAGACCGCGGCGGCTCTACTATGACTGACCACCTGCCGGCTGCCAAAAGGCCCTATGTTGCTGAAGCCTTTGATTCTCGTATCTCTGTGGATAAGCCTGCCGGCGATGGCCGCCGGGCTGCCGGACTGGAGTGGCGTGTGGGAACGTGTCGAAGGGAACGGCGGTATTTTCGACCCCTCGACCGTGCGACCGGCAGATGGCAGGGCAGGCAGCCCTGGCGTTCGGCAGTTTCCACCGCTGACCGATGCCTGGGAGTTGAAGTATCAGGCGAACCTCGAACGCGTGGCCCGCGATCGCCTGCCTGATCCGATCTCGCGCTGCGGTACGCCAGCCGGATATCCGCGCTTGCTGGCACTGCCGGATGTGTACGAGTTCGTCGTCCGCCCGGAGCAGACCTGGATCATTACGGAAAACGGCCCGAACATCATGCGCATTTACACGGATGGCCGGCAACTTCCGCCAGTTGCCGAACGCTGGCCGACGTTCACAGGCGACTCCGTCGGTAGCTGGGCGAACGGTGTCCTCACATTTACGACCGTCAGCATGATTGGTGAAACGCAGACGATACTTGATCGCAGCGGACTGGTACTTAGCGACAGGGCAGAGGTTGCGACACGCATGTTTCTCGACAAAGACGGTCTGCTGCGGGCAGAGCTGACGATCGAAGACCCGCTTGCGCTGCGGCAGCCATGGCGGGTTGTACGTCATTTTCGCCGCCTGCCCGACGGGACTCGCGCGTATGACTATGCCTGTGCAGAAAACAACCGGAACCCGATCACCGACGCCGGCCAGACTCTGACCCTCGACGTCGAGGGCAACGTGATCGACAGGGATATCGATAATGACAACTAGAATGTTATTTGCAGGCATTGCACTGCTTTCCGCTGCCTCAGCACTGGCGCATCATTCCAGCGCGATGTTTAACAAGGCAACGGTCGTCGACGTGACCGCCACCGTGGTGGAATTTCAGTGGGCCAATCCGCACGTGTGGATTGAAATCGAGGTCGCGGCTGACGACGGGACAAAATCGGCATGGAGTATCGAAGGCCTGGGCCCAAATGGCCTGTTTCGCAAGGGCTGGCGACCGACCTCATTTCAGCCTGGTGACGTCATTCAGATTCGTTTCAATCCCATGAACGATGGCTCCGCCGCGGGGGGATTCATCGGTGCAAAACTGCCGGATGGCAGTGTGCTCGGCAACTGGAACTGATATGCGACAACTATTGATGCTGTGCCTCCTGTTCGCGCTGACCGGGCAAAGCGGGGCACAGGAAACGCGCACGCTGTTGCGGCCGGCGCGGGTATTCGACGGTGAGCAGATGCACGCCGGCTGGGTGCTTGCCATCGAAGGTGGCCAGATTATTTACGCAGGCGCGCCGGGCGGTGCGCCCGCGGCTGCGAGCACTGTCGTTGAATTGCCGGGCAGCACCCTGATGCCTGGACTGATCGAAGGTCATTCCCACATCCTGCTGCATCCCTACAACGAAACGCCGTGGAACGATCAGGTTTTGCAGGAACCGGAGTCAGAGCGTGTCGTTCGTGCCGTCAATCATGTCGCTGCGTCACTGCTGGCCGGCGTGACGACAATGCGCGATCTTGGCTCGGAAGGCGCCGGCTATGCGGACGTTGGTGTGCGCGATGCGATTGATAAAGGCCTCATACCAGGCCCGCGTCTGCTGGTCGCCGGCAAAGCCATCGTGGCGACCGGCAGCTACGGACCCAAAGGTTTTCACGAAGGAGTGGACGTGCCGCTGGGCGCGGAAAGCGCCGATGGTCACGATGACCTCATTCGCGTCGTGCGCAGCCAGATCGGCCGGAATATCGACTTCGTCAAGGTCTATGCCGACTACCGCTGGGGTCCGAACGGCACGGCTGCGCCCTCATTCACACAGGCGGAACTGGAAACCATCGTCCAGGTGACCGCGAGCAGCGGCCGTCCGGTCGTGGCCCATGCATCGACCGCCGAAGCGATGAAGCGCGCCATCCTTGCCGGCGTCGAAACCATTGAGCACGGCGATGGTGCAACGGCAGAAACCTATAGGCTTATGCGCGAACACAATGTCGCGCTTTGTCCGACCCTGGCAGCCGGCGACGCCATTTCACAATACGGCGGCTGGAACAAGGAAAGTGACCCCGAGCCTGCACGTATCAGAGAGAAGCGCGAAAGCTTCCGCGAAGCGCTGACAGCCGGCGTGACAATTTGTTTCGGCGGCGATGTCGGCGTTTATCCGCATGGCGACAATGTGCGTGAACTTGAGATGATGGTGGATTACGGCATGCGAGCTGAGGATGCACTGCGTTCGGCAACATCGGTCAATGCAGACCTGTTTCATATCGGCGACCAGGTAGGCCGTTTGCGAGCCGGATTGCGTGCCGATCTGCTCGCGGTCGACGGTGATCCCGTGGCGGACATCAGTGCACTGCGCAATGTGCGACTCGTGATGAAAGATGGCATGGTCGTTCGCGACGAAGTTCGGCCATGACCGCACCGTGGGGACCGCATGATCTTGGTGGCCAGGAGGGCGGTCCGGTGGAGCTGGCGGAGCACGACACGGCGCACTGGGAGTGGCAGATTGATGCGATGGTGCGCCTGGCGCTGAAGAAAGGACTGCTGAGTGATTTTGCCGAACTGCGCGACGGTATCGAAAAGCTGACGGCGGAGGACTATGCGCAGTCCACTTATTACGAACGTTGGGCCAAAGCGCTTGCGAATGCCCTCATCGCGCATGGCGTGGTGACAAAGGAAGCGTTGACAGCGAAAGTCGACGAGATCAGGAAACGTCAGGAATCGGAGGGCGTGACGTGAGTTTGCCTCTGTTCCGGCCCGGGCAAACGGTGCGTATCGCTGCCCGCACGCCGGCCGTACATCACCGCGTACCGGCATACGCGAAAGGCAAGCTCGGCACCATCGAACGCATCTGCGGCGTACACGGGGATCCGGAAAAATTCATCGGCTCTGACGGCAAGCCCGCGCAGCGACTGTATCGCGTGCGCATCCCGCAGAAGACGTTGTGGCCTGACTACAGCGGTACGGCAATGGATCATCTCGACATAGAAATCTTTGAGCATTGGCTGGAGGCGGCGGAATGAGCGAGGGACACGATCATGAACATGACCACTCGCGCACCTTTCAGGCAGATCATGCCGAACCTGTCAGCGAAGGTGCCCGCGTCGGGCTGGCCCTGCGCGCGTTGCTGATAGAGGCAGGCCATTACACAGCGAACGAAGAGCAGGAAGTGATCGCCGCCATGCAGGGAGCTTCTCCCGAAAATGGTGCACGCATCGCAGCGCGCGCGTGGGTCGACGCGGCGTATCGGCAGCGGCTGCTGGAGGATGGCGCCAATGCTATCCGGGAGCTTGGGTTTGCGCTGGATCCCTACGAATTTACGGTGCTGGAAAATACCGCCGAGGTGCACAATGTGATTGTCTGCACCTTGTGCTCCTGCTATCCGCGGGCACTGCTGGGAATGTCACCTGCGTGGTACAAGTCATCGAATTACCGGGCGCGACTGGTGCGCGAACCGCGCCGTGTATTGGCTGAATTCGGTGTGACGCTTGGCGAGGATGTCGAGGTGCGCGTCCATGATTCAACCGCCGAGCTTCGCTATATGGTCCTGCCAGAACGGCCTGAGGGCACGGAAAACTGGAGTGAAACAGAGCTCGCGCGACTGATTACGCGGGACTCCCTTATCGGCACGGAGCGGCGCCTCAAGGTTTGAATCAAGCGTTCTGATCTCCGATCTTCCGCCCTGTTTTACGCCGGAGCGAAACAAATTCATGCATTATCGGGTCTCACTTCAGAGGGCGCCCCATATCCAGGGAGACCATCAAATCTAGCCGCTGCCCGGCTATCCCGACGACCGCCCCTGATGGAAGGTATGCTTCCTTTACAAAGGAACGAAGCTGATGAAATGGAATATCTCTGTCATTTTCGTGGTGCCGGCAGTTGTTCTGCTACTGGCCGGTTGTGCCTCCAGACCGACTCTTGAAGAGCTGGAAGCCGAAGCTGCAATTACCGGCGACTTCTCACGTATCGAGCGTTATAACAAGGTCGATCGGGCGATGAACAAGGTCGATGCCAACCCTGTGTGTAAAAATGGCTACGTGCTGGTCTGTCACACGAAAGCTGAGCGGGAAAATTGCAGCTGCAATTCGCCGCTCAACCGGCGTGTATTTCAGTGAGGCTTGTCACTCGATGGGATTGACGGAGGGATAGCGTCAGGTCACGCCAGCTTCCAGTAGCCGGATTGTTCCCGCGTCAGCATCCATCTCCACATCGATACCTAGCGGCAATGTGAACTGTTCGTCGATGTGACCGATCATACTGCCGCTGAAGGCCGGAATACCAAGCGGTTTAATATGCTCCGCAATCATCTCTTCCATCGTCAGCGAGCCGAAACCGTTGCCGGAACCGCATTCCGTACAACGGCCGAAAACAAAGCCGCCGATTTTTTGCAGTACGCCGCTTAGCGCGAGCTCCGTCATCATGCGATCGACCCGGTAAACGGCTTCGTCAACATCCTCAATGAACAGAATGCTGCCGGCGAAATCAGGCAGGTAGCCGGAATCGGTAATGGCGGTCAGGAGCGACAGATTGCCGCCGAGTATGGGCCCCGTTGCCTTGCCGCCATGAATGGTTTGAATGAGATTATCTGTCTGTACCAGGGTGTTGCTGGTGATGAAGCTCGGATTGGAAAGCGTGTATCGCTCACCGTTCATCACTACGCGCCGGAAGTGCTGCGCGGAAAAATTATTCAGCGGGCTGGGTCCGTGAAAGGTTACTAGCCCCGTTTTAACATGCACCGCCGTGATCAGTGCTGTCGCATCGCTGTAGCCGAGCAGGACCTTGGGATTGTCGCGCATCATGTCGTAATCCAGCAGGGGCAGCAGACGGGGAGCGCCCCAGCCGCCGCGCGCAAAAATCATGTTGATTGACGAGTCTTCAAAAAACGCATTGATGTCGGCAGCGCGTGCGCTGTCGTCGCCGGCGAAATAACCGTGCCGGTCGTAATAGTGTTCGCCGAGCACGACCTCTAGATCCATGGATTCCAGTGCGGCGATCCAGATACGCGTCGCCTCGGTGCCGAATGCCGCGGTTGCCGGACTCACCAGTCCGACCTTGTCGCCGGCACGAATACGGGGCGGCTTTATCAATTCTCCGGCACCGGCACCGGCACCGGCAGCGACGGCAGGCAGCATGCCCAGTGCGCCAGCTGCAGACAAAAATTCGCGGCGATTCATCATGATCGGGTTGCACCTCTTTCGTTCGTCCCGGCGATTATGGCAGTGTGTGCAAGCGATGAATACTTTCGAACAACACATGGACATGCAAGGTCCGGTCATTCTGGATGGCGGCCTGGCGACACAGCTTGAAGCGATGGGTCTGGATATCAGCGGGCACCTCTGGTCAGCGGCGTTGTTGCAAAGCGAGCCGCGGGCGATCGTCGATGCGCATCTGGCTTATCTTTACGCCGGCGCCGATTGCATTATCAGCGCAAGTTACCAGGCCAGCCGCAGCGGCTTCATGACACTCGGCAAGACTGCCGAGGAAGCCGATCGTTTGATCGCCAGCGCCGTCGAGCTTGCCCTGCAAGCGCGCCGCGAATATCTGGCGGGAGAACCGGAGGTAACGATGTCGCCTTTGGTGGCGGCCAGCGTCGGCCCCTACGGAGCTACGCAGCAGGATGGCTCTGAATATACGGGCAACTACAATCTCAGCTCTGCTGCACTGCGCGAGTTCCACGAACCGCGACTGCGCCTGCTCGACGAGAGCGGCGCCGATGTGCTCGCCGTAGAAACGATTCCAAACATGGCGGAGGCCATTGTCCTGGCAGAGCTGCTGGCGGATGTAAGCACGCCTGCGTGGATTGCTTTTTGCTGCCGGGACGAAGTCTCGCTGTCTGATGGCACACCGCTGGCGACAGCGGCAGCGCTGTATGCAGACCATCCACGAGTCAAAGCGGTTGGCGTCAATTGCACGACCCCTGCCCTGATCAGTCCGCTCATCCGGGAACTCAGGCACTCGGCGCCGGCTAAAGCCATTGTGGTCTATCCCAACTCAGGCGAGATCTATCATGCCGAAGACAATCACTGGTCCGGTGTTGCCTGTGATTTTAACAGCGATTTCGATATCAGGACCTGGTATCGCCTGGGTGCGAAACTGATTGGCGGATGTTGCCGTACCGGGCCGGAACATATTCGTGCGATGAGATCGATTTTGTGAATGCCGCAAAATCAGTGCTGCTTGTCGTTGTGCTGGCAGCCGGCTTTATCGCGCTGCGATTCACACAAAGTCCGGCACCCTCCGCGCCGGAAGACGCGATTCCAGTTGTCGCCGTACTGCCCCCGCCGGCTTTCGCACCGCCTGAGATAGCCGCGAGTGGTGAGGCAGACGCAGCAGTCACGGTCGATGCGCCCGGCTGCCTGACAATACGTCAGCTTGAGGAAAATCTGCTGAGTGGACCGGATGCAGCACGTTTAACGGCCGTCAGCGTTGGTGGGCTCGATTTCGAGGCCTACCGTGGACTCGACGATGTCAGTGTCAGAGCATATGCCGACCAGGGCGATGCGGCAGCAATGGCGCTGGTCGGCGCACATGCGGTGATGCGCGCCTATGGACGCGCTCCTTCCGAGGCTTTGTTGTGGCTGAATGTCGAGAACATTCCCGACCTGATCACGCCCGGGCAAACACTGACGCCGGAAGCCGGTCTGGAATTGAACGATGCCGCCTACTGGTTTTATGAGGCGGCGCTGCATGGCCGGCTGCAGGCACTGAGAC
This sequence comes from Woeseiaceae bacterium, assembly GCA_037968735.1. GTDB lineage: Bacteria > Pseudomonadota > Gammaproteobacteria > Steroidobacterales > Woeseiaceae > SZUA-117. The sequence continues at coordinate 233,486 of JBBKWC010000007.1, read as the reverse complement.
ACTATGGCCTGGTACGAAGTAAACTCTTCGGTGGGCCGGTAGGACTGGGGTGGATTAGCCAGGACGAATTCGAAGTTCTGGATGACGCCGCAAAAAACGCGTTTCAGCCCGGCAATGTCTATGCGCAGGCGGTGTACGATATTGCGCCTAAGCTGCAAGAAGGCGCTCTGGGCAGCTATACCCGTTTTACGCTAAGTGCCGAAGGTTTTGAAGATGAGCTGCAGGCAATACGCCAGCAGATCGCGGCAGACTTCGGCCGCACGCTGACTGAATCGGGCCTTCCGCCGCTGCGCATCCCGCCGACGGCGGAACCTGAAATTGAAGCTCTGATTTCAACGGTCTGCGAATCGGAACGACGCGAGATGGAACGAAGGAATTCCCTTCTCACTAACTAGCGTGTGGCCTTTGCAGCATAAAACCCGGTTAGATTCTGGAGAGATGGTATGAGACTCATGCTTGTTACGGCGTTGTTGTTCAATATTGCCTATGCAGATTCAGGGGCATTACCATTTGAAAGCGAGGCCGGTTGCCAGCAAGGCGCACTCAGGCAGTTCGGTCAATACATCGGGGACTGGCAAATTGCAGATTCCCGACGCATTCCTGACACGGGCGAATGGGCGTCAGGCGACGGTGCGCGATGGATTTTTTCCTGTTTGGGCGATGGCACCGCCATACAGGATTTCTGGATGCCGAATGTCGGCACCATCGGGACCAACCTGCGCACTTATCATGAAGAAACCGAGTCCTGGGATATTGCGTGGGCTGTCAAAGGCACGCCGGGGTTCGCGCACATCACCGCCAAAGAAAACAAGCTGGGCGAGATTGTCATGCACTACCGAACACCTCTGCCCGACCCGCTGCGACGAATTACTTTCTATCCCGCCAGTGACGACGGGTGGAAATGGAAACTGGAAATATCGCCGGACGGGGATAGCTGGACCGAGGTTTACCGCATCACGGCGACACCGTTCGTCTCAGGATAGTTGCGCTTGGCAGACAGCAGAGATCCTGCGCGCGATCATTCCGCCGGCGGGATGGTGTCGTTGCCTGCCGCCTGCCAGGCTTCGATGCCACCCTCGAGGCTATACACCTCGAAGCCTTTGTCCTTGAGATAAGTCGCGGCTTTCTGACTGACCCACTTGCCGCGTACGCAGTAAACAACAACCGGCTCATCAGGCGACAGGTTCGCGGACCAGCTGTCGATATTTTCCGGATCCTCATACATTGCGTCGGGGATCAGGGTCGGGCTGGCCTTAAAGTCTTCTATCAGCCTGACGTCGATGACTTTCGCGCCTTTCTGCTGCAGGACCGTCAACTCTTCATTATTGACGGTATTGTCGTAAACCGGTCGAACGTCGTTGCGAAACTGGTAAGTCGCTGATTCGGGCGCAGTGCCGGCGCAGGCACCGAACAGGGCGGCAAGCGACAGCAGGGTGGCAATTTGCAGATAGTTAGTCATGGAGACGTCGTCCTCGGAGGATGGACCGGTCGCCATTATACGCGCCTAGCCGCGGCGACGACGCCCCGCCCGCGCGCGACGTCCAACGGGCGCCTTGGCCGGCCGGGCGTCAGGCGGAGGCGGCAATTCCGGCAGCGCTTCCTGGCTTTCGAGGCCTGCCGTAATTAATTCACGCATCGCTTTATCAATCGCTCTGTCAGTTTCAATCGGCTGATACGCTGCCAGCCGAACTTCGACTTCGTCCGTCGCGCGCTTAATAAGGTCCTTGCCGCCCTGTTTCTCCCAGGACTCGCGATTTTCCCTGTCGATTACCGGCGACGTCAGGTACAGCTCCCGCGGCCAGTGCTCCAGCGTGTGCGGACTCGTGATCAGGTGATCGTTGCGCATCAGGTCTCGGACGAGATCTGTCGCAGGCAGGTCATTCAGCACCTCGATTTCGCGTACAAAATGCAGCGCCTGCCCGCACACCTCGTTATCGAACACGAGTTTTGGCAGGCTGAAAGTCAGTACGAAGTCGAGCATGCCCGGACCCGACACGGAATTGACGCCGGCGATGGCGGCAAGCAGCGCACTGCTAAAGGTTTCGCCGCCAGCCTGTGCATCGAGAAACTTGCCGTCTGACAGTGCCATGTATGCCTGCGTCGGCAGGGACAATGTTTTTGCGATTTCAACGTAAGCGACATTCAGGTGCTGAGCTTCGATCGCGGCCATCGGCGAACTCGCCGCTTTCATATGGAAGGTGGCGGGCGCGCCACCGAATAACACGGGTGCGCCGGGCTTGACGATCTGCGCCATCGTGATGCCGGTCAGCACGTCGACGCAGTGGAATACCAAAGCGCCAACAAGGGTGACCGGCGCAATAAGACCCATCAGAGTCACTGGCACGATCTCGATCGGAATGCCGTTTTCAACGCAATCGAGCAAATTCTGGCAGGAGTCCTCGCCGTAGCGAAAGTTGCCGGTTGCCGTGATCGTGAATATAGACATCGGTTTGGCAACGAGGTCGGCGCGGTCGTTCCTGAACATCTGCATCATCGATGCCATTCTTTTGACGCCGTGTTCGCCGAAGGCGCCTGAGACGACGGGCTTCTTCGATGTTGTCAGCGTCATGTACAGACGCCACGCATCAGACACCTGTGATTCGATGTCTTTGTTGGTCGAAAATGCTGTTGCAAGGTAGGCGATGTGTTCAAGTCCGTCGCAGAGCCTCGCGTATTCAATGAAATCCGTAGAGTCGGCGAGCCGCGTCTTGCCGCTGCGGTGGTCGAGTATCTTCAGACCGCTCGAGCCGGGCACGTAGTGCACATTGTTGCCGCCAATCTCCGTGTAGCGGTTGCCGTCTCTGTCGAACAGGGTGAAGGATGCGGGCGCGTCCGCAATCGCCTTCTCAACGACGTCGGCGGGGAACAGAATGCGCTTGCCCGATGCGTCTGTCTTGAGGCCATGATCCTGCAGTCGCTTCTTGAGATTCTGGCCGCGAATTTCCATGCCGACCTCAGCCATGAGCCGCTTCGCTTCATTGAGGATCGATTCGATTCGCTCGTCGTCCAGCACTTTCAATGTAGGTCGCATGATTGTTCCTTCGTCAGATTTTACTAACGGTTGTGGTCGGCTATCTGTTGTTTGCGCTGCTCCGCGTAGGCGTGCAGCGCTTCTTCTACCGCCGGATCAATGGAGGGCTTCACATAATTCGCCAGCAGTTTTTTCCAGATCACGTTGGCGCGCTGCGCGCTGTCTATGCAGCCGTCCTCCTGCCAGCTTTCAAAATTCTGGCGGTTGGACACGATAGGTGCGTAGAACGCCGTTTCATAGCGAGCCAGTGTGTGCGGCGTGCCGAAATGGTGTCCGCCCGGCGGCACGCTCGCAATCGTGTCCAGCGCAAGTTCTTCATCGTTAACCGCGATGGGTTTGAGAGTTTCCGTCATCATCTGCAGCATCTCCGCGTCGACGACCAGTTTCTCGAAAGACGCTGTCAGCCCGCCTTCCAGCCATCCCGCGGCATGATTGACGAGGTTCGCATGTCCCATGATCGCGCCCCACAGTGACATCTCGCTTTCATACGCAGACTGGGCGTCGACACAGTTTGACGTGGTTGTATTACTGGAACGAAACGGGATTTGCAGCCGGCGTGCCAACTGACCGCTGGCCAGTGCCAGTTTCGTGTACTCGGGTGTGCCTAGCGCCGGGGCGCCGCTTTGCATGTCGACATTGGAGGCGAACGCGCCATACATCACTGGCGCGCCGGCTCTGACGATCTGTGCGAGCGTGGTAACGGCGAGTACCTCGGCGGTTTGTTGCGCCAGTGTTCCGGCAAGCGTTGCCGGACTCATGGAGCCCGCCAGGGTGAAGGGGGTCACACAGCTGACCTGGCCTGCCGCCGCGAGTTCCAGAACCGCTTCGGTCATCGGGATATCGAGTTGCATCGGAGAATTGGTGTTGATGATGGCCAGCACGGCAGGGTGCTCCGCCAGTTCATCGCGACTGACACCGAGCGCGATGCAGGTCATTTCCAGGCAGTCTACGGTGCGGTAGCGGCCGAGCGCATAGGCCTGGGCATTCTTGTCGAGCAGGGTGAGCTGTGCGAGATAGAGATCGAGATGGCGCGACTCCGGCGGCAGGTCCATTGCTTCGAACGCGCCGCCACCTTCCTGATGGATGATGTTGAGACTCTGGATGACTTTGAAATAGTCGCATAACTCGGCGTACTTGCCTGGCCGGCGTCCCTGATCCAGGTCGCTGACGAACGCCGGACCACCCACGGCGGTGAAAATGATGTTGTTGCCGCCCACGTGCAGGTCATGTGCAGAATTTCTCGCACGCAAGCCGAATTCGGCCGGTGCAAGTGCGATCTTTTCCATGACAAGGTCGCGGTCCAGGCGAAGCATCTGGTTTTCCAGCGGCTCGGCGCCGGCCGCCTGAAGCAGCTTTCTGCTTTCCGGCTCAAGATAACGAAAGCCCTGTGTTTCGAGAATGGTGAGCGCCGCATCCAGTATGCGTTCCACTTCGTCTGCAGAGAGGACTTCGATGGGCGGAAGTCGATTCTGAATGTTCTGCCACGGCAACTGGCGAATTGCACCTACGCTGCGCCGCGCGCGATGTCCTCTCCTGCTCATTTCAATGCCTCGATTGACTGGTTGCGCCATGCTTCCGTGCTGGCGACCTGGTTAAAGCAGAACAGGTGGTAGCCGGCAACATTGGCGGCCGGCTCGGCCTGATACTTTGCAAGCCCGGCCAGCAACTCATCCGCTGAAAAGCAGCGGCTTTTCAAAAGCTGCGCCGCGGCCTGCGGTTGTTTGCGCAAAAAACGCAGTGAATCGCCAACGCCTATACGCAACGACGTTTTCAGCAGGTGTACGCGATCAACGGCGCCGGGAATGCCCAGCCAGGCGGGCAGTTCGATGCCTCGCTCACGTACCCGTTCGAGCCAGCCACCGAGCACGTCTGCGTCGAAACACATCTGGGTCACGAGGTAATGCGCGTAGCGTTGCTTTTCAAGCAGCAAATCCAGCAGTCCGTCATCATTGACGAACGGGTGTCCTTCCGGATGGGCAGCGATGCCGATTTCCCGCAAATCATGTTCGAAACGGTCAATTGCCTGCAGCAGGTCGAGCGACCCTGCGAACTCGCCGGCTGGCGCCGGCCGGTCGCCACCGGGAACGAAAATACTTTCGATGTGCAAATCGCGTAGCCGCCTCATGATCGCGCGCAAGTGCGCCATATCGCGTACGTTCCTGGCAGCGATGTGCGGCACGACACGGAAGCCGCGGGCGATGAGTCGACCCGTCATCTCCAGTGTCTCGCCGATACCTTTGGTCGGCGAGCAGGTGACCGCGACGTATGAACCCGGCGCCAGCACACTGAGCTGATCTTCGATCCCCGGTGCGGGGAAGATCTCCATGTAGGCTTCACGCAAGCAGGAGCTCACCAGGTTCTGCCGACGATTTTTGGCCGCTGCGTTCACCGGCGACGCCGCCTGCGTCCGGCCGCGGGTGCGCGCTGCTGCCGCGGTGGCAAATTGACCACCTTCTCAAGTTCGACAAATGCATCGCTGGCATGAGGTATTGCCATCGCGCCAACGAAATGATGCTGGAAGCGCGGCTCGACGGCGGTCTCAATTTTCTCCACCTGCCTGGCCGCATTCTCCACGAGTGCACGCGATTTCTTATCAAGCAAGGCGATGCGAGCGCCAGTGCCGGCGGCATTGCCGGCGCTGGACACCTCGCTGAGCCGGCAATCCGGAATCAGACCAAGAATCATTGCGTACCTGACATCGATATGGGCACCGAACGCACCGGCCAGCCGGATACGGTCCACTTTGTCGACACCGAGCTTCTCCATCAGCAAGCGCGCGCCGGCGTAAAGTGCCGCCTTTGCCAGCTGGATGGCGCGGACGTCGTTTTGCTGAATTGTGATGCCAGGTTCGCCCGTGACGAGAACATAAGAAAACGTCCGGCCGTCGGCAACTACCCGCGACGAGCGTTTTGCCGCCTGACTGTCGATAGTGCCGTCATGCAGGACGACCCCGGCCAGATAGAGTTCCGCAATGACTTCGATGATGCCGGAACCGCAGATTCCTGTGACGCCACAGGCAGGCAGCGACTCGGCAAAAGCGGGATCGTCTGACCATAAATCACTGCCGATGATCCGGTAGCGGGGTTCCAGCGTCGCGGGATCGATTCTGACGCGCTCAATAGCGCCCGGCGCGGCACGCTGACCGCCGCTAATTTGGGCGCCCTCGAACGCAGGGCCAGTAGGACTGGATGCCGCCAGCAGTCGATCGCGATTGCCGAGCAGCATTTCTGCGTTTGTGCCGACGTCGACGACGAGGGAAATTTCATCACGTTCGTAGGGCGCTTCCGCCAGCAATACACCCGCCGCATCTGCGCCGACGTGTCCGGCGATGCAGGGCAGGGTGTAAACCCAGGCGCCCGGATTGGCGACCAGTCCCAATTCGCGCGCTGGCAGATTGCATGCCGCGTCGCTGGCCAGTGCAAAGGGCGCGGTGCCGAGTTCGACCGGGTTAATGCCCTGCACGAGATGCATCATGATGGGATTGCCGACCAGCGTCATCTCAACGACGTCTGCCGGGTCTAACTCATTGTCCTTGGTCACCGCGGCAACAAGCTCGTTGATGGCTGTTCGCACGGCGGCAGTCAATTTCGCTTCGCCGCCGGGATTCATCATGATGTAGGACACCCGGCTCATGAGATCTTCGCCAAAACGAATCTGCGGATTCATGCTGCCGGCGCTGCCGATGACGGTGCCATCTGCAAGATCGCACAGGTGCGCGGCGATGGTCGTCGAGCCGACGTCGACAGCAACGCCGTAAAGCTGATCTCTGAAGCCGGGCCAAAGTGCAATAATCTCCCGGTCATCGCGCACGGCTACGGTGATCTGCCACTTGCCAGCGCGTAACGCCTTCTGCAGCCCCTGCAATGCCGGCAGCGCGATAGACAGCGCCGTCAGTTGCCACTCTTGCTGCAACGCTTTCAGGAGTCGCTCCAGATCGCCGCTGGGATCGTGCATGTCAGGCTCGGCAACCGCGACGAAACAGGCGCGGACGATCGGATTGATGTCGATGTCGTGTGCTTCGTGGGGTTTTCTGACGACCTGACGGTGAACCTGGCTGGATTCGGGTACATCGATGGCAATGTCACCCAGCACGCATGCCTGGCAGCTCAGCCGCCGGTCATCTGCGAGGCCGCGCCGCAGGCGATGCCGGCTTTCCGCTTCTCCTATCGATGAGAGATGCGTCGCCAGCGAAACGATGCCGTGTTTGCTGAGTTCGCCCTCAGCGACTGCGACCTCACAGCGTCCACACAGGGCCCGGCCCCCGCAGACAGAATCGATATCCACGCCGAGACTGCGAGCAGCAGTGAGTACCGGCGTGCCGACCGGGAAGCGGCCACGTTTTCCGGATGGCGAAAAAAAAATCATTGCCTGCTTTTCGCCGGACATGCTGCCGACCTATCCCCGCCGGCGCCGGCTGCCACGACGTCCGCGGCGCCCGGTGTCTTCCGCACTCGGCGTGCGGTAGTTCGCTATCCATGCACGGCACTCGGCATCATGTCCCATCACCACATTCGCGCCGCGTACCGCCTGCATCAGATCGCCATGCAGCGGATTGGTAATGGCGGACGTCATGCCCGCGCCGATCGCGATGCTGATGAAAGCTGCGTTCAGGCCATTGCGATTAGGCAGCCCGAAACTCAGGTTCGAGGCGCCACAGGTGGTGTTCACCTTGAGTTCCTCGCGCAATCGCTTTACCAGCGCCGTCACCTGCAGTCCGGCCGAATTGATTGCGCCAATGGGCATGACCAGCGGGTCTACGATAACGTCGCTTGCCGGTATGCCGTAGTCCATCGCGCGCTCGACGATCTTTTTTGCGACCTCAAAACGCACGTTGATGTCTTCGGAAATGCCGCTGTCATCGTTGGAGATGGCAACCACCGCGCAGCCGTATTTTTTGACCAGCGGCAACACGCGTTCCAGGCGCTCTTCCTCACCGGTGACGGAATTTAGCAACGGCTTTCCTTCATACGCATCAAGCCCGGCTTCCAACGCTTCAACAATGGAAGAGTCAATGCATAAGGGAACGTCGGTAACGGACTGCAGCAGTCTGATGCAGTCAGCGAGAATGGCGGGTTCATCGGCCAGCGGAATGCCAGCATTCACATCGAGAATCTGTGCGCCGGCCGCAACCTGCAGCAACGCATCGGCCTGGACGCGACTTAGATCGCCGGCCTTCATCTCTTCGGCAAGCACTTTTCGGCCGGTCGGATTAATGCGTTCGCCGATGACGACGAACGGGCGGTCGAAGCCGATGATGACTTCCCGGCTCGCCGAGCTGATGATGGTGTCAGTCATGCCAGCGACTCGCTCTCATCTGTTTCATCGCCACCGCTCACTGCAGGTTTGGCAGCAACGCCGCCCGCCTTGACCACTTTCTCGAGCATGGCGTCATCAAACTGCCGTTCGAGCTCTGTAACGCGTTCGGCGACCAGGGTTGCGATGTCGCCGCTGACCATTTCAGTTTCGCGCCGCCAGTCACTCAGATAAGCGTCGCTTGAGCCGCGGCCGGCGCGCATCGCCGCGCGGTCAATAGCGGTCGCGAAGCGGGGGTGCAACTGCTGCTTGACGTTACTGCGGCCCTGTCGACCTACGATTTGTGCAGGTATGTCACGCCAGTAAATGCTGATCAGTTTTGCCATCGGATCACCTGTTCATGCAGAACTTTTCGCATCGAGTTGAGCCCGGTGAAGCGTCGTTCGTAGGAAAGGTTCAGATAGGCGGCGCTGTCACGCGCGGCGTCTTCGAGCTCCTGCGATTCTGTCTGTGCGAGATAGACCAGCCGACGGTAATTTCCGAAATACGCCGCTTTCAGCTCGGGATGCAGATCCATGCCAAGCCCCGCGATAACCAGACGGTCGAAATGCCGCACCAGAAAATCGGTGAGATAAAAAGTGCCGGGCTCGGCTTCACAGAGCTCGAGAAACGTGTCAGTCCCGGCAAAGAATTCGTAACAATGCGCGCCCGCCAGTCGCGACACGCCGTATCGTTTCAGGACCTGGTCCAGCTTGCCGCCAGTGCCACAGTCGGCGTAGGCGACGAAAATCTCTGCGTGCTTATCGCGAAATTTTTCGATCATGCCGGCAACGGCGTCTGGAATTTTCTCCGGCGTGTTGTGCAGCCGTGCAGGGAGGCACTGTATTTTTATATGCGCCCACTCATTCTGTCGCTGCAGAAAGACCAGTTCCCGTGCAAGTGCGCCGCAGGCAATAACAATTGCCACGACACTACTCTGCTCGCCGCTCGGCGACTTTGGCTTTGGCAACCTCGACGGCGGTTGCAGCATCGCGGCAATAGGCATCCGCGCCGATCGCCGCGCCAAACTCCTCGTTTAACGGTGCGCCGCCAACGAGGACAATGTAGTCGTCGCGTATACCCTGTTCTTTCATGGTGTCGATGACGACCTTCATATAAGGCATGGTTGTCGTCAGCAGCGCTGACATGCCAAGAATATCCGGCTGCTCCTTTGTCAGTGCCGCGATGTAGGCGTCCGCGTCGGTGTTGATGCCGAGATCGATGACCTCGAAGCCGGCCCCCTCCATCATCATGCCGACGAGGTTCTTGCCGATGTCGTGAATATCACCCTTGACGGTGCCGATGACCATTTTGCCCACCGGTTTCGCGCCGGTTTCGGCGAGCAGCGGCCGCAATATTGCCATACCGGCTTTCATCGAATTGGCGGCGAGCAGGACTTCAGGAACAAACAGGATGCCGTCCCGAAAGTCCGCGCCGACGATGTTCATGCCGCCGACAAGGGCATCATCCAGCACGCGTTTCGGATCCCAGCCACGATCGAGCAGAATCAGGGTGCCCTCGCGGATTTCGTCGGCCAGTCCGTCATACAGGTCATCGAATATCTGTTCGACGAGTTCTTCGTCGGACAGATCGGCGAGAATGATGTCGTCTTCAGGGTCGTCTGACATGGGCTGTCCTGGCGAGGTCACGCGGGGCTATGCGCTTGATTGAGCGCGAATTCTAGCGAATGCGGATCGCCACTCACCAGCCGGCGTTCCACAATGTAACCCCTCGTTCCAGATTATGAAAAACCGGGGATGACCCCGGCACAATTTCAGCGGCGCCTTACGTACTTGACGATCTGTTCCGGGCCGACCTCGGCACCATAAATATTGCCTTCATCGTCAACCGCGACGCCCTCGGCAGCCGTCGTACCGGCATTGTCAGGATCCTGGTTCGGATCGGGGATGTGCATGGTGACCCAGCCGTCAAACGCGTCGCCGATATAAATGCCGCGTGCGTAGCCGCGATTTTTTCCCCAGGTGGTGTTGGATTCGGAGTCGGCAGCGTACAGCGTATCGTTTGCGTCGATGAACAAGCCGCTGGGGCGCCCGAACTGGGTCCAGGTTTCCAGGTGATTGCCTTCCTGATCGAATATCTGCAGCCGACTGTTGCCGCGGTCGCCGACAAACAGGCGGCCGCTTGAATCCATGGCCAGCGCGTGCGGGTCACGGAATTCGCCGTCTTCCTTGCCGGTCGTGCCCCAGGTCTTGATGAACGATCCATCGGCGGCAAACTTCATGACACGGTTATTGCCTTCTGAGCCATGTCCGTCCACCACGAAAATGCTGCCGTCAGGTGCGACCAGGACATCGGAGGGACCGTCGAATTCGTCCATGCCCGCGCCGGCCACGCCGGCTTTGCCAAGACTCATCAGCAATTCGCCGTTGGCATCGAACTTGTGTACCTGGTGCCCCTTGCCCTCATTGCCCCGGGCGTCCGTCACCCAGACGTTGCCATCCGGATCGACATGCAGCCCGTGCGGCCAGACGATCATGCCGGCGCCAAAGCTTTTCAGCATGTTGCCTTCAGGATCGAACAAAAATACCGAATCGAGATCGTCGTGTCCGACGCAGGTGTTTTCGCCGCAGCGCTCGGCAACCCAGACATTGCCTTCAGGGGTCGTGTATACCGCGCTGGTCGAGCCCCATTCCCTGCCAATATCGCCCCAGCCCGGCTCGGCCTGATACGGGTTGCCGGCCGCGAGCGCAATACTTGTCAGCCCAAAGAACGTCAATCCGGCCATCAATTTCGTGTGGTTCATCTTTTACTCCGCTTCGATTGCCCGGAAATGATAACTCACGAGGCCGCTTTTGACTTCACCGATCGGTATCCAACAAGATTGGCGCATGCTTCCGCTTCACAGAACCGCGCTGCTACTCATCGTTTCGACGGTGATCCTGAAAGGTTGCAGCGGCTCACCGCTGCCAGTTGTTTCCGGTGTAACGCTTGAACTCGCGCAACATCGCAGTGCGACGATCTCGGATATCAACTATCGGCTTCACTTCAGCATCCCGGAGCGTATTGAAGGACCTGTCAACGCGCACGCCGACATCACGTTTATGCTGACGGATAATTTTCTGCCATTGCAACTCGACTTCAGAGAGAGCCCTGACAGGATAAAAAAAGTGGTCAGCAACGGCGTGGCCACGCCGGTCAGCATCAGTGACGAACACCTCGTACTGCCGGCCAGCGTGCTACAGCCTGGCAGCAATCGACTGGAAATTGACTTCGTTGCAGGCGACAGCTCGCTTAACAGAAACCCGGAATTTCTATACACGCTGTTCGTGCCTGATCGTGCGCGGACGGCATTTCCACTGTTCGATCAGCCAGATCTGAAAGCGCGCTACGAACTGACCTTGGAGTTGCCGGCAGCGTGGATTGCAATGTCCGCAGCCCCTGTTGCCAGCGACAACATCAGCGGCGAACGTCGGACTGTCACATTTCGCCGTTCTGATCTGATGAGCTCTTATCTCTTTTCCTTCGTAGCAGGCCGGTTTGAACTTGTAGAGCGCGTGGTAGATGGGCGTTCCATGACCCTGCTGCATCGGGAAACCGACGCAGAGAAATTGCGCAGAAATATTGACGCCGTATTTCAGCTACACGCAGATTCACTCGCGTGGCTGGAGGAGTTTACGGCGATCGACTATCCCTACCAGAAGTTTGGCTTTGCGTTGATTCCTGATTTTCAGTACGGGGGTATGGAACACGTTGGCGCCATTCAGTATCGCGCCACGAGTCTGCTGCTTGATGAAGCGCCCTCCGACAATGAATTGCTGAGTCGCGCGGGACTCATCGCGCACGAAACGGCGCACATGTGGTTCGGCAATCTTGTCACCATGCGATGGTTCAATGATGTGTGGACCAAAGAAGTGTTCGCAAACTTCATGGCGGCAAAAATCGTCAATCCACAGTTCCCTGACATCGACCATGACCTTAATTTTCTGGTACGCCATTACCCTTCCGCCTACTCCGTCGACCGTACGCCGGGCGCCAACGCAATCCGCCAGCATCTGCCGAATCTGAATGAAGCGGGGCAGATGTACGGCGCGATTATTTACAACAAAGCGCCGATCATGATGCGCGAGCTGGAAAGCCTGATCGGCGCTGACAACTTCCGCGATGGATTGCAGGAATACCTGGATACTTTCGCTTTTTCAAATGCCGGCTGGCCCGATCTCATCGATATTCTGCAGCAGCAAACCGCGGATGATCTTGCTGCGTGGAGCGAGGTCTGGGTGAATTCCCCCGGCCGGCCTGAATTCAGTCTCGCATCGGCCAGGGCGCCTGACGAGCCGGATCTGATACTGCAACAGCGGGACCCAAGCGGTGCCGGACGGATCTGGCCGCAAGCTTTCGAGCTCGGTGTGACCAGTAGCGGAGGCACACGGCGCGTGCCCGTGCTGTCTTCCGCCGCCGCGACGCCAATAGACAGTTTGGGCGATGTAGATGTCGACGCTCTGATTTTCAGCGCGGACGGCCGTGGCTACGGTCGCTTCCCGGCATTCTTCCCCGTACTTCGTCACTGGCAATTCATGAGCGACGTCGAGCAGGGTGCGACGTTGATAAATCTTCACGAACAGATGCTTGACGGCGGTGAGCCGGCGCCTGGCGACTATCTGCAGGCACTCCTCACTATCGTTGAGCTGGAAGACAACGAGCTGCTTCTCAATCTCGCAGTGGGACAGCTTGAGCCTGTTTTCTGGCAGCTCTTGCCGGAACAGGTACGGATGCACGCAGCAGCGGATGTTGAAAGGCGCCTGTGGGATGCAATGCTTGCACAGCCTGCGGACAGCACGAAGAAAATGTTTTTCAAGGCGTTTGCCGCATTGGCCATTTCCAAAGCAGGCGTCAGCAACCTGTACGAGGTGTGGACGGGCGAGCAAAACGTGTCCGGGCTGGTGCTCTCCGAGAATGATCGCATAGCACTCGCGGAAGCGCTGGCGATTCGCATGCCCGAAAGCGCCGATGCCATCATCAGCGCGCAGCTTGCGCAGACAGAAAATCCCGACAGCGTGCGTCGCCTGACGTTTGTTGCCCCATCCGTATCTGCCAGTCAGCAGGTCCGGGACCGCTTTTTCTCCTCACTGGCAGAACCTGAGATGCGTACTACGGAATCCTGGGTGCTGGCGGCACTGCGCAATCTGCATCACCCCCTGCGCCGCGGAGAATCAGAACACTATCTCAGGCCAGCTCTTGACCTGTTGCAGGAAATCCAGATTACCGGTGACATCTTCTTTCCCAAGCGCTGGCTGGATGAAAACCTGAAAAACTACAACTCCGCTACAGCGAAACAAACCGTAGATTTATTCCTTGCCGAGCACCCCGACTACAACGAACAGTTGTTGATGAAGATCCGGCAATCCGCAGACACGCTCTATCGAGCGAACAAAATCCTGCAGCCTGATACCCCCTGATCCTGTCCGGAAGTTCGTCGCTGAAGGCGGCATCCCCATAACTGCTTGATTGTACGCGCATTTCCACTGTCGCTGTTCAGAGACTATAGCCAAACGGCGCTAACGAATTTTACAATACGTGATCGACAGCCGTTCACTTGTGCTACGTCGTGCGTGCCGACGCTTTTTGCAGCAGACGATTTTCGCTGCCAGCGAAAAAAATCGAGCAGGAGAGACAGATGGAACATGCTTCAGAATGGTGGCCGCGTTGTGCGTTTGTCCGCGACTACTTCTTTGGTGGGCAACAGAAAGTTGCGCATCAACTTGCCGAGTATCTCGCGAGATACTATGTCGGCGATGCCGTCACGGATTTGCGGCCCGACACTGACGTCTCCGCGCTGATTGGCGACTCGATTCGCAGATACATCAACAAGGACGATTTCACCATGGTGCGCGACGATGATCTGTTTGCCGATATTGATCTCATGGAATCCATCTCGTTCAAAGACCTCGTGGCCCACGTACATTCGCACCGCGGCGCGCAGCCGTAAATAGCTGATTTGTGTGCATGGAAAGGCTCTATAATGCCGAAGCTTTGCGACAACGAAGCCGGCGCTTGCCGAACAGGCGACAAACGATCTCATCACCAGAGGTAACGAGCCATGTCACACAAATACTCAGGGGGTTGCGACCACGTACATACGCATTCCGACAAAGACCCGATTGACAACCACACCTGCCATTGTTCCGTCTGCAAACGGGTGACGGGCCAGGACGACACCCATGTCGTCTTTTTCAAACATGGTGATCTCAAAGTGGACAAGGCGGCCGAGATGAAGCGCCAGCCATTCAATGATCAGAATAAGGACGGGCCGCTGGAACTCTGCACCTGCAAGACCTGTGGAACGCCCATCATGCTGGACGATAAAGAGGGACGGATTCGGGCTATCGTGCCCAACCTCATGGGGTACGACAGTAAAAAACTTCCGGCAAGCTATCACGCATTCTTCGATGCATCTGCCGGTGGCAAAAAGCCGCAAGACGGGCGGCCCGTCTACGACGCGCTGCGTCCGGAGTTCGTCTGGCCCGCATCGGCCTGAGCCGTACCTGCACATCCGATGGCGCCGAACTCCGCAGGCGAACCGTGGAGCCAGGCGCCGTCATCGATACAAGGGTTACTGAATGAGCATTACCGCTTACGATCAAAGTGTCGGCCGCATGTCGCATATGTTGAAGAATCTCGACGCCATCGTTTTAAGGGCCGAAACCTATGCCAATGAAAAAAACATAGAGCCAGCCACCTTACTGCACGCCCGCCTGTATCCAACGATGCGTGATTTCGTCTTTCAGGTGCAGGTGACGACCGACATTGCAAAAGGTTGCGCGGCCCGGCTGTCAGGCATGGACGTGCCTAAATGGCCGGACAATGAAAAATCTTTTGCTGACGTGCATGCGCGAATCAGAAAAGCGCTGGATTTTCTCGCTAGCGTCAAGCCGGAGCAATTCGAGGGTTGCGAGGATCTTGATCTTGAGCTGAAACTCGGCAGCCACCAGGTGAAGTTCAGCGGCGAGAGTTATTTACTGGGCTTCGTCTTGCCGAATTTCTACTTTCACCTGACGACCGCGTACAACATCATGCGACACAACGGACTCGATCTCAGCAAGCGGGATTTCCTGGGGGAAATCTGAGGTCCGTCAATTCGCGGTCTTAAGGCCGCGATTCAACTGTGTTTCAATGCCCCAGGCAAGCCTAAAGATTCTCTATTTGTATTGTTCACCGCCCTTGATGACGACCGTGACGTCCTGCAGGGCGGCAATATCGTCGAGCGGATTGCCGCGAACTGCGATCAGGTCGGCAAAGCGACCGGCTTCGACCGCGCCGACATCGGCGTCCCAGCCGATGAACCTGGCGGCAACCGAGGTAGCCGCTTTAATAGCATCCATCGGCGACATGCCGCGCTCAACCATGACGACAAACTGTCTGGCATTGTCGCCATGGGGATAAACCGCGGCATCCGTGCCGAAAATTATCGGCACACCTGCCTCGTAGGCTTTGGTGAAAACCTGCCGCTGTGCTTCAGTGGTCTCTTCATTTTTGCGCAGGAATTCTTCCGGCCAGTTTTGCTCCTTGCCAACGCTGCCGATGTAAGTGCCGTTGTAAACGTCCATCGAAAACGCGACCTGTTCTTCAGCGGCCATTCGAATTGCCTCGTCATCCGCCAGTGAGGCGTGTTCGATCGAGTCGGCGCCCGCGCGAATTGCATCCTTGATGGATTCGGCGCCGTGCGCGTGTGCCGTTACTTTGATTCCCGCCGCGTGCCCGACGTCAACCACTGCCTTGATTTCGTCAAAATTCATTTCTGGCGCGCCAGGCACGCCACCAAATGCCAGGACAGCGCCAGACGCGATCACTTTCAGAACGTCCGCGCCGCCGTCGACGGCAGCCTGAGCTTTCTCACGAAACTGGTCCGCGCCGCGTGCGACGCCCATGCGCACGTGCGGCGGAATCTGGTCTTCCGCGATGCCAGGGATGACGAGATCGCCGCCGCCACCCGGAATGGTCAGGTAGTAGCCGGCCGTCTGCATGCGCGGGCCCGGGAAGTCGCCCCGGTTAATGGCGTCGCGCGCGTCGCGGCCGGACCAGCCGCGGTAACTGCCTACATTGCGAATTGTGGTGAACCCGGCGCCGAGCGTCGTCGCGGAATTCTGTTTCGAAAATGCGAGGTCTTCTTCTGCCGTACGTGTGTAAAAGACTCGCAGGTCGGCCGTGTCGTTCGCATTGTCGACTATGTGTGTGTGCGTATCGATCAGCCCCGGGAGGCAGGTGTATTCCGTAAGGTCAATGAAGTCGCCACCCTCGGGTTTGCCGGTTTCAATTGACGCAATGCGGTCGCCCGTAATGCGGATGGTACGCGCCTGCAACGGCTCGTCGGCCAGACCATCTATGAGCGTGCCGCAGAAGACGGACATGGAGAATGTGGCGATTGGCGCATTGTCGACGTGCTCGGCACAGGCGGCGGCGAGCGCGCAGCCGACAGCGATACAGGTGAATTTGGTGCAGGTCTTCATGATGTCCCCCCGAGGAACCGGCTCGCTTACATGCGTTGTCTTGATCCTTTTATTATTGCACTCTTCCGGCCATGGGCGACAACCGTGGGGAATTTCAGGATGAGAACGTTGCTTGGATCAATACTGCTGGCCGGACTGGCAGCCTGTAACGTGAATGCGGATGAAACAGTAGACAATCTACTCGCAGCCTATTCCGGCGCTGTCCCAGGCGCCGCAGTCCTGGTAATAAAAGACGGCGAAACCGTCCTTGCCCGGGGCTATGGCATGGCCAATATCGAAGCAGGGGTGCCCGTCACGGCTGACACCAGTTTTCGCCTGGCGTCCATCAGCAAGCAGTTTACGGCTACCGCCATTCTGATGCTGGTTGATCGTGGCAGGCTCGATCTCGACGACGCCATTGGCGATTATTTTCCGGAGTTTCCTCAGTTCACCCATGGCATAACGATTCGTCACATGTTGCAGCATAACTCCGGACTGGAAGACTACGAGCCGCTGTACGACGGAAAATTACCTGACCAGATTACGGATGCGGGCGTTGTCGATATTATCGGCAGGACTACTGCTACCTATTTCGAACCGGGCAGTCAGTATCGCTACAGCAATTCTGCCTATGCCATCTTGTCGGTGCTGGTAGAGCGACTTTCGGCAATGCCATACCCCGCGTTTCTCGAAGACAATATCTTCAGGCCACTTGGCATGACCCACACCGTCGCGCATCAGAAAGGCATATCCAGCGTATTCAAACGCGCGACCGGTTATCGGGTGACGGAGCAGGGTGTTGAAGAAGCCGATCAGAGTCCGTGGAGCGCGGTGCTGGGAGATGGCGGCATCTACACGTCGATCAGCCAACTGGCGAAGTGGGATCGGGCTCAGTACGGCGACGAGCTCATTTCGCCGCAATTGCAAGCGGCCGCACTGACGCCCGGCCATGAAGATTACGGCTTTGGCCTGCGAATCGACACTTATAAAGGTCAGCGTCGCTATCACCACGACGGCGAAACCAGCGGCTTTCGCAATTTCATGCAACGCTTTCCGGATCAACGTCTGACGGTCATCGTACTGAGCAATCGCGCTGAACCTGATGTCCAGCCGCTGGCCGAAAAGATCGCTGACCTTTATCTGTAAAGCAGGCAGAAGTGCTATGTTCTGTCAGTCCCGCAATCCCTGAAGATTAAATCTCATGAAACCAATCATTCGTGTTCTTACTCTGTTTGTGTCGATTTCAGCTAGCGCGGGCGTGCTCGCGCAGGATTTCAGCGCATTCGAGTATCGCAATGTCGGTCCGTCGCGCGGTGGCCGAGTGACGGCAGTCGCCGGCAGCGTCGCTGCTCCGTCGACGTTTTACCTGGGTGCTTCCGGCGGAGGCGTGTGGAAATCTGACGACTTCGGCACGACGTGGACTGTCGTGTCCGATGGCTATTTCGAGACGCCATCGATCGGGGACATCGCCGTCGCGCAAAATGATGCAAACGTGATTTACGTCGGTACGGGATCCGACGGCCTGCGCAGCAATGTGATTGTCGGCAAGGGAATGTACAAGTCGGTAGACGGTGCAAAAACCTGGGAGCACATCGGGCTTCGCGAGACCGGCCATATTGGTGCTGTGGAAATCGATCCTGGCGATCACAATATTGTCTGGGTAGCGGCCATCGGACAGGCGTTCAATGCCAATGAGGAACGCGGTGTCTACAAAACGGCGGACGGCGGCCACACCTGGGAAAAGGTGCTGTTTATCTCAGAGACGGTGGGCTTTTCGGATATCGAGTTGTTGCCGGGAAATCCGAATATCGTTTTCGCGACCGCGTGGAAGGCGGAACGCAAACCGTGGACCATCATCTCCGGCGGTGAACAGGAAGAAGGTGGCATTTACAAATCCGTCGATGCCGGGCTTACCTGGAACAAGATCACGGACGGACTGCCGCAGGGTTTGATCGGCAAAATCGACCTGGCTATCAGTCCCGCTAATTCGAGCCTCATTTACGCGCTGGTCGAGGCGCCGGGAGACGAGGGTGGCCTGTACAAATCAGTCAATCAGGGCAAGTCATTCGAACTTGTATCCAGTGAGGACTCGATTCGCAGCCGGCCGTTTTATTACGGCAACGTGGATGTGGACCCGAAGAATCCCGACATCGTCTACGCCATGGCAACACGCAATATGAAGTCGACCGACGGCGGCAAAACCTGGCAACGCCTCCCGCCGCCGCATGGTGACAATCACGACATGTGGATTAACCCGGATAATCCGCAGTTGTTCATTCATGGTAACGACGGCGGCGCCAACGTTACGCATAACGGTGGCAAGACCTGGTCCACCCAGTTCAATCAGCCGACGGCCGAGCTTTACCAGGTCGAGGTTGACGACCAGTACCCGTACTGGCTCTACGCCGGTCAGCAGGACAATTCGACGACTATCGCAGTGCCGAGCATGCCGCCATCCCGGGTACAGGACGTTGCGGCCTGGCTTATTGATTCAGGCGGCTGTGAAACCGGGCCCGCTGTACCGAAGCCTGGCAACCACAACATCGTCTATGCCAACTGCAAAGGGCGATTTTCGGTATTCGACAAGCGCATCGGTACTGAAAAGGCGTACTACGTTGGCGCCAGCAATATTTACGGCCACAATCCGCGCGACCTCAAGTATCGATTCCAGCGTGTGTCACCCATTCACGTATCGCCACACGATCCCGACGTCGTTTACCACGGCTCGCAGTTCGTGCATCGCAGCAACGATGATGGCAGGACCTGGGAAACCATTTCGCCGGACCTGACCGCGAACGAAGCCGACAAACAGGTTATCTCCGGCAGTCCTATTACGCGAGACATCACCGGCGAAGAGTTCTACAGCACCATTTATTCCCTGCGCGAATCACCGGTTCAGCAGGGCGTCATCTGGTCGGGTGCGAATGACGGACCGGTTTATGTCACGCGCGACAACGGGGCAAGCTGGGACAACGTCACGCCGCGAAGTCTGCCGCCCGGGGGACGTGTGGATGCAGTGGAACCATCACCGCATGATGCAGCGAAAGCCTATATCGCCGTGCTGCGCTATCAGCTGGGTGACTGGAAACCCTATATCTACAAGACCGAAGATTTTGGCCGACGCTGGCAGCTGCTGACGGACGGTAAAAACGGCATTCCAGAGGACTTTCCCACCCGGGTCGTGCGCGAGGATCCCGTCAAGGAAGGACTGCTGTTTGCCGGTACGGAATTCGGTATGTTCGTGTCGCTGGATGACGGCGTCAGCTGGCACGAATTCCAGCAAAATCTAGGCGTTACGCCGGTGACAGATCTGCGCATCGTGCGCGACGACCTCGCGATATCGACGATGGGCCGTTCTTTCTGGGTGCTCGACAACTTGGCCACCCTGCGCCAGGACGCCTTTCAGGAAACCGGTGGCACGGTGATGGTTTTCAAGCCGAAAGACACGATCCGTTACCGCCAGGTTTACAGCGACGAGACGGCAACAGGCGTCCCCGACTATCCGGCGCCTGGCGTCATCATTGACTATTACCTGCCAGAGGATTTTTCCGCCGCAAACCTGCAGCTGGACGTGCTGGATGAAAGCGGCATGCTCGTCAATTCCTACACCAGCAGCGGCACGGAACAAGGACAGGACGACGTGGAGGAGGATATGGCGGCGAGTCAGCGCCGGGTCGTTGTCGATCAATCGCTCAGCAATGCGGCGGGTATGAACCGCTTCCGCTGGAGCATGCAGCATTCGGGTCCCTGGGCAGAAGACGAAGACGATCGCTTTAAAGGAGGCCCCCTGGTTAGACCGGGCCGCTATACCGTCAGGCTTAGCGCGGGCGGAACCGTCGCGGAGCAGACGTTTGCGCTAAGTACCGATCCCCGCGTGCTCGAACAGGGAACGACACTCGCCGATATCGATGCACAGGTCGCGCTGGCATTGCAGGTCAGAGATTTGCTCTCGGAAGCCCGTCAGCTTGAGAACGAACTGCAGGAAGCCCGGGACGAACTTGAGGCAGACGGCAGGCAGCTGAGCGAGGCCGAAGGCGGTCGGTTGTTGCAAATTTCAGACCTGCTGAAGCAGGTCAAGACCGAAGAAATTATCTACCCACAACCCATGCTGACCGACCAGGTGTCCTATCTGTTTGAGATGTTGACCGGCGCGGACCAGGCGCCTGGACGAGACGCGGAAGATCGCTACCGTGAGCTCTCTGCCGAACTTCGTCGATTGCAGGCCGCAGAGCCGGGAGCGGATTGAGTGATAATGCGTGTTCGGCAGCGGCTGGCAGCTGCGCTGGTCGGCATCGTGATGGTGCCGGGACTTGCGACAGCCGACACGGCGATGAGCCGAGAGATCGACCTGGTTTTCGCCGATCTCACCGCTTCATCACGACCAGGTTGCGCGGCCGGCGTGATTTACGACGGCGCGTATATTCATCAGGCGGGCTACGGGCTGGCCAATCTGGAATACGATATTCCGATCGGACCGCAGACGGTGTTTCGAACGGGTTCCCTGTCGAAGCAGTTCACCGCCATGGCAATTGCGATACTGGCTGAGCGGGGTGATCTGGATCTCGATGCCGATGTGCATGAATTCCTGCCGGACCTGATCGATTACGGTCATGTCGTTACGATACGGCAGATGGTGCACCACATCGCAGGCATGGGCGACTACGATCACGAGGTGTTCTTGCAAGCCGATGGCAGTGCTTTTCGCTTTGGCAATGAGGATTTCTGGACGATCAGCGAATTTTACGACGTTGTCGCCGGCGCCTCGCTGCGGCATCCGCCGGGCACGCGCTACGAGTACTCCAATCTTGGCTATTTTCTGCTGGCGCATGTGGTGGAAAGTGTCAGTCAGCAGACATTGCGCGAGTTTGCAGACGAAGAAATCTTTGCGCCGCTGGCTATGACGCATTCGTTTTTTAACGACAACGTAAATCAGCCGGTGAAGAATCGAGCCGACGGTTATCTGCAGATGGATGATGGTTCGTATGAGATTTACATGACCAATCTCTCCTGGGTCGGTGATGGCGGTGTCTACACGAGCCTCGATGATTTCATTCGCTGGGACAGAAATTTTTACGCCAACAAGCTCGGCCAGGGCGGCGACGGTTTGCTGCGACTGGTAACCACGCCGCACCCGGATGTCTATGAAGAAACCGAGGACGGCAGGCGCGCGGTCAGCTATGCATTTGGCCTGCGGCACGACGAGGTTAACGGCCAGGCAACGATTGGCCATAGTGGCAGCTGGGTCGGATTCACCTCGATGTACGAGCGTTACCCGGCTTTGTCCATGTCGGTGGTCGTGTTCTGTAATTCGACGGACGTCGCGGCGACCGAGCGCGGCAAGCAAGTCGCCGCAATTGCCACGGAAGCGCTGACCCGAAGCGACCGTCCAGAGCGCTGACCCTATTCCCAACCTTTCCCTTATTCGTTCCGGATCGTCTGACTAGATGGATTGGCCGTATACCGTAGCCGGATTTTTCGTGGGCACTGTCGTCGGCATGACCGGTGTCGGCGGCGGCGCGCTGATGACGCCGATTCTCGTGCTGTTGTTTGGTGTGTCACCCGCACTCGCTGTAGGTACCGACCTGTGGTTTGCCGCGATCAGCAAAACAGCCGGCGGCATCGTCCACCAGCGGCACGGCAGCGTCGATTGGCAGGTATTGCGACGGCTTAGCCTGGGAAGCCTTCCGGCCGCCGTGATTACGCTGATCTGGTTGCACATGAGCGGCGCCAGTCAGCTACGCGAAGGTCTGATATTGAAAACGCTGGGCGTTGTCCTGCTGCTGACAGCCGCCGCAATAATCTTGCGCACCTACACGCGCTCTTTAGGCATTGCGATTCGCACCCAGGAGCCGCTGGGCTTCCAGCGTGTCCAGCCGTCGCTCACCGTTCTCGCAGGCGCCTTGCTTGGTTTTCTCGTAACCCTGACCTCGGTGGGTGGTGGCGCCCTCGGTATCGTCATGCTGGTCTTTCTCTATCCGGTTCGAATGACGGCAGCACGCCTGGTCGGTACCGACATCGTCCACGCAATCCCCCTAACGATAGTCGCCGGATCAGGCTATTTGCTGATGGGGAACGTCGACTTTTCACTCCTGGGAAAACTTTTGCTCGGTTCAATACCCGGCATCGTGGTCGGCTCCCTCCTAAGCCCGCGGGTGCCGGAGCGACTGCTGCGCACTGCGATCGCCTCGATTCTGGTACTCGTGGGTGTCAAACTGCTGTTGAACTAGCACTGAACGACACGAACCGGGACCAGACTTTATGCCAGCAACAATCCGTGCATTGAAAAAGGATGAACGTGCCGACTGGGAGCGGCTCTTCACTGACTACGCCACCTTTTACAAGACGCAGATTCCGGATGGTGCGGCTGACAAGGTATGGTCATGGATATTCGACGACGACAACGAATTCTGGTGCGACGTCGCCGTGGACGATGACGGCAGGTTGATCGGGTTTACACAGTACCAACTCATGCACCGCTCGCTCGGCGGCAGCATGGTCTGCTATCTGAGCGATCTGTATGTAGAACCGGAGGGTCGCGGTGAGGGTGCGGGCAGAGCGATGATCGATCACGTCATTCTGTTCGCGAGAAATAACGGTGTGCCGAACGTGCGCTGGCTGACCCAGGAGTTCAACTACGCGGGCCGCCGCCTGTACGACTCCTACGCGCAAAAATCTGATTTCATCCTCTACAGCATTCCGGTTTGAATTTGCCGCAGAGCGCCAGGCCGTTACCAGTTTGACCAGCCGTTTCCCTGTACTGCTTCCTGTAGGCGGGCTGCTGATCGCCCTGATTTCTATTCAGTGCGGCGCCGCGCTGGCGAAGTCACTGTTTCCGGTTCTGGGCGCACTGGGCACGACGGCTGTGCGCCTGGTCCTTGGAGCGATCCTGCTCGCCGTCATACTAAAAGCGTGGCGGGCGAAGCTGACCGCAGACAACTGGCCGCCGCTGCTGTTATACGGGGTGGCACTCGGGGTGATGAACATTGCTTTCTACATGGCAATTCTCACTTTGCCGCTTGGCATTGCCGCAGCCATACAGTTCCTCGGGCCACTGACGGTGGCGGTCGTCTACTCGAGGCGCGGTGTCGACTTCGCCTGGGCCGCGTTAGCAGCGCTCGGACTGCTGTTGCTGACACAGCTCGACAATGCCCAGGACGGACTGGATACGACCGGTGTCCTGTGGGCGTTGACTGCCGCAATCGGGTGGGCGCTTTATATTGTCTTTGGCCAGAAAGCAGGTGCCGTGCACGGCGTACAAACGTCTGCCCTGGGCATGCTGATAGGCGCCGCCATTGCGCTGCCATTCGGCCTGGCCGAAGCGGCACCGGTGTTGGTCAGGCCGGACCTGCTGCCTATTGCGCTGGCCGTGGCCGTGCTCTCCAGCGCTATTCCGTTTTCGCTCGAGATGTCGGCGCTGAGAAAGCTCCCTGCACGTACTTTCGGCACCTTGATGAGTCTTGAACCCGTCATTGGCGCATTCGTCGGTCTGTTGTTTCTGCAGGAGTTGCTGACCCTGACGCAGTGGCTCGCCATCATCTGCATCGTTGTTGCATCGATCGGCACGTCGCTGTCTGCGAGTGCGGCGCTCGCTGATGAGGGAAACGCCTAGCGTTTTTCGACTTCAATCGCCCGCAGGGCGGGCTCCTACAGCTGGAACGAGTACCGAACGCCTGGCGTTGTCCGTCATCCATCGCCCGCATGGCGGGCTCCTACGGTGCTAAAAGAAATTGTAGGAGCCCGCCGTGCGGGCGATGGCACGAAAACGTCAGAAGCTAAGGGGACCGACGCCGTATGATGCGGCCCGGTCGCGCATCAGTCGTTGCCCCGTCTTGATAAACGAGTTCGCCATTGACCCACACGGCATTAATTCCCTCCGAGATCGCGTCGGGCGCTTCCGGCGTCGCACGATCAATGACGGTCTCCGGATTGAACAGCACGAGATCGGCGATCATGCCCTCCCGGATCAGGCCACGATCCGCGAGACCCATGTTCTCGGCAGTCAGGCCGCTCATTTTGTGCACCGCGGTTTCAACTGACATCAAGCCCTTGTCGCGCGCGTAGTGCCCAAGCACACGCGGAAACGAACCCGCGCCGCGCGGGTGCAGATCAATCAACCCGCCGTCACTGCAGATGTTCGTGTGCGGCCAGCTCATCAGCAGGTCGATATCCGCTTCATTCATGCTGGTTGCAATGATCATTTCTCCCGAGCGGCCATGCTCTTCCCGCCAGCGATCAGCTTCCGCGGCAAGGTGCGAAAAAGTACTGACGGGATCCAGCTCCAGCAGCGCGCCTATCTCGGTGATTGACTGACCGACGTAATCCGGATTCGGCTCGAAGCGCGTCATCCAGATGCCCTCCGGCGGGGCGATCTCATCCAGCGCTTCTGCAATGGCGTCGCGATCGTTGTAGTCGCGCTCGGGCAGCAGCACCATCATGGTGGACTGCCAGTATTCATATGGATAGATATCGGCCGTCAGCTGCACGCCGTCGCGCCTGGCCGCGTCGAGTTTCGACAGTATCCGAGATGCCTGGCCCCACAACGGTGTCATTGCCAGTTTGAAGTGCGAGATCTGCACGGGCATACCAGTGGCGCGACCGATGGCAATAATTTCGTCGATGGATTCTTCCAGCCAGCGGTCTTCGCTGCGCATGTGACTGATGTAGCGGCCACCGCGGTCAGCAGTAAGTTGTGCCAGGCTTATCACTTCTGCCGTAGCGGAATAGATACCCGGTTCGTATTCCAGCCCCGTTGACAAGCCAAGCGCACCGGATGCCAGTTCCGTTTCCAGCATGGTCGCCATGCGCGCGACCTCGTCTTCACTGGCAGTGCGCTTGCTGTCATCTGCCATCACCTGTTCACGAATCGTGTTGTGGCCGACATAGGACGCAAAATTCACCGCAACAGGGCTTGCATCAAGCTTTGCGTAAAATTCTGCGAGCGGATAGGGCGAGCCGCCGTCCTGGCCGACGATGACCGTCGTGATTCCCTGGCTGACTGCGCTCAGCGCGTCCGGCACGTCGAATATTTCGTCGTCTGCGTGGCTATGTGAATCGATGAATCCCGGCGCCAGCGCGAGCCCCGAGGCATCGATATGCTGCTCTCCGCTGCAGGCTTCGAGCGCGCCGACGGCCACGATGCGATCGCCCAGTACGCGCACGCCGCCGGTGGAAGATGCAGCACCGGAACCGTCGATGATGGTTGCGTTGTCGATCAGGAAGCCACCATCGTTGCTGCAGGAGGCGACCTCTGGCTCCCTGCCACAGGCAGCCAGCAGCAGTCCTGCCACGATCAAGCATATAGTCCTGGCAACGACTCGAAACCGTCTCAGGCAAGAGCGAGATACGAAAAAGCAATGTAGGAGCGGCCGCTGGCCGCGATCGCCCGCAGGGCGGGCTCCTACAGCACGAACAGGCAGACTGTTAATCATTGTCATCGACCTCGAGTTGTCCGGTCAGTCGTCGCCATACGTGCGACCAGCTGAGGCCTATCGCCAGCATGATCGCAATGCAAAAGAGTGCAATCCAGGTCGCAGATGACAAGGTCGAGACGTTCAGCCAGCCGATGTCGACCAACAGCCAGACGACACCACCGAGTAGCGCACCGCCCAGCAGCAAGCCGAGAAAACCCAGCGATCGTTGCGTGGCTGTCAGCAGTATCACCCAGCCGATTAACAGGAGAATGCCGACAACGAAATGCTCCGGTCCAAGTTCGCCGATGCCTTCTGCGTTCATGACCCACGCGTAATAGGAGTAGGGCGTCGGGTTATAACTGGCAACGGTCAGGGCGAGCGCGGAGAGAAATCGCCACAGGAAACTCATCAGGCCGAAATCACCGGCGCGTCCTGTGCGCTTTGCTGGTTCTTCTGCGGATGCTGTTTTCGCCATTAGGGTTGCCGACCGAGTTTGATGCCGGGCGTTAGAATCCACGATCCCGGGGGCAGATGCAATTCCGGCAGCCATACTGCTTCAGCGGATTTTTTTCCAAACGCGGCTGCTATGATCTGCCGCAGCGTCAGTCCCCCCGCATAATGAAGAGGTAGCCCGCATGGAATTTACGCCGTTTGATCTCGAGTACACGCAATCCATCTGGGAGCAGGACGTTGATATCAACCTGACCGAAAGTGGCGCACATCCCATCAGCCTGGGCGAGCTCATCGACGGCGACAAGGACATGGTCGCCAGGCTGCTCGCAACGGAGATCAACTATCCGCACGTCAACGGCAATCCCGAACTGCGGGAAAATATTGCCAGGCTTTACGACGGTGCCGGCATCGAGAATATTCTCGTGACCGTCGGTGCTGCAGAGGCCAACCTTACCGTTATGCAGACGCTGATGCGGCCCGGCGATGAGCTTCTCACGCAGATGCCGACTTACATGCAGGCTGCAGGCATTGCCAGAAACAACGGCCATACGGTCCGATCGTTTCGCATGCAGGCAGACAGCGGCTGG
Organism: Woeseiaceae bacterium; assembly: GCA_037968735.1. Classification (GTDB taxonomy): domain Bacteria; phylum Pseudomonadota; class Gammaproteobacteria; order Steroidobacterales; family Woeseiaceae; genus SZUA-117. Next base: position 206,269 of record JBBKWC010000007.1, on the reverse strand, counting down.
GCGCTGGATCTGGACGAACTGGCGGCCGGCGTGACGGACAAGACGCGCATCATCGCCATCGTTAATCCGAACAACCCGACGGGTTACATCATGACGGCCGGCGAGATGGACGCCATCGTGAATGCCGCTGACCGCGTCGGGGCTTACATACTGGCGGACGAAGTTTATCGCGGCGGCGAACGGCTGATGGAAGAGGAGACGCCCTCATTTTTTGGCCGTTACGACAAAGTGCTGGCCGTCGGCAGCATGAGCAAGGCCTACGCGCTGCCCGGCTTGAGAATCGGCTGGGTGGCGGGTCCGCCGGCAGTGATAGAAGACATCTGGCGGCGGCACGAATACACGACCATTACCGCGGGTATGTTAAGCAACCTGCTCGCGACCCACGCGTTGTCGCCTGAGGTTCGTCCGCGTTTGCTAAAGCGCACCCGGCAATACATTCGCAAGGGTTTCCCGGTCTTACAGGATTGGATGGACAGTCAAAGCGGCCTGTTCTCCTACACCCCGCCGCAGGCATCGGCGGTTACCTTCATACGCTATCACCTGGACATCAATTCGACCGACCTGATGGAAAAGCTGTGTCGCGATGCCAGCGTTTTTGTTGGCGCAGGCGACTGCTTTGGTATGGATCATCATCTGCGCGTCGCGTTCGGCCAGGACAGGGCCGTTCTGGAAGAAGCATTCAAGCGCATCGAGGCAACCCTGACGTCCCTGTCCTGATGCGTATCGTCAGCCGGGACGAAATTCAGACGGCGCTCGCCGGGGTCGACCTCATGCAGGAGATTGAGCACGGCTTTGTCGCCTATAGTCGCGGCGAAGCGGTTGTGCCGCCGGTGGGCGAGCTGCTGTTCCGCGATCCGCCGGGTGAAGTGCACTTGAAGTACGGGTATATCAAAGGCGACGCGTATTACGTCATCAAGATTGCTTCCGGATTCAGCGGCAATCCGGCCACCGGGTTGCCGGCAAGCAACGGCATGATGCTGATGTTCAGTCAGCAGACGGGTGAGCCGGTCGCAGCGTTGCTGGACGAAGGGCTGCTTACCGACATCCGCACTGCCGTCGCCGGTGCCATTGCCGCCCGGCATCTTGCAGTAAAAGACGTAAAGCGTATCGGCATCATAGGCACTGGCCGCCAGGCGCGCCTGCAGCTTCAGTATCTCTTGCCTGTGACGGCGTGCCGTGATGTCCTGCTATGGGGCCGGCATGCGGACAGGCTGGCGGAATGCGCAGTGGATGTGGCGGCAGCCGGCTTTAACGTTGCCACGACGGCGGATGCCGCCGACATTGCACGAACCTGTACGCTGATCGTGACGACGACCGCCGCGTGCGAGCCGATTCTGTCAGGTCCGCTGCTGCCTGGCACTCATGTCACGGCCATGGGCTCGGATACCCATGAAAAACAGGAAGTGGCCGTGGACGTTCTGGCAAAAGCTGACCTGAAGGTGGCAGACAGCATCTCGCAGTGCCTGATTCGGGGTGAAATTCACCAGGCACTTCGCGCTGACGCAATTCGTGAGAGCGACATTATTGAACTTGGCAGCATCATTGCCGGTGACGCCAGCGGCAGAACGTCGGAGTTGCAGATCACGGTTGCAGACCTGACCGGCGTCGCGGTGCAGGATATCCAGATAGCGACCGCCGTATTCGCTGCACTCTGACAGCGGTTTGCAGGAGCCCGGCCCCGCGGGCGAATCGCGACTGCAGGCATCGCGCTAAAGATCAATCCTCATCGACCGCCAGGGTGCTAGCGAACACCGCGGGAGGATTGGGAGCCCGGCCCCGCGGGCGAATGCGACTCGTAACGCAGCGCCGCCTGCACTTCGGGCGGGTGCAGATCGAAGTGCAGGACAAAGGTCCGGGCATAGAAGCCGAAGCCCTTGATCGGGTTTTCGTCCCGTTCTTCAAGACCCCGAGAAGGAAGCGGCATCGGTTTGAGTGTTTGCAGGCAGATTATGACGGCGCACGGTGGAGAAATTGTGCTTTGCCGTGAATCGGAGGGAACCGTGGCACGCCTCGTGTTCTAAATAAACAGGAGCCGCCCCTCGCAGCGGTTGATTCGCGGCCTTGGGCCGCTCCTACAATGCTTATTCGCGCTGTAGGAGCCCGCCCAGCGGGCGATCGCGACATCGGTCCGACCATTGTGCTTTATCATATCTAGTGAACATCCGGAGAAAACTATGCAAAAGGCATTCACCCGACTGGCCATATCACTCTTGCTTATGGCGGGCGCGAGCACGCTGAGCGCGGAAGAAATGGTCGCGGAGTTTCAGGGAACCGGCAATCGCACCACGGCGGAATTTACCGCCAAGGGACCCTGGATTCTCGACTGGCGCATCAACAGCGACTACAACAAGATGGTGGCGTTTGACCTTGACCTGGTCGACGGCACGACCGGTATTCTGCAGGGGAACATCCTGCGCTCGCCGCCCCTCGGCAACGGCGTCAGGATGTTCAATTCCAGCGGCAAGTTCCGCTTCCGCATCAATGCCTCATTTACGCGCTGGCATCTGAAAGTCAAGGAACTGACGCCTGAGGAAGCGGCCCTCTACACGCCCAGGCAGTAGCGGGCCGCTGTCAGGAATTGTAGACCTCGGTAAACACGCGATCGAAGGTTTTGAGATCTTCGATCTTGCCCATGCTGACCCTGGACCAGTTTGCATACGTCTGGTAGGCGCCGCGAATCTGAATGTTTCGCTCTTCCATCATCTGCTGAAACGCATTTGCGTCGCGGCCAATATCGGCGTAGACGAAATTGGTCTGGGACGGCAAGGGTTCAATGCCGTTTTTACGGAAGGTATTGTTGACCATTTTGCGGCCTTCAATAATTCTGGCACGCGAGAAATCGATGAATTCCTGGTCCAGATAGCTTGCGTAGGCGGCTGACATACCGACTCCGTTTGCCCAGGCCATCACATGTCCGCCGACGAGTTTGGCAATATCAGGCCGCGTCATGCCGTAACCGACGCGCATGCCAGCCATGCCGAAAATCTTAGAGAATGTGCGCATGACCATAACGTTCTCACCTTCCCGAACCAGATCGACCATCGAGGTGTAAACCGGGTCATCGGTGAGCTCGTTGTAGGCTTCGTCAACCAATACGACAGCTTTCTTGCCGACGGTTCGACAGAAGTCGCGTAACTGATCGCCATCCAGGGTCATGCCGGTCGGATTATTGGGATTGCAGACGTACACCATGCTGACGGAGTCGTCGACGGCCGCGGCCATGCCATCGAGATCAATCGACATGTCCTTGTTCAACGGCACGCGCTTCAATTCCACGCCCATTCGCTGTGAGTAACCCAGGTGATCCGAATAGGTCAGTTCCGGCAGTACGACTTTGCCTTTTTTGCCATAAGCGACCATCGCCGCCTGCAGGCCCTCGTTTGATCCGGACGACAGAAACATGTTGTCCATCGTGAGTTCGTTGCGTTCTGCAATGGCGCCCAGAAGATCATTTCGAATGCCGCCCGGATAATAGGCGCCCTTTACGACGGCTTCTTCCGCTGCCTTGATGGCTTTGGCGCTGGGTCCATACGGATTCTCATTCGAACGCAGGGTAATGACACCCGGAGGTGGCCCGATCTGGGAAAACGCGGCAGGTGAAATTGCGAGTGTAACGGCGCTGCTGACGATGCCGCGCATGAGATCGCGACGATTGAATTGAATGGACATCACTATTTCCTCAAGGGTTCCTGATCAGTCGTCAAGCACGATAGAGACGCGGCGATTGTGCCTGCCTTTTTTCTCCACTTTACTGATGCGCACATTTCCCACTTCGCCGGTCGACTTCAGGTGCGTCCCGCCGCAGGGCTGGAGATCGACATCGGCGATTTCCAGGAGGCGTACTTTGCCAGCCCCGCGCGGTGGTTGCACGGACATTGTGCGTACCAGTTCCGGTTGCGCGGCAAGTTCCTCATCCGTGATCCAGCGGCAACTGATGGCGTGGTTGGCATCAACCAGATCTTTCACCGCAGCGGTGACCTGTTCTTTATCCACGCCTTCTTCCATATCGAAGTCGAGACGGCTCTTGAGGGCGGAAATATTCCCGCCGGTGACGCCATATTTAAGCACCGCCCCGAGCAGATGCAGCGCCGTGTGCATGCGCATGTGGCGGAAGCGCAGATCCCAGTCGATTTCCGCAGAAACCGTTGTGCCAGCAGCCGGCAAGGTGTCGCCTTCCGCGACAATATGTTGAATTGCTCCGTCATCACCGTGTCGGGTGTTCACGATACGCGCGTTGCCGCCGGACCAGGTGATGTCACCGCGGTCGCCCGGCTGGCCACCGCCCAGCGGATAGAAGACGCTGCGGTCAAGGACGACGTAGCCGTCGCCGGACGCCGTCACGGTCGCGTCGCATTGTTGCAGATACGCGTCTTCGCGAAACAGTAATTCCGTCATGCATGCCTCCGTGGGTGAGGAACAAATGTACTCTATAATCGCTGCCCGGACACTCGAGCAAACATTGCACCTGCCATGACTGACATACCGACATTCAAGGACGCGCCAAGTGGCCGCTTTTTCATCAAGATGCATGGCCTCTACAATCATTTTGTCATCACCGACGCACGGCGGCAGGGATATCAACCCGACGACGCCGAGATTGTTCGTATCTGCAACGTGCAAACGGGCGTCGGTGCCGATCAGCTCGTCATCATCGAGCCGCCGACTGAAGCCGGTCGCTCTGCTGGCGCCAATGCGTTCATGCGGCTTCTGAACGTCGATGCTCGCGAGGTCGAAGCCTGCGGCAATGCGACCCGCTGCGTTGCCTGGCTGTTGCTCGAAGAAGCGGCTGCCGATGAGATTGTCATCGAGACGCTGGCAGGCCTGCTTGTCTGCAAGCGCACCGGGATTCAGGAAGTCAGTTGTGAAATGGGACGGATCACTGGCGACTGGCAGGAAATTCCTCTGTCCCGGTCCATCGATACGACCCATATCGATCTCGGCGATGGCCTGCCGGCAGATGGCATCGCGCTCAACATCGGCAATCCGCACATTGTGTATTTCGTCGACGACGTCAGGCGTGTGGATCTCGACAGCATCGGCCCACGCATCCAGTCCAATCCACTTTTTCCCCGCGAGGTCAACGTTGGCATTGCCCACATGGTCAACGACAGCGAACTGAATTCACGCGTCTACGAGCGCGGCGCCGGACTGACGACCGCCTGTGGTTCCGGCGCCTGCGTCGCCGCTTTCGCCGCCATCGCGCGCGGGCTCACAGAGAAGCGGCAGATCACCGTGCACATGCAGGCAGGTGATGTGCAGATTGCCATTTCAACGGATGGCGTGGCCACCATGACCGGGCCGGTTGCTTACTGCTTTAGCGGGTTTCTTTAAGCTTCGTTTAAGGCGATCGCCCGCAGCCGGTGATCGCCCGCAGGGCGGGCTCCTACAGAAATAGCTGCAGTGTAGGAGCGGCCCCAGGCCGCGATCGCCCGCAGGGCGGGCTCTTACGACAATTGCTGCAGTTGGAGTGGCCCCCCAGACGGCGATCGCCCGCAGGGCGGGCTCCTACAGAAATAGCTGCTGTAGGAGCGGCCCCAGGCCGCGATCGCCCGCAGGGCGGGCTCCTACTGTGCGATCGATTGCGGCTACAGCAAAAAACTTGCCAGCAGGAAACCGGCGGTGGCAAACGCGGCAGCGATCAGCGCGTAGGGGAGTTGCGTACGGACGTGATCGATATGGTCTGTCGCGGAGGCCATCGAGGCTACGACCGTCGTGTCGCTGATCGGCGAGGCATGGTCGCCGAAAATGGCGCCTGAAATTGCCGCGCCGAGCAGCAGGGGCATGTGCAAATCCAGCGTCGTGGCAATTGGAATAGCGATTGGAATCATGATGGCGAACGTCCCCCAGCTCGACCCAACCGAAAAGGCGATGAATGCCGAGACGAGAAACACGAGTGGCGCCAGCAGCGGAACCGGTATCGTGTCACCGACGATATTCGCGACATAAAGTCCCGTACCCAGCTCACGTGCGACGTCGCCGAGCGCGAGTGCAAACAGCAGAATCGTGGCAATCGGCAGCAGTCCGCCTGCACCTTTCATGAACACCCGCATGAGGACGTTGATCGATTTTTCACCGTGCAGGAAATTCATCAGCCACGATACGGCGAGTGCAAAGGTCACGGACCAGAGAATGGATACTGAGCCTGAGCCCTCGATAATATTGCCATCGCCAGTGATATAGAGACCGATCGGCATCATCAGGATCATCGCCGCGATCGGCACGACCATGAGGAGTGCCGAGGGTACTTCGCCGGGCGCGTCTTCGATCTGCTCATTGGCAATGTCTACCATGGGCATTGCGTCAGCCCACAGGACTTCGCCCCGCTGGGTGCGTTCCTCTGCCTTCTTCATGGGCCCGATATTAATATTTTTCCAGATTACGACGGCGGACAGGACGATAGCCGCGATTGCGTAGAAATTGTAGGGAATGGAGTCGATGAAAGTTTCGAGAGGATTGTCTACCCCGGTCGATGCAATCAGTCCGATGATAACCGCGCCCCAGGCATTCAGCGGGATCATGACGCATACGGGCGCTGACGTTGCATCGATCAGGTACGCCAGTTTTTCCCTGGACACCTTGTAGCGGTCAAAGAGCGGACGACTCACTGCGCCGGCGACCAGCAGGGTAATGTTCGATTCGATAAAGATCACGATGCCTGTCGCCCAGGCCAGCACCTGCGCGCGCACGCCGTTATGCACCCAGCGTCGCGTTTCGAGGAAGTGTACGAATCCACGCACACCGCCTGAATGTTCGATGGTGGCGATCAGCGACCCAATGATGAGGGTAAAAATCAGCACGCGAGTATCGCCCGGATCCGTAAATACGTTGATGATCCCATCGAATCCTGCGGTCACACCGGTCAGCGGATTAAAACCGTTCAGTAAGGTGTAGCCCATCCATATGCCCGCGAACAGCGACAGGATGACCTGTTTTGTCCAGATCGCCAGCACAATGGCGAGCACCGGTGGCAATACGGAATACCAGCTCGGATCAGTCATTTCCTCGAATCCCTTCTTGTTGTTTTTTCTGGGGACAGCATCAATTAATTTTCAACGCCATCTGAACTGCGGTTTACAAATCTTCGGCTTCCACCGCGTAGCCGTCACCGTAAAATTTGCTGGTACTTCTGGTGTGAAATGTGATCGCCTTGACCGGCTCGTATTTCGGCGGCCCGAGGCCTGGCAGTACTTCTAGAACCTCGTTCTCCCACACGTACACGGCCATCGGGAAGGAGACGCGCGCCAGATTTTCCTGCGACGCAACCGCAGGTTTGCCGACCCGGTGCGATGTTGATGGCAGCCGGTCATTGGTAATCCGCTGCATGTAATCGCCGGTGTTGATGATGATCGAACCCGGCGGGGCATCCAGTCGAACCCATTTCTGGCTCATGTGATTCCAGACCTGCAGGCCACTGACTGTTGAGGCAGGCAGAATGGTGAACAAATCCACGTCTTCGTGACCCAGCAAGCGGCTGCCGCCGCCATCGTCAGCTGTCTTGGCAGGTGGCGGATAATAGTTAAGGCGCAGCCCGAAGTTCGTTTCGGTCAGCTTTTCGTCATAGAGATGCGGCGCAACGCCGATACCCTGAAACATGGCCTGTGTAATCGGTTTGATCAGTTTCTCGTGTGCGATCGCCAACTCGCGAAACCGGGGCTCATAGTTCACGTCAGGCCAGTAAGCGGCGGGATCGAAAGCGCCCTCCCGCCGCTGCGGCAGATCGAACGCGCGCCGGCAAAAAACCCAGCCCTCTACGAGGTCCGGATGAATGTCGCTTGTTTCACGAAGCGGAAAGTAGCCCTGACTGACGGAGCCGTGGCGGGCGGCGCGAAAGCGCATTTTTTCATCGAGCGTTGTTGTCGTGAACAGCTCTTCAACAGTGTCACTCAGGCGTTCGTACAATGCCGTGTCAACGCCGTGCCCGGTGAGCACCGAAAATCCAATTTCCTGCACGGCAGCGCCAAATTCTTCGGCAAATATTCGACGGTCACTCGCGTTGCCATGCAGATAGCGGGCAAAGTCGAAAGTCTGTATCTCGTATTCGGTGTCAAACTCCTCCGCCGAGCTTTCCGCAAGGTGATAGGTGTGCTGCTTACGCACCTGGTCGTAGCGGGTGTAGTCCTGATTGACTGCCTCTTTCTGGCCTTCACTCATCGGGATGACGCCTCGTGTCGAATGGCCCGCGCTGGCAACAGATGCCGGGCCGATGCGCGCATAGCGTAGCAGATTCGGCTGCGCAGGTAGTTCGCGGCAGGGCAGACCAGGCATCAAGCGGTTAGCTGATGGTTCGGTATCTGATTCTTGCCGTTTCGAAAATTCACTTACAAGGGGTGAAATGACATTTCAAATAACCTAGGATTGCCGGCCGCGCAGCAGCCTGGGCCAGGAATTAGCTTGCCGCGCATCATCTGCACACTACACACGCACGGAGATTTCTCGACATGTTTCGAAATACAGTAATGGCTGTGGCCATTATATTCTCAAGCTCGCTCGCGCTGGCGCAGGGAGCAGCGCCCGAGGGCCCGTGGAAAGGTGCATTATCGCTGGGCTATCTCGGCACATCCGGTAATACAGAAACCACCAGCTACAGTACCAAGTTTGGTATCGGCTACGAGACGGGTGACTGGATTCACACCTTTAATGCATCGGCCAACGGTGCGGGCGAAAACAAAGACACCACCGCTGAGGCCTACAAAGCCGGTTGGAAAACCGAATACAGCCTGAATGAGAAAGATTTTCTGTTCGGTACCGTGGACTGGCGCAAAGACCGTTTTAGCGGCGTGGATCAGCAGCTCACAGAAGCCATCGGTTACGGACGTCACCTTATCGACACGCCCACCCACCAGCTGAGTGCCGGCCTCGGTGTCGGTCATCGCAGTGCGGACCTTGCCGATGGCACATCGGAAAGCGGTGTCGTTGGTCGTGGCAATATTGACTACGAGTGGATTTTCAGTGAGACCGCTGGTTTCAACCAGGCAATCGTCGTCGAATCCGGTTCGGACAACACCTATATGGAATCCATCAGCGCACTGCGCGCCCGCCTGATGGGCGATTTCGCGCTCGTCTTGTCCTACACCATCAAGAAAAACACCGACGTGCCGGTTGGCAGTGAGAAAACGGACACGATCAGCGCGGTATCTATCGAATACGCTTTCTGATCGGGCCTTCAAGATCGGCTTTGCATGTCGCCTGCGGGGCGGGCCAATCCTCCTGCGGTGTCGAGGGTCATGACGTCGGTTGGTGAGGATTGATCTTTAGCGCGATGATCGACTTTGCGAATCGCCCGCGGGGCGGGCTCCTACAATGCTGACAAGCACTGTAGGAGAAAGATCTAAAACGCGACAGCGCCGCCATCCTCTGCCCGCGGATCCGCAGCACCGGACAGTACCCCGGTGTCCGGATCGCGATACACGCCCATTGCCGAGCCGATGCCGCGCGTTTCCCTGATTTCGTGACCGCGCTGCCGGTAAAGATTCAACGTGTCGACGGAAAACGACGCCGATTCGATCAGCGTGACATCCGGCAGCCACTGGTGATGAATGCGCGGGGCGTCTATCGCACGCGCAATGTTCATCTCGTGGTCGATAACGTTCAGGATAGTCTGCATGGTCGTATTGATGATCGTGCGCCCGCCGGGCGTGCCGGTCGCAAACAACGGAACACCGTCTTTTGCGACGATGGCCGGCGTCATGCTTGACAGCATGCGCTGACCGGGCCGTATCTGGTTGGCTTCTGTGCCGATCGTGCCACGGTCATTGGTGACGCCAGGCTGGGCGTTGAAGTCACCCATCTCGTTATTCAGCAGGAAGCCTGCTCCGTCGACGACGATCTTGCTGCCATAACCGTTCTCCAGTGTATAGGTCAACGACACCATGTTGCCTTCGTCGTCGGCCACGGAGAAATGCGTCGTTTGATCGCTCTCGTACACGGCGGCAAAGCGTGCGGGATCGCTTTCCGATGCGCTGTGCATAACGATAGAAGCGCGCTGACTGGCCGCATGCTCTTTCGAAGTAAGCGTCGCCACCGGCAGATCTTCGTTGAAATCCGGATCACCGAGGAAGTTGGCGCGGTCTGCGTAGGCCCTTCTCATCGCCTCGGTCAAGAGGTGCAGATAGAGCGCAGAGTTGTGCCCGACATCCGCAAGATCGAAGCCTTCCAGAATATTCAGCATCTGCACCAGCACGACACCGCCGGAACTGGGCGGCGGCATGCTGACAACTTCATAGCCACGGTACGTGCCGCGAATCGGCTCGCGCTCCACCGCGTCATAGGCGGCGAGGTCTTCAAGCGTGATGATGCCGCCATTATTTGCCATGAAGTCGGCGATCAGGCGAGCAGTTTCACCTTTGTAGAAACCGTCTTTGCCGTCTTTCTGAATGCGCTCCAGGGTTGCGGCCAGATCCGGCTGTTTCCAGATATCACCAGGCGCATAGGAAGCGCCGTCGGCTTTGCGAAAAACGCGCGCGGAACTCGGGTATTGATCCCAAAATGGATTCAGGCGCTCGAAGGAGTCACGCAGATACCAGCTTATCGGCATGCCGTCTCTCGCCAGCGCTATCGCCGGTTCAAGTAATGTTTCCCAGGGGAGTGAACCGAAGCGCTCGTGTGCCAGCGCCAAGCCTGCCACGGTGCCCGGCACGCCGACAGCGAGAATGCCGTCGTGATTGGAGTTATCGCGGACGTTGCCATCCTCGTCGAGATACATGGTCCTGGTCGCTGCCAGCGGTGCCTTCTCGCGGAAGTCGAAGGCCGTCGCGTCGCCATCAGCGTCGTGGTAAATGAGGAAGCCGCCGCCGCCGATGTTGCCGGCGGTGGGCCAGGTGACGGCCATCGCGAATGCCGTAGCGACCGCAGCGTCGATGGCATTGCCGCCTTTTTTCATAATGTCGATGCCAGCTTCAGAAGCAATGGCAGATGAAGATGCCACGACACCGTTATTGCCGCGTACCGGATGTCGACTGGTTGCGTCAGCACTGATCGCGCCAACGAGAAACAATGTCGAAATGATACTGGCCAAAAAGTAGCGGACGCGAGCGATATTCATGGGTGAAACCTCGTTGTTTTATTGCATTCAATCGAACGGGGCGAATGCTAACATGCAGGCGAATGTCCGACCCCTCCATACTCTCGCTCGTCCCGGTGCTGATCACATTGATCGTGGCACTGGCTGTCCGCAATGTACTGGTCGGCTTATTCTCAGGGGTGTTTGTCGGTGTCGCGATGATCGCGGACACATCTGCACTGTTGCTCGTTCCGGCGCTCGTGCAGGACTTTATCGTCCCGGAAATTGCCGATTCCTATAACGCCAGTGTGCTGGTGCTGCTCGCCTTTATCGGCGGATTCGTCAAGCTTATTGAAGTGTCCGGCGGCGGCATGGCGTTCGCCCGCGTAGCGGCACGTCGGGTTGCCGGCAGGGCAAGGGCAGAACTTGCGTCCTGGGCGGGCGGGATCATGATTTTCTTTTCTGACCTGGGAACGCCACTCATCGTCGGTCCGGTATTTCAGCCACTGATTGATCGCCTGCAGGTGTCGCGGCAAAAGCTCGCGTTCATCCTCGATTCAACGTCATCGCCTGTGGCAATCCTGATTCCGTTTATTGGCTGGGGCGTTTTCATCATGAGCGTGATCGCAGATGCATTTGCGTCCAATGGCATCACGACGTCGGAATGGGATGCTTTCGTTTCCGCCATTCCGTATCAGATCTATGCCTGGCTGGCGATCTCGATGGTACCGGTGCTGGCGCTGTTGCGTTTTGACTACGGCACTATGGCTGATGCAGAGAAGGCTGCCGTTGCCGAGAACCACGAATCCCTCCCGGCAGATGCCGCCGTTCACTCCGGCAATGCGAAGCCGGTGCTGGTCTGGTTGCCGCTGCTGGTACTCGGTGTGACTTTGTTTGCCACCCTGCGCCAGCATGGGTTTCCGTTCGCCCAGGTCGCCGGGTCCGACTTTCGCGCCGGGCTGTCGGCGGCCTATTTCCTGGCGGCTGCAACCCTGCTCGCATTGATCCTGTTCATGAAAGTCAAACCGCTGATCGCATCGCTCGCGCATTATATCGAGGGCGTGACCAGCATGATGCCCATCGCTGCGACCCTCGTGCTCGCCTGGACGCTGGGTACGGTAAGCGAGTCGCTGGGAACAGGGGCTTACGTGGCAGATCTGGCGCGCGAGGGATTGCCCGGCGCCTATCTGCCCGCCGTCACCTTTATTCTGGCGGCCGTGATTTCTTTCGCCACAGGCTCATCGTGGGGCACCATCATAATCATGATGCCCCTCGCGATACCCAGTGCGCTTGCAACCGGTGCATTCCTGCCGGTGGCGATCGGGGCGGTGCTGTCCGGCGGGCTCTTTGGCGATCATTCTTCACCGGTTTCGGAAACCACGATCCTTTCCTCCACCGGCGCCGGCACGACGCCGCTTGAACATTTCCGCACGCAGCTTCCCTACGCTCTGACCAACGGCTCGCTGGCATTCGGCGGATTTCTGCTCGCAGGGCACGTGCAGAGTGCCTGGATTGCCGTCTTTGTCGTGTCATTGCAGGCAATGCTTCTCTGGCAGATCAGGCAGCGGCGTATCTTTAACGCAACTCTGCACTGAAAATCCGGTCGCATAAATGAGCAGCGGGCATAAGGGCAGACGCCAAGCCTCACTTTACAAAAACCTGAATACCTATATTCACGGGAGCATGCATGTGAATCGATTGACCACTTTTGCACTGACTATTCTGCTCACAGGCACCACCGTTGCCTGTGCAAGCGCTGACGAGGAATCCTGGCCATTTCTTGCCACGCCGGTAGCGAAGTTCGATGAACCCTGGGCGATGACGTTCCTGCCGGACGGACGGTTGCTGGTAACGCAGAAAAGCGGCGAATTGCTGGTCGTGACAACCGACGGCGAAAAATCGTCACCGGTGACCGGCGTGCCGGCCGTCGACTACGGCGGGCAGGGGGGCCTCGGCGACGTCATTCTGCATCCGGATTTCTCCAGCAATGGCGTGATCTACCTGAGCTACGCCGAAGCCGGCGACAATGATACGCGCGGCGCGGCGGTTGCCCGCGGCAAACTCACATTGTCGAACGATGGTGGTGGCAGTTTAGGCCCGATGGAGGTCATCTGGCGGCAGAATCCGAAAGTCAGCGGCCGCGGTCATTACGGTCACCGGCTTGCTTTCTCGCCGGACGGCTATGTGTTTATTTCTTCGGGCGACCGGCAGAAGTTTGATCCGGCCCAGGACATGCAAATGAATCTTGGCAAGATCATCCGGCTAAACGACGACGGGTCGGTCCCGGAAGACAATCCGTTTTTCGAGCAGGGTGGCGTGACTGCAGAAATCTGGTCACTCGGACACCGTAACCCACTGGGCCTGGCGTTCGATTCGGCCGGACGGCTGTGGAATCAGGAGATGGGGCCGCGGCACGGCGACGAGCTTAATCTGGTCAAGCGCAGTGCCAATTACGGGTACCCGATCGTTTCCAACGGCGACCACTACAACGGGAAGGAAATTCCAGACCACGATACGCGCCCGGAGTTCGAGGCGCCGAAGGTCTACTGGGTACCAGCCATCTCGCCCGGTGGGCTGATGATTTATGACGGCGAACTGTTTTCTGACTGGAAAGGCGATGCCTTCATTGGTGGACTGTCATCGGAAGCACTCATTCGCGTCGAATTCAGCGGTGAAACGGCGAAAGAGGCTGAGCGTTATGCAATGGGCGCGCGCATCCGGGAAGAGGAGCAGGGCCCGGACGGTGCGATCTGGATTCTCGAGGACGATGACGATGGCAGTGAAGGTCGACTCCTGAAGCTCACGCCGAAAGTACAATGAAGGCCGATCAGGGAAAATGCCTTTGCGGGGCCGTCAGCATCCAGGCGGGGGTTGCTGAACGACACCACGAGGCCTGTCATTGTGGTATGTGCAGGCGCTGGTCCGGCGGTCCGTTTTTTGGCACCGTTGTGTCAACCGTGAGTTTCGAAGGCGAAGAAAATATCGCACGCTACGCGTCATCTGAATGGGCGGAACGCGGTTTCTGCAAGCTCTGCGGCACGCACTTGTTTTATCGCCTCAAGAAGTTCGACAGCTATGTAATGAGTGTCGGACTGTTTGACGATGCTGAGCGATTCATTCTCGTGGAAGAAATTTTCATCGACCGCAAGCCGGACGGATACAGCTTTGCCGGAGACCATCCGCGCCTCTCGGAAGCGGAAACGCTCGCGAAGTACATGCCGGAAGAATAAGCACGACAGATGCAGCACTCTATTGATGGCCGGCCTGCACGACAATTGACGCAGCAATCCAACTGCTAATCGGGTACGTTTACGCGATAGTGTTTCGCTGCCTGAAGATTGCCCCTGCAGCTACTATTGGAATGTAGGAGCCCGCCTCGCGGGCGATCGCGGTCTGGGACCGCTCCTACAGATACTAATGGCTGTAGGAGCCTGCCCAGCGGGCGATTCGCCGTGACCACAATCGTTGTTGCATAAAGGTAGTATCACAGCATGACCATTTTACGAATGACCGCGCTGCTTGCCGGAATAACATTGCTGTCGCCAGCGTTTGCCTCCGCCGAAGAAATTCGTCACCAGCTCGCGGCGGACGTATCTGCCGAGCGTATCGAGGCAGACATTCGCAAGCTGGTCAGTTTTGGCACCCGTCACACCCTGTCCGATACCCGCTCCGCCACCCGCGGCATCGGCGCGGCCAGGCGCTGGATCGCGGCGGAATTCGAAGCCATCTCCCGTGAGTGCGGCGATTGCCTTGAAGTCATTACAGTGAGTGACATTGTGGCGGGCGAAGATCGTATTCCCGAAGCGACCGAGGTTGTCAGCGTACTTGCCATCCAGTGGGGCAGCCTGGATCCGGAGCGCATGGTCATGATGTCCGGCGACATCGACTCCCGTGTCAGCGATCCGCTGAACGGCGTATCGGATTCGCCTGGCGCAAACGACAATGCGAGCGGCATGGCAGGAACCATCGAGGCTGCAAGGGTGCTGTCGAAGCACCCCTTCCCGGGCACGATTGTGTATGCGGGACTATCCGGTGAGGAGCAGGGCCTGTTCGGCGGCAGGATCGTAGCCGAGCATGCGCTCGAGCAGGGCTGGCGTATCAAGGCGGTGCTCAACAACGATATGATCGGCAACATCTCCGGCATCGACGGCGTTACCGACAATGCGACCGCGAGGGTCTTCTCCGAGGGGACGCGCTACACGGAAACCGATGAAGAAGCGCGCACCCGCCGCTACAGCGGTGGTGAGGTGGATTCGCCGTCGCGCAACCTGGCCCGTTACATCGACCGCATGGCAGACAGGTTCATACCGAATCTCGACGTGATGATGGTGTACCGGCTGGATCGTTTCGGTCGCGGCGGTCATCACAGGCCGTTCAATGAACGCGGCATACCGGGCGTGCGCATCATGGAAACGCATGAACAGTATCAGCGACAGCACCAGGATATTCGGTCGGAAAACGGCATCGCGTACGGCGACGTCATTGAAGGCGTGAATTTCGACTATGCCCGGAAACTGACCGCACTGAATGTCGTCAGCCTCGCCGGTATGGCATCGGCACCGCCCTTCCCGGCTGCCGTTGAAATCAGCGGCGCCGTCAAACCGAGCACGACCTTGTCATGGAATATTCCCGAGGGCAAAGCGGCCGAAAATCTGGCCGGCTACCGCGTCTACTGGCGCCTGACGACCGAACCGCAGTGGACCTTCAGTCGCGATGTCGGACTCGTCAGCGAGTACACGCTTGAAAATATCGTGATCGATAACTACCTGTTCGGCGTCGCCAGCGTAACCAATGAAGGTTATGAATCGCCGGTCGTCTTCCCCGGCGCCACCGGTTCCTTCGGCCTTTAAACGGTGGACGCGGATGCCAGTTCGCGCACCCCGGTAGCAGAAAGCGAGACTGTCAACGGCGTTCAGATCGGCATCGTTCTCATTGGAATTTCCATCACCCTGCCGCTCATGTACAGCGCCGGGGAACTGGCGCGCGGCGCGGGACTGGCCGACGCTATGATTGCCACTTTCGCGGGCGCGCTGATTTTAAGCCTGATGTCTGTGCCCGCCGCCATCGTCGGCGTCAAGACGCGACTGTCGAGTTACATGATCATCGAACATACGTTCGGCTTTATCGGCGCGAAGTTCGTCAATTTCTGGTTCGGCATTTTTTTGCTCGGCTGGTACGCGGTGACGGCGGAACTGTTCGGCCGCACGCTTTTTCTTGCTGCATCCGAGCTGACGAGCTTTGCCATGCCCGAATGGGGTTACACGGTCGTAAGCAGTATCCTGGTGACCGCCACCACCATTTACGGCTTCAAGGCAATTGATCGGCTTGCGTTGATCGCCGTTCCATTTCTGCTGTTCGCGTTGATTGCCGTTGTTTTTCTGTCGCTGCGCGCCACGCCGTTTACGGAGCTGCTGCTGATAAAAGGCGATGAGATCGACATTCCAACCGGCATCTCTGCCGTCGTTGGCGCAGCCATCGTCGGCGTCGTACTGACGCCTGATCTCACCCGCTATGCACGCAACGTAAAGGATTGCGTGACGGCGTCGTTTATTGGTCAGGGTGGCGGCATGACGATCGCCTATATCGTTGGCATGATTCCCGTGCTGGTCTGGAATGAGCTTGAACCGATGACCTACATGTTCCTGCTGGGCTACGGCGTCATGGCGCTGGCAGTGATCGTTTTTGCCACCTGGACGACGAATGTCATCAACCTGTATTCGACCGCACTGGCGGCGCGGGCGTCAGTGCCGCTGGGCAACTATCGCACAGTGGTGGTGGTTGCCGGCGTTGTGGGCACGGCAGCCGCCGTTGTTGGCATCTCGGACAGGCTGATCGAATTTCTGATCGTGATGGGTCTGCTGGTGCCACCGATCGCCGGCGTATATCTCGTGAATTTTTTCTTTTTCAAGAGGACCGACTTCACTGCCGAGCACCTCAGAAAGCGGCCCGCTCTAAGGGTAAATGCATTAGTCGCCGGAATCGGCTCTGGCCTTTTGGCCACGTGGATGTATTTCTCCGGACTGTCACTCACCAGTATCGCGCCGCTGGACTCGCTGCTGATTTCTGTGCTTTTGTATATCGCTCTGGAAAAAATCGCGGGCATGTCGGGGAATCGCGTTGCGGACTAGCGTCGATAGCTGGCGCATTCGCCATAGATTTTTCGCGGTGCAAGAGCGACGATTTCATAATTTTCGTTGTGTCCCTAAAGATCAATCCGCAATGAAGAACGCCGCGTTAAAAAAATCGCAGGCGGATTGGGGCCGCTCCTACATTGCTATTGCTGTAGGAGCGGCCCAAGGCCGCGAAACTCCGATTTCGGCTACCGGGGAATAAAACGCATGCGTATCGGTATTGATGTAGGTGGCACTCACACCGACGCGGTGATCCTCGACGGCGCGGACATTCTCGCCTCGACCAAAGTGCTGACTTCGCAAAACGTTCGCGATGGCGTCGTCAATGCGCTCGATGAGGTCCTCGCCCAAAGCGACATAAAGGTCGGCGGCATCCAGGCGGTGATGATTGGCACGACCCAGTTCACCAATGCAGTGATCGAACGCCGCGAGCTCTCGCCAACAGCGATCATCCGCATCGCGCTGCCCTCCGGCGAATTCGTGCCACCGATGATTGACTGGCCGGATGACATTGCGGCAGAGCTCGGCCGGCACGTGTACATGATCCAGGGCGGGCGCACATACGACGGCCTGCCGATCGCGCCGCTGTCCGACGAAGAAATCGACCGCACGATCGCGGATATTGCTGCCAAAGACATTGGCCTCGTCGCCATTTCCGGCGTGTTCTCACCGTCCGATCCCTCTCAGGAGCAATACGTCGCGAAGCGGCTCAAAGAACGCCTGCCCGGCGTGCAGATCACGCTATCGCATGGCATCGGAAGGCTGGGCATTCTCGAGCGTGAGAACGCTGCGCTGCTCAACGCGAGTCTGTTGCCGCTGGCGTCACGCGTCGTGAATTCGTTCAGCGATGCGCTGCGGGCGCGTCACATCAAGGCGCCGTTTTACGTCAGTCAGAACGACGGCACCCTGATGTCCGCCGCATTTGCGACCGAGTTTCCGGCATTGACGTTTGCCTCCGGACCCACCAATTCGCTGCGCGGCGCCAGCTTGCTGACAGAGCTCGATGACGCCGTCGTGGTCGATATCGGCGGCACCACGTCGGATATTGGCGTATTGCAGGATGGTTTCCCCCGCCAGTCGAACGTTGCCATCGAAGTTGGCGGTGTACGCACGAATTTCCGCATGCCGGATATCCAGGCGATCGGTCTGGGCGGCGGCAGTCTGGTGCGGGACGGCGGCAAGCTTATCGGTCCGCAATCGGTCGGCTACAAGCTGGTTGAGGAGGGCATCGTTTTCGGTGGGGATACCCTGACGACGACCGATATCGTGGTCGCCTCCGGCAATGCCGACATAGGCAACAAAGCGCTGGTTGCAGGACTTGATGCAAAGCTGGTCGAGACCGCGCTTGGCCGGATTCACGCCATGATCGACGATGGCGTCGATCAGATGCGCTCCAGTCGCGAGCCCGTGCCTGTCATTCTTGTTGGCGGCGGCGCGATACTGGTTAACCGTCAGCTGAAAACGGCATCGATCGTGCATCGACCCGAACACTCCGGCGTTGCCAATGCGATTGGCGCTGCCAACGCCCAGGTGGGCGCGGAGGAGGAGCGCATTGTTTCCTATCGAAAAGTTTCCCGGCAGCAAATGCTGGATGAGATGACCGCGGCGCTCTCGGAGAAACTGATCGCGGCAGGCGCGGACGCCGGCACGATCAAGGTTGCCGATGTGGAGGAAACGGCGTTGTCCTATATGGCAGATGCGGCGAGTCGTCTGCGGGTCAAGCTGGTTGGCGATCTTTCGTTTGGGCGATGATTTAGCGATGTTACAACGTGGACGGAGGGTTCGTGAGGATTGATCTTTAGCGCGCTGGATGGACAGGGGGATCGCCCGCTTGGCGGGCTCCTACATTGCTAATGATCGCTGTAGGAGCGGCCCAAGGCCGCGAATCGAAACAGGAAAAAATATGACAGTTACCATTGGCCCCGACGATGTCGCCGATCTCTGTACCGGCTCGGTGTTTCTTGCCACCGGCGGCGGGGGTGATCCCTACGTGAGTCAGCTGCTGGTTGAGCAGGCCCTGCGCGAGTTCGGGCCGGTCACGCTGACGGCGCTACAGTCGGTGCCTGACGATGCGCTCGTCGTTGCCATCGGCGAGGTTGGCGCACCCACCGTGAGTCTCGAGCAGCTGCCCATCGGTACCGAGTGCCTGGAAGTTGTTGACCGTTTCGAATCGTGGACCGGTAAGAAGATCAGCCACATCGTGTCGTTCGAGGTTGGCGGGGCAAATTCGGTCATTCCACTGATTACGGCGGCAGCGAAGAACATTCCACTGATAGACGGCGACGGCATGGGCCGGGCGCTGCCGGAAGCCCAGATGATGACCTTCGCCATCGAGGGCGTCTGCCCGACCCCGGCTGTGGCGGTCGACTACACTGGCGGTGCGGTGTATTTCGACAGCCGCGATACGCTCATTTATGAGCGGCAGGTGAGGAATATCGCGATGGCAATGGGCGGTATGGTGTTTACGGCCGAACATCCGATGACCGGGGTGCAGGCGAAGCGGGCGATTGTCCCCGGCACGATCGGTTTCGCACTTGGACTGGGCCGCGAGCTGGCCAATAAGGGTGGCAACGCCAGCAACGTGCTGCCGCGCCTGGAAGCGCTATTCAAATCATCCGACTATGGAGAAATACGCCACCTGTATACCGGCAAAATTGTGGATATCGATCGGCGCATCGTCGGCGGATTCGACGTCGGCGCGGCCGTTATCGAGTCGCTGCACGGGAATGAGCAGCCAATGACGTTGACGATCAAGAATGAATTCCTCGTTGCCCACGTCGGCGAACGGGTGGTCGCCTCTGTCCCCGATCTGATCACCATGGTCGACCATGAAACGGCCCAGCCGATCAATTCCGAGCGCGTGCATTACGGGCAGCGAGTCAGTATTTTCGGCGTCGGCTGTCCGCCTCACTACCGTACAGAGCGGGCTCTTGCTGTCGTCGGGCCGCGGGCCTTCGGCTTCGATTTCGACTTCGTCCCGATCGAAATGCGCTAGACACCCCCCGGGTATCGAATATCTTATGCCTGTTGCGATGTCGCAACAGCGGCACCCCTGTACACGCCACGTAAGCATTGACAATTGCGGACATAACGTCTATGAGTAAAGAAAAACAACAGGTTTCGGCAGTACTGACCCGCTCGTAGCGTTGTTGCCGCTTTCCAACAACATGCTCCGGCAAATGCTGCACGACTAACGTTTAGAAGCAGAGGGAATAACGATGCAAATGACACTCATATGCCGGGGTATAGCCCGGCTGTCGGTGACGGGCAGCCTCGCCGCCCTGATCTCGAGCATGTTCGCTACGGGCGCTTTCGCCCAGCAGGAACAGCAACTCGAAGAAATCACCGTGACGGGCTCGCGTATTGCGCGCGACGCCAATCTGAGCGGCGCACTGCCCGTGCAGTCCGTCGGCGAGCAGGAAATCCAGATGTCCGGCGAATTTTCGATTTCGGACATCGTCAACGACGTACCGGCGCTGTTGTCGTCGGTCACCTCTGAAAGTTCTATCGATGCCGCCGTCGAGTTCAGCGACGGCGCCAACGTGCTTGATCTGCGAGGCCTTGGCGCGAACAGAACGCTGGTACTCGTTAATGGCCGGCGCCATGTCGGCGGTGTGCAGGGTTCGGCCGCGGTAGACGTAGGCTCCATTCCGACCAAACTCGTGGAGCGGGTCGAAGTACTGACAGGCGGCGCATCGGCGATCTACGGTGCGGACGCGGTGACGGGTGTGGTCAACTTCATCCTTAAAGATAATTTCGAAGGCTTTAACGTCGACGCAAATTACGGCATTTCCAGCGAGAGCGATGCAGCACAGAAAGCCATTACTGCGACGTGGGGCACCAATTTTGCCGACGATCGCGGCAACATCGTTATCTCGGTTGATTACCGGACGGACGAAGGGTTGCGGATGGGCGACCGGCCGGGCGCTAACTATGGCACCGGCGGCGACTGGGTGAACCCTGCACTGCGCTTCCAGCGTGGCGACATCGATGCCTCCAACACACCGAACTTCGCCCAGTATTTTAATTACGACAACACGGGTCTGATCAACTATGGTCTGCCGATTCCGGATGCGGCCACGTTCATGGCCGACTACCTGGCCGAATTCGGTGTCAATCCGACCCTGACCAGCGGAGAGCAGGCGCTGATCGACCGGGCTGCCAATGCGCCGCAGCGTGCCGTTCATCCTGAAATCACGTTTCCATTCACGTCGGGCTACGGTTATGTAGCGCCGGGTGAGGCATTCGGCTTCGGCGGTTTCGATCCGGATGTGGCGGTAGATCTGAACAATAATGGCGTTCCGGATTGCCAGGACTCCTGGTCCGGTTACAACTCGGTATTCGGGGCCGCCTCCTTCGGTGCTATCGGCGGTTGCTGGACAGTCCAGGAAGACGGTTCCTATCGAGTCGTTGAAGACGGCCTGGTCTCTGGAAACTTCCAGGGCTTCGGCGGCAGCTCTTATGATGTTTACCGGCAGGACTATTACGACTTCCTGCTGCCGGAGGACAAGGTATCCGTCAACCTTCTGGGTCACTATGACCTGACAGACTCGATGTCTCTGTTCGGCGAGCTGAAATACGTTTCCCAGGAGACCGATGCAACAGCAGACCCGAACTCGTTCTGGGATCTGATCCTCGGCGCGCCCGACAACCCGTTCCTGCCGCAGTTTCTTTCAGACATCGCCCAGACAACCGGCGGCGTCAGCATTACGCCTGACCCGGTCCACTTTCGTGCGCGTCGCAAGACCGAACGTGAAACGAGCCGGGCCGTTATCGGTATCGAAGGCGAACTCGACAACAGCTGGGGCTATGAAGTCAGTGCGACGTACGGCCGCTTCGAGCAGAACATCAATCGATCGGGCCAGATCATCAATGATCGCTGGTTTGCGGCACTGGATGCGACCACCGACGGCAGCGGACAACCGGTATGCCGTTCGTCGATCGATCCCCTTGCACCTCCGAGCAATACACCTTTCGAAATTCCTTCCTATGAAGCCGGTTATTACACGTTCACGCCCGGCGACGGTTCCTGCGTACCACTGGACATCTGGAACGGCCTCGGCGGCGTAAGCCAGGCGGCGAAGGATTTCATGACGACGAATACCTGGGACAAACTCATTATCGATCAGTTTGTCTTCTCGGCGTTCCTCACGGGCGACACGTCTGATTTCCTCGAGCTGCCTGCCGGACCGATTTCCTTCGCCGGCGGCGTCGAGTATCGCGACGAGTCTTCGGATGCATCATTCGATCCCTGGCAGCGAGGCGAACTTCCGCCCGGATCGGCATTCGCGCCCGGCACCCAGATCAGCGATTATTCAGCGAACTCCAGCCTGGTCTTTCGTCCGCAGTTATCTACCAAAGACGAGAAAGGCAGCTACGACGTTTCCGACATATTTATCGAAGCCTCTATCCCCTTGCTCTCGGACATGCCGGGTGCGCGTGAGCTGACCCTCGACGTGGCGGCGCGGCAGTCGGACTATTCGTCCATCGGCCAGACGACAACCTGGAAAGCCAACATGGTTTATGCGCCGGTCGATTCGCTGGCATTCCGCGGCACTTATTCTGAAGCCGTGCGCGCGCCGAACATCACCGAGCTGTTTGGCCCCGAGGTGGGGTTGAATTTCCGGCCGAATGATCCCTGCGATGCGGCACAGATCAATGCCATTGGCGTGGACAATCCGACCTTGGCAGCACAGACCCAGGCCAATTGTGTGGCCGTGTTCAGTACTTTCGGTCTGGATCCGTTCACCGGCGGCACCTACACGTTCGTCGATCCATTGTCAGCATCGTTTGGTGGTGTGACCGGCGGCAACCGCCTGCTGCAGGAAGAAACGGCTGAGACGTTCACCGTTGGCCTGGTCTTCCAGCCTTCATTCGTCGAAGGCCTGAGCATGACGGTCGATTACTGGGACATCTCGATTGACAACGCTATTGAAGCGGTTTCGTCTCAGAACATCGTGGATGGCTGCTACCAGGGACCCTCGCTTAACGACACGTTCTGCTCACTATCGGCACGTAACATGAACCCGGCGTCAGCCCAGTATGGTGGTTTCAATTTTCTGCGCCAGACGACGATCAACTTCGCCCGGGTGGAAACCAGCGGTATCGACTTTATGGCGAAGTACGGTTTTGAAGTCGGCCAGCATGGCTTTGATATAACGGTACAGGGAACCAAGGTCGACAAGATCAACGACTTTGAAAATCCGCTCGACCCGACCTTCAAAAATCCGGAACTGCTGGAAATCAACCGGCCGGAACTGGCAGGCAACGTGTTCCTGAGCTGGACCGTTGGCAATCTCCGCCTGGGCTGGCAGTCACAGTTCCTCGACGAGATGCTGTTCCGCGATATCGAAGTTGAAACGGCCGTATCCCTGTACGGCAGCAACATCTTCCAGGAAGCATTCTGGCAGCATGATTTCAACGCCAGCTACCTGATCAATGACGACATCATGGTTTACGGCGGCATCAAGAACGTCACCGATGAGCAGCCGTTCATTACGGAAACGGCCTTCCCGGCCAGTCCGCGTGGTACGTTCTTCTTTATTGGTCTGGACTACACGGTTCAGTAATCAAAGCAGGATAACGGTAGAAAAAACCGGGGTCGGATCCAACAGGGTCCGACCCCTTTTTTTGCCTGAAAATCTCTTGCGCGGTAGAGATTTTTTTTACCGGGAGAGGATCGCGAGCGGGGCTCGCTCCTACAGGCTAATCGTTGCCAGCACTGTAGGAGCGAGCCCCGCTCGCGACTGAAAGCCTAATCGGTAGCCGGAATATCGGCAGGCATCAGCTGCTTTTCCAGAAAATCCACGAGGGCCCGATTGAACGCAACGCGGTTCGCTTCTTTCGCAATGCCGTGACCCTCATCCGGAAAGCGCAGGTACTTTACGTCGCCACCGTTCTCGCGCACCGTTTTTACAATCCTGTCCGACTCCGTGACCGGATCGCGAGGATCATTTGCACCGTGCTCGACGAACATGGGGACGTTAATTTTGTCTGCGTTGTTGATCGGCGAATTTACCTTATAAAATTCCTGCCAGCGCGCCTCGCGAATGTCGCCGTACTCTATGCGGTCCGATGCTTTCAGTCCTGGCGATGCGTCGTTCAATGCGCGTACCCAGTCCGATACGCCGACAAATGATGCGCCGGCATCGAATACGCCCGGGTAAGAACCGAGCACCGCGTTCACCATGTAACCGCCATAGGAGCCGCCCATGACGGCGATGCGATTGGTATTCAATTCCTCATCACGAGACAGAAACGCGACCGTATCAACCAGATCGCGAACCGAGTCCAGCCGTTTTTCCTGGTTATCCAGCCGGGCATAGGTTTTCCCAAAGCCGGTTGAACCTCTGACGTTGACGTCGAAAACCGCGATGCCGTTATTGACCAGGTACTGCACCTGCGACTGAAACGACGGTCGGGACTGAGCGGTCGGTCCACCGTGCACCTTGACCACAACGGGTGGCTTGCTGCTGCCGCTGGCAGGCCTGTACAGAAGTCCCTGCAGTTCCACCCCGTCGCGGGCCTTGAATCGAAGCGATTCCGGCGCGACAAAAGTTTCGGGATCCAGTCCGGCGAGTGATGAATGGACCGCCTGTGACATCGTGTTTGCCGGGACATTCCACACGTAGTTATCGCCCGGCGTCGCGGGACCGGAAACGTCAATGCTGAGTATCGGTGCAGCCGAAGCGAATTCGACGCCATACACGCCCTTCGGCAGTGACGGGGCGTCAAGCATCCGGCGTAATTGCCGTTCCTCGACGTGAATGGCGGAGTAGCCATCCTCGTTGGTCGTCCAGGCAAGAAAACGGCCGTCGGCGCTCACGGTGACATCCGCTACATCGGTGTCGGGCGTCTGAATAAATTCAAGCGTTTTGTCGGCCAGCGAGTAAAACGCAAGATTGGAGAATTCACGATCCTGATTGCTGCTGAGGTAGAAACCGCTGCCATCGGGGAGCCACGCGTAGCTGCCGTAGTAGGCGGCGACCTCCGGCGTGAAGAGCGGCGTGATCTCGCCGCTTGTCATGTCCAGCAGGTGAACATCATTAGCATCCTCGCCGCGAGTTTCATTCACGATGACCAGGTCACCGTCCGGTTGCCACGAAGCGGGAAAGAAGCCGAACGTGCCCTCGTAGACAATGCGAGTGTCACCGCTCGTCACGTTGGTCACATAAATATCAAAGTCACGACCGGTGCGTTCGGTCGAGGAAAAAAGAAACTGGCTGCCGTCAGATGAAAACATGCCGAAGGAACGGAACGCGTCGCTTAGCGGCAATAGCTGACGTTCTTCTGTCCCGTCCGCCGAGAGCAGGTAATACCCTTCGCGTTCGTTGCCGTCTGCATCGCGCCCTACAATCAGGTTTTCGCCGTCCGGCGCCCATTCAAAGAACGTAATGCCGCTGCCAAACGTGAGCTGAGTCGGCCAGCTGCCGTCTGCATCGGTTAGCCAGAGCTGAGGTTCGCCGGTGACGCGATAACTGAATGCGATTTTGCTGCCATCAGGGGATATGTCCGTCCGTAACGCGCCGCGCGCCATCAGATAGCGAACGATGTCAGCGGGATACTCTCCGGCGAGGCCAACAGTAACGGGTTCAATCTGCGGAATATCCTCCGGATATTCCCAGTCGACATCGGCCCTGGCCGTAACGAGTAAAGCTGTACCTGCCAGCGCCGCTAATACGTGGATTTTATTGATCATGTCTGTTCCCCGGGATATTCTCGATTCCCGTTCATCATCGCGCCGCGAGCGACGGCGGGCAAGCGCTCGTCGCTGCCAAGTCACCGGCGTGACCGGTTTTCCGAGGGGAATCAATGTTCAAGATCATTATATCCGCACTTATCGGCGTGCTGGTTTCCATCCAGTCTCACGCTCAGGACGAGGTTTTTGTGAAGGCCGGCCAGCTCGTCGATGTCGTCGACGGGCAAGTACGCAGCAATCAGGTCATCGTCGTCCGCGGCGATCGTATCGAAAGGGTCGGCAATGCGTCATCTATCGACATACCGGCATCCGCCAGCGTCATCGACCTCTCCGACAAGACCGTCTTGCCCGGACTGATCGACATGCACGTGCATCTGACCGGTGATCCGGAGGCGCAGGGTTATGCAAACCTTGCGGCGTCTGTGCCGAGAAACGCACTTTACGGCGTGGCCAATGGCAGGCGAACCCTGCATGCCGGTTTCACGACCGTACGCAACGTCGGCGCGGGTGGCTATGCGGATGTTGCATTAAGAGACGCGATTAACAATGGCGACGTCATCGGGCCGCGGATGCGCGTCGCCGGGCATTCGCTGGGCATCACCGGCGGGCACTGCGACAACAACCTCTTACCCGCGGAATACGGCGTCCAGTCCGGGGGCGTGGCTGACGGTCCCTGGGAGATCAGAAAAAAAGTTCGCGAGAACGCCAAGTACGGTGCCGACGTTACCAAGTTCTGCGCCACGGGTGGTGTGCTGTCGAAAGGCACGACCGTTGGCGCACAGCAATATTCGCTGGAGGAAATGCTGGCGATTGTCAGCGAATCGCATCAGCGGGATCGCAAGGTTGCGGCACACGCGCACGGCACTGAAGGCATACTCGCCGCGATCCAGGCTGGCGTCGATTCCGTTGAGCACGCGAGCATGATCGATGCCGAGGGCATCCGGCTGGCGAAAGCCAATGGCACTTTTCTTGTCATGGATGTGTATGTCAGCAGCTACATTCTGGAGATGGGAGAGTCAGCCGGGTTTTTGCCGGAGTCGCTGGCCAAGGAGCGACAGGTGGGAGAAGTGCAGCGAAACAATTTCCGGAAGGCGCATGAAGCGGGTGTACGCATGGCGTTCGGTAGTGACGCAGGCGTTTACCCGCACGGCAACAACGGCCGACAGTTTGCCTACATGGTGCAGTACGGGATGACGCCGATGGAAGCTATCCAGTCTGCTACGGTGCATGCGGCTGAGCTGCTGGGATGGCCAGGAGACGTCGGTGCACTGGAAGCCGGCATGTATGCGGACCTGATCGCTGTCGACGGCAATCCGCTGGAGGATATTCGGCAACTGGAAGACGTCGGCTTCGTCATGAAAGGTGGCGACATCATCAAGGAATAGCGCATGCTTCGCGGTTCCAGACCGCGACTCCCGCCCTAAAACGCGTGCCCGATCTCTGTTACCTGGCCGTATGCAGCGCGCTCGGAATACCAGACGCCTCCGTCCTTGATCACGATATCGACGTAGTCCAGGAGCTCGATGTTGGCTAGCGGATTGCCATCAACAACGATGATGTCAGCGAGTTTGCCCGGCTCGATTGTGCCGAGTTCATCAAACTGGCCAAGAATTTCCGCGTTCGTCTTGGTCGCTGCGGAAATGACCTGTATCGGCGTCATGCCGCTTTCCACGAGCGCCGACATCTCCCGCCACATCGCCTCGGTGTGCATATTCAGCGGGCTGGCGGCGTCAGTGCCCACGCCCATATAAGCGCCAGCATCGATAAACTGACTGGCAGAACGTTCTGCATTTCGCGATTCCTGGCCGATGTCGTGGAAATACGATTGCCGGTGGAAGTTCTCGAATGACGCCATGAATTCTTCGTAAATATCCGCCGGCATGTCTTTGCGGTAAATCGGATCGTGGAGACGTTCTGGAAACGCCACGGTGGCCGGATAAACCCAGATGCGATGCGAGATCGTCTGCACGATCGGGATGTTGCGGTGGGCAATCTCCGACACCAGCGCGTCGTCATAGGGTGGATTGCGCGCAGAGCCGGCGTGCTGAAAGACGTCGACGCCGGCGTTCAGTGCCGCACGTATTGCTACCGGGTCATAAAGGTGAGCATGTACTTTGACGCCCGCTTCGTGGGCGACTTCGACGACAGCGCGATAATCGTCTTCGGTCAGTCCGACCCAGGTCTTGATGACGTCTGAGCCGCGCGCAATGAGCTCGCGCGTTCTCTGTGCAGCTTCCTTCGAAGAACTGATGACGATCTCGTATTCATCCGGCACCGTGTCGAAGTCCAGCCGCGTAATCCAGGGACCGGAGATCGTCAAACGAGGTCCCGGAATTTCTCCCCGCCGAATGCGTTCGCGAAACTCGAGTATCTGAAACGGTGCGCCAAGATCCAGGCCACTCGTCACGCCGGCCCGCATCATTTGTTTGGCGGCAATCGGCATCACTTCATCAAGTCGCTGCATGCCACCGAGGAATTCGTAATAGTCGGCGTACTCACCGTGACCGATCAGGTCGATATGCATATGCGCATCAATCAGACCGGGCATTATTGTCTTTCCACCGGCGTCAATGATGACGGCATTGTCCGGGATCACGGTATCGTGCTTCTGGCCGACGGCCGTGATGCGGCCCTTGTCGAAGATCACCACGGCGTGGTGCAGCGGCGCGGATTCATAGCCATCGAGCAGCATGCCACCGACCAGGGCCACCGGGACGTCCGGACGCAGATTTTCCTGGGCCAGAATCGGGCTGGCAGTGGTGAAGAGCATGAGGCCAGCGATAATCTTATGCATAGAATTTTTTCTCCCTGTTGGCCGCATTGTAGCGCCAGCCGTCGCCGTCGGTCGCTGATAACTACAAATGAGTACCGCGCGCGCCGAAACCGTTATCATACGTAGGAGGATTAAAGGGAAATAATTATGACAAGCCCCAGGCCGCCGTCCCTCATGGATGCCCTGACACCGATTATCGCGCTGGTCATCATGCTCGCTTTGTCGGTCTACCTTTTCGGCGACAGTTCATCATCAGGTCCGAACCAGATCGTGCTCACCCTGGGCGCCGCTGTAGCGTCGATCGTTGCGATCAAAAATGGATTTAAATGGGCTGAGTTGCAGCATGCCATGGTGGCGGGTATCGGCACAGCGATGGTTGCCATGCTTATTCTGCTATCGGTTGGTGCCCTCATCGGGACCTGGCTCATGGCAGGTACGGTGCCATCACTGATTTACTACGGCCTTGAGCTTTTGAGCCCGCAATGGTTTTTTGCGGCCACCTGTCTGATCTGTTCGATCGCTGCGCTGGCGACCGGCAGTTCCTGGACAGTCGCGGGCACGCTGGGCGTGGCGCTCATCGGCGTTGCCATGGGACTCGGACTCTCGCCGGCCATTGCGGCCGGCGCAGTCGTTTCAGGCGCTTATTTTGGCGACAAGATGTCGCCGCTCTCGGACACCACAAACCTTGCGCCGGCGGTCGTCGAGACCGATCTGTTTACCCATATCAGGCATATGGCGTGGACCACGGGACCGTCATACACCATCGCGCTGGTCCTGTTTGCTTTCATGGGTTTGGGCGGCGAGGCGCAGGCCGATGACTCGGCGCTCCAGGCGCTGATGCTGACCCTGGATGCAAACTTCAATATCTCCGTGATTGCCCTGCTGCCGCTGGCTGTCGTGTTCTTCTTTGCCTACAAAAAAATTCCGCCGCTGCCCACGATACTGTTCGGCGCACTCCTTGGCGGCGTGCTCGCGGTCATTCTGCAGCCGGAAGGTGTGCTGCGTTTTGCCAATTCGCCCGAGTTGCCCAACAGTTTCGCGATGATCAGGGGCGTGTGGCTGGCACTGTCTGGCGGCTATGTGTCGACGACCGGGGTTGCGGCCGTCGACGACCTGCTCACGCGCGGCGGGATGGAAAGCATGCTGGTCACCATCTGGCTGATCATGACTGCCCTTGCATTCGGTGCCGTCCTCGAGCACACGGGTATGCTCAAGCGGCTGATTGATGCAGCGCTGAAGCGGGCCAAGACAACGGGCTCCCTGATCACGACGGTGGTGCTCAGTTGCATCGGCATCAATATTGTTGCCGCCGACCAGTACATCGCTATTGTGTTGCCTGGCAAAATGTACCGTGCTGAATTCAAGAAGCGCAATCTTGACCCGCGTAATCTGTCACGGGTCATCGAGGATTCCGGCACCCTGACATCCCCGCTGGTGCCGTGGAATACCTGCGGTGCATACATGGCGGCAACCCTGGGCGTCGCGACACTCAGCTACCTGCCATTCGCATTCTTTAATCTCATCAATCCCCTGGTCTCGATTTTATACGGGTATACCGGCTTCACCATGGTCAAGCTGGATGAGAACGGCGACAGCGCAGAAGCGGTGGCAGTGCCCCTCGCAAGGCAGCGTCCCTAGTCGGCCTGCCAGCCTTTTTGTGCCAACCTCGCTTCCGGGTCCATCTCAGCCCTCGTCCAGCAATCATGCGATCCTGTTTTTTCTTTTAATTTCAGTTGCTTACGGCTTAACAAAAGCGGCGCAAAATAGTTCTTGACATCAAGGTAAATAGTTTTATCTTGAGCCGAAACAGCAATTCGGGAGGAGATTGGCATGTCCACCCGCGACGACCTCGAAGCGAACCTTGACTGGTCCGGCGAGGAACCCGAAGACGAACTGGAAAGCGACATGGAAATGGATGACGATGGCGATTACTTCCTCGATGACGCCGAGGAAGATGAGAGCGACGATGAGGAAACCGTTTCCCTGACGGAAAGCCCTTATCTTGAATTTTCTGCTCGCCGCCGAATTGAAATTGCGCGAGAAGACAAGAGTCTGAAATCGCTGCTCGCTGATTTCGATGACTACGACAACTTTGAAAGTTTTGACGCCAGTTTTTCCGCCGGACATTCTCATTAGTCTGCCGGCGGCTGTAGGAAACATTGAGGTAAAGCGTGATGAACAGAAAGAACGTCTCTCAGTACGACGATGATACCGAGGAAGACGAAACTGCGATGCTGGCAAGCCGTTTCTTGCGTATTGCCCAGTCCGATCAGGCCAAACGGATTACCCGCGGATATCGCGACCCGGACACAGACCGGCAGCCGTCAAAACAGAAGCCAAGGTCGAACCGCGACCGCACGCACTAATCCCCGGCGCGTTTAAGTCTGTCTGAATCGACAGGGCCGCGTTACACTTGCGGTCCTGTCGCCTGCGCCTGGCTGTAAACAAGGGACCGAATCGCCGCCCATGTCATCCGTATTTTACCGGGACCCGCGTGCGTCCTATCCGTTGGCAACCCGCGCGGAGGGCATGTTCATTTTCGATGCCGACAGCAAGTCTTATCTCGATATGAGCGGCGGCGCTGCCGTGTCCTGCCTCGGCCATGGCCACCCGGGGGTCGTGCAGGCAATTCAGGAGCAGGTCGCCACCCTGGCGTTTGCCCACACCGCATTTTTCACCAACGAGCCCCAGGAAACGCTGGCTGCCATGCTGGCGGCGAGGTTTGGCGGGGACAACGCGAAGGTCTGGTTCACCTCCGGCGGTTCGGAGTCCAACGAGTCGGCGTTGAAGATCGTCTGGCAATACTGGCAGGCCAGAGGGCAGCCGGAGAAGACCGTGGTGATCAGCCGTCAGTTCAGCTATCACGGCGGTACGCTGGGGGCGACCTCAGTGAGCGGCAGTCGTTTTCGGCGCGCGCCTTACGAGAGAGTGCTGCACGACTGGCCGCGCATCGCGGCCTGTTACCCCTACCGGCAAATGCACGCCGGCGAATCCGATCTTGCCTATGGCTTGCGCACGGCAGCGGAACTGGAGGAGGCGATTTGCCGCACAGGGGCGGATAAGGTCGCGGCATTTATTGCGGAGCCCGTGGTCGGCGCCACACTCGGCGCAGTTGCGGCCGTAGCCGGCTACTTCGCTGAAATCCGCCGCATCTGCGATGCCTACGACGTGCTGTTCATTGCTGACGAGGTAATGTGCGGCAGCGGTCGTTGCGGCACATTCTTTGCCCATGAGGCAGATGGCGTGTTGCCAGATCTCGTCACCATCGCGAAAGGCCTCGGTGGTGGCTACCAGCCGATTGGTGCTGTTATCGCGCGGAACGGGATTTACGAGCGCCTGAAAGAAGATCCGGCCGGCTTCGCACATGGACATACTTACATTGGTCATCCGGTTGCCTGTGCTGCTGGCGTCGCTGTCCAGCAAGCCCTCGATGAGGGTCTGCTCGCCGCCGTGCAGCCGAAAGGTGAGCAGCTTATGGAAATTCTCCGGTCGCGATTCGGCGCGCATCCGCACGTCGGCGATATCCGTGGTCGTGGTTTGTTTATTGGCATAGAGTTCGTCGCTTCGCGGGAGACTAAAACCGCGTTCCCGGTCGAAGACCGAATCCCGGCGAAAATAAAAAAGGCCGCCATGCAGCATGGCCTGATCTGCTACCCCGGTGGCGGGACCGTGGATGGCCGCTCAGGCGCCCATTTACTGCTGGCTCCGCCATTTATTGCGGAAGAGGAACATTTTCTGGGGGCTGCCGACCGGCTCGAGAAAATTTTGCAGTCCGTGTTCTCTCCCTGACACCGCATGCCACAGAATTCGACAGAGAAGGCGAGCTCGGCATTCATCGTCTCCTGTGCGCCGAACGGCGCTCGAAAGACCTATCTCGATCATCCACGCTTGCCGCTGACGCCGGCTGAACTTGCCGCCTGTGCGGCCGAAGTGCACGGCGAGGGCGCCGCGTTAATTCATTTACACGTGCGCAGTGAACAGGGCGGGCACAGTCTGGATGTCGGGCGCTACCGTCAGTCCATGCGTGCTATCCGCGACGCGACAGGCGATCAGCTTGTCATTCAGGTGACCAGCGAGGCATGCGGTGTATATACGCCAGCGCAACAGATGGCCATGGTGAAAGAGCTGCACCCCGAGGCGGTATCGCTGGCGCTGAAGGAACTGTGTGCTGCAGAGGAAGACGTCGCTGGCGCTGCAGAATTCTTCGCCTGGCTGGACGCTGAAAAGATCATGCCGCAATACATCCTGTATTCAGCGGACGAGGTGCGTCGGTTCGAATCATTGCGCACGCGCGGCGTGATTCCGCAGACTTCGCCCTTCGTTTTGTTCGTGCTCGGCAGGTACGCGAGCAACCTGACCGGTGAGGTTTCCGACCTGCCGGAATTTATCGCGGCTGCTGCAGACGACACGGCATGGGCGGTCTGTTGTTTCGGCCAGACGGAACACCTTGCAGTGGGAAAAGCCTGCGTGCTCGGCGGGCATGCCCGCGTCGGCTTCGAGAACAATCTGCTGCTGGCGGATGGCACGCCTGCTGCAACGAATGGCGAGCTGGTCCGGCTCGCCGTGCAGGCGGGTCGCGAGGCGTCGCGGCAGCCGGCGAGTGCAGACGAAATTCGCCAGCGGTTCGGCTAATCAGAGCGCCTTGCCGTCAGCTGCCGTCTGACCACTTGATGCTGCAACCTATGCTCGGCTTCTGCTCTGCCGGTATGGCTCCGCCGTCGAGCAGCGTGTCAATGGCGCGACGCAGGTCCCTGCCGTCAGGCGGAATATCGTTGGATGGCCTGCTGTCATCCAGCTGACCCCGGTAAACCAGGCGCCGGTCGCTGTCGAACAGGAAAAAGTCGGGGGTACAGGCAGCGCGATACGCCTTCGCCACACTCTGGTCTGCATCGTAAAGATAAGGGAAAGTGTAGCCGCGGGCGCTGGCTTCCTGCTTCATCTTGTCCGGCGCATCCGCGGGTTGGCGGCCGATGTCATTGCTCATGATGGCGTACATCGCCACCTCTTTGTCTGCATAGTCGCGCCCGAGCCTGGCGAGTTCGTCAGCTACATGGATGACGTAGGGACAATGATTGCAAATGAACATGACCAGATAGGCATTGGCAGCATTCGCCAATGTGTGCTCATTGCCGTCCGCGCCGGTTAACGAAAACGGCGGCGCTTCCGTGCCGAGTGCTAGCATCGTGGATTCGATTGCTGCCATTACCGTGTTCTCCGCAGAGTAATTAAAGGCTGATGTGCTGCCACTTGCGACCTTGCCACATCCGCAAATAAAAGAATGACTGTATCGCGCGACTGCCGCCCTGTAAAAGCCACACGCCGATGAGACCGAAGCCGAGCACGGGTCCTACCAGGTAAGCCAGCGGCAGAAAGACCAGCCACTGGGTCCCAATGCTGACGAGCATGACGCGTCGTGCATCGCCAGCGCCGAGCAAGGCATGCATGAACGCAAAACTGATGGCTTCGATCGGCATTGTCAGTCCCATCACACGCAATGGCCAGCGGGCCAGTTCTCGCGTCGCGGGCTCATGAATGAAAATCGCTGAAATCAGATCGGGCACCAGCCACATGGGAAGTCCGAGCACCGTCAGTAATGCAATCGTGACTTTATTGACGTCGAATGCCCACTGGTACGCATCGTCAGGCTTCTGCGCGCCAATGGCCTGACCTACCAGGGTTGCGCAGGCAATGCCCAGGGCGATTCCCGGGAGTATGGCGAACAGCAACACGGTAATCAGCACGTTTGCAGCGGCGAGTTCCGGCGTGCCTATTAGACCGATGATCCAGAACATCGCAGTGAGCCCCGCCGCGAAAAACAGCTGCTGCAGGCCTGCTGGCAATGAGACACGTATCAACGCCGCCGTCTCGCGACGATCTGCCAGCACCCGCAGGAAAAACGCCGTCGCGATATGTCGGAAACCGAGAAACAAATAAATACCCGTGCCAATCGCCATCGACATGGCACTGGCCATGCCTGCCCCGGCCACACCGTAGGCCGGAAAACCGAAGTGACCGAAAATCAGTACGTAGTTCAGCACAATATTGCAGGCATGCATGATGATGAGCGTCTTCATGTAGAGCCGGGAAAGGTCGAGCGCATTCCAGTAGCCGCGAAACGCGAAATTAATGCCGACGAACAGGATGGCGCCCAGACGCCATTCGAGATAGGGCACACCTCGCTGGATGACTTCCGGATCGTCATTAAGAAAAGGGAACAGCGGTTCAGCAAGCTGAATCAGGACGACAGAAAAGACCGGTGCCACCACCAGCACCACGAGCAGTGCGGAATTCAATACTGCAGCAGCGCGGTCCTCACGACCTTCGCCTTTGCGCCGCGCCGCACTCGACTGTACGCCCGTGGAAATGCCGAGGATAAGTGCCTGGCACATGAATACAACGAAGCCGCCCAGCCCGACGGCAGCCAGCGCTGCGTCTCCAAGAAAACCCACCATGGCAGTGTCAACCATGTTGAGGAGATTCTGCGATACCATGCCGCCGATGATGGGCAGCGCCAGTCCGACAATGCGTGCCCGGCGGTCAGGACGAATAGAAATGATGGCAGAGTCCTTTCAAAATATTCCTTGCTGAACAGAGGCGTCGCGCGATGACATGGATCAGAACCATACCTTACCGGGATGCGCGTAACGGTCTACTAAGACTGTACGACAGAATAAAGGGGCCTGACGACAACGTCGACAACATCATGCTGGCGCACAGCCTGCGTCCGCACACGATGGAAGGACATATGGCGCTGTATAAGTATGCGCTGCATCACCCACGTAACGAACTGCCGAAGTCCTATCTCGAGATCATCGGTGTGTACGTGAGCCTGCTGAATGAATGCCGCTATTGTGTTGATCATCATTCTGCCGGTTTGGAACGACTGCTAGCGGACGAGGAGCGGAGCAGGGAGATTCTGCAGGCGCTTGCCGCAGATGAACCATCGCGGGCATTTACCGGCCGCGAGCTGGCTGGGCTCGTCTATGTAAAAAAGCTGACCCGGAAGCCGGCGGGGATTTGCGATGCAGATATCGAAACCTTGCGCCAGGCGGATTTCGATGACGGCGAAATACTCGAAATAAACCAGGTGAGCGCATACTTCGCGTATGCAAACCGGACGGTGCTGGGGCTTGGCGTAAATACAGACGGCGATGTCATCGGCTTGTCACCGGGTGACTCCTCGGATCCGGATAACTGGCAGCATCAATGAATGTGCCTTCGCCCGCGGGGCAGTCCTCCCGCGATGTTGTTATGCAAATTGAAGGTTGGTGAGGATTGATCTTTAGCGCTAGGAATTGACGTCGGTATCGCCCGCAGGGCGGGCTCCTACAGCACGAATAGGAACTGTAGGAGCGGCCCCTGGCCGCGATCGCCCGCAGGGCGGGCTCCTATACGGCACGAATAGGAACTGTAGGAGCGGCCCCTGGCCGCGATCGCCCGCAGGGCGGGCTCCTCTACAGCACGAATAGGAACTGTAGGAGCGGCCCCTGGCCGCGATCGCCCGCAGGGCGGGCTCCTCTACAGCACGAATAAGAACTGTAGGAGCGGCCTTGATATCAGGATCCGTCAGCCCAGCATTGCCCGCGATTTATTCACGGCAGCGACCACCCGATCGACGTGTTCTGCCGTATTGTAAATGTGTGGTGACATCCGCAATCCACCGGTAGCGGCCGTAATGATGCCGGCGTCCTCGTAAATCCGGTCGACAAGTCGCGACCGGTTTTCCTGCGCGGCCTGCAGGATGACGACGCTGCTGGCGAACGCGGGCTTGGTGCTCGACACGAAGCTCACACCGAGATCCTGCAGCCCTCTGCGCAGGCGGTTTGAAATCGCCATAGACTGTTTCTCGACGCCAGCCGGCGTCAGCGTCTCGTGTATGGCAACGGCATCGGAGAGGGCCGCAATCGCGGCATCGTCCCGCTGTCCCAGTGCGTCAAACTTGCGTGCACCGGTCGGGGCGTCATCTTCCGTCCGGCCCCAGGGCACGCTGACGACGTTCGGCCAGATATGTTCTATATGTCGTTCCCTGACGTACAGGATGCCAACTTCGCGCGGACCCATGAACCACTTGTGGGCGCTGCCACTGAAAGAGTCACATTCGATAGTACCGAGATCGATGTCCGCCGCGCCCCAGGTCTGTGCACCATCGACATGAATATGGATGTCATCCCGCCGCTGTCGAATGGCGGCGCAGATTTCCGCAACCGGCGTCCGGAAACCCGTCACGTTGGAGATGTGGGTGAACGAGACCACCCTGGTGTCCGGGCCGACAGCATCCACAAACAGATCGACCACCTCGTCGATCGAACCGCTGGCAACGGGAACCGCAAATCGTCGCACTGAAGCGCCGACCCGGTCGGCCTGTACTTCCCAGGCAACCATGTTGGACGGGTGATTCTGATCCCACAGAACGACTTCATCGCCTTCGCCGAGCGGCATTCCCTGCACGATGACGTTGTTCGCTTCCGAGGTATTGCGCACGATCGCGATTTCGTCGGCGCTGACGCCGAGTAGCGCAGCGACGCGACTGCGAGCATCTTCCTTGTAAGCTTCGATGCGCTTCCGGGTAGCGCTACTCAGCGAATGATCGAGTTCCCCGGCATAACGCGCATGTGCCGCAGTGACCTGGGTCGGCATCGGACAGAGATTGGCAGCATTCATCGGCACTTCGTCATCGGCGAAACCGAAGGCGGGTGCGCCGGTGGCCGCAACGCTCTGTGAGAAGGCGGGCAGACTCCCGGCGATCGACACTCCCCCGACGACTTTCAGAAATTCCCGGCGCGGAATTGACATGACTTTTCCCCTGATGAACAGATCGTCCGGCTATTCTACGGTGAATGCGTGCTGCAAGCGGCAGATATTACCGCTAAATTTTTCTCGTGTTTCGCCCGGCTACGCAGTATCACCGGTGCTACGGCAAAGCAGATTGGACGGTGCTAAGCTTCTCGGGAGTACACCAAACGAAAGGTAAGTCGATGCAAAAACCGGGTTTCCTCGCGGCGGTAGCCGCTTTGTCACTGCTGTATGGCTGTGCAGAAAAGCCAGCCGAGGTCGCAGAAGAGGGCGGCGCAGATCTGATTCTGACTAACGGCCGCGTCTATACGTTGAACTGGGACGAACCCGCCGCCGATGGCAGCCCTGCCAGCAATGCGCCGCGTGCCGGCAGCAGCTGGCAGCCGGACGCTGAGGCAGTCGTTACCACTGACGGTGAGATCCTGTTCGTTGGCAGCACGCGCGACGCACTGGCCTATCGCGGCGACGCCAGCAGGGTCGTGGATCTTGCCGGCGCGACCGTTATCCCCGGCCTCGTGGACTCACACACTCACGTTTTCGAACTCGGTGCCAAGCTGGACGAAGTGGATCTGACTGATATTGCAACTGAAGAAGAGGCCGTTGAACTGGTAGCAGAGCGGGCGAAATCGGTGCCGAAAGGCGAGTGGATCAAGGGCAGCGGCTGGGACGAAGGCGCCTGGGCAAACCGTTATCCTGACAAGGAACTGCTGAGCGCGGCAGTGCCGGATCATCCGGTGTTCCTTGACAGTCTGCACGGATTTGCGGCCTGGGCGAACCAGGCGGCACTCGATGCAGGGGGTATAACGGCGGAATCCGACGTGCCGGTGGGTGGTGAAATGCGGCTGGGTGATGACGGTGAACCCAACGGGCTGTTCCTGAACCGGGCTACCACCATGCTCGACGACATCGCGCCGCCGCGTTCACGCGAAACCATGATCAAGCAAGTGCTTATCGGCCTGAATCAGATGGCCGAGGATGGCTATGTGGCCATTCATGACGCCGGCGACGACGCCGACATGATGAGTGTGCTGGAGCAGCTTGAAGCAGAAGACCGACTGCCAATTCGCGTCTACGCGATGCTGTCACTGCGGGACGAAGACCTGATCGAAGAGTGGCTGCAGAAAGGGCCGGACAGCGACGACGACAGCATGCTCGTGACGCGAACGGTCAAAGCCTATTACGACGGGGCGCTAGGCTCGCGCGGCGCTCGTTTGCTGTACGACTATGCGGATCAGCCCGGCCACCGTGGCATCAGCGGCGACGGCTACGGCTTCAATCAGGTGCTGAATGCCCGCGCGATGAAAGCCGGTTTTCAGATCGCGATCCATGCTATCGGTGACGCGGGCAATCGCGAAGCCATCGACATCCTGGAAAAAGTTTTTCTGGAAGATCCATCGACCGCAAAAAACCGGCATCGAATCGAACACGCCCAGATTATGGCCCCGGAAGACATCCCCAGGCTCGGACAGCTAGGGATTATTGCGTCGATGGAGCCGCCGCATGCGGTGGAAGACAAGACCTGGGCTGAGGAGCGACTCGGTGCCGAGCGAATAAAGGGCGCGTATGCCTGGCGAACGCTGCGTGAAGCTAACGCGATGCTGACCTTCAACGCGGACAATCCGGGTTCTGATCACAGCATTTTTTATGGTCTGCACTCGGCCATTACGCGTCAGGACAAGAACCAGCAGCCTGAGGGCGGCTGGTACCCGGAACAACGAATGAATGCCGAGGAAGCCGTCAGGGGTTACACCCTCTGGAGCGCATATGCGAGCTTCCGGGAAGACGACACGGGAATTATCGAGCCCGGCCGCTGGGCCGATCTGACGGTCATGGACGTCGATCCCTTCGTGCTTGCCGAGGACAGCCCCGGCGATCTGCTGAAAGGCCGCATACTGATGACAATCGTGGACGGCAAGGTGGTTTACGAAAGATAAGCCGCGCCTGGCCCGACCCGGGGGGGGAGGAAATTGAGCAAACCGGACATTAGTCGCCGGGACTTCATTAACGGCTGTGCGCTGTCACTAGCAGCCGGAACGGGCTTTTCGCCACTACAGCTGATGGCCCGGCAGGGTTCGGATCCCGGCACATTCGGGCCGGACAACTATCCGCCGCTGCGTCAGGGCCTCCGCGGCAGCCACGAGGGGTCTTTCGAAGCGGCCCATCTCGCCCGGGACGGCAGGACCTGGATCGCAATGGATGCAGGCGATCCGGTCTATGACCTGGTCGTCGTCGGCGCCGGCATCAGCGGCCTGTCGGCGGCACACTTCTATCGCAAACAGATGGGCCCTGGCGCGCGCATCCTCATACTCGACAATCATGATGACTTTGGCGGGCATGCCAAACGCAACGAATTCGTGCACCTTGATCGCATGCACCTCGTGAACGGTGGCACGCTCAATGTCGAAGCACCGTCGCAGTTCAGCACGGTCGCCGCTGGTCTGCTGTGGGACCTCGGCATTGACCGCGAGCGTTACTTCGAGAAAAACCGGACAATGTGGTCCCGATACACTGACATGGGCCTGAAAGGCAGCCTGTTTTTCGACAAGGAGTCCTTCGGCGAAGACAAGCTTGTCGTTGGCTACGGAGACGTGCCCTTAAGCGAACTCATTCGCGGCGCGCCGGTCAGCAACGAAGTCAAGCTGGATGTTTTCAGACTTTACGAGGAAAAGAAGAATTACCTGCCGGGTCTGAATCCGGAAGAAACGCGCAGGAAACTGAGCCAGTTAAGCTATCGGGATTACGTGCTGAATTTCGTCGGTTGCCATGCCGATGTGATACGCATTCTCGATACCGGACTCCTCGGCATCTTTGTCACGGGCATGGACGCGATTCCGGCGATCTATTGCCGCGAGATGGGGTATCCCGGTTTCGATGGTCTCAATCTGGACGACGTCTCGCCCGATCAGCTCGTCAACGAGCCGGGTGGACAGCACGGCCGTGAAAATACCGAGCGCGCAGAGAGCGGCGATCCCGACATGTATTTTCCCGATGGCAATGCCACGATCAGCAGACTATTGGTTCGTGCGCTGATACCCGATGCAGTGCCGGGGAATTCCATGGAAGACGTCGTCACTGCGCGAGTCGACTACGGATTGCTTGACCGCCGCAGACAGAACGTCCGCTTGCGCCTGAACAGCACCGCGATCAATGTCGCGCACCGCAGTGACCGCGAGGTGGAAACGCAGTACGTGATTGATGACCAGGCGTACTCTGTCGTAAGTAAGAACGTCGTTATGGCCTGCTGGAATTCTGTCATTCCACACATCTGCAGCGAGCTTGGTGACGCTCAGCGCGCGGCGCTTGCCTACGGCGAAAAATCGCCACTCGTGTATACAGGCGTACTCGTATCAAACTGGCAGCCGTGGGTCGAGGCAGGCATTTCCAGAGTGACTGCGCCGGGCGGATTTCATCCCAGTATCGGACTACCTCCGGCACTGCAGATGGGCGAATACCAGACGTCCGCGGCGCCGGAAGATCCTATCGTCCTCCGCATGTCCTGTTATTTTACTGAACCCGGCTTGTCGCGGCGGGAACAGCATCGCGTCGGACGTCAACGCATGCTTGCCACGACCTTTGACGACTTCGAGTATCACATCCGCGATCAACTGAGCCGTATCCTCGGCCCGACGGGGTTCGACG
This sequence comes from Woeseiaceae bacterium, assembly GCA_037968735.1. GTDB lineage: Bacteria > Pseudomonadota > Gammaproteobacteria > Steroidobacterales > Woeseiaceae > SZUA-117. The sequence continues at coordinate 165,236 of JBBKWC010000007.1, read as the reverse complement.
ACGATAAGGACATACTGGGTATCACGGTCAATCGCTGGCCGCATGGTTATACCTATACCTACAATCCCCTGTTCGACCCGGAGGAATGGGCATTCACATCAAGCGATGCTCGGCCCGCGATTATCGGTCGTCAGCGTTATGGTCGAATCGCTATCGCCAACGCCGATGCCGCTGCGAGTCCGCATACGGACGCGGCTATTAACGAGGCGTATCGGGCGGTCAACGAACTGATTGTGTCCGCCTGACTGATGGCGTTGCAGGGAAAGTTTGTTCGCAGCATTCGCCGTAAGGAAGTCCTGGCGCTGTCCTTCGGCGCCATGATCGGCTGGAGCTGGGTAGCGCTTACCGGGACCTGGATAGCGGGGGCGGGCGCCGCAGGTGCGATGCTGGCATTTGCTGCCGGCGGCATCGTCGTCATATTCGTCGGCCTGACCTACGCGGAACTGGCGTCAGCCATGCCTCTGGCCGGTGGCGAACACGTTTATGCGCATCGTGCGCTCGGTCCCGCCGCGTCCTTCATCTGCACCTGGGCAATTCTCCTTGGCTACGTGTCGGTGGTGGCATTTGAGGCGGTTGCCCTGCCCACCGTGACCGAATACCTCTTTCCCGGTTTCAGCCGGTGCTACCTGTGGACGGTTGCAGGCTGGGACGTCAACCTGACCTGGGTGCTGATGGGGATCATCGCGGCTGTCGTGGTGACCGCGGTGAACATACTCGGCATCCGCACAGCGTCACGTCTGCAGTTGCTTGCCACCACCCTGATTATCCTGGTCGGATTGTTGCTGGTGGGCGGCGCGACCTTCGCGGGAGAGGCGGCCAACATGCAGCCACTGTCGCGCGGCGGTGCCGGCGGATTTCTGGGTGTGCTAATCATGGTGCCGTTCATGTTCGTCGGTTTCGATGTCATTCCCCAGTCTGCAGAAGAAATGGACATTCCCTTCGCCAGCATTGGCAGGCTGCTGATGCTGTCAATCGGCATGGCCATCGTCTGGTACATTGCGCTGACCTGGTCCGTTTCCGCGGGACTCACGCCGGCCGAGCGGGCGCTGTCGGAGTTGCCCACGGCGGACGCGATGTCAGCGTTGCTAGGTGGCAAATGGGCCGGACAGTTACTGGTCGTCGCCGGCATCGGCGGCATCCTGACCAGCTGGAACGCGTTTCTCATTGGCGGGAGCCGCGCTATCTACGCGCTCGCCCGCGCAGGCCAGCTTCCCGCCAGCCTCGGCCACCTTCATCCACGCTTCAATACACCACACCGCGCCCTGCTGCTGATCGGTGTGCTATCGCTCATCGCACCACTGTTCGGCCGGCCGGCGCTTGTCTGGCTCGTGGATGCCGGCGGCCTCGGCATTGTGGTGGCTTACGCATTCGTCGCCTGTTCATTTCTGGTTTTGAGGAAGCGCGAGCCGGACATGGCCCGTCCGTTTCGCGCCGGCAGGCGTGCTGCGGTCGGCTGGATTGCACTGTTGCTCTCTGTCGCCATGGCAACTTTGTATTTCCCCGGCAGCCCGGCGGCGCTCTTATGGCCGAACGAGTGGCTGATCGTCATTGGCTGGGCAGTGCTGGGCCTCGTACTTTTCGCAACAGGGCGGCAGAGGCAAGCGCGAATGTAACGCGGTATCCTTGCCCTCCGTCCAAGAAATAATCCATTCGCGGCCTGGGGCCGCTCCTACAGTGCTAATTGCGTAGGAGCGGCCCCAGGCCGCGAACCAAAAATGCAGGAGCGGCCCAGGCCGCGAAATAGAAGAGGAAACATCGTGAACATCCGCCGCTACCGTCTCATCGCTACTTTATTTCTTGTCGCACTGGCCTCGCTGGGCTGCGCCGTCAATCCGGTGACCGGTGAACGCCAGCTCATTCTGGTCAGCGAAGCCCAGGAGATTCAGATGGGCGAGGCGAACTACGCGTTCATGAAACAGGCGGGTGGGGGTGAGTACGACATCGACCCGAAGCTGACGGCATACGTCCAGGGTATTGGCGACAAACTGGCTGCGGTCAGTGACAATCCGCTGCCCTACGAATTTTCTGTACTGAACAGTTCAGTGCCAAACGCCTGGGCACTGCCCGGCGGCAAGATTGCCTTTAATCGCGGACTGCTGACAGAAATGAATTCAGAAGCGGAACTCGCAGCAGTGGTCGGACACGAAATTGTGCACGCCGCCGCCCGCCACTCTGCACAGCAAATGTCGCGCGGCATGCTGCTGCAGGTCGCCATCGTCGGCACGGCAATCATGACGAGCGACAGCGACTACGGCAATCTCGCCGTGGGCGGCGCGAACATTGGCGCCCAGCTCGTTAACCAGGCTTACGGCCGGGGCGCCGAACTGCAGTCTGACGAATACGGCATGCGCTACATGTCCGCGGCCGGCTTCGACCCGCAAGGTGCAGTTGAACTGCAGAAAACCTTCGTGCGGCTAAGCGAAGGCCGGCAGACGGGTTGGCTGGAGGGTTTGTTCTCCAGTCACCCGCCATCGCAGGAACGGGTTGACGCCAATATCCGGACGGCGGCCGCTTTGCCCGCCGGCGGTGAAATGGGTGAAGCCGCGTTTCGTGCTGCCATGGACAGGACCTTGGCCCTCAAGCCAGCATACGACACCTATGACGAAGGGCGTAAAGCACTGGCGGACAAGAATTCCGACCTCGCATTACAAAAAGCGGAGGAAGCGATCGCATTGTTTCCCGGGGAGGCGCACTTTTACGGCCTGCGCGGCGATGCCCGTTACATGAGTGAGCGCTACGATATGGCGATCAACAGCTACGACGCGGCGATACAACAGCGCAACGATTTTTTTCAGTACTACCTGCAGCGCGGACTTGCGAACGAAAAACTGGGCAACAGCAGCAGGGCTCGTACCGACCTCGAGAAAAGTATCGAATTGCTACCTACCGCGCCGGCCCACTACGCGCTCGGCAATATCGCGAAAAGCCAGGGCAACCTTGAAGAGGCGATGCAACACTATGCCACCGTAGCCGAAGGTCAGGGAGAGATTGCAGCGGCGTCGCGGGAGGAATTGATCAGGATGGATCTCGAACGCAACCCGGGCAAATATCTTCGTTTTGGCTGCTTCGCGGACAACAACGGCAATCTGGTGGTGGCGATAGCCAACAGTACGCCGGTCGCAGTCCGTGACGTCCGTTTCGTGGTACAGGTTCAGGATGCGCGCGGCGGGGTCCGAAACCTGCAGCAGTCGATTCGCGGACCGATTCGTGCGGGTGAACGCAGCGACATTGGCACTGGTATCGGACCCTATCCGCCGGGTTCCGCATGTCCGGTACAGATTACTGCAGCGAGAATTGCCCAATAGCGGCACGCTGTTGTTTGATTCGCGGCCTTATGGCCGCGGATGAATCGCCGCCAACTATTGCCGCTTTGCAAGGATCACTTCCATTTCGTCCATGATGGCGTTCATTTTCGTCGCGACTGCACGATAGGGTCCGGGCGTCGCCAAATCGACGCCTGCTTTAAGCAGCAACTCGTAGGGATAATCAGACCCACCTGCGCGTAGCAGATCCTTGTAGTTCTCTACCCCGGCATCGCCTTCGTCGACGATCTTTGCGTACAGCGCCGTACCGGCCGTTTGCGATGTCGCATACTGATAGACATACATGTTGTAATAGAAATGCGGGATATACATCCATTCGTTGGTGTACAGATCGTCGATAATCACAACGCCTTCATCGTGCCCGTGATAGCGCCTGAGAATCTCCCCGTACATTTCCGACATTCGTTCACCAGAAAGTGCTTCGCCGCGTTCGACGGCTTCATACAGTGACAATTCGTACTCGGCAAACATTGTCTGGCGGAAGAATGTGCCACGCATACCTTCCAGCGCGCTGCCAAGATAGTAGAGACGTTCGTCGTCTGTCTGTGCGTTCCGGTTCATGTAATCCTGCAGGATCAGCTCGAGAGACGTTGAGGGAATCTCCGCGATAAAGGTCGAATAGAATGCCGTATCGAACGGCTGACTTTCACGCGCATACAAGGTGTGCATCGCATGGCCCCATTCATGCGCCAAGGTCGAAAGCGATTCGTAGTCGTCATTGTGATTCAGGAGCAGGAAGGGGTGCACGTCGTAGGCGCCCGGATTCATATACGCGCCAGAGCGCTTGCCGCGTTGTGGATAAACGTGCATCCAGCGCTCATTGATTGCTTTTTCCTGTCGGGAAACCCAGTCAGTGCCCAACACAGCCATTGCTTCAAGCGTAATGCGCTTGCTGGTCTCGATATCGAACTCCTTGTCCAGAGATACGAGGGGCGGGTAAATATCGTAGTAGCGCATTTCCTCTAGTCCGAGCATGTCTCTGCGCAGGCGGAAATAGCGGTGCAATGTGGGTAGTGCTGCGTTGACTTCCTTTACCAGGGTCCGGTAGACGGCTTCAGGCAAATTGTCTTCGAACAGCTCCCGTTGCAGCACTGAATCGTAGTTACGGGCTTTTGCGAGGGCGACCTGTGTCTGGATATGTGCACCCAGTACGGCGCCCATGCTATTGCGATACGCGAGCCATTCGGACCAGAATTCGTCGAACACGAGTTTTCTGTCGCTGCGATCCTCGGCGGCGCGGTATCGGCTATAACCTTGCGAATCCAGGGTGACCTCCTCGCCGTCCGACAAGGTCACGGTCGGCCAGGGGATATCGGAATTGGCCAACATGGTGTAAATGTCGTCGGCCGAGCTGTGTGCCTGAGCGAAGTACGCCAGGGCCTGCTCGGCTTCCTGACCCAGGGTGTGAGGCGCATTCCGCAGGGCGTCTTCCAGGCCGAAACGAAACGGCTCGAGGCGTTCATCCTCATTGATATAGGCGTTGATGACTTCCTCGCCGACTTCCAGAATCTCAGGCTGCATCCAGGCCGTCGCCTCATTCAGCCTGGCGAACATCACCTGACTTAACTGGCGTCGCTCCTGAGTCTCGGTGACCTGCAAGTTTTCGTCGGCATTCAAACCGGCGTAGACAGATACCCGTGCGGCTTCGCGGGTGGTGTCGGAAACAAGCGCGAGTGTCTCGTACAGTTGCTCAGCACTCTCACCCAGGGCGCCGCGCCGCGCTTCAATACTCGCAAATTTCGCCATGACGTCCTGGCGCGCCTGTTCCCAGGCCGCGACGCTTGGATAAATGTCCGTGAGATCCCAGTGATAGGCAGGATCGGAACGGTTCGCGTCACTCTGCGCGAGTGATACCGTGCTGAAAAGCAGTAGTAGAGCTGCCAGAAACGGCTTTGCATGCATGCGCATTCGGGTATCTCCCGCCAATAAGGTGTCGCCCACTTTAGACTGCATGCGGCGCGACAGTTCAGATGGCGGGATTCTAGCAGAGGCGGGACTTAGGTCAGCGCTGCAGGCGGTCAACCACTCATACGGAATACTTCGCCCTGCTCAAGCGTTCGGTCCCGGTTCATCAGAATCCACTGGGCGTGTTCGCCGAGTGCTGCATCGCCGAGGACGAAAAGCACCCGGCGCTTGTCGTTGTCGTTGCTGGTAGCGTCGATGCGTCGGCGGGCATTGCTGAATATTCGGTACATGAACTCATACTGTTTGATGAGTTCCGCATCCGCGATACTGAAACTGTAGGACTGCAGCACACCAACGAACAGCAGCATCACACCCATCAGGAGGACCACCGGATCGCGCAATACGCCACCCATTTCAGCACTCATGATAATGAATACGGCAATGACAACGGAGCCAGTCCAGAAGGCGATTCTTGCAAGGCGTTCGATGCGCTGGTAGCGGGCAATTCGCTCTGCGCGCTTGCGTCGAAAATAGCCAAGCTGGCCGGAGTTTTCATCGCCCAGCCACTCGCGCAAAGTGAACAGTAGTCCGGCCGGTTGCTGGTAGTCTGAAGCGTCACACTCCGTACCGGCGACGCGCATGACGTTACGGATCCAGCCGAGATCAGGATCCTGTGTCTGGAGAAAATTGTCGTGAATGAACTTCGACTTGGTCCCCGTCGTTACGCCCGCCGCCGCCCAGTAAAGCTGCACGCGCAGGCCTTCAGCCAACGTCCTGTAATCAAGGTATTTTCGGTGCCATGCGAGCTTGTCGGCGGTGAAATGCATAAGCCAGGCAAACAGGAAAAAGCCGAGAAACGCATGCAGGAAGATCTGTGCCGGGAAAAAATCTGAATAGGCGATGTACATCAGACCCATGAACAGCGCCAACACATGCGTAGCGCGGAGCGCAAACATCATCCGTTTCTGAAAGAAAATGGCGAGCCAGTCGGCGGCACGAAACACATGATCGATATCGCGCACGCCAGGCGGCAGGACAGCAGGGTCTGCGCCATCCAGCAGCGACCAGGCTTCTTCCCGGATTTCTTTCGCATGCTTTAGCGCATCGCGGCTGAATTCACTGGTATACCTGAAAACCCTTCGATGACTTTCCGGCAGATGCCTGGACCGCGGCTCGTTTTCGTCCAGCGAAAACCAGCAGCTGTCTCCTGCAATCAGACCTTCCATCGGTTCGCCGCCGTCCCGGTTCCGTGAACAAACGATGTGGTACACGAGATCACTCTCATCGTCTGCCAGAAGGAGACTGCTGCCCGCCCCCTCGGGCGTATAGCCGGGCATCACGTCATCATGATGAAATCGCACTACCTGTCCCGTACCGCCCAGGCGGTCGTTGTCCTTGCCATCCCAAAGCGCCAGCAGAATGTGACAGTGGGAAGACAAAAATACACCGAGCTGTGCATATTGCTGATCCCGGTCGGGACCGTACTCTGCAATGGATTCAAGGGAGTTGCCGTCAGCAGGAGGTAATTCGTAAATCTCCGCGGCGCGGCTGCAGAGAAGGTCAAATTTTTCGCGGCTCCTTGGGTTTTCGAAATCACGAACGTACAGAGTTCTGGCCATGGGCATTGGCACGATAAGGGGAATGTCGAGCCGCAGTGCCTCCTCTGCGACGAGCTGATCGGCGCCCTCCGCCAGCGCAGACATGACGGTAACGCCCCGATCGGGATAATCGGACAGGAGCTCGCCAAGGAATTCTCTGAGCCGTTCTTTAATCGCAGGCAATTCGTCCTCGACCAGATCACGGTGACCGGTGACAGCCACAATCAGCGGCACCGCAAAGCCGGCCTGACCGCCTACGATGGTATGCGCGTGTGTCTGGCTGAATTCCATGCGTCCGTAATCTACATGAAAGAAGGGCCCTTGCGGGCCCTTCAGGATTTCACGTTGCTGCGTGCGCCAGTGGTTCAGCGCTTGTCGCTATGGCGCGTAGGGAATGACCTTGACCCGCAGCATGAACTCAGCGTTGCTGCCGCGCATCAAATGCTCACCATTGTAGTTTTCGTTCGGCACGGTCTGATAGTTGAACAAGTCCGCCAGGAAGAGGAACGACCGAACGCTCAGCAGAGACAGCCTGTAGCGCTCTCGATCGAGCAGCCGAATAGCCGCTCTGACAGTGAAGCGCAAGACGCGGTAGGTGCCGAATCGCAGCGCCCGATCGGCACGTGCTGCATTGACCGATTCCTCCAGCAGACTCAGCTTGTAGCGTGTCAGTTCGACAAACTTGCCAAAGTTGCCCGCTGTGTTTGCTGCCCAGTCGTTGCCAGGTCCGAAGTCGATGTGCATGCCGACGACATAATAGGAAGCACCCTTGACGCGGGCGCGTGAGCTGCCACATTCGTTGGTGAACTCACCGGCAGCACCGGCAAACTGTCCGGTTCCGCCTACGCCTGGATCACTCTCCAGCATCCCGGTCGGATCTGTTGTCTGCCAGACTACGACGTCCTGGTCCTGCGGATCGCCTGCACTCGGGAAGTCCTGGAATATAGGATCTTCACAGACATACAGGTTATTCGGTAATACCAGGTCGGTTTTGTTTTCCACCAGCACCGTGCCATCCAGAATATTGAGCTCGCTGGAATCGACAGCGATGACGACAAACTTCGGCGACCCGCAAAGGTACGGCGGGATGATCAGTTCAGGCTTGGTGTCATCCGGGTCGGTATCCGGTCCGAAGATGACCAGCGGGCTGACGCCGCAGCGAGCCGGGTCATCATCAAACTCGAACGCATTAAAGGTGATGTTCGCGCCCGGCGGGATAGAGCCTTCCGGGAACGTCAGTTCGTGGCCTTCAATAGTCTCGCAGCCACCGGCAGATACTGAGCAATCAGCCGCCTGACGCGGTACATCGTATTCGACGATGTAGCCGCCGATCAGGCTGAGCGCGCCCTCGTCATTCCAGCCGTTCTGGCCAAGGAGACCGATTGCGAGATGACTTTCACCGATACCTGAATCATTTGGCTCGCCAGGCAGCCAGTTCGAATAGGAAGGCAATTGAACCGTGGGCGTAGAGATCGCCCCTTCGCCATTTACCCAGATCCAGCCTTCACCGGGCGACGTGGTGACGCCAGGCTGCACGCCGCCGATCCAGGCTTCGGCGGGCGAAAGCCCCGCCGGCTGGCGCACGTTGAATTCGACAAAGTTGTCTTCGCCTGCTGACGTGAGGGTAGCGAGGTGGCCTTGCACACCCATAAACGGCGGCAGCTGAGCAACGGCGTCCCGTGCGTCTTCCCAGCTGATGCCCGGCGCCGAGATGGCTTCGTAGTAGTGTCCCGTCACGGGATTTTGTACCGGTGCTGCGCCAGCAACGCCTGCGCCAAACAAGGTAAGCAAGCTCACCCCGACAAAATGTGCCTTTCGATTGTTCACGGTATTCCCCTTGAGCGCTTACGGGTCGCCCCGCGTGCGCTTTCATTTCGTTAGTGTGCAGAGACGCGTCGCGATCGGGCCACGTTTTCGGTGCAGTTTGCACGCAGTGGTTTGACTGTGACTTTTAAGTACGCCCTTACCAGTTTTTATAATTTTTCTTTGCGTAACCACCAACAATACGCTGTCAACCGACGGTCAGCAATCCTGCGCGTCATTTGAAATTTCTTATGTTAAACAGGCAAATGTGTTTCGCCGTATTTGGTCAGAACGAACTTCCTGCTGCAGATGCAATGCCGCAATATTGTGATTCCGACTTATAGCATTGCACGGTATTGCTCCGCCTTGACGGCGTCGCCGCGTTGCCGGTACAGATCCGCAAGCCAGCGGGTCGCGTTGCGCGTAAAGAATGGCAACGCGCCCGCGTCATTACTGAGAATCTCGAAGGATTGCAGCAGCAGTGGTTCGGCTTCGCTCAGCTTGCCAAGCCCGGCCAGCGCTGCGCCTTCCGCGCTGGCGGCGCCCGCCGTGCGCCAGTGATCGTCGCTCAGTGCGTCCACACAGATAGCTTTGGCAGCGGCGGCGATGACCTCCGCTTCGTCATATCTTCCGGTATCCACAAGCAGCGTAGCGAGTAAGGTCATGCTGCCTGCAACATCGGTATGTTCAGCGCCGAGTGTTTCTCTGCGCAGTTGCACGGCGTCATAAAGCAAAGGTTCGGCGGCTTCGTAATTACCGCCTTCCATCAGCCACATCGCGAGATTGCCCATGGCGCGCGCGACAGACGGATGTTCGTCGCCCAGCGTCCGGCGAAACATGTCGAGAGATTCCTGCATCATGTTGCGCGCGACTTCGAATTCGCCCTTGTCGTATAACAGGAATGCGAGGTTATTCAGCGCCGAGGCGACTTCAGGGTGATCGTCGCCGAGCAGCTCCCGCTGCATGGCAATGGCTTCGCGATACATGACTTCCGCTTCGTCATATTTCTGTTGGTCATAAAGTGCAAACGCCACATTGTTCAAGCCGAGTGCAATCTCGGTATGCGAGTCGCCGAGCAGGAAGCGCTTCATCGCGAGCGCCTCCCGAAAGAGCAATTCGGATTCATGGTATTCGCCCGCTTCGCCGAGCAGGAATCCGAGATTGTTCAGGGCTTCGGCAAGGTCGGTGTGTGGCGTCTGGTGCAAACGTCTTTGTAGCGCTACTGCATCCTGCATCAGCGAAGTCGAATCCTCATAATTGCCCTGGTCGAAAAGATTGAGCGCAAGCCCTTCGATGCTCTTCGCCACTTCCGGACTATCGTTGCCGAGCAATTTTCGCTGCATGGCGAGCGCATCGCGAAACAATTTTTCCGCAGCGGGGTAGTCGCCCACGCGCCCCAGCAGATCGCCCAGTTCATAAAGACTCTCGGCGATCTCCACGTGGTCTGGTCCGAGGAGCTGCCGGCGCACGGCAAGTGCTTCCCGATACATCACTTCCGCGCGCTCGTAATCCGCGGTCAGCTTGTAAACTTCGCCAAGCCGAGCCGCCAGTCTGGCTACTTCGGAATTTTGTTCACCATACAATTCGCGGCGTTTGGCAAGCGCGGTTTCGAGCAGCGCGCCAGCGGACGGATAAAGCGCAAGACTCTTGTAGACCGTACCCATGGTTTCCATGAGAGTGGCCTGAATCACCGGTTCGCTGGCGAGTTCTGTCTCAATACGCGCGGCGCCCTTATCCATGATTTCGCGGGCAGTGATTGAATTCCCCAGCGCCTCGTTGGGATCCGATACGGCAAACAGGCCGACCAGGAAGTCGGTGGTTTGTCGCGCGGTCTCTGCTTCGATCTCGGCCTGCTGACGCTGTTCGTCTGCCTCGATGCTTTTCATCACTGCCATGGCAGCGAGGCCGGTGGTAACGACCATGCCGACCATAGCGGCCGACGTCAGTGCCAGCATGCGCCGGTGACGGCGTTGCTGTTCGCGTTGTTTCAGTGCGTCGAAGCCGACGCCAAGAATGCCTGCGATCAGTTTGAGCTTGGCGTTTTGTTTGCCATCACCCTGAGGCCGCGCATCGGCAGCAATGGGTTCGGCAGGAAGGTCGGTGAGTACGCCTTCTGCGTTCATGTGGAAGCGTACGGCAGGCGGGAAACATTCGGCGTGTTCGCTGCCGGGATCACCATCGACGATAAGACAGAAAATGCGGTTGCGGCGACCCAGGCGCTTGAACGTCAGGATTTCCTCATTCGTCCAATGTGACGCGGCGGCATTCGGCGAACAAATGACGATCTGGCAATCTGAACTTTCCAGTGCGTGGGTGAGTTCCTTGCCGAGGCTGTTAGAACTCGACAATTCCTCACGGTCGCGGAAGACTTTGCCCAGGCGCTCGGGAATGGTGCCCGCCTCGGTCGTTTCGCCCACGAGGTACTTGGGCACCTTGTAAGTTTCAAGCGCCCGGTGCAGCCACGACGCCCACTTCTCGTCTTTATGGCTATAACTTATAAATGCGCGATACTGGTATTCGGCTGGCACCGTGGCGCCCGTCCCCTGTTGGCTCTTCTGTACAGCAGGCCTGGTCGCCTGACGTTGTAGCCATTCATGTCTGCTGAGAAGAGAACCTTAGCATTTTTGCCCGATTTCGGCTGTTCCCGATGCGACAGATTGAGAAGTACCGGAACTCACTGGACGCGTGAACATCCAAGTACCATATCTGTGCTCAATAGTACAAAGGGTCCCTCATGAAGCACATCATTGTCACCTCAGTTATTACCTTCGCAGCGACATTCGCGGTGGCGAGCTGGGTTTACCGGACAGCGCCCGGCGAATCGCCGGGCCAGGGTGCAGCTGACAACGTGGCGGTATCCTCGGCACTTGCCACGCGAGTTGCCAGTCTGGAACAGACAGTCCTGGAAGAACGCAACGCCCGTCAGCTGCTGCAGGAAGAAGTGCTGGTGCTTATCGCAACCTTGGACGACGAAGCCAACTTGGCTGACAGCGATCCCGTTAACGGTCGCGGTCGGCGCGAGGAGCCCGCAGGGTCGGGTGATGAGGTATCCGTCGACACTCGTCGCGAGCGGTTTGCCAGGCGAAACTCGCCAGAGGGCAAGATTGAAAGATTGATAGACAGCGGCATGGACCCTTCGCTTGCCAGCTGGATCGTCAGGCGCGAGGAAGAGTTGCAGATGGAAGCGCTGCAGGCTCGCTATCAAGCGGGGCAGAGCGGCACACCTGCCGATTTTTACCGCAACCGGCTTTCGTCCGTGAATGCACTGCGCGATGAACTCGGTGATGACAATTACGAGCGCTATCTGGCTGCATCCGGCCGACCGACGAGCGTATCTGTGAGCAGCGTGCTTGGCAGTTCACCTGCTCAGGCGGCAGGACTGAAAGCCGGCGACATCATCACGCGCTACGATGGCAATCGGGTATTCAGCATGACGGAGATTAACCTGGCATCGATGAACGGGCAGGCGGGTGAATCGGTAGCCGTCGATATACTGCGAGATGGCATCGCCATGCAGGTGGCGATTCCCCGGGGTCCGTTGGGAATCACGGGCGGCCGGCGCTAGCGGCCTTCCGAGCGGCTGGCGGAATGCCTCGCCGCCATGCAGAATGAGCGTCCTCGACCGCCAGGTAATCACCGGTAATCACGTGGGCAGACTTCGCTACACCATTCCAAACGGCTTTACCGCCATGAGCCTTTTGCTCGGTGTCGGCTCCATCGTCACCGGTCAGCTCGGTAATCTCGAACTTGCGGGCTGGATGATCGTCTGGTGCGGTCTGCTCGATGTTATGGACGGCCTGGCCGCGAGAATGTTGAAAGCGACCTCGGATTTCGGTGCCGAATTCGATTCGATGGCCGATCTCGTTTCTTTCGGTGTCGCGCCGGGCATGCTGGTCCTGCAGGCAGGCATCAGCTACGGCGGTTTCGAACTGTTTTCCGGCGCCTTCTGGCTCTTGCTGGTTTCCGTCGGCGTCTTTGTGCTGTGCGGCGCCATGCGGCTGGCGCGATTCAACCTGACCACTGACGAGCCAATAACCGGCTGGTTTGCCGGCATACCAATCACTGCTGCCGGAGGCGGTTTAACGTCCACCGCCGTCATCCTGCTGGTGCGCTATCCTGATATCGCCGCAAGCATGCCGTTGCATGCCTACCTGCCGGTCATGATGTTCGTTCTGGCGCTTGGCATGATTTCCACGATTCGATTTCCCAAGGCCAAGAAGCGGGACAACCTATTCATCAATGCCTTCCAGGGATTCAACGTTCTTGCCAGTTACTACTGCGGTATCACGCGCAGTTATCCAGAGTTTCTGTTCTTCATGGGGCTTTTCATCCTCGTCGCAGGCATTATTGCGGGAAGAATTTCCAGGCTTCAGCAGCATTAGCATCGGGTGTGGACAGCGACACCTGGCTCACCCCGCATAAATTGACAAGCGAATGAACGCGCATATCGAGGCAATGGCGGCACGGCGCCGCAAATTACTCGGCCCGGCATACCGGCTCTTCTATCAGGATCCGATTCATATTGTTCGGGGTGAGAGCGTCTGGCTTTACGATCACGAGGGCCAGCAATATCTCGACATGTACAACAACGTGCCGCACGTGGGGCATTGTCATCCGCATGTCGTGGCCGCACTCACCCGGCAGATCGCATTGCTCAACACCCACACGCGTTACCTGCATAACAACGTACTGGACTATGCGGAACGCCTGACGGGACTGTTGCCGGACTCGCTCGACACCGCGATGTTCAGCTGTACCGGCAGCGAAGCGAACGAGCTTGCGCTGCGCATCGCGCGGACCTGCACAGGCGCCACCGGCATAATTGTCACGGACTTCGCCTACCACGGTAATACGAAAGCGATTTACGAAATTTCGACCGAAGACATAGCGGCTGCAGACGTTCCCGATTACGTCGTCACGGTGCCAACGCCGGACTGCTACCGTGGTGAATTTCGGGGTGATGATGCGGGTAAGAAGTATGCGGAATACCTCAATGACGCGATCGCATTACTCGCGCAGCGGGGCTTGAAACCGGCTGCGTTTATTGTCGACACCATCATCTCGAGCGGCGGCGTTGTCGCAACCCCGCCAGGCTATTTACGGCGAGCCGCAGAAATTGTCAGAGCCGCAGGCGGACTCTTCGTGGCGGATGAAGTGCAGCCAGGTCTTGGGCGCACCGGGCGGCATTGCTGGGGATTCGAGGTCGATGACGTCGTGCCGGATATCGTCACAATGGGCAAGCCGCTGGGAAACGGCCACCCGCTGGCAGCGACGGTCGCGAAACGCGAACTGGTCGAGGCGTTCGCCGGCCATGCTCACTACTTCAATACCTTCGGCGGCAACCCGGTTTCCTGTGCGGCCGGCCTCGCGGTACTGGATGTGGTGCAGGGGGAAAATTTGCAACAGAACGCGCTCGATGTCGGACTCTATATCAACGCAGCGCTTGATAGTCTTCGCGAGCGTTTCGAAGCGATCGGTGACGTGCGCGGCGATGGCCTGTTTAAAAGTATAGAGTTCGTCAGTGATCGTGAGTCGCGGGCGCCTGCCGCCAAGCTGGCTCTGCGCGTTGTCGAAGAGTTGCGCAAACGTCGTATCCTGACCGGCCGGATCGGCAAGGACGACAATATATTGAAGCTCAGGCCGCCCATGGTATTCAGTCGTGGCCATGCCGACCATTTTCTGCAGTCGTTCGAAGAGGTCATGTTGGAACTGCAATAATTGATCAAGGATTGTCCATGAAGCGTCATCTATTACTCCCGGCTTTTTTCTTTATCCTGGCTGCCTGCGATCGGACGACGAGCACCGCGGCCGATGATGCGCTCGTCTCTCTGCAGAACTACGAACATCTGCCCGGCTACTTCGATCTGTACTGGGATGAGGAGAAAGGACGCCTGATCGTCCGCATCGACGCTTTCGACGAGCCGTTTCTGTACCAGTCGTCGCTTGCCCGTGGCGTCGGTTCGAACGATCTGGGACTTGATCGAGGCCAGCTTGGCGCAACCAGGGTAGTGCGGTTCCGCCGTTCCGGACCAAAGGTGCTGTTGACCGAGGACAACCTGGATTACCGTGCGCACACCGACAATCCGGATGAGCAGGAAGCAGTTCTCGAATCGTTCGCAAGCTCGGTGCTGTGGGGATTCGAGCAATTGGGCAGGGACGACCTTGCTGTTTACATCGATGCGACCGACTTTCTGCTGCGTGACGCACATGGCATTGCCGCAAGGCTCAGCGACATGGGCGAAGGCGAGTTCCAGCCCGACGCGACCCGGTCCGCTATTTACCTGCCAAGAACGAAGGCGTTTCCGGACAACGCCGAAATGGAGGCGATCGTAACCTTTACCGGAAGAGCGACGGGTCAGTACCTTCCGACCGTGGTGCCTGATCTGGAGACATTTAGCGTGCATCTGCACCATTCGTTCGTCAGGCTGCCGGACGACAAATACGAGCCGCTGCCCTACGACCCGCGCTCCGGTGTAATAGGGCTGGGTTTTGGCGACGCCGGATTCAGCAATTACGCAAGCGCGGTCAGTGATCCATTGAATGTCGCCTACGGGCGTCGTTTTCGCCTGCAGAAGAAAGATCCGACCGCAGCTGTCAGTGAAGCGGTTGAGCCAATTATTTACTACGTGGATCGCGGCGCGCCCGAACCGATTCGAACGGCACTGATCGAAGGTGCTTCGTGGTGGAATCAGGCGTTTGAGGCGGCGGGGTACCGAGACGCATTTCAGGTCGAATTGCTGCCGGAAGGCGCAGATCCGATGGACGTGCGCTACAACGTCATTCAGTGGGTGCATCGCTCTACACGTGGCTGGTCCTATGGGGGCGGCATCGTCGATCCGCGCAGCGGCGAAATTATCAAGGGTAAAGTGACCCTGGGTTCTCTGCGCGTCCGCCAGGATTACCTGATTGCCGAAGGTCTGCTGGCACCGTACGGCGACGAAGAAAAGCCTGACGTGCCGATGGAAATGGCACTCGCCCGCGTCCGCCAGCTAGCGGCGCACGAAGTGGGGCACACGATTGGCTTTGAGCACAATTTCGCGGCCAGCACGCAGGGCCGGACTTCAGTCATGGATTATCCGCATCCGCTGATCACGATCGCCAGCGACGGGTCGATCAACCTCGATGAAGCTTATGCTGTTGGCATTGGCGAATGGGACAAGCGAACAGTGTTGTTCGCTTATCAGGACTATGCGGCAGAAGCCGATGATGCGGCCGGGCGAGAGGCGATAATGGCAGAGACCATTGCATCCGGTTTGCGCTACGTCTCTGACAGTGATTCGCGAGCACCAGGTACCGCGCATCCGCTTGGTAATCTGTGGGATAACGGCGCCGATGCTATCGAAGAACTCACGAACCTGCTTGACGTGCGTAACTTAGCCCTCGAGAGATTTTCCGAGCGCAACATTCGTCCGGGACGACCGCTCGCGACAATTGAAGAAGTACTGGTGCCGATCTACCTCATTCACCGTTTTCAACTGCACGCGGTCGGCAAACTGATCGCCGGTGAGGACTTTCGCTATGCGCTGCGCGGTGACGGTCAAGCCGCCGGCTCGCCAGTGCCGGCCGACCGTCAGCGCGAGGCGATCGCCGCATTGATCGAAACGCTGCAGCCTGCGGTCCTGCGGCTGCCGGACAACGTCGTGCGCATGATTCCGCCGCGCCCACCCGGTTTCCCGAAATCCCGGGAAACCTTTCCGACGGCTACCGGCAAATTATTTGAGCCGCTGGGTGCGGCACAAAGTGCGGCGGCCCTGACGCTTGAGGTGTTGCTTGATCCGACCCGCGCGGCGCGGATGGTCGCTGCCAGTGCACGTCAGCCAGCGGTGCCGGGTTTCACCGAACTGACCGACGATCTCCTGCAGGCAAGCTTTCTCGCACCGCGCCTCACGGGTATCGATGCGGAAATTCAGCGGACGACCAACAACCTCGTCCTGCAGCAACTGATGATGCTTTTTGTCGATGCCAGCACCGACCAGCAGGTGCGGGCCATCGCGCTGGACGCGATCAATCAGCTCGATGCGTGGCTGACGCCGCGAGCCGGCAGCGAGTCAGACAGTGCCTGGCGCGCGCACTTCGGTTTTGCACAGTTTCGGATTGCGCAGATGCGAAACGATCCTGCATCCATAGAAGCTGCGCCCGAAGTCGTAATACCGCCTGGCGAACCGATTGGTACAACATTGGAGTGGTTTTAGTGCCGTTCGCGGGTCGCCCGCGAGGCGGGCTCCTACAGTGCTAACAGTCATCCGATAGTGGAAATGAAATTGTAGGAGCGGCCCCCGGCCGCGAACAAAACGAAAAATGAACACAGCATGTGAACATTCGCACACGGTAGTGCGACAGTTGGAGATACGAATCGCCCGCAGGGCAGGTTTTTACAGACATCCGACGATGGAAATGAAACTGTAGGAGCGGCCCAAGGCCGCGAACAAAGCGCGAAACGAACGCAGCATGCGAACAATCGCATAATGTAGCGCGACAGTTGGAAATACGAATCGCCCGCCCGGCGGGTTTTTACAGTCATCCGACGATGGAAATGAAACTGTAGGAGCGGCCCAAGGCCGCGAACAAAGCACGAAAAGAACGCAGCATGTGAACATTCGCATAATGTAGTGCGACAGTTGGAAATACGCATCGCCCGCAGGGCAGGTTTTTACAGTCATCCGACGATGGAAATGAAATTGTAGGAGCGGCCCCCGGCCGCGAACGAACGCGAAAAGAACGCAGCATGTGAACATTCGCATAATGTAGTGCGATAGTTGGAGATACGCATCGCCCGCCCGGCAGGCTCCTGCAGTCATCCGGTGGTGGCAATAGAATAAAAGGGGGAACCATGTTCGGATTACCCGTCGAAACGGCGTTGCTGGTATTTGCCTTTCCTGTTTTCTGGGTGCTCTACACGATTGTGTTTCTTTTCGTTTCGCGACACTGGAAACGGGAAGAGCGCGAGGACGGCGGCACATGAGCAGCACGGTCATTGTCTTTTTGCTGCTCTATTACGTCGTCGTGCTCGGCATTGGCTACTGGGCAATGCGCCGCGGCGCCGGTGAGGACCTCGAAGGTTTTCTCCTTGGCGGTCGCAAAGTCGGTCCCATGGCGACGGCCCTTACGTTGCAAAGCACGTCGATGAGCGGTTACATGTTTCTCGGCGCCGGCGGTCTTGGCTATTTGCAGGGCTACTGGGCGATGTGGTTTGCGGCCGGGGATATTGGTGGCGGTGTGCTGAATCTCTCCATCATCGGCCGACGCATGCGCAAGCTGTCACAAATGATGGGCGCGCTGACGTCCATCGAATACCTGGAAAAACGCTACCCTTCTGCCGCGGTGCGATTGTTTGCCGGCATCCTGACGGTGTTCCTGCTCGGTTTCTACGTACTTGCACAACTTATAGCGGGCGGCAAGGGTATGGCCCTGGTCACCGGCATTCCTTATCCATTGGCACTGGCCATTGCCGTCGGCATCGTGCTTGTTTACACCTTCATGGGTGGTTACCTCGCCGTTGCCTACACCGACTTTTTTCAAAGCATCATCATGCTGGTTGGCGTGATGTGGATTGTGATTGCATCGCTTTCGGAACTCGGCGGGCTGACCGCGGCGAACGACGCCATCGCCGCGGTCGATCCCACCTTGTTGTCGGTGTGGGGCAGAGATCTTGGTTTCCAGGGCCAGTGGGGTGTGGTTGCCGGTGCTTTACTGATTTTTTCCATCGGCTATATGGGATGGCCACACGTGGTCACCCGGCACATGGCAATGTCGCAGCCGGCGACCGCTCGGAAGGCCGGCGTTTACGCCACCGTATGGAATCTGTTTTTTGTTCCTGCGCCGTATCTCGTCGGTATTCTCGCGATCCTGATCCTGCCCGGACTCGAAGATCCGGAGATGGCGATCTTCGAGGTCGCAGGCCTGCTGCTGCCAGCTGCGGTAACCGGCCTGGTGATGGCAGCCATCATGGCGGCGATCATGTCAACCGCCGATTCGCTGCTGCTGCAGACCGGCTCGATTGCATCACGCGATCTCTACGAACGTTTCATCAACCCGCAGGCGTCAGAAAAACAAATGGTGCTCGTATCGCGCGCGCTCGTGCTGGTCATTGCCGTAATCGGCTATCTCGTGGCGCTGATCGAACCGCCGAGTGTGTTCGGCATCGTGATTTTTGCGACCTCGGTGCTTGGCAGCGCGTTTCTGCCGGCCTATGTCTGTGCCGTCTGGTGGCGGAAGGCCAACACGCCGGGTGCACTGGCATCCATGATCGTCGGGGCGAGCGTCGCTTTTCTGTGGGAATATCTGGGACTCGCAGCTTCCACACAGCTGGCGCCAATGTTGACCGGCGTCGTCAGCTCGACGGTCGCGATGATTGCCGTCAGCCTGCTGACCGCAAAAATTGCGCCGGTGCCGGCTGATATATTGCAGATCATGGACGAAGCCGCACGAGTTGGACCCATTCCCCCGCAGCTGCTCGCCGCCAGTGATGGCGCGATGGGAAGCGAAGCGGCCGCCATTGATATTGCATTGAGCAAGCGCCGTGACTGAACCGCTTTACGTCATTGAAGGCACCGTCACCGCGGAATGCGCGTCGCGACAGGTGCGCGACCTGTGTGATAGCGATGCGCTCCAGCCAGCGCAGCCGATTTACTATCCTTATCATGCTTTTCGTGCTGCTTGCACAGTAGCAACGCTTATCGGCAGGCAGGAACGGCAACTGCACTGCCTCGTCGACGCGATGAACGGACAGGGCGCGACCGCTGAGCCGTTTACAACCAGGTTGCGAGTCGCCGCAGCCAGTGAGCAAATGCAGCCGGATATTTCTCCGACCGCGGCCCACGCTGTCGCCCGGCGGACGGTGAGTCACCATCTTGGCAAAGCACTCAGAATGATTGCCGCCTTCGACATTAAGCTCGAAGCAGAGGGTCTCGTCTGGAAGCAGTTCTGGGTGGTTGGCAGCACGCAATATTCGGTGCTGGTCGACAGCACCAACGGTGCCATGCACCCGCTTCGCTCGAAGGCAGGCTGATGACAGTCATCCGGCTGGCAATCCTGATTGGCAGTCTGCTGCTGAGCGCGTGCGATGTTACCCCGGACGATGAGCGGACCCCGGTGGATACGCTCTTATACAATGGCAAGGTTGTCACGATGGACGCCGGACTGAGCCTGGCGAGCGCCGTTGCTGTCCACGGCGAGACCATCGTCGCGGTGGGTGACGAAACCCTGCTGCAGCAATATGTCGCCGGAACGACGGTTAACCTCGACGGAAAACCGCTGCTGCCCGGCTTTATCGATTCGCATACGCACATCCGTGGTCAGCCGGAACGGCACATTGATCTTTCCGACACGCGCTCAATCGAGGAAATCAAGGAACTCGTGCGGGCCAAAGCGGCGGCGCTTGGCGCCGGTGAGTGGATCAGCGGCTACGGCTGGTCCGAAGATTTCATGGCCGAGCAACGCCGGCCGCTACGCGCCGATCTCGATGCGGCGGCGGCAGAGAATCCGGTGCTGTTGACGCGCGCCGGCGGCCACAGCGCGGTCGCCAACAGCCTGGCGCTGCGGCAGGCGGAGATTGATCGTGACACACCCGATCCGGAAGGCGGCGTGATTGAAAGAGACGCTTCGGGCGAGTTAAACGGGGTGATACGGGAACGTCAGAACATTGTATCCCGATTGATTCCGGAAGCAGGTTACGAAGACGTTCGCGACAGCCTTATTGCCGAACTGAGACGCCAGTTTTCTCTCGGCATTACCAGCCTGACCAACGCCTCGGCCACGGTTGAAGATTTCGCTGAGTGGGAAACCATCTACCGTCAGCATCGCGGCAGCCTGCCGCGGGCCTCGGTGCAGGTCTTTTGGGAAACGCCGGAGGTCATGGCCCGGTTCGGTAAGAAAAGCGGCGACGGTGATCAGCACCTGCGCGTCGGGCCGATCAAGATCTTCGTCGATGGCGGATTCACCGGCCCGGCAGCCTATACCAGCAAACCTTACAAAGGCGAATCAAGCTTTCGCGGCAAACTGAGTATCGATCCCGAAGCATTGAAGAATACCATCAGCCAGCTCCACGCTGCCGGCTGGCAGACCGGCATTCATGCCATCGGTGATGCTGCTATCGAGCTTGCCGTGGACGAGCTTGTCAGCGCGCTGGAAGAAAACCCGCGCGTCGACCATCGTCACTATCTCAATCACTTCACCGTAATGCCGTCTGCCGCCACGATGCGAAAGATGGCGGAATACGGCATCGCCATAACGCAACAGCCCAATTTCACTTACACGCTCGAAGGCCGCTACGTTGACTATCTCGATGGCGATCGGCTGGAACACAACAATCCGCTCAGAACGCCCATGAATCACGGCATTCACGTTGCACTATCCAGCGACATCCTGCCGATTGGTCCGTTGACCGGCATTTATGCCGCCGTCACGCGCAGAGGCTTGTCGGGTCGCGTATTTGCGGCCGATGAGGCGTTGACTGTGATGGAAGCGCTGCAGGCATACACGCTATACGGCGCCTACCTTTCATTCGAGGAGGGGCAGAAAGGCAGCATTGAACCGGGCAAACTCGCGGACATGATCGTGCTTGATCGCGATATTCTCGACCTGGACCCGGCGCATATTATGGATGTCAAAGTCGACCAAACCTGGCTGGGAGGTAAACTGGTTTTCAGCCGGGAGGAGTAACAAGGGGCGCTCGTGACCGACCAACTGAATATTAGCCGCCGGGATTTCCTGAATGGCATGGCACTTGGCGTGGCGGCCGGCAGCTCTCTGTCACCACTGGAACTGATGGCGATGACCGGGCGCGAGCGTGTTCCGTATCCGCCCGGACTGACAGGGCTCCGTGGCAATCACCCGGGCTCTTTCGAAATTGCCCACGCGCTGTCCTGGGGCGACGCGAGCTGGCCGACACCGGAGCGCATCACCGACGATGTTTACGATCTCGTGGTTGTCGGCGGCGGGCTATCCGGATTGGCCGCCGCCTTCCTGTACCGGCAGCAAGCAGGTAAGGACGCACGCGTTCTGATCCTCGACAACCACGACGATTTCGGCGGTCATGCGAAACGCAACGAATTTGACGTCGATGGCGAAAAGCTGATCGGCTATGGCGGCAGTCAGTCTATGGACGGACCTGGCAGCTACTCACCCGGGGCAGGCAAGTTGTTGCGCGATCTCGGCATAGACACACAGCGTTTCTACGACTACTTCAATCAGAGCTGGTCACGCGATCACAAGCTCTCCAACGGCATCTATTTCAGTCAGGAGAAATATGGCAGTGACAGCGTGCATCCGAACGTCAGCCGCCGAACGGGGGACCTTTCCGCCACTGATATTCAGGAGATCGTGAACGCCTATCCGCTGCCTGCAGAGGCGCGTCGCAGTTTCCTCGCATTGCTGAATGAACCGAAAGACTACCTGCCGGATATGCAACGTGAGGAAAAAATTCGCTATCTCAAAACCCTGAGTTACACGAAATTTTTGCAGAAGCATGCGGCGGCCAGCGAGCCGGTCATTGTCCTCTTGCGCGACACGGTGAAAGGCTACTGGGGCATCGGCTATGACGCCCTGTCCGCACTGGAGGGCTACCGTCTTGGCATGCCGGGTACAGCGCATCTCGATCTCGGCGAGCTCGGCGAATGGGACGCAAGCGCCGAAGAGGAGCCTTACATTTTCCACTTTCCGGATGGCAATGCCGGCGTGGCGCGCGCCATCGTCCGTCAGCTGGTACCCGCTGCGGTGCCCGGCCATACGATGGAAGATCTGGTGCTGGCACAGGTGGACTATGGACTGCTGGACGACGCCGCAAATGCAACCCGCATCCGTCTGCACAGCACTGCCGTTGATGTCAGGCATGCCGATAAATCCCGCTTCGCCGACGTGACCTATGTGCAGGAAGGCAAGCCTTTCAGGGTACGCGGCGAGCACGTCATTCTCGCCTGCTACAACAACATTGTGCCGCACATCTGTACTGAACTGCCGCAGGCGCAGGTCGATGCGATTAATGTCGCGACAAAAATACCGCTGGTGTACTTAAGTGTTGCCGTGCGCAACTGGCAGGCGTTCGCGAAGCTGGGCTACCAGAGCTTTTACATTCCGCAGGGCATCATGATGCATTCTTTCGGCCTGGACTTTCCGGTCAGCATGGGCGGCTACGACTTCACCAGCCGTCCGGATCAGGCAACGATCGTGCATGGCACCTACGTACCCACGGCCCCGGACGCGGGTCTGACAGAGCGCGAGCAGCATGTCGCGGGTCGCCGCCGCGTGTATGAACTTACCTGGGACGATTTCGAGCGCGACATCGTTCGGCAGATGAGCGGCGCGCTCGAGGGTGGCGGATTCGACGCGGAGCGCGATATTGCGGCGATCACCGTTAATCGCTGGCCGCACGGCTATGCCTATGAGTACAACGAATTGTTCGATCCGCCGGAATGGAGCAGGGAGAGCGGTCCGCATCTGGCCGGTGCCGCGCAGCTCGGACGCATATCGATTGCCAATTCGGACGCGGCAGCCTACGCGTACGTCGACGGCGCATTCGACGCTGCCATCCGCGCCGTGAACGAGCAGATTGCCGTGTCTTGATGGAAGATTCGGGTGCGATAGTCCTCATTCCGACCCTGGTCGTCTTCGCGCTGGCGATTGCCACGCGGCGGCCAATCGAGTCGCTGATTGCGGGTTCACTCGTCGGGCTCATCATGATTCACGGCGCGACGTTCATCGGCGGCTTTGCGGAAACCTCGCTGCGCGTGATGACGGATGAAGACGTCGCCTGGGTCATCCTCGTCTGCGGCTTCATGGGCAGTTTGATAGGTATTCTGATTCGTACCGGTTCTACGATGTCATTCACGCAAAAGATGACGCAGCACATTCATTCACAACGGGGCGCATTGCTGGCTACCTGGGGTCTCGGCCTCCTGATGTTCGTCGATGATTACCTGAACTCGCTGGCCGTCGGTTCTGCGATGCGCAGCCTGACGGACAAGTATCGGGTGTCGCGGGAAAAGCTCGCTTACGTCGTTGATTCCACGGCAGCACCCATCAGCGTCATCATTCCGTTTTCGACCTGGGGCGTATTTTTTGCAGGCTTGATCGTTGCCAACGGTATCGCGCCGGAAGGTGAGGGCCTCGACACCTACATCAGCGCAATTCCCTACATGCTCTACGCCTGGGTGGCCGTACTGCTGGTACCGCTGGTGGTGTGGGGTGTCATTCCCCCGATAGGCGCGATGAAAGCTGCCGATCTGCGTGCGCAGATTACGGGGCAAACCGTGCCGCCCGGTGCGGCGCACATTGAAAAGGCCAACCAGTCGATCAAGCCCAGGGACGACATCAAGCCACGAATGTCGATGTTCATCGTGCCGATGACCGTACTTGTCCTCGCCACCCTGTATTTCGACAAGGACTTCCTGGTCGGTATTTACATCACGCTGGGTGGCACAGCGCTTTTTATTCTGGCCACGCGCATGATGGATATGAACGACACCTTCGATACGATTATCGATGGTTTTAAAACGATGATTGAACCACTGGGGGTTCTTGTCGCTGCGTTTATTCTGAAAGATGTCAACGATGTACTTGGGCTTGCACCCTATGTCGTCTCCACGATGCAACCCTATCTCACGGCTGAGCTGCTGCCCGTCGCGATTTTCGTGTCAATGGCAGCCGTGGCGTTCATGACGGGTTCCAACTGGGGCGTCTTCGTCATCATCCTGCCGATTGTGACTGCGCTGACGGTCAATCTCGGTGCCGACATGACCGTCGTGCTGGGCGCAACGCTCTCTGCCAGCACCTTCGGCAGCCATGCCTGCTTTTATTCCGATGCGACCGTGCTGACCGCGCAGGCTTCGGGATGTACACCGTTTCAGCATGCCATTACACAGATTCCTTATGCGCTGATTGCCGCTGTCATTTCGATCGCCGGCTATCTGCTGATCGCTTACCATTGAACAAGAGGATGTAAAAATGAAGAATTTATCCGTCGCCCTGTCCCTGCTGGCTGCCGCTGCCGTGGCCATGTCCGCGCACCACGAATCAGGTGCAGTCCCGGCAAAGATGAGCAAAGCCGAGATTGCCGGCACGATTTTCGAGCGGGATTCCATGACGCGCACAGAGCACGACAACGGCAATGTCACGCTGGACGTCACCAGCATGTTGTCCAGCGACGAGAAATTCTCGTCCGGCATGTATCGCTCTGGCAAGGTTCGTTTCGAGGCTGATGAGCCGTACGGCGTCGACGAGTTTATGTATTTTCTCGAAGGCAGCGTGACCTTGACCTCTGCCGACGGATCGGTGCAGACCATCAACGCAGGTGAAGCCGTGACTATCCCGAAAGAGTGGACGGGCATCTGGGATACTGACGGTTACACGAAGATCTGGGTTATCTATTCCGCAGACGGTTCGGGACTGTAGGTAGCAAGGATTCGCTAACTTAAGGCGGCATCCGGAATACAGAAGGTGAATTCCAGATCCAACCGTCGCGCTAAAGATCAATCCTCACCAAACGGCAATTGAATTATCAACGCCGAGGGAGGATTGGGAGCCCGCCCTGCGGGCGATGCAAACTTTTGACAGGGGACACGACCATGAGCCGCATTACACGCAGAAATTTTCTCGGCACCGGCGCCATCCTGCCGGTCGGCATCGGTTTGTCGGCCGGCGCTTATGCGCAGGAAGCCGTTGCCACGGGCAGTGCTGACATGATCGTGACGGGTGCCCGCATCCTGACGATGGACTGGGACAGACCGCAGGCTGAAGCCATCGCGGTGCGCGGCGATCGAATCCTGGCGATTGGCTCGGATGCGGACATTCTGCCGTTCGCGAATGCCGCCACTGTCAGAATCGACGCGCGCGGCATGACCGTTACGCCGGGCTTTATCGACGGACACAGCCATCCGCTGTTTGCCGAAGAGGCTGTCGGTGCCAACGTCAACCTGCCGCGCATTTCGGACGTCAAGGATGCGCTCGCCAGTAAGGCGGCGAACACGCCGCCCGGGCACTGGGTACGCGGCGTCATGTACGACGATACGAAGTTCGAAGATGAGCGGCCGCTGAACCGCAACGACATTGACGAAGCAGTACCTGACCACCCGGTTTACGTCGGACATCGCGGCGGACACACCGGCGTCGTCAACTCCATGGCCCTTGAGATTGCCGGCGTGAACGATCAGACTCCCGATCCCGTTGGCGGGCGCTTTTTTCGCGAGGACGGCCGGCTGACCGGCAAGGTCGCCGAGCATGCCCGTGAAGTGTTCTTTTCAGTCGGCACCTGGCCGGTCATGGATCGCAAGGTACGGCAGCAGTCGGCAACGATCTCATCGCAAAATATGGCTGCGGCGGGGCTGACCTCGACGACCGACGCTTATGGCACGCTTGAGGATCTGACGGCGTATCAGGACGCGCGCGACGCGGGCGAGTTGTACTTTCGCCTCGCCTTCATGCCGGGCGGCAACAGCGAAGTCTACAAAGGCCTGAAAACCGCCGGTGTTCGCACAGGCTTCGGCGACGACATGCTCCGCATCGGCGCGGTCAAATTCGCAGCCGATGGTTCCGCCTCGGAACGCACGATGTACATGAGTACACCCTACGAAGGCACTGACGATCACGGCATCCTGACAATGACTCAGGAACAGATCGATGACGCCGTAGACGACGCGGTGGAACACGGCTTCCGTGTCGGTATCCACGCCAATGGTGACCTGACCATAGACATGGTGCTGAAGGCGTATGAGCGCGTGCTGAAAAATCATGAGGGTCCAAATCCTCGCCATCGCATCGAGCACTGTTCGCTGATCAATGACGATTTGCTGGCGCGCATCAAAGCCGCCGGGGTCATTCCGCTGCCGTTCTATACCTACGCCCATTATCACGGCAACAAGTGGGTGGACTACGGCGAGGAGAAGATGGAAAAGATGTTTGCCCACCGCAGTTTCCTCGATGCAGGCATTCCGGTCGCGCCGGCATCCGACTACACGCCCGGTCCCTACGAACCGATGATGGCGCTGCAAAGCATGGTGACGAGGAAGGATGCGCGGGGTCGCGTGTGGGGACCGAGCCAGCGCCTGACGGTGACGGAAGCCTTGCGTATCTGCACGGTGCATGGCGCATACGCGTCGTTTGAGGAAGACATCAAGGGCACCCTGGAACCCGGCAAGCTTGCCGACTTTGTGATCCTCGAGAAGGATCCGCATGACGTTGATCCGGACGACATCAAGAACATCCGCATCCTCCGCACCGTGCTGGGAGGGAAGACTGTCTATGAAGCGTAGTGCGCTACTCACAACAGCGATCGCCCTCACCATTCTGGCTGCCTGCAGTGAGTCGCCGGCACCCGGCGTCGACACCGTATTCCTGAACGGTTACGTCTGGACTCTGGATGACAGCAGGCCGGTTGCGGAAGCCGTCGCCATCGATGGCGACAACATTGTTTATGTCGGTGACAACGAAGGCGCTATCGCACTGGCAGGCGAACAGACAGTGCGGCACGACCTGAGCGGAAAAATGCTGCTTCCCGGTTTTATCGATACGCACATGCATCCCATCTCCGGCGGCGCTTACGCCAGGGCGCTGTCGCTGGACACTTTCGGTACGGTCGAAGAGTGGGTTGCCGCCATCGATCAGTATGCCAGCGCCAATCCCTCGCTACCGTTGCTGTTCGGCTATGGATTTCTCGCGACCACATTCGGACCCGACGGCCCGACGCGGCAGCTGATTGACGCGGTCGTACCGGACCGGCCCGTGCTGATCATGGACGAAGGTTTTCACGGCGCGTGGGCAAATTCTGCGGCACTGGCAGCGCTTAACATTACGCAGGACAGCGCCGACCCGGTGCCGGGTTTCAGCTACTACAAGCGAGACGCAGCGGGCGATGCCACCGGCTATTTGCTGGAAGGCACTGCGGGTCGCGCAATGCAGGATCTGAACGTGATCACCGAGGATGTGATCGTCGCCGGTACTGCCCTGGTTTTCGATGTATTAAACGGTTACGGGGTTACTTCCGTCTTCGACGCCGGTGCGCTGGGCTACGAGGATTCGCTGCATCGTGTCCTTGGCAGGCTGGAAACAGCCGGCGACCTTAGCGTGCGCATCGTAGGATCCTACCGGCCCACCGGGCCCGAGGACGTTGCCGGTGCAATAGAAAAAGCCGCAGCCTGGCGCGATACGATCCGCGGCGAGCGTTACCACTATCGCGTGCTGAAAATTATGGATGATGGCACGGTCGAAGGCCGCACTGCCGCCATGTTCGAGGATTACCAGGGCGAACCGGGTAACAGCGGTGAGACGGTCTACACAGAAGCAGAGATGACGCGCATGGTAACGGGCGCGGCAGGCAGTGATATCGATGTCCATATCCACGCGCTGGGCGAACGCGCCGTGCACGAAGCTTTAAACGCCATTGAGGCGGCGCGAGCGCTGCATCCGGACAGCCCGACGCGCTACGCGATCTGTCACATTCAGGTTATTACCGATCAGGACCTTCCCCGCTTCGCGGAACTCGACGTCATTGCACAGAGCACACCCCTGTGGGCCTCCTACGATACTTACGGCGAGCAATTTGTCAGCGCCGATCAGTTCAGCCGTTTCTGGCGTTTCGAAAGCCTGCATAAGCTCGGTGTCCGACTCACTTTCGGCAGTGATTTCCCGGCCAGCGGGGCGGGCATGCTGGGTATGTCACCCATCTACCAGATGGAGATCGGCCACACGCGCCAGTCCGCAGGTGAGGCTGACGCGCCGGTGCAGCCACTTCAGTCCGAGCGTCTCGCCATCGCAACGCTTATTCGCGGCTATACCCTGGACGCGGCTTATCAACTGCACATGGAAGATGAGATCGGCTCTATTGAAGTCGGCAAAAAAGCCGATCTCGTGGTTCTGTCGAGGAATATTTTCGACAGTGATCCGTACGAGATTCACCAGATTGAGGTCGACATGACCCTGCTGGACGGTCAGGTGGTTCACGGAAACTGACTGCCAGGCGAAGATTTTTTCAGCTTTTCTGTAACCCTTTGCGATGCGGCCGTCTATAAGCAGGCAGACCAATCATCCTGAGGTAGCACCATGCGATTTATTGCCCTGTTCTGGCTGGCAGCAGCCAGCGCTATATTTGCTTCATCGGCCAGTGCCGACATCGCCAGCCGTGACCTGCCCGGTGATACTGTCTGGTATCTGCATGCCAATCTCGGTGACCTGCGGGACAGCGACGGTGGCAGCGAACTCTTTCAGTGGTTTGAGAATGAGGTCGCCGCCGAGGTTCGGGAGAAGACCGGCATCGATCTTGGCAAGGAAGTCGATACCCTGACGGCATTTGCCACCAGCGGTGAATCCATCGTTCTGGTTGTCGATGGGCCGCTCACCAAAGCTACCCAGGACAAGCTCATGGCAATGGCCGCGAGCAAGGGTCCCGTCGATCCGCGGACCCACAAGGGCCGTGACTATTTTCTTTTCGGCAAGGAAGCGACCGCGACCCGCAATGTTCTGCTGGACGGACTTGAGGAATCGGCTTACGTGAGCTTCGCCGTACCGGGCAAGGCCATCGTGACCGGCATGGAAGGCCAGATGCAGTCTCTGCTGGACAGCGGCGGCATAATCACCGGCGCCGGCGCTCATGATGGCGCGCTGCTCGTACTGTCGGCGAACAAGAATCTGGTCCAGGCAGGCATGCACACCAAGGGCCTTCTGAACGATGACGGTGACGATGACTGGGAGTCCAATATTCTGCGCAACACGGAACAGGCAGCACTTCTGGTGGCAGAGCAGGGCGGCAACCTTGCGGTCGAGGCGCGACTGGTGTCGGTCGATCCGAAGATGGCACAAGCCATCGGCGCGATCGTCAATGGTTTGCTGGGACTGCAGTCATTCAATTCAGAACTGCCGGTTGAGATTCGCGACGTTATCAGGAATACCCGCGTCGGCATTCTGGAGAACACGCTGTCGCTGAGCACCGTTCTCGACCCGGCGGTGCTGATGCGGCTGCTGAAACAGTGATGACGACCGTTGCCCCGTTCACGTGCTGAGCGATGAGCAACTCGTGATCGCCTGCCTTAATGGCTCTGAGCCAGCGTTCAGTGAGCTGGTCGAACGCTACCAGCAGCGTCTGCTCCGCTTCCTGCTCTCCCGCGCGGCGTGCAGGGCAGATGCGGAGGACGCATTGCAGGACGCTTTCCTCAATGCGCATCGCTATCTTGAAAGCTTCAATCCGCGCTGGCGTTTCAGTACCTGGCTTTATCGCATTGCGTTGCGGACGCTGGCGCGGCAGCAGCAGTCAGTGCCAATAGACGACGTTCTGCATCAGGCAGGCGGGGAGGATCCGCTGCAAGCCTGTATCCGCGACAGCGAGAGGGACAATGTCTGGCTCGTGGCGAAAGCGCGGCTTGACGATGCGGCATTTACTGCAATGTGGTTCCGCTATGTTGAAGACATGAGCGTGCGGGAAGTGGCAGAGACCCTGCAACGCACCGTATCGTGGACCAAGGTCACCTTGTTCCGCAGCCGCCGCACGCTGTCTGCTGCATTAGCTGACGAAGCCCTGCCCAGAGGAGGTCCTGTCAATGAAGGAATTTGATCGAAGGCTGAAAAACGATGCGCTGACGATAGACGCAGAAGTGTCTGCAGAGTGGCGGGCGCGGATGGACGCATCCCTCCGTGCGACAAAACGCCTGCCGGCAGTGGCGCCGCAGAAACGGGCCGCCGGACGACTGTGGCTCGCCAGCAGCCTGACCGGCGTCGCCAGTGCGCTCGTGATCATCGCCGTTATGAACTGGAACCGCCATGAGGAACCGCCAGCGCCGGAAGTGGCAGCTCTGCCGCGAACCGTGCCGGAACACGTTGCCACGTCGCCTGCTGCCAGTTTTCTTGATATCCGCACCGCCGAGTTCACCGAACCGCTGGAGGAAGAACTGCAACATCTGCAGTCGGATCTCGAAAAAGCCCGCAGGAATATGCGCCGCGATCTGGAGTTTGCGTTCTGACGCAGGCCTGCCAGTCACGCCAGCGTGACAAACACTCACCATCCGCTGGGCAGATTCCCAGTCCTCACGGAAGGTTGAACATTTAGTCGGCGGATGGTGAGGATCGATCTTTAGCGCGATGAGGAAACTTGGAAATCGCCCGCAGGGCGGGCTCCTGCAATTCTCTCTGCTAACGCTGGAACGGCCAAACGCTGCGACCCGTCATTTGTCGTCCGCTTATCCCATTTGGAATCAATCATTTGTAACCATCACGGGCGCCAACGTCCAGACGGTTTTGTGGTGGAAATAAACGCTTGAATCCTCTATCCTCAGCCGTGGTCGAGTGCGCCGGTAAATAGGGTTCCGGGACCCGACAGAAAAGCAGTTCGCTGGCAGCAGGAAAGCGACTCAAGGCTCGGCAAGGGGTTGCCGCGGGGGAATCAGAGCAACGAGAAACAAGGAAGACACAAGAGCGTGCTGATCTTACTTGACCGGCGGTCCGTCAGTGGCCGCGACATCATTCGCGTATATCAAGAATAAGGATGCAATAGGTATGCCTATGGCAGTTGTGCTTATCCTGCTGGTTGTTGGAAGCATTGTCTTTCACTTCCTGAGTCCATGGTATTTCACGCCGCTGGCGTCGAACTGGAGTCAGATCGACGCCACGATCGATCTCACCTTCTGGGTGACCGGCTTCGTCTTCGTGGCCGTCAACCTGTTCATGGCCTATGCGGTGGTCAAGTACCGGGCAAAAGAAGGCTCCCGGGCGAAATATGATCCCGAAAACAAGAAACTCGAGACCTGGCTGACGATTCTGACGTCTGTCGGCGTGGCGGCGATGCTGGCACCCGGCCTGTTTGTGTGGGGCGAATTTGTCAACGTGCCGGAAGATGCCATGGAGATCGAGGCTAACGGCCAGCAGTGGTACTGGAGCTACCGATTGCCGGGCGCAGACGGCGAGTTTGGCAATGTCAAAGCAGAAATCATTACCAACGACAATCCGTTTGGCATGGATCCCGACGATCCGCTGGGCAGGGACGATGTCCTGATAATGAGCCCTGAAGTTCATTTACCGATTAATGTACCGGTGAAGGTCAATCTGCGTTCCAAGGATGTATTGCACGATTTCGCCGTGGCGCAGTTTCGCGTCAAGATGGACCTGGTTCCCGGCATGGAAACCTATCTCTGGTTTACGCCGACGGTTCTCGGTACTTATGAAGTGCTGTGCGAAGAACTTTGCGGAATCGCACATCACACCATGCGCGGTGCGGTAGTCGTCGACACCCAGGAGGATTTCGATGCCTGGGTTGCCTCGAATCCCACTTATGCCGAAACGCAGTCAGTTGCGGCCGGCAATGCAGCGGTCGGCGCGGCACAGTATGCCGTGTGTGCAGCCTGCCATGGGCAGCAGGGTGAAGGCCTGCTGGCACTGAATTCGCCGAAGATCGCGGGCCAGGAAGCCTGGTACCTCAAACGCCAGCTCAAAAATTACCAATCAGGTTTGCGCGGCGCGCACGAGGACGATATCTACGGCAAGCAGATGGCACCGATGGCGGCAACACTTGCCAACGATGCTGCGATCAACAACGTCATCGCTCACATCGAGACTTTTCCCGATAATCCCGGGGCGGTCACCATCGACGGCGATGTCAGCAACGGACAGCGTATTTACAATGTTTGCGCCTATTGCCATGGCAAGGATGCCGAAGGCATTGAAGCCATAAACGCGCCACGTATGGCCGGCATGACGGACTGGTACCTGGAACGTCAGCTGCAAAACTTCCGTTCCGGCGTCCGCGGCAGTCATCCGCAGGATTTCTACGGCAAGCAGATGGGCTTCATGGGCAGGACCTTGCATGATGACAAGGCGATCGCCGACGTCGTCGCTTACATTGGCACGTTGCCGCAGCGCTGATGAAGACTCCAATTGAACAGACAGTATTGAGGGAATCCTGATGGCATACGTTTCAATCGCCGATCGTGACCACACCATCGAACACCACGATCCGCAGACGTTCATTACGAAATACGTCTACAGCCAGGACCATAAGGTCATCGCTATCCAGTATGGCGTGCTGGCCATCTTGATTGGACTGGTTGGCATGCTGCTGTCCAGCACCTTCCGGCTACAGCTGGGTTTTCCGGACACTTTCGATTTCATCAATCCTGAAAACTATTACCAGTTCGTCACCGTGCACGGCATGATTATGGTGATCTACCTGCTGACCGCGCTGTTTCTCGGCGGTTTCGGCAATTACCTGATCCCGCTGCAACTCGGCTCGCGGGACATGGTGTTCCCGTTTATGAACATGCTGAGTGTATGGGTCTACTTTCTGTCGGTCATCATTCTGGTAGCAAGCTTCTTCGTGCCCGGTGGTGCCACTGGCGCGGGCTGGACTCTCTATCCGCCACAAGCTATCTCCCCCGGCACGCCGGGGGTTGAGTGGGGCATCGTGCTGATGCTGCTCTCGCTGGCCGTGTTCATTGTTGCCTTCACGATGGGCGGGCTTAACTACGTCACGACTGTGCTGCAGGCGCGCTGCAAGGGCATGACCCTGATGCGCATGCCGCTGTCCATTTGGGGCATTTTCATGGCCACCATCCTCGGCCTGCTGGCGTTCCCGGCGTTGCTGGTCAGCGCGATCATGATGCTGCTCGACAAGCTGATTGGCACCAGTTTCTTCATGCCGGCAATGATGGCGGCGGGAGAAGTGACGGAGTATGGCGGCGGCAGCCCGGTGCTGTTCCAGCATCTGTTCTGGTTCTTCGGCCATCCGGAGGTCTACATTGTCGCGCTGCCGGCATTCGGCATCGTCTCCGATCTGCTGGCCACGCATGCGCGCAAGAACATTTTCGGCTATCGCATGATGGTGTGGGCCATCATCGCCATCGGCGGCCTGAGCTTCATCGTGTGGGCGCATCACATGTACGTCAGTGGCATGAACCCGTATTTCGGTTTCTTCTTCGCAACGACGACACTCATTATCGCCGTCCCGACAGCCATCAAGGTTTACAACTGGGTTCTCACGCTATGGCAGGGCAACATTCACCTGCGCGTGCCAATGCTGTTCGCGATTGCGTTTATTTTCACCTTTACCCACGGCGGACTGACCGGGCTGTTTCTTGGCAACGTGACTATCGACCTGCCGCTGTCTGATACCTACTTCGTCGTCGCGCATTTCCACATGGTGATGGGTGTGTCGCCGGTGCTGGTCGTGTTCGGTGCCATTTACCACTGGTATCCGAAAATGACCGGGCGGATGTACAACGAGACGCTCGGTAAGTGGCATTTCTGGCTGACGTTCCTCGGGACGTATTCGCTGTACCTGCCCATGCATTACATCGGCTTCCTGGGTGTGCCGCGACGTTACTTTGCAATGGGTGATACCGACTTCATGCCGGATTCGGCCATCACGCTTAATGCCAGCATGACGATTTCGGCGCTGATAATTGCGGCGTCGCAGTCGATCTTCATCTACAACATGATCGCCAGCCTGAAAAATGGCAAACCGTCCGGCCCGAATCCGTGGAAAGCGACATCGCTGGAATGGCAGACACCGGACACACCGCCAAAACATGGCAACTGGGGTCATCACCTGCCGGTCGTGCATCGCTGGGCATATGACTACAGCGTGCCGGGACAGGCGGACGATTTCACGCCGCAAACCGTGCCGGCGGAGGATGTGCCGGTTGGCCGTGAACACGGAGTCGAGCACTAATGTATATCACGCTCATCTTTCTGGGCGTCATTATGGCCACCATTATCGGCTGGCTCCTGAAGCAGTCGCTCAACACCAAACCGTGGCTGGCTGACGCCGCCGATGACGCAGTCAGTGGCGCCTCGCTGGACACCAACACCGGTGTCGTTGCCTTAAGTACTTTTCTCGCAGTCGCGACGTCGGTGTTCGCGCTATTTATCAGCGCATACACCATTCGCATGGAAGAACCGGACTGGCGACCTGTGACAGAACCCATGCTGCTGTGGGTGAACACCGGCATGCTGGTGCTGGCGAGTATCGTTTATCACTGGACCCGCAATGCGGCCGTCAAAGGCATACAAAGCCGTCTTAAACCGGGCCTCTTGCTCGCCGGGCTGTTTACATTTCTGTTTCTCGTCGGCCAGATGGTGGCCTGGCGGCAGCTCGATGCGGCCGGATTGTATGCGGAAAACAATGTGGCGAACGCATTTTTCTACCTGCTGACCGCAGTGCACGGCCTGCACATGCTGGGCGGCATGTGGGTCTGGGGGAAATCGACCGTCAAGGTCTGGACCGGCGCGGACGCAGACAGCGTTCGACTGAGCATCGAACTGTGCACGATTTACTGGCATTTCCTGCTGCTGGTGTGGATTGTGCTTTTCGGCATGCTGTTATCTACCTAAGAAGGAAGGCGATCAATGTCAGAAGCTGCTGCAACTAACGCCGAGGTGCTACCGGACGGAGCAAGAGGCGTCGTTCGGGATTTTTCCTCCGACATGCAGTCCTTTCATGTGCCCTGGGGCAAGGCCATGATGTGGATCTTCCTCCTGAGCGATACCTTCATTTTCAGTTGCTTCCTGGTTGGCTACATGCACGTTCGCATGGCTGCCACCGATCCCTGGCCCTATCCCAGCGAAGTATTCGCCTTGTCATTTGGCGGCGATCCCATCCCGCTGATCCTGATTGCGATCATGACCTTCATCCTGATTACGTCGAGTGGCACGATGGCACTGGCCGTCAACATGGGCTATCGCAAGGATCGTAAGAAAACTTTCTGGCTCATGGTCGCGACGGCGCTCCTGGGCGCATCGTTCGTCGGCATGCAGGCATTCGAGTGGACCAAGCTGATTGTCGAAGAGGGTGTACGGCCCTGGGGCAATCCCATGGGCGCCGCCCAGTTCGGCTCAGCATTCTTCATGATCACCGGTTTCCACGGTATGCACGTGTCGGCTGGCGTCATTTACCTGCTCGTGGTCGCCAATCGTGTGCGTAACGGCTTCTATGAAAAGCGGGGCGGCAATTACGAGATTGTCGAGATCGCCGGCTTGTACTGGCATTTCGTCGACCTCGTGTGGGTCTTTATTTTTGCATTCTTTTATCTCTGGTAATCCGCAGGAGACCGCTTAGATGGCACAGGAAGGACAACAACACCCTTTAAACGTCTATTACCGGATATGGGCCCTCTTGTTCGTGTTGAGTTTTTTCTCATACATGGTTGACTACATCAATGTGCAGGGACCCTTGCGCTGGACCTTGATTCTGGTTTTCATGTTCCTGAAAGCCGGCTTCATTATCGCCATTTTCATGCATATGAAATGGGAGCGCCTGGCGCTGAAAGGGGCCATTCTGTTACCGCCAATTTTCATCGGCGTCCTGATCTGGCTGATGGCCATCGAGGGTGAACATACGTGGCTGACCCGCATCGAGTTTTTCGGCGAAAGCACCTTCGTGCCGCAGGAAGTTCATCACTAGCGTAAGAAGCTGAAATCGCGGCGTCGCGCCGCCACTGCGGTTTATACATGTGCTGTAGGAGCCCGCCCCCGCGGGCGATGCGCATTCCCGACCGTCGCGCTAAAGATGAATCCTCGCCCACCCAGAATGCGGCTACCAACATAGCAGGAGGATTGGGAGCCCGCCCCGCGGGCGATTCCCCGAAAGCAACCTCCGCCCTCGGCAATACCTTCTCCCGTTATATACTGACGCCACCTTAACCTTGAACGTCAGGAGAAACGCTTGGGCAGAGCTATCATCCTCGTGCTGGACTCCTTTGGCATAGGTGCAACCGACGACGCTGACAAATTCGGCGACACGGGCGCCAATACTTTTGGCAGTATCGCCAGCAGGCGCGCTGCCGACGGCAAGCCGCTCGCTTTGCCGAACCTGGCGCGGCTCGGATTGCTGCGTGCAGCAACCGAGAGCAGTGGTGAGGCGCCAGCCGGTATTGCCGACAGCCCGGAAATCGATGGCGCCTATGGTTTTGCGGCGGAACTCTCGAGCGGCAAAGATACGCCCAGTGGCCACTGGGAAATCGCCGGCGTGCCCGTCCTGTTCGACTGGGGCTACTTCACTGGAAAAGAAAACACGTTTCCGCCCGCGCTTCTGGAAACCCTGATCACGCAGGCCGGGCTACCGGGCGTACTGGGCAACTGCCATTCGTCTGGCACCACAATTATCGCAGAGCTCGGCGAGGCGCATATGGCGAGCGGCAAACCCATCGTCTACACCTCAGCGGACAGTGTTTTCCAGATTGCTGCGCACGAAGAAACTTTTGGTCTGCAACGTCTGTACGACGTCTGTGACATCGCGAGGGGACTGGTCGACGAATACAACATTGGACGGGTCATTGCGCGTCCCTTCATCGGCAAGGAGTCGGGGAGTTTCGTCAGGACGGGTAATCGTCGCGATCTCACCGTGAAGCCGCCCGCGGCGACCCTCCTGGATAAACTCGTCAGCAGTGGCGGCGATGTCATCAGCGTTGGCAAGATTGCCGACATTTACGCTCACCAGGGCATCACGAAAAAAATCAAGGCAACAGGTAACGACGCGCTGTTCGACGCCACCCTGGATGCACTCAAAGCGGCGGACGACCGCTCGATCGTGTTCACCAACTTCGTCGACTTCGATATGCTCTACGGACACCGCAGAGATGTAGACGGCTATGCGGTCGCGCTGGAGCATTTCGACAAGCGCCTTCCCGAGTTGCTGGCCTTGATGTCTGCTGACGACATTCTCGTGATTTGCGCCGACCACGGCTGTGATCCCACCTGGCCCGGCAGTGATCACACCCGGGAACACATTCCTGTGCTGGCCTACGGCAGCGGTGTCAGCCCGGGTTCCATTGGCAAGCGCGAGACGTTTGCCGATATCGGCCAGAGCCTGGCTGGGTTTTTCGGCCTTTCGCCAATGGACTACGGGGTAAGCTTCCTCGCCGATGCAAGATTAGGTGACGCGTCAGAACGCTGACTGGCGCATCAGTCCCGTCACCACGGCAACCCATAGCACGCCTAGAATCAGCATACTGATCGTAAATATGCGAAATCTGACTATGACCACGTTGCTCGTCAGGTGTACATAGCTGTGCATCATGCGTAAGGCGAAATAGGCCCAGGCCAGCGCCACAACAGTCATGCCGCCGGACTGGCCGCTCACGTAGGCGATAATGCAGATGACATAAAAAAGCACCGGCGTTTCGAAAAGATTGACGACGTGCCTTGAATACAAAGCGAGCTTTTCGGGTTCTTCGTAACCGCGATAGAGGCTGAAGAATCGCGGATCGATTTCCCCTTGCTTGACCGCATTGAAGCGCAGATAACCGAGTCGCACGAAGGCAAAGAGGGTCAGCCCGATCATTGCGAGCGCCGGGAACAGTACATTCATATCGGTCTCCTGTGATTGCTTATTCTGTTTCCGCTTTTGTACTGGTGGCACGGCCATCCTGCCGCGCGGCCTCCCGTCTTTCTATTCTTTTTTGCAGTGACTCCAGTTTTCGCTCGTGATAACGGCGTTCCGCCGGAATAACAAACAGCATCCAGATTGCAACGAACACCGTCAGGCCTAGCAGCGCCAAGTAAATGAGGTTCATCGTCTCTCCAGCGTGTTATTCATTTTCACGGGAACTCGGGTCATTGCTGAGCCATTGAGCGACGGCTCGTTCGATACTGCGAACCAGATCGTTCATGGCGGGTAGCAGGAGGATAAAAAACAGGCTGGAAATGACCAGCATCGACACAGGTATGCTGTTCTCCCTGCCGATAATAATGACAAGCGCCAGCAACCATACAGACAAGAGAACGAGAGAAATTCGCCAGTCTCTCTTCGCAGCAGATTGTTTGCCCTGATCCGCCACCGAGTTGATCAGGCGTCCGACCAGACGGCGAGCTCATTGCCGTGAGGATCGGCAAAGTGAAAGCGGCGACCGCCGGGGAAGCTGAAAATGTCTTTCACGATCACGCCGCCCGACTGCGCTACCTTGTCCCGGATTGCCTCAAGATTGCCGGCATAGAGAATCACCAGAGCCGCGCCGTGTTGTGTGGAAGAGTGTCGGTCAGAGCGATAGAAACCGCCGTCCAGTTTGCCGTCACTGAAAGCCCGGTAGTCTGGACCGTAATCGGTAAACTGCCAGTTGAAGGTCTTCTCGTAGAACGCCTGGATCGAATCGAAATCGGTGGCGGGGAATTCGAGATAATCGATTTTCTGATCGTCCTGCGCCATTTGAGCTCCGCCTATTCTTTAGCAGGCATTATATACGGACCGCATGCCGGCGCGTGGCTGAGACTCGCGAACGGGCGACGCCAAAGACAGAACCGGTCAGTCGCGCAAGACTGACTGACCGGTAATGCCGACTGTCACCAGGTTCTGAGCCTCCACCCGCCGATCGCTGCAAGCGCGTTGCGGCGCTCTCTGGCAGTGCGGCGGGACAGCGCTCCGGGACGACTTGCAGGCAGGCCAGCGTTGTTGGCGTTGGCGGCCGACGCGTCGGGGAAGTGGCGGAGCCTCGTTGACGGGTCTTGCTGAACCACGGGCGCCAGGTTTTCACCGAATGTGTTTTTGCTTAACATTGACTTATCTCCTGAAGTGGTGGACAACTCGTCCATGGGCAGTATTTATAACGCGCAATCCGGAAATCGACTAACGGGAAGTTTTGTTTTTCAGTTAAGTTTTTCTTAATTCATATGAGCCCACAAATTCCCCTGAATCCACTGAGGACGTTTGCCGCCGTCGCCTCACGCCTGAGCTTTGCCGCCGGCGCGGAGTCGCTGAACGTCACTCCAGCGGCGGTCAGCTCACAAATTCGGGCTTTGGAAGAGCAGCTGGGTGTCACGCTGTTTGTGCGCCAGGGGCGCAAGGTGACGCTCACCGAGGCAGGCCGGATGCTGTTGCCGGGCGTGCAATCCGGACTGGCGCAGATAAACGCTGCGGTAAAGTCTCTGTCTCTCGACCGGGAAGCCGGCGTGCTGAACGTCAGCATGCTGGCGTCATTCCTGCAGAAATGGCTGACGCCGCGCTTGCACGAGTTTTATCAGCGCTATCCCGATATCGACTTGCGCATCAACGCGGACATGGCGCCCGTTAATTTCCAGGAAACGGATTTTCACGCCGCGATTCGATTCGGTAAGGGAAATTACCCGGGCCTTGCGTCGAAAAAACTACTCGACGACTGGATGGTGCCTGTCTGCAGTCCCGCCCTGTTTGAAAAGTTCGGTCCGCTTGAAAGCCTCGACGAACTCAGCCGCTACCCGTTGCTGCACAGCATAGATGAACCCTGGGACCGCTGGATGCGGGGACTGGGTGGGGTCAGTAACAAACGGCGCGGACCGACTTTCGATGACTCCGTGAATACGGCCGTCGCTGCAGAAAAGGGGCTGGGCGTGGGCCTGACACGCTGGTCGCTGGTCGCGGAGGAATTGGAGCAGGGCAGGCTGGTGCGTCCCATCAACTTAGTATCGAAGAGCGAGTTCGCTTACTACTTTGTCGCGCCTGAACATTATTTCGACTTGCCCAAGCTGCGAAATTTCAGATTATGGCTGGAAGAATGTTGCCGGCAATTCAGCGCGCCTGTCTGATAGTCAGGCGCAATGTAGCGTTCGTGGGGATCGCCCGCGGGGCGGGCTCCTACAGCGCGACCGGCCATGGCACTAGGTTGAAGAGGATTGGCAGTAGCGGGTACAGCCCGCGATTCCGATGGTGAAGGAATTCTCCGTTGGTGATTGGCCCCCGGGGCGGGCTCCTGCAGCGCGACCGGGCATGGCATTAGGTTTAAAAAGGACCTGTAGGAGCGAGCCCAGCTCGCGATTGTTGATGCCTACTGATTTCTCTCTGCGAGGGCGGACTGAATTCTGGCTGCAAGCGCAGTCGCTTCCCTGCGTACCCGTTCGGTGTCTATGGTATAGAATTCGCCATCGCGCATGAGCAGCCTGCCGTCGACGACGACTGCGGCGACATCCTGCTCGTCGGCAACATAGACCAGGTGCGAGATAACGTCATAAGTCGGGATAAAATGCACGTCGTTAAAGCTGACCTGAATGAGGTCAGCACGCATGCCCACTTCCAGGGCGCCGACTTTATCCCGCAGCCCGATGGCCTCGGCGCCGCCGCTGGTCGCCATCTGCAGCACTGCGCTGGCCGGCAATGCCTGCGGATTCATTGTGCTGACTTTCTGCAGGAATGACGCGAGCCGCATTTCTTCCCACATATCAAGATCGTTGTTACTGGCCGCACCGTCTGTGCCGAGGCCAACAAGCACGCCAGCATCCAGCATCTCCGTAACCGGAGAAATGCCCGAGGCAATTTTCATATTGGAAGTCGGGTTATGGATCACGCCGACCCGTTTCTCCGCCAGAATCCGGATCTCATTCTCGGTTGGCCAGACTACGTGTGCGCCGATGGTCGGCCCGTCCAGAAAGCCGATCGAATCGAACAACTCGATGCTCGTTTTCCCATACGTGCTCTTGGAATATTCGAGTTCGAACGGCGATTCGGCCATGTGAATACTGATCGGTACGCCGGCTTCGATGGCCGCAGCGCGGGTTGCTGCTAGTTGTTCGGCATTCAGCGTGTAGTCGGCATGCGGCCCGTAAATGGGTGTGATGCGGCTGTTGCGACCTTTCCAGTTATCGATGAACAGGGCCCCCTTGTGCAGCGAATCAGCGGCGCTTTCTGCGTCCGGGCTGCGTTGATCGATGACTGTGGCGGAGATATAGGCACGCAGTCCGCACTCAGCCACGACCTCGGCAATCGTGTCCGGGTAGTAATACATGTCGACGAAGGTGGTCGTGCCGCCACGAATCATTTCCCAGCAGGCGAGCTCCGTCCCGATGCGCACGAATTCACTGTCTACAAACTGTACTTCCGCCGGGAAAATGTAATTCTGCAGCCAGTCCATCAGCTCCAGATCGTCGGCGACTCCACGCAGCAAGGTCATCGCTGCATGCGAATGACCATTAATCAGTCCAGGCATGACGACGCGATTGCTGCCGTTCAGCCGCGTTCGGGCCGAGTAACGGCCGGAGATCTCCTCCGCGCTGCCTATCGCAAGGATAATGCCCTGATCGACAGCAACGGCAGCCTGTGCAAGTACGCTGCCCGCCGCATCCATCGTCACGACATAATCGCCTTCGATAATAAGGTCGATTGCGTTGCCGTCATCATCTGCAGTGGAGGCGGGTACTGCAGGAGAATCCGGTGGCGAGCAGGCGGCAAGCAGCAGTGCCATTACGCCCGCTATGGGCAGCACGATGGTATTTCTAAATGAAAGTCTTGCGAACATGGCTCAATTGAGGTCCTGGCAGCGGATGCGTCCTATTCTAACCTCAGCACGGCGCAGAACGGCGATCTGAGCGCCGTTTGATGCTAATGTTTCGTCGGTCTGACATTGTCATGGGGGCAGATTGACCGAACCTGACAAGAAATCACTGGCACGTTTCAAGGCGCCGGATAATGGTGCGCTTAGCGCAGAGATGCTCGCGGCCTATGCAGAAGACGGCGTCATCTTGCTGGAAGATTTCGTTACCGCCGAATCCTGTGAGCGCTTGCGCCGGCGAGCGCTGTCTCTGGTCGATGCCTTCGATCCGTCCGGTGTCAGCAGCGTGTTTTCCACAACCAGCAGGCGTCAGCAGGACGACAGGTACTTCATCGAGTCCGGCGATAAAATCCGTTTTTTCTTTGAGCAGGACGCTTTCGCTACAGACGGCACGCTGCGCCAGTCAAAGCAAAAGTCGCTGAACAAGATGGGACACGCCATGCATGACCTCGACCCGGAGTTCATCAGGTTTTCGCACTCTGGCGAATTGGCGGAAGTTGCGAGACGCCTCAATGTGGCTGACCCGGCGATCGTTCAGTCGATGTACATTTTCAAGCCGCCGCGCATCGGCGGCGAGGTCATCTGTCATCAGGACTCCACCTTTCTCTATACCGAACCCGAGTCCTGCATCGGTTTCTGGTTTGCGCTTGAAGACGCGACGCTTGAGAACGGCTGTATGTACTTCATCCCGGGTGCTCACCGGCTGCCGCTGAAGAAACGCAACGTCCGGACGGGGCCGTTCACACTGGATACCCGCGTGTTGGACGGCACACCCTGGCCAGAGGATACGAAGCTGCCCGCTGCGGCAACAAAGGGGACGCTCGTCATCTTTAACGGCCGTACTCCGCACATGAGTGCGCCGAATACATCAAGCCGGTCGCGACACGCTTACACCATGCACGTCATTGACCAGCAGTGCCACTACCCGGCAGACAACTGGCTGCAGCGAGATCCGTCACTGCCACTGCGTGGCTTCATCTAGATATGTTGTTCACGGACATTATTCGGAAGAAACGAGACGGTTCAGCACTGAGTCCTGAAGAGATTGATTGCTTCGTCTCCGGCCTGGCGGATGGCAGCATTCCGGCTGAACAGGTGTCAGCGCTGGCAATGGCGATATTTCTCAATTCCATGAGCAGCGCGGAAACGGCCAGATTGACGACCGGCATGGCCGCGTCGGGCACCATGCTCGATTGGAAATCCGAGAATCTGCAAGGACCGGTTGTTGACAAGCATTCCACCGGCGGCGTCGGCGACAAGGTCAGTTTCCTTTTGGCACCGATTGTCGCCGCGTGTGGCGGCTACGTGCCGATGATATCCGGACGCGGACTGGGGCATACGGGCGGTACGACAGACAAAGTCGAATCCATTCCGGGCTATGACGCGACGCCTGATTTCGCAAGGTTTCGCCAGGTGGTGCGGGACGTCGGTTGCGCCATCATCGGTCAGACCGCCGAACTCGCACCTGCCGATCGACGTTTCTATGCCATACGCGATGTGACTGCGACCGTGGAATCCGTGCCGCTGATCACGGCTTCCATTCTCTCGAAGAAACTGGCGGCCGGCCTGGATGCGCTGGTCATGGATGTGAAAGTAGGCAGTGGTGCCTTCATGTCGTCTCTCGCAAAAGCCGAAACACTTGCCGACAGTATCATTGCAACGGCGGCAGTCGCCGGTCTCAAAACGCATGCGCTGGTTACGGACATGAATGAATGCCTCGGGAATTCTGCGGGCAACGCTGTGGAAATAGCGGAGGCGATGGAATATCTCAGCGATAACGTTCGCGAGCGCAGGCTGGACGAAGTGGTGCTGTCGCTGTGCGCCGAAATGCTGCTGGCTACGTCGCTGGTCTCGAATCGGGAAGAGGGCATGGCGAAAGCAGACAAGGCAATCACATCGGGTGATGCCATGGCGGTTTTCGGCAGGATGGTCTATGGCCTGGGTGGGCCGGCTGATTTTACCGACCGCTATCAGCAACAACTGCCGTCAGCATCCATTAACGTTCCGGTACACGCAGCCGGGACGGGCTTTCTTTCGACTGTCGATACCTTCGCGCTCGGCAATGCCATTATCCAACTGGGTGGCGGGCGGCGCAGTTTGGGTGACTCGCTCGATCTTGCGGTCGGCCTGACCGAGCTTGCCCACATCGGCGACTATGTCGACAACGCGCGTCCGCTGGCGCTGATACATGCGAGCAGCAGCGAGGCGGCCAGGGAAGCAGCAGCGATTATACGAAGCGCGTGCGAGCTGTCCGATGAGCCCCCGGCCGAGCGGCCCGTCATTTACAGAACGCTACGTTGAGGTCGTATGCACAGGGTTCAGACGGTATGCTTGCCACTGCCTTCGCAATTCGCACCATTGAGGCAAAGGGCGCGCTAATCAGAACAATAATGAGGGGTCGCACCGATGTCGGGTAAATGGATAGCTTTCGTGGGTATTGCGGTAATTCTCGGCATTGCGTATCTGCTTTCTTCCAATCGCAAAGCGATCAACTATCGTATTGTCGGTGCCGCGTTTCTGCTGCAGGTCGCTGTTGCCGCTTTCGTTATCTACGTGCCGGCGGGCCAGGCGATCATTACCGGCATGAGCACGGCGGTGCTCAAGGTCATG
Source organism: Woeseiaceae bacterium (assembly GCA_037968735.1). Lineage (GTDB taxonomy): Bacteria > Pseudomonadota > Gammaproteobacteria > Steroidobacterales > Woeseiaceae > SZUA-117. The sequence goes on along the minus strand of JBBKWC010000007.1, from coordinate 120,803 downwards.
AGTTACTCGCGTGACGGTATCGAATTCGTATTTGGCGGGCTGGCCGTTCAGGACGGACTGATTCAGCGCAGCTCAACGTCGGAAATGGCCAGTCTGTGGAGCTTCGCGATCAACGTTTTGCCGATTATCGTGTTCTTCTCCGCGTTGATGTCCGTGCTCTATCATCTGCGCATCATGCAGATTGTGGTGCGTGCCGTCGGCGGCGCGCTGCGCTTTGTTATCGGCACAAAGTCGGTGGAGTCCCTCAATGCTGCGGCAAATATATTCATTGGTCAGACCGAGGCGCCGCTGGTTATCCGACCCTACCTGAAGTCGCTGTCTGAGCCGCAGCTGTTTGCGGTCATGGTGTCAGGGGTTGCTTCGATTGCGGGCACGGTACTGTTGGCCTACGTGCAACTTGGCGCAGACATCAAATATCTGCTGGCGGCGAGTTTTATGGCAGCCCCCGGCGGGTTGCTGATGGCAAAGATCATGATGCCCGATGAGCAGACGGAATCTGCCGAAGCAGAAGACGAACAGTTGATGATGGCCCGCAGTGAGCACGAGAACGTGATTCTCGCCGCCGCCGTGGGCTCCTCCGATGGCGTCAAGCTTGCCGTCAATATCGGCGCGATGCTGGTGGCTTTCATGGCACTCATTGCGCTCCTGAACGGGCTGATTGGCGGTGTGGCCGGACTGGCGGGGATAGAGGGCCTGACCTTGCAGAAGATTCTTGGCTGGGCGTTCGCACCGCTGATGTATCTGCTCAGCATTCCGTGGTCAGAAGCGCAGGCGGCCGGCGCGCTGTTCGGCGAGAAACTGATCGTCAATGAGTTTTACGCCTACATTCACCTGAACGAGTATCTCGCCGGAATGAGTGAAAGAACCAAGGCGATCGTGACGTTTTCGCTGTGCGGGTTTGCCAACCTGTCGTCGATCGCCATCTTACTCGGTGGTCTGGGCAGCCTGGTGCCTGAGAAACGGGAGTTGATCGCCCGTTTCGGCCTCAAAGCCGTCGCCGCCGGATCCCTGTCGAATCTGATGAGTGCGGCGCTGGCGGGCCTGTTGCTGACTTTTTAGGCAGGTCGGGACAGCCGGTTCGCAGCCTGGGGCCGCTCCTACGATGCTCTTTCGTGTGGTGGGTTCGCGGCCTGGGGCCGCTCCTACAATGATTGTTCGTGCTGTAGGAGCCCGCCCAGCGGGCGATTCGCCGCCGTTCAGTTCGTCAGATGAAAGGCTGCCGGCAAAAGCTCTTCAACCGTGTAGCTGACGTGCTCTCCATCTTCTGCCAGCAGCAGAATCCGGGTGTCAGCATCAGCAAATTCCCGGATGCGTTGCCGGCAGCCGCCGCACGGCGTGCACGCTTCGACTGCATCGTGGCCGCCGACGGCGGCGATAGCTGCTATACGCCTGCCACCGCCAGCCAGCATTGCACCGATCGCATTCTGCTCAGCGCAACTGCCTGCCGGATAGGCTGCATTCTCAACATTGCAGCCGACGTGCAGGGCGCCGTTCTCGTCGAGTATTGCGGCGCCGACGCTGTAGCGGGAATACGGTGCGTGCGCTTTCGCCCGCACATCGCGGGCAGCATCGAGAACGCGTTGCTGCTGTTTCGTTAGTCGATTTCGTTTCATGCTTGCCCTTAACGCCCGGTAAACGCTGCTGTTGTGAGGTTAGTCGTGCTCATCCGCAATCGCAAATATGCGGTGGAACAGGCAAAATCGATCGTCCCCGCTAATCGAACGGAAACTCATTAATGATAACGTCCCGCCATTGGCTTGCCCTGATCGTCATCTTTTTGGCTGGCTGTTCCGCGTCGACTTCAAGACCGATGGCAGATCGGTCGTCCGAACCGGTGCTGACTTTCATTCATTTAAACGACACTTACCGTGTCGATGCCGTGGAAGAAGGCAGGCGCGGCGGTTTCGGGCGCGTTACCAGCATCGTGCGAGAGCTGCTGGCGAGCGGTCGTGATGTGCGCATTTTGCACGGCGGCGATTTTCTCTACCCCTCACTGGAAAGTCAGTTATGGGATGGAGAGCAAATGGTCGAAGCCATGAACTTCCTCGACGACATCGCGCCTCTTTACGCAGTGCCGGGAAATCATGAATTCGATCCGCGTACACCGGACGAGGTGATCAGGCGCATCCGCGAATCGCGCTTCGACTGGCTGGGCGATAACCTGGACCTGGTCACGGGCGAAAGCGACGTCGACAACCGACTGCGCCAGGCATTCACGTTTGCAAGCGGCGGCCGCAAAATCGGCGTTTTTGCGCTGACGGTGCTGCCTGACGACGGCGGAAATGACCGATCCTATACGCCGTTTCACGATGGCAGTTACCTAGAGCAGGCGGAACGCGCGATTGCCGCGCTGGAACGGCAGAATGTCGAACTGATCGTTGGCTTGACGCACCTGCATCTTGGCGATGACCTGGACATTGCCGTACTAAAGGCGCGTCACCCGCGCTTCCTGTTTATCGCTGGCGGCCACGAACATGAGCCTGAGTACCAGGCGGGCACAGCGGCATCTGCCAGTGTGATGAAAGGCGCGTCGAACGCGCGCACTATCTGGCAGGTTGATGTTCGCTTCACGGAATCTGGTCCCGAAATCGACGAAACCCGCATCATTGTCGATGAGAGCATTCCGCTGGCGAGGGATTATCAGCTAATCGCCGACAAGTGGCGTGCCCGGCTGCTGGATCTGATGCCGTTCCTGACCAGCCGCATTGGCGACGCGGCGCTGCCACTGGATGGCAGGGAAGTCGCCGTTCGCAGCAGCGATACAAACTGGGGCGTTTTCATTGCCGATCAGATGAAAGTCGCGTTCGGCGAGCCGCCGGCAGATTTCGCATTCGTCAACGGCGGCACGTTAAGAATCGACGATTATATCGCCGAAGACATCACGTTCGAAGATATCGGACGAACCTTTGGTTTTTCTTCGCTGCTGCGATACATGACAATTAATGGCGGAGACTTCAGGCAGCTAATGGAGGCCGGTTATCGTGGCGTGGGGCCCGGCAAGGGGTATTTCCCGCAGATCTCGGGATTCCGGGTCTGCGTTGATCGCCGCCGGCCGGACGGCGATCGTATCGTGCAGCTGCAGATCCCGGGCGAAGACGGACGCTGGTCGGAAATCGACGCTGACAAAGCTTATTCCCTCGTGGCACCGGACTATCTTTACGGTGGCGGCGATGGCTACGATTTTTCCAATGCGCGCGATGTATCCCGGCCGGGATCGGAGCTCAAGTATCTCGTGCTGGACGCTGTTATCGAGGCGCAGGCGTCGGGGGAGCAGGTCGGCAAGCCCATCGATGCCGGCGAGCACCGTTTCCAGATCCTGGCGGCCGGCGCCGGGCGCTGTTTCGATTAGGCAAAAAAAGGGGTCAGAGTCGGGACAGACTCTGACCCCGCTATCGTTCGCGAATTTCTAGCGGAAGTTAAACTCGATGCCGATACGCGCTTCCCAGAGCGAGCGGAACTCGTCGAGATCGTTGATGTTATCCGGGTTGTAAGACTCGAAGACATACTGTCCCGCACCGTTGATGGATGATCCCACCAGGTCGATGGGACGCGGTTGCGCGTCCCACTGCTTGCCCCAGTCGTCGTTTAACAGGTTGCCCAGGTTGTAGATCTTGACGAACAGCTTGCCGCGAAGATCGTTCAGGAAAGTCGGCAGTTCCTGATCCAGCCGCAGGTCGAAGCGCGTGCTCCAGCGTGCATGCTGCGCGTTTCTTGCCTGGAATCCAGGACTTAGCCCCTCTGCCGCGACAAAAGCGAAAAACGCGGCCTGGTCGAAGCCAGGATCAAACTCGACATTCGGATCGCCGGCGCCTGTCGGGACGTACAACAGATGACGGCCGTCGCGCTGATCGCCTTCCTGTTCATCCGAACTCATGACGTAACTCTGCGGCTGGCCCTCTTGATAGAAACCAAACAGGGTGACACCGGTGCGGTAGTCACTGAACAGCTCTGTTTCATAAGTAGCGCGCAATGTGAATCGGTGCGGAACGACGTAGTCTGATGTCGCTGCCCGCGGGTTCATGATGTCGTTCAGCGCCATGCCGTCGAAGTTCGTGCCGGCAGTTGAGCCCACCATCGGACTGACGTCTTCGGCATCTGTGTAAGCGTAGCCGCCGCGCAGATCGAGTCCCCAGTCGAAGGATTTCGACAATGAGAACGCGAAGCTTTTCAGCACGGCCGTTTCCGAGGAGTTGGTCAGCATGAAGTTGTGATCGCCGAGACCCGCCGCGTAGTCATATATCGGCTGTCCCGCTGCGGTCTGACCGACCACTTCCTGCGAGATATCGACGTAGTAGGCGGCGTCGCTGAATCGTGAATACATCACATCGATATCGGCCGTCATGTCACCGAACGGCAATTCATAAGTGCCGCCCAGCGCAAACTTCCACTGTGATGGCTGCTCGTAATCGGGATCGATCAAGGCCAGGTTGCTGTTCGCGGCGCTGGCAGGCGTGGTGCCAGCCACTTCGTCAAACATTTCCTGTGGCACGTCGAAACCGGGTCGTCCGGCACCGATCAGGGGCAGCGAATCAGCCATTCCAGGCAGTACCGTCGCCGAATCGAAGTAGTTATTTTGCAGCTGCACATTCGAGATGCCGTCGTTGCTCCAGGCATTGGAAATCCAGACGTTAGGATTGCCGCCCGAGAACAGGCCAACACCGCCGCGCAGACTCAGCTCGTCACTGACGTTCCAGGTAAATCCAAGACGTGGCATGACGAGGTCAACACCGTCGATGCTGGCGTCGTTTCGCAGGCCACCGTAGGCCGCTGCAAATGCGGGATTGAAGGTTGGGCTGTCGTCACTGCTGAAACGCTCATAACGGAATCCGGCGATGACGGTCAAATCATGTTCGTCAAAAAAGATCTCATCCTGAATGTAGAAGCTGTGCAGTGTGTTGGCGAATGAAGCGGCCGCGTCGTCCGGATTATTGGTGCCGCCGCCACTACCGTAGTAGATACGGCTCGGTCGGCCCAGCTCAAAGCGGTCGATGCCTGAGGCTTCGCAACCGAGTACCCCGTCCACCCGTTCCTGTGCAGTGAGTGCAGCGCAGGCCGCATCGTTGTCTGAGGAATCGTCAAAATAGTCGTACTCTCCGCCACGTGCGTGCTGGACGAACTGGTTGAAGATCGTCAGCTCCTCGCGTTCATAACCGAAACTGATGACGTGATCGCCAGCAAGATATTGTCCGCCGAGTTTCAGAAAATCAGAGTCGGTATTCAGTGCATTTGCCTGGCGGGAGTCGTCAGCGCCAAGATACACGACACCCGTACGGCCACCGATGCTGATCTGCATGTCCGCAAAATCCTTCGGTCCGACCGTGACCTGCGAGTCATCCATGGAATTCATGCTGTAGAACAACTCGGTAGAAAATGCATCGGTCCACTGCGATGACAGCTTCACGGTCGTCGTTTCAGAAACCGCACCTTTACGATAAAAGTGATTCGCAAATTCAAACTCGTTCGGATCGCTGTCGGACGAACGGTCCTGGAAGCCATCAAAGTAGTTATAGATAACAGCAGCGTTATGGCGATCGCTGATATTCCAGTCCAGCCGCACCATGTAACTTTCGTTTTCCTGCACGCCGTCCTGACCCTGACCACCGGTGTCATAGTTGTAGACGTTCTGCGCAATATCCACGATGCGCTGATAGTCGCTCTGGCTCAGCCACGGACGTTCAATGCCATTGCCTGAACCGGCGTAGCCATGCGACAGAAATCGCGGCTCTTCAGTTTGCTCGTAGGCAGCGTAAACAAACAGCTTGTCCTGGATGATCGGGCCGCCGAACTGGAAGCCAATCTTTTCTTCGGTGTAAGGGGGTGAGGAGAAGGTATTGGAGATCCCGCCAATCTTGTCGCCGCGGTAGTCGTCGCTGGTGTATTCATAGAAAACGCCGCCTGACCACTCGTTCGACCCTGACTTCGACACCACGTTGATGTTGCAAGCGGAAAATCCGCCGTAAGTTACGTCGAACGGCGCGAGTTCAACCGAGATCTGTTCAATTCCACCGTAAGGAAAGGGCATGCCCGTCGCTGTTGAGTAGCCGTTTGAGTTCAGCCCGAAGCGGTCGTTCTGGCTGACGCCATCCATGGTCACGCTGTTGAAACGCGGATGCTGACCGGCGCAGTTAACCGAGAAACCGTCAACGTCCAGATTCAGGCGTGGGTCGATGCTGTACACATTGGTAATGTCGCGATCGAATGCCACTGCCGTGTCGATGTCGTAGCTGTTGAATGTCGCCGCCGGGCCTGCCGCCACATCGACGATCTGACCGGCCTGGCCGAGTACAACAATCTCCTCGACCGTACTGCCGCTCTGCATATTGATGGTCAGATTGTAGGCATCTCCGAGTCCGATAGAGTCGACGACGACTTCTTTCGTGCCGCCGACAGTCACTTTATACGGGCCGCCGACGGGCAGGTTGGACGCAAAAAAACTGCCACTGCTATTGGAGGTGATCACGCGCCTTGCGCCTGTCCGCATGTCCTCCACAACGACGTCTGCGCCGGAAACCACGGCGCCGCTCTCGTTATAGATCTTGCCGCGAATGGAAGAGGTCGTATCTTGTGCAAATCCCGCAACGGGCAGTGCAAGCAGTACACAGGCCGATAGCAAGATTCGTTCAAACTTGCGCCCGAACCAGGGCTGGTTTGACGAAGCTGCTAAGTTGTTTTTCATTCCTGATCCCCGAAGGTCTGAGTTAGATATCGATAATAGTTGGCCATGTGGCGATGCAATCGCACACAGGGTGTTCTCGCGAAAAGGCTAAATGCTAGTTGCCCCAGTTTTTCCTGAAGGACAATCCCCAGATCCTGGGCTCGTTGTCGAATGCCGTGTTGTTGTTGAAGTCGATGGCACCCTTGACGTTTTCCTCGTCAGTGATGTTGCGTCCAAAGACCGCAATCTCCCATTCGTCGTCGCCGTGCACGTAACCTGCGCGCAGACCACCCTCAAAATTTCCGTCAGTGCGGAATTCGACGGCGTCATACAGGAACAGGTTGGTTTCACCCTGCCGCGCCCAGTCGGTGAAGAAGAACAGGGTGCCGGTATCGGTAGGACGGTTGTAGCGCAAGGTGAAGTTGATCGTGCTGTCCGGCGCGCCCGGGAACATATTGCCATTCACGATCGCGTTACCCGCGCCGTTAAGTGAATCGAGCACGGTGCACTGACCGGAACCACAGGGCGGCACGGTCAGCATCGAATCCTTGATTTCAGTGTCGCTGATGCTGACGCCGGCTGTAAGCACCAGGTTTTCGTTCACGATAAATTCTGCGTCGAGATCCAGTCCGCTGCCGACGCCTTCGTTGGCGTTGATGAGCTGCACGAAATTGCCGCTTCCGCCGATCGCGGTCAGCTGCATGTCATCGACCACGTAATGGTAGACAGCGCCGTTCAGGCGAAACAGATTGTCGATGACGTTGAGCTTGAAGCCGGCTTCGAAACTGATGATCGTTTCAGATTCCGCCGTTGACGCCTGGCCGCCGAACGCTGCGTCGCGGCCCTGAATAGACGGTGCGCGGAACCCGTTGGCGACTCGGCCGTAGACATTGAGGCTGTCACTGACATCCCACAGCAGGCTGACGTCGAAACTGGTCTGCTCGCCGGACAGGGTAACGTCGTTGATTGCGGCAGAGGTCAGATCTTTCTCATCGTCGGTGTAGCGTATGCCGCCGGTCAGGGTGAGCTGATCATTCAGCGGAAGACTGACCTGGCCAAACAAAGCCCACGCTGTGTTGCTGTGCGTCACCCGTACCGGGGGGGCAAAGAAGGGGTCGGAGACTACTGTGAACTCGGAGTCGAAGAAGAAATAACCTGCCTGCCAGAAAAACCCGCCGTCGCCTTCGCCGGACAGCCTGAATTCCTGGGTGAACTGATCCAGATCATCGATCGCGTCGGCGGACTCGGACTGGAAGGGTATGAAGCCGGGGCCGCCCGGATTGCCACCGTCGATATCGCCACGGCTGAAACTTTCAGCAACCTCAATGGCGGAAATAGAGGTCAGCGAGACGCCGTTGTCCATGTCAATACTGACGTTCAGCGAGCCACCATAGGCTTCACCGGTTTGTGGATTGTTGCCGCCATTATTGAACTGCACGGTATCTCGGTTGTAGTTGCGGCCAAAGCCTTCCGCGCCGGTGGAAATGGCATTGGCCCGGAAGACCGTGGCTGTGCCATCGTAATCCCGACCATGTACGTTCAGTAACACGCTCAGGTCGTCGGACAGGTTAGCCAGCAGCTGACCGCGCCACGCGAGGTCGCTGAAGCCGCCCATCGCGTTGCTGACCCCGTTAAAATTGTTGTCAATCCAGTCGTCGCGATTTTGCGAGATGACCGACAGACGTCCCAGCAAGGTGCCTTCGTCATTCAGGGAACCACTGATGGCACCTTCTGCATTCAGGGTGCCGAGCGAGCCGGCGCTGAGTACGGTGTAAGCCTCGAAGTCTTCCGTTGGCTTTCTGGTATCGAACTTGATGATGCCGGCCGGGGTATTGCGCCCGAATAACGTGCCCTGCGGGCCGCGCAGCACTTCAACCCGCTCGATATCGAACAGGGGGAAGCTCTTGAGGATGACGTTCTCCTGCACGACTTCGTCAAACAGGATAGAGACCGACTGCGAGGCGGCCAGATCGAAATCTGTATTGCCAAGGCCCCGCATATAGAAGCGTGGCGCGATCCGGCCGTTGGAAGATTCGGCATAAACGCTCGGGATGCGAGCTGCCAGCGCACGAATGTCTTCGCCGCCTTCAAACATCGAAGTCAGGCGTTCACCACGCATGGTCGTCACCGAGAGCGGTACCTCTTCGATAGCCTGCTCGCGGCGCTGGGCGGTCACGATAATTTCCTCAATCTCCATCCCCTGGGCAAGGACGTTGCCGCCGCTTAAGGATAAAAGGCCGAAGGTCGTGGCGGCGCTGCCGAGAATCCGGCGAGCGAGTTTGATTATTGTTGGATTTGAACCACGCATTGGAAGTCTCCCTGAAACATTGGCAGAAGTATAACGCCCTTCGTAATTCGTTTGGCCAGTAATTTGGCAGAAGCCGGCGCGCTAGCGCGCTGATGAAGTTGTGGCGCGATTACCACAGAGACCGGTGTCAGTCGTTCTCGAGACCGGTGTAGGCGTCGGCGGTGAAGCGCGGCATGCAGACACATTGAAAAATCAGGTCCTCGTCGCCCGAATTGCGCAGCCGCTGCGAGGCGCCAGCCGGAATGGTAATGACGTCTCCCGAGCCGACGTCAGCGGGCGCCGCACCATCTATCTCTACCTGGCCGCTGCCGCGCTGGATGACATACCATTCATCCACGTCGAGTTTATGCAGTTCAGTCAGGACACCGGGCTCAAGCCGCGCTTCGGCCAGGGAAAAGCCGGCGATGCTGCGGTCATTGATCAATTCACGTATATGCAAACGTTCGCGAATATAGAATTCGCGCGGATTGGATTTGATGATGCTCGGCGCATCCATCGCGTTCACCTTGCTGCCGTCAGGGATGACATTATCATCGGTCACGCCGTCAGGGCTATGCCGCCAATGGGGTCAAGGTATGCAAATGAATTCTGAAGGGCCGCCACTGGCAGGTCTGTTACGTCTGAATGGACGCCGGGTGCTGGTCACGGGCGCAAGCGGCAACATCGGTCAGAGCATTGCGCGGCGACTTGCCGAGGCCGGTGCGGAACTTGTCGTGCATTACTGTCATGACCAGGCGGGCGCAGAGCGCACGGCCGCCGCCATACGGCGCGATGGCGGCAGGGCGGAAGTGCTGCAGGCGGATCTGACCGGCGAAGCAGCGGTGAACGAATTGCTGACGCACGCGGGCGAGCTTCATCTCATCGTCAACAACGCTGCTGCGCAGTCGGTCAGCACCTTGGCGGATATGTCCACGGACGCGTGGCAGCGAATGCTCGCGACGAATCTCAACAGTGCCTTCTACGTCACCCAGGCAGCCGCGCGTCACTGGAAAAACCTGCAGCGGGGTGGCGCCATCGTCAATATCGCCTCCATCGAAGGCAGTGATCCGGCTTCTGGCCATGCCCACTACGCCGTCAGCAAGGCCGCATTGCTGATGTTCACTCGCGCCGCTGCGCTGGAATACGGTCCCGCTGGCGTCCGTTGCAACGCCGTTTCCCCGGGACTCATTGACCGCGAAGGGTTGCTGGAATCCTGGCCGGAGGGCGTCAGTCGCTGGCAGGAAAACGTGCCGCTTCGAAGACTGGGGACGGGCGGCGACGTCGCAGATGCCGTGCTGTTTCTGCTGTCCCCGGCCGCACGCTGGATCAGCGGTGCCAACCTGGTTGTTGACGGCGGGATGTCCTCGGTGGCCAGGTGGTAACATCGAGAGCACACGTTTCTTCCTGACGGACCCCAGATGGCGACCAAACACATGAATGCGGCACCCGGGGATTTCGCACCGACGGTGTTGATGCCTGGCGACCCGCTGCGGGCAGAATACATTGCAGAAAATTATCTCCGCGATGCACGGCGGGTAACGGATGTCAGGAACATGTGGGGGTTCACCGGCACTTATGAAGAGATGCCGGTATCGGTCATGGCACATGGAATGGGCATTCCGTCTGTGTCGATTTATGTGACCGAGTTGATACGCGACTACGGCGTGAAGCGGGTGGTGCGCGTTGGCAGTTGTGGCACGTCACATCCGGATGTGCAGCTCCGCGACGTGCTGATCGCGATGGGTGCGTCGACCGATTCCGGCGTCAACCGTATGCGCTTCGGCGGCTACGATCTGGCGGCTCTGGCGACGTTTTCACTCGTGCAAAACGCAGTGCGTGCCGCCTCGGAACTCGATGTACGCCACCATGTTGGCAATATCTTCTCGGCGGACCTCTTTTACACGCCCGATCCCGGCATCTTCGACCTGCTGGCCAAATACAATATTCTGGGCGTCGAAATGGAAGCTGCCGGTATTTTCACGATCGCAGCGGAATACGGCGTGGAGGCACTGGCGATCTGCACGGTCAGCGATGATATACGCAGCGGTGACGCGCTGACTTCGGACGAACGTGCAACGACCTTCGACGACATGATCAAGGTGGCGCTTGCAACCGTGCGCCTGTGTGATTAGCCGATGAGCCTGAGTGCCGTGCCCGCCAGCGCCAGGTTTCCTGACCTCAGTCGTGTGCCGCTGGTGGATGAAGTGGGGGTCAACGAACGCGCCGCCCGCTTCCAGACTCGCAGCATCAAGAACGAGTCGAAGATCGAGGCATTGCACCTCATTTTGTCGATGATCGATCTGACCACCCTGGAAGGGCAGGATACGCCGGGAAAAGTGCGCCAGCTTTGTCAGAAAGCGCTGCACCTGCATGACGCGCTGCCCGGCCTGCCGCACGTCGCTGCGGTGTGTGTTTACCCGACGATGGTCGGCGTGGCGCGAAAAACACTGGCGGGATTCGGCATTGGTGATGCCATCAAGATTGCATCCGTGGCAACAGCATTTCCGAGCGGCATGGCCCCGCGGCAGATCAAACTCGAAGAAACGCGGATCGCTGTCGAAGATGGCGCGGACGAGATCGATATGGTGATTTCGCGCGGTGCATTTTTGCAGGGTGAATACGGCTTCGTGTTTGACGAGATTGCCGCCGTCAAGGAAGCCTGCGGCGACGCGCATTTGAAAGTCATCCTGGAAACCGGTGAGCTGGGTACCCTCGACAGGATAAGGCGCGCGAGCGTTCTGGCCATGCATGCCGGGGCGGATTTCATCAAGACGTCCACCGGGAAAATCCAGCCGGCAGCGACCTTGCCCGTGACCTTGGTCATGCTGCAGGCTATTCGTGACTTCTATTACCAGTCCGGCCGTATGGTCGGCATGAAACCGGCGGGCGGTATTTCGAACGCCAAACTGGCTGTGCACTACCTCGTGATGCTGAAAGAGACGCTCGGCAATGCATGGATGACGCCCGAGTGGTACCGCTTCGGCGCCAGCTCGCTGGCCAATGATGTGCTGATGCAACTCCAGAAACAGGCAACGGGCGTGTATCAGTCAGCCGATTATTTTTCCAAGGACTAGCACCTGACTCATGAGCACTGATCCTTCAAAACTCGCATTCAATGACGGCTGGCGCTACGCGCCGGCACCTGAAAGCACCGACCATGTCAGCATCGATAAGCGTTACGGTCTGTTCATCGGCGGTGATTTCGTTAAACCGGAAGCAGGACAATATTTCGATTCGATCAATCCCGCTACCGAAGAAAAGCTCGCGCGAATTGCGTTGGCCAAGACCGCGGATATCGATCTGGCGGTAAAAGCGGCGCGCAAGGCAAAGAACGGTGCCTGGTCGAAGATGAAAGCTGCGGAGCGCGGCAAGTATATCTTTCGCATCGCGCGGATCCTGCAAGAGCGCGCGCGTGAATTCGCCGTTATCGAATCGCTGGATGGTGGCAAACCCATTCGCGAGTCTCGCGACATCGACATACCCCTCGCTGCAGCGCATTTTTTCTACTATGCGGGCTGGGCGGACAAGCTCGAGTATGCATTTCCGGCCAGGAAACCCGTTGCGCTCGGCGTAGCAGGGCAGATCATCCCATGGAATTTTCCGCTGCTGATGGCGGCGTGGAAGATTGCACCGGCATTGGCGTGTGGCAATACCGTCGTCCTGAAACCCGCCGAAACGACCTCGCTCACCGCGCTGAAGCTGGCGGAGGTCGTCCGTGACGCAGACCTGCCGCCGGGCGTCGTTAATATCGTTACCGGTGCGGGAGAAACGGGTGCTGCCATTGTCGAGCATGCGGGTATCGACAAAATTGCCTTTACCGGCTCGACGGATGTCGGTCGGCGCATACAGCGCGCGTTGGCGGGCACCGGCAAGAAATATACGCTCGAGCTTGGCGGCAAGGCGGCCAACATCATTTTCGCCGATGCGGCGATCGATCAGGCGGTCGAAGGCATCGTTAACGGCATATTCTTCAATCAGGGGCACGTCTGTTGCGCCGGTTCGCGACTTCTGGTGCAGGAATCGGTGGCGGACGAAGTGATAGCCAAACTCCGCGACCGTATGGAAACGCTGATCGTCGGCGATCCGCTGGACAAGAATACGGACATCGGCGCAATTAATTCGCGCGCCCAGCTCGATACCATTGAGTCCTATCTCAAAGTGGGGCAGGAAGAAGGCGCCGAGATGTATCAGAGCAGCTGCAAGGTGCCGGAGCGCGGTTACTGGTGCCGGCCGACGATATTCACCGGGGCCTCGCAGTCGCATCGCATCGTACAGGAAGAAATTTTCGGCCCGGTGCTGGCTGTCCAGACGTTTCGCACGATGGAAGAGGGTCTGACCAAAGCAAACAATACGCCTTACGGACTGTCCGGTGGCGTCTGGACGGACAAAGGTGCCAAGATTTTCAGGATGGCGCAAAACATTCGCGCGGGAGTCATCTGGGCCAATACCTTCAACAAGTTTGATCCGACGTCACCCTTCGGTGGTTACAAGGAAAGCGGCGTTGGCCGCGAAGGCGGCCTGCATGGCCTCAGTGCCTATGTCGATCTGGAGGCATAATAATGGCTTCCTCCACGTCCAGAGTTCCCGTTGCCAAAACCTACAAAATTTATATCGATGGCAAGTTTCCGCGTACCGAATCCGGCCGCTATTTCGCGCTAGTAGATGCGAATGAAAAAGTTGTGGCCAACATTTGCCGCAGCAGCCGAAAGGATTTTCGTAATGCGGTGGTTGCGGCGCGCAAAGCATTCGGCGGCTGGTCAGCCAGCAGCGCCTATCTCCGCGGGCAGATCCTCTATCGCATCGCGGAGATGCTGGAGGGCAGGCGTGAGCAGTTTGTCGCCGAACTTGCTTTGCAGGGGCAGGCAAAACGCAGCGCCAAAAAAGAAGTGGACGCCGCCATAGACAGGCTCATTTACTACGCCGGCTGGTCGGACAAGTACCAGCAGGTTTTCAGCAGTGTCAACCCCGTAGCTTCGTCGCATTTTAATTTCTCGGTGCTCGAACCCACTGGCGTAGTCTCCCTCATCGCGCCAGACGAAAGCGGGCTCGTCGGACTTGTATCGAACCTCGCGCCGATTATCGTCGGCGGTAACACGACGGTGGTACTCGCCTCGGAATCCATGCCGCTCTCCGCAATCAGTTTTGCCGAAGTGCTGCACGCCTCGGACGTTCCGGCCGGGGTGGTCAACATCCTCACGGGTCACCGGGATGAGCTCACCGCACAGTTTGCGTCGCACATGGACGTCAATGCCGTGCTCTATTGCGACGACACGCACGATGTAGCGAAAGAGGTACAAACGAAGGCAGCCGATAACATCAAGCGCGTGGTTTGTCGCAGCGGCAGGGACTGGTCTGATGCTGCATCACAGGACCCTTACCTGATTAGCGAAACGCAGGAAGTTAAGACCACCTGGCACCCCATCGGCAGCTAGCAGCATGTTGAAAAAGGCTCAGGCGGCACGATACGGCGTTGAAAACGGTTTCGAAATGCTCATGTACTGTCCGCATACACTCCGCTTCCGCAACCGTTTTCGCCTTGTCTCGCACTCGCCTGAGCCTTTTTCAACACGCTGCTGTCTAAGTGTAAGGTCTGAATAGCGACGCTTTACGGCACTCAGGCATCAATTGATAAATGCAGCGGAAATTGAATGCATGTCTTTCAGCACACGATTGGCAGTTATCCGGACTGGCAAACAGATTCCGATAAACGCCTTCGTTTCAGCATGTTGCTTGCGGCCCTGTTTGTCGCAGCGCTGCTTTCACTCGTCCGTTTTCCCTTGCCGGGGACGATTGCTCCGCTGCTTGAGCTCGTCGTGGAGATCGTAAAGCGCGTTCCGCCACCGGAACCGCTGCCCTTGCCCGAGACACCATTGGCAACGCCGCTGCCTATCCCGGCTGATCCCCCCTCGGTGACTCAGACCGAAGACATTGTCACCCCGCAGGCGCTCCCGTTTGAACCGCCTGCTACATCGACAGCAGACGCCGCCGGCACGGCGCCCCCCGACTGGGAAGAGTTGCGTGATGAGGCGGTGATCGCCGCCATTGACCTGGCCGAGCAGATCGTCAGCATTAATCCGACCCTGGACGCCGCGCGTCGCGAGGCAAAAGTACGCTTTCGCGCATCGCTGGCGCCCGAACAGTCACACATCTGGGACAACGTCGAGAAAGATCAGCTAGGCAGAACCATTCTGCGTGACGGTAACTGTTTTCACGTTCTGTCCGATCCCAGCGCCGTCAACCGGGAGGTGTTCGAAACCTTCGACCAGTACACTGTTTATTGCGAGTTCAGTTTCGGCAAGAAAAAAGGCGAGGAACTGCCGTGGGTAGAAGAGCTACGGCAGCGATATCCGTATCTGCGGGATCCGGTGGAGCTTTATTAGCGGAGCTGCCTGTTTAGTCGCTGATCGCCCGCGTGGCGGGCTCCTACAGGGCGAACAGGCATTGCCTGTGCGGGTGGGCTGTCGGTCTCACCAGGAAAATTCGTCCAGCAGACCGCGCTCAATCCTGCCGCCTACCTGTTGAATCACTCTCGTGGCGCAAAACGTGCCGATCTCTGCGCACTGCTGCAGGGTTTTTCCTTTCGTCCAGCCAAACAGGAAACCCGCGGTGTAAGCGTCACCCGCGCCTGTCGTATCAATAATCTTGTCGACCCGTGAGGCTGCCTGCACCAAGACGTCGTTGCCGTGCTTTATGACAGACCCTTTCTCGGAGCGCGTGATGGCAAACAGATTGTCGTAGTTCTCCAATCGTTGCATGCTTTCTTCATGTGAAGACGTTTGCAAGAGGGCATTCACTTCGTCTTCGTCCGCAACGACGATGTCTACGCCGTTCTTCACGGCATCGTGAAACGCATCGCGATGGCGTTCCACACAAAAAGAATCCGACAGCGACAATGCAACCTTGCTGCCGGTTTGCTTCGCGATCCTGATCGCCTTGCTGGTAAGCGCGGGCCCTTCATCAAGATCCCACACGTAGCCTTCCAGAAGGATCACTTTGGGGGCGCCAACCGTCGTCGCGGTGACGTCCTCCACGCCAAGTTCCGTGCAGGCGCCCAGATAGGTCTGCATTGTTCGCTGGCCATCTTCGGTAATCAGGATGTGGCAGCGCGCGGTCGGCGCATTTGCCGGCGCTGGTGGGACGCGCAAATCCACGCCCAGTGAGCGCATGTCGTGGGCAAAGATGTCGCCCAGCTGATCGTTATTGACGCGCCCGATATACGCCGCCTGGCCACCCAGATTTGCGAAGCCCGCAACGGTGTTGGCAACGGAGCCGCCGGACATCTCTGTCGCCGGCCCCATCATCGCGTAAATTTCCTCTGCACGCGCCTGGTCAATGAGGGTCATCGATCCTGGCGGGGCGCCGATGCGTTCCAGAAAGGCAGTGTCTACGTGCGTCAGTACATCAACAATGGCATTGCTGATGCCAAGAAGTTCGATTGAATCGGTCATTCTGTCGTGGATTCCAGTTGTGGTCGAGGCGACGGTCAGATCGCGTTGCTTTTCACTGCCGCCATGAGGTGCTCCGAGGCACGAAATGCCAGCGCCATGATCGTCATCGTTGGCTGGCCACGTCCGGAGGTCACGAAACTCGATCCATCACAAATGAACAGATTGGGAATGTCATGCGAACGGTGAAACTTGTCGACGACCGATGTGGCCGGATCATCGCCCATGCGACAGGTGCCCAGCAGGTGAGCACCGCTGGTCTGATGTTCGACGGGTTCTGCCCAGTGCTGCTTCGCGCCAGCTGCATCGAACAATTCCACAGCGCGATCCTGCAGGAACGAGGCCATCGCCATGTCATCGTCGTGATCCCTGTAAGTCATGCGGATGGACGGCCGGCCCCATTTGTCCTTGTGCGTCGGGTCGATCGTGACATTATTGCTGTCCATGGCGATCGACGTCGTACTGCCGAGCATGGTCATGAAGCGGGTGAAATCGTGCGCCAGATTTTCCTTGAACTGCGCGCCCCATTTCGGACTGCCCGGCGGTCCGCCTACAGCGGCATACGCAATCGGCGTCGCTCCGAACAGGGGACGCGCATCGATGCCACCGCCGCCATAAAAGCCGCGTGCCGGATCCGACTCGTAGAAGTCATGAATAATGCGCGTGACCTGAACGCCCTTGAAATCGTTCAGCGGGTGCTCAAACAAACCGCCTGTCATGGAATGGCCATTGAACATCAGATTGCGGCCGACAAATCCTGAGCTGTTGGCAAGTCCGTCAGGGAAACGGTCGTTTGCCGAGTTCAGCAGCAGTCGCGGCGTTTCTGCACCGTTCGCCGATAAAATCACCGCACGGGCTTTCTGCGAGCGCTCATTACCGTCCGGGCCATAGTAGAACACCTCATTGGCTCTTCCGGCGGTCGTTGTACCGACACGAAATACTGCGCACTCCGCACGGATCTCGCACTTGCCGCTTGCAAGCGCAGCCGGGATCATTGCGGCGAGTGTCGAGGACTTCGCGTTCACTTCACAGCCAAATCCCATACAAAACCCACAGCTGATACAGGCCGGCCGGCCGTTCAGCGGCTGAGACAGGATCGCGAGCGGTGCCGGCTGGGCGTTCATGCCAAGTGCTTTGGCGCCCTTCTCCAGCAGGGCACCGGACGACTTGATCGGCATTGGCGGCATGGGAAAGGGCCGCGAACGGAATGCGTCATTCGGTCCGGGCGCGCCGGAGACACCGATCTCGTAGTCGACGCGGGAATAATAGGGTTCCAGTTCCTCATAGGTGATCGGCCAGTCCGTATGATTCGAGCCGCTGATCTCGCCATGCACGCTGCGGTCATTAAAATCCGCTTCGCGAAAGCGCCAGAAATTACCGGTGAAATGTACGCTGGCACCACCCACCGTCTGCGCATATTCCGCCGGTGGCGGTCCCTGCACGAGTTCGGCTTCGCTACTGTCGTCCATCCTGAACGTTTGCTGATGGGCATCGTTAGTACCGCCGCCCAGCTCGTTGAACATCAGCACAGACAATTCGTCGTGGGTAAAATCCGCTGCGCTGCGAAACGGCCCCTGCTCAAGGACGACAACGCTGAAGCCGTTGGTGGACAGCTCCTTCGCCAGTATGCCGCCCGCCGACCCGGAACCAACGATGACGAAATCGACGGCCTCATCGAGTGCGTAACTGACCTTGTTCTCATTCGCCATTTTGCTGCTCCCCGGCCGCCATATACTCGGCATCGTAGTAGCCAAACGGTGACGCCCACGCGTGCGGCGGACCTTCCATGCCAATCAGCTTCCAGCCGACGTCGTTACGGTTGCCGCCGTGCATTGCCATGCCGAATACACCCGCCAGGGTCAGGAAGCGGAATCCCTGAAAAAAAGGTGTTTCCTCTACGCTTAAAAGATATTCGTCCTGGTCAGTCTCATGCAGGTCGGAAAACCGCTCGGCGCCCGGATAGGCCGGAGCGACCCCTGACTGAAATCCTTCCAGCATGACGCGCGCTGGTCCTCGCATGTCTGCCATAAAGGTGCCGAAAGCCTTGTCGAAAAAGTACACCGCACCGGCTTCTGTCGCGCCGGGAGTGTCCGTTGTCGGCAGAATGCGCGCAGCGATGGCGATGATTTCGCGCGCTTCTGCATTAGTCAGATTGTCGAAATTCGCGGCTTCCTCACGCGCGCTGCAGGCAGCCTGGGACACGGCGACGAATGCCGGCAGACCCGCGCGCAACAATGCGCTGCCTGCCATCGTTCCCGATCCCTGCAGGAACAACCGACGGCTCAGTGCTCCGGTATCCATGCTATTCCCCCCAAAAAACAGAGCATAGTCGGCCACCTGCCTCGCCGCCACCTTTCGATCGCTTCAGCGCCGCGCGGGCCAGGCCAAAATGGCGGCAGGATTGCTGATATTATTTGCCTTCGATTTTCCGGGTAGCGATATGGGCAAACTGACCACGCACGTTCTGGACACCGCTCGCGGCCTGCCCGGGAACGGCATAACCGTGACCCTTATATTGCTGGCTGGCGACAGGGAGACGGTGAGCACGGTGGTGACAAATCAGGACGGCCGCACCGATTCACCGCTCATGAACGAGCAGACTTTCCGCCCCGGCACTTACGAGCTGATTTTCGCGGTCGGCGACTACTTTCGCCGTGCCGGCGGCATCCCGCACGAGACGTCGTTCCTCGAAGACGTGGTTATACGGGTGAACCTCGCGAACGATGAGCACTATCACGTCCCGCTGCTCGTTTCGCCGTGGAGCTATTCGACGTATCGCGGCAGCTGATATGAGCGCCGCCAACACGCCTGGACAGGCGCCGCGCGAAACCGTCAGCTTCTTGCTCGATGGGCAGCGCCACGACATTGCCAATGTCGATCCGGGTCGCACCGTACTGCAGTTCCTGCGGGAAGACCTCTGCCGTACCGGTACCAAGGAGGGCTGTGCTGAAGGCGACTGCGGTGCCTGCACGGTGGTCGTGGCGGACTTGGACGAGAGCGGCGAGCGGCTTGACGCGCGTGCCGTCAATGCCTGCATTCAGTTTCTGCCGACACTCGACGGCAAGGCGCTCTACACGGTCGAAAGTCTGGCAGATGACGGGCTGCACCCTATCCAGCAGGCGCTGGTCGATTGCCACGGCTCACAGTGCGGCTTCTGCACGCCGGGCTTCGTCATGTCACTTTTTGCGCTCTACAAGTCCAGCGCTGCCCCGACGCGACGCGACATCGATGACGCATTGGCGGGCAATCTCTGCCGCTGCACCGGCTATGCACCGATCATCAAAGCAGCGAGAGAAATGTATCAGGCCGCAAGCGGCGAGCGATGGACTCATCGGCCGGCGGGTGGCAGTCGGACTGCTGACGAGGAACAGCAGCTTGCGGCGTTGCGGTCTCTTAATGCTGAGCTGCCGCTGTCGGTCACGACCAACGGCCGCAGTTTTTACGCGCCGTTGACGGCAAAACAACTAGCAGACCTCTTGTCTGCCCATCCCGGCGCCACGGTTCTGGCGGGCGGGACCGACATTGGCCTGTGGGTAACGAAACAGCACCGCGAACTGGACACCCTCGTGTACACCGGGCGGGTGGCTGAGCTGCAACTCGTCCAGGAATCTGCGAGTCACCTGGAGATCGGCGCTGCCGTCTCGCTCAGCGATGCGATGCCGCTGATCATCCGTCACTTTCCGGCTTTCAAGGAAGTGTTGCTGCGTTTTGCGTCGCCACCCATCAGAAACGCCGGCACCCTGGGTGGGAATGTCGCGAACGGCTCGCCGATCGGAGACTCGATGCCGCTGCTGCTGGCCGCCGATGCAGAACTCGTGCTACGCCGGGGAAATAACATGCGGACCCTGCCGCTGCACGAGTTCTATATCGCTTACCAGGAAACGGCGCTTCAGGCAGGCGAATTCATCGAACGTATCCGGCTGCCGCTGCCCGCATCTGCCCATCAGTTCGCCGCATACAAAGTGTCAAAACGTTTCGATCAGGACATCTCGGCAGTGTGCGCGGGCCTGATGCTGAGACGCGCCGGCGACATCGTAGAAGACGTCCGCATCGCGTTTGGCGGTATGGCCGAAATTCCGCGTCGCGCTGAACATTGTGAAGAATCCTTGCGTGGTTCCGTGTGGAACGAGCAGACCGTAGCTCAGGCGGCAACGATGCTTGAAAAGGACTTTACACCCATTTCCGATCTGCGCTCCTCCGCCAATTACCGGATGCAGGTGTGCAAAAACCTGTTGCTGCGCTTTTTTCATGAAGATAACGGCGAGGCGCCGGTGCGCGTATACGACTATGGGCGCTAAGCGTATTCGGGGCGCAGCGGGAACCGCGGTTCCGCACGACAGCGGCCATCTGCATGTCAGTGGTCACGCAATCTACACGGACGACCTGCCCGAGCCCCGCGATTTGCTTCACCTGGCCGTCGGCATGAGCGAACGGCCGCATGCGAAAGTCACCCACATGGATCTGGCACCGGTACTCGCCGCACCGGGCGTCGTCGCCGTCATGACGGCTGCCGATATCGTCGGCAGCAACAACTGCGGACCGGTCGTTGCGGACGATCCGATTTTCGCGCCGGGACTGGTCCAGTACGTCGGCCAGGCGATGTTCGCTGCTGCTGCACATTCAGTGGATGCTGCGCGCAAGGCTGTATTGCGGTCTTCTGTTGAGTACGCGGACCTGCCGGCCATACTGGATATTCGCGAAGCAATAGCGCGCGAATCGTTCGTGCTACCGAGCGAAACGATCCGGCGGGGTGATAGTCAGGCCGCCATTGCCAGAGCGGCCCACCGCCTGCAGGGCAGCATCACCCTGGGCGGTCAAGATCAGTTTTATCTCGAAGGGCAGGTTGCCATGGCGTTGCCCCGCGAGGACGGCGACCTGTTTATCTATAGTTCCACCCAGCATCCCGGCGAGGTGCAGCACCTCGTCGCACGCGCCATCGGCCGGGAAGCCAAAGACGTGATCGTCGAATGCCGCCGTATGGGGGGCGCGTTCGGCGGCAAGGAAAGCCAGGCAGCGTTGATCGCCTGCATTGCCGGCGTCATGGCAAACCGCACCGGGCGGGCGTGCAAACTACGGCTCGACCGGGATGTTGACATGATCATGACCGGCAAGCGCCATGACTTCGTCATCGACTACGACGTCGGCTTCGACGACAACGGCCAGATCAAAGGTATTGAATTTATGTTTGCATCGCGCTGCGGTATGTCAGCGGATTTGTCCGGTGCTATTAATGATCGCACGATGTTTCATTGCGACAATGCCTACTTCCTCGAGAACGTGACGATTGTCTCGCATCGCTGCAAAACGCACACCGTGTCGAATACCGCTTTTCGCGGTTTCGGCGGACCGCAGGGCATGTACGGTATCGAGTCGGTTATCGATGCTATCGCCCGGCATCTGGGACGAGATCCGCTGGACATCCGGCGTCGAAATTTCTACGGCGTCGGTGAGCGCAACGTAACGCCCTACCTGCAGTCAGTGGATGACAACATCATTCACGACATTGTTGACCGCCTCGAGGAAAGCGCCGCCTACCAGGCCCGCGTTGAAGAGATCCGATCCTTCAATCGTGACAATTCCTTGCTGAAACGCGGCATCGCCCTGACGCCCGTGAAGTTCGGCATTTCTTTCACCGCGACGCATCTCAACCAGGCCGGAGCACTGGTGCATGTCTATACCGATGGCACCGTCCATCTCAATCACGGCGGCACGGAAATGGGGCAGGGATTGTTCATCAAAGTGGCGCAGGTAGTGGCCGAAGAATTCCAGATCGACATCGAGCGGATAAAAATCACCGCCTCGGATACGAGCAAGGTGCCGAACGCGTCAGCGACGGCGGCATCCAGCGGTTCCGATCTCAACGGCATGGCGGCACAGGCGGCCGCGCGCAAGATCAGGCTACGCCTGACCGAGTTTGCCGCCGCGCATTTTTCAGTCAGCGAAAGTGACGTGCAGTTTTTGAATAATGTCGTGCGCGTGGGTAGCGAAACGCTGCCGTTTGCGGAGCTCGTGCAGCTGGCGTGGTTCGGCCGCGTGCCATTGACCGCTACCGGCTATTACCGCACGCCAAAAATCAATTACGACCGCAAGACCTTCAGCGGCAGGCCGTTTTTCTACTTTGCTTACGGTGCCGCCGTCACGGAAGTGATCATCGACACCCTGACCGGCGAGAATCGCATGCTGCGGGTCGATATTCTTCACGATTGCGGTGATTCGCTGAATCCGGCAGTCGACATGGGGCAGATTGAGGGAGGCTTCATTCAGGGTGCCGGCTGGCTGACGACGGAGGAACTCAGCTGGAACGACAAAGGCGAACTGCAAACACACGCGCCGTCCACCTACAAAATTCCGACCAGCTCGGACCTGCCGGTCGACTTTCGGGTGCAGATGCTGACCGACAGTCCGAATCGCGAGGCGACTATCTATCGCTCCAAAGCGGTCGGTGAGCCGCCGCTGATGTTGGCGTTGTCGGTCATTTCAGCGCTCAGGGATGCGGTACAACAGGCCGGCGGCGGCACGCTGTGCGCGCCGGCGACGCCCGAAGCGATTCTCACGGCATTGCAAGTTTGAACGACTGGATCGACAACCTGTGTGCGCTGTCTCGTGACGGAGTGCCCTCAGTGCTCGTGACCGTCGCCAAGGTACGCGGCTCCGCGCCGCGAGAAACAGGCGCCAAGATGATCGTGAGTGCAGCGGAAGCGATTGGCACGATCGGCGGCGGCCAGCTCGAATACCAGTGCATCAAGATCGCCTGCGAGGCATTGCAGGCACCCAGCGGCAGTTCTAAAACGGTGCGTAAATTTGCGCTTGGTGCCGGCTGCGGCCAGTGCTGCGGCGGCGTCGTCGAAATGTTGTTTGAGCGGGTGGCCGCCAGCAGCTGGATGCCCACTTTGCAGAGGCTGCAAGCGTCAGGCCGTCCATTCGTCATCGGCACTGCAATGTCCGCTGACGGAGGCAAATTCTTTATCACGAAAGCGGATGTCGTCGAAACGCAGGAACGTTCGTTACTGCCGCCGGCTGCCTTGCAGCGCGCAAGGGTAATGCTCGCAGACGGTTCGCCGGCCGAATCCTGTGCCGGGCTGCTGCTGGAGCCGGTTCGACGCAGCGACTTTCACATCGCGGTGTTCGGCGCCGGCCATGTCGGGGCGGCAACCGTCGACGTTCTTTCCCGTCTCGAGTGCAACATTCGCTGGGTAGACAGCCGCAGCAATCTGTGGCCCTCCGCATTGCCGTCCGGGGTCGCGGCGATCGAAACGGACAATCCCGCCGACGAAGTGGCTGAGATGCCGCCGGGAACTCACTACCTCGTCATGACCTACAGTCATCCGCTCGATTTGCAAATCTGCGAACAGGTCCTCAGCCGCGGCGACCACGTCTATCTGGGATTGATCGGATCGGCGTCAAAACGACGTAAGTTCGAACGCTTGCTGAAACGCGGCGGATACAGCGCGGGCGCGTTGCAGTCGCTTGTCTGTCCCATCGGCCTGCCCGGAATGAATGGCAAAAAGCCTGCGGAAATTGCCCTGGCCGTGGCGGCAGAACTGTTGCTGCTTCGGCAAGTGACGCAAGCTGGCACGGTGCGGGTTGAGAATCTGCAGGTGCGGGGCTGATGGAGGCTTACGTCGCAGAGTGGCTGAACATCCTCGGCCGCTGGGTGCATTTTGTTACTGGTATCGCCTGGATTGGCTCGTCGTTTTATTTCATATGGCTGGACAATCACCTGACGCCCCCGGCAAGGAGCGCGGATGACGCGGACGGGGTCTCTGGCGAGCTGTGGTCGGTGCACGGCGGCGGCTTCTATCACGCAAGGAAATTTCGCGTAGCGCCCGGCACACTGCCCGATACCTTGCACTGGTTCAAATGGGAGGCCTATTCGACCTGGATTTCGGGGATGTTCCTGCTGGCGCTGATCTACTGGTATGGCGCAGAAGTGTACCTCGTTGATCCGGCGGTTGCCGACCTGACGCCGTCCGGCGCAATCGCGGCAGCGATCGGCATACTGATCGCCAGCTGGATCATCTATGACCTGCTCTGCAAATCTCCTCTCGGTCGTAACCCCGGCGTCTTTGCAGCAGTGCTTTTCGTAATGACGTCAATTCTGGCATGGGGTTTGTGTCAGTTGTTCAGTGGCCGCGGTGCCTATATCCACTTCGGCGCGGTACTCGGCACGATCATGGTTGCTAACGTGTTTTTTGTCATCATCCCTGGCCAACGTCGCATGGTCAAAGCGTTCGAGACTGGCGGCGAACCGAATGCGGCCGACGGCGTTCGCGCCAAGCAGCGTTCCGTCCACAACACTTATTTCACTTTGCCCGTACTGTTTGTCATGACCAGCAATCATTACGCGCTGACCTACAGTCATGCTTATAACTGGGTCATCCTGATTGCCATAACCGTCGCCGGCGCGCTGATCCGCGTCTATTTCGTGGCGCGTCACAAAGGTCGCGCGTCGCCGCTGCCGCTGGTGCTGGCGCTGCTCCTCATCGTCGCAATAGCCGCCGCTATCGCGCCCAAAGCGCGTGCGGTCCCCAATACAGCGGTTTCACTCGACGCAATTCGCCCCATTATTCATAGCCGTTGCACCATCTGTCACTCGGCAAGTCCCACGCATGCTGCATTTCCAGCGGCGCCTTCCGGCGTGATGCTGGATACTGACACGCAGATCATGGCGGAAGCGTCTCGCATTCATCAGCAAACGGTGGTACTCAAAGCCATGCCAATCGGCAACCTGACTGACATCAGCGAAACGGAGCGGGCAGCAATCGATGCCTGGTACCAGTCACGCAATGAGTGAAGGCAGCTATCCACGGGACATGCAGGGCTATGGCGGGCAGCCCCCGTACGCGGCTTGGCCTGGCGATGCGCGCATTGCGCTGCAGTTTGTCGTCAACTACGAGGAAGGTGCCGAGAACTGTATTCTGCATGGCGACGCGGCGTCGGAAGCATTCCTGTCTGACATCGTCGGAGCGTTGCCTCTAGCAGGACAGCGGCACATGAACATGGAGTCGCTATACGAATACGGATCGAGAGCCGGTTTCTGGCGTCTCTACGACCTGCTCCGGAAAAATGGAGTACCGGTCACCGTCTTCGGTGTAGCTATGGCATTGCAACGCAACCCGACGGCGGTCGACGCCATGTGGGAAGCCAACTGGGAGATTGCCAGTCATGGCTATCGGTGGATCGACTACCAGAACGTCGATGAGAAAACCGAGCGCGCACATCTGAAAAAGGCGATCGCCATTCATCATGATGCAACCGGTGAACGTCCGCACGGCTGGTATCTGGGGCGTTGCAGTCCACGTTCAGCGCGCCTGGTCGCAGAAGACGGTGGATTCCTCTACAGCGCGGATAGCTATGCCGATGATCTGCCTTACTGGGACCGTTCTTTTGCTAAGCCGCAGCTAATGATTCCCTATGCGCTGGACACCAATGACATGCGTTTCGCCACCGCGCAGGGGTTTAATTCCAGCCGGCAGTTTTTCGAATACCTGCGCGACAGTTTTGACGTGTTGTACGCGGAGGGCGTGGAGCGACCCAAAATGATGTCGGTCGGTCTGCACTGCAGGCTCGCGGGCCGGCCGGGTCGCTTAATGGGACTGCAACGCTTTCTGGAGCATGTTCAGCAACACGATAAGGTCTGGATGACGCGGCGCATCGACATTGCCCATCACTGGCGCGAGCATCATGCGCCCTGATAAAAGTGATTTCGTCGAACGATACGGTGGCATCTATGAACACTCGCCGTGGGTTGCTGAACAGGTATTCGATGCAGGCGGCGCGGAGCTCTCGTCGTCAGCCCTGATTGATGCGTTTGCAACGACCGTCGACGACGCCAGCGATGCGCAGAAACTCGCCCTCATTTGTGCCCATCCCGATCTTGCGGGCCGCGTGGCAATGGCAGGTAAGCTGAGCCCTGATTCTAGCCGTGAGCAGGCCAGCGCGGGTCTGGATGCCTGCTCGCCGGAAGAACTTCGGACCTTCAAGTCACTGAACGATCGTTATCGTGAGAAATTCGGTTTCCCCTTCGTAATGGCTGTCAAGAACAGCGGCCGTCAGGAGATTATTACTGCCATGGCTAATCGTCTGGAACATGATCCCGCTACTGAATTTCACCGGGCGTTGGCAGAGATTCATCAGATCGCGAAACTTCGCTTCGAGGGCATGTAAAGCGTGGAGAAACATCCGTTTCATGAGTGGATACGGCTGGAACAGCCGCGGCTGGGCACGCGCGTGGTGTACGCGACGGATGATTTTTTCGCGCCCAAGGAGCGGATGATTGCAGCCACTGAACCCGTTTTTCTGCCTGACGAATATGACGATCACGGCAAGTGGATGGACGGCTGGGAATCGCGGCGCAAACGCACACCGGGAAACGATTACTGTGTCATTCGCCTGGGCGTCCCCGGCACCGTTCACGGCCTGGACATAGACACGCGCTTTTTCACCGGCAACTTTCCGCCGGAAGCGTCCGTGGATGCCTGCTGCTGCGACGATGAGCAACCTGGTGATGCCGCCGATTGGCAGACATTGGTGCCGCGCCTGCCGTTGACCGGAGACGCGCACAACTTCGTCAGCGTACCTGCGCCGCGCTTCGTGACCCACCTCCGTCTGAATATTTTTCCCGACGGTGGCGTAGCACGGCTGCGTATCTTCGGTGAAGTGCAGCCGGGCCGCATTGACAGCAAAGCGACCCGGCCGATTGATCTCGTGGCGCTGGAGAATGGCGGTCGCGCGCTGTGCTGCAGCGACGAACACTACGGCAGCATGCACAACCTCAACGTTTCCGGCTCAGCCATTAATATGGGCGACGGCTGGGAAACTGCCCGTCGCAGAGGCCCTGGTAATGACTGGGTCGTGCTTTCGCTGGGAATCCCTGGAACGATTGAGGAAGTGCAGCTGGACACCGCTTTTTTCAAAGGCAACTATCCGGATCGGGCAGAAATTCGGGCGGCCTTTGAGCCTGCCAAAGAGGGAATCGCCAGTGCCAGTGAACACTGGCCGTTGCTCTTGCCGGCAGCGCGTCTGCAGGCAGACCACCTGCACCGCTTTGTTCGTGAACTGGCCAGCATCGGACCTGTCACCCACTTGCGGCTCAATATTTATCCGGACGGTGGGGTGAGTCGCCTGCGCATTTTGGGAATGCCCGTCCCGGCAAAGGATCTGTCATGACGATTCACACACTGGAACCCGTGCCGTTAACGGGCGCAAGATTCAGCGCTTACGGCGATGTCATCGAGGCATCGAGCAAAGAACATGAACCGATGAACGAAGCGCGTTTCACCCGCTTCAATGATCTCGCTAATCTGGACATTGACCTGAACGGCGGGCATGTTTCGATCAGCATTGCGAAAAGCAAGACGCCGACCGCGTTTCCGCATCGATTTGACCTGGTCGAACGCCACCCGCTTGGCAGTCAGGCATTCATTCCACTCAGCCGCTTTGTATTCGTGGTCGTCGTGGCAGCGCGCGGCGAAACTGTCGATGTGGCCGATTTGCGTGCTTTCGTGACCAACGGTCACCAGGGGATTAATTACCACCTAGGCACCTGGCATATGCCATTGATAGCAAGTGCAGAAGGGCAGGAGTTCCTGATCGTCGATCGCGCGCCAGGCATCGGCAACCTGCAGGAGATGCACCTCGACCAGGCCGTAATGCTGAACGGACCGGGCTGAAAAAGAATTGCCCGTGATTTTCAGGAAGCGATGGCAGCCTTGTTTTGCCGGGACTCCGTCAGGGCGGCGAGCCTGTCGATGACGGATTTGAGCTCAGGCTTCTCTGCCCGAAGCTCGGCGATCGTCATGCCGGCCAGTTCGTAGGGCAGGATCAGCCAGTCGCGCGTCTCGTGCACGAAATAATCGGGCGGGCGCAAGGTGCGTTCGTTAGGCCGGTACCAGACAGACGCGATGCGAATATCGTGCGGCAGATTCTTGCGGGATTTTTTTCGCAGCTGCTCGATCACCGCGTTGACGCTGGAGCCTGAGCTGTAGACGTCGTCAACGATCAGCATGGAGTGGTGTTCAGAGACTCGTTCATGCAGATAACGCAAGCCGTGCGCGCGGATCGTTTTCGCCTTGTCGACCATTTTTGAGTAGGACTGTTGCCCCCGGTACGAAGTGCGAATCGCGATGTGGTCGGTATCAATGCCGAAATGATCCAGGCCCTCCTGCACGGCGATACCGACGGCGCTGCCGCCGCGCCACAGCCCGACCAGGAAGTCCGGCCTGAACCCTGAGTCGAAAATATTCACCGCCAGCCTGAACGAGTCGAGCAGCAGGTCGTCTGCATTCACAAAATTTCTTGCCGGATTGCTGTCGGATTCGACTGTGTCAGGCATAGCGCAGGATCTTTTCCGGAGGCGGGTGAATATTGTGTAACATTGGCTGCCGATTATAGCGGCATTCCCAGGGATAAACCGGCCGGATAATGAACAAGACCGTCATTTCAGCGCAGGAACTTCTGGTCGACTCCTACGAGCTTGGCGTCAAGATTCTGGAGAGCGGATTCGAGCCCACGATGATCATTGCCATTTGGCGCGGCGGCACGCCTGTTGGTATGGCGGTGCAGGAAGTGCTCGCCTATTGTGGTGTCGACGCCGATCATATTGCCATCCGGACATCGTCCTACACTGGTGTCGACGAGCGTGGGGAAGTGGCCGTACATGGTCTCAACTACATCATCAAGAAGGTCTGCTGCACGGACCGTGTGCTGATTATTGACGACGTGTTCGACACCGGCAATACCATCAGGGCGGTGGTGGACGAGATTCGGCAACGTGCCAGGGGTAATACGCCAGCAGAGATCAAGGTCGCTGTGCCCTGGTTCAAACCCAGCCGCAACCAGACCGACTTGATCCCCGATTTCTATTTGCGGGAAACCGCAGAATGGCTGGTATTCCCGCACGAACTCGATGCGCTGACGCCAGAGGAGATGCTGGTCGCACATCCGCGTCTGCACGACATCATCTACAAGCCGGCCGCCGTGTAGGAGCCCGCCGCGCGGGCAATGCGCCGTTACCAGCGCAAGCGCCAGCCACGCGAAGACGTCGATCCCTTGCCACCCGAGCGCATGCGCGCATGCAGCGCCGCACGTTTGTCGGCAAGCCATTCACCGCGCTCAACGTGAGGATCCAGCCCCTTCGACTTGCGGCGGGCTTCTTCCGCGGTTCTGAATTCGCAGAATTCTTCGTACGATGCGATCTCGCTACTGAGCTCGCGAATGATGAGCTCGACATAAATAGCATCATCCAGAAACCCGAATCCGGGAACGTGATCGGGAATCAGGTCCTCCGGATCGCAAAAATACACCAGTGCGCCAA
Source organism: Woeseiaceae bacterium (assembly GCA_037968735.1). Classification (GTDB taxonomy): domain Bacteria; phylum Pseudomonadota; class Gammaproteobacteria; order Steroidobacterales; family Woeseiaceae; genus SZUA-117. Next base: position 91,101 of record JBBKWC010000007.1, on the reverse strand, counting down.
GTACCCTGTTGCGATCTGCTTCCGACAGATTCCATTCTTCGTCTCGGATCATGTCAATGATGACGGTAAGCTTTGCCAGCCGGTTGCCGATAAAGTCCGGCAAATCACCCTGATTCGCATCCCGGACCAACTCAATTGCTGCGGTTTCAATCGCCTCCGCGCTATGCCCGTCCTGCATCGCCGCTTTCGCCCGGTCAACAATGCGCTGGAAATGTTCTAAATCGTCGTCGCTTAAGGTGAAAGTGATGTCGAGTGGCATGGCTCATGTCCTGGCTTTTTTGTTCTTGCCGCGATTGTAACCCGTAAGCACATGCCGGTCAGAGCCAAAAATGGGGCGTAGCGTACTTGAGGCATACTCCATTATCAGAGTGCCGCTGCGGCGGCATAAAGAACGAGTGAGAACATGGAATCAGCACATCCCGACCCAATGGCCGTCATCGCGGAAGTCGCGCCGGAATTCAGCCAGGCGGAAGCCGTTGCTGTCATGCGGCAACACTACGATCTTTCGGCCAGCGTAAAAACGCTTGTCAGCGAGCGTGATCAGAATTTTGCAGTGACGACGACGGTCGGTACGCAATACGTCCTGAAAATTGCCAATGCAGCCGAACCGCGCGAGGTGACCCGCTTTCAGATCGAGGCGCTGCTGCATATTGCCGCCTTTGTGGAGGCGCACGACGTGCCCGTCAACGCGCCGCAAATTCTGCGTACCCGGGAAGGCGCCGATCACCTGATCCTGCAGCGAGGGGACACCGAATACATCGCTCGAGTGGTGAGCTATCTGGACGGGATTCCACTGGCTGGTCGTACCTGCTCGCCTGCACTGGCGCGCAGAATGGGCGCGAGCCTGGCGTGGCTCGGCATCGCGCTGCAGGACTTTTCGTATCCGGGGGGCAGGCAGAGCCTGCTGTGGGATATGCAATCCGCCACAGGGCTGCGGGACCTGCTTCAGTATGTCGCGGATCGACAAGTTGCCGAAGAAGTAGCGTCTACCCTGGCTGATTTCGAGGCGCATGCGCTGCCTAAGTTTGCAGGACTTCGTGCGCAGGTCATTCACAACGATTTTAATCCCGACAACGTGTTGATCTGTGCCGACGATCACGAAGCGGTTGCTGGCGTGATCGATTTCGGCGACATGCTGCAAGCGCCGCTAATTGTCGATGTCGCCATCGGCGCAAGCTACCTGAGGGTTGCTGCGGGCAATCCGCTGACGCTCATTGTCGAGTTTCTCGCCGGTTATCACAGCGTGTCACCTTTAAAGCCCGCAGAGACAGATATCATGTTCGAGCTGATTCAGACGCGACTATGTGCCTCTATCGTCATTCTCGATTGGCGCGCGGCGGTACGCGGTGCTGACGATCCCTATCTCGAGAAGCTGAACGAAGGAGAGTTATCGGCGCGCGCATTCCTGCACCGGGTGAGGGAGATTCCCCGGCATAACGCTCAGCAGGTATTCAGACAGGTGTGCGCCTCAGTGGCAGCGGTTCAGCCGGAATTATAAGGGTCGAAAGCGCCACCGTCTTTACCGCCCGGCTTCTTGACGACATCCGTAGGTAAGTCGTCGCGCAGTACCTTGCGAAGTGCCTGTGTGCTCACCAGTGACAGGTGCTCTTCTTCTGCGTAGTCACGCAGCGGTTCCAAGGTCACGTCAGCAGGCCGGCGCAATTCCGGGAGGCCCTGGTTGTCGTCGAGGATCGCCTGCAGGTCGTCATTGTCGATAATCTGGAAGGCGCCGTTTCGCGGATCTCGCGCCAGCACACCCTCGGTCGCAGAATTTGCCGCTTCTGCAATGCTCTTCCGGTCGCTCTCGTCGCGCGAAGTCAGCATGACCTTCAGCATCTGCGTGGAGACGAGCTCAAGTTCTGCCGTTTCCACAGGATCAGCCCACACCGAACGTCCCTGGGAATCAGAGACGATCCGACCGGGGCGCCTGATGAGGACGGTCGTTGGAGAGCTTTCAGCCATGGGATCATTCCCTTGCAGAGTGAATAGAGACCTCGACAGACAGTTTCCGCGACTCCCTGGCTACGTGCCGCCGACTGGGTCACGAAATGTGGAAACTAGAGTGAATTTAGGGTCTTAGACGCCAAAAATGCCGTCCGGCGCGGGGCGTTGGCTGGACGCCAGAGGTGGATTTCCGGCAAGTGCGGCCGTCAGGCCGCGGATCGCCCGCAGGGCGGGCTCCTACAGCACGATTAAGTACTTGTAGGGTGTGGCCCAGATCCGCGGATCGCCCGCAGGGCGGGCTCGTACAGAGCTATTCAGCATGGTGAGGCCGGCCTGGCGCCCCGACGCCGCCTTGCAAAGCTGTGGAACAGGTCCCGTCGCCGCCAGTCGGCGCTCCGTAATATCGGTGGTACCTGTTTTGGCAGAAGATCAGTCTCGATGAATTTGCCGGTCGTCCTTTCCGTACTCCTGAGCTTCAGCGCCCTTTGCTACTTCCTCCTCGGCCTGAGACTCATCGGTGGTACGCGGGATATTGGCAGTGCTCCCATGGGCGTTGCGTTTCTTATTGTCAGTTTTTGGGTGCTGGGCGGTGCTGTCGAAATGGTGGCATCGTCCTATGTCCTGTTCAGCGCCGGCAGCCTGGGTCACTACGTCGGTACCGCCCTGTTGCCCGTCATGATTTTCCTCGCGTTTCGGGAATTCAACGGCCAGGTCACCTCAGTTCGGACCATAATCTCGCTTCTGATTGTGCCGGTGCTGTCCATCATCATTGCAGCGACCAACTTCTGGCACGAATTTATGTGGCGCATGCCGACGATTGGCAGCATTCCGGAGTTTCCATCGCGGCCCCCGGAGTTTGGTCCCTGGTTCCGCTTTGTTCATGCACCCTATGGTTATATCTTGATGGCCGTCAGTCTGGTCATGATGATCTCGCAGTTGACTGCCATTACGCCGTCACAGCGCCGCGGACTTCTGCTGCTGGCCGGCTCAATACTGGTTCCGCTGCTCGGCGTCGTGGCCTACGACATCGGCATCGGACCAAACAACATTCCAGTCATACCCGCAATTCTGTCCCTGATGCTGCCGATCTATGGCTGGCTGGTCATTGGCGAGCGCATCGTCGATTTCACGCCGCTCGCTTATGAAACGGTTTTTCAGAATATGCAGGACCCGGTCATTGTTGTGGACGACGACGAGCGCATCATCGGCATGAACCACGGCGCCGAAACACTGCTCAATTTACGCGAATGCGACGCACTCCGCGCGACCCTGGACACGGTGTTCGGTGGCGGAGCGAGTGAAGTACATGCGGCGATGGCTACCGGCATGCCGCAGAAGATGCTCACCGGTTCCGGCCGCTTCCTGCACGTGCAGGTCACGCCGATCAGTAACAAGAACGCGGCACGGCGAAAGGCACGCGTGCTGATGTTTCGCGACGTAAGTGACGTCGAAAAAGCACAGCGCGAGATGATGAACAGCGAGATGCTGCTGCGCACGCTGGTGGATCATTCTGTCAACGGCATTATCCGACTGCGCTGGGTCGAAGGCAGTGCGGGTAATGCAGCCGATGAGCTCAAATGCATTTTCTCCAATGCTGCGGCCGCAAAATTCCTGTCGATTGACGCAAGCAGCATGGTTGAATTTTCCGCCGGCAGGATACTGCAACTGGCTGCCAGCGGCATGGCGCGCCATCAGATTGAAGATCTGGTCCGCCAGTTCGATCAGGCGGTCGAAAAGCGCGTTGTCATGGATGCTGAAGCCAGAGCAGAGACGGACGGCGACGTTAAGTGGCTGCGCATCATCGGCGAGCCGGTCGGCGAGGATGTGGCTATCACCATCATCGACGTGACCGGGCGGAAAATCAGGGAAGAGCACATGGAATCGATCGCCCGATCCGACCCGCTGACCGGTGTACTGAATCGCCGCGGCTTTGAACGGGACGCGGCGCGGCGGCTCACTGAAAGTGCCGACGATGAGACTGGCGCACTGCTATTCATCGATCTGAATGACTTCAAACAGGTCAACGACCGCTTTGGTCATGCCATAGGCGACCAACTGCTGACCATCGCCGCTGAGCGCCTGCGGCAGGGCCTGCGTGCCTGCGACATCATTGGTCGTCCGGGGGGCGACGAATTCGTGGCGCTGGTGCCGGATGTCGCTGCCAGCGTGGCGGAGAAACTCGCCGCGCGTCTCACCGCGGCGCTCGAGCAGCCATATTTGATCAATGACCTGCAACTGCGTTGCGCGGCGAGCATCGGCCTGTCGCTGTATCCCGAACACGCCAATACGCTGACCGGCCTGCTGCGCTCTGCGGATGCGGCAATGTATCGGGCGAAAGCACGCTGCCGGCGCCGCTCGGAACCGCGGCACACCGGGCTTTTGGAAAAAGCGGGCTGAACAAATCTCCTGTCTGTGGTAATAAATGCGGCGCCGCATCGGTCCCGCTGATGACCCCCACAGGAGAGTTCCATGACATCCGCACAAAAACTGGTTTACGCCACCTTTCTGAGCTTTCTCGTTGCAAGCTTCGTCTTTGCTCCTGCAATGCCCGTTGCTGTCGCAGATGCTGATGGCGTAGCAGCCAGTGCCACCGAAATCGACCCGGTAAAAACCGGTGAAATGGCGCCAGCGTTCACCGTGCGCACGGTCGACGACGAACCCTTCAACTTCGATCCGGAAAATCTCGCCAAACCGGTCATTCTGGTGACATTTCGCGGCGGCTGGTGCCCTTACTGCAATCTGCACTTGTCGGAATTGCGAAATGTCGTGCCGGAACTCCGCGATATGGGCATCGATGTGTATTTTCTGAGCGGCGATCGTCCCGAATTGCTTTATCAAAGCCTGAAACGCGAAACCCAGGATGACATCGACGGCCTCGGCTATACGATTCTTTCCGATGCGGACGTTGATGCTGCGCGCGCGCTGGGCATCGCGTTTCGCGTGCCGGACACGATGATCGCCGGCATGCAGGACCGGGGGCGCGATATCGATGGCTCCTCGATGCAAAACTTTAAGGCGCTGCCCGTGCCGGCGATCTATGTCATAGACGTCGATGGCATGGTGACCTATTCCTTCGTCGAGCCGGACTACAAAATCCGCCTGTCGGCTGAAGATCTGCTGGAGGCAGCCAACGCGGTGGTGAAATAGCCGTTTGCCGCCAGCACTGATTAGTGGTCTGGCGGCACATTTTTATGGCAGTCTCTCCGGCGTGGAGTTGGTCCACCTGCCGGAAAAATAACGTATGAAGAGTGCCAGAAGCGGTCCGTTTTCCCGTTTCGTTCGCGCCACTACGACGGTCGAGGCGCACGAGCTGCGCGCGACCCTGCTGTCGTTCCTGTTCCTGTTCATGCTGATGATGGCCTACAACATCCTGAAGCCGGTACGGGATGCTATGGCCAGCGACTGGAGCGATCCGGAGGTGGCTACCCTCTGGACACTGAATTTCTTTATCAGTGCACTGGCCGTCACGATCTACGGTTTCTTCGTCGCCAGACTCAGGTTCCGCCTGCTCGTGCCCGCTGTCTATGCGTTTTTTGCCGCTTCTTTCGTGCTGTTCTATTTCGGCAGCGCCACGCTGGAGAACCCGGTTCTCGTCGAAAAATCGTTTTATGTGTGGATCAGCGTGTTCTCGCTTTTTCATGTGTCGGTCTTCTGGAGCCTGATGTCGGACGTGTTCACGAAACCGCAGTCGACCCGACTGTTTGCCCTGATTGCGAGCGGTGCCAGCATTGGGACACTTGCCGGCTCGGCGTTTCCACTTTTGCTTGCCGAAATCATTGGTACCGAAAACCTGATGCTGATTGCCGCCGTCGTACTGGTCGCGATTATTCCGGCGCTGCCTTACCTGCAGCGACTGAAGAAGTCAGATCTTCGCAACACTGATGAGCGAACAGCAGCCAGCGAGCAGCGTGCCATTGGCGGCAATCCTTTTGCCGGCTTCAAACTGTTCTTCGAAAACCCGTTCCTTATCGGTATCGGTGTTTTCATCCTTCTGTACACGTTCATAGGTTCGTTTGTCTATTTCGAACTGATCAACCTGATGGAAGTTTACAGTCGCGATGAGCGAACGACGATTTGGGCAGGCATCAATACCGCGATAAATTTCATCGCAATTGCCACCGCATGGTTCGCGACGGGGCGCATTACGACACGTCTCGGCCTGGCAAAAACGCTGGCACTGGTGCCGGTGCTCGTCGCAATCGGACTGCTGGTCGTCGCGGTGAATCCCGTGCTGGCGGTAGTGATTGCTGCGCAGATCGTGTTGAAGGGCGGCAATTATTCGATCACCCGGCCGGGTCGGGAGATGCTTTTTACCGTCGTTGATCGTGAGACGCGCTTCAAGGCAAAGCCCGTCATCGATATCATCGTATACCGAGGTGGTGACACCATTTCCGGGTGGGCTTTCGCCGGACTGACCACGGGCTTGAGTCTGGGGCTTGGTGTCGTCGCTGCCATAGGCGCAGGCATAGCGCTGGTCTGGGCTTTGGTCGGCATTTATCTGGGGCGTCGCTTCAGTGAGACAGGCGATCCGGCACCGCCGACCATAGCGTCACATTGAGGGAGCGACAAATGCACGCAGCATGGATATGCGATGCGGTGAGGACGCCGATTGGTCGCTATGGCGGCGTGCTGTCTTCCGTCCGCGCTGACGATCTGGGAGCGGTGCCCATACGGGCGTTGCTGCAGCGTAATCCGGGAATCAAGCCAGAAGTCATCGACGATCTCGTCTATGGCTGTGCCAACCAGGCGGGCGAGGACAATCGCAATGTGGCGCGTATGTCAGGGCTGCTGGCAGGACTACCGGTGGAAGTACCTGCTGTCACCGTCAACAGGCTGTGCGGTTCCGGCATGAACGCCGTCGGCATCGCGGCCAATGCTATTCAGTCCGCACAGAGTCAGTTGCTGATTGCCGGTGGCGTCGAATCGATGTCCCGGGCACCGTTCGTTATCGCAAAGTCGACGGCTGCGTTCAGTCGCAGCGCGGAAATGTATGACACCACGCTGGGCTGGCGGTTCGTCAATCCAGCACTCGAAAAAATGGTTGGCGTCGATTCGATGGCGGAGACGGCGGAGAACGTCGCAGAAGAATTCGGCATCTCGCGCGAGGATCAGGATCGTTTCGCACAGCGCAGTCAGGAGAAGACGGCCGCAGCCCAGCAAGCGGGCCGGCTAGCCGGTGAGATCGTTGCCGTAAAGGTTGCACAGCGAAAAGGAGAACCGTTACAGGTTGCCAGCGATGAACATCCTCGTCCGGATTCGACCCTGGAGAGTCTGGGCGGGCTCAGCCCTATCGTGAGGGCGGACGGCAGCGTAACGGCAGGAAATTCGTCGGGCATCAACGACGGTGCCTGCGCCTTGCTGCTCGCGTCGGATGACGCCGTCCGCCGCTACCAGTTAAAGCCGCTTGCAAAGGTCGTCGCCTGGGCAGCAGCCGGCATTGCCCCACGAATCATGGGCATGGGCCCGGTGCCTGCCGCGCGCAAAGTTCTCGCGCAAAGCGGGCTTACACTGGATCAGGTCGATGTCATTGAACTGAATGAAGCCTTCGCCGCTCAGGGTCTGGCCGTTCTCCGTGAGCTCGGCATTGACGACGACGCGCCGCACGTGAACCCGAACGGTGGCGCCATCGCATTGGGTCATCCGCTCGGTATGTCCGGCGCGCGTCTGGTTACTACCGCCGCTCACGAGCTTGTCCGGCGAAACGGACAATATGCGCTGTGCATGATGTGCATCGGCGTGGGGCAGGGTATCGCGATGCTGATTCGGAAGGCATGACCTCGCCAGGTCCGACGGTGGCAAAGAATAATCTCGCCGTCATTGCAGCGCGTATTCGCGGCCGCCGCACCACCAAACTGTTTCTGCAAGAGAAGGTTAGCGATGAACTCGTTCTGGAGGCGATCGAACTTGCCCGCTGGGCACCCAACCATCATCTCACCGAGCCCTGGCACTTTTACCTTTTTGGCGATGCCAGCAAACGGGCGGCGACCGAGCTGATCCGGACCATCGTTACCGAGAACAAAAGTGCCGAAGTGGCAGAGTTCAAGGCCAGATCTGCAGCAGCGGTACCTGGCTGGCTGTTGGTAACATGCAGGAAGTCGACCAATCTGCTGCAGCAGCAGGAGGACTATGCGAGTTGCTGTTGCGCCATCCAGAATCTGACCCTGTACCTCTCCGAGGCTGGCGTGGGTTCGAAGTGGACGACCGGCGCGATCACTCGTGATCAGCGCTTCTTCGACTTGCTGGATATCGATGCCGACCGGGAGTTCGTTGTCGGGCTGATTTGGTATGGCTATGTTGACAAACTGCCGGTGCAAAAACGCACCGCCGTGGCGAAAATCCTCACCGAACTGGACTGACCGGAATCGCGCCCTTGCGCCGCTGCCACAATGCCTATTCCTGCCGTAGGAGCCCGCCCCGCGGGCGATCGCGGCCTGGGGCCGCTCCTACAAAGTTTATTCCTGCTGTAGGAGCCCGCCTCGCGGGCGATCGCGGCCTGGGGCCGCTCCTACAAAGTTTATTCGTGTTGCAGGAGTCCCGCCCCGCGGGCGATCCACCAAAGCGTTGGTCACTGGCTCGTTTCGGCGCCGATAATATGCAGTCGGAAAACGAATAAGCCCAGCAAGGTCAGGCCGGCAAAGCCCACGACCAGGGTGACATTCAGAATCGTGCCGGAATAAAGCGCGCTGCTCACGATGGCACTGACGGCACCAGCAAGACTTTGAATGGTGCCGATAACGGATGCAGCGGCACCGGCGATCTCCGGCACCGGTTCCAGCGCCAGCGCCGTGGCGTTAGGCACCAGAAATGCCGTCCCGAACATAAACAGACACACCGTGCCCCACAGCCACCAGAACGGTACATCACCCAGCCACGCCATCAGCAACAGTTGCACACCAGCGATCCCGGCGAGCGCGGCGCCGGCACCGATCATCCACAGAGTGTCGAACGTCAGCAAGAGGCGCCGGCTCAACGTGGAGCCCAGCAAAATCGACAGGCCGGTCAGGGCGAAGATATAGCCGAAGCTGGCAGCTTTGAATTCGTAAATTTCCATAATCAACGCGGGCGAGCCACTGACCAGCGCCATAATGCCGACGATGGTCACCATGATGATCAACAGGCAGTAGATGCTCTGGCGGTGTGAAAAAAACTCCGCAATGCTCTGCCAGAGTTGCCGGAGAATATGTGGCCGCTCTCGCGCGACCATGGTTTCGCTTAAGGTGGAATGAATGCCGTAGAGAATCAGAAGCCCGGCAACCGTGGTTGCCGCGAATGGCATCCGCCAGCCCCAGTGGCTCACCAGAAACGAACCAAGCATCGGCGCGAGCATGGGTGCTGCCGTAAATATCATCACCATTATGGCCATCAGGCGCGCCGCCTGCCTGCCGCTGGAAATATCTCTGACAATGGCACGCGCCAGGACCATGCCGGCAGATGCGCCGACGCCCTGCACGAATCGCGCTGCCAGCATGAGGCCGATGTCATCACTCATGGAGGTCGCAGCGCCAGCGACCGTAAACAGGCCGATGCCGGCGTACAGCACGGGAATGCGACCGACGCGATCTGAGATGAGCCCGAACGGCAATTGCCCGACGGCCAGGCCAGCTATAAAAAGCCCGACGATCTGCTGACCGAGGGACATCGTTGTAGCCAGCTCGCTGACCATTTCCGGGATCGCGGGGAGGCTGATGTCGATCGCGAACGCGACCAGTCCGGTCAGCAGTCCGAGCACGACGACAAAACGCTTGGATGTGGCAAGACTATTCACGTATGCAACTGGTCGGGGTAACTTTTATTGTTGGGAACCTGTCGAGACACAAGCTACAGGCGCTGACCTGCGACGTACATCTCTGCCCGCTGTCTGAGCCCCATCCAGTAAGACAGCTCCCGCGGATGCGAAATGTCCCAAACCGCGATATCGGCGCGTAATCCCGCCGCGAGAATGCCGCGATCAGCGAGTGCCAGCGCACGAGCCGCATTGCGCGTGGTGCCGGCAAGACACTCCTCCGGAGTGAGTCCGAACTGACTGCCTGCGAGCGCCATTGCCGTCCGCAGCGAACAGAGCGGCGAGGTACCGGGATTGCAGTCCGTAGCTACCGCCATGGCAACTCCACGCTTTCGCAGTGCGCTGACCGGTGGTGCTTTTTCTTCCGCCAGTGTGACGAATGCGCCCGGCAACAACACTGCCACGGTGCCGGCGTCTGCCAGGGCGTCCAGGCCATCAGCAGAACTGTATTCGAGATGATCGGCGGACAGCGCATTGTATTTCGCCGCCAGGCGCGCGCTGCCGGTATCGCTCAGCTGGTCTGCGTGCAGTTTGACGGGTAGTCCCAGGTTGCGCGCCGTCGAGAAAACCCGCTCAATCTGGGCGGGTGTGAAAGCAAACGTTTCGCAATAAGCGTCAACAGCATCTGCGAGCGATTCTGCCACGACCGCTGGCAGCATCTGCTCACACACGAGATCGACGTAGTCATCCTCGCGGCCTTTGTACTCTGTCGGAACAGCGTGTGCCCCAAGGAAAGAAGTAACGATACTGAGACCGGATCGCCGGCCTAGCTCTCTCGCCGTACGCAGCATCTTGAGTTCGGTTTCAACATCCAGCCCGTAACCCGATTTTATTTCGATGGTGGCGCAACCTTCGGCCTGCAGCGCCTGCAGGCGCGGCAATGCTGCTGCCAGCAACTCCGCGGCACTGGCCGCTCGTGTCGCCGTGACCGTTGACATGATGCCGCCGCCCGCCCGGGCAATATTCTCGTAGCTGATGCCTTGTCGCCGTTGTTCAAATTCCGCCGCGCGATTGCCGGCGAACACGAGGTGCGTGTGGCAGTCGATCAATGCCGGCGTCAGCCAGCGCCCCTCTAGCGAATGGCTGTTGGAGCAATCATGAGCCGGCAGATCGGCCGTGCTGCCGACCCAGGCAATGCGCTCCCCGCAGATGGCAAGCGCACCGTCTTCGATGCTGCCCCACGCCGTGCCGCCTTCGGCCATCGTGGCGATGCGGGCATCGGTCAGCAATAGATCCCAGTCCTGCATGCGCGTGGCTCGGCGTCTCTGAGAGGAATTGCATTGGACGTTAGCATGGTCTAGCCTGTATATACAACTGACGGGAGAGGTGATGATGAGCAGCGTTTTTGCCCGGCAGGCCCTGCTCCGCGACGGCTGGGGCGAGAACGTTCGCCTGCAGATCGATGCCGGACAAATTACAGCGGTAGATCGCGATAGCACAGCGGCAGCGCACGATGTGCTGGCAGGCATCGTGATCCCCGGCATGTCCAATGCTCACAGCCACGCGTTCCAGCGAGTGCTCGCAGGACACACCGAACAGCGCGCGCCTGCCGGCGAAGAAGATTTCTGGAGCTGGCGCGGCCGCATGTATGCGCTGGCGCGCCGTGTCGACGCGGAAGCCCTGTATGACATTGCCCGCCAGGCCTACAGCGAGATGCTGTTAACCGGTTTCACGTCAGTCGCCGAATTTCATTACCTGCACAATGAGGCAGGCGAGACTGCACCGTCGACACGGATGTTCGATGCCATCCTGGCCGCTGCCGTCGATACCGGCATACGACTCACTTACGTGCCTGTCCTGTACGAACGCGCGGGGTTTGATGATTCCCCCCTGGACAGCGATCAGCAGAGATTCGCCCGATCGCTGGATGAATTCTCTACACACTGTGCACAGGTAACGGCCAGCAAAAACACGACATTGCACAAGGCAATCGGTGTACACAGCCTGCGCGCCGTCAAGCCGCAATCACTCGCCGCCGTGGCGGCCATCGCGGCCAAAGATGCTATTCCCATGCATATCCACGTTGCCGAACAGCAGCGCGAAGTCGAGCAATGTGTCGCGGCGACGGGCGCACGACCGGTCGAGTGGCTGCTGGATAATCTGGACGTAGACGCAAACTGGTGCCTTGTTCACGCAACGCACATTGATGAGCAGGAAATTACCGCGCTGGCACGCAGCGGTGCCGTGGTTTGCCTATGCCCGAGCACCGAGGCAAATCTGGGCGACGGCATTTTTCCGCTGCTGCCATTTCTCGAGCAGGGTGGCCATATCGCCATTGGTTCCGACAGCCATGTCTGCATCAATCCGTTCGAGGAGCTGCGCTGGCTGGAGTACGGGCAGCGGCTGGTATCGCAAAGCAGAAACGTGGCGAGCGTTGGCCGTCCGCAGACCGGCCGCAACCTGTTCGAACGAGCCGTACATGGCGGGAGCCTCGCACTGGGACACGGCAGCGGCAGCCTGCACGCCGGGGCCAACGCCGATCTGGTCGTACTGGATGATGACAGTCCGATGCTTGCCGGCCACACGTCACGCTCACTGATCGATGCGCTGGTATTTTCAGGCTTCAGCCTGCCAATAGATCGCGTGATGGTTAACGGTACCTGGCAGGTGGACGAAGGAAGGCACAGAAAAGCAAGCGAGATCAATAAAGCCTATTCACGCAGGGCCCGTCGCTTATACGACGACGGGCAAGCCGTATGACAGCCGCGGCGATTCCCCGTTACCGGCAGGTGAAAGAACTGATCATCCGGCAGATTTCATCAGGCAAGCTGAAGCCTCATGATCGTGTCCCGTCCGAGAATGAGCTGGTCGATACCACGGGTGTGTCGCGCATGACGGCCAATCGCGCTTTGCGGGAACTGACGAACGAGGGCTACGTGGAGCGGGTGGTCGGCGTCGGCACCTTTGTGGCCGATTTCAAAGCCGCATCGCATGTCCTCGAAGTTCGCAACATCGCCGACGAGATTCTGCAGCGCGGCAACGTGCATTCAGCAGTCGTTCTGACAATGCTGCAGCAGGCCGCGGATCAGAGCGCCGCCGACGCGCTGCAGACGGATATAGGCGCCGCGCTTTTTCACGTCCGCCTCGTGCATGCTGAAGACCGCATTCCCCTACAGCTTGAAGAACGCTTTGTGTTGCCCGCATTTGCCCCGGACTTCCTCCGCCAGGACTTCACGGTCGTGACCCCCAGCGCGTACCTGAGCGCCAAGTCGCCGCTGCAGGAAGCCGAGCACGTCGTCCGCGCCATGATGCCCGACGAAGAAATTGCCGCCGCGCTCAACATGCCACCGGGTGAACCTGCGCTGGTTGTCAGCCGGCGTACCTGGGCACACGGTCGCCCGGTCAGTTTCGCTCGCCTTTTTCATCCGGGCAGCCGCTTTCAGCTGTCCGGCCACTACGCACCACCGGGCACGGAAGACATGCAGAGCGCCAGCCAACGGAGCCAGGAACAATGAGCAGTTCACGTACTATAACCGCGCCGCGAGGCAGTTCGCTGCGGGCGAAAAGCTGGCTCACAGAGGCGCCGCTACGCATGCTGATGAACAACCTGGATCCCGCCGTGGCAGAACGGCCAGATGATCTCGTTGTTTACGGCGGCATTGGCAAGGCAGCCAGAAACTGGGCCTGCTTCGAGCGGATTGTCGAGACGCTCTGTGAACTGAACGATGACGAAACTCTGCTCGTGCAATCAGGTAAGCCTGTCGGCGTATTCAAAACGCATATCGACGCACCGCGGGTGCTGATTGCCAACTCGAATCTGGTGCCTGCGTGGGCAAACTGGGAACATTTCCGCGAACTCGATCGGCAAGGCCTGATGATGTACGGGCAGATGACCGCCGGCTCCTGGATTTACATCGGCAGCCAGGGAATCGTGCAGGGTACCTATGAAACGTTCGTTGAAATGGGTCGCCAGCACTATGGTGGCGATTTGCACGGCCGCTGGCTTCTAACCGCGGGTCTGGGCGGCATGGGCGGGGCGCAACCGCTTGCCGCAACCATGGCAGGTGCTTCGATGCTCGCCATCGAATGTCAGTCTGACCGCATCGACAAACGCCTGGCAACCGGCTACCTGGACGCGCGCGCCGACAGCCTCGACGCGGCCATGGCAATGATTGAAAAATCCGTGGCGGAAAAAACGCCACTGTCCGTCGGTCTTAATGGCAATGCTGCGGACATTTTGCCGGAGATGTTAAAACGCGGCATTCGACCCGACGCGGTTACCGATCAGACTTCCGCGCACGATCCTGCCAACGGGTATCTGCCAGCCGGCTGGACGGTAGAGGAATGGATTGCCCGGCGAGCCACGGACCCGGATGCAGTCGCTGCGGCCGCTGCGACTTCGATGGCAGCGCATGTGCGCGCCATGCTTGCATTCCACGATATGGGAATCCCCGTTTTCGACTACGGCAACAATATTCGCCAGGTGGCCCTGGATCAGGGCGTTGAAAATGCCTTCGATTTCCCTGGATTCGTGCCGGCTTACGTTCGTCCGCTGTTTTGTCGCGGCGTCGGACCGTTCCGCTGGGTTGCGCTGTCCGGCGATCCCGAAGACATCTATAAAACAGACCGCAAGGTGAAAGAGCTGATTCCGGACGACCCGCATCTGCACAACTGGCTGGACCAGGCCAGAGAGCAGATCCAGTTCCAGGGACTACCGGCAAGAATCTGCTGGGTAGGCCTTGGACAGCGCGACAAACTCGGTTTGGCTTTCAATGCAATGGTGCGTAGCGGCGAGTTAAGCGCGCCGGTAGTCATTGGCCGCGACCACTTGGACAGCGGCTCAGTTGCAAGCCCAAACCGCGAAACCGAAGCGATGCTGGACGGTTCTGATGCGGTTTCGGACTGGCCGTTGCTGAATGCCTTGCTCAGTACCGCCAGCGGCGCCACCTGGGTATCGCTGCACCACGGCGGCGGCGTGGGCATGGGTTACTCGCAACACGCAGGACTCGTCATTGTGTGTGACGGTACTGAAGCGGCCGACAAGCGGATTGCCCGCGTGTTGTGGAACGACCCTGCCAGCGGCGTCATGCGGCATGCGGATGCCGGTTACGATATTGCCATCGACTGCGCGCGCGAACACGGCCTGAACCTGCCAATGCTGGGAGAAAAGAAATGATGCCGTTGAAAATAGGCGTGGAACCGCTGTCGCTTGCGACACTCAGGGAGGTGTGGCGGAACCCCTGCCGCGTCAGTCTCAGCGATGAGGCGCGTGCTGCGATCAACGCGTCGCACGCGAAAATTTCTGCGGTGCTTAAAAGCGGCGATCAGGTGTATGGCGTCAATACCGGCTTCGGCCTGCTCGCCAATGTACGCATCGGTGCCGATGAGCTCGGGCACCTGCAGGAAAACCTGGTCGCGTCGCACGCTGTCGGCGTTGGCGAGCCTTTGTCCGACGACATCGTGCGGCTGGTGCTGCTGACGAAAGTCAAAGCAATTGCACAGGGCTACTCGGGCGTCCGCGTCGAACTGGTCGAGGCAATGTGCGCGCTCATCAACCACGAAATCTATCCGCTGATTCCTTCAAAAGGCTCGGTAGGCGCGTCGGGTGACCTGGCGCCGCTGGCGCACATGGCGGGTGCGCTGATCGGAATTGGCCCGGTGCGCGTCAACGGCCAGGAGAAACCGGCAGCCGAGGCGCTTGCCGATGCCGGTTTGCAGCCTGTGCAGCTTGCGCCGAAGGAAGGACTTGCGTTGCTGAACGGCACTCAGGTGTCGACGGCGATTGCGCTCGCAGCAGTCTTCCGAACGGAAAACCTGCTTGCTGCAGCGATCACGGCAGGCGCCATGTCAGTCGATGCGGTGAAGGGCAGCGACACGCCGTTCGACGCCGACATTCAACGCGTGCGTGGCCACGCCGGTCAGTGCGATGTCGCTGCCATGTTGCGCAGCTTGCTTGAACAAAGCGACATCCGCGCTTCGCACATTGATTGCGAGCGCGTTCAGGACCCGTATTCCATACGCTGTCAGCCACAGGTCGTCGGTGCCTGTCTCGATGTGCTGCGACACGTGTGCGGCCTGCTGGAGATAGAAGCTAATGCAGTGACGGACAACCCGCTGGTATTTGCAGACCGGGTGCTCTCCGGCGGCAATTTTCACGCAGAACCCGTCGCGCTGGCGGCGGACTATCTGGCGCTGGCGATTGCGGAAATTGGCTCTTTGTCCGAACGCCGCACCGCACTCCTGATCGATCCACACCTGTCGGGACTGCCGGCATTTCTGGTGAGCGAGAGCGGTTTGAACTCGGGCTTCATGATTGTGCAGATTGTTGCCGCTGCACTCGTGTCCGAGAACAAAACGCTGGCACATCCCGCCAGCGTCGACAGCATTCCGACGTCCGCGAATCAGGAAGACCACGTCAGCATGGCAACCTTTGCTGCCTGCCGGCTGCACCCTATGATCGACAACGTCAACCATATTGTCGCGATTGAGTTGCTATCCGCCGCACAGGGTATTGATTTTCATCACGCCCGAAAAAGTTCGGCCATTCTGGAAACTGCGCATGCACAGATTCGAAAAGTGTCGCCGTTCCTCGAAACGGATCGATCACTCAAACCTGACATTGAGGGTGTGGCAGAACTCATCAATGACGGGCAGTTTTATGCAAGCTGCCAGAGTATTTTACCGAGTCGTCATTCTTGACGGACGTCTACTCGTATACGAAAGGCGACGGCCCACTGCTGATCAGTGTTCCTCACGACGGCCGGCAGCTTGCGCCTGGCCAGGCAGAAACGATGACGCCCGCGGCGCTTCGATTGCCGGATACGGACTGGCACGTGGGACAGCTGTATGCGCTTGCGCTCAAAGGACTCAATGCCAGCACCCTTGCGGCCAGTTTTTCCCGCTATGTGGTCGACCTGAATCGCCCGGAAGATGACAGCACGCTGTACGAGGGCCGGCACGGGACCGGCATTTGCCCGACACAGACGTTTGCCGGCGACGATATCTACCGCAGCGGCGAGGAACTTTCCTCCGCTGACATTGAGGCGCGCATCAAGCGCTACTGGTGCCCGTATCATGCGAAACTCCGCGCTACGCTCGAAAGAATTCGGGACCATTACGGCTATGCGCTGCTCTGGGACGCGCATTCAATTGCCGGCAGAGTACCGTTGTTGTTTGACGGAACTTTGCCGGATTTGAGTATCGGTACGAATAATGGTCAGAGCTGCGGAACGGCATTGCAGGACGCGGTCATGGAGGCTGCCGGCAACGATGGATATTCTGCTGTCCTCAATGGCCGCTTCCGCGGCGGCTACATCACGCGCCATTACGGTGACCCCCTGCAGCACATACACGCGATCCAGCTGGAACTGGTGCAAAGTAACTACATGGATGAAGCCAGCTTTAGGTTTGACCCAGCCAAGGCATCACGACTGGCGAGGCGAATTAACGCGATGCTTAAAGCGCTTTGCCTGAAGGCTGTTACGACATTCACGGCGTCGTGAGCTATTATTGAAGCAGCACCCGCTAACCGGCTTGCACGCAAGGATCAGGGATCATGAACAAGACCAACGCGTTTGTTTCGACGCTGCTGTTATTTCTCACCATTCCGGCGCTGGCCGCCGACTCGGCCGCAGTACTCGACGCCAAGGTCAATGATGCGCTCGAGAACTTCAAGTCAGAGATTGACGGCGCGGACGCATTTCTCGAGCAGGCTGCAGGCTATCTTGTGTTCCCACGTGTCATCAAAATCGGTATCGGCTTTGGTGCCGAAACCGGGGAGGGGGCGCTGCGTGTCAATGACCAGTCCATCGGCTATTTCCGCACCACCTCCGGTTCGTTCGGATTGCAGCTCGGTGCGCAGGCAAAGTCGATCGTTATCGCATTCATGACGGAGGAGTCGCTTACGAAGTTCAGAAACAGCACGGGCTGGCAGATCGGTGTAGACGGCTCCGTCGCACTGGTCGATCTGGGCGCAGGCAAGCAGATCAATACCGGAAACATCAAAGATCCTGTCGTGGGTTTCATCTTTGGTGCCAAGGGACTGATGTACAACCTGACTCTGGAAGGTACAAAGATTTCCCGCGTCGAGAAACAATAAGCTGACAGCAACGTGGATCCGATGACAGCCGTCAATGGTTTCTGAATGGCTGCCGCACGATCCAAATCCCGTCCTCGCAAACCCTCTTTCAGGGAACGCATGATTGCGCATGGCCGCGAGGCCAAACACCTTGGCGTCACTCTCAAAGATGAACCGCGTGCTTTTCCTGGCGAGTGCCTCAGGATCTTTCGCCGTTTCGCACGCAAGATGTGGAAGGCTCGCGGCGGCGGATTTTACGCCTGCGGTTTCGTGATTACGTTCGTAATGCTTGAGATCCGCATGTTTGTTCTCGACATTTTCGAGGCGGAGGGCGTGGGCGCTTTCTTCGAGGAAATGGTGACCGAGATGTTGTTTAAATATCTCAGCGAGTCCATTCAGAACACGATCAGCGCATTTATCTGGCCGGTATATTTCATCGAGCTTTACCCGCCCTGGGGCATGGTGTTCCTTGTTGGCCTGTATCTGCTGTTCTCCAGATGGTTAAAGAAACCGCTTGAAGGCTGGCTGTTTTCAGATGAGGCAGAGCATGAACGTACCCCTGTGTGAGCATCGCAACGTGGATCGGAAGCGGCCTGGCCCTCCATTCCTTTGACGCAAAGCTCGCCGGAAAACCTGTTCAGGCAAATCATCGGGCCAGCCTACGAGACACTTCCGTGCCCTGTCCGCAAGCTGCATGACGCGCCTGACGGCACGTCCTTTAGCGGCTTCGCGAGAGTTCTGGGTGGTGGCGCAATGGCTTCATTGGTGGGTCGCCTGGTTTCTCTGCCGT
Source organism: Woeseiaceae bacterium (assembly GCA_037968735.1). Lineage (GTDB taxonomy): Bacteria > Pseudomonadota > Gammaproteobacteria > Steroidobacterales > Woeseiaceae > SZUA-117. The sequence goes on along the minus strand of JBBKWC010000007.1, from coordinate 72,567 downwards.
CCGCGCGCGATAGCGCACCGCTGAACGTCATTATTTTAAAAGAGAACGGCGTTGAAGAGTGGCACCGTGATTTTGATGGAGACATCATGCGATCGACGCTACGCGCGCGCGACGGGCGGCTCTCGGAAAGACTTGGCGCAGCCCGCTTCGAGTTCGCGTTGCTTGTCCAGGACAACGCCATCATCTGGCAATTGCGTAAAGTGGTTTTTCTCGGCGTACCGCTGCCGATCGTCTGGTTTCGTGAAGTTTACGCCCGGGAGTACAGCAAGGCGGGGCGTTACCGTTTCGATGTCGGCGCCTCACTGCCGTTGATCGGCCGCCTGATCCAGTATCGCGGCGAGCTGCTGACAGAAGAAATAGACGAGGACGTCGAGACGACGCATTCAAACTGATGATCACCGTCGTCGTGTTGGGTGGCTACGGAAACTTTGGCGCGGTGATTTCCGCGAGGCTGTCGAGCCACTCCAACATCGACGTGATTGTTGCGGGTCGCAACAGGCAGAAAGCGGAAACATTCGCAGCATCAATAGGCGCACGCGGTGTCGAACTGGATACCAGCAATGCGCGCTTTGCGGCTGCACTGAAAGCGATTGCAGCAGAAGTTATCGTTCACTGCGCTGGCCCTTTCCAGAATGCCGATTACGCGGTTGCCAGGGCCGCAATCGACGCCGGCATCAGTTACATCGATATCGCTGACGGCAGGCGCTTCGTCTGCGACATCGTGTCGCTCGATGGTCTGGCAAAAAGCGCCGGTGTGGCAGTTGTCAGCGGCGCGAGCTCGGTGCCGGCGCTCAGTAGTGCAGTGGTAGACGCGTATCGCTGCCGGTTTAAAGTACTCAACGCTATCCGCACAGGGATCACTGCGTCCGAGAAAGTGCCTGGCGAAGCGACGATTGCTGCGGTGCTGTCGTATGCCGGACGGCCAATCGACGTTACACGGGATAGCAGGCAGCAGCAGGTCTTTGGCTGGCAGGGTTTGCATAAGGCGTGCTTTTCCGCGCCGGTGTCGAATCGCTGGCTCTGTCATTGCGATGTGCCCGATCTGGAATTGTTTCCGGCACGCTATGCCGGGGTCGAGGACGTTAGCTTTTCTGCGGGAGTCGAATTAACGGTGAGCCATTTCGGAACCTGGCTGCTTGCAGGACTCCGTCGCAGCGGTTTACTGAAGCGTCCCGAGCGATTTGCAGGCAGCCTGCGCAGCGCGGCGCTTAGGCTTGAAAGATTCGGCAGCGGTGCAAGCGGCATGTTCGTGCGGATGTCAGGAATTGATGAGCGCGGGCAGCCGGTCAACTGGCGTTGGGAATTAATCGCGAGAAATAACGACGGGGTAAACGTGCCGTGTCTGGCGGCGGTTGCGCTGTGCAGGAAGGTTGCCAACGGTGCATCTTTTCCGGCTGGCGCGCGGCCTTGTGTCGGGTTGCTGACGCTTGAGGAATATCTGCAGGAATTGCAGGGTCTGGCGATCACTGTTTCGGCACGGCCTGAGGCGGCAAGCAGCCCGACAGCCAATGCAGAAAACAGTTGATTCCTGGCCTAGTTCGGATTTGCCTTCTTCAGCCTGTGTTATCGGAGGTGGTTCTGCGAGATTGCCCGCAGGGCGCGCTCCTGCAATGCTGCCCGGAACTGTAGGAGCCCGCGGTGCGGGCGATTGCCAACGATAGTCAGGTCGATACCGACGAACGCTCCGGAAGCGGGGACGGCACATCGAAGTACCAAAAGTGACGTTACCGCGGTAACACGGTCCTCCCGCTATTTGACTCGCCTCCCCTGAAGCGCACAATCAGGCATCCGGATAAAAAAAGTGACTGTGAGTCAATGGCAAAAGTAACCGGTATAGGTGGGGTATTCCTCAAGGCGCGCTCGGACAGCAAATCGCTGGCAGCGTGGTATCAGAAGCATCTCGGCGTCAAGCTGGAAGACTTCGGTGGGGCAGTTCTGAACTGGTCCGACGACAAGGCGACCGATGGCGGGATCACCGTCTGGCATCTCGCAGACAAAGACAGCGAGTGGTTCAGTCCGAGCCAGTCATCGTTCATGATCAACTACCGTATCGACGATATGGACGGCATGCTTAGCCAGCTGAAAGAGAGCGGCGTCGAGCTGGTCGCCGGCCCGGAGAGCCACGAGAACGGACGGTTCGCATGGATCATGGACCCCGACGGCAACAAGATTGAACTGTGGGAACCCAAGCTTTGGGAAGATAAATAACCGGGCTAGCCAGCGCTAACTCGGCGCCAGTATCTTCCCCTGTTCCTTGGCGCGTTTATCGAACTGATCCTGCCACTTCGAACGATGCACCGCGGGTGCCACTTGTACCGCCGTCACTTTGTACTCCGGACAGTTGGTTGCCCAGTCGCTGTACTCTGTCGTCACGACGTTGGCACCGGTTTCCGGATCGTGAAACGTCGTATACACCACCCCCGGCTGCACGCGCTCGGTGATTTTCGCGCTCAGCGTAATATCACCCTTGCGGCTCGTCAGTGAAACGCGGTCGCCTTCGCTGATGCCGCGGGTTTCCGCGTCGTGCGGGTGAATTTCGAGCAGATCTTCCTTGTACCAGACGATGTTTTCCGTACGTCGCGTTTGCGCACCGACGTTGTACTGCGTCAGGGTGCGACCCGTTGTCAGCAGCAGGGGAAAGCGGCGATTAGTGCGCTCTTCTGTCGGCACGTAGTCAGTTTCCACAAAAAGACCTTTGCCGCGCACGAAATGATCGATGTGCATGATCGGCGTGCCCAGCGGGGCTTCTTCGTTACACGGCCATTGCACGCTGCCCACGCGATCCAGAAACGCAAACGAAACGCCCTGGAATGTCGGCGTCAACGTGGCAATCTCGTCCATGATTTCTGCCGTGTTCTTGTAGTTCATCGGATAACCGAGCGCCTGCGCAAGCTCCTGCGTGATCAGCCACTCGAGTTTCCCCTGGCGCGGCTTCATGACAGGTCGTACACGGTTAATGCGCCGTTCCGCATTGACAAAGGTGCCGTCCTTCTCCAGGAATGAGGTCCCCGGCAGGAATACGTGCGCAAACTTCGCCGTCTCATTGAGGAACAGGTCCTGCACAACCACGCATTCCATATTACCTAGTGCAGCCTCGACGTGTTGTGTGTTCGGATCGGACTGTGCGATGTCCTCACCCTGGATATACATGCCCTTGTAATCACCGGCGATAGCCGCATCGAACATGTTGGGTATGCGATAGCCTGGCTCGGCGTCGATTTCCACGCCCCAGATTTTCTCGAAAGCGCCACGCACCACGTCATCCTGCACGGGTCGATACCCCGGTAACTCATGCGGAAAAGAGCCCATGTCGCAGGATCCCTGCACATTGTTCTGACCGCGCAACGGATTGACGCCGCTGCCGCTGAAGCCGATGTTGCCGGTGGCCATCGCCAGGTTCGCCATGCCCATCACCATCGTGGATCCCTGGCTGTGTTCGGTGACTCCCAGGCCGTAGTAAATCGCCCCTCGCTCGGCTGAGGCATACAGCCGAGCTGCACCGCGTATATCGTCTGCGCTTACACCGGCGATTTTCGCCACCGATTCGGGACTGTTCTCCGGTTTCAAAATGCAGGTTTTCCAGGCGGCAAAGGAATCGAGGTCACAGCGTTCCTTCACGTATTCCTCATCGATGAGCCCTTCCGAGATCGCCACGTACGCCAGTGAATTAATCATTGGCACGTTCGTGCCAGGCAATAACGGCAGGTGGAAATCTGCCTGCACGTGTGGCGAGCGCACGAGGTCGATCTTGCGAGGATCTAAAATAATAAGGCGTGCGCCTTCGCGCAGACGACGCTTCATCTGCGACGCAAACACGGGATGACCGTCGGTCGGGTTGGCACCGATGATCATGATGACATCGGCATCCATGACGCTGTCGAAAGGCTGCGTGCCGGCTGAAGTACCCAGTGTCTTCTTGAGTCCGTAGCCTGTCGGCGAGTGACAGACGCGCGCGCAGGTATCAACGTTGTTATTAAGGAAGGCAGCGCGTACCAGTTTTTGCACGATATACACTTCTTCATTCGTGCATCGCGACGACGTGATGCCGCCAACGGATTTACGCCCGTACTTCGCCTGGATGTCCTTGAAGCGTTTTGCCGTGTGGGCGATAGCTTCTTCCCAGCTGACGACGCGCCACGGCTCATCGATCGAGTCACGCAGCATCGGATCGAGCACGCGCTCTTTGTGTGTCGAGTAGCCCCACGCGAAGCGGCCTTTCACACAGCTGTGGCCGTGGTTCGCCTGGCCATCCTTGTACGGCGTCATGCGCACAACCTGGTCGCCCTTCATGTCTGCTTTGAACGAGCAGCCGACGCCGCAATAAGCACAGGTTGTGACTACGCTGTGCTCGGGCTGGCCATGATCGATGATGGATTTTTCCATCAAGGTGGCCGTCGGGCAGGCCTGCACGCAGGCGCCGCAGGACACACATTCCGAGTCGATAAAATCCTGGTCGATGCTGGCCGACACTTTGGATTCAAAACCGCGGCCGGCAATGGTCAGTGCGAACGTACCCTGCACCTCGTCGCAGGCGCGCACGCAGCGCGAACAGACGATGCACTTCGACGGATCAAAAGAAAAATAGGGGTTGCTGCTGTCGATTTCCGCGTCGAGGTGATTCTCACCGTCAAAGCCGTAGCGCACTTCTCGCAGGCCGACGGCACCGGCCATGTCCTGTAATTCGCAGTCGCCGTTGGCGGAACAGGTGAGGCAGTCCAGCGGGTGATCGGAGATATAAAGCTCCATCACGTTGCGACGAAGTTTCGCCAGCGCTTCAGTCTGCGTACGGATCTTCATGCCCGCTTCGACCGGCGTCGTGCAGGAGGCGGGATAACCTTTGCGGCCTTCGATTTCGACGAGGCACAGGCGGCAGGAGCCGAAAGGCTCCAGGTTATCGCTGGCGCAGAGTTTGGGTACGTCGACACCATTCTCGCGTGCCGCACGCATGATGGTTGAGCCGGCTTTAACCCGCGCCGGCAGTCCGTCGATCTCAATCTCGACCATAGCGGACGATTTGCTCGCCGGTGTGCCGAAATCGACTTCTCTCGTGGGGTTCATTGTTGGAAGTCCTCCGGGAAGTATTTTAGCGCACTCCGCACGGGGAAAGGTGTCATGCCGCCCATTGCACATAAGGAGCCGTCCACCATCGTGTCGCACAAGTCGTTGAGAAGGCTGATATTTGCGTCTCTGTCCTCATTGGCGACGATGCGCTCTATTACTTCGACGCCGCGCACAGAGCCGATGCGACAGGGCGTGCATTTCCCGCAGGACTCCTCGGCGCAGAACGCCATGGCGAATTTCGCCTGTGCGGCCATGTTCACCGTGTCGTCAAAAACCACGATGCCGCCGTGACCGATCATACCGCCAATGGCGGCGAAGGCTTCGTAGTCCAGTGGTGTGTCTAGCTGTGCGGCCGAAAAATACGCGCCCAATGGTCCGCCAATCTGTACCGCGCGAACGGGTCGGCCGCTGGCAGTCCCGCCGCCGAATGCTTCTATCAGTTCGCGTAAGGAATGTCCGAATGCGAGTTCGACCAGTCCGCCGCGGCGAATGTTGCCGGCAAGCTGAAACGCCAGCGTGCCCTTGGAACGGTTCACGCCACGCGACGCATAAGGCTCGCTGCCCAGCGCGACGATATCCGGCACGGACGCGAGTGTGACGACATTGTTAACCACGGTCGGCTTGCCAAACAGGCCGGCATGCGCTGGCAGTGGCGGCTTATAGCGAATGACACCGGCCTTGCCTTCCAGGCTTTCCAGCATGGCGGTTTCCTCGCCGCAGACGTAGGATCCGCCGCCAATGTGTACTTCGATATCGAAGGAAAAGCCACTGCCCTGAATGTGACGCCCCAACCAGCCGGAAGAACGCGCGACCTCCAGTGCCTGGTTGAACACGCGCAATGTGAGCGGATACTCTGAGCGAAGGTAGACGTAGCCTTTACTGGCGCCGACCGCCAGGGCTGCAAGCGTCATGCCCTCGATAAGCGTGAGCGGATCGCTTTCCATCAGGATGCGATCGGAGAAGGTGCCGCTGTCGCCTTCATCGGCATTGCAGGCGATGTATTTCTGCTCGCTCTCGGTGTCGGCTACGGTTTGCCACTTGATGCCGGTTGGAAACCCCGCACCGCCGCGGCCGCGCAATCCGGAATCTTTCACCTGTTGCAGGATGAACGCCGCGCCCTGCTGCAGCCCTTTTTGCAGTCCGTCGAATCCACCGTTCGCGATATAGTCATTGATGGACAGCGGATCAATCAGGCCGCAGCGCCGGAAAGTCCATCTGTCCTGATTCTTTAAATACGGAATTTCAGCAGTCGATCCTAGTCGCAGAGGATGCGCTCCGCCCTGGAGCAGGCCTGCGGCCAGCAGTCCTTCGACGTCCGCCTCCGACACGGGCCCATAAGCAATCCGCGTGTCGCCGACCTGTACTTCAACGAGGGGTTCGAGCCAGCTCATGCCCCATGAACCGTTACGAATGACCTGCACATTGGCGAGCTCCGCCAGTCTGTCTGCAACGGCGTTTGCGCCGACGGAAACCGCCGCCGTCTCGTAAGGAACGAATATTGTCACTGAGTCAGTCATGCGGTGCTGCCTTTGCACGCTTCCAGCAAGCGGTCGAGAGTCGCATTGTCGACGCGGCCGAAGACGTTGTCGTCGACCATGACCGCGGGCGAGCAGGCGCAATTGCCGAGACAGTAGACCGGCTCGAGCGTGACCCTGCCATCCGCGCTTGTACCGTGCAGACCAACCCCGAGCTGCGCTTCGGCGTGTGCCGTCAGCTCGCGGCAGCCCATCGCCTGACAGGACTCCGCCTGACAGATTTTGACCACGTGTTCGCCTGGCCGTGAGGTACGAAAGTCGTGATAGAAACTGACCACACCGAACACGTCCGCGCGTGACAGGTTAAGTTCATCGGCGATTTGCCGCATGGCATCCTCGCTGATGAATCCATAGCGGCGGACGAATGCGTTCAGAACCTGAACCAGCATTTCCGGTCGCGCGCCGAACTGGTTAATGATCTCTGTAGCGATACTCTTGTCGTACTTGATCGTCATGGCTGGGTCCGATTACTGATGCGCGCGTTCCCCGCATATATATTGAATGTGCCGTGGCGCAGAAATCCGACCAGGCTCATGCCGAATTCCTCTGCTGTCTGTATGGCGAGACTTGACGGTGCACCCACAGCTGCCAGCAATGGAATTCCCGCGACGAGCGCTTTTTGCGTCAGCTCGAAACTCGCTCTGCCGGAAACGTACAGGCCCAATGCTTTCGCGGGCAGCCGGCCGCTTTCGAACAGCGCACCGATGACCTTATCCGTCGCATTATGCCGTCCAACGTCTTCGCGTACGAACTCGATCTCACCATCCGGACCGAAAATCGCGGCTGCATGCAGGCCGCCCGTGCGGGCAAAGACCGGTTGCTGAGTGCGCACCGCATCCGGCAATGCAACAAGGTCCTCAGCATCGAAGCGGACATTGCCGTCCGGTAGCGGCGAAAGTCCCGTGACCCGCAACGCATCCAGTGACGCTTTGCCGCACACGCCGCAGCTAGACGTCGTGTAGAAGTGGCGTTGCAGCCGATCGATTTGCAGGTCGAGTTCCGGGACCACTTCCACGCGGACAATATTCTGCACGCCGGTGTCCTCGGAAAATGGCCCGGAGTGGCTGACGGCAACCACCTGTTGCGGCGAAAAAATAATGCCCTCCGTTAGCAAAAAGCCAAGCGCGAGTTCGCGATCTGCGCCGGGCGTGCGCATCGTCAGCGACACCGACTTTGCAGCCGAACCTGCAGCGCTGGCCGAGACAATCTGAATTTCGAGGGGTTCTTCGACGGCGACCTGATCGTTTGCTGGCGCGCGTGTGGCGCCTGCAACTTTGCTTATCTGCACACTCTTGATACTGCCCGACATGAAATACCGCCTGAACTCGTAGTGCCGGAGTATATCGCTTCAGTTGTCGGCGAGCTGGCCGCGCTGACGGGCGGTAAGAAAATCAGTTTTCGTGATCGCTTCGCGGACACCGGATAGCTCTGCACTGCGTCTCAGGCGGACCTCTCCGTTATTCGTCATGACGCCCAGTTTCTGCAAAAGCTCACTGGTGTCGGGGAAGCCGGCGGTATCGGCGTGACGCCGATAGAGCGGCATGAACACCGGCGAACTGGCGAGCGAATCCAGCACCGTGAAAAATTCCGTGCCCGACCAGACCACATCCGATGGCAGGCAGCAGGACTGGAACCGGCTCAACACCTTGTCCAGAGAATCTTCGCCATTGGAGCGTTCACGCAGGGTCACGTCCGCCATCAGTGCGAGCGCGGCGCCGCTCCAGTAAACCTTCATGCGGCCGGAACGCACGTTGCCGGCGGTTGCCTCGTTCGGTGACATCTCGGGGCGCGACTGGCGGCCTCGTTCGTAGCCGGCGTAAAGGTTTTGCCATGCTTTCTGATGATCGTAGGCGCCCGCGCGCGTCAGCAGAATGTTCTGGTAATACTGTGCGAAGCCTTCCGAAATCCAGTGGTGTTCGGCATGCAGGTAGGGAAGCATCAGATGACTGAATTCGTGGGTCGCTTTCCAGTCGGCGAAGAATTCGTCCATTGGCTGCGACGGATCGACGTAGAGTTCGACGGTTTCGCCACCGTCGCGAATGACCTGACCAAAAGAGACGGCGGAACGACCGCTGGAGACCGGCACCACAAGTACCTGCGGCGAAGGATGGGGGAACCTGCCGTAAGCGAGACTGACGTCTGTGGCTGTGGCCTGCACCCAATCCATGATGGCCGCAGTCCCCGCTTCACTGGGGTCTTTACTTTTCAATACGCTCACGCGCAGCAGCGCGCCCGGGACTTCCACATCACGATAATCGAAGCTACCGAATGCGGCAGGCGCGTAGGCACTTTCCGGTGACTTGCCGAGGGAGAAGGTCAGGCCGTCGTCACTGACTTGCTGCCAGGGCACAGACACCCGCATTGCATCAGGCAAACGGAATTCGATGCGAACCGTGGTGTCGTTGAAAAGTTCCGGCCGCCAGAGCCAGTAGGCCGGAGAGACGACCACGTTTTGCGCTGCCAGGTTGCGACTGTTGCGGTACTCGCCGGCCGCGCGCTCCAGGTCGACCGTATAGTTCAGGCAGCGCAGCCCATGTTCCGGCAACATCAGCCGGCGGTTGCGCAGTTTGATGTCGGCATCTTCACCGCAGCCGCGGACATCCAGCAGATATTTTCCGGCGCTGCGCGAGCGAGCTGCAATGCTGTCGACCGGGTGACTGAAATTTGCCTCCACTGACAGGCGTTGCAGCGCGTAGTCGATAGTGACCGTGTAGTAGTGAACTGTCGGGGTATCGCTCGCGGCGGTAGCAGCGCCAGAAGCTGCCAGGACGAGCAGGGAGACCAGAGTCCGTGTTGTTGTCATGGATAGCGCCGTCCGCCCGATTCAATGCGATTCATTATGCAATAGCCTGAAGTGCATGGAATATCTGGACTCGCTGATTGTGAATGCGTTCACGCTTTGGCCGCAGACAGGGGAAATCTGCACACACGCGGCGGGTAAAACGCGTTGCCGAATTTCGTTGCGTTTAACCTGCGTTCAGGTTCGGCAGGTATGCTTGGTGTCCCGCGAGCGCGCGCGTATGTTGTTGACTTTTAATGGAAATGCGAACCATTCGCAATAAGCTCGCTGCCTGGAATGGGCGTCGCGACGGCGCTTGATTTCGATTAACATGGCGGCCGCCAGGTGCCGCCCGGCAAAGATTTCGATTGGGCAAATTTTAAGGAGAATCCCTTGAGCAAAATAGCAAGACGTCAGTTTATACAGTTGTCCGCAGTGGCAGCTGCGGGTTTGGTGGTGAAAGGGCGGGTCGCTGAAGCCCAGGACTTGCCGAAACTCGAAGAGAGTGATCCGGTGGCGCAGTCATTGAAGTACACGCACGACGCAAGTTCGGTCGACGCGGCTTCGCGCGCGAACCCGGCAGCGGAACAGCACTGCGCCAACTGCGCGCTTGTGCAAGGCGCGGATGGCGAAGCCTGGCGTCCCTGCCAGATCTTCCCGGGCAAACTCGTGGACGCCAACGGCTGGTGCTCCGTGTGGGCGCCGAAGGCGTAAATGTCTCCGCACCCTGCCTGACGTGCCGGCAGGGTGCGATTTTAGCGATCTCCTGGATAGCGGCGGCGGAACCACAGAATGCTGCCGGTAATGCACAGATAGATCAGGCACAAAGCCGCGAGATCGGCCACGTAACGGCCAATCGTCGGCAACAGACGTCCACTGTGCAGGTCGCTCAATACCCGTTCAACGCTTAACACCTGTCCCAGCGCAGCCGACGATACGGCCTTTGTGATATGGGCGGGAGGCTCCACGTTCTGCGACCACTGCACGGCGCTTTCGGCGACGGGCAGAATCTCTGCCAATTGCATCTGACGCGCATCAATCGCGTAAAATTGCAGATCAATTTCGGATAACGGCTGACCTTCTAAAAGCCCCAGCCGGCTGATCGCTGCGGGCAGTTCAGGCGTGAAGCGCTCCACTAAAACGCCATCGCTGGTCAGCACCAGTAATTCCGACGAGGTGCCTGCAATGATTTCCTCCGACGTTTCGACGACGCCCACTAACGGCGTAAGGTCGGTGGCAGTCCTTTTACCCTCTACGTAAAGCACACGGTCGGATGACACGAACGAGAGGCCGTTTGCTGCAAACGCGGCATCGATCACCAACGGGTCAATGCCGTACAGGCGTACCAGTAGCGGGTTGGATGCAGAGCGTTTCGACAGTCCCAGCGACTCTGCGTGGTTCAGCAAAATGCCGGTGACGGAAATGATCAGCAGGAAAATCAAAGACGAGACACCGAGCAGGCGATGTGTTCGTCTGGCCCAGTGTTTACCTCGGCTGCGCAATCCGGTTGGCGCTTTTTTCGGCTTCATCGCTGCACTCTGCGAGCTCGTACTAACGAGCAGACAAGCGTTGCTTTCGTTGCTCGTCGAGGTACAGGGCAAGATTGGCACTCCGTGCCGCCGCCCTGACCGATAAGGTTGCGCCGGTTATGCCGTCGATAGACTTGTTCAAAGCGCCTTTTTCCGTAAGGGTGAGGCCCGAAAATTGTCGCGTAAAGAAGGGATAGCGTATTTCCCAGCCGCGACTTTCACGAAACTGCAGTACCCGCAGCATCGTGACCTCGCCGTTGTCGACGACGATCCCCATTGTGATGGGCTTTTCCTTGCCGATTTCATCGAGTATCCAGGCGCTTCGGTCTCCCTCATACCAGTAGCGGACGCGCAGTCCGTCATAGGGATGGCCGAGAATCTCTTTAGCCGTCGCCTGCATCTCTTTCTGCATCCAGATGACAGCGGATGTCGGCTCCGGGCTACCCAGGGCTTCACGCAAAAACGCCGCGCGGCTCTGATAAACGCCTGACTCTGCAAAGGCGGCAGCTGACACCAGGAACAGCAGCGCCCAGACGAGGGGAAAACGGCATGTTGTTCTGAATTGCTGCATCAGAACTGGTAACCCATACCCACGTCGAAGCCGGTGAAATCCCTGCCGGCCTCGCTGGCAAAAGCATGGTCACGCTGGCGCACGTCGATCTTCAAGACCACGTTGTCCAGCGGCCAGTAGTTCAGCCCCACTTCCGCCTGGCGATAGCGATCCTGCAGCCGGGCGCCGTCGATGTCTTCGTGCCGAGCGTAAATACCCCAGTCGCCGTTCGCGGCACTGAACCGGTAGCTTGGTTCGATATACCAGCCGGTCTGCGTGTCCGCCCCGGCCATCTCGACAGCGACGCCGTCGAAGTTCCAGCGCGCATAGAGACCTTTCAGCGCAAACGGGCCGGTCGTGTAACTGGCGTTAAAGGCGAACAGCTGGCCTGAATCGAGACCGTCGCCAGCGAGCTGGCTGGGATCGCTCTGGTACTGATAACTCGCCGCGAGATCCAGCCCGGGCACGCCGCTGTAACGGACACGCAACGTGTAGGCGGGATCGCTGGCGAGCGCTTCGGCAACTTTTTGTCGCCCGCTTCTGACGCGGAAGGCACTGCCACCGCTGACCGGCATCGCGAGGCCCGAGTGCGCGGCAAGATCCCAGCTCAGACCGTTTGCAAAATGACCATTGAGCGCCGCTCCCGCCTCCCACCAGGTAGACGGAATAATGACGTTCTCGACCGAATTGCGCTCCACGCCATAAAAAGTCGGCGGTTCGTGCGTTTCGTTAAGGGTGCCGACGGGCAGCAGGAACAAACCGGTTTTTGCGGACAGCGAATCTGTCAGTTTGAAATCCAGGTAAGCCTGTTCGAGTTCAACTTCGCCCGGCTGTCCGTCGCCGGCCAGCGAATGTTCGAGCTCCAGCTCCGAGAAAAAATTCACCCGATCGGAAAATTCGTGGCCGAAAAATAAAACAAAACGATGAAAATCGATTTCGTCGAGATCTTGGGCGCTGTCCTCAGCATCGAGATTGTTGTAGTGCAGTTCGCCGTAACCGCCGATAGTGGTCGCAGCGCGGGCTGTCGACGTGTCAACGGTTTCCAGATAGTTGCCGGTTGCGTCAATCTCAAGCCTTGCTTCGGCCAGCTGCAGGTCAGCCTTCGCCAGGTGCTGCTTTAGTTGCACGATCTCCTGCTGCTGTCGCTGTACGACAGCCCAGATCTCGTCGATATCAGGCGTTTGCGCGTAAAGCGGCGTCGCAGAGAGGAGGGCGGCGAATGCCAGATACGGTGTCAAAGTACGCATAGGGACGGCTCGTGAGGATTCCTGTTGTGGTGGATTTCGTAACGTAATGGGAATGTACTACAAATGCAAATGATTCTCATTAAGGTTGTGACAGCAGTCACGTCCCTACTTGATTAAGGTTCCGGACATGCTTTAATCACCGCGAGGATTGATGCTATGCAGCCCGAAATTCAGCACTTCTATCACGTCGGAAGCGGCACGTTGTCGTATGTCGTCAGCGATCCCGACACGCGTGTGGCGGCGGTCATTGATCCCGTGCTCGGCTATTCGGTGGTGTCGGGCAGGACGGATACAAGCACCGTGGACGAACTGATTCGCCACCTGGAATCGGCAGACCTGAGCCTGGCATTCATTCTGGAGACCCACGCCCATGCCGACCACCTGTCGGCCGCGCAATACGTCAAAGCGCGTTGTGGCGGCGAGGTGGCCATCGGCGAAGGCATTCGCGCGGTTCAGGCTCACTTTGGCAAACTGTTTCCGGCCGTGCCCGCCGACATTGGCAAGTTCGACCGTTTATTCGCCGATGGCGACACGTTTCATATCGGTAACATTGAGGGCCGTGTGATGCATACGCCGGGCCACACCAGCGACGGGGTTACCTACCTCCTGGGCAAGGCAGCGTTCGTCGGTGACACACTTTTCGTGCCTGATTTCGGCACGGCCCGCTGCGATTTTCCCGGTGGAGACGCAGGGGCCTTATACGATTCCATACAGGCACTCTTCGCCCTTCCGGACGACACCGTATTTTATCTCTGCCATGACTATCCGCCGGAAGGCCGGCCACTCGCCTTCGCCACGCCGATTGATGAGCAGCGCCGGGCAAACATACATGTTGGCGGTGGTGTCAGCCGTGAAAAATACATTGCGACGCGCACGGCGCGTGACGAGAAACTGCCGCTGCCCGCACTGATCCTGCCGTCACTGCAGGTCAATATTCAGGCAGGGCACTTGCCGACGCCGGAAACTAACGACATCGCTTACATTAAAATTCCGCTGGACAAGTTTTAACCACGTCCCGGTCTCGGGCTCGGTTTGCAGCTGCTGCAATTGATAGCGGCAACAGACGTGTACAATTCGCGCCCACAGTCATTCCTCGGAGATACCTCATTGTTCCAAACGCTCGAGCCAAAGCCGGCTGATGCAATTCTGAAACTGATCGCCGAACATCAGACCGACACGCGCGCTGACAAGGTTGATCTCGGCGTTGGCGTCTACCGCGATGCCGACGGCAAAACGCCTGTTCTCACCTCGGTCAAGAAAGCAGAACGCTGGCTTGTCGAGAATCAGCAAAGCAAGTCGTACCTGGGTTCGCGCGGTGACGTCATTTACTGCGATGCAATTGAGGCGTTGATATTCGCTGACCGTGGAGATGCAGACAGAATAGCGACTATCCAGACGCCGGGCGGATCGGGCGCCTTGCGCGTTGCCGCTGAGCTGATTTTGCGCGCCAACCCGAGTGCGCGAATGTGGGTGAGTGATCCTACCTGGAACAATCATGTGCCGCTGCTCGGCGGCGCGGGCCTTAACCTGGTCGAATACCCCTACTACGATGTGCAAAAAAATGTCTTGCGCTTCGACGCCATGATGACCGCGCTAGCGACAGCAAAGGCTGGCGATATTCTGCTACTGCACGGCTGTTGCCACAATCCCACCGGCATGGACCTTTCTGAAGATCAATGGCGTGACGTGGCCGAACTTGTAGCGGCACGCAATCTGGTCCCGTTTGTCGATATGGCGTATCAGGGTTTCTCGTCCGGCCTCGATGACGATGCGTTTGGCGTTCGTCATTTCATCGAACGTGTGCCAGAAATGATCGTCGCGCATTCCTGCTCCAAAAATTTCGGTCTGTATCGCGACCGCGCAGGTGCGGTGTCCTTTATCGGGCCGAATGCCAGCACAACGAAAACCGTCGACAGTCAGGCGCTGCATATCGTGCGGACGATGTATTCCGTCCCGCCGGATCATGGCGGCGCTGTCGTCGTACGGATACTCAACGATGCAGCGCTCTGCGACGAATGGCTCGCCGAACTGGTCGCCATGCGCCAACGGATGGTCGACATGCGTGGCTTATTGGTTGCAGCGCTCGCCGACAGTGCACCGGACCACGATTTTTCACACATTGCCGCAACGGCTGGCATGTTCTGCTATCTGGGTGTCACGCCCGCACAGGTCGCAAAGCTCAAGGCCGACCACGGCGTGTATCTGGTCGACTCAAGTCGCATTAATGTTTGTGGTATCACGGCGAATAATGTCGACTATCTCGCCAGAGCGATCGCTGCAGTTCTGTAACGATCGTTCGCGAGCATGGCTCGCTCCTACAGTGCTAATAAGCATCCGTAGGAGCCCGCCCCGCGGGCGATCGCGGCCTGGGGCCGCTCCTGCACTGCTTATTCCTGCTGTAGGAGCCCGCCCCGCGGGCGATCGCTTCGTTATTGTGCGAACACGATGAAGCTGTCCGTGCCGATAGCCAGCTTATCGGTTACGCCGGCATTCAGCTCCAGCACGAAATTGACGGGTTCGATTGCCGATACAGATTCAAGCGATAGCGGTGTCGTATGGGTTGCCACTGAAGACACCGTGCCGTCGCCGCGAATGAAGACCATGTCCAGCGGTATATAAGTGTTCTTCATCCACATCGAACGCACACCTGCTTCGCGATAAACAAAAATCATGCCGGTGAATTCCGGCAACGAGCGCACGTGCATCAGGCCGCGCATCGACTGTGCGCGGTTACTGGCAACGTAAACGTCGAACTTCCAGCAGGCGTGGGCGTCTGCGGACACGACCAGAATATCCTTGCCAAACACTGCGTCGAGCGAGCCCTCTTCTGACGTCTGCGCAGACAGCAGGAGCGCCGACGCGAGGATAAGGACAATACGCATAATAATCATTCAGGCGATTCCCAGTTGATACGGCTGGCAAAGTGCATGTCCGTCAATGTGACGCTGGCGCTGCTGTTTAATTCCGCCAGCGGCGACACGCAATAGAGTATGCCGCTGATACGGTACTCGGGTGCACCTTCGCCGCGAATCCGCTCGTGGCGTTCGACGTCTGTCCAGCAGCCGCTGGTGTCCTGAGTAGCGAAAAACCGGCCGGCGCCTTCTTCGATCAGGGTGACATTGGTCGGCAATTCTGTGCCTGTCTCACCCGCAGTGAGTCCCGGTATGCCGAGAATGAAGGCCAGCGTGCGCGATTCCTCTCCCTCGCCGACCTTGCCGGAAAGCCGCAGTCGTGCGCCATCGCCGTCTGGTCGGGGCATGCTTTGGCAGCGAAGCGTTGCCGCTGACCAGTGCACAGATTCACGAATGCCACCGAATAGTTCGACTTCCAGTCGCGCTGCGGTATCGCAAGGCGCCTGCGCCCTGACGTTCGCGGCCGGTATGGAAGGTGTACAGGCCGCGCACAGCAAGGCGCCGGCGCACAGGCCGCCGATACGGTTTCTCGGGTAACGTTTATTCCGTCTTGCCTGCAATATTTCGCCGCCTCAATGGTCCCATCCCTTAAGTGCCTCATTATCTATAAGCCGCCGGGCAGCACCAACTGCGTCATGACGCGCCCCGGTCCGCGTGCGACCAAATATCCGCTGACTGGTTTCACTCACTGCCCATCGCCACTACAATGGCACGCCGTTTTTGCCCGGAGTCAATGAACAATGAGCGTCTCAGAACAATTCCAACAGCTCGAAGCCCATGTGGCGAGCCTGATCGTCGGGCAGGAGCATCTGATTAACCGGATGCTCATTGCACTTCTCTGCGACGGTCACCTGCTTGTCGAAGGCGCTCCGGGGCTGGCGAAGACGCGCGCGATCAAAGTGCTGGCGGAAAGCATCGAGGGAAGTTTTCATCGGCTGCAGTTCACCCCGGACCTGCTGCCTGCAGATCTTACCGGCACAGACATCTATCGCCCCCAGGACGGCACGTTCCAGTTTCGGGAAGGGCCACTGTTTCACAATCTCATCCTGGCTGACGAAATCAACCGTGCCCCGGCAAAAGTGCAATCGGCACTGCTGGAAGCCATGGAAGAACGCCAGATCACTGTGGGCGACAAAAGTTACAAGCTGCCGCCGCTCTTCATGGTCATGGCAACGCAAAACCCGATCGAACAGGAGGGCACCTATCCGCTGCCGGAAGCACAGCTCGATCGCTTCCTTCTGCACGTAAAGGTTGGCTATCCCACACCGGTGGACGAGCGGAAAATTCTGATTCTCAATCGCGATGAAGCCAAATCCGGCGAGCGCGACGCATTTGCGCCGCCAGTACAAACCGCGGAATCGGTCATTATGGAAGGCCGCCAGCAGATTCTGAATCTGCACCTGTCCGACGAACTGGAGCAGTACATCGTTAACGTCGTGGTGGCCACCCGCAATCCCGGCGCGGTGAACAAAGATCTGGAGGGGCAGGTGATGTATGGCGCGAGCCCGCGCGCCTGTATGGGTATTGATCGCGCATCGCGTGCGCACGCCTGGCTGCAGGGCCGCGACTACGTGGGGCCCGAAGACATACAGGCAGTAGCTTCAGACGTGCTGCGGCATCGACTGGTGATGAGTTTCGAAGCAGAAGCGGACGGCGTCACCGCCGATTCCGTCATCGAGGGAGTTCTCGATGGCGTCGGCGTACCTTAAGGACTGACGAGAAAGCCCTCGATGCGCCACGATAAACTTCCAGCGGATGCCTCACCGGTCAGTGTCAGCCAGGCTGGTCTCATTCGCCTGAGTGGACCGGCACGGGCTATTGCACTGGACGTCGTGCGCGTCAATTCATTGCAGACCGGCGCATATGCGTCACATTTCAAAGGTCGTGGCATGGAGTTCGACGAGTCGCGCCCTTATCAGCCGGGCGACGATCCTCGCAGCATCGACTGGCGGGTCACAGCGCGAAGCTCAGAGGCATACACGAAACTCTTTCGCGAAGAACGCGAGCGGCCCGTGCTGGTGATGACGGATCTGCGCAGCAATATGCATTTCGCCACCCGCGGCTGTTTCAAGTCGGTTAACGCCGCGCGCGCCGCCGCGCTGCTTTCCTGGGCGGCGCATCATCGCGGCGATCGGCTGGGCGGCCTCGTTTTTGGTGATTCCAGGCATCGTGAGCTGCGGCCGCGCCTTGGCCGGCAGGCCGCGCTTCGCTACGTGCATGAGCTGGTGTCGCATCCGGACTGGGAGAGGAGAACAGACCAGGGCGTACTTGACGAAGAGCCGCCGCTGACCCAGGCAATGGCTATGCTGCGTCGCGTTGCCCACCCGGGCAGCCTCGTCATCATCATCAGTGATTTCATTGGCCTGTCACGTTCGGCACAGTCCTATCTGACCGGCATCGCAAGACATAACGAAGTGCTGGCCGTATTTTTGAGCGATCCGCTGGAACGCCAGCTACCGCCGCCCGGCCGCTACCGACTCGTGAGCCATGACGAAGAAATGGCGATCGACACCTTTGCACGGGGGGCGCGCGCCGATTATCGCGAAGCGTTCGCCAGCCGCCTGCATGCCATGGAAACTTTTTGCCACCGTTACGGTATTCACCTGCTGCCGCTCTCCACGGACGAAGATCCGGTGGCCTGCCTGCAGCAGGCGCTTGGCCGACGTAACCGCTGAGCCTCTGACGAATGGATCCTGAACAACTGCCATTACGTGACCTGCATTTGCCCGAAGCCGTAGGCTGGTGGCCGTTGGCGCCGGGCTGGTGGTTTTTGATCGTGCTGGCTGTCGCTGCGGTGGGCTATTTCCTGTACCGGCAATATCTTCGCTGGCGTATGAACAAAGTGCGCCGTGTCGCGCTGCGTGAACTTGCCCGGCTGCGCCGTGATTACGAGAGCGGCGCGGAAGCGCAGCAGCTCGCCATTTCCCTTTCCGAGTTGTTGCGGCGAAGCATGCTTGCTTACGCGCCGCGCGATGAAGTCGCCGGCCTTACCGGGGAGCGCTGGCTCGCCTGGCTCGATCGCGGACTTGATGCCGAGCCGTTCACCAAGGGTTCTGGCAAAGCGCTTGAAAGCCTGCCTTACCGGAAACCCGGTGCTGATGATGAAGACAGCGACCTCGGCGGACTGCTGCAAGCGGTGCAGATGCGCCTGAAGACGCCGCTGACAGGAGCGCCACGCTGATGTGGTCGCTGGCCTGGCCCCTCATGTTGCTGGCACTGCCCCTGCCCTGGCTTGCCCGCGCACTGCTGCCGCCGGTGGTCGCTACCCAGGATGCCGGCCTGCGAGTGCCGAGTTTCAAGGGCTTTGCCGTGTTGAACGACCGCTCCGAAGCCGAGCAGCTGCTGAACTGGCGATTCTGGGTTGCCGTGGTCGCGTGGCTGCTGCTGGTGCTGGCCGCCGCTCGCCCGGAGCGCATTGGCGATGAGCTGGACGTGCCGGTTTCCGGGCGCAACCTGATGCTTGCCGTGGATCTTTCCGGAAGCATGGATGCCAAGGATTTCGAACTCGGCGCCCGTCGCGTCGATCGCCTGACTGCCACCAAAGCCGTCGCAAGTGATTTTATCGGGCGTCGCGAAGGCGATCGTATCGGACTGATTCTGTTCGGCGAACGAGCCTACCTGCAGGTGCCACTGACCCTGGATCGCGAAACGGTTACCACCTTGCTGATGGAAGCCTTCATTGGTCTCGCCGGCGAAAAGACCGCGATTGGAGATGCGATAACACTGGCGGTAAAACGCATTCACGATCAGGGCGCTGCCGGCGG
This sequence comes from Woeseiaceae bacterium, assembly GCA_037968735.1. Taxonomy (GTDB): domain Bacteria; phylum Pseudomonadota; class Gammaproteobacteria; order Steroidobacterales; family Woeseiaceae; genus SZUA-117. The sequence continues at coordinate 53,190 of JBBKWC010000007.1, read as the reverse complement.
CGAACAGGTGTTGATCCTGCTCACGGACGGCGCCAATACGGCGGGAGAGATCGACCCGGTCAAGGCCGCCGAGCTGGCGGCCCAGATCGGATTGCGCGTCTATACGATCGGCATCGGTGCGGAGCAGATGGTGGTTTCTTCGATCACCGGCGGTATGCGGCGAGTCAACCCCTCTGCTGATCTCGATGAGGCGACGCTCACGAAAATTGCCGACCTGACCGGCGGACGTTATTTCCGGGCGAAAGATACGGCAGGCCTTCAGGAGATCTACCGCTTGCTGGACGAGATGGAGCCGGTTGCAGAACCGGAGGCTGGGTTTCGTCCGGTGAAGTCGCTCTATTACCTGCCGCTGGCCGGCGCCTTTCTGCTGGCACTCGTTCTCGCCCTGGCCAACTTGCTGGCAGGCTTTAAGGTAAGGAAAGCTGCGAGGGTCACTGTCAGTGCCGGCTGAATTTCACTTCATTCGCCCGGAATGGCTGTGGGCACTGCCACTGGTGGCAGGCTTGGTTTTCGTGCTGGCGCGTCGACGTCTGGCACCCGGCAGCTGGCAAAATGTCGTTGATCCCGCGCTGGCGCCGTACGTTCTGTCGCGCTCGCAGGTCAGCAGTCTGGGCTATCGCTGGTGGCTGATGCTGATCGGTGGGGTGCTCGCTGTGCTTGCACTGGCGGGGCCGAGCTGGAATCGCGTCGAGCAGCCGGTATTTCGCTCCGATCAGGCGGTCGTGATTGCACTGGATTTGTCCCGCTCCATGGATGCGCAGGACCTGGCACCCAATCGGCTGTCGCGGGCGAAGCTGAAAATACTCGACATCCTCGAACGTCGCAGCGGCGGGCAGAACGCGCTGGTTGTGTATTCCTCCAACGCTTTCACGGTGACGCCACTGACAACTGACGCCGACACGGTGGCATCTCTGGTCACCAGTCTCAGTACCGACATCATGCCGAGCCGCGGCAGCTACCCGCTGGCCGCGATTGAAAAGGGCCGCGCGTTGCTGGAGCAGGCAGGCGTACCGCTGGGCGAAGTGCTGCTCATCACCGACGGCGGCAGTTCGCCGGCCGCATTGAAAGCGGCGGAAGAGTTGCAGGCAGCGGGCTACACCCTGTCAGTGCTCGGTGTTGGCACCAGTGAGGGCGCGCCGATTCCCCGCGCGGGCGGGGGCTTCGTGACCGATCGATCGGGCAACATCGCAGTGCCACGACTTGAAACCGCCGGGCTGCAGCAGCTGGCGGCGGCGGGTGGCGGCCGATTTGCCGTCATGAGTTCTGACGATCGCGACATCGACATTCTGTTGTCCGGCCAGGCCGTCGGCGGCGGGCCGTCTGCAGACGATGCGTTGGCGACAGATCAATGGCAGGAGGAGGGGCCGTGGCTCTTACTGCCATTGCTGCCGCTGGTCGCGCTTGCGTTTCGCCGCGGGCTGGTGCTGATGCTGCTGGTATTTGTATTGCCGGTCGTGAAACCCGCACACGCGTTTACCTGGGACGACCTCTGGCTGAACAAAAACCAGCAGGCAGCCGAGCTGCTCGCTCAAGGTAACGCGGCGGACGCCGCGGCGGTGTACGAAGATCCGGCGTGGCAGGCCACGGCGCGCTACAGGGCATCCGACTATACCGGTGCAGCCTTAGGCTTCGGCAGCCTTGACGACACCGACAGTCTTTACAATCTTGGCAACGCTTTGGCACGGGCTGGAGACTTTGCGGCAGCAATCAACGCTTATGAAGAAGTGCTGGAGGCGGATCCGGATGCCGAAGACGCGCGCTATAACCGGGATTTGCTGAAAGAGATGCTGGAGCAGAACCAGGATTCCGAAGGCGGCGAGCAGAATGACCAACAGAATCCTTCAGAAGCCGGCGGCGGCGGCCAGCAGTCCGAAGGAGACAGCGAATCCGATCAGGCCGGAGAGGAAGGTGAGAGCGGCGATCCCGGTGCAGAAGGCGAGGAAGGCGAGTCTTCTGTCAGGGACGAAGATGCGGCCAGTCAGGAAGACATGGAGGCGATGCAGGCGGAACTTGACCGCGCTGCTGAGGAAGCTGCCCAGCAGGCAACGGATGCCGAAGAGCAGGAGGGCATGACGCAGGCGGAAGCCGAGGCAATGCGACGCGCCCAGGAACAGCAGCAGGCGATGGAACAGTGGTTGCGGCGTATTCCCGATGATCCGGGCGGACTGCTGCGGCGAAAATTCAGATATCAATATCAGCGTCAGGGCAAAGATCAGGACGGTAACAGCCTGTGGCCCGACGATGAGGTGCAACCATGGTAGTAATGACCGGCAGTGCGCGACACTCTGCTGCAATCGTAATGGTCTCGCTGCTCTGCGGCCTGTGGCCGGGTAGCAGCAGTCACGCGGCAGTGAGCGCAAGCGTTGACCGAGCAGAAGTCGAACTGAATGAATCATTCACATTGAAGGTCACCGTCGATACGGCGATCGACGTCGAGCCGAATGCGGAAGCGCTAGAGGAAAACTTTTACGTTGGCACACGCAGCCAGTTGAGCAATACGACCATTGTCAACGGCCAGATCAGCCGTTCCAGAACCTGGACCTACGTCTTGATGGCGAAAGCAGAAGGCGATCTCGTCATTCCGCCGGTGCGCATTGGCTCAGAGCAAAGTGAGCCGGTGCCGATACGAGTCACGCCACCCTCGACAAACCTGCCAGGGGAAGCCGACATTTTCGTCACCACCGAAGTCGACTACCGCGAAAGTTTTGTGCAGGCACAGGTGCTCTACCGCGTGAAGGTGTACCGCGCCGTCGCCACGCGCCAGCCGCGACTGAACGAACCGAGCATCAGCGGTGTTGAGGTGCTGATCGAATCGGCGGGCGACGAACGCAGCTACGAATCCATTCTGGATGGCAAGGCATACAATGTGGTGGAACGCATCTACGCCTTGTTTCCACAGGAAAGCGGCACTATCAGCATTGGTCCAGCACGCTTCGAAGCGCGCGTGCTGCGTGACGGTCGCATTACCGGCCGCAAGATATTCGAATCGGAGCCTATCGAAGTGGCGGTCAATCCCATTCCGCCGCCGCCCGATGAATATCCCGATGCTGTCTGGTTCCCGGCCCGCTTGGTGCAGCTCGAGCAGGACTGGTCGCGCGAGCCCGGTGCGCTGCCAGCCGGCGAGCCGATTACAAGACATATTACGGTGACCGCGGTCGGGCAGTTATCGACCCAGATACCGGTTATCGAGCCGGCGTCGTCTGCCAGCGTCAAGGTTTACCCGGACAAACCGGAATTTCGCGATGTGTCCACGGACGCCGGCATTCAGGCCATGCGGCGTGATCAGTACGCGATGATCGGTGTGGCAGTCGGAGACATCGAATTGCCTGGCGTTGACCTGCCGTGGTGGAACATCGACGCCGGCGAATGGCAGATCGCCAGTCTGGCGGGACAGACGCTCAGCATTCTGCCGTCCGCGACGCGCGTTGTTTTGCCGCCTCAGCCGGAAGCAGAAGCAGCCAGCGCAGAGTCTCCCGTGGAGACCAGCACGAAAATCGTCTACGTCGATTTCTGGCGCTATGTCAGCATCGGTCTTGCAGCGTTGTGGTTCATGACGATCATCGGCTGGTGGCGTTCGCGGCAGCCGCTTGCACGTGCCAGTCGTGAACCCGAGCCTCCACCGTTGCACAAACAACAGTCCAAAATTTTGCGCGCGGCACGCAAGGCGGCGCTGGCCGGTGATGCAGCCGCTGTGCGCGGCGAGTTGCTCGCATGGGCGCGACTGGAGTGGCCGGACGATACGCCTCGGAGCATCGGCGAGCTGGCGAATCGTGTCTCGCTGCCTCTGTCGACCGAGCTCGAGAAATTGTGCAGCGCAAGCTATGGACCGGGCGGCCGTCAATGGGACCGTGAAGCGCTTGCTAAGGCAATACGCTCGTTTACGGTACTGCGGGACAAGGCCGACGCCGTAAGCGCGGATGGTTTGCCGCCGCTGAGCCCCGTTGGCAGCTAAGCCATTGCCGTCATGGGGTCCGGGTAAAAAGGCGCTTACCGCGGACGCCAGCAATGCAGAACGCCGGATTTGCGCAATCACTCTCGACCTCGACAACACGCTGTGGGACGTCGAGCCGGTAATTGAAAAAGCCGAAGCGCTCCTGTGGGCATGGCTCTCTGAACATTATCCGCAAATTCCGGATCGTTTTTCTGCCGAAGACATGCTCACCTTGCGACAGAATGCATACAGCGATTACCCGCATAAAGCGCACGATTTCCGCTATCTCCGGACCCGCGTTCTGGAACGAATCGCCATCGAGTCCGGTTACGCCAAGACCATCGTTGCCGAAGCATTTAGCGTGTTTGATGCTGCGCGCAACCAGGTCGAGTTGTATCCGGAAGTCGTTCGCGAACTGGAGTTTCTGTCCAGCCGCTTCAAAATTGTTGCGCTGACGAACGGCAACGCGAATCTGGACACCATCGGCATCCGGCATTTGTTTCACGACGTCGTGACGTCGGCCGAGGCTGGTGCCGCAAAACCAGCGCGACGGATATTCGACATCGCCGTTCGTACGGCGGGCGCAGGTGCGGGCGAGACGCTGCATGTCGGCGATCACCCGGAGACCGATATTGAAGGCGCGCGACTGGCCGGTATGCAGACCGCCTGGATGAACCGCTACGGTGCGGCGTGGCCTGACGGACTGGCGGCGCCGGATTACGTCATTACGTCGATCACCGATCTCAGAAATGTTTTGCAGCCGGACGGCGGCGGGCGTGCCTGACAGCGCGCTGATCATTTACGTACCAGGGCTCAAGGTGAAACCTTCTGCGCCGCTGCACCGGCAACAGCTTATGCGTTGCCTGGTCGAGGGCGTAAGGCGTATCGACCCTGTAGTGGCCGGCGAGATCAGCAACGAAGACGCATTTCATCTGGTCAGCTGGACTTACGATTTTTACGGCGAACATCGCGATATCGGCCTGGATCTGGCGGATATCGATCTGCTGTTGCAGAAAAACGCGGCGAGTGCCGCGGACATTGCCCTGGTCACTTCCTGGCAACGGCGCTTTCTCCGCTGGCTGTTTGCGGTCGCCGATTTCCTGCCGTTCCTGATACCACGCGTAGCGACGGCAGAGGTTGAGATCCACCTTCGCGATTTTAATCGCTACCTGCGCAACGACAACGGACTGTCGGATGCGGTGCGCGAGAAGTTGAAAAGCCAGCTCAGGGTGGCTCACGATCTTGGTCGGCCGGTGCTGCTGCTAGCTCACAGTATGGGTTCCGTCATTGCCTATGACGCGCTCTGGCAGTTGTCGCGCGAGGAAAAACATGCAGCGCGGGTGTCGCTGTTTCTCACGACCGGCAGCCCGTTGGGTCAAAAGATCGTGCAGAGAAAACTCGCAGGGCGAAAGCGTAAGGATCTGAGCCGCTATCCGGACAACATCGATGCCTGGAAAAATCTCGCCGCGATAGGCGAACTTACCGCCATCGACCGGCGGCTAAGTAACGATTTCGCGGCCATGATAACGGGTAATCTGGTCTCGGAAATCGAGGACCGCGAGATGTTCAACTACTACCACATGGACGGTGCACTAAACGTGCACGCCGAATACGGTTACCTCGTTAACGAGGTAACCGCACGGGCCATTGGTGACTGGTGGCAGCAGAACGCCGGCTGAGTTAAGGCAGGTTGTAGAAAGCCTGTGTCTTTCGCCAGCCTTCTAATCCGCCGGTTCCAGGTTTGGTTTGATGACGATATCGATACGGCGATTTCTGGCCCGTCCTGATTCCGTTTCATTGTTGGCAACAGGATTGGTTTCGCCAAAACCGGTGGCAATGAGTCGATAGGTCGGAATCCGCATCGCGTTGATCATGTACTGCCTGACAGATTCCGCGCGTTGCTGTGACAAGGTTTGATTCAACTCGTCGCCGCCGTACGAATCGGTGTGCCCTTCAATGATCAACTCACTGCGAGGGAAGACGTCGATCGCTTTCTCGACCTTGGAGAGCAGCGAGAAATCTTCCTGCTTGATTTCCGCCTTGCCGCTGTCGAAGGTGAGTCCGACAAGCCGCAAAATCACATTCTCGCCTTCACGAAAAACCCGTGCCTCTTCGCGGCTGAACATTTTTTCGACCTGCTCGAACTGCGCTTTGACCTGCGCCTGCGCCTCCAGCCGCTGAACCAGGGCCGCACGTTCTTCGGTAGCGCCGCCAAGCCTTTCGTCCAAGGTACGAATCTCTTCTTCCATATCCGCAAGCCGGAGCGTATTAGCTTCAGATTCCTGCTCGAGACTTTGCACATCATTGCGGATGTTTTCGATATAGGTAATCAGTTCCATTTCAACCTGTTCCGGGCCCTGTGACATTTCCGGAAGAATATCCGCAGTCGCCGCTACCTGTTGCAGCGGCTCTTCCCAGCGCAATACCAATTCTTCTACGGTCACATCCTTGTCACGAACTTCCTGCACAACTTTAGAAAGATAAATGGCATGTTTCGCTTCGTAATTGGCCTGGCGAGCGAGGCTTCGCGGCCGGTCAGCGTCATAGCGATTTTCATTCAATTCACGCTCTGCTTCAGCCAGCAAACGCTGAGCCTTGCCAAGCGTCAGCGGCGCATAACGGCCGACCCGTGCACGCTCGGCATCCGCTAACAGACGTCGGGTTTCGGAAAGATACTGCGCCTTAATAGCAATGAGCTCGGCGTCGCGATACAGGCTGGTCGCTTCAATGTCCTGACGCTTGGCAGATTTGAGATCGCCGCTTTCAAGTTCGCGAATCGCATCCGCAAACTCCCGCTGCGCTTTCTCCCAGACGTCTGGCGCAAGCTGTGGTGCTTTGGCATTGGCCGCATCCTGGCGACTCTTCATTACCTGGGATAACACCGTCTTCGCCAGTGTCGCTGCGGTGCGGGATTTGACGAAGTGACCTTCAGCTTCGGCAACCTTGCGACGCACATACTCGATGTTGCGACCTCGAGCGAGACCTTCTTCGGCATCACGATAGGCGTCGGCAGCGTCACCGTAGCTGCGTGGCGCGAGCAGTGACGCATTTGCCTCTTCCGCCGCGGCGCGCATTTCGTCCACGTCCTTGAAAAAAGTTTCGCGGAGGGCGTTTTGCGAGAACGCGCTGTAAGCGGCCAGCATGGAGATGGCCAGCAGCATCGTTCTGAGAATTCTGATATTCGAAGTCATTACGTACTTCCAGTTAAATAAAAACAAAGTGTTGCGGCTAAGGTTCAGGCCCCGATGTGACATATCCTGAAGGCCCATTTCCGCCTGTACAGGCGCATTTTCTGCGCCGCCGTTTTTCACGAATCGCGCATATTCTACTATTTTTCGAATACTGCAAGGGCCGTGGGGCCAGCGGGCTCGAAGATTGTGAATCTGGTCACTTTTCAGAACGCTTCCTGCCGCCAAAATTCAAAATGTGCCATGGCTCACAGATCGTGGCGGGCGCCCCGCGTAATCTCCCCCCATGGCCGCGAAGTACTACACCCAGTTCAAGCTCACCGACGCGGATTATCGCGGTGGCAACGAGTTCAGCGGGGTCGTGGAGCTCTCGCGACCGATGGACAACGACTCGGATGTGACGGACATAGAGGCGGTATTGGCCAAGAATTTCGACCTGCAGCAGAGCGCCGTTCAGCTCGTCAGCTGGTCAAGGTTACATTGAAAAAGCGTTTCTTCTGGCGTTTTTCAAGATTTCCCCCTGATTCTCCCCGGCTAGCCCGGGGATTTTTTTTGGCATCGTCTTGCCGCTAATTTGACGGATTGGTAATTCGCGGGCGGGGCCCGCTCCTACATCAATAGCACTGTAGGAGCGGGCCCCGCCCGCGAAATCGTCAATAGCACGGTAGGAGCGGGCCCCGCCCGCGAATGCGTCAATAGCACGGTAGGAAGCGGGCCCCGCCCGCGAAAGCGTCAATAGCACGGTAGGAGCGGGCTTGAGCCCGCGACGACGACGGGCGCAGGCAGCCAGTCCCCCGGTGCTGCAACCGCCAGGAGGATTGTGCGAGAATGAGCCTCTTTTCCTGCACACTTCCCTCATGACCGACAAAGACAAGAGCAGTGCCGAGTTCCGCGGCATTCCGGTGGTTCAGAGCGGCCAGAAATATCGCACGGCGACCGGTTTCTCCGCGATCAAGAATGGCGTTAAGGCCAGCCGCGCTACGGCCGACCTGAGCCGGGGCGGCAAGCCGGCCTGGCTGCGTGCGAAGCTGCCCTCAGGACCCGGTTTTTCTGCCGTCCGCCAGACAGTCAAAAGTCACCGCCTGAGCACCGTTTGTGAGGAATCCATGTGCCCCAATATCGGGGAGTGCTGGAACAATGGCACGGCGACCATCATGGTCATGGGCTCGGTCTGCACCAGGGCTTGCCGCTTTTGTGCCGTGGACACGGGCAATCCCAAAGGCTGGCTGGATGAGGAAGAACCGGCCAATACCGGTCGCGCGGTCAGTTTGATGGGGCTGAAGTACGTTGTGATCACTTCCGTCGATCGCGACGACCTCGCCGATGGCGGTGCCGCGCACTACGCGGCCTGCGTCAGGGAAATCAAGGAGCAGAACCCCGACACGGCCGTCGAAGCGTTGACGCCGGATTTCAACGGTGTTTTGTCTGATGTAGAGAAAGTCCTGGATTCCGGCCTCGAGGTATTTGCGCAGAACGTCGAGACGGTGAAACGTCTGACCTATCCGGTGCGCGATCCCCGGGCGAGTTATGAACGCACCCTGGAAGTGCTGGCTCATGCAAAACGGTATCGGCCGGATGTGCTGACCAAAACGAGCCTCATGCTCGGACTTGGCGAGCGCGACGACGAGATTTTTCAGACGATGTCAGATCTTCGCGACATTGGCGTCGATATTCTGACCCTCGGCCAGTATCTGCGGCCAACACCAAATCATCTGCCGGTCGAGCGCTATGTGTCGCCGGCGGAATTTGACCGCTACCGCAAAGCAGGACTGGAGGCGGGTTTTCTGGAAGTCGTCGCAGGACCGCTGGTGCGATCAAGTTATCGGGCAGATCAGGTTTTGCAGAAAAACAATGTCGGCATCGCGGTCTGAGCCGGCTCCTTCCCCCTTTGAAGTAAGACAATCATGATGGAATTTTTTACCGAGTACGGACTGTTCTTCGCGAAAGCGCTCACCATCGTGGTGGCGATTGTCGTCGTCGTCGGCGCAATAGCAGCAGCCGGTAGAAAAGCCAGTCATCAGGAAGGCCTCGAGGTTGAGGACCTGAACAAGAAGTATCGCTCGATGGTGAACAACGTCAAACAGGTCATCATGAACAAGGCGGACTGGAAAAAGGAAGTCAAGAAAGAAAAGGCACGGGTGAAAGCGGAGTCCAAGTCTGCAGAAACGCGACCACGCGCTTTCGTCATCGACTTCAAGGGTGATCTCAAAGCTACCGCAGTCCCGTCGCTGCGCGAGGAAGTCAGCGCATTGCTTGAGGTTGCACGTGAGCGGGATCAGGTGGTCGTCCGGCTGGAGAACTACGGTGGCGTCGTGCACGAGCATGGTCTGGCCGCCTCGCAGCTGGTACGCATCCGTGATCGTGAGATTCCACTGACCGTGGTGGTCGACAAGGTTGCGGCAAGCGGCGGTTATCTGATGGCCTGCGTCGCGAACCAGATTCTGGCTGCGCCGTTCGCCATCCTGGGCTCGATCGGCGTGCTTGCGCAAATACCCAATTTCAATCGCCTGCTGGATACCCATGGCGTGGATTTCGAGCAGGTCACGGCCGGAAAACACAAGCGCAGTGTGACCATGTTTGGCAAAAACACGGATGCGGATCGGGCGAAGCTGAAAGAAGAGCTGGAAGAGGTGCACAACCTTTTCAAAGGCGCTGTAGCCCGGTATCGGCCAGAACTCGATCTCGATCAGGTGGCGACCGGCGAACACTGGTACGGCACGCGCGCCCTGCAAATGGGGCTGGCCGACGTGCTCAAAACGAGCGACGAGTTTCTCGCCGAACTGGCGAGGGATCACGATCTGTACCGATTGTCCTACAAGATCAAGCAACCCCTGCAAAAGCGCCTGATGGCTGGCGCCGACGCGGTAGTTGAGCGCGTGGACAGCGCGGGTTGGCGGCGCAGATTCGAGTCCCGCCTGCCGCGATGATGCTGCGCGGCCGCGGGAACCCTGCCTGCGGCGCAAGGTCTTACTGCGGGTAGCGCCGTTATTTGTCAGCCCGCATGCGGTCCTTAGCAGTCGGCTATAATGCGAGCAGACCAGTGGGCACGCGCCCTGTCACGGGTTTTCACGCAGCTTGCGGAGCACCGATTATGAAATTACACATGCAACGACTGACCACCGTGGTTTTATTGGCTGTGCTGCTGGCGGCGTGTTCAACGACTCCTACCGGGCGTAAACAGCTCACATTGAAATCGGACGCCGTACTGGCCCAGGAAGGCACGCGTCAGATGGCCCTGATCCGGGCGAGTTCGGCGCTGGTCAATGACCGGGCGACGATCGACTACGTGGCCTGCGTCGCCGATGCTATTGTCGGTCAGCTCGATGGCGACGCCGCTGCGCTGTATTGGGAACTCGCGATCGTCAATCAGCCAGATGTCAACGCCTTCGTCATGCCGGGCGGCAAGATGGTGGTGAAGTCGGGCATTCTGAGCGTCGCGCAGAATCAGGATCAGCTGGCCGCCGTCATTGGCCACGAGGTTGCGCATGTCACGGCCAATCATGCCAATGAACGCGCAACACGCGGTGAACTGACCAGCTATGGTGTCGAGGTAATTGGCTACATTCTCGGCGGCGGTTATTACAACCAGACCAAGGGCGCGATGGGCGCCGCCGACACGTTCAATACACTGGGGCTAATGAATCCATTCAGCCGCATGCAGGAAACCGAAGCAGACGACGTCGGTCTAATTTATATGGCGCGGGCCGGATTTGATCCGCGCGAAAGTGTCGAACTTTGGCAAAACATGAACAAGAGCGAGAAAACCGCCAAGGTGCCGGAATTTCTCTCGACTCACCCATCGGGTGATACCCGTATCGAGGCCATGGTTGCCCGGCTCCCCGAAGCCCTGAGGTTATACAACGAGGCAATAGCCGAGGGTCGCGAACCGAACTGCAAGCCCTGAAACCGTTTCAGGATCACTTCTCGGGACACGCGTCAGCGTACGCGGCACATCGTCCCCGCTATCCGGCAGAACTCTTCGCCCATCTGGTCTCGCTCTGCAGAGCGCATTCGCTTGCGTGGGATTGCGCTACCGGTAACGGTCAGGCGGCACGTTCTCTGAGTGCGTCTTTCCAGCGGATCATCGCCACTGATGCGAGTGCTTCACAAATCGCGTCTGCGACACCGGCAGCGGGCGTGGAGTTTCGCGTTGCCGGCGCCGAAACCTCCGGTCTTGGCGACAGTTCGGCTGACCTGATAACGGTCGCGCAGGCGCTGCACTGGTTCGACATTGATGCGTTTTTCAGAGAGGCGTTGCGGGTATTGAAACCGGGCGGCGTTCTGGCCGTCTGGAGCTACCACCGGGCGACCGTCAACGAGGCCTGCGATCACATTCTTGAAGACACATTCAGGGCGGTCGAACCCTACTGGCCCCCGGAGCGTGAGCTGGTTCTGAATCGCTATCGGGGAATCCATCTGCCGGTAGCAGAATTGGCGTCTCCACCCTTTTCTATGCGCGCAAGCTGGACTGCCACCGACATGCTCGACTACATGAGAACCTGGTCGGCAGCACAACGTTATATCGCCGCGACCGGCAGGGATCCGGTCGCGAGTGGCGCCGCAAAGCTCCTCGCGTGCTGGGGAGAGCGTGCAATAGAAGTGACCTGGCCGCTCACTATCAGGCTCGGACGGAAATGACGCCATAGAGTCCGCGGCCGGTTTCTGCGAGAATTCGTTAACCGACGAGCGATCGTCGTCGCTTCGAGTGGGATCTGACTTGAACCAGTGGAAACATGCAAAAACTGCCATCCTGGGCTTCTGCGCTCTGCTGTCCGGGTGTTCGGCACTGCCTGACTTCTTTGCCCCGCTCGGTGAGGGCATTGAATCAGTGCCCGAACCGGTGCCGGTCGCGGAGCGGCCCCGTCTCGATCCCATTAGCAGAAATTACTTCGTGCTTGAGTCCGATGCGCAGGCTGTCGTGGGCGAACCACAGCTCGTTATCGCAACTGAAGAAAACACGTTCTCTGTACTGGCCCGCGAATATGGCCTCGGCTATGACGAACTGGTGGCTGCAAATCCGGACGTCGATCCGTGGTTGCCGGGTGAGGGCACGCCGATATTGCTGCCGACGCAGTATGTCATTCCTGACGTACCGCGCGAGGGTATCGTGCTCAATATCGCGTCGAAACGTCTTTTCTATTTCCCCCACGTGGAGGAGGGAGAGGCACAGCCTGTCATGACGTATCCGATCGGCATTGGTCGCGTCGGCTGGGAGACCCCGCTTGGGAGCTCCGCGGTCATTTCCAAAGCGCGCGATCCGCACTGGTATGTGCCAACGTCCGTGCGCAAGGAACATGCGGAGCTGGGCGATCCACTGCCTGCCATCGTACCGCCCGGACCTGATAACCCGCTGGGCAGGCATGTGCTCAAGCTGAATATTCCTGGCTATCTTATTCATGGCACTAATCAGCCCTATGGCGTTGGCATGCGAGTCAGCCATGGTTGCGTGCGGCTTTATCCTGAGAATATCGAGTTGCTTTACGATCTGGTTGCGCTCGGCGAGCCGGTGAATATCATCAACGAGCCATTTCTTGCGGGCTCCCACGATGGCATTTTGTACTTCGAAAGCCACACGCCGCTCGAAGATGACGCGGTCAGCGCAGAAGAACACCTTGCTGCAGCGTTTGCTCGTCTTGAACGCGACGCCGGCCGCACGATGAGTGCATCAGGACGGGCGCATGTGCGCGCTGTTGTTGCAGAGGGTCACGGCGTACCGGTTGCCGTGACTAAGTCCGATCCCGGCGAATTCCTGCTGCGGGCGCGCGTCGTGCATAACACTGTGGAGCCGGATCCAAATATGCCGACGCTTGCGGAAGTTCGTGCGCTGCTTGACGGAACGGCGGAAGGCGAAGTGACCGAGAAAGTTGCCAACGATGAGTGAGTGGCTGGACCTGATGCTCGCGGAGATTGCACGCAAGCAAAGCGACAGTGTAGCGGCGGTGGCAGAAGCCGCGCTCCGCTAGTCCGCTAAGCAAAAGGCCCCCTGAACAAGCAGGCCGGCTAGGCGAAATAGGGCAGAAACTCCGCTGGCAGTGCTGCCGGTTCAAGCGGCTGTTTTACGGGAACGTTCAGATCACACGAGTGACGCGTGTGCCAGTACAGGCACGGCCTGCCTTCCGATTTCGCGTTGCCGAGGTCAGCGAGCATCGCCGCCATTGCTTTGCCCGTATACGTGCTTTCCAGTGTCAGGCCGAATGCGTCACTCGCAAATGCGATGGCGTTCTCGGCGTCCGGCGTTGATATTGCATAGCCGTCGCCGAAAAATTCGTTCCTGATCGTAATCCTGGCGCGGCGCGCGAGGTCCGGGGGAATCGCCGGATCGAGCCGGTTCATCATGCTTGCCGTTTTATTCATCAACGCCAGCAACGCATGCGGATTGGCGAATGCAGAATCCGTTACGCGGACTGCCTGTACTTCGGCCGGCAAGCGGGCGAGCGCAAGTCCAAGCGCGATACCGGCCGCGGTACCCATCGTGCCGGTGGCAACGTAAATCCGTTCCGGGACCTCAATGTCTCCGCTTCGAACCTGACTTGCAAGCTCAAGGCCGGCGGCGACAAAGCCAACGGTGCCGAGCCAGGACGATCCGCCCATCGGCACGACCCAGGCGTCCTGTCCCCATAAATGACGCCGGAGGATATTCAGCCGATTTGCATAACTGCCACCATAGGAGACTAGCGTTGTACCGTTCTGCAAGTGGCGGTTGAGGGTGGCGGCAACCCCCGGCGTGTTTACCTGGCGGCCAAGAAAGCAGGTGCAGTCGAAGCCGGCTCTGCGTGCGTACAGTGCGGTAGCGAGCGCATGGTGAGAGCCAGCAGCTCCGAAGGTGGCGATGCGCCTGCAATGCTTCAGCGTGGCAAGAGGGAAGATGTATTCGAGTTTTCGCACCTTGTTGCCGCCATAGAGGTCACCACTCAGGTTGTCATACTTCACAGCGAGAGACGTTCTTTCTCCAGCGACGGTCACGCGATGCTCGCGCACGGGCGTCGGCACTGAGGCGAGCACTGTGCGACCGAGACGGTTGGCCAGCGAAGGATAGTAATCTCGCAAATAGTCTGTTGAGCTCATAAGCAGTCGCTGCCGTCAGAGCGTGGAACGATAGCATCTTCATGATCGAGTCATTAGAATGCGCTCACGTGTAACAGACTGATAATCATGGAGACAGGTTTGTCAGATGCTGTAGACCATGGCATAACGGTCACAGAAATCGCGTCCATGGATCAGTCCATCGATGCAACGCTTGAAACCACCGCCGCATTCGTCGGGCGTGCGCTCCGCGGCCCCCTTAACACCCCCGTCCTCGTCAAAAGCGTTGCTGCGTTCCACCGTCGCTTCGGTGGCGTATGGGCAGGCAGCAGTCTTGGCATGGCGGTCGAGCAGTTTTTCGAGCACGGCGGCAAGCAACTCTACGTGGTCCGGGTAGTCAACGGCGCGCGCAGTGCAATGCTTTGTATCCCGGCGGTCCGCGGCATGCTGGTCCTGCGTGCGGTCGAGCCCGGTGCCAGCGAGAAGATCCGCGCAGCCGTCGATTACGACGGCGTGCCGGCGGATGACAGCGCACATTTTAATCTGACACTGCAGCGTGTGGCGGGCGATGGGGCCCGCGTTATTGATCAGGAGATCTACCGCGAACTCAGTTGCGAGCCGGCAGACGATCGCTACATTGAAGAAGTGCTGCAAACGTCGTCACTGGTTCGCATCCATGGCGCCCTGCCGGCAGCCCGGCCACTGGCGACCGAGTCGGAATACATTGACATTGCACAACCCGGCACCGATGGCCTGCCACTCTGTGACTACGACTTCGTTGGTTCCAGCGGCCGCGGAACCGGCCTGTTTGCGCTGGACAAGATCGAACGTTTCGAGCTCTTGTATTTTCCGCCGCCTGAACATGGCCTTGTTCCGGGGCCGGCGGCCATGCTGGCAGCCGAGCTTTATTGCCACAGGCGGGGCGCAATGCTGATTGTTGATCCGCCTGTTGAGTGGAAAAGTGCAGCGGATGCCATTCGCGGTGTACGCAATGGCGCCTACGCAAATCCCGACGTGCTCTCGTACTTCCCGCGCGTCTATCAGCGGCGGGATGATGGGTCCGCGCCGCTGGCTATCGGCGCTGCGATAGCGGGACTGCTGTGCAAACTCGATCGCCTGCACGGCCCATGGGAGTTTCTCGACCAGCCCGGCTTCTGCTTAAGCAGACAGTACGTACCCGCGATCAACGTCGACATGGTTGCGGCACACCTGCTGGTCAAGGAAGGGTTGAATGTCATCGCCGGGGCGGCGCCCGGACACACCATGGTGTGCGGTGGTGTGACGCTGGCCCACGGTACGCAGGTGGGCGACGAGTTCTCAAACCTGAATACACGGCGGCTCTGTCTTTGCATAAGCAACGCCATTGACCGCGCTACCCGCTGGGCTGTCTTCGAGCCTCACACCAGTCGCGTAGGCGAACGTATCGTCTCGCAGGTGCACGCGTTCATGGGCGCCATGGCTGCCACGGGCGGATTCGAAAACGATCATTTTATGGTGCAATGCGACCCAGCGCTGCACAAGCAGGCTGTCGATCCGCTGCGTGGTATTACCCTGCTGCTGGCATTTCATCCCGCTGGCTCGAACAAGACGGTGTCGCTGACGATTCACCAGACGCCATCAGGCTGCCGGGTGGCTTCGACGGCGTTCGCGCCAGCGCGCGCAGAATGCGCCTGAATCGGCACATATAAACGGCGCACTCGCTGAATCTTTTGAGGGATACGCATGAAAGCTTCATGGAATGGTAAATGCATTGCCGTAGCGGACGACACGGTTGAGGTCGAGGGGAATCAGTATTTTCCGGCCGACGCACTCGACCGCAGGTACCTGATCGAAAGCGAGCACCGTAGCTATTGTCCATGGAAGGGCACGGCTCACTATTATCATCTCGAGGTGGACGGGCAGCGAAACGACAATGCCGCCTGGTATTACCCGGAGCCGAAACCGGCGGCGGCGGATATTCTGGGCCGTGTTGCTTTCTGGAAAGGTGTCGAAGTCGACGACTAAATTTTTGGCCGTTTGCCGAATCCGCCGCCGCCTGGTGTTTCAATCACCAGCGTATCGCCTGCTGCCAGCTCAATCGTCGCGGTGCTGCCAAGTTCCTCAATGTTACCGTCGCTGCGCTCTACAGCGTTCCTGCCGGGCTTTGCGCTGCCGCCGCCAGCCAGCCCAAAGGGCGGAACGCGCCGCCGGTTCGACAGCACAGCGACTTCCACGGGTTCGCGAAAGCGAAGTTTTCTGACTGCGCCGTCGCCGCCTCGCCACTTGCCATCGCCGCCAGAGCCTCTTCGAATTGCGAATGATTCGACCAGTGCCGGAAAGTGCTGCTCAAAAACTTCGGGGTCGGTGAGGCGTGAATTGGTCATGTGCGTATGTACGGCATCCGCACCGTGAAAGCCCGGACCCGCGCCGGCGCCGCCACAGATGGTCTCGTAATACTGCGTATCGGTACTGCCGAAGGTAACGTTATTCATCGTGCCCTGCGATGCAGCCAAGGCGCCCAGAGCCCCGTACAGACAATCGGTGACACATTGCGAAGTTTCCACATTGCCGGCGACCACGGCGGCGGGGAATACCGGACTCAAAAGACTGCCGTGTGGAATGCGTATCCTGAGGGGTTCGAGGCAGCCCTCGTTCATGGGGATATCCTCGCGAATCAAACTGCGAAAAACGTACAGCACCGCTGCCCGTGTTACCGCTTCCGGCGCATTGAAGTTTCCTCTGGACTGCGGTGAGGTGCCGGCAAAGTCTATTTCCGCAACGCCTGTGGCTGCATCCACCGAGATCCGTACGCAAACGCGTTCGCCGCCATCCATCTCGTATTCAAACTCGCCGTCGTGCAACGAATGCAACAGGCGGCGTACGCTGTTAGCCGCGTTGTCGCGGACGAAACTGAGGTAGTCGTTTACCATACCGAGACCGTAGCGATCGATGGCTTTTTGCAGTTGCTGGATGCCCTGCTGGTTGGCCGCCAGCTGCGCATTGAGGTCGGCCAGGTTTTGCACAACATTCCGCGCCGGAAAACGCGCGTCGGTGAAAAGCGCGACTGTCGTGTCTCGCTGTAACACGCCGCCGCGCACGAGCCAGAAATTGTCGATGAGCACACCTTCTTCGTCGATGTGGGTACTGCCGGATGGCATCGAGCCAGGCGTGATACCGCCGATATCGGCATGATGCGCCCGCGACGCCAGAAAAAATCGTGGCCGGTCGCTGTCATGAAACCACGGCGTGACCACGGTGATATCCGGCAGGTGCGTGCCGCCGTTGTACGGTGAATTCAGCATGATCGCATCGCCGGGCCTTAGCTCGGCGCCGGTTCCGGCCATGACGCTGCGCACGCTCTCACCCATCGATCCCAGATGCACCGGCATGTGCGGCGCATTGGATATCAGGCGGCCCTTGGCGTCGAACAGCGCACAGGAGAAATCCAGGCGCTCGCGAATGTTGACTGACAAGGCAGTCTGCTGCAGCACCGTGCCCATCTGCTCCGCGATATGCATGAACAGCCGATTGAAAATTTCGAGGCGGACAGGATCGGGCTTGCGCCCGGCAGCCGGCATCGGACGTTCGCCAGTCTTTCGTGACCGCAGGATGAGATGACCGCGATCGTTCACCGTGCCGTGCCAGGCGGGATCCACGACCACGGTGCCGTTCTCCTCGGCAATAATCGCCGGGCCTGAAATATGGGCGTTAACGCCGAGATCGGCGCGTCGATAGACGGGTACCTCCTGCCAACGGCCGGCAAACCACATGCTATTGGCAGCAACCGGCGATGCCTCATCGCGCGGTTCGATCACAGGATCCGTAAAGAGCTGTTCAACGCCGGTGCCTTCGACGCGAACCGAAGCGACAATAAGTTCTGCATTCTCAGGCGATGTGCCGAAGCGATTGCTGTAAGCGTTGGCAAATGCAGCAAGCATTGGCTGCTGCCCATCAAGAGCGACGTCAATGATTGTGTCTGAGCCGCTGACGCGCAGACCAATGAAAGTGCTGAAATGCCGCAGCTCATGCGGGACGTGCTGCTCCGAAAGCGTGCGATCGCAGTGCGACTGAAGCTTGGCAAGCAGCGGGCTGAGCGCCGTTAGCGAGTCTGCAGTGAATGGCGTTTCCACCGTTCGCTGTTCCTCGACGCGAATGTCCGCCAATCCCATACCGTAGGCGGACAGTACGCCGGCAAGGGGATGCAGCCAGATGGTGCAGACGTCCAGTACTTCGGCGACTTTGCAGGCGTGCTGTCCTGCAGCCCCCCCGAAGCAGCACAAAGTGAAATCTCGCACATCCTCTCCACGCTCAATGGTGATTTTACGAATGGCATTGGCCATGCCTGCAACGGCGACGTCGATAAACCCTTCCGCAACTTTTTCGGGCTGGGTGGCGTTGCCGTCGGTCCCTATCTGCTCGGCAAGCTCGAGGAAGCGTTGCCGCACGACATCGGTATCCAGTGGTTCGTCACCACCGGGCCCAAACACCGCAGGAAAATGCGCAGCAGGTATTCGGCCGAGCAGTACGTTGGCGTCGGTTACGGTCAGGGGTCCGCCGCGCCGGTAAGAGGCAGGGCCGGGATCGGCTCCTGCAGAGGCAGGTCCTACCTGGTAACGCTGATCGGCATAGCGCAGCAGCGATCCGCCGCCGGCAGCGATGGTATGAATTTTCATCATCGGCGCGCGCAGCCTGACGCCGGCCACTTCAGAGTCATTGCAGCGCTCATACGCGCCGGTCCAGGCAGAGACGTCGGTGCTGGTGCCGCCCATGTCGAAACCGATAAGTCGCTCGAAGCCTGCCATCGACGCCGTTTCAACCATGCCGACAACGCCCGCCGCCGGACCCGACAATATGCTGTTCTTGCCGCGAAAATGCTCGGCGAGCGTCAGTCCGCCGCTGGACTGCATGAACAGCAGCCGTTCCGGCACTGTGATCGCTGCGAGCTCCCGCTGCAGCGTGTCAACGTAACGCTTGAGGATCGGCGTAAGGTAGGCATCGGCAAGCGTCGTTTCTGCCCGGCTGACAAATTTTATCAGCGCCTCGACGTCGTGAGAGACGGACACCTGCGAAAACCCGATTTCCGTCAGAATGTCTGCAAGCTGCTGTTCGTGCCGGGGCGCCCGATAGCCATGTAACAGGCACACGGCTGCCGCAGCCAGGCCATCATCGAAACATTGCTGCAGCGCTTCGCGCGCGGCGCGCTGGTCCAGTGCAATAATTGGCACGCCGTCGGCGTCCATCCTTTCGGTCACTTCGACCACGCATGCATATAAAGGCGCCGGCTTGACGATATCCAGTGCGAAGATGTCCGGCCTGTTCTGGTAGCCGATGGCCAGCGCATCGCCAAAACCCCGGGTAACCACCAGCACCGTGGGCGTGCCGCGTCGCTCGAGCAACGCATTCGTAGCCACGGTGGTACCCATCTTTACCGCTCCAATGCCCGCGCCTTTGGGAAGGAGCCGGCGAATACCTTCCGCCGCTGCATCGGCATACTGATCGGGACAGACCGAAAGCAGTTTCTTAGTGTTCAGTCCACCATCGGGTGCCAGCGCGACGACGTCAGTAAACGTGCCGCCGCGATCAATCCAGAACTGCCATTTGCCGTCACTCACGACACAGACGTTAACCGAAAAATTCGCCGGGAGTTGATGATTTCGCAGACCTGGATGCCCGTTCAAGGAAGTTGCAGGAGCCCGCTCTGCGGGCGATCAATGCTTAGCACCCGTTCCCGCATCCTGGAATTGCGACGAACGGCCGGCGCTTCACAATTCTGCCTCGGCGCTAAAGATCAGTCCGCCTTAGACAATGGCGCGCAATCTGAAAGGGCAGGCAGTTTGGGCCGCGAATCAATTCACAAGAGGTTAACGACACTTATTCCCGGTATGATGTGCACCCAAACATCGATGGCGCGATGCGGCCAGCAAAGGGGAGATCGATGCATAAATTCGCAGGACTAGCTGCACTGGCGGCGAGCTTGTTGCTGTCAACGACCATCAGTGCCCAGCAAGAAAACGTCGAACCGGTAGCGCTTCCGAATGATCTTGCTGCAAAGCTTGAAAGTTTGCCGCAGGAAAAAATCGATTTCATCCGCAGTACGGAGATTTTCGGTTTTGCCGGTTCCCACGAGCTGCTGTTCAGGCGCTTCGCGAGCAAAGATGCTGGTGAAATCGAAGCCTATATCGATGCCATGATTCGCGTTCGCGAGCTCATGAAGTTTAACCCCGACACGGACATGGCCGCCGTTCCGCTTAATACGGAAGACGATGGCTTTAATGCGTGGAAAACCAAGCGGCCGGTTGAGTTCGACACGCCGCGTGAGGCAGGACCGATTAACATCAATCGCTATCTGCGCGCCGGCCCGAAGCAGGGCATACCGACATTCTTTAACTTGCCGGTGGCGCTTACTCCGGAAGATCTCGTCGCCGGTGAAGTCGACGTTGCGATCATGGGCATCGGCCTCGATACCGGGACAGGTTTTCGCGGTGCTGCTTATGGACCTCGCGCCGTCCGCACCGGTACTGTCTACGGCGGCCGCGGCATGTCCAACCTGCCGCATATGCATACCATGATTTCACCGTTCGACGAACTGACCATTGTCGACTACGGCGATGTGAACGTCGATCAGCTCAGTCTGGAGCGCAGCCTCGACCATATCCGTTCCATGGTGCGGGAAGTGGCCGCCGCAGGATCAATTCCGATGATCGTGGGTGGTGATCATTCACTGATGTACCCCGACGTTGCAGGCGTTGTCGATGTTTACGGCGCGGGCAAGGTGGGTGTTATTCACTTCGATGCGCACTACGATGCCGGTGCGGGTAGTGATCATCTGCTGTCGCACGGGCAGCCGGTAAGGCGCTTGTTTGACGAGAACATCGTGCCAGGCAAAAATTTTATACAGGTCGGCCTGCGCGGATTCTGGCCAGGCGAAGCAGGATTTAAATGGATGCAGGAACAGGGCCTGCGCTATCACCCGATGGCCGAGATCGAAAAAAATGGCTGGGATGCGGTTCGTGATCGCGTATTCCGCGAAGCACTCGAAGACGGGCCCGAGTACATATTTATTTCATTCGACGTCGACGTGCTTGATCCGGCCTACATGCCGGGCACCGGGACGCCGGAACCCGGTGGGCTGACGACCCGCGAAGCGTTCCCGATCGTGCGCGGTTTGTGCGCCTCGAAACAGATCGTCGGTTTTGAACTCGTTGAGCTAAATCCGCTGGTCGATCCCGGCTACACGTCGGCGCAGAATGCGAACCGCATTCTGCAGGAATGCCTCACCGGCATCGCGATGCGAAAACGCGGCATCACTGATCCGAAATTTTTGAGCCCGCTCACTACCGAACACGGACACGACCAATGAAAATCATCATTTCTCTGAGCTGCCTGCTGGCGATGGCCGCGCAGGCTGACAACGGCGCAGCACGTGCACGCGATCTTGGTATTCCCTTCGAAGGCACACCCGGAGCGCTGAATGCCATTACTGACGTCGCTGGCGTTACGGTGGGTTTCGAAACGATCATCGAAGACCTGGCAGAGAACAAGGCTGCGCGTACCGGCGTGACCGCGATACTGCCGCGTGGTGGCAAAACCAACGACCAGCCGGTCTTCGGCGGCTGGTTTTCCCTGAACGGTAACGGAGAGATGACCGGCACCACCTGGGTGGAGGAATCCGGTTTCATCGAGGGTCCGATCATGATTACTAACACCCACAGTGTCGGTGCCGTTCATCAGGGAACGATCGAATGGCGCCTGCAAAATGGTGCGGCGGATGCCAGCGGCTACTGGTGGTCACTGCCGGTGGTCGCCGAAACCTGGGACGGTTACCTCAATGACATCAATGGATTTCACGTCAGGCCGCGGCATGCCCATGCGGCCATCAGCAACGCGAAAAGCGGTCGGGTTGCGGAAGGCAATGTCGGCGGTGGCACGGCGATGAATTGCTTCGAGTACAAATGTGGCACAGGCACGTCTTCGCGCATGGCGGAGACTGCCGGCGAGCGGTATACCGTCGGCGTCCTGGTGCAGGCCAATTTCGGCCGGCGCGACAACCTCACCGTCGCCGGCGTACCTGTCGGCCAGGTGCTGCGGAACGACATGGTGTTTTCCGAGGAGCTGCCGCCCGAAGCGGAGACAGGCTCCATCATCATCGTCGTCGGTACCGACGCTCCCTTGCTGCCGCATCAGCTTAAACGACTGGCGCGTCGTGCAGCTCTTGGACTGGCGCGGACCGGCAGCATTGCGAGTAATGGGTCAGGCGACATTTTCATCGCTTTCTCGACGGCCAACGCGGATGCCAATCAGGCCACATCGGGCGCTTCGCTGACGATGGTAGCAAACGAGGACACTGCACCCCTGTTCAGCGCGACCGTGCAGGCGACAGAAGAGGCCATCATCAACGCACTGGTGGCAGGGCGAGACATGACGGGCAATGCCGGCAACACGGTCAAAGCTATCGATCATGGTGAATTGCAGAAAGTGCTGCGCGAACACAAGCGCCTGAATTGACGGCCCGTCGCTGAGCAGATGGACAGCACAACGGCAGTTCTGGCAACCCTGGTCTTTTACAATGCAATACTGATCGGCGTCGGCGTCTGGGCCCGGAGTCGGAACAGCGATGTGGAGGATTTCTTCCTCGCGGGACGCAGCCTCGGTCCCTGGGTCGCTGCCATCAGTGCATCCGCCAGTTCGTCCTCCGCCTGGACGCTGCTTGGCGTCAGCGGCGCCGCCTACGCCTGGGGACTGCCGGCGTTGTGGATCTTCCCGGCAACGGTCGGCGGCTTTCTGCTGAACTGGATCTGGATCGCGCCGCGATTGCGCTGTCTGGCGAAGGCGGAGGGTGCGGTGACATTGACAGAGGTGATTGTGCCGGCGTCCATCACAGGTGACCGGCAAAGGATTCTTCGCGTCGCGGCGTTGATTATCGTCTTTTGCTTTACCTTCTATATTGCTTCGCAGTTCGAAGCGGCGGGCAAGGCGTTCGAGTCTGTGTTCGAACTGCCGAAGCGACCGAGCATCATGCTCGGCGCTGCCATCGTGCTCGCCTACACCCTGCTCGGCGGTTTCTGGGCGGTCAGTGTCACCGACTCTATTCAGGGTGGCCTCATGGTCATTGCCGCCATTGTATTGCCGGTCGCCGCGCTCGCTGCCGTCGGCGGTTTTGCCTCGTTGTGGGACGGCCTCGCGACGGCGGGCAACCAGGGTTCGCCGGTGTCTGCCGGGATGGGTACTGCCGTCTTTTTTGTCCTGGGCCTGATGGGAATTGGCGTTGGCTATCCAGGCCAGCCGCATGTCGTCAACCGTTTCATGGCGCTGCGTAACGAAAAGGCCTTGCGGCAGGGCAGGGTCATTGCGGTTGGCTGGGCGGTCATTGTTTATGCCGGCATGCTGCTGCTTGGGCTCGCTGCGCGGGTCCTGTTCAACGATCTCGGCGATGCCGAACAGGTGTTGTTTCGCACAGCAACCGAGCTGCTGCCAGCGGTCGTCGCCGGTGTGATGCTGGCCGCCGTGCTTTCCGCCATCATGTCCACGGCAGACAGCCAGTTACTGGTAGCGGCATCGGCGATCTCCTACGACTGGCATCTCGCTTCAGGCCCCGGACACGCGTCGGGCCTTCGCAGCACGCGCGGTACTGTCGTTGGCGTTTTACTTCTGGCGACGGCACTCGCGCTGGTATGGCAGGCCGATATTTTTTCGCGGGTTTTATTCGCGTGGTCGGTGGCAGGGTCTGCATTCGGCCCATTGCTGATCATGCGCCTGCTCGCACGGCCGGTCTCGGGCGGCGCGACGCTTGCAGCGATGCTGGCCGGGGCAGGTCTGACGGTGCTCGTTTCCCTGTTTCCAGACACCCCGGGAGATGTGGTCGAACGACTTCTGCCATTCAGTGCTGCGATGGCGATCGCTGCGGCAGGCAGGCAGAAGCGCTGATACCGTCCTTGACCCCTGCCTCAAGTCTCTGAAACTGCAAGTATATTTCACCGGCGGGGATCGATTTCGGAGAGCCGCGGTCAACTCAACTGAAGCGGACGCGTTAATACTCCAAAGGGGTGTTTGCAGCGTCGAAATCACCCTGAAGCTCGGTAACAATGCTGTCAAGCGCGTCAGATTTTTCCCTAATCTGTTAACTGCGAAGCAGCTCGGCAGCTTGCAGTCATTAAAATGAAAGGTCTGTGCGGGACAGGAAGCGACATGAATATGAGAATACTGGTCTCCCTTGCAGCCTTTCTGTCGCTTAGCTTGTCGGCATGCAGCGGTGGCTCGTCCGGAGGCGGGTCATCGCCGCCACCACCGCCACCACCGCCGCCAGCGGTGACGATGGCCGCAGCCTATCAATTTCTCAATCAGGCAAGTTTCGGCGCAACGCCCGATGAAGCGACAAACGTCATCAACCTGGGTTATGCCGCGTGGATAGATCAGCAGCTTGTCAAACCTGCGTCCCTGCAGTTGCCGCATCTGCGCAGTCTGCCGCCGCCTGTTCCCCGCGGCCTGCTGCATGGGGACCGCGTCGACGTCTGGTTCAGGAACGTTATAAACGGCGACGATCAGTTGCGTCAGCGGGTTGCGTTCGCGCTCTCGGAGATCATGGTCGTATCGCAGCTGGGGGCGCTCATCGACGCACCTTACTCGGTGGCCGATTTTCACGACAAGCTGGCAGAGCACGCTTTCGGCAATTATCGTGACCTTTTGCAGACTGTCACTCTGCATCCTGCGATGGGGATCTACCTCAGCATGCTCGGCAATGAAAAGCCGAACCCTTCGCTGAATATTCGTCCCGACGAAAACTACGCGCGCGAACTCATGCAGCTCTTCTCGATCGGGCTTACAGAGCTGAACGAGGACGGAACGCCAGCACTGGATTCTGCCAACCGGGAAATCCCGACCTACGACCAGGCGGTCATAGAGGGATTCGCGCATGTATTTACGGGCTGGAATTACGCCGGGGCGCCGAGCTTCGAGCAGGCCCAGCAAAATGACAACAATCAGACAGTGCCGATGCAGCTTTATGATCTGTTTCACGACGGCGGACAGAAGACGCTGTTGAATGGGTTCGTGATACCGGCTAATCAGAACGGCGATACGGATCTGGCCATGGCGCTGGACAATATATTTAATCACCCGAACGTCGGACCATTCATCGCCATTCGCCTCATCCAGCGGCTGGTGAGCAGCAATCCTTCGCCCGGTTACGTGTCTCGTGTCGCCGCTGTGTTTAATGACAACGGCAATGGCGAACGTGGCGACCTGGGCGCTGTCGTCAGGGCGACACTGCTGGACGACGAAGCCCGCCCTCCGCTGCATATGGAGATCGACGGCAAGCTCAAGGAGCCGTTGCTGCGTCTCACGCAACTCTGGCGCGCTTATGACGGGGCATCACAAAGCGGGGCATTTCCACTGGGTCCGGCCTACTTCATCTTTGGCCAGGGACCGCAGCAGGCACCATCGGTGTTTAATTTCTTCAGTCCTTTCTATGCGCCACCGGGCGAGATACGCGACTTGAGGCTGGTCGCGCCGGAACTGCAAATTGCGACGGAATATCAGAATACCTTCATCACGAATTACTTCTTTCTGCTCACATTCAACTGGAATTCGGCCGCTGCCGCGCCGGGCCCGGACGACGTATTGATCGATATCAGCAACGAGCTCTCGGTCGCCGCAGATACCCAGGCCGTTATCGATATGGTCGCGACCAGACTGCTGGCCGGAAATATTTCGGCTACCTTGCGCGCAGAAACGGCGCAGATGATCGACCGGGTGCGTCCGGCATTTCCAGGTAACGATGCGGCGGTGGTCGCAGAAGCGATTTATTTGATAGCTACCTCACCCGAATTCGCGTACCAGCGCTAGGAGCCAGACGATGAGCAAAATAAGCAGGCGCGAATTTCTCCGGAGCGGAGGGGCCGCAGCCGCAGCCGCAACTTTCGCGCACTACCCGGGCATGGCTTACTCGCAGGGTGTCGGCGTGTCTGCTCCATTCAATGACTACAAAGCGCTGGTGTGCGTATTTCTCTTCGGGGGCAACGATTCTTACAACATGGTCATCCCACGTAGTAACGCCGAATACAATGTGTACGCGGCAAGCCGTCAGAACATGTCGGTGGCCCAAAGCGCACTGCTGCCGATCAATCCCGTTACCCCGGATGGCGCTGATTACGGCCTGCATCCCTCGATGACCGGTGTGCAAAACCTCTTCGAACAGGGAAGGGCAGCGATCATGAGCAACCTGGGGCCATTGATCGAACCCACAACAAAAAACCAATTTTTGAGCCGGTCCGTCGTCCTGCCGCCGCAGCTGTTCTCGCACAACGATCAGCAGGATCAGTGGCTGTCGCTGAAAGGAAACGCCGTGAGCAGTACCGGCTGGGCAGGCCGTATCGCCGACCTTATCCGGAGCAACGTCGCTGATCAGCAGCTGGCGACGAATCTGTCACTGTTCGGCAGCAGCCTGTTTCAGTCGGCCGATGACACCATCGCGTACGTGATGGGGAGCAGCGGGCCGTTACCGTTTACCGGATTTACCAATTCCGGCGATCCGAACGATATTTTCTATCAGCAGCGCCAGGCATTCGAACGCATCCTGGCAGCACAGCGCGATACCGTCTACGAACGCGGCTTCGCCGAGATTCAACAGCGCGCGGTGTCGACGGTGGATCTCGTTTCCGACGCGCTCGCTATGGCACCGGTGCTCGGCACCGCGTTTCCGCAAACGGAACTTGGCAATCAGCTAAAGACGGTGGCAGAAATGATCGCCGTGAAAGACGAACTGCAGATGGAACGGCAGATATTCTTTGTCGCAACGGGCGGTTTCGACTCGCACGACGACCAGGTACAGAATCAGCCCGGTTTGCTGGGCGGCGTCAGCGATGCGCTGTCGGCGTTTTACGATGCAACGGTGGAAATCGGTATGGCAAATTCAGTGACTGCCTTCACGCAGTCCGACTTCGCACGTACGTTGACCTCAAACGGTGATGGTACCGATCACGCCTGGGGTGGCGTCCAGATGGTTGTGGGGGATGCCGTCAGGGGCCGGGACATGTATGGCGTTTATCCGGATCTCGCGCTGGACAGTTCCGACGATGTGGGTGGCGGACGCATCATCCCGACCACCAGCGCGGATCAGTATGCCGCTACCCTGGCCAGGTGGTTTGGTGTGGACGACGGCGAACTCGCCGCGGTCGCACCGAATATCGACAACTTCGCAACACGCGATCTGGGTTTCATGCTGTAGGAACCCGCCCTGAGGACGCTCGTGCAACGGTTGTTAGCATTGTAGGAGCCCGCCCCGCGGGCGAAGTGCGTCAGGCTCGCCCACGACCCGCTTCAGGAATGTTGTTCTGCGGTAATGGCTTCTTTGAGCGCCCGCGACCGGCCGCGAAAATAGCGACGAATGTCCGCCAGTATCATGATGTTTACCGGTATCAGCACCAGGGTGATCATGGTCGCAAACAGAATGCCGAAGCCGAGTGAAATTGCCATTGGTACCAGGAACTTTGCCGTCGACGAGGGTTCGATCAAAAGCGGGATGAGGCCGAAAAACGTTGTCACCGAGGTCAGCATGACGGGGCGAAAGCGTGCAACACCCGCTCGCTTGACCGCATCGATCAATTTTGAACCTGCCCTGTGCTGCTGGTTGATGTAGTCGACCAGTACCAGGCTGTCATTGATCACCACACCCATCAGCGCCATCAGCCCCAGCGAACTTAAGAACGATAGCGGATGGCCCATCAGCCAGTGGCCGATCACAGCGCCAATGGCGCCGAAGGGAATGACGGACATGACGATCAGCGGCTGCACGTAGGATTTCAGCGGTAAGGCCAGCAGCGCATAGATGACAAACAGCAAAGTAATCAGGCCGGTTTGCAGGCTGCCGAACGACTCCCGCTGCTGGCGCTGCTCGCCTTCCATCTGATAAGTAATGCCGGGATATTTCGGCAGGATTGAATCGATAAACCCGGTCAGGTCTTCCTGCAGCACGACCATGTTCGTATTGTCCTTGTCGACGTCGGCGGTCACGTTCAGCACGCGAAAGCGGTCGATTCTGGTGATCTGTGACGGGCCTTTTCCCGGGATCAGGGAGGCGACGTTAGACAGGGGTATCTGCCTGCCGTTGGGTGCCGTGATCTGCATCTCGTTCAATGACGCGAGCGTGTTGCGCTCGTCGATTGGGTAGCGAACCAGTACGCGTATATCGTCGCGACCGCGCTGGATGCGCTGCGCTTCCAGGCCCTTGAATGCCTGTCCGACCTGACGAACGATATCCGAGCGGGTGAGACCGACCAGGTGGCCCTGCGGCGTCAGCTCGATACGCAACTCTTCCTTGCCGTCCGACAGACTGTCGGCAATTTCAAAGACGCCGGGATAGGTCGCGAGTCGCACTTTCACCTCTTCACCGATCTGGCTCAGGCTTTCGAGTGAATTGCCGCTGAACTGTACATCGATAGGCTCGCCTGGCCTGAAGAACGACGCGCGGTAGTTCATCGTTTCAGCGCCCGGTACCGGGCCTACCAGACGCCGCCATTCATTAATGAGGTCAGTGGTGGATATATTCTCATTGCGATCCTGTATGGGCGCGGTTTCAAAGCGGACGGTACCGAGGTGATCCGCATTGCTCGATCGCGATGAGCCGATGCTTGAGAAGATGTCGCGGATCAGACCGCCCTCGGCCACGCCCTCGTATTTTGCCCGAATCGTATTGGCGGCAGCGACCACTTTCTCGGTATGTCTTGCCGTGACTTCGAACGGGGTTCCCACGGGCATGACCAGGGTGGCAGTGGCGGTTTCCGATTCCATCGTCGGAAAAAACACAAAGCGGGTCCAGCCGCTGGTAATGAGCATCACCATAATGAGCAGCACGCCGGTAAATGTGGCGAGCGTGGAATAGCGATTCTTCAGCGTGAACTCCAGCGCCGGTTTGTAATAGCGGACGATTTTTTCTTCGAAGCCATCAGCGAAACGCTGCTGCCATGCACTGAAGCCGGTGGCGTTCTTCTGGTACTTGCGCATCTTGATGTGTGCAAGGTGCGCCGGAAGAATCAGTTTCGATTCGACGAGGGAGAACAGCAGTACCGGTATAACTACCATCGGCACTGGTGCAAACCAGGTGCCGAGACGGCCTTCAATGAAAATCAGGGGCATAAAGGCAGCAATGGTCGTCAAAATGCCGAAGGTGACCGGGATGGCCACTTCTTTCGTGCCCTGGATTGCCGCCGCCAGGCTGTTTTCTCCGGTTTGCATGTGTTTGTAAACATTCTCGCCGGTGACGATGGCATCGTCGACCACAATGCCAAGGACGAGAATGAAGCCGAAAGCGCTCATCATGTTCAGGCTAATGTCGAAGATGGACATCAGGATAAAGGCGCCGAGAAAGCTGATGGGTATTCCGAGAAAGACCCAGAAAGAAAACGCGGGTCGCAGGAAGAGCGTTAACAACAGGATGACGAGCAAACTGCCTTGCATGAGACTGTTGCTCAGAATGCCGAGGCGGTCGGCCAGGCGCACCGAGGCGTCGTCCCAGGTGCTGAGCTCCAGGCCCACCGGCAGGCTGTCGCTTCTCTCAAGGACATAATTTTTAACGGCGTCTGCAACTTCGATATCGCTTTGATTGCCGGTTCGTTTTACGCTGATGAACGCTGCATGCTTGCCGTTGAAGCGTGCCTGCAGTGAGCTTTCTTCGAATCCGTCCTGTACTACTGCAATGTCGCCGACGCGGACTATCGAGCCGTCAGAATTGGTTTTAACGACTATCGATTCGAAATCGCCTCGCCGGTACGCCTGGCCTTTGGAGCGAATCAGGATGTCGCCGCCGTCGGTGCGAACGTTGCCCGCCGACAGGTCGACTGAGCTGCCGCGTATGGCATCCGAAATATCCGCCAGCGTGACATCGTATTCGCGGAGTCGGTCCGCCGATGCCTCAATGGCAATTTCGTAGCGCCGTACAGAACTCAACTCGGCCTGAGTGATCTCTTCACGTCGCAGCAGCTCGTCGCGAATTTGTTCTGCGAACACACGGATTTCGTCTTCACTGTAGTCACCGGCGACAACAACCTCGATCACATCGAATGTTCGCACGGCGAGGCTGATAATCGGCTTTTCCACATCGCCAGGGAAAGTATTGATTGAATCAACCCGGCTCTTGACGTCGTCCAGCATTTCACGCGGATCATAGTCCGAGTCAATTTCGATATTGACTGTCGTGCTGCCCTCGACGGACCGCGAGACGATCCTGTCGATACCTTCGAGATCCTGGATTGCTTCCTCAATGCGCACGGCAACACCAAGCTCGATGTCCTCCGGCGTCGCGCCGCGCAATGGTACGCTGACAGAGATCGTGTCCGCCGTAAAATCCGGGAATACCTCGAGGCGGACACCGTTATTAAGCGACAGCAAGCCACCAATGATGATCGCCGCCATCAGCAGATTTGCGGCAACCGGGTTTCTTGCGAACCAGGAAATCATTGCACTGCTCCCGTGGTGCGGTTACTGCTGATCGTCGTATCCGTTGGGCGGCGGCGCTCTGACGGGTCTTTGCCCGCAATGGATACGCGTATGCCGGATGTCACCTGCCCCAGTGGCGTAGTGACAAGTTGTTCGCCTACCGTAAGCCCGCTCTCGACGACTGCGTCGCCGTCATTCTGCCAGGCGATGTTGATATCGCGACGCTGCAACACACCGTCCTCCACGACGTAAACATAGCTGCCCTGATAGATCGTGTTGTTTGGAATGGTGAGTGCATCCGGCAAGGTGACACCGGGAATTTCTGCGGTAACGTACTGACCAATTTTGAGCGGTGCGCGATTCTCGTTGTTGCGGCCAAAGGGATCGTTGATCTGCGCAATGACATGTAGTTGTCGTGCCGATTCGTCGATTGCGCCTTCCGTCCGCACGAGCTTCGCTGTCCAGACTTCATTGCCGATGAGATCAGACCGAATCGTGATTTCGGCATCTTCCGCTTGGGGAGTATCCGTAAAACGGTATGCCTCGGGCAGGTCGATAAAACCCAGATCGCGATTACGCAGTGGCAGTCGAACTTCGACAACATCAGTCGCATAGATTTCGACCATCTGTGTGTTATTGGACACTACCTGGCCGACGTCTACGAGCTTTCGCAGCACCCGCCCGGCAAACGGCGCGACGATCTGGGTCCGCTCCAGATCCAGATTGCTCTTCTCCAGATTGGATTCCGCGGAGCGTACGCGTGCCGTGGCTGCCTCGAGTTGTGGAAGACGCAGGACCAGCTCAGGCGCGTCGCCGCTATTGCCGAGCCGTTCCCAGTCTTCTCTGGCCTGATTGGTCCGTGCCTCTGCCTCGGCAAGCGCCTGCCGGGCATCCGCCAGTGTGGCCTCGGCAATCTGCACATCGGCCTGATAATCCCGCGGGTCAATCTGTCCCAGCACATCGCCTTTCTCGAAAAATCCGCCGTTGCGGACGTTTTCGTTGACCGAGATGATCTGCCCACCGACCTGTGAGACGAGCACGCTGCGCGTACGGGGTTGTACCGTGCCGTAGCTTTCGAGCTGAATCTGGTATGGCCGCCGCTCGACCGGCATGGTTTCCACCACCATCTGCGGACCCGCGAATGGCGTGCGCTGTTCCGGCGCCGGCGGATTCTTGTAGACCAGAATGGCGACAAGGATTAGGCCGCCGAATATTCCGACGGGAATCAGTTTCCTGGCTTTCGGTGTCATCAGATCAGTACCCGGTCGAGAATTCGCCGCCAAGCGAAAGGAAAAGCGCAATGCGGTTCTGCACCCGCTGATTTTTTAATTGTACGACGGTCGTTTCAGCGTCAAACGCCTGCCGCTGCGACTCCAGCACCGTCGTGTAAGAGACCAGCCCGCGCTGATATTGTTCAAGCGCCAGCGCCAGTGCGGCGCGGGCATTACTCTCCGCCTCGACAAAGGATTCATAGCGCTGCTGCAGAGAGGCTGCTCGCGAGATGGCATTCTCCACGTCGGCGAACGCACGGTAGACCAGTTGCAGGTAAACCTGTTCCGCGAGTTCCACGCGGGCCACCGACTGCGATTCCAGCGCTTTGAGCCGGCCGGCGTCGAACAGTGGCTGGGTCAGCCCGCCCGCAAGCGACCAGAATGTATCGTCTGCATCCAGCAGACTTGAGAATTCGTCCGAGGTCGTTCCCGCACTCCCGACGAGTGACAATCGCGGAAATCTCGCTTTGTGTGCCGCCGCCACATCGGCGTCGGCGGCAAGCATGGCAAGCCAGGCCTCCTGCACGTCCGTGCGCCGGGTCAGCAGGTCAGACGGCAAGCCGGCCGGAATGGGCTCGCTGATAACGGGCAGTTCCCCAAGCAGCTGAAGGTCACCGTCCGGATAGCGGGCGAGCGTCAGTTGCAGGTTTGCAATTGCCTCGACAGAAGCCTGTTCCTGCTGGGCGTAATTCGCTTTCTGACGTTCTACCTGATTGCGAGCGAGATACAGGTCAAGCGCATCGTTCAGGCCCTGGCGATAGCCACTTGCCACGATGTCGTGACTTTCTATCGCGTTGTCCAGCCGTCGCTTCGCCACTGCCAGTAACTGTTTTGCCTCAAGACCGTCGAACACGGCACCGGCTGCGGTCGCCGCGATATCGCGTTCGACCGAAGTAAGGCGTGCGCGTTGCGCGGCAAATTCAAGCTGTGCCGCCTGCTGCTGACCGCTCAGGCGGCCCCAGAGATCAGCCTCCCAGCGGCTGTCCACGGCAGCGGCGAAGGAGCGGTTCGAGACGGTCTGGCTGCTGCCGGTCGTCGTATCACGACGCGAACCGTCCAGCGCAACGTCCAGAGTAGGGAAGCGGTTGGCCCGCGTGATCACGACGGTTTGCTCCGCCTGAGAGAGACGCGCGTACTCCTGTTTCAACACGTAATTATTGCCAATCGCTTCGCCTACGAGCTGTTGCAGTTGTGGATCATCGAAACTCGCCAGCCAGTTCGGCAGCACCGTGCCGGCATCGCCGCCGCGCACCCAGGCAGCAGGAAATTCGGGATCTTGCGTCTCAGGGGAAATAGCGGAATGGCTGCAAGCCGTCAGCAAGCTGGCCACTGCCAGTAGCTTAGGTAACAATATCAATGGCTTAGATATGATAATGGCGGGTGCAACCAAGGTGAAAAGGCTTAAGCTTGGCAGTATCCCAAGAACCGCAGGCGCAAAACAGCGGATTTACATTTCTTTACACTTTCATCAGGGGCTTGTGCCGTCTTCCTTGCGCGCATGAATCACCTTGCCGCCGACGATCGTTCGCAATACGCGGGTGTCGCGAATGCTATCGGCCTGAATGGCGGTCAGGTCCCTGTCTAACAGCACCATATCCGCGAGCATGCCGGGTTTCAGCATGCCTTTCTGATCCTCTTCGAAGCTGGCGTACGCTCCTTCGGTCGTATAAGCATGCAGCGCCTGCGGAACCGTCAACTTTTCCTCTGCTACCCAGCCATCCGGATTCTCTCCGTCAAGGGTTTGCCGGGTAACTGCCGCATAGATACCTTCAATTGGCGTCGCTGGTGCCACCGACCAGTCGCTGCCGAAGGCAACATGTGCTCCAGCATCGATCAGTGAGCGAAACGCATACGTGGTTTTCGCACGCTCAGCGCCGATGACTTTCTCGGCCCAGCGGCCATCGTCAATGGCATGATAGGGCTGCATGCTCGCGATAATGTCCTGGATGGCGAAGCGAAGAATGTCAGCAGGTGCAATATGCTGTGCATGTTCCATGCGAAAACGGCGGTCGCGCTCGCCGTTGACTTCTGCCACGTCGAGAAAGATATCCAGCAGGTCGCGGATAGCGCTATCGCCGATGGCATGCACCATGACCTGCAGACCGGCCGCATCCGCACTGGCAATCCAGCTCTGCATGTCCTCTATTGTGTTAATCAGGAAGCCTGAATCGTCTGGCGCGTCGGTAAACGGTTCGAGCATCGCTGCCGTGTGCGACCCGAGCGAGCCATCCATAAAACCCTTCAGTCCACCGATGCGCAGCCAGGCGTCACCTGTGCCGTTCGCTTTCACTTCATCCCGCAAGCGTTCCCAGTCGCTTAGCGGCACCACAGAATAAATACGCGTGATCAGCGCGTTGTCGGCCGCGAGGCGTCGATACGTGGCCAGGCTTTGCCAGCCGGCCATATCGTGTACCGAAGTCACGCCGTTTCCGGCGACGTAGCGCATCGCGGCGCGCGCCTCGCGCTGGAGCTGCGCGGCCGTTCCCTCCGGAATGGCAGCTTCGATGAGCAGCATGGCGTTGTCTTTCAGGATGCCGGTCGGCCGCCCGTCGTCATACCGTACAATGGCGCCGCCCTCGACATCTGCACTGTCTGCATCGACTCCGGCGAGCTCCAGAGCGCGTGAATTCGCAAGACCCATGTGGCCATCGAGGCGGGAAATCCATACCGGGTTGTCCGGCGTTACGCTGTCGATCCAGTCCCGCCGTGGAAGTTCACCGCCCCACATTTCATGGTCCCAGGTGCCATGCAAAATCCACTCGCCG
This sequence comes from Woeseiaceae bacterium, assembly GCA_037968735.1. Lineage (GTDB taxonomy): Bacteria > Pseudomonadota > Gammaproteobacteria > Steroidobacterales > Woeseiaceae > SZUA-117. The sequence goes on along the minus strand of JBBKWC010000007.1, from coordinate 18,605 downwards.
GGCTCCACCGTCGCGGCAAAGTCACCGATTCGTTGGGCGAACTCTTCCGGCGCGGCAGCATCGCGAAGCTGCACAGATGCGAGGCCTGCGCCGCTCGAAATAAAATGCACATGCGCGTCGATGAACCCCGGGACCAGCATGCTGCCGGTCACCGAAATCACTTCGGTTTCCTCGCCGGTGACATCCTGAACGTCTTCATTGCTGCCCACAATGACTATCCGCTCATCGACAGCAGCCAGCGCTTCGGCCCACGGCTGATCCGGATTGCCGGTCCATATGCGGGCATCGCGAATGACCAGTGTGGCGTGCGCAGTTTTGTCCGTCGGCGAGCACGCCACTATTGATGCGGCCGTCAGCAAAGAGACAACGCACAGCAGCTTGTTACGCTTTAATTTTTTCATAGGGTTTATTATACGCGACATGAAACTGGACCGATTCTTGCGACTTTCCATTGGCCTGATCATCTTTCTGGTCTTCGTCATCGCTATTGCGGCGATGCTGTTCGTTACCGAGTCCGCGTTGAACGTCTGGGACAGGCTGGTCGAAGGACCCGCTATCGTCCTCTACGGCTATGTTGCGATAATGATCTTGCTCGTCGCTGCGGCCGTGTGGCTGGTGATGCGACTCGTGGTCAAGCGCGGCACTACGCCAGCGACGAGGACGGCGGCCCCGTTGCGGAAGGAAGACATCGAACAGCGGCTGCGCGATGCAGAGCTTGCCGGTGTCGATGTTTCCGCAGCCCAGGCTGAATTGCGCGAGCTGGCCGCGCGGCAAAGCAGCAGGTCGGTGCACCTGTGTTTCTTCGGCGAAATCAGCACCGGCAAAAGCTCCCTCATCAAAGCACTCATCCCGGACGCCACCCCGGACATCGACCCGGTGGGCGGCTCGACCACAGACATTCGGCATTACCGCTGGCGCAATGATTCGGGGACCGAGATTCTGCTGACGGACGTGCCCGGCACCGGCGGACTGGCAGACGGGCTCGACGACATGGCTACTGAAGAAGCGCAGCGGGCGCAGGTCGTCGTGTTCGTTTGCGACGGTGATCTGTCACGAAGCGAAAGCAAGGATGTTGAAGCGTTGCTTCTCCTCGACAAACCGCTGGTGCTGGTAATGAACAAGTCCGATCGCTACAGCCGCGAGGAGCAGGCAGTGCTGATGGAGCGATTGCTCGAACATGTCGGCAAGCTTGGCGGCGAGTTCGACAGAGATCAGGTGGTCGCCGTCACCGCCGGCGGCGATACCGAGGTGATACAGCGGAACGTCGATGGCAAGGAATTGTCGATAAGGCGCCAGCGGCCCCCGGACATCGGCGTGCTCGTCGTCGCACTCAATCGCCTCATCGACGGCAGCCTGGGTAAACTTGACGTCCGCAGGGATCGCGCCGTCTTCAGGCTGGCAGCTGGCAAACTCGCCGAAGCCGAACGCGAATACCGCAGTCAACGCGCTGAACAGATTATCCGTAATTCAACGCGCAAGGCGGTTATTGGCGCGCTTGCTGCCGTCAGTCCCGGTACCGATATCGTCATTCAGGGCTTCATCGGTACGGCGATGACCCGCGAAATGTGCCGCCTGTTTGGCGCAGCGCCGCGCGATCTGGACATCGAGGATTTCCTGTCTCTCAGTCAAAGCCGTGCTGGCAAGGCGCTTCCACTGAGCCTGGCGGTAGCGGGCAACGGGCTGAAAGCGTTTCCGGGCGTTGGCACAGTCGCCGGAGGGCTCGTGCATGCGGTAGCCTATGGCCTGATTTTCGATGCATTAGGCAGAAGTCTCATGATCACATTGAAAAAGCACGGTGAACTCGATCCTGAAATCGCCGCGAAAGAGTTCGAGGAAGGAATCAGTGAGCATATTGAAGCGGGTGTTCGACAGGTTGCCAGACTGGCCCTGGAGCAGGACAAGCCCGAGCGCTGATACCGCCGCGGACGGCGGCTCCGCCCACCTGGATCTCGCGCGCGAAAGCCTGCGCGAACTTATCGATGATTCGCGTCTGCCGGCCGGCGTGCGCGACGTACTGCAGCATGATTACGCCGCCGTTAAGAGCATGCTCGAAAAAATCGAACATGGCCATCTGCACATTGCCGTCTTCGGCCGGGTTAGCACCGGCAAGTCGTCACTGCTGAATGCGCTTATCGGCGAACGAAAGTTTTCCGTCAGTCCGCTGCATGGTGAAACCCGGCACAGCAGCATGGAGCCCTGGTCAGAAATCGAAGCGGGAGGCGTGTTTCTCATCGATACGCCCGGGCTCGACGAGGCGGGTGGCGAAGACCGGGAAGCGATGGCACGCGAAGTCGCCCGACGCTCCGACCTCGTAATTTTTGTCGCAGACGGCGACATCACCGAGAGCGAGCTGGCGGCGCTCAAAACCCTGGTGACGCAGGGCCGTCCGGTGGTCGTTGCATTGAACAAGTCTGATCTTTACACCGCAACCGAGCAGGAAGCGCTGCTGCAATCCCTGCGGAAGAAAACCGCCGCTCTCGTGCAAGCGGAAAACGTTCTCGCCGTTGCAGCAGAGCCCAGGCCGCAAAAAATCGTAACAAGCAATGCTGATGGGACGGAAACGGAATCGGAGCGGCACCGCACGCCGGATATCGAGCGCCTGCGGTTGCGCCTGTGGGAAATTTTTGAAACGGAAGGGAAGACGCTGGCTGCACTCAATGCCAGTTTGTTCGCCGCCGACCTCAGCGATCAGGTTGGCGCACGTATTCTCAATGCACGGCGCGAAATCGGCGAGAAGCTGGTAAGAACTTACTGCGTCGGCAAGGGCATTGCCGTGGCATTCAACCCGGTTCCCGTCGCGGATCTTTTTGCGGCCGCGTTCATCGATGCCGGCATGGTGATGCATTTGTCAAAGGTGTACGACCTGCCTTTGAGTCGCCGGGAAGCCGGCTCACTGGTCAGCGTCATTGCCGCGGAAGCAGCCGCGTTGATGGGTACCGTATGGGCGCTTCATTTCGTCTCGAGCGCACTCAAGCTCGGCACGGCCGGACTGTCCACGATTGTGACGGCCGGTGCGCAGGGTGCCATTGCCTACTACAGTACCTACGTCGTCGGACGCATCGCCGGCGAGTACCTTGCGAAAGGAAAATCCTGGGGCGACGGCGGACCGAAGCAGGTCGTGCAGAAGATTCTGGAGAGTCTCGACAGGGACACTGTTCTGCAGGAGGCGCGCCGGGAAATTCAGCAAAAGCTCGGCCTGAGTCAGAGAAGCTAGGCGCTTTGCCTGACTACGAAGCAAAGCGGAGTATGCGCAAGCCGACGATAATGACAGCCAACAGAAAGCTTGTAATTTTATTACTGCTCACCTGGATAAATTCCGCGTCCGGTGAACCCCGACAGCTTGTTGGCGTTTACGACGATCAAATCAGAGCGCGGCTCGCGACTGCAGCGGAAACTGGTGCGTCCGGCATTCTGCGCATCACGCTGGCGGGGGAGGAGGTGTTCGAATCCGGATTTGGCTCCGCAACCTGTCAGTCGTACGAACGCGTTAGCACCCGCCATCTTTTCATGATCGGCTCGATCACCAAGGAATTCACTCGCGTCCTTGCTCATGTGCTTGAGGAAAAACGAATCATTTCATTCGCTGATACCGTGGTGGATTGGATTCCGGGTTTCACCGGACCGATTGGCGCCGTCACCGTCCAGCAGTTACTCCGGCATACCGGTGGGCTGCCGGATCTGATCGACAGATCGGGTCAGCCTGTGAGATACCGGGTTGCCTACGACTTCCGGCCAACGACCCGAGCGCAGCTCATCGCCAGCGCGAATCTGGCGGCACTGATTCATGAACCGGGTGCTGACGAACAGTACTCGAATCTTGGCTATCAACTGCTGGCGGCAATATTCGAAATAGCCACTGGCGAGCCTTATCCAGAACTGCTGAAAAACTACATATACCTCCCTGCAGGCATGGAGGAAACGGGCTACTGGTTTGAAAATATCGGCACACGAAAGTTTGCTGACGGATGTGACCTGGACGGTGCCTACTGGGGGAATCCGATCGAGGACAGGATGTGGCCGGAACCGGGACCGTCATGGAACTTGCTGGGAGCCGGCGGGCTCCTATCGACAGCGGAGAGTCTCGGTAAATTCTTCGAGGGGATCGGCGAGGGTGTCTACTTTGATAGCCCTGTGCGAACAGAGAAATTCAAACTGGAGCGCCTGGTATTCTCCAGCCGCCTTCAGCAAAGAGTGATGGCGCCCGCGGGCTCGAACGGCATCTTTAACGCGGTCAGTTTGTGGGCCGACGATGCCGGATTCAACGTGATCCTGATGACCAACCGGGCGAAATTTCCGGCGGAAGGTGCGCTGTTCCGGGACATTCTGCACCTCTTCCCGGCTGCGGCCTTCGACACGCCGACCGAGGATGTGCCAGATCCCTGAGCGGCTGGTCCCGCCGCTGCCAGCGGTCACGTTCGAGTCTTTTCCAGTATATTTGGCGCAACTTCTGGTTTGGAATCGATTATGGCCCCGGCGTTTACACATCTCGCCCTGCATGTCAGGAATCTCGAAGCGTGTATCGAATTTTATCAGTCCTATGCCGGCATGCGGCTGACTCACGACCGGGAGAGCAACGGCAAGCGTGTCGTGTGGCTGGCGGAGCCGGGAAAAGAACAGGATTTTATTGTTGTTCTCATGCCCGGCGGACCGGGTCGCAATCAAGCAGCAGACGATTTCTCGCACCTGGGCTTCGCGCTTGATAGCCGGCGGGCCGTCGACAATATTGCGCACAAAGCCCGCGAGGCAGGTGTCCTCGAATGGGAACCTAAGGAAGACCCTTACCCGGTCGGATACTACTGCGGCCTGCGTGATCCGGATGGCAACTTTGTCGAGTTCAGCTACGGACAGCCGCTCGGTCCAGGCGCCGTCGTGGAATGACGATGCTGACATGAAAGCAGCAACGGCCAGGCGTGTGACACGTATTCTCGCAACCATCCGCGATATTCCGGAGGGCTCAGTGGCAAGTTACGGGCAGGTCGCCGAAATCGCGGGCGTCCCGCGTGGGGCCCGCCAGGTCGCGTTCGCATTACGACACGTGCCGGCGGGAGACAGCGTGCCCTGGCATCGCGTGTTGTTGTCGTCCGGCAAACTCGCATTCGAGCCCGGCAGCGCTTCGTTTAAAAAGCAGAAACAACGTCTCTCCGTGGAGAATGTGCCGCTGCTGAACGGCCGTGTCGACATGGCCAGATTTCGCTGGCAGCCCGATCTGGACGAATTGCTGTGGAAGCCGCGCGCAGATTGGGATGAAGAGCATTGAAAAACTGGCTCAATTCCGTGCATTACGCCTGGCTGTTTAATCCCGGTGTAAACAAGCTGCGTCAGTCGATGCTCGAACTGCGACGGCTGATGACGTTGCGAAAACGAGAAGCAACTGTCTTCCTGCAGGTCGACGATCCCTATTCGTATCTGTTGTCGTATTACCTCGCATTTCTGCGGCCGCAATACGGGGCGAAGGTCAGGTTTCGTTACCTGTTGTGCCAGGCGTTGTCCGGCCGCTATTCACCGCAGCCGGCGTTGCTGGCCGAATTTGCCCTTCGGGACTGTGCGCTGCTCGCCACCGAACTCGGGGTCCCGTTCCTGGATATGGGTGCAACGCCACCGGTGGAACATCGCAGGCATTTGCTGGACTTCCTCGCCAATGAGCAGGGTGAGACTGATTTTGAAGAGTCGGCGACGAAGGCATTGGCGCTTTACTGGCGTGGCGATGCCGACGGCATGAGCAGATTTCTGGGACGTGTGCGCAGCGACGGCAGTGACACCCACGTATTGATCGGCAAGCATCAACTTCTGCTGCGCAGGATGGGCCATTACCAGTGCGCCAGCATTTATTACGCCGGCGAATGGTACTGGGGCATTGACAGGCTTCACTATCTGCTCGCAAGACTCGATGCCCGCAAGCTGAATCGTTACAAAGACGCGGCCCCGGAGCTTGCGTCTCTCAAGCAGACAATGACCTGCAGGCTGCCTGTCACACCGCCGGCGATGGCGGCCAAACTGCCACCGCTGGAGCTTTTTTATGCCCTGCCGGATCCTTACTCGCATCTTGCCTTGCAGCAGGCGGCTTCCATTGCCGATGCATTCGGACTGACCTTGAACCTAAGGGTGGTGATGCCCGCCGACCGCCTGCCAAAAAATCAGCAGCGCTATCGACTGAAGGATGCAAAGAGAGAGGCAGACCGGCTGCAGCTGCCGTTCGGCAAGCTGGCAGATGTAAGTGAAAGTGAGCGCCTGCTGCCAGCCTTTTTCTACGCGAAGTCGCAACATCGCGAGCGGGCTTTTCTGCAGCATGTCGGCCATGCGCTGTTCGCTGAAGGCCTCGACGCCAGTTCGGATGAAGGTCTGAAAACAGTTGCCGATCAGAGTGGATTGTTCTGGCCTGACATGCGCGCTGCGCTCGAGAGTGCGGACTGGCAAGCAGAGCTTCAGAGTAACGAGGCCGCATTACTGTCGGCGGGTCACTGGTCAGCGCCCGTGACCAGAATCGGTAGCCTCGTTGTGCGCGGCCATGATCGCGACTGGCTAATAGCAAAGCGACTCGAAGATGGCTGTCAGAATAGCGAGGGATTTATCGAATGAAGAAGCCAATTGTCATGTTTTCGCATGGTCAGGAGAGTGGCCCGTGGGGAACCAAGATCAGCTCCATGGCCACGCTCGCCCGCAGTCTGGGACTCGAGGCCGATAGCATCGACTACCGGGGCATAGCGGATCCGGCCGAGCGAGTGACGAAACTCATCGACGCCTGCCGTTCGCTCGATGACCCGGTGCTGCTTGTCGGTTCCAGTATGGGCGGGCACGTCGCGACGGCAGCAGCCCACAAGATCCGGACGGCGGGGCTTTTTGTGTTGGCGCCGGCTTTCTACATGGAAGGCCTGGAGTCGCTGACGCCTGTGGCACCTCAGGTGCCGACAGAAATTGTGCATGGCTGGCGAGATGATGTTGTGCCAGTTGACAACAGCATCCGGTTCGCACGTCAGAGCCTCGCCACGCTGCACATTGTCGACGGCGATCATCGCCTGACGGACAATCTCGATGACATTAATGACTACCTGGCGCGCTTCATCAGACGCGTGTGCAATTAGGAGTATTGCGATGAAACCATCATGGTTGCTGCTCACAGGACTGGCGCTTGCCGCTTGCGATGCCGATGCACCGGACGCGCGCCAGGGCACCGTGGGCAAGGAAATCGCCGACGATTACAATCGCGCCCTTGATGAAGCACGCGACGTCGAACTGCAGATGCAGAATCGCGTCGACAGCATGGAACAGTCGCTGCAGGATGCGGCTGCCGGTACCAAGGACCCCTGACTTTCAGCCAGACGCGCCGGACGCGAGCGCATTGTTGTGCTGGGCGAGATAGTAGGCGATCCCGCGAAGCCCGGGCTGCGGTTCGGTCAGCACCCAGGTCGGGATACGTCGCATGTAATCACGATATCGTCCCTTGTCTTCGAAACGTGCCCGAAACCCGGATTCCCGCAAGGCTTCAGCGCAAGCCGGCACGATGCCCCCGGCGATGTAGACGCCTCCCAAAGCGCCGGTGATCAGCGCAAGTTCCGCCGCCACGCTGCCGAGGAACAGGAAAAACTGTGCCAGGGTCGCCGCCGCCTGGGCATCGTTCGGCTTGACCGTGATCTGCTCGGAGGACGTCACCTCGCTGCCGTGCATGGCATTGTGCAGCGCGATCAGGCCAGGTCCGGACAGCACGCGCTCGGCAGAACAGTGACCGTACCGTTTACGCAGCACCGCAATAATCCGCTCTTCGTCGGCATTCTGCGCCGCAAGGGTCAGGTGTCCGCCTTCGCCGCACATCGCTGCACAATCATCTATCCATGCCGACATACCGAGTCCGCTGCCGGGCCCCAGAACAGCAATATTGCCGCTGGCCGCCACTGTCGCCGAGCCGATAGCGTCCCGCTCTCCCTCGCCAATATGTGGTAACAGCCAGGCAATCGCATGGAAGTCGTTAATGATTTCGACCTGCTCGAAAGCAAGCGCCAAGAGCGATTCACGGCTGAAGCGCCAGTCCCTGTTGATCATTTGAATCGTATCGCCCGCCACCGGCGCAGCCACCGCCAACGCACAGCCACGTGGTGTCGCGCCGGATTCGGCAAGGTATTCGGTGAGCAGAGCTTCCAGCGACGTTGCGGCGTCGTTTCTGAAAATCTTCACCCTGGTGATGGACTGTCCGCTGAGAATGGCGCAGCGACTGTTCGTTGCACCGATGTCGGCAATCAGCCAGCTGTTTTCTGAAATGCGCATGACGGCGGCAAGCATCGCCGGGCAATTGTGAAAAATCAATGTATTAGCAGATAGCTTCGCGTTGGAAAGGGGTAAACTTGGCCCCCGATGAGCGTGACGCAACAATTCCTCCGCCCCTGGTACTGGCTCGCCGACAGGATTTTCGCCATCTGGGCGCGTCCCGTGGTGCAGCCGGACGAACCTGCCGAACTTTTTCCAGCTGCGCTGATACCGGTTTGCTATGTGCTGGAAATCGGTGGTCTGGCAGATACCCTGGCGCTTGAGCGAGCCTGCCGTATACATGGTTTGCCGCCGCCGACCGATGCAATCGATTTTCATGGCATCAGCGAAAGCCGGCGCATTGTGGTGCTGCGACGCAAGCGCGGTTTTATTTTTCGCCGCACGAAAACGCAGGCATCGCGCCGACTCAGACGCCTGGTGGATGCCAGCGTCGCTGCCGGTGGCAAGGACATCCTGCTCGTGCCGGTCGGTATCTATTGGGGACGCTCACCGCGCAAAGATCATTCCTGGCTGACCCTGCTGTTCTCGGAGCACTGGGATGTCGCGGGACGGACGCGAAAATTTTTCACCACCGTTTTTCAGGGGCGCAATACCTTGCTGCGCTTCGGGCAGCCACTGCCCCTCAGTTCAATCCTGCATGACACTCCCGATGCCGACACGGCCTTTCGCAAGGTTTCGCGCATCCTGCGCGTGCATTTCCGTCAGCGTCGTACGGCCACCGTGGGTCCCGATCTTTCACATCGCCGGATCTTGCTGAATGACGTGCTGAACGATCCGGACGTCCGCGCTGCCATCAAGGCGGAAGCGCTGGACGATCGCAATAAGTTAGAGCGGGAAACCCATCGTGCACGGCGTTATGCGAGCGAAATTGCCGCGCATATTTCGTACCCGACAATTCGCGTCGTCGAGCGGTTCCTCGGCTGGGTCTGGAACCGCATTTACGACGGCATCGAGCTGCACCACGTTGAGCAGCTCCGCGAAGTAGCGAAAGACAATGAGATCGTTTATGTGCCCTGCCACCGCAGTCATTTCGACTACCTGCTGCTCAGCTATATCGTTTATCACGAAGGACTGAGTCTGCCGCACGTCGCGGCCGGGGTGAATCTGAACATCCCGGTCGTTGGCGGAATCCTGCGCCGTGGCGGCGCGTTTTACCTGCGCCGCAGCTTCAAGGGCAATCGCTTGTACGCGACCGTGTTCAATGCCTATCTTCGGCAAATTCTGCGGCGAGGCCATGCCATCGAGTACTTCGTCGAAGGAACACGAAGTCGCACCGGCCGATTGCTGGAACCCAAAGCCGGCATGCTCGCCATGACCGTGAATTCCTATGTGCAGGATCCGCGCCTGCCGGTGGTCTTCGTGCCGGTCTATTTCGGCTATGAAAAACTGATCGAGGGCAATTCCTTTATTTCCGAGCTGGGCGGTGGCGGGAAGAAAAAGGAGTCGCTGTTCGGCCTGGTCAGATCGATAAATTCGCTGCGCGAATACTTTGGCAAGGTGTACGTCAACATCGGTCAGCCGATACGGCTGCACGAAGTGCTGGATCAGCACGAGCCCGACTGGCGGACTGCAGTCCTGAATGGCGAACGGCCGCCGTGGATGAGCAAGGTGATCAGCCATCTTGGTGACAGAATTATGGGCGAAATCAACGCGGCTGCCGCGGTGACGCCGATCAGCCTCCTGGCCTACGCGCTGCTTTCTACGCCTAAGCAATCCATGGGCGAGCAGGAACTCAAGGCGCAGCTTGGACTGAGTATCCGTTTGTTGCGGCGCTTTCGATATTCCCGCCGGGTGACGGTACCGGAGTGGAGCGCTGAAGAAATTATCGATCACGGCGAGAAGTTAAAGGTAACTCGCCGCACCGCCCATCCACTCGGCAATATCGTCAGCATGGCCGAGCGCGAAGCGGTGTTGATGACTTATTTCCGCAATAATATTCAGCATCTTTTTGCAGTGCCCGCATCCATCGCCTGTTGCTTCATTCAGGGACGGCGTCTGGCACACAGCGAACTGCAACGTCTCGTACAAATGATCTATCCGTTCATGAAAGTTGAGCTAAAGCTGCAGTGGGAGGACCAGGAGATCGATTCAGTGACCACGACTGCCATCGATGCGCTGATCGCTGAGAATATTTTGCTGCGCGAAGATGATTTGCTGGTGCGCCCGCCAACCGGATCGGCGCCGGCGTTTCAGCTGATGATGCTTGGGCAGTCGATGGTGCCGATGCTGCAGCGCTTTTACCTGGTCATTGCGCTGCTGGTCCGCAACGGTTCGGGAACCCTCTCACGCGCCAGACTCGAAGGCCTGTGCCAGCAAAGTGCGCAACGCCTGGCCATGATTTACGGGCTGCATTCACCCGACTTTTTTGACAAGGCTTTGTTTCAGGATTTCATTCGCACCTTGCGGCAGCGCGGCGTGGTGCGACGTAATGCTGGCGGCTTTCTCGAATTCGGCAGCGACATTGAACGTATCGGTGAGGACGCGCGCCTCGTGCTGGGCGAAGAAATCCGCCACAGCATTTTGTCGCTGACGTTCACAGGTCCCGGGTTCGATCGCATATGAAGGTCGTATCGTTCTACCGCTTCCTGGATGTGGCCGATCCCGGCGGGCTTCGCGCCCGGCTCAAACGCGAATGTGAAAAAGAGAGTCTGCTCGGCACCGTACTGCTGGCGCCGGAAGGGTTTAATGGCACCCTGGCAGGCGAGGCGGCGGCGGTGCAGCGTGTCTTTGGCTGGCTGCAGGGAGAGCTTAAGCTTCGCGAGCCCGTCGAGGGTCGCTGGACCGATGCAGAGCAGGCACCGTTCCGCCGCATGCGTGTCAAGGTGAAGAAAGAGATCGTCACCCTGGGCAGGCCGGATATCCGTCCGGACCGCCGCACCGGCAAACATGTGGACGCAAGCGCCTGGAACGCGCTGATCAGCGATCCGAAGACGCTGGTGATCGACACCCGCAATCAGTACGAGCACGAAGTCGGCACTTTTGATAATGCACTGGATCCATCGACGGACAGCTTCCGGCAGTTTCCTGCCTTCGCGAAGAAACTGGCCGAGGCTGGGACAGACAGGAAGGTCGCGATGTTTTGCACCGGCGGTATTCGCTGCGAAAAAGCATCGGCACTGATGCTCGAACTGGGCTTTCCCGACGTCTGTCAGTTAAACGGTGGCATTCTCAAGTATCTGGAAGACATTGCTGATGGCGAAAGTCGGTGGCAGGGCGAATGCTTCGTCTTCGATACTCGCGTCGCCGTTGATCATGACCTTGCCGAGGGTGGCTACGGACAATGTCACGCCTGCCGGCGCCCGCTCAGTTCAGAGGACATGCTGTCGCCGGACTTCAGGCAGGGCGTGTCCTGCCCGAAATGTGTGCATATGCTGGATGCGGATCGTGCCGTCCGCCTCGACGAACGTCGCCGCCAGGTTGCGCTGGCCGAGCAGCGCGGGGAGAAGCACATCGGGCCCAGGTCAGAACAGCCGGCCGAAAAAACCTTAAAATAAACCTTGACCTTCCCATAATGGGAAGGAATAGACTGGCTCGCAGTTGAGGGCGGTCGTCAAGACCGGTGAGGAGGTGGCGGCATGAATATTGGTCAGGCGGCTGATGCCACAGGCGTGTCAGCGAAAAGAATTCGTTACTACGAGCAAATCGGGCTGCTGACACCGGCAGCCAGGACAGAGTCCGGCTACCGGCAGTACGATGGCGGCGCTCTGCATACGCTCAGCTTTATCAATCGTGCCCGGGAGCTTGGCTTTTCGATTGCCGAGATCACCGACCTGCTGGCGCTGTGGCGCAATGATCAGCGCAGTAATGCGAAGGTCAAAACAATTGCGTTGGGCCATATCGAGGCATTGCGGCAGAAGATTGCCGGCATGCAGTCCATGCAGGATACGCTTCAGCACCTGGCAGATAGCTGCGACGGCGACGCTAGGGCCGAGTGCCCGATTCTGGATGAATTACAGAGGATCGCATCATGAGCGCGCTGTGGACCTGTCCGATGCATCCTGAGGTTGAAGCGGATCGTGCGGGTGACTGTCCGAAATGCGGCATGTCACTCGAACGGATGATGTCGCCTGCGTCAGCTGCGAAGTTTACCTGTCCGATGCATCCGGAAGTCGAGTCGGATGCGCCAGGCGATTGCCCGCAGTGCGGTATGGCGCTGGAACGGGTGTTTGCACCTGCGGCCACGCAATACACCTGCCCCATGCACCCGGAAATTGTGAGTGACGTGCCTGGCGACTGCCCGATCTGCGGCATGGCACTGGAGCCGGTGATTGCGACGATAGCGGAGGAGGACAACAGCGAGCTTAAGAGCATGACGCGGCGGTTCTGGGTCAGCCTCGTGCTCTCGTTGCCGGTATTTCTGATTGCGATGGGCGACATGCTGCCGGGACAGCCGGTCAGCGCGGTGCTCTCGACGACCGCACGGCCATGGGTGGAATTCGCGCTGGCAACGCCCGTCGTCCTGTGGGGCGCCTGGCCGTTTTTTGTGCGTGCTTACCGATCCGTGGTGAACCGGCATCTGAACATGTTCACTTTAATTGGCCTTGGCGTCGCGGTCGCTTACGGCTACAGCGTCGTGGCCGTCATGTGGCCGGATATTTTCCCGGCCGCGTTTCGGGACCATCACGGTAACGTCGGTGTTTACTTCGAGGCGGCCGCGGTGATCGTCACCCTCGTCCTGCTCGGTCAGGTCCTGGAGCTTCGGGCGAGAAGCCAGACGAGCGCAGCCATCAAAGCGCTGCTGGGACTGGCGCCGAAGCTCGCGCGACGCATAACGGAAGCCGGTGAGGAAGACGTTGCTATCGAAGCCATTCATGCTGGCGATCAGCTGCGGATTCGTCCCGGCGAAAAAGTGCCGGTGGATGGCCGCGTCGTCGACGGACGGAGTTCCGTGGACGAATCGATGGTCACGGGTGAACCACTTCCCGTCGAGAAATCTGCCGGCGCCGCCGTTGTAGGTGGCACAGTGAACGGCACCGGCATGCTGGTGATGGAAGCCGAGAAAGTCGGTGCCGACACTTTGCTATCAAGAATCGTGCAAATGGTAGCGGACGCGCAGCGAAGTCGCGCACCGATTCAGAAACTGGCCGATACGGTGGCCGGCTATTTCGTTCCTGCCGTCATACTCATCGCTATTTTAACGTTCATCGCCTGGGCGATCTGGGGCCCGGCTCCCGCCATGACCTATGCATTGATCAATGCCATCGCAGTGCTGATCATTGCCTGTCCCTGTGCGCTGGGTTTGGCGACGCCAATATCGATCATGGTTGCCACCGGCCGCGGCGCCGCAATGGGCGTGCTGTTTAAGAATGCAGAAGCCGTCGAACTGATGCGTAAGGTTGACACTCTGGTGGTCGACAAGACCGGCACCCTAACGCTCGGCAAACCGGAAGTCGCTGCCTTCCAGGCGGCGGAGGGTCAGAATGATCAGGACCTGCTTCGCCTGGTGGCCAGCCTCGAACAGGCGAGCGAACATCCTCTGTCTGCAGCGATCGTAGCCTATGCCAAAGAGCAGGGTGTCGAGCTCGACAAAGTCGGTGAATTCAACTCGATAACCGGCAAGGGTGTGCGCGGCACAGTTGATGGCAGATCAGTTGCCGTTGGCAACCGTGCACTGATGGAAGAACTGCGAGTGGAGGTTGCTTCGTTTGCCGGTAGGGCAGACCAGCGTCGCGAACAAGGCGAGACGGCAATGTTCATCGCTGTTGATGAGCGGATTGCAGGCATCGTGAGCGTAGCCGATCCTATTAAGGAATCGACGTTCGACGCGATCAAACGCCTGCAAAAGGACAATGTTTCGATCATCATGCTGACAGGCGATAACGCCACGACAGCGCAATCGGTGGCAAAGCGGCTGGGGCTCGATGAAGTCATTGCGGACGTGTTGCCTGACCAGAAGCTGGCTGCTATCAGGAAGCTGCAGGACGAAGGTCGTATTGTGGCCATGGCCGGCGACGGGGTGAACGATGCCCCGGCTCTCGCACAGGCGCATGTGGGCATCGCCATGGGAACGGGCACCGACGTCGCCATGGAGAGTGCCGCGGTCACACTCGTCAAGGGCGATCTTCGAGGTATCTCCGTGGCGCGTGCACTGAGCCGGGCCACGATGCGAAATATCAAGCAAAATCTTTTCTTTGCATTTGCTTACAACGCGCTCGGCATTCCGATCGCAGCCGGCCTTTTGTACCCGGTGTTCGGTTTGTTACTAAGCCCGATGATTGCCGCTGCCGCAATGTCATTCAGTTCGGTGTCGGTGATTACGAACGCATTGCGCTTGCGCGGCTTTGAGGCGAGCGATGCAGATTGAAGCGGCGGAAAACCGCTTGAACGTTCGCGGCGGTCGTTTGGTCAGAGATGCGTGGAATGTCCTTTCAGGCTGGCCGTCGATTGCCCTGAATGGGGAAAACGTCTAAGGTAAAGTGACATGTTCATAAGCCGAAAAATTCTGCTGATGATATTGATGTCGGTCTACCCGCTCGGGGTTTTTGCCGGCTCGATATCAAGTTGCGAAGTGGCGCCGGACGAAATGCATTCGGCCGCAACGACGACTGCCGGCCTGCATGCGCAGCATGGCTCAAGCCATGACGAATCTGGCAAGGAAATGACAGATGACGCGGAATTATCCCCTGCAGCAGACTGCGATTGTTGTGACGGCTGTGCCTCAATATGTCCTGCGTCGGGCTCCGGCCCGGTCACAGCCTCCGGCGCAACCGTCGAGCCCCCGGAATTGGCGTCTCGGACGGTAAGGGCCAGGCTGGCCTCGCTGCATATTGATCCGACGTTTCATCCGCTGCTCCGACCTCCCATCTCTCTCCGATAACGCGCGCCGCCCGGCGCCAGTGATCTCACGCGCCCGCTACAGGGCGCGCGATTTGCATTCCTGAGTGACACCTGTCGCAGCGCGGCAGTTTCTTCGATTTCTTCAAGAGCAAGTAAACGATGAAAATACTATTAAATATTGCCGTACTGCTGATTGTCATTGTGATGGGAGCCACAGCAGTTTCCTACTTTGGCCTGGTTGATGTAAGTGCGAGTGGCAGTCATAGCCCGGCAGCCAGCTGGATCCTGTCCACCACTGCAAAGCGCTCGGTGCAGCGTCATGCCAGAGATGTGGTCGTACCCGCGCTGGATGATGAGGCACTGGTTTTGGCTGGTATCAACGACTTTGATGCGATGTGCGCGAGCTGTCACGGAGCGCCGGGTAAAGCACCGGCGGCGGTAGGGCAGGGCCTGAATCCCAGGGCGCCAGATCTTGCCAAAGACGCGGCTGAATTGTCTGCTGCGGAATTGTTCTGGGTGACAAAGCATGGCATCAGGATGACTGGCATGCCGGCGTGGGGTGTCACGCACGACGACGATGCGATCTGGCCGGTCGTTGCCTTCATGACCCGCCTTCCAGAACTCGATGCAAAGACTTATCAAAAGATGCTTGCCGCCGCTGCCGGTCACGGACATCACGCCGGTGAGGTCAGCAACGATGCTCACGAACACGTTGCGACCGATGTCGCGCCCGCGAGCGATATTCACATACACGATGACGGTAGTGAGCATGAGCACGGCCCAGCGGCTGAGCCGACTGAGGCTGAAGCGCATGAAGAAACGCCGCATCTTCACGATGATGATGAATAAGGACCTGAATATGACTACCCAAAACAGGCCTCGAATCGGATCCTCAATTTCACGGCGCACATTCGTTACCGGTGCGACAGCGGGCAGCGCCTTGCTCGGACTCGGGCTACCCCTGGCGGGTCGCAATGCGCAGGCTGAAACACCGATTCTCAGGGGCACGGAGTTCGATCTTGACATCGGCTATCTGGACGTCAATTTTACGGGAAGTAACCGTGTGGCCACTGCCGTCAACGAAACTGTGCCCGCGCCCGTATTGCGCTGGCGTGAAGGCGAGCAGGTAACGTTGCGGGTGACCAATCATTTACCGCATGACACGTCGATTCACTGGCACGGCATTATTCTTCCCGCAGGGATGGACGGCGTTCCTGGCATCAGTTTCGACGGCATTCAGCCGGGTGAAACGTTTACCTATCGCTTCGACGTAAACCAGAGTGGCACGTACTGGTATCACAGCCATTCTGACTTCCAGGAACAAACCGGACTTTACGGAGCGATCATCGTTGATCCGGCAGGCAGCGATCCGGTCGCGTATGACCGCGAACACGTCGTACTGTTGTCAGACTGGACCGACGAGGATCCGGCCGGCATCTATGCAAATCTGAAAAAGCAATCTGACTACTACAATTTTCGTGAAAGAACGGCCGGCGATCTGGTGAAAGATATTCAGCGGAAAGGTCTGGCGCAGACTGCCAAAGATCGTGAGATGTGGAACGTGATGCGCATGAGCGATCGTGATTTGTCCGATGTCACCGCCTATACCTATACGTACCTGATGAACGGAGCGACGCCAGACGACAACTGGCTCGGCATGTTCAGCAAAGGCGAAAAAGTTCGCCTGAGAATAATTAACGGGGCAGCGATGACGATCTTCGACCTGCGAATCCCCGGTCTGAAAATGACGGTCGTGGCGGCGGACGGTCAGAACGTGCAACCGGTGACCGTCGACGAGTTCCGCATCGGGGTTGCGGAAGTTTATGACGTGATTATTGAACCCGATGCCGACAGGGCCTACACAATTTTCGCGCAAAATATTGACAGAAGCGGCTTCGCGCGCGGCACACTCACGCCCGATACGCTTCTGCGCGCCGAAGTACCACCCATGGATCCGCCCGCGCTTCTCGGACATCAGGACATGGGTATGGGCATGGACCATAGTGGTCACGATATGGGCGCTATGCAGCCGTCTGCAGGAGACGCGGCAGCGACACCAGCGATGGATCACAGCGGCCACGACATGTCGTCAATGCAGGCACCGGCGACCGAAGCCGTGATGCCGGGAATGGATCACAGCGGCCACGACATGGCCGCAGGCGCAGAATCTTCAACGCTAGGCCTGGCAGGATTCGGCAGCAAGGCACCCCCGGTCCATCAAGGTAGTGAATTTGGTCCCCAGGTCGACATGCGGGCGGAGAGTCCCGCAGATGGTTTAAGCGACCCTGGCATCGGCCTGCGCAACCATGCAGAATTCTATGGCCGGCGTGTCCTGAATTACGGCGATCTGCGCAATCTAGAGACGACAGCAGACCGTCGAGAACCCAGTCGGGAGATCGAGTTGCACCTGACTGGCAACATGAGCCGTTACATGTGGTCGATCAATGGCGTCAAGTTTATGGATGCTGAACCGCTTCGACTGCAATTTGGTGAACGTGTACGGATAACGCTTATAAACGACACCATGATGACGCACCCGATCCACCTGCACGGCATGTGGAGCGAGCTGGAAACCGGCGACCCCGCACACATACCTCGGAAACATACCGTTATCGTGCAGCCGGGTTCACGAATCTCATATCTGATTACGGCCGACGCGAAAGGTGGCTGGGCATACCACTGCCATCTGCTTTATCACATGCCCGGTATGTTTCGTGAAGTGGTGGTGAGCTGAGATGAATACGATGAAATTATTGTTAGCTATTGCTACCTTTTTTTTGAGCACAGTCAGCACGCCGCGCGTTGCGCTGGCGCACGGGGAAGACGATCCGCTGCTGTTAATGGGCGTCGTTGATCAGCTCGAGGTTCGCGACGCCGACGATGGCAACGTGACCGCCTGGGATTTTCATGGCTGGCTGGGAAAAGATCTGGACAAGCTGTGGTTGTCCGCCGAAGGCGAGCGCGAGGGCGGGGAAACCGAACACTCGGAAGTCCAGCTTCGGTTCAGTCGAGCGGTTTCAACCTACTGGGATTTTCAGCTGGGATTGCGCCATGACTTCGAACCTTCACCGAGCCGCGATTGGCTGGCATTCGGCTTCAATGGGCTGGCACCGTATTTCTTCGACATCAACGCGTCTTTCTATATCGGAGAATCTGGCCAGACGGCGTTACGGTTTGAGGCCGAGTATGAACTGCTGCTCACGCAGCGGCTTATTCTGTCGCCCGAGATCGAAATCAACCTGCACGGCGAAGACGACGCGGCGGTCGGCACCGGTGCCGGGCTGTCTGATTTGGAACTGGGTCTCCGCTTGCGATACGAAATCCGCAGAGAATTTGCACCGTATATCGGCATCAGCTGGGAGCGGCGATTCGGTGATACAGCGGACTACGCGCGGTCAGCAGGAGCGGCGACTTCCGATACCCAATGGCTTCTTGGTATCAGGGCGTGGTTTTAGCGATGCCTTTGCCACTCACAGGCGGTTCGCGTTCTGAGGCCACTGCTACAGTTCAATTCGAGTTGTAGGAGCCCGCCCCGCGGGCGATTCGCGGCCTGGGGCCGCTCCTACAGGTCA
>JBBKWC010000006.1:0-23297 GCA_037968735.1 Woeseiaceae bacterium | reverse complement strand
GTCGCGCTGCCGGTGTCGGTCCGGGACGTGCTGGCAGGCGACGATGAATTTCTCGCCAATGCGCGGCGCTTCGCGGCAGCGGCCGTGCCACTAAGCATTCAGCCACGGGACTGCGGCAGCGGCAGAAAAGGAATTATGCGGTGGCAAAAGTTCTGCGAACATCTTCGCGACGCGCTGTCCAGCAAGGGTCGCCTGCGGTCACGGCCGGCTATCTGTCTGCACCTGCACGAGTTGCCGTTGCCCGCCTGTTGCGTCATCGCCGACGCGCTGCTTGGCCGCGGTCCGCGCTTTGTCTATCTCGACAGTTTGCAGATGGACGTACACCGCTCACGTCGGGTCGAGGAGCGCAGCGCCGCCAACTGGACCTTTTTGTGGCGCCTGCGTCACAGCAAACGTCCGCTGCAGCCGGTTTATGGCGGCCTGGTCAAAAGTGCCTGCCCGCTGCTGGCCAGCGAAGCGGCCACAGCCCTGCTGCCGGAGGGTGGACTGCTGGTGCCGACTGGCAGTCACTGGCTACCGGTCACCCTGCGGCTTGATCTGCTTGCCAATCGGCACGGCGACATCGGCGATGCGGTCCTCGACGAACTGCTCGGCCTTGCAATGAATGCGGCGGACACTTTACTGGATACGCAAGCGCCACTGTGCAGACAGCAGCAGTGTGATCTACGCGAAAACCGGCGTATCGCTTTTCGCCTGTCAGGCTTTGGCGAGCTCGTGATTCGCAGCAGGCGAAACCCGGCCGATCTTTCCTGCCTGCAGTGGCTGCAGGAAATTGCAGGTCGCATACGTGCCCGCCTGCATGAGCGCTCGGGCGCGCTGGCGAGAAGTCGTGGTGTGTTGCCGACACTGGCTGATAACGATTTCGGCGCGGGTTTCGGTGACAACTGGCGTCGTCACTGGCAGCGGGCCGTGCTGCGTTCCGGGGTGCGCCATCGCAACCTTGTAGTCATGTCGCCCTATGCTGTGCTGCCGGCAACCGCGACGGCCGGTCCTGCATTTACCGATCTGCTGCCACTGATTGCGCTGGCCGATGCGTGGAGCTTCGCGGTCCCGCCCATAAGCACGAACTGGAATGTCAGTCAATTCAGTCAGTTCCATCGCAGGGCGCGCGCCGTCATCCAGGGTTCAGAGCAGGCGTCTTTCATTGCAGACGGGGCATGATCTGAGATACGGTTTGTGCGACGAGAATCCTGTCCCGCCGTGAGAACCACTTGCAACCCATTACGCCTGACATTCATGGAGTCGCTGTACTTCTGCTTACCGCGGTAGCGCTGTTCCTGTTCACGCGTGACTGGATACCACTCGAAACTTCGAGTCTTGCGATACTGATCATTCTCGTCGCAGGGTTTCAACTTTTTCCTTACGAAGGCGCAACGCCGCTTGGCCCGGCGCAGTTTTTTGCAGGCTTCGGAAATGAAGCGCTGGTAGCGATCTGTGCGCTGATGATGGTGGGCAAGGCGCTGGAAACCACCGGCGCGTTGCAGCCGCTCGCCGCCGTTGTTAGCCATGCCTGGTCGACACGGCCGTTGCTGGCTTTACTGGTCACGTTGTTTGCGGGTGCGGTACTCAGTGCATTCATGAACAACACGCCCATCGTCGTGTTGCTGATGCCCATCCTGGTCGGCGTGTCCATGCGGGTGAAGTTTCCGGTTTCCGGCGTGATGCTGCCGATGGGTCTTGCAACCATCATCGGTGGCATGTCCACCACTATTGGCACATCCACGAATTTGCTGGTCGTCGGCATCACCAACGACATGGGGCTCATTGAATTCGGCATGTTCGACTTTGTGTTGCCGGTGGCGATTGTCGGCGGCGTCGCCATTCTGTTTCTGTGGATCGTGGCGCCGCGCATGTTGCCGGATCGCGTACCGCCGCTGGCCGACATAACGCCACGCGTCTTCAACAGTCAGCTTTTTATCACCGAAGGTTCATTCGCTGATGGCAAGACGCTTTCCGAGGTTCTCGCGAAAACGAATGGTCAGATGCGGGTAGACAAGATTCAGCGCAGTGAATCCCTGTTTCTCGCCAAGCTGCCTTCCGTCACACTGCTGCCCGGCGACCGGCTGTTCGTCAAGGATTCGCCCGAGAACCTGAAACATTACGAACTGCTGCTCGGTGCGACGCTCTACAACATCTCCGACAACGAACACCCTATTGACGATGACACGCCGCTCAGTGCCGCAGGGCAACAGCTGGCAGAAGTCGTCGTCACGCGGGGCTCGCCACTGCATTTGCGCAGCTTAGCCGCGGCGAGATTCAGCGCAAGCTTCGGCCTTTTGCCGCTCGCCATACACCGCGCCCGCGCACCGGGTGACCAGGTAACCGGCGACCTGAACGCGATCCGCCTGCGCGCGGGCGACGTGCTGCTCGTGCAGGGCACGCGCGACGCGATCGACCAGCTTAAAGCCAGCGGCAACATGCTGGTACTCGATGGCACGACGGACCTGCCGCACACGCATCGCGCTAACCGTGCCCTGGCAGTTATGGGTTTTGTCGTCGTCGTGGCGGCGCTCGGCATCATGCCAATCTCTGTCAGCGCGCTGGTCGGCGTCGGCCTCATGCTGGCGCTGCACTGCCTGACCTGGCGCGACGCCGCCGATGCGCTCTCCACCCAGGTCATCATGATCATCGTGACCAGCCTTGCGCTCGGCCGCGCCCTGATGGGCACCGGCATGGCGGACTACCTTGCCATGGGTTTCGTCACCCTGGTGGCAGACCTGCCGGTGCCGGTCATCCTCAGTGCCTTTATCCTGATCATGGCCATTCTGACCAACATCGTTTCCAACAATGCTGCCGCGGTAATTGGTACACCGATCGCTGTCTCCATCGCAGGCCAGCTTGGCGTAGACCCCATCCCGTTCGTCCTCGCCGTCCTGTTCGGCGCCAACATGAGTTTTGCCACCCCGTTCGGCTACCAGACCAACCTGCTGATCATGGTCGCCGGCGGCTACAAATTCTCCGACTTCCTGCGCGTGGGAATCCCCCTGACCATCATCATGTGGCTGGGTTTTTCATTCCTGCTGCCACTGCTCTACGATCTCGGCTGATCAACCGTTACCTGTTCGCGGCCTTAAGGCCGCTCCTACAATGCTGTTTCGGATCGCGACAATGTCTATCCGTGCTGTAGGAGCCCGCCCCGCGGGCGATGCAGACCTACGCTTCGAACGACGAAAGGCATACGACGAAGGATCTTCTTAGCGGCAACCAATTCGCGGCCTTGGGCCGCTCCTACATATGCTTCTGATTATCGGCGCGCGGCCCGCAGTCTGAGGCCAGCATGCTATTGACTGTAGGAGCCCGCCCCGCGGGCGATGCAGACCTATGTTTCGCACAATGACAGGCAGTCGGGCGGGGGACCTTCTTATCGGAAGTACGCCGCTCTCGCCATCCTTGGCTTCGCGGCATTCGGACTCCTGTGCATCAGCGGAGCGAAGTGAGCCATTTCGATCAGGGGTTCCCCCTTCTGCGTGCCGGGAAACGAACCCCCAAAGACACCCGGAAGCTTGACCACGACAGGCACGGCAGGGATACTCTCCCGCAATGAACGCGAACCCAATTGCCAATCTGATCTGGTGGTGGCTGTCTCACAGGGAGAGGGCGGCGGGCTAGCGTTTAGCTGAACAGTTTCGAAAACTGAAAACCCGTCTCTGCTGCGAAGTAAAGACGGGTTTTTTTTTGACCATGTAACGAGCGGGTAAGACCTGAACCATGCAACCACCCTTTGATATTGCTGCCGACCTGGATACGCCGGTATCGGCGTACCTGAAGCTTGCGGCGCTGAAGCCACGCTATCTGCTGGAAAGCGTGGAAGGTGGTGAACGGCTGGCGCGCTACTCATTCCTCGGTTTTGGCGATGCACTGGAGGTACGGCTCGACGAGCACGGTTTGAGTATCGACGGCAGCAAGGCAAAAACGCCGCAGACACAGGAGGAATACCTGGATGCGCTGCGAGGCGCGCTCCGTCGGGCGCCGGTGCCGCAGCCGGTTGTGGCGGGGCTGCCGTTTTCCGGTGGTTTGGTCGGCGTCTCCGGATATGACGTGGTGCGCTTGTTCGAGCGGCTGCCGCAGATTACGCGGCAACAGGCGGGTCTGCCTCAGGCCGCTTTCTGCGCCACCAGTTCGGCGCTGGTTTTTGACCATCTGACGCGACGGGTGGCATTGCTCCACGACGGGTCTGACGCCGAACGGCAGAGCCTGCGCAAGGAAGTCATACGGCTGCTGCGCGGCGCCATCCCGGCAGCCAAAGAGACTCTTACGGTGTCGGCGCCGGAGGCCGGCATGAGCCAGGCCGAGTACGAGCAGCGCGTTAACGCCTGCAAGGAGTACATCGCAGCAGGAGATATCTACCAGATCGTCATTTCCGTGCTGTTCAAGGGCAGGACCAACGTGCCGCCGTTTGAGGTGTATCGCGCATTGCGTCTGCTCAACCCTTCTCCATACATGTTTTTCTTCGACTTTGGCGAACTGAAGGTCGCGGGTTCTTCGCCGGAGGCACTGGTCAAACTTTATGACGGTAACGCTTCATTGCGCCCTATTGCCGGTACCCTGCCGCGCGGTGGCACGCCGGTGGAAGATCTGCAGAACGAAAAAAACCTGCTGGCCGATCCCAAAGAATCTGCAGAGCATGTGATGCTCGTTGATCTCGCACGCAATGACCTCGGCAGAGTTGCGGTCCCCGGCAGCGTGCATGTCGATCCCTATCGCGCCATCGAGCGTTACAGTCACGTCATGCACATCGTCAGTGGCGTACAGGGCAGGCTTGCACCGCAATACGATCAGTTCGACCTGTTCGCTGCAAGCTTTCCCGCCGGCACGCTGGTCGGTGCGCCTAAAGTGCGCGCCATGCAGATTATCGAAGAAATGGAGACAGTTGGCCGCGGGCTGTACGCCGGCACTGCCGGTTACTTCGGTGCAAGTGGCGACATGGATCAGGCAATAACAATTCGTACGCTCGTGTTCAATGGCGACGAGTACAGTTTCCAGGCAGGCGCAGGCATCGTGGCCGACAGCGTGCCGGCGAAGGAATATCGCGAGGTGCTCGCCAAAAGCGCAATTCTGCGGAGCGCGCTGGAGATTGCGGGAGAAGGCCTGTGAGCGACGTGCGCATCCTGCTGATCGATAACTACGATTCCTTCACCTACAACCTGGTACAGGCATTCGCCGCTGCCGGCGCCGAAGTGTGTGTGTACCGCAACGACGCTATCGACGTTGCCGCTGCACGCGCGTTGCGGCCGACGCATCTCATTATTTCGCCGGGACCCGGACGACCCGAGGCGGCAGGGACATCGCTTGCCATGATCGCCGCTTTCGCGGAGCACATTCCGGTGCTCGGCGTGTGCCTCGGACACCAGTCGCTGGTGCAGCACTTCGGCGGCGAGATCGTGCGCGCCGATCGGCTGATGCATGGCAAGACTTCGCTGGTCACGCACGATGACAAAGGTATTCTGACCGGCATGCCACAGCCTTTCGAAGCCGGACGCTATCATTCGCTCACGGCCGAAGATCAATCCTTGCCCGCGGAGCTCGAAATTACTGCTCGCACCGAACGCGGCGAGATCATGGCCGTGCGGCACCGGACCTTGCCGCTGGAGGGCGTGCAGTTTCATCCCGAAAGCGTGCTGACGCCGCAGGGTGACATACTGATGGGGAATTTCATGAAGCAGGGCAATCTGTGAGCAAGCCATATGCCGCCATTCTTGATCGCCTGCTGAACGGTGGCTCCCTGACGGAACAGGAAGCGGCCGAGCTCATGCGCGACATGGCCAGCGGCGAGATTGCACCGGCGCTGGCCGGCGCTTTTCTCGCCGGCTTGCGGGCCAAAGGTGAAGTTGCCGACGAGATACGCGGCTTCGCTACCTGCATGCGTGAGCTGGCCCTGCACCCGGCGATACCGGCCGGTGCACCGACTGTCGACACCGTCGGCACCGGCGGCGACGGTTCAGGGAGCCTGAATATCTCCACCGGCACCGGCTTACTGGCGGCGGCCGCCGGCGCGCGCGTCGTGAAGCACGGCAACCGTTCGGTGTCTTCGAAGTCCGGCAGCGCCGACGTGCTCGAATGTCTCGGTATGCCGATGCCGCTGGACGAAGCGGCAAGTCTCGCCGCGCTGGCAGCGCTGGATTTCACGTTTCTGTTTGCGCCTGCCTACCACCCCGCCATGAAGGAAATCATGCCGGTGCGCGGCGCGCTCGGCGTGCGCACGGTGTTCAATATTTTAGGACCGCTCGCGAATCCTGCCGCACCGCCGTATCAGCTCATCGGCGCCTTCAGCCGCGATGTCGCCAGGCTGATGGCGGAAACTCTGGCCGGCATGCCGATAGAAAGAGCGTTTGTCGTGCACGGCGAACCCGGCTGGGACGAAGCGACGCCAGCCGGCGAATTCGTGCTGTTCGACGTGCGTCCCGACTCCGTCGTGGTGTCCACGCGCACGCCTGAGGACTACGGATTAAAGCGCTGCGCTGCCGAAGACCTGCAGGGTGGCGATGCCAACTACAACGCGGCTGAACTCGAACGTGTGCTGCTGGGCAAAGACCATGGCCCGCACCGCGACGCACTGATCATGGGCACGTCACTGGTGCTCGAAGTCGTCGGTATCGCGAAAGATCTGCAAGAAGGCGTACGGCTCGCAGCGGATGCGATAGACAGCGGGCGATCGGCCGATTTTCTGCAGCGCTTCAAAACGCACTTCGCATCCTGATGGCAAATTTTCTGAAAAAGATGTCGGCCAGCAGTGCGGCGCGGGCGGCGTCAATTAAATCCAGGTACAGCAGCAGTGAGCTGGACAAGCCAGCCGTCCCGCTGCCCCACGCACGCTTCGGACTCATTGCAGAGATCAAGAACCGTTCGCCGGCAGAAGGCGATCTCGGCGGTGCAGGTATGGACAGGGGCGAACGCGCGGTCGCATACGCCGAAGGTGGTGCGGCGGCAATTTCCGTATTGACCGAGCCGACCCGCTTCGATGGCGAACTCGAACATCTCAGCCAAGTTGTCGCCGTCGTTCCGGCGACGCCTGTCATGCGCAAGGATTTCCTGGTCAGGCCGGTGCAGGTACTCGAAGCAAAAGCCGCGGGCGCGAGCGGTGTGCTGCTGATTGCCGCCATGCTGGATACGCGGCAGATCTGTTCAATGCTCGACTGTGCGTTCGAACACGGCATGTTCGTGTTGCTCGAATCTTTCGATGAGACAGACCTCGTGCGCTCGCTCAAGATTGTCGACAAATCGTTCTATGCGCAATACATCGAAGATAACCGGCTGTTGATCGGCATCAACACGCGCGACCTGCGTACCCTGGCCGTAGACCCGGATCGTCTCGAAAAATTCGGCCGTTTGTTGCCAGACGAAATCACAAAAGTTGCTGAAAGCGGCCAAAAAACGGCGGCAGACGCACGTGCGGCAGCGTCCTTCGGCTACGACATGACGCTCGTCGGCACGGCGCTGATGCAAGCAAATGACCCTGCAGCACTCATACGCGAGATGCTGGCGGCCGGTCGGGACGCATGAGCGTGCTGGTGAAGATCTGCGGCATGACGGACAGCGCCGGCATCAGGGCTGCGGTTGCAGCCGGCGCCGATGCGCTCGGCTTCGTATTTTACGCACCGTCGCCGCGCAACCTGACGCCAGAGCGGGCGGCAGAGCTTGCCGCAGAGGTGCCCGCGCATATTCTGCGGGTGGCGGTCATGTTGCACCCGGAAGCGGAACACTGCTTAACGGTGCAGCGCGTGATGAAACCGGACGTGCTGCAAACCGACTACGCCGACTTCGATTATCTGAGCGTAGATGCCGGCATTGCAAAGTGGCCGGTCGTCCGTGAAGGTGCCGTACCAGCGACCCTGCCGCAGACGTTTTTATACGAGGGCAGTAATAGCGGCAAGGGGCAGACCGTGGACTGGAAGGCGGCGGCAACGCTTGCAAGAAAGGGCTGCCTGATTCTCGCCGGCGGACTGAGCGCAGCCAACGTCGCTGCAGCGATTGCAGAAGTAGGTCCCTACGGTGTCGATGTGTCGAGCGCGGTGGAAGCAAAGCCGGGTGTGAAGGACGTTGACAAGATCCGCGCATTTATCGAAGCAGCAAAAGCGCAGTAATAAGGAAAGGACCCTGAATCATGAAATCGGTACTTGAAAGCGGCGAGGCCAAAAGGCTGCTGGCCGCGAGCATTGCAGGCACCTTGCCTGACGAGCGCGGGCGGTTCGGACCGTTTGGCGGGCGTTATGTGCCAGAGACCCTGGTGCCTGCGTTCGAGCGTCTGGAGCAGGGCATCAGGAAACACCTGCACAGCGAGGAATTCCAGGCGGCGTTTCGCCAGGAACTACGCACCTGGGTCGGCCGGCCGACGGCACTGACTTTTGCAGCGCGGCTTTCCGCTGCCTGGGGAGCCGAGGTTTGGCTGAAACGCGAAGACCTTGCGCATACCGGCGCACACAAAATCAATAACGCCATCGGCCAGGCGCTGCTCGCGAAACGTCTCGGCGCGAAACGCATCATCGCGGAAACCGGTGCCGGTCAGCATGGCGTGGCGTCCGCTGCCGCCTGCGCGCGGGTCGGTCTGCCTTGCCGCGTGTACATGGGCGCTGTCGATATCAAACGCCAGGCGCCAAACGTCGATCGCATGCTAAGACTCGGCGCCGAAGTGTTTCCGGTGGAGAGCGGCGACAAGACCTTGCGTGCTGCCATCGACGAAGCACTGCGTGAATGGGTTACGGATCCTGCGGACACTTATTATCTTATCGGCTCTGCCGTAGGCGCACATCCTTACCCCTATCTTGTCCGCGAACTGCAGTCCGTCATAGGCACCGAAGCGCGCGCGCAGATGCTGGAGCAGGCCGGCGGTCTGCCGGACGCCGCGTTTGCCTGCGTCGGGGGTGGCTCGAATGCCATCGGCCTGTTTTATCCGCTGCTGGGCGACGGGGAAATCGAACTCATCGGCGTCGAAGCGGGCGGAACGGGCAACGGACTTGGACAAAATGCCGCCACCCTTGCGACCGGCACACCGGGCGTTTTGCAGGGCAGCTATTCGATCATCCTGCAGGACGAAAATGGCAATGTGCAGGAAACGCACTCGATTTCCGCCGGCCTTGATTACTCCGGCGTCGGCCCCGAACATGCGCTGCTGCAGGCACTTGGCCGGGTGAGCTACGTGTCGGCGAGTGACAATGCTGCGCTGGAAGCGCTGGAAGAGCTGTGTGCGACTGAAGGTATTTTAACGGCGCTGGAAACGGCGCATGCTTATGCGGCGGCGAAGCAATGGGCGAAGAAAAACCCCGGCAAGCGCATTCTGATCGGCAACTCCGGACGCGGCGACAAGGACATGCCGACGCTCACGAAATATCCTGCAAGGACCAATGCCAATGCACGCGCATGAACGCATCGGGGCGGCCATCGCCGCAGCCAACGACAAAGGGCGTACGGCACTGGTGCCGTTCATCACGGCCGGCTACCCGGAGCCGGAGCAATTCCTGCAAACGCTGCGTGCGATAGCGGGCGCAGGCGACGTCGTCGAACTCGGTGTGCCGTTCTCCGACCCGATGGCAGATGGCATGACGATTCAGCGTTCCAGTTTCGTTGCTATTGAGAAAGGCGTGACGTTGCGCTGGATCTTCGAGCAGCTTGACTCGCTGGACGAAGACTTCGACACGCCGCTGGTGATGATGTCCTATCTCAATCCGCTGCTGGCATTTGGCTACGACAAACTTGCGAAACGTGCGAAGGAAACCGGCGTCTGTGCGTTCATCGTGCCGGATCTGCCGTTCGAGGAATCGGCCGACATTCGCGCTGCACTGGATGCCGAAGGCGTCGGTCTGATTCAGCTCGTCACGCCGGCGACGCCTGAAAAGCGGCTTAAGCTGCTGGCAGAAGCGTCGCGGGGTTTCGTCTACGCTGTGACGATAACGGGCATCACAGGCGGTGGCGGCGGTTTACCGGACACCCTGGCGCAGTACCTGGATAAAGTGTCATCGTGTTCGAGTCTGCCAGTGTGTGCCGGCTTCGGCATTCGCAGTGCGGCAGATGTCGTCAACGTGGGGCAGCATGCCGCAGGCGCCATCGTCGGCTCTGCGCTGGTTGAAGTACTGGAGCGCGGCGAAGATCCGGCGGCGTTTCTGAAGGGACTAGGTTGAAGAAAGTTACCTCGGCCGACTCGATCATCACGATCAATCACTACAAGAACGTGCTGACCAGCGAAGGCATTGCCGCGTTCGTAAAAAACGAGCACTTTGGTTCGATCATGGGAGAAGTGCCGTTCCAGGAAGTATGGCCGGAACTGTGGGTGCGCAATGACCTGGACCTCGATCGGGCGAAAGAACTGATCGCTGAACAGTCGGCAGCGGACGACACGCCTTCTGCGTCATGGAAATGTCCAAACTGCAGCGCGGAAAACGAAGGCCAGTTTGCTGCCTGCTGGCAGTGCGGCGCGGTCCTGGCGTAAGCCAAAGACCCCAAACGCACGATGGGGTTAGCGCAATGTTTTGTCATGGCGCTAAAGATCAATCCTCACCAATCACCGACGCGATCGTAGGCATCAAAGGAGGATTGGGAGCCCGCCCTGCGGGCGATCGCGGCCGGGAGGCCGCTCCTACAGTTCTGTTTCACATCGCGACAATGGTTATACGTGTTGTAGGAGCCCGCCCAGCGGGCGATCGCGGCCTGGGGCCGCTCCTACAATTGCTTTCAAAATCGTGGCAATCGTTATTCGTGCTGTAGGAGCCCGCCCCGCGGGCGACCGCGGTGCAAGAGCGGCGCAGAATGACTTTTGACATTGCGCTGAAGATCAATCCGCGTTTTACAGCGGCGTTCTATACATTTCTGCGGGCGGATTGGGCCGCTCCTACATTGGCTTTTAACATCGCGGCAATCGTCATTCGTGCTGTAGGAGCCCGCCCTGCGGGCGATCGCGGCCGGGAGGCCGCTCTCCAGTTCTGTTTCACATCACGACAATGGTAATTCGTGCTGTAGGAGCCCGCCCTGCGGGCGATCGCGGCCGGGAGGCCGCTCCTACAGTTCTGTTTCACATCACGACAATGGATATTCGTGCTGTAGGAGCCCGCCCCGCGGGCGATTCGCGACGACCCACGAAGATGCGATTCAAGGCATCCCACGGGCCAGCAACCGTGTGCCCGCAATTTCGCTTCTCAATATTCGTGAAATTTTGTCGGCCTGTACCGGTCGGCTGATCAGAAAGCCCTGCGCGAGATCGCATTGACAGCTACGCAGGAATTCGAGCTGCGACAAAGTCTCCACGCCTTCCGCCGCCACTTCGATATCCAGACCGCGCGCCATGGCAATGGCCGCCCTGACGATGCGCTGGTGGCTGCCATTGATTTCGACATCCTGTATCAGTGACTGATCTAGAACGAAGCTATCGATGACGCCGGTGTCCAGCGAGCTGAAGGAGACGTCGCGCGTGCCGAAATGATCGAGAGACAGGCGCACACCCAGTTTGCGCAGGCCATGCAGTGTTTCAAGTTCGACCGAGCGTTGCCTGACGACTTCGCCGTCACCAATTTCAAACTCTACACAACCGGAATCCAGCGCATGATTGCCGATCGCTTCAGCGACCGTATCGACGAGCCTGCCGTGGCGTAGCTGCTGCTGCGACAGGTTTATCGCTATCGAGAGATCCGGCAGTTCGAACTGGTGCTGCCACGACGCAAGCTGCGCACAGGCAGTGTTGATAATCCACTCGCCGGCCGAATGAATGAGCCCGCTGCTTTCGAGAATAGGGATGAAACGGGCAGGCGGCAGCAAACCGAAACGCGGATGCTGCCAGCGCAGCAGTGCTTCGAGACCAATGAGACGACCGGACTCGACATCGATACGCGGCTGGTAATGCAGCACAAACTCATTGCGGACCAGCGCATGCCGCAGGCCGATCTCCAGCTCCTCGCGCTGTTCCATCTTGGTGTTGAGCGAGCTCGAGTAAAACTGAAAGCGACCGCCGCCGCGCGTCTTCGCCTGATACATCGCCAGATCTGCGGCTTTGATCAGCCGATCCGGCGTTTCGCCGGCACCGGGATAGATCGCGATGCCAATGCTGGGCGTCGCATACACCTCACTGCCGTTGACCTCGTACTTGTCTGAAAGAACCAGCACAAGTTTTTGCGCCGCGGCGCCCGCGTTTCTCGCTTCGCCGAAGTCCTCGAGACAGACAATAAACTCGTCGCTGCCCCAGCGCCCGGTGAAATCGCCGATGCGCACATTGGCGCTCAATCGCGATGCCACCTGCCGCAGCAATTCATCGCCGACGTCGTGACCGAGCGTATCGTTGACAGACTTGAAGCGGTCGAGGTCGATGAACAACACTGCAAGCGGCCGGTCGTTTCGCTGACAGCGGCCCATTGCTTTCTTTAGCTGTATGGTAAACAGCCGCCGGTTTGGCAGCATGGTCAGTTCATCATGCTGCGCCTGATTTTCGAGCTGCACCGTGCGCCGCATGATGTCGGTGACGTCGCGAAACGTAATGACGCCGCCGATCAGGTCGCGGCTGCCGTCGTAGAGACCCTGGCCGTTAATGCTGAGAACAATGTCGCCGTGACCAAGCCCCCGGTAAGCCGCAACCTGCGCTGCAAACTTGTGTCCGCGGCTGGCTTTAACCAGCGGCAGGTCATCGTGATCGATGGACGTGGCGCCATCGGCTTTCAGACTGCAGAAGTCCCTGGCCCATTCGTCACTGACCTGCTGCCGCGTCGTCAGGCTGAGAAGAGACCGCGCGGCCGGGTTGATGTCGAGCACATGGCCGTGACGGTCAACAACGATGGCGCCGTCATTAATGTTCTTGAGTATCGACAACACCGTGCTGTCCGTTTCCGAAAGCCGGGCGAGCAGGCGATGGCGCTGAATGGCATAGCAAATGCAGGCCTCAATTTCCTTATGGCCCGCATCGTCGACGCAAATATAACCGAGCGCGCCGGCCCGCACCGCCGCAATACCGCGGTGTTCGCGCATTCGGGTAGTGACCGCGACCACGGGAAAGTGTTTGAGTGGCGGAATGACGTCCTGCAGCGTTGGTTCGGGATGCTGGAAATCGGTGTGCGGCTCGAACAGGATTATGTCGATGTGGGACGGCGCGTTTTCAGGGATGGAAAGCGCCAGGTTGCGGGTCAGTGCGCCGCAGCAGCCATAAGCTTCGAGTTTGTTGCAGAATCCGGCGGCAAAATCGCTGTCGCCGAGATAGAGAATTGAACGCCCCGCCATTCGCCTTACGTCGCCTCCATTGGCAACTTACCCATTATTTCCTGCAATCTGCCGGTTTACGGGTAAGTTTCACTCTGCCATAGATGATTTTTGTTGTATGGCCCGGGAACGTAGCCGGTCATTTATGCCGTGGGCCTGCCGCATAATACCAGAATCGATGGAAAACTCAGTCTGAAATCAAGGTTTTATATAGATGGCGAAAAAATCGCGATCGATAACGCGTCTGAACAATTTGGAATGGCAGGCGAACCCGGCCCGGCAGCTCGGTTTAGCACCTGAAACAGCGCATTCCAATTCAAACGATAATTCGCCTCGCGCCATCAAACACTTAAAGAACGGGGAGTTTTTTTGTTGCGAGCACAGTCAGGCATGAGCAGCGGGCAACTGGCGGACGGGCCGGTCAGCCCTGTAGCTGACCACGGCGGCGATGTGGCTCGGTGGGTGCGGATGGCACAGGCGGCGGACACGAAAGCGTTCGAAAAGCTTTATCGCAGTCACGTCGATCGGGTTTACGGGCTGTGTCTGCGCATGACGGCAAATACGAGTGAGGCGGAAGATTGTACTCAGGACACTTTTATACAGGCATGGAACAAGCTCGATCGCTTTCGTGGCGACAGCAGTTTTGCGACCTGGCTGCACCGGGTGGCGGTTAACGTGGTCCTCGGACGCATGCGCAAGTCGTGCCGCGAGCAGGACCGCCTACGTCTGGTCGCCGACGTCGCACCGCAACGTGAATCCATCCCTGACGATGGCGCGCTACGCGATCTGGAACACGCAATTAATGAACTGCCTAGCGGTGCGCGGCACGTCTTCGTGCTGAACGCGGTTTACGGCTTCAGTCACGGTGAAACCGGCAACATGCTGGGAATTGCCGAGGGCACCAGCAAGGCACAGCTAAGCCGCGCACGCAAACTGCTCGCACGGCAACTGGATATGGAAATGACATGAAAGAGAACGATGACAACGTGGCCGGCGACAAACTGATGGAACTGGCAGGCGCCTTGCCTGACGGAATACGGCCGGAGCGGGACCTGTGGCCGGATATTGAAAATGCCATCAGCGCCACGCGAAAACGCGAACTCAGCAAATGGAATACGGTATGGGCGCAGGCTGCCGCGGTGCTGGTACTGGTGACCGGTTCTTCCGGTCTGACTTACCTCGCCATGCAGGACACGGCAGCGATAACAACGCCGGTTGGTGATGGCCCGGTGCTCGCGTTCGAGCCGGTGTCCGGCAGCTTCGGCAGCCAGCACAACCTGGGCCCGGATTACCTCCTGGCGCGCAGCAATCTGGCTGATTCGCTGGATGCGAAGCTCGAACGGCTGTCACCCGCAACGCGCCTCGAGGTCGTGAGCAACATGGCAACGATTCAGCGGGCGATCGGTGAGATCAATCTTGCGCTGGCAGAAGAGCCGGACAACGTGCTCCTGCAGGAATTGCTGCTGGAGGCGTATCGCGATGAGCTCGGGCTGATGAAAAAGATTGAGGACATTACCAGTGCGGCGATGCGCCGTGGTGATATTTGATGAAGTTAGATGGGTAGCGGCTTTAGCGCGATGCGGCGGCCGCCACGATGGAGAGCAGGATGAAAACGTTTTACAGAATTTTGGCACTGACCATGCTGGCAGGCACCGCCTCGGCAGCACGTGACGTGAACCGGACACTGGACGCCGCCGCCGACGGCACGGTGACGATCTCCAATACGTCGGGCTCCGTTGAAGTGATTGGCTGGTCGGAGAACCGGGTCGAAGTGAAAGGAGAACTGGACGACAACGTCGAGGAACTCATTTTCGAACGTGACCGCAACGACATCCTGATCAAGGTGAAGGTGCCGCGTTCTTCGTCGCGCAAAGCCGAAGCGGATCTCGTGATACGCGTGCCGCGAGGCAGCAGCCTGGAAGTCGATACGGTCAATGCGGATATCGCGGTTAGTGGTGTGGAGGGTGAACAAAGCCTGGATTCGGTGAGTGGCGATATCAAGACCATGGCATTTGGCCACGACATCAAACTTGAGACCGTCAATGGCGACATTGAAGTGCAAGGCGACGGGAAAAACACACGCTCAGAGCTTTCTACCGTCAGCGGCGACATCGAGGTGGAAAGACTGCAAGGCGAGCTCAGCCTGGAAACCGTCAGCGGCGACCTCTCGGTGACGGAGGGAGCTTTCGAGCGGCTTTCCGCGGAAACGGTCAACGGCAACATCCTGCTGCACGCAAGACTGGCCAACGGCGGCCGGCTGGACGCTGAAACCATCAATGGCACCGTGGACGTCGATTTCGGAGGCGACGTATCCGCCAGGTTCGAAATTGAGACCTTCAACGGCAAGATCCGGAACTGTTTCGGCCCGGAAGCTGTCAGAACCAGCAGGTACACCCCCGGCCATGAACTGAAGTTTACCGAGGGTGACGGCAGCGGAAGGGTGTCGATACAGACCCTGAACGGCAGCGTACGACTCTGTAAATAAACGGTTTTCAGTGAAACAGGTCAGCGTCCTGTGACTCTGACCGAATTACGCTGACCCCTTTCTCCGGCCGCTTTGCTATCCTTCGTCTCCGCAGTTGAAACGGTTGAAGTCCATGTCCCGTGTGGTGAAAACACTCCTCTTATTGTCAGCGGTCCTGGTGGGCGTCGTTGCCGTTGCCGCGGTATCGCTGTTCCTGTTCTTCGACCCGAACGATTTCCGTGACCGCATCTCCGCCGCTGTCCGCGAAGAGACCGGTCGCGAACTGAACATACAGGGCGATATCTCGCTGACCCTGTTCCCCTGGCTTGCTGTCAAGGTCGGTCCCGCTTCGCTTGGCAACGCCGAGGGATTCAGTGACGAACGCTTTCTGGCATTTGAGCAGGCAAACTTAAGCGTCAAGCTCATGCCGCTCATCTTTCGTCAGCGCGTGGAAGTGGGTACTGCTGAGCTCGACGGTCTCGAGGTCAATCTCGAAGTGGCGTCCAACGGGCGCAGCAACTGGGAAGACCTGTCCGATTCCTCCGACGAGACGGTAGACACCGGTGATGCCACAGCCACGACGCTGGATGTCGCCAGTATCAAAGTGACCGACGCCAACGTCTCCTACCGAGACGCGCAGGCCGGCACATCGTATGCGATCAGCAATCTTTCATTGGAAACCGGCCGTATTGCGGCGGACACGCCGGTAGACATCAACGCAGAGTTCGATTTCGAATCGATTCCCGGTGAACTCGGCGGCCACCTGGTCGTGCGCGGCACAACGACGATGACCGACGGCGCCGCAATGATCGCGATGGACGGACTGAACCTGTCCGGCACCTTGCGCGGCATTGTTGACGAGCCCGCAGACTTCAATCTCGACTCGCGCAAGCTGACGGTAGACACCAATGCAGAAACCATTGACGCCGGCGAGATCGACCTGACCGTGCTGGGCGTTGCCATGTCGGCTGTTGTCGAACCGTTTTCCTACGCCGCTGCCATCACGCCGACCATGCAGCTCAACGTGGCCGAGTTCTCCCTGCGCGAGCTGATGCAAAAGCTCGAGATCGACGTGCCCGTTACTGCTGACCCGAACGTGCTTTCCAGCGTGTCCTTCAGTGCGAAAGCGACCGTCGGCGAGAACGACATACGCCTTACCGATATGACGCTGGACCTCGACGACTCCAAGCTCACCGGCATGCTGACATTGCCAATGGATGACAACGGTGCCATCGGTTTCGACCTCACGATGGATCAGATCGCTGCGGACCGTTACATGGCCCCGGGCGACGAAGGCGCTTCTGCGGCAGACGATGACGCCAGCGATGTAGAGATTCCCGCTGACATGATTCGTACGATGAACGTCAACGGCAAGTTCAGAATTGCAAACGCGACGATGAGCGGCATCGAGTTCAGCAATCTCGAACTGGGCGTCGTTAACAACGCCGGCAAGCTGCGACTGAATCCGTTAAAGGCTTCTTTCTACGACGGCGCGTATAGCGGCGACGTGCGTATCGATGCCTCCCGCGATGTGCCAACCGTTTCCGTCAATGAAAAAGTCGACGGCGTGAATGTCGGCACCCTGGTCAAGGATATGTACGACGTGGAAAACATCACCGGCACCATCAACGGCAACTTTGTGCTGACGGGTGCAGGCAAGACGCTTTCCGCGATCCGCAAAGATCTGGACGGCAACATGAATTTTCAGCTGCTGGACGGCGCCTGGGAGGGCACCGACATCTGGTACGAAATACGCAGGGCACGCGCGATGTTCAAACGCGAAGCGCAGCCCAGTCCGGAGCTGCCGGCACGCACGAAGTTTTCCGAAGTGATGGCGACCGGCGTGGTGACTGACGGCATATTTGCCAATGACGACTTCAGTGCGGTGCTGCCGTTCCTGCGCCTGACCGGCAAAGGCATTGTCGATCTCAGCACGACGGAAGTGGATTACGGGATGCAGGTGCGCATTCTCGAGCGTCCCGACGTGCAGTCCGGCCTGAGCGATGAGGAACTGGCGGACTTTACTGAAACGGTCGTGCCGGTGAAGATAACGGGGCTGCTAACCGCCCCCAACGTGCGTCCGGACATTGAAGGCATTTTCCGCGGTCGCGTTGAGGAAGCCATCGAAGAGAAGAAGCAGGAGCTGAAGAAAGACATACTGACTCGTATCCTCGGTGACAGCAGTGCACCGGCTGTGGGAACGGCAGGAGAAGCGGGCGCGGCGCCGGAAGACGGTGCCGAAGCAGTTGAAGAAGAAGATCCGGAAGAAAAACTAAAAAAAGATCTGCTGAAAAAGATATTCCAGCGCTGAGGTCATGACTACTCTGTGTAAAGCCTGGCCGGCGCGCTGCCTGGCAATTGCGCTGCTGTTTTCGTCTGCAGCGACCGTCGCTGCTGAACTGCGCTTCGTCGACGTCGAACGCGACGACGATCACTACAAGCTGCGCTCCCTGACCTGGTTCGATACCAACAGCGAACAGCTTTTTCGCGTCTTTACCGATTACGACCAATTCCATCGCTTCACCAGCGCTATCACCGAATCGGAAAACGTGGAGGCCGACGAAGCGGGCCGGCCGCAGTTCTATACAAAAATGGAAGGCTGCGTGCTGCGCTTTTGCATGACCTTCGATCGCAATGGTTACCTGGAAATTGACGATGAGAAAGTCGTCGCGGTCAGTGATCCTGAAAAAAGCGATTTCAAAAGAAGCCACGAAAGCTGGACGATGGTGCCGACCACGGATGGCACCTTGGTCATCTACCAGTTCGAAATGATTCCGGATTTCTGGGTGCCGCCGGTGATTGGCCCCTACTTCATCCAGAAAGCGCTGAAGTCCGGCGGCGAACGCGCCGTCAATCGCATCGAGGCCATCGCGCTCGGCAAAGAACCGGAGAAGTAGCGTCTCAATCGCGATGAATGAGTTCGCGCAAAAAGTTCTCGCCTGGTTCGACGTCAACGGTCGTCACGATCTTCCCTGGCAGCAGGACATCACGCCCTATCGCGTCTGGTTGTCAGAAATCATGCTGCAGCAGACGCAGGTGACGACGGTTGTTCCTTACTTCACGCGCTTTGTTGCGTCCTTCCCCGATGTGGCGGCGCTGGCCGATGCGGATGCCGATGATGTGCTGCATCACTGGTCCGGACTGGGCTACTACGCCCGTGCGAGGAACCTGCACAAAGCGGCGGCAATTGTTCGTGATGAATACGACGGCAATTTTCCAATTGAGTTCGACGACGTGCTTGCGCTGCCTGGCATCGGTCGTTCGACAGCGGGCGCCATATTGGCTATTTCCAGCAACCAGCGACATGCGATTCTCGATGGCAACGTGAAGCGGGTACTCGCGCGCTACCATGCGGTCGAAGGCTGGCCGGGCAGCACGGCGGTGGCGGCGGAGCTTTGGCAACACGCCGAAGCGCATACGCCTGCGGAGCGCGTCGCCGCTTACACGCAGGCGATGATGGATCTCGGCGCCACGGTGTGCACACCTAGCCGGCCATTGTGCGGCGCGTGTCCGCTGGAAAGTGGTTGCGCCGCCCACGCCGCGGGCGAGGAAAGCGCTTATCCTGGCAAACGCGTCAAAAAGAAAATACCGCGGCGAAAAACAACCATGGTGCTGATGCAGTGCGAGGACGCGGTCTATCTCGAGCGCAGACCGGCTGCAGGCATCTGGGGCGGGCTGTGGAGTTTTCCCGAACTGGCGTCTGCAGGCGATGTGCGGGCGTGGTGTGAGACAACGTTCAACGTGGCGCCGGATGGCGTCGAGACGTGGGACTCCATACAACACACGTTCACCCATTTTCACCTGGAGATAGAACCCATCGCCGTGCGGCTTGCGACGAGATCGCGTACAGTCGCGGAAAGCCCTGACGGCGTGTGGTATGAACTGAACGAGCCGCAGAAAATCGGCGTTGCCGCACCGGTCAGCGGATTACTACAGAAACTGAAAGAGCAAAACCGACATGTCACGAACCGTTAATTGCATCATCATGAAAAAGGACGCCGAGGGCCTGGACTTCGCACCCTATCCCGGCGAGCTCGGACAGAAAATTTACGACAACGTATCGAAGGAAGCGTGGCAGCGCTGGCTGGCGCATCAGACGATGCTGATTAATGAGTATCGTTTAACGCCGATCGAGCCGGAGGCGCGCCAGTTCCTGGTGACGGAAATGGAAAAGTATTTCTTTGGCGAGGGATCGGAGGCGCCGAAGGAGTTCGTGCCGAAGTAGGGTCTGGTTCGCATACGTTGTAAGTGGCGATGTGCGCGATAAGCATCGTTCGATCGCCCGCACGGCGGGCTCCTACAGTGCTACGAAAATCTGTGCCAGGTTAGACGTTTGATCGCCCGCGGGGCTGGCGATCCGCATTCCGCCTGCACGAAGATTTTCGCAGCACTGTAGGAGCGGGCCATGCCCGCGATTCCCGGAAGACAAAACGCCGCACTCCCCTACAACGGCAGCGCCGTCTTCTTCGTTACCGTCCTGATCGCCACACTCGAATTCACACGCGCCACCCCGGGCAATCTCGTCAGTGCTTCGTTATGCAATCGCTCGAAATCCGCCATGCCGGAAACCACCACCCGCAGTAAATAATCAAACTCTCCCGTCATCAAATAACACTCCATGATTTCCGGAATGTCCTTGACGGCTTCCTCGAACGCAGCGAGCTCACTCTGCTCTTCCCGCCGCAGGCCAATGTGCACAAAAATGGTGCCGGAAAGCCCCACGGCTTTCTGATTCAGCAAGGCGACGAAGCTCTCGATCAGCCCCGCCTGCTCGAGGGTCCGAACCCGCCGCAGACAGGCCGATTCCGACAGGTTCACGAGATTCGCCAGCTGCACATTGCTGGTGCGCCCGTCCTCTTGCAGGGCGGCGAGGATGGCTCTGTCGAATTTGTCCAGTTCCATGGCGATTTCTGCGAATAAGTGAGACCAGAACGGCAGAATATGCCACATATCGCCCAAAAGGATACCGAAACAGCAAGTAACTTGCGCTGAAACCGCGCTATTCTGCCGGGCTCAACAACGTTTCATGTGACACCGTCACGGGGGATCCGCAATGAAAGTCGGCGTACCAAAAGAAATCAAGATTCTGGAATATCGCGTGGGCATGGTGCCGGCGGGAGTCGCCGAGATGGTGCATGACGGCCACGAAGTGTATGTGGAAACCAATGCGGGCCTCGGCATCGGCATGACCGATATCGATTACCAGGCGGCGGGCGCAAAGATCCTCGCTACCGCAAAAGAGGTATATGACACCGCGGACCTGATCGTCAAAGTCAAAGAACCGCAACAATCAGAATGCAAAATGCTGCGGCGTGACCAGATTCTCTTCACTTACCTGCATCTCGCGGCTGACAGGGAGCAGACCGAAGCACTGGTCAAATCGGGGACAACGGCAATTGCCTATGAAACGGTGACGGCCAGCGACGGTTCGCTGCCATTGCTGACACCGATGAGCGAAGTCGCGGGCAGGTTGTCTATCCAGGCCGGCGCGTTTGCATTGCAGAAAGCAAACGGCGGACGGGGTGTGTTGCTGGGCGGTGTGCCCGGTGTCGCGCCAGGCAAAGTTGTAATAGTGGGTGGCGGCGTGGCCGGCACGCATGCAGCAGAGATGGCAGTAGGGCTCGGTGCGGAAGTGACCATACTCGATCGCTCGGTGCCCCGGCTCAGACAGTTAAACGAAATTTACGGCGGACGCGTGCAGACAGCCTATTCAACCAAGCATGCCCTCGACACCCTGCTACCGGAAGCGGACCTGGTGATCGGTGCCGTGCTGATCGCGGGCGCCGCGGCGCCGAAGCTGGTCACCAAAGAACATGTGAAAGCGATGCAAGCGGGCGCGGTGCTGGTGGACATCTCCATCGACCAGGGCGGCTGTTTTGAAACCAGCCGGCCGACGACGCATGCGGAACCAACTTATGTTGTGGATGACGTCGTGCACTACTGCGTGACCAACATGCCGGGTGCCGTGCCGAGAACATCGACGTTTGCGCTGACGAACGTGACTCTGCCGTTTGCCAGAAAGCTTGCAAGCCTGGGCTGGCGCGAGGCGCTTGGCCGCGACCCGCACCTCGCGCATGGACTTAACGTCCATGCAGGACATATCAACCACGAAGCGGTGGCGCATGATCTCGGTTACGACTATTTGTCAGCCGAAGATGCATTGAAAGCAGCCTGAGCGAACTCCCCCTCAATCGGGCCGTTTACCTGGACGGGCGCAAGCCCGGCCTTTTTTTAACGATCATTCGCCCCACTGTCGCCATATGCAGACAGTTTTTGCCCGGACTAAACGCGCCGGGAAGCGTAATATGCGCGGCGATTGATGAACACTCGCCAGAATGGTTCTGGCAAGAACGTAGCCTTAGCGGCTGCGTATCCAACAGAAAGGGAGATTACAGTGCAGAAGTTATTCAGGGGATTGACGGTATTACTGGCGATGACGCTGGTTGCCGCGTGTAGCAATGAAGAGATGTCGGTAGAACGTGCGACCGAGAACCTCGACAACGCTGTTGAGAACATGGAAGAGAAAAGTGCCGACGCCATGGATGCCATGCGCGATGGCAGCGAAGAAGCGATGGAAGAAACCCGTGAAGCGACAGCAGACGCGATGGACGCAACCCGCGAAGCTGGCGATGACCTGGTCGACGCCACGCGCGCCAAGAACGAAGACATGATGGACGCCGCTCGAGACAAGGGTGCGGAAGTGAAGGAAGAAGCTGCAGAGATGGCTGACGAAGCTATGAAGTCTGCCGCAGAGATGAAAGAAGATGCGGCCATGAAAATGGGCGAAATCAAGCAAGATCTGGAAGAAGAAACCGGCATTAACCAGTAAGACGCCGTTTTCCAAAGAATGCGAAAGCCGGGCGAGAGCCCGGCTTTTTTTCGCCTGTACCGGGCGGTGGCTCGCTTGATAGCTTCGTGCGATCCCCTTTATTCTGGTCTATCAATGTGCACGCTGCCGGGAAATGACTGATCGTTCTGATGCAATAATTGTCGGCAAGGTCGTCGGTTTGTGGCGCTACCCTGTCAAGTCCATGGGCGCTGAAGCTCTGAGCGAAGCCGAGGTTTCCTGGCACGGCCTGGCGGGTGATCGCCGCTGGGCATTTATTCGCAACAACACGGTGCAAAGCGGCTTCCCATGGCTGACGCTTCGCGAGCGTGCGGACATGAGTCAGTATTTCCCGTCCTTCAGCAATCCGGACAAACCCGACACATCGCCAACCTGCGTCAGGACACCGTCGGGCACCGAATTCGACGTGACAGATCCGGCACTCGGCTCGGAACTCTGCCCGGAAGGGGCGCGGGTCATCAGGCAGAGCCGCGGCATCTTCGACACCTTTCCACTTTCCCTCATCACGCAGCAGACCATCACCCGGCTTGGAGAAATCGTGGGCGATCAGCTGGATGTGCAAAGGTTTCGGCCTAACATCCTGGTGGACGCCGCAGAGGATGCGCCATTCCTCGAAGACGCCTGGGTAGGACGGGTTTTACAGATTGGCAACATGCGCATGCGCGTCGACCAGCGCGACGGCCGTTGCGTTGTCATCACCATCGATCCCGTGACGGGCGAACGCAATCCTTCGATCCTCCGCACCGTGGCCGCCGAACGCCAGGGATGCCTCGGTGTGTACGGAACAACCGTTCTGCCAGGCAGAGTCGCCGTGAACGACAC
>JBBKWC010000005.1:0-188885 GCA_037968735.1 Woeseiaceae bacterium | reverse complement strand
GTTCACGATCCAGGAGACTTGCAGGTTCGGCGGAATATCGAGTTCCTGCCTGTCATTCCCGTCAATAATCTCCAGCAGAGCGTAGCCTCTCGCATCGGCCCCCATTCTTTCTATGTTGCAACTGATGGCGGGCAATGCGCTCATGTCGCCAACGAGCAGAAACCAGTCAGCGTCGAAAGCTAGCAGTTTCTTCTGCCCCGGTCCGCCGACCCTGATCGGATCGCCGGGTTTACAGGCCTGGGCCCAGCTTGCCGCCGGGCCGTCACTTTCATGAATGACAAAATCAACGTCCAGCTCGCGTGTGGCGGCGTCATAGTGCCGAACGGTGTAAGTTCGAATGACTGTATTCGCGCCTTCGCCTTCAAGATCAGCGAGATGAAGTTTGACATAGCCACCATCCGAGTCATCCGGAAATCCCTCAAGTCCCGGACCGCCGAGTGTTACACGGAGCATGTGTGGTGTGACCGTCGCTTTACGCATGACTTCGAGATTGCGCGGTGGGGTGCGTCGTTTCGTGACGGGTTTCATCATTCAGACCAGGATCCTTCGAGTGCTAGCTGCGTTTTGAAGCTGAATCGCCTTCTCTTTGACCACTTTAACAAGGCCAGACACTCAGGTCAGATGGGGACCCAGGCAATGGAGCGGAGCGGCGCCGGCCGCATTTCCGCGAATCGGCTGACCGGCAAAATGCTAGACTGGCCGCGCGTCAATAGTATCGCGTCCGCGCAGTATCGAGCCACGTCAGGTCCCCTACTGTCATCGTCAACTCCTTAAAAGGCTACCAAATGAAACTCGCTATCCTGTCGTGTGGGCCCAACTCTTACAGCACGCGCCGGCTCAAAGAAGCCGCACTGGCGCGCAATTACAAGGTAAAAGTGCTGAATACCCTGAAGTTTGCGATTGACTTGCAGCAGGGTGCGCCCGATCTTTATTACCGGCAGAAGCTCCTGAGTCATTACGATGCAGTGCTGCCACGTATCGGTGCCTCGATCACTTACTACGGTACTGCCGTTGTCCGGCAGTTCGAAGAGATGGGGGTTTTCTGTGCGAACACATCGAACGGCATCACCAACTCGCGGGACAAGCTGCGTAGTCTGCAGATTTTGAGTCGGCACCACATCGGAATTCCCCGAACGACGTTTGTCAGCGACAAGAAAGACGTGTTGCCGGCCATCGAAAGAGTTGGTGGTGCGCCGGTCGTGATCAAGTTGATCGAGGGCACGCAGGGTATTGGCGTCTTACTGGCGGAAACGCTGAAGGCGGCAGAGTCCATCATCGAACTCTTGCAAAGCCAGAAACAGAACGTCCTGATTCAAAAGTTCGTTGCCGAAAGCAAGGGCAAGGACATTCGTGCGTTTGTCGTCGGCGACCGTGTCGTCGCGGCGATGCGGCGTGTCGCGCAAGGGCAGGAGTTTCGCAGCAACGTACACCGCGGCGGCAAGGCGGAACCGGTCGAACTCAGTGACGAGTACACGCAGACCGCCGTTCGTGCAGCGCAGATACTGGGATTGCGGGTTGCCGGCGTGGACATGCTGGAGGGTGCCAAGGGACCACAGATCATGGAGGTTAATTCCTCTCCGGGACTGGAGGGGATTGAAACCTGCACGCAACTTGATATCGCCGGTGCCGTGGTCGAATACATCGCTGCAAGGGTGGACTTCCCGGAGATAGACATCCGGCAGCGGCTGACTGTCAGCAAGGGCTACGGTGTCAGCGAAATTTACATCCGGAAGAAATCCAATTTTGACGGCAAGACTATCGCCGAAACGAATTTACGCGAAAGTGACATCAATGTGCTGACGCTCTATCGCGGCACGACGGTCATTCCCAATCCCCGTTCGGAGCGCAAATTACAGGCCGACGATCGGCTGCTGTGTTTCGGTAAGCTGGATTCCATGCGCAGCCTGTTGCCGCCCAAAGCACTGCGCCGCAGGCGTCCCGATGTTCAGGATTTGCCGCACGAGGAGTAGCGTCGCGCCTGATCGAGCATCGTCCGTCCCGCCTCGAAATCGGGTTTCAGGTCGACACCCTGCTGCAGGCTGCTGGCAGCCTGGTGGTAGCGTTTCAGCTGCATCAGCGCACTGCCTAAATTGAAGTGCGCTTCGGCAAGTGCAGGCTGAATTGCCAGTGCCTGCTGAAAACATAACACCGCGTCTTCGATTCGGCGTAGCTCGATGTAGATGCCGCCCAGGTTGTTGTAAACATTCGCGTTGCCCGGGTTCAACTGCAACGACTGGTGAAAATGTTGCGCCGCTTCATCGAAACGCTTTAAGCCTTTCAATGCCAAGCCAAGATTGGCCTGCGCCTGAGCGTCGTCCGGTTTTTCCTCAAGCGCTGTGGAAATACAGCGCATGCCTTCCTCAAATCGTCCCGTCTGAATAAACAATAATCCGCACAGGTTATTTGCTGCCACATTGCGAGAATCGAGGTTCAGCACCTGGCGGTACAGCGATTCAGCTCTCGCAGCCTGACCGGCACGATGCACCTGATAGGCCTGGGCGATCATCGCCTCAAGGGTTTCGGCCGGCGCTCCGTCGCCGTTCTCAACAACTCCTTCAGGCTTCAGCGCCTCTTCGTGCGGCAGGCCTGCAAAGTTCGGCATCCAGTCGACAATGATATGAATGCGATCCTGGTCACTGCGATTTTCGACGGCATGATCGATGCCATTGTTTATCTCCCAGAACTCACCCGGTTTCATGTTCTTTTCTTCACCGCCAACCGAAA
The DNA here is from genome assembly GCA_037968735.1 of Woeseiaceae bacterium. Classification (GTDB taxonomy): domain Bacteria; phylum Pseudomonadota; class Gammaproteobacteria; order Steroidobacterales; family Woeseiaceae; genus SZUA-117. The sequence continues at coordinate 186,161 of JBBKWC010000005.1, read as the reverse complement.
AAATTACTTCATCATTAGTGATGAGCGGAATATGTACCCGGTGGCAGTTCAGCAGCGAGAAGCCGGCATCCGTGTGATGTGGAATGTTGCCGCCGGCGAGCAGCTTTGCCAGCAGCAGGCGCACGGTAAATCCATTGTTCTGGTAATAATCCGCAACGTAATCAATGAGCGGTTGCAGCGCAGCCTCCAGTTCAAAATACAGCGGCTCGAACTCGGGCTTGTTGTGTTTGAAATCCTCGAATCTGACGAGCAGCACCGACTGCGTGTGCTTGTGAACGGCAAACAGTCGCTCCCGCTCGGACTCCAGCCACTTCTCTGCCGGTATTTTTTCAATGCAGCCCTTCAGAGCCTGTACATCAAATTGCTCGTGTAACTGAAGATAGCTATTGGCGCGACCGAGCAGTTTACGAAAGCCATTGTTTTCACCGAGATAGGCGTCGTCAGGAAACTCATAGGACACACCTGCCGGTTTCACGGCTGCAAATTCATAGCCGAATCGTTCTATCAGGCCGTGCTCCTGCTCCGCGACCAGATCGCGAAGCGCGTCGTCGTAGTAGTGCGAGTAATGACTGTGGTGCGATACGTTCCGGCGCGCGCGTTGTGCGAGTGCCGCCTCCATTTCGTCCGTTTCCTCCACCGCAAGACTGCGCATGATGTCGAGAAAATCTGCCTGCAGGTTTTCGAAGCGGCCAACGAGCAGTCTGTCGTCATCCGTATCCCCGAACATGCGCCCGGCCAGCCAGGAATAGTAGCCGCTGTTGCTTTCAGTGATCGAGCGAATGCTGTCTTTGGTTAAACCGGCGCCTCGATTGCCTGTCAGTGAGTCCGGCAGCAAGCCGATCAACTCGCTGCGGTAGCGTTCGCTGGCGGGACTGTCGGCACCGAGCTTGATCAGATTTCGAACGGTTGCCCGGAAATTCAGCTGGCCACTGTCCGAGACGACGTTAAACAGCGGATTGTTGATTTGCGGCCGCTTGTTGAAGGCGTACCAGGACACGTACCAGTCCCAGGGATTTCTGATGATGCCGACGACCGGCAAACCGAGCTTGTCTTCGGGAGTTTCGCTGCGGGGGTAATGGTAGCCGACATCCCGATGGTCCGGAATGCAGCGCTTGATGATGTCATTGAGCGACTGCCCACCCGTCTTGTGCATGTGCACAAAGACGAATTTATCCGTAACGATCATGTCTCAGCGCTGCCGATAGCCACCTTGCTCATAGGTAACCCAGAACGGCCCGCAGGCCCGGCGCGGCGTAGTCGACCAGCGCTTTCTGCGTGTCCGGTAACTTGTCCGGCACTTTAAGCGTTGCGCCGCCCACAAGATTTTCCCTGGCGGTGCCGCTTTGCTTTCGATCTGCGCCGACGCGAACGCGCTCCCGCCAGTCTGCCGGCAATTCGTCCATTCCACAGTCTGTTAACAGCGTAGTGAAAAACGTCTCGGCCGCATCCGTATCGATGTCCCTCACATGCTGCAGCAGTTCTTCAAAACGCAGGATTCTCGCTTTCGTGCCGATCCATGACACAGCGTTGTGCGTGAATATATCGTTTAGCGATGGTGCCTTGCCGTGAATACCAAAAATCATCATATTCATGACTTCTTCCACCGACACGTTCCCGCCTTTTAAATTTTCGAGTGCGCCCTGAAAAGTATCCGACAGAAAAAATCTTGCCCTGGCGAGCACCCAGTCGTAGGGATCTCGCACCTGCACAATATGGTGAACATGACTAAGTACAATGGCCGAATCATCCGAAAACAGCAGGTGTCCCCAGCTCAGGTGCGGCATCGCCTCGGAAAAAGCGACCTGGTGTTGGCGAAGTATGGCGTGCTGAATGAAGGCCTGGTGATACTGTTGATCAACGGGTACAAACATTCGCATGATGTTGCGAACGAGATGTGTGCCGCATTTCGGCACGCTGTTCAGGAATACTGGTTCGCGCAGGCGTGGCTGCGTAAAATTGCCGTTCAACTCATTCAGGTTGTCGCCTTTGGCAACGATGCGCGGCATACGGTTGTTCCCGGGATGTGGTAAGGAGGCGAACTGTCCATTATGAAAGAAAAGCGGACGGGTTCCAATTGCGGGCCGTTTCGCATCCGGCCTGCTGTTAGCCGCTGGCGACCGCTGCAGCAGACGGATTTGCGGGCGCCTATGATACGCTGGCGCGATGTTTGCTACTGGCTCTCTGAGCCGGGCCAGGATCAAAAAAACCCGGAATTGCCCGAATGAATCCCCGCAAAATTCTTATCGTCGGTGGTGGCTCTGCCGGTTGGATGGCTGCCGCCTACCTTGATGCGGTCATGAACCGCAACGGTCGAAAGCTCGTCGACGTCACCCTTATTGAGTCGCCTGATGTGCCTCGTATCGGGGTCGGTGAAGCAACCATTCCCAGTATCAATCATATTCTGTCTGCCATCGGCATAGACGAGATTGAGTTTCTGAAACGCGTCGACGGCACTTATAAACAGGCCATCAAGTACGTTGACTGGCTGCACGGTAAGGGCGAATCCTACTACCATGCGTTCGGCCGCTTTCGCCACAATCCCGTCGACATGACCAGCCTCAACTGGCTGACCAGCGACCGGTCCATTCCCTTCTCGGAAACGATCTCGGCCCAACCTGCAATCTGTGAAGCAAACCTCGCACCGAAAATGTTTGGCCAATGGGAACTGGGGACTCGCCTGCCGTATGCGTTTCATATGAATGCGCTGAAGTTTGCGGACTACCTCTGTGAAATCGCCACCGCGCGCGGCGTGCAGCATCGTCTGGATCATGTGGTCGATGTGGAGATGGCAGAAGGTGGCAACATCGCCGCCGTAAAAACGAAAAGCGGCGACCGCCTCGAGGCCGACCTCTTTATCGACTGCACCGGCTTTGCCGCCTTGCTGATTGAGAAAAAGCTTGGGGTGCCCTGGGTGGACTGCTCACAGTGGTTGCTGTGCGACCGGGCGACCACTCTGCAGTTACCTTACGAGCAGAGTTATCCTGGCTATGTGCGACCCAATACCCTTGCAACGGCAGTGTCGGCCGGCTGGATATGGGAGATTCCGTTGCAGAATCGTCGGGCGTGGGGCTATGTGCATTCAAGCGAGTTCGTCAGCGCGGACGATGCGGAAAAAGAGCTTCGGGCGCACGTAGGACCGATAGCAGACAACTTTCCGGTGCGTACGGTGCCGTTCAAAGTGGGTTATCGCGCGAAATCCTGGGTCAATAACTGCATTGCCATCGGCCTTTCAGCCGGTTTCATCGAACCGCTGGAATCAACCGGCCTGTACCTGAGCGACCTCGCTGCCGTCATGCTGACCGAGCATTTCCCGTTCGGCGATGATCTGGCGCCGTTGTCCTACCGCTTCAACCGCATCCTCGCGAATCGTTTTCACGAAATACTCGATTTCATCAACATGCACTATTGCCTGACACGCCGGACGGACACGGCATTCTGGCGCGAAGTACAGCGACCCGAACGGATCAACGAAAGACTGCAGGCCAAGCTTTCCTTCTGGCACGCCAAGCCACCCTCGCCGGCAGACTTCGAAGACCAGTTTTTTCCCGGCCAGCCGGATACGCCGCTGCCGGCAGGTGGGCTGACGGGAGACCATCGCACGCCGGTCGACACCTCGGGCGTATTTTCCCTGTCCAGTCATGAAGCAATTCTGTACGGCATGGATTTTCTGGCGGCCGAATGCGACCAGTGGTTTGGCACCAGCAGGCCGGCGACGACGATCGCGAAAGGGATTCAGGAAAAAGTGCGCATAGCGCCGCACAAGCTGGCGCCGCACGATCTGTGGCTTAAACGGGTCGCCGGGATGACTGATTTTCCGCTGACTGGCAACGCCTAGCCACTAGCGGCGGACTGGCCGTCCGCGTCAGGCTTCCGGATAACAGACGCAGGGAATCTGCTGGCGATCCGTTTCCAGACAGGCCTGCGGGCTGCAGAGGGTGTCGGGATGACGCTTCACGCCACAACAACATTTCTCTCCTGGCAATACGAAATCAAGAATAAGGTGTACGCGATCTTCGACACCCTCGTTCACAACGGAATGCATGCGCCGGTTGTTGATCTCATATACCTCGCCCTCGCGCATATTGATCGTCTCTTTACCTACCGTGAAAAGTACCTTTTCGCCGGTAATGATCGGCAGATGCACCCGGTGCGAATGGGTGAGAGAGAAATTGTTATCCTGGTGCGCTGCAATGCTGCAGCCTGCTTTCAAGCGGACCAGTGAGGCGCGAATGACGTACCCGGGTCCTCTATCCCTGATCAGCCGCTTGCCGTGGTCGGTTTCCTCGAAATGGTCTGCCGTCATCCAAAGCACGGGTTTCAATGCAGTCTCAAACGTTTGCAGTAACGGCAATCGGGTAGGGTGGCTGTGACGGAAATCCAGGTCGTAGACCAGGCCGATCGTCTGGGTGTCACGATGCACCTCATAACGCTTTTGCCTGAGCGAAAACTCATCCCATTGCGCTTCAGTCAGGCCGAGCACGAGGTCCCTGAGCTCCGCAGGTTCAACGCTGCCAATGTGAAAAAAATTGCCGGGAAAATTCATATCGTGGGATGTGGGCCAAATTTAAAGCTGCTGACATCATAGCCACTGTTTTGGTCTGTCGCATTGCGATGAGCTGGCCTGATCGCCAATAAAATCAGGTCTGGAGAATCCAACCTTATTCCATACGGTTATAAATATTTCTTCGATTGACCACCTTACAGGCCCGTGGCAACATCAGTTCGCTTGAAACTTTACAAGACCCGCCGCCAGTCCTGCCGAACACGGTAAAAGAACAGTCATTTAATCTGGGAGATTCGAAATGACGATCAGGAATTCCAAATCAGCTGCGTCCACGCAAAGCAAGCGGACGCCCGTCGTTTCCCCCCTGGCCGCAGCTGTTATTGCCGCACTTTACCCGGCAGGGCATGCGTTTGCGCAGCAGGATGAGACGGAAGAACGGCAGCTCGAAGAGGTCGTGGTCCTCGGCTCGCGTATCCGCAGGGATACCTATTCGAGCGCCTCTCCGGTTGACGTGATCGTGACCGAATCGGCCGGTGCCAGAGGCATCAACAACGTGGCAACCCTGCTGCAGACGACGGCTGTCGCTGCGGGATCTCCCCAGGTGACCGCGGCCATATCGGCAGGTGGCACCAGTCTTGGCAATACCGTTAATGGCGGCTTGGGAACCTCCTCGCTGTCGATACGCGGACTGGGCGCCAACCGGACGCTGGTGCTGCTGAATGGCAGACGCGCCGGACCTTCAGGCGTGCAGGGTGCCGTGTCTTCGTTTGACCTGAACGCGATACCCATGGCGGCGATTGAACGCATCGAGGTGCTGAAGGACGGTGCATCGTCGATCTACGGCTCCGATGCCGTTGCCGGTGTGGTCAACGTGATTACCAAAAAGGATGAAGGCGCCTCGTTCGATGCCTTCCTGTCTGCCCCGCAGGAGTCGGGCGGCGAAGAATTCCGTCTCAGCGGCTCCTGGGGCAAAAAGTTCGAGCGCGGCTATTTTCGTGCCACCGCCGATTACAGCAAGACCGAGATCATGCAACGCCGCGACAGAGATTTTTTCCGTTGCGAAGAAGACTACACCTTTGATCCGTCAACGGGTCAGCGGGCAGACCTGATCGATCCGCGCACCGGCAGCTACCTGTGCAACGATCTTCCCTGGGGCCATGTCTGGGTGTACGACTACGCGGCTGACGTCGGCGGAGCGGGTAACGGCACGACAAACGTCGGCGCAGCGCCCTACCTGCTGCAATATGATTTCGACGGTCAGCTGTCGGCAAACGGACTGCCACCGCTGGCTGCGCCCACCAATCCGAATCACATGACCGTGCCAATGGGCTGGTTCCCGATCCGTCAGGGCGACCCGCTGTCAGATTCACTGTACGACGCGCAGCATCCCCTGCACGGCACGCAGACGCTCGTTCCTGAAAATGACGTCATGACCCTGTTCCTCGAAGGCGAATACGACTTCAATGACAGCACGACGGGCTATTCCGAACTGCTTTTGAATCGTCGCGAGACGGTCAATATCGGCTACAAGCAGATATGGACCTATATCTACAACTACGATTCTCAGGATCTGGGCTTTGCCAGTGATCCATTTAGCGCCGGCTGGACGGGCGCCCAATGGCTGAGTCCGCTGTCGATTACCGATCACGCTGATCAGTCAGTTACGGTGGACTACATGCGCTTTGTCGCCGGTCTGACCGGCGAGACCGAGAGCTTCCTTCCGGGCTGGAACTGGGATGTGTCTGTGCAGTACAGCAAATCGGACGGCGAGTACGTCACCGATCAGGTTCTCGCAGATGCACTGGTCGAGCCTTACTTCCGTACCGGTTCGTGCGTTGGGCAGACAACCGCGATTTCGAACCGGCCATGCGTCGATATTCAATGGCTGGATCCGAACTTCCTGGCGGGTGAAATCCCGCAGTCGGTCAAGGACTACCTGTTTGACGTTGATGTTGGCAACACCGAGTATACGCAGTGGTCCATCGACGGATCGATTACCGGCGACATGTTCGACGTTCCCGCCGGCAGCGTCGCGGGCGCGTTTGGCTTCCAGTACCGTGAAGATGAGCTGCTGGATAAACCCGGACCGATCGTGCTTGCCGAAAACGCGTGGCAGGCTGAGCAGGCCGGCATCACCTCAGGTAAAGACACGACAATTGCCGTATTCGGTGAGGTCGACATTCCGCTATTACGAGATGCGCCGCTCGTTCAATTCCTGGACTTGAACGTTTCGGCGCGTTACACCGACGTTGACTCCTTCGGTGACGACACAACCTATAAGGTCGGTTTCAACTGGGGCATCAACGACCAGCTGCGCGCGCGAACATCGTTTGGCACGTCGTTCCGCACACCGGCACTCTATGAACTTTATCTTGCCAATCAGACCAGCAGCATCTCGGCCCGTAATGCAGATCCCTGCATCAACTGGGCGAACAACCTGGCCCTCGGCAACATCTCGCAACGTACTGCGGATAACTGTGCGGCAGATGGCATACCGTCCGATCACGTTGCTACGGTTGGACCGTCTATCTTGACCGGCGGTGGTTTCGGGGTACTGACAGCGGAAACATCGGAAGCGTTTACCGTCGGTCTGATCTGGCAGCCGACGTTCGCCGAGGTCAGCCTGTCGCTTGATTACTTCGATATCCTGGTTGAGGACGAAGTGGAGAAAGTCGGCGGCCAGAGGATCGTGGCGGGCTGTTACGAATCGCCATTCTTCCCCAATGAGCCGCTTTGCGACCAGTTCGACCGCAGCTCTGCCACAGCGCCCCTGCCATTCGCTATTCTTGAGATCAGGGACAGCTTCATCAACGTCGCCAAGCAGCAGGTTCGCGGCCTCGACCTATCGGCACAGTGGATGCATGAACTGCCCGGTACCTGGGGCGCACTAACGCTGGACACTCAGTGGACGGTCAATTTCGAGGACACGGTGGCGTTGTTTAATGAAACCGAGGAAGATTTGTCTGGTGAGGCGGGACATCCGGAAACCGTTGGCAATGTCTACCTGACCCTTGATCGAAACGAGTGGTCATTCTTCTATGGCTTGAATTACATCGGCGAGACGGATAATTCCGCGGCGTTTGGTCGCTCGACGGTGACCAATTCTCTCGGCAATCAGGTGAATATCGATTTGATCGGCGACGCGACTGTCTATCACAGTCTCTCTGCCAGCTACCATTTCGACAGTGGACTTACCGCGAGAGTGGGCGTTGCAAACCTGCTGGATGAGGAACCGCCCAGACTGACATCTCTCGGAACAGGCAACGAAGTCGATGTACTCGGCAAGGCTGCTTTCTACTCTCAGTACGATTGGCTGGGACGTCGCTACTTCGTCAACGTGACGATGAATTTCTAGTCTTCGACTGATAAATTCACACCGTCAATAGAAAAGGGGCCAGACCTGCCGGGTCTGAGCCCTTTTTTTTGCCAGCCGTGGCCGCTATTTGGCGCGGCTGGTCTGACCGAGTTCGTCTTTCGATAACTCGATTTCCTTCCCAATGTCAGGCTTTTTCCCTGTTGCCATGCCCTTGGCGATCTCAAACAGTACGCGCGGCTTCGAATATTTAGCCTTCATGCAATGTGCGGTGAGGGGTTTGACGAAAATCAGGCAAAGCCTGGGGTCGTCCGGCCCGCCATCCCGTTCGCCGCCTTCATCTTCGAACCACATTTTCCAGTCCGGCGCGTGTAGCTCGCGAATTTTCGCCCGATCCTGGCTCAGCATTGCCTCACCGGAGACCGAAACCCACTCCTTTGAGCTGTCGCTGTAGTAAGCGATGTTGACCTTTGGATTGGCGCGAATTTCCTCCACCTTCTGCGTGTCGATGTTGGTGACAAACCAAAGGTCGCCGTCAAATTCACATTCCTGTGTGGCCATAGGGCGCGTCACCAGCATGCCGTCGGCACGCTGCGTGGTCATCATCGCAATTTCGATGTCGTTGACGAGCTCGACAAGCTCTTTGCGCTGGTCGGCTGTTGTATGGTTTGCCATGCAAATTCTCCTGTGGGTACGTAGTGTTGTTTCCTACCTACTTCTGCAAGTTGCATGCCATGAGATAAGTTGTTTGAACCCCTGGCGCGTTCGGGAACTACGCGGCTTGCGCTCCGGTATAGAAGTCACTCATTTTTCTGCCCGGCGCAGGTTACGCAAATTTTTTCTGTAAGAACTACCGCCGCCAAGCAGCTTCTTCAATGCCCGCCAGAAGACCGGGCCGGCCACGACGCGCGCTGGCGCCCCTGCACGAGGTCTACAGGTAAGGTGTGAACAAACCGGAAACAGCATCCGCCAGTCGAACGCGCACCGGTCGCTTTCGTAATTGCTGCAGATCGATCCGCGAACTGTCGGCAATCGTCGCTTCGAAATGGGATCGGAGTTCCGCGTTCAGTTCGGTGCAGAACACTTCGACACCGAGTTCAAAGTTCAGACGCAGGCTTCGCGGGTCGAGATTGGCCGAGCCGATCATGCTGTATTGCTGGTCAACGCACAGGAGCTTGGAATGACAGAACGGCGCCGGCTGATAATAGGCTTCGATATCCCAGGCCAGGAGCTCGGCGAGGACATTACGGCTGGCCCAGTGCACGTAAAACAGGTTATTTTCAGCAGGGAGTACGACACGCACACGCACGCCGCGCAGGCTCGCGGATTGCAGCGCCGAAATCAGTTCCCGATTCGGCAGGAAGTACGGCGTCATGATATCGACCGTTTCGGATGCCGCCGCGATGACTGACTGAATCGTCAGCGCAAGTGCATCGAGATCCTCGTCTGGCCCGTCTGGAATAACGCGGCAGGCTGCGGTTCCGCTTGCGTTGGACCGAGATGGCTCCTGCGCAGCCAGCTCGCTTCCGGTGGCGAAGCTCCAGTCTTCGTAAAACACCTTGGCAAGACTATCGACGACGGGCCCCTGCAGGCTGAAATGGATGTCCGAAACCTTCCGTTGCTGATCCTCAAAAGAGGTCTGCTCGTCACTGATGTTCATGCCGCCCGCAAACGCCAGGTCGTTGTCCAGTACCAAAAGCTTCCTATGGTTTCTGAGATTGAGATAGATGCTGGGCGGCAACAGCTTCGGCGGCAGGAAACGAGCTACGGGAATTCCCGACTTCTTTAGCTGTTTGGAAGTCCGCGGCCGGGAATACCATTCACCGACACCGTCGACCAGCACCTTCACTTCGACATTTCTGTCAACGGCAGCGGCAAGGGCCTCGCTGAAAGCATCGCCTGTCGTGTCGGACTTCAGTATGTAGGTGGTCAACAATACACGGCGACGGGCGGCGTGTATGGCGGCGAGCATCGCAGGATAGGCCTGCTCCCCGTTGTGATAAGTCCTGATTGTATTGCCCGTCGACAGTGACGTGCCGGTGATGCGAAAACCTATCGCGGAGATTCTGCGGTCAATGCCCGTGACCGCACTTGCGATGCTCCTGCCGCCCTCATGCTCGATACTGAACAGTCGATGTTTCAGGCCTCGCGCGCGGGTTCTGACCCGGTTGATACCGAAAAAATAATAGGCGAGCGGCCCGCCGTAGGGAATAAACAGGCAGGCCATAATCCAGCCAAGTGCCGAGCGCGTGTCTCGTTTGTACAGAAGGATATGATAGACGCTGAAACTGGCAGGAGTGAGATGCAGTAGTGCCAGCAGATATACCGATGCATCACTCACATTCACACCCATTAAAAAGTAAAGCCAGCTCGCTGGGCATTGTCCCCGCACTCGCACTGCTGCCATCGGGCAGTACGGTTGCCCGATCGCAAAACATACTAACACCCCTGTTTCGAGGCAATCGGCGCCTTTGTGTTGCGGAATATGCAACATGGTGCCGCAACTGCGTCGACTTGCACTATCGTTGCTTACACAAACTCGAGGCAGCACAGACATGAAGCATACTTATCTTCGCTTGTACCTTACGCCAGGTACGAGCTTTCCGGCACTGCTGTTTGGCCTTCTGCTCGGCGGCGCCGGTCATGCGCATCATTCTGCGGCGGCTTACAGCGAGGACGCGACGACCTCGGTCAGAGGCGTCGTCCAAAGTCTGCAATGGCGAAATCCACACGTCATCATCCGTCTCGAGGTAACGGATGACAACGGCAAGTCGTCACTCTGGCCGCTGGAAGCGGCTGGGATTCAGAAGCTGATTGCAGATGGGTGGACCAAAGACCTTGTGGGCCCGGGCAAGCACATTACTGCTGAAATCCGGCCGACGAAGAAAGGCGCACCCGGCGGTATTTTGCGCTGGGTAGTGCTGGCGGACGGCAAGGTACTTAGCATCGATGGTGCAGCGCCGGGCGCAGAGCGAGTGATGTCAGCGTCAGCTGTGCCAGCACCCGCCGCCAACCGTGCAGCGCCGATACCCGCGGCGGTAGTCGCGCCTGACGACGCAGCGCCGCTGGAGAGGCGCGCTTCACGATCACTTGCCGATTATCGTGCGCGACGCGAGGAGGTAGCCCGCATCGAAGCCATGAATCGCCCGGAAAAGCTGCCTGTGCAGGCGAACACCGCTCAGCAGGGTGCGCTCGATCCTGACAACCTGGCGGCGCACGAAGGCGTAGCGCTCTTCGATTTCAGCGGCATCTGGTCGCATCGCGCGAACCGCGAACTGGCGAAAGCCAGGGGCGGATTTCCATGGGACTTCCTGCCGGTCCCTGAACTGACGCCGAAAGCTGCCGCGATTCACAGTGATGTCATGGCGCGCCGCGAAGCGGGCGATGCGACTGCCGATCCGGCAACGCTTTGTTATCCACACGGACTGGTGCGGACGATGACCCGCACCGGCAACATGATGCTGCTGCAGGAAAACACCGCGCTTTACATGGTGCACCGGATGAACAATGACTTTCGTGCCGTTTACTGGGACGGCCGCGAACACGTCGATCCCGCCGTGCGCGTTGATAGCTACAACGGCGACTCCATTGCTTACTGGGCCGACGATCACCTCTACGTCGAAACGGTCGGTTTCGGTCAGCCGTTCACCTATATCAACTCAGGGGTTCCGATCGGGCCGCAGGGCAAAATCGAGGAACGCTGGCGCCTCGTCAATGATGGCAACACCCTGGAGATCGAGTTTCGCATGACCGACCCGGAGCACTGGCTTGGTGAGTGGGTCGATACCAAATTCTGGGACAGGATAAACGGCGCCGACATCAGCGAGGCAAACTGCATCCTGGCTCAGGATGCCGATCTTGCAATCGGCGCTCAGTAGCCAGCCGTCGCGCCGTCAGAGACGGCGGTATTGAGCACGCCGAGAAACGCCGCGCCGTAACGTTCAAGCTTGGTCTGACCGACGCCCGATATGTCCAGCAATTCCGCATCCGTTGTTGGTTTCGCAGCGATCATCTGCATTAATGTCGCGTCGTGGAAAATGACGTAGGGCGGCACGTTTTTCTCATCTGCCAGGCGTTTCCGGCATTCCCGCAGCGCATCCCACAGAGCATGGTCGTTGTCGGTGACGAGCGCGACGTCATGTTTCTTTTTGGCGGCCGCCTTCACGGCCGTTGTCGCTGTCAGAAGGTCGCGGCGCAATGGCAATGCGAGTTCACCACGTAACAATGGCCGGCTTGCCGCAGTGAGCTGCACCGCGCCGTAGCCCGCCGTATCGACGGACAGATAACCGAGTACCAGCAGTTGCCGAAGGATCGAGCGCCATTGTGGCTGACCCAGGTCCGCCCCTATGCCGAAAACGCTCAGGTCATCGTGATGATGCTGGCGGACCTTGTCGGTCATCTTGCCAGTCAGTACTTCGACTACGTGCACCGCGCCAAAGCGCTGCCCGGTGCGATAGACGGCGGACAACAGTTTTCGCGCCGGCTCCGTGGCATCGAATACCTCCGGGGGATTCAGGCAAACGTCACAGTTGCCGCAATCCGCAACCAGCGTATCGCCGAAGTAGGCAAGCAGTGATCGTCGCCGGCACTCAGTTACCTCACACCAGCCAAGCAGCGCATCCAGCTTTGCACGCTCACTGCGCTTGTGATCCTCGCCTGCCGTCGACTGATCAACCATCTGCCGGAGCCGGACCACATCCTGTAAACCATAGATGAGCCATGCGACGGAGGGCTCCCCGTCACGACCCGCCCGGCCGGTTTCCTGATAGTAGGATTCCATGCTTTTCGGCAGGTCGAGGTGAGCGACAAAGCGGACATCGGGCTTGTCGATGCCCATGCCAAAGGCAATTGTCGCGACCACGATCACCGCATCATCGCTAAGAAATCTGCGCTGATGTTCGGCACGGGTCGCCGCCGGCAGACCCGCGTGATACGGGACGGCGTCGTAGCCGGCGTCAGCCAGCCAGCCGGCAACCGCCTCGGTACGTTTCCGCGCCATGCAGTAAATGATGCCCGGTTCACCGCGGCGCTCTGATAAAAAACTCATCAGCTGGCGCCTGGCGTCCGTCTTTGCCTGTACTACGTAGCGAATATTCGGCCGATCGAAACTCGCCACAAACTGAGCCGGGTTGTCGAGTTCGAGCCGGGCCACAATTTCCTCGCGTGCCCTGCTCGTCGCGGTTGCTGTTAGTGCCATGCGCGGCACACCGGGAAACGCCTTTGCCAGCTGGCCAAGCGCAAGATAGTCTTCGCGGAAATCGTGTCCCCACTGCGACACGCAGTGCGCCTCGTCGATGGCAATCAGAGAGACCTTGCACATTCCGAGCTGATCCATGGTCTCTGCCTGGACCAGGCGCTCCGGCGCCACATACAGCAGCGACAACTGGTCATTCTGCAGGCGCTGCCGAACGTCCCGTTGCTCGGCCGCAGACAATGTGGAGTTGAGAAAGGCAGCGGCAATGCCAAGCTGTTCGAGTGCAACGACCTGGTCCTGCATCAATGCGATGAGCGGTGAGATAACCAGCACGACACCTGGCTGCAACAGGGCCGGTATCTGATAACACAGCGATTTTCCGCCGCCGGTTGGTTGCAGGACCAGGCAGTCCCGGCCTGCCATTGTCGCCGCGATAATCTCTTCCTGATGACCGCGGAACGTGGGGTAGCCGAATACGTCGTTGAGAATGTTCTTCGCGGTTCGGGCCATGCGCGGATTATATCGACGTGAGCCGCCCGTGTGCCGGATCATTTTCGTCGATTTGGCCGCATGTGGACGAGCATTCGCGGCTATGACATGGCACTCTTGAGGCCGCTTGTCGTTACACCGGTGTAAACATGTCTCTGTTCATGAAGGCCTATCTCGCCACACTGTTCAGCTTCCTGCTGGTTGATGCAGCATGGATCGGGCTTGTGGTTCGTCCGTATTACCAGCGGGCCATCGGCGATTTGCTGAGAGACAGCTTCAATGCGCCCGCCGCGGGGCTGTTTTACCTCTTGTATATCGCCGGCGTGGTTTTTCTGGCCGTCATGCCGGCCCTGAGTGCAGGGACGGTGCGCACCGCGCTGGTCAACGGTGCGATTATTGGTGCACTGGCATACGGCACCTATACCGTCACCAACTTCGCCATTCTGAAAGGCTGGACGATGGGGCTGGTGATCAGCGATTTATTGTGGGGCGCTTTCTTAACGTCCCTTGCTGCTGCATGCGGGTACTGGGTGGCCGGGCGTTGGTAATGTTGACGGTTCGCCGCGTTTGTCAGTGAAAAGGCCGGAACTGCCGTTCTTTCGCTTCGTTCTGCCGCTGGTCAGTCTGCTAGCGGTCGCTGGCGCCACCTTTTACCTCATGTCGTCGGGAACGCTGGAACCTGAAGTTCGTCAGGATTTCTTTTTCGCCAGCGATGACCCGGCGATGGTGCAGTCTGAACAGATACAACGGCGCTTCGGATCGCAGGTGCAGCTTGCCATCATCTCACGTTCAGCAGATGCGCAATCCGACGCCTATCTTGACCGCGTCGAGCGACTGACGCAGGCATTGAACGCGCTGCCATTCGTGGTATCAATCACCAGCCTGTCCAACGGACCTGGTGATTACGCGACCGCCATGGAGTCGGAGTTCTGGGGCCCACTGCTGCTTACCGATGCCGGTCAGGCCAGCAACATTATCCTGGTGATCGACAACCGTGACCAGGCGCAATCGATAGCGGAGCTCGAGGCGCTCATCGACGCGCAGCAACAGGAGGGCTTCGAACTGTTTCTCTCCGGCACACCCTACGTGACCGAAATGCTGAAGCGCGATCTGGCCGTCGATTTCAAACGCATGGGTGTGGTCGCGCTCGCGGTCATGGCGGTGATTTTGTTTGCCGTATTCCGCTCTTTTGCGGTCCTCATCGGCGGTTTGACGGCGAGCATCGGGGCTGTGACTGTCACTCTGCTGATTCAGCGGGCGATGTCTTTGCCGCTCGGCGTGCTCACAGCCAACCTGACGACCATTGTCGTTGTCATGGTTATTTCCCACGTCGTGTTTCTGACGGGAAACTGGCAACGGCAGTTTGCCGAACAGAGCGAATCCAGGCTGGCGTCGACCAAAGCAGCATGGTTGCAGACGATGCGGGCATCATTCTGGTGTGCCGCAACCACGCTCGCCGGCTTTGCAACCTTGTTCATGGTCGATGCCGAGCCGCTCCGGCAGCTGGGTGTTGGCGGTGCCATCGGTACTGCTGCCGCGCTGTTTGCTGCCTTTGTCATTTATCCGCCGTTTCTTCTGTGGATGCAGCCGGCAAAGACGGCCGCGATGAGCAGCGATACACGACAAGGAATAGCCGGATTCTGGCGAAAACCGATGTTGCCTGCTGTCGGTATTTTTGGCGCACTCATCGTTCTCGCGCTCGTCATGTTGCCGCGTTTAAACCTCGATCCAAGCCTTTTCTCCTACTTCGACTCGGACGGAGAGGTGGAGCGGGGACTACGCTTTGCAGACCGGAATGGTGGCAGCAGCCCCCTGACCCTTTCCATCCGACACAAAGAAGGCAAGCGGCTGGACGAAAAAGAAACGTATGAAGAGCTGTGGGCGGTCCACGACGCCCTGCTCGACGATGAACGCGTCGGGACGGTTATTTCCCTGCCCTTACTGATGGCCGAGGCCGACGACCACCCGCTGTCGTTTCTGTTTTCTTTCGAAACGCTGATTTCTTTTCTGCAATCGCCAAAATTTGATCGTGTGGGCGATCGCTTTATTACCGCTGATCGTCGCTCCGCATTTTTCCTGCTGCGTATGGTTGAAGAGAAACGCGGTGATACGCCGCGCCTTGAGGTTATTGAAGAACTTAAGGAAACGGCAAACGCGCGTAACTTCAACGTAGAACTGGTTGGTGGCGTCTATTTCCTGCAGGGGGAACTATCGCGGCTGGTTGGCAAGAGCTTGTGGACCGGGCTACTCGGACTCCTGTTTTTCGTGTTCGCGGTTGCCGGGTTCATCTCAGCAAACTGGCGCACGACGCTCGCCATCGGGCTGACTGCAGCGGCGATTCCCATCATCATATTCGGCGCGTTCGGACTATTTGCCATCCCACTGGATATGATCGCCGCCCCGGCCGCCAGCGTGGCGGTAGGTATGGCCGTGGATATGATGATTCACCTTGCTGTTGCTGCGCGACGTTCGTCGGCAGAGGGATGGAATGCGTGGCAGGAAGCCAGGATCGAGCAATGGAAGTCGATCGCTATTGCCACCGCCATCGTCACAGCGGGCTTCCTCGTCTTTACCTTGTCCACCTTCCCGCCGACCAAACGCTTCGGCATTGCCGTTGCCATCGGTGCGGTGATAGCCGCGATTTTCAGCCTCTGGATGCTGCCTGTGCTTGCAGGTTTTCGACAGGAGAATGCCAGGGCTAAATCAGGGACTTAAACGGCCAATGCGCACTTGTACTTATTCCGTCACGTTTTTCGCTTGTCTGCTGTTAGCTGGCTGCAGTGCGTTTTCACTGATCAATGCTGCGAGCCCGTCATCATCCTATGAGCAGGAAAAAGACATCGCGTATGGAGAGGGGGACCGCCAGTATCTCGACGTATATAAGCCGGCCAGCAAGAATGGAATCGAGAAAATCAGCACGCCACTGGTCGTCTTCTTTTACGGCGGCGGCTGGAATCGCGGTCAGAAGGACAGTTATCGTTTTGTCGCGGCATCGCTTACTCGCGCAGGCTTTACTACCGTCATTCCGGACTACCGTCTTTATCCGGAAGTGTCTTTTCCCGGCTTCATCGACGACGGCGCAGCCGCCATCGCGTGGGCGGTGGAGCATGCACAGGAATACGACGGCGATCCAGAGCGCATCTACCTCATGGGGCATTCCGCCGGGGCGCAGATTGCTGCGCTGTTGGCGCTGGATCATCACTATCTGGCGGCAAGCGGCGTGCCTTCGGCGAACATTGCAGGCTTTATCGGACTGTCCGGCCCGTATGATTTTCTGCCGCTGGACGAGGGCTATCTGACGCAGGTATTTGCCGAGTCAAGCCGGGCACAAAGCCAGGCGATTAACTTCGTGACTGAAAGCGCGCCGAGAACCCTGCTGATACATGGCGGCGATGACGACGTGGTAGAAGTGGGCAATAGCCTACGGCTTGCAGACGAATTACGCGCGGCAGGCGTTCCTGTTCAACTAAAAATATACGAAGATCTTGGCCACGCGAGCATCGCTGTTGCGCTCGCGCCGCCGCTGGATTTCATTGCAAGTACAATCGATGATGTCGTTAGCTTTATTAACGATTATGAAAATGCGAGCGCGGCACGCCAAGCAAGGTAACCAGGGGACAAAAATGATTGCAACCAACTTCATGCAACTGCACGAGCCCGGTAAGCCATTCGTGCTCGCCAATGCCTGGGACATCGGCTCAGCCCGCATGCTGCAGGCACTCGGCGCCCGGGCCGTCGCCACGTCGTCGGCCGCCCATGCATTTACGCTCGGCAAGGCAGACCTTGGGCATGTCAGCCGGGATGAATCTATCGCGCATGCTGCGGATCTGGCGCGCTCGCTTGATGTTCCCGTCAGCGGGGATTTCGAAAATGGTTACGGACATTCGCCGGACGATGTCGCGAAAACCATCACCGAGGCTATCGCAGCCGGCGTCCAGGGCGGCTCCATCGAGGATATTATGGCGCCGGACGAAACGCCCTACGGTTTTGACGAAGCCGTGCAGCGAATCGAGGCGGCTGTTGCTGCCGGCAAGGCACAGGAAAAGGGCTTCGTGTTAACCGCGCGCGCCGATGGCGTCATGTACGGGCAGTACGATCTGAAAGAGGGCATCCGGCGACTTAAAGCGTTCGAAGCGGCCGGCGCCGACGTCCTCTACATTCCCATGCCGGCGGATTTGGACGCCATTGCAACCATTTGCCGTTCAGTCAGTGCGCCAGTCAATGCGCTGGCCGCCGGGCAGTTTCTTGCCAACACCTGCGACGAGTTCGCGAAAGCCGGGGTTGCCCGCATCAGCCTGGGCTCCAGCCTGTCGCGGGTTATACACAAAGCGATCCACGACTGCGGCCGGGAGATTTTCGACAACGGCACATTCACATCATTGCAGAATGCCATTGACGGCGATACGGTCGACAAGCTGATCCTTTAAACGGCAGCGTACATTTGGCAGAACGCCAGTCACGGGGCAGGTTTCCTGTTCGTCTGCACGGACCGGTCGTTTTGATTCCACGGCAGGAAACGGATGGGCGATCGATGCCGTGCGCGCTGTAATGGCTCCATCATTCCTGCCTGGAGTACCCCGATGAGTGAACAGAGCGCAAATCAGTTGCAGCAAACCGTGCCGTCTCAAGCGCAAATGCACGCGGCCATCGCCCGCCGCGATTCGTCGTGGGATGGCAGCTTTTACTACGGCGTCATAACTACCGGCGTATTTTGCAAACCGTCCTGCGCATCGAGAGCGGCCCGCGCAGAGAATCTGCGTTTCTTCGCCGATATCCGTTCCGCACAGGCAGGTGGATTCAGGCCGTGCAAGCGTTGCCGACCGGATCAGACTGACAAGGACCTGGAATCCCTCACCGGTATCGCGCGCTATATCGTCGCGCATGCTGACGAACGGCTGACACTGGAAAGGCTGTCAAAAAAAGCCGGGCTGTCGCCGGCGCGATTTCAAAAAATGTTCAAAGCCGCATTTGCCGTTTCGCCAAAGCAGTTTCAGGACGCCGCGCGACTTGGAAAGCTGAAAACGTCGCTGCAAGAGGGCGACGACGTGACCGGCGCAATCTATTCCGCGGGCTTCGGGTCAACGAGCAGAGTTTATGGAGAGGCAGCTCGCAATATGGGTATGACACCATCGGCGTATCGAAGAGGCGGCGCGGGCGAGCGTATTTTTCACGCCTATCGGGATTCAGCGCTTGGGCCGCTATTAATGGCAGCGACCGATCGTGGCGTCTGTTTCGCCCAGTTCGGTGAAAACCGCCAGGAACTTGAGAACTCACTGCAAGCCGAGTTTCCGAATGCAGTGCTTATGCGCTCTCCCGGAGAAGAAGGGCCGGCGCTGGACCGTTGGATAGATGCACTGGACGCTCACCTCGGCGCACGGGCACCACGGCCGGATTTGCCGCTCGATCTGCGTGGTACGGCCTTCCAGCTCATGGTGTGGCGATTTCTGCTGAGCGTCGATGAAGGCGATGTGCTGAGCTACGGTGAGCTTGCCACAGGGATTGGCCGGCCAAAGGCATTCCGTGCCGTGGCCTCCGCCTGCGGCGCAAACCGGGTTGGCGTACTGGTGCCCTGCCACCGCGTACTGCGCGGCAACGGCGAAATTGGTGGTTATCGCTGGGGCGTGGAACGCAAGCGCACCTTGCTGGACAAGGAGCGCCAGGCACGGGCGGAATCGTAATGCAGCGACTTATTGAATCCTGCCACGTCGACTGGCGTCAGATCGGCGCCTCGCTGCACGACAACGGCTACGCCGTAACCGCACCCTGCATTCCGGCAGCTGATTGCGAACGGCTACGAAATCGTTACGGCAGTGCGGATACGGCGTTTCGATCCACCATTGACATGGCGCGCTACAACTTCGGTCGTGGCCAGTACAAGTATTTTGCTTATCCGCTGCCGGAGGAAGTGCAGGCGCTGCGCGAATTTTTCTACCAAGGACTGGCGCCGATCGCCAACGAATGGGCAAGTCTGCTCGGCATGGCGGAAGAGTGGCCAGCGCGTCTCGATGCGCTGACGCAACGCTGCCATAACGAGGGCCAATGCCGCCCGACGCCACTGATGCTGCGCTACCGCGAGGGGGACTACAATTGTCTGCATCAGGACCTGTACGGTGCGATTCATTTTCCCCTGCAGATGATCTTCATGCTGAGCGAGCCCGCCAAGGACTTCCGCGGTGGCGAACTCGTCCTCGTCGAACAGCGGCCGCGCATGCAGTCAAGACCGATCGTTGTGCGCCTTCCGCAGGGTGCTGCTGCGATTGTTCCCGTGCGTGAGCGCCCTCGCGAGGGCGTGCGGGGATATCACCGCACTCAGATGCGCCACGGCGTCGGGGAGATCGTTTCCGGTGAGCGCTTTACCCTCGGCCTGATTTTTCACGACGCAGCGTGACAGGGATCATGGATGTGACTGTGTCACGTGATGCGATGCCAGACCTGATCGGCATCGAAGTGACTGCTCTCGATAACGCCTTGTGCACTGAGTGCACGGTGGACGCGTTGCAACGCCGCAAGCGGACGCCGATAGCCTGTGCCCCAGCGTACGTCCGCAAGCCAGCGCTCCGCGTCCGCGCGTTGCAAACCGTAGGTGCTTGCGATAAGCGCGGCCGAGGATTTGCGACGCTTAACATTACCGGCATAGCGGGCAACAATGTCCAGCATCCCGCGCAGGACAGAGGCGTTCCTCGAGACGAAATCCCGGCGTACCGATACGACGAAGGCAGGCCAGGGTACCTGGCGCTCGCCAACGCGGCGGAACTCGCCGTTGTCCACGTAGGGCTGAGTCATGTGCCGTTCCCAGAGAAATACATCAGCCTTTGAGGCTGCCAGCGCCTTGCGAGCGCCGTTCAGGTTATCGACGACAACGAAGGACATATCGGCCGTTGACCAGCCGCGCTCAGCTGCGTCAACAACAGCGATGAGGTGCGAGCCACTGCCGTAGCGGCTGATTGCGATTCTTTTTCCACGTATGCCTTTCACGTCTGTGATTTCGCTGTGGTAGGCGACGTGAATACCCCACGTCAGCGGAGAGTCTACAAACACTTTGACGAGGCAGTTGCCGCCATTCTGCAGGATATCCAGCACTGCTCCTTCGGTCAGAACCAACGCCACGTCCAGTTCCCCGTCACGCAAGGCACGCGTCAGTTCGCCGGTGCCGCCAGGCACATCGGTGTAGTGCACGTCAGCAGAAATTTCATCAAACGCATTGTCAGCGATGGCCATTTGCCATGGCAGGTTGAAATGTTCCGGTACGCCGCCGACGCGGACTTGCCTGATCAAAGTCTTTTCCATTCATTGGGTTGCGAAAAGACGGTATGGCAATAACAGCTGCACCGCAAGCCTGGGCGTTTGCCTGTCGCGGCCGAATTTCTCATAATCTCCACGATGCGGAGTTGTAGAGGTGCGATGTGAACACGACGAGCAAAGGGTATATGTCCAGGCACCTTGCGCTGCCCTGGCATCGCGCAGCCTGGGTCGCAGGACTTTTGCTGCTGTCGCCACTCATTGCGCAGACGCAGGATGCTACTGCGGAGAAGCCGAAAGATGCCATCCTGATTCTCGATGCCTCCGGATCGATGTGGGGGCAGATTGATGGCGTCAATAAGATAGTCATCGCGAAAGATGTGGTCGAAGGACTGGTACGAGCGCTGCCACCGCAACAACGGCTGGGCCTCGTAGCTTACGGCCACCGGCGTGAGAGCGACTGCGCCGACATCGAAACTCTGGCCGACGTCGGCGCCCCGAGAGACGACGTCATTGCGACCCTTCGTGAACTGTCGCCGAAAGGAAAGACGCCGTTGACGCGATCTGTCGAACACGCCGCGACGGAACTGGACTACACCAAAAAAGCGGCCACTGTCGTGCTGGTATCGGACGGCCTGGAAAACTGCGATGCGGATCCCTGCGCACTGGCAAAAACCCTGGAAGAGAACGGGCTGGACTTCACCGTGCACGTCATCGGCTTCGATGTCACGGAACAGGAACGGCAGGGCCTGCAATGTATCGCGACGGAAACGGGCGGCGAATTTTTCGCCGCCGGCAATGCCAATGAACTGACTGAAGCACTGGGTAAAGTGGCGGCGCTGGAAGGCGCAGTGACACCCAGCGGGCCGGGCGCAGGCCAGGTGCGCTCCACCCTGGCGATGAAAGCAACGATACTTTCGGGCGGGCCGCAGATTCAGTCGGATCTTTCGTTCAGTGTCATGCCTGCCGGCGGCGGCGAAGCCGTGTTTGCGTCTGCGGCTGGCGGTGCTGCAGAAACGGAAATTACCCCGGGGGATTACATCGTAGAAGCGACCTGGACGGGCTGGCGAAAAAACCAGCCCGATGGTGGCGCACCGAAGAAAGGCCGCATGGCGTTTTCGGTAAATCCGCAACAGCCCAAAGTCATCACGGTACCGATCGACCTCGACATCCCGGTGACGCTCACCGCCCCTCTGCAAACGGCGGAAGGCGTGCCATTTGAGGTCAGCTGGACCGGGCCCGACGACCTGGGCGCTTACGTGCAGGTTAACCGGCTGGATGACAGTCCGCGTAGTGCAATTTACATGTTCCCGACCCAGCGTACGCGCAATGCTTACGCCAAAAGCGCCGCCGACATAAGCACCATCGACTCCGACGGCGATGGTGATTTCGACCAGGACGATCTCGCTGTGTCCTCGCTTGGCGCGCCATCCATCGCCGGCGACTATGAAGTCCGTTACGTACTCGATAATCCGCGGCTGATTCTGGCGCGGGTCCCGCTTACCGTCACTGACAGCGTTTACACCCTTGAAGTGCCGGACGAAGCGCCCGTGTCGGTGGGCATCGATATTGCCTGGTCCGGTTCGGCGACCGACGGCGATTTCGTCACCTTGATCGAAGCGGGCAGTGAAGACGTATTCCGGAATGGTGTGACGGCGAGGGTGAAGACTGGCGAAGTCGCGAGGCTGACGACGCCCGCGGTGCCCGGTGACTACGAAGTTCGCTACATCCTGGCCAACGGTTACACCTTGTACCCCGGCATGCAGCAGGTCGTTCAGACAGTCGCACCGATCAGGGTCGTCGACGTGGCGGCATCGATTGCCGGACCTGCAAGCGCCGTTGGCGGTGCAACGATCGACGTGCAATGGACAGGCCCTGCAGACGAAAAGAAAGACGACTTTATTTCCGTGGTTACGCCGGGCGCTGAAAAACCCAACCCTGACAGTCGCACAAACGTGTTTGCACGCGGAGGCGTGATGCAGGAACGCATTCCTATTCGGGTGCCGGCGATTGAGGGCGAATACGAGCTGGTGTACTTCCTGCAGCCCGGCACTCGGGTGCTCGCCAGAACGCCGATCAGCATAACGCGGGCGGCTGCCACCGTTGACGCGCCCGAAACGGTGCGTGCCGGCGAGGATTTTCAGGTGAGCTGGAGCGGTGATGCGTTCAGGGGCGATCGCGTTGTGGTGACTCCAATGGATACGCCGGACATCAAGATGTGGGGATGGACGCCGGCGTACGGTTTCCAGGTCGCGGAAGGCGAGTCGAGCGGAAACGTTCGCGGTTCAAAAGCGATACCCAGGGCAGGGGAGTACGAGGTTCGCTACGTCACAGGTCTGCAACACCAGGTATTGGCACGAGACCGGATCACGGTGACCGAATAACGTCGAACTGACGGACTTGAATGGTTCGGAGCTGCATAATGCATTGACGAAACCAGGGTGACTTCAAATGACGAAAAATAGCCAGACACTGCTGATGATTTGCTTGACGACCTTGCTCGGCGCTTGCGGCGGTAACGGCGACGCTGATTCCTACGCACGGGAACTGGAGGCCCAGGCGCAGAAGCACGGTATCGATGCGGACGTCACGGTCAACGAGGCCGGGGATGTCGATTCGGTTACCGTCAATACGCAGGGCGGTGGGCAGGTTGGACAGAATCTGGCGTTGCCTGAAGGATTTCCGGACGATGTCCCGATAGCGCCTAACTGGAGCATCATGTCCGTATCCCCGGTCCCGCAAGGCGGTTACATGGTGCAGGCGATGACGCCTGAGGACATCGACACGGTTCTGGCGACCGCGCGGCAGGGCTTTACCGCGGCTGGCTGGTCCGAGGCCTCGGCCAGTCAGGCTTCGCCGCAGATGAGCCGCGTCGGTTTCGAAAAAGGCACACGCATAAGCAGCGTGAATCTCATCGACGGCGGTGCCCAGCTCGCGGTACAGATCGTCACCTTGGAAAAGCCGGGGAGTCCGCGTTAGGCGCCTGCTAGCGGTACCGGCACACCGCATTGGCGGGATCTTCGGCTGACCACGGCCTGATCGGTACGGAGCTTATCGAGTTTTTCGGTGAGCCTTCGATGACACGCTCGCTGAAAACGAGGTACACAATCGAATTGTGGGTTTCGTCGCAGAAGCGCATGACCTTCAATGACTTGAATATCAGAGAGCGTCGTTCCCGAAACACGGAGTCGCCCTTTTTCAGCGGCTCGGAGATGACGATCGGCCCTACCTGCCGGCATTCGACCGAGGCATCCGAAGTATCCTCCGCAATACCGAGCGCACCCCGGTAGCCCCCCTTCTGAGCACGGCTCAGATAGCAGACAACACCAGCGATGTCCGGGTCCTCGAAAGATTCGATTTTGATCGAATCGTCGGGGCTTAGCAGATTGAACTTGGTGTCGACGCTGCCAATTTCCTCTGCGCCCGATGTGGCCGAAAATAAACAGATAAGTGCCAGCAAGCGGATCGGTTTCAATTGGGTCATGACAGTGAATCCTGTAGGTTTGGCGGCAAATTTTACCTGGGTGTGGCCGCTTGAAGCATGCAGTCTACCCTGACCGATGCAGCGGGTGCTCGCTGAAAGCATTCAAGAGCGCCGATTGCAGCAGAGCGTCGTCGCCTGGCATGAGCCACTGCAACGGCACCCGCATGCCGACGCCGTCGCACCTTGCAAATCAGGGTACTGTGTTGCATGTTTGTCCGGTGGCTGAGGCGCACTGCTTCCACACATTTACATAATAAGAAAGGAGCAACACATGTTGCAGCTGGCATTGGTCTTTCTGATCGTCGCCTTGATCGCCGGGGTGCTCGGGCTCACCGGTATCGCGGGACTTTCTACACAAATGGCCTGGATTTTATTCGTTGTTGGCCTGGTTCTTGCTTTGATTTCCTTTGTGCTGGGTCGAAAACCACGGCTTTGAGCCACTAATCCGGCCCGTCAAGCTGACTAACATACTTAATGGAGCAACTAAAAAAATGAACGATATTCTCAAGAAAATGACGGCAGTATTCTTTTCCGCCCTGCTGGCGACAGCAACTTTGGGTTTGACAGGTTGTGACGACGGCCCCGCCGAGAACATGGGCGAGGAAATCGATAACGCTGTTGATGAAGTCGAAGACGCAATCGAATAATCCGCCTGATTTCAGGCCATTGCCAATGAAGTAAAACCAGGAACCATGTGCGCGCCCGCCGACCGGCCGCTCCAGGACTGAAGTGACGAACGCCACATGGTTCCTGTTTATTGGTGCAGTACTGCTGTTTATGGCGCTCACATCTGCGCCAATCAAGCGATTGCCACTTTCCACCGCCATCGTCTACCTTTCGATCGGCATGCTGCTCGGGCCCACCTTTGCCGACCAGTTCCATTTTAATCCGCTGGAACACTCCGCTTTTCTGGAGGTGGTTACCGAAGTGGCCGTACTGATCTCCCTGTTTGGTGCAGGTCTCAAACTGGCCGCTCCCGTGGGCCACCGTATCTGGTGGTTGCCGTTCCGCCTTGCCACTTTCTCCATGGTCTTTACCGTTGCACTGACGGCGGTTATTGGTGTGGCGCTGCTCGATCTGCCGCTGGGCGCGGCGGTGTTACTGGGCGCTATCCTTGCCCCCACTGACCCGGTTCTGGCCACCGACGTGCAGCTAAAGGGTCCTGGCGACGACGATCGGCTGCGGTTTACTCTCACCGGAGAGGCGGGTCTGAACGATGGCACCGCGTTTCCGATGGTGATGCTGGGACTTGGTTTGCTGGGCCTGCATGAACTCGGTGATAACTACAGCCGCTGGCTTCTGGTGGACGTCATCTGGGCGACGACCTGTGGCCTGGGCGTCGGCGGCGCGCTGGGTGCGGCCACGGCATGGGTCATCTACAAACTGGCTGAGCGCGGTATGGAAAGTGAGTTGGTCGATGATTTTCTGGGACTGGGGCTGATAGCGACCTCCTACGGTCTGAGCCTGCTGCTGCTGGGCTACGGATTCCTCGCCGTTTTTGCGGCAGCCTTCATGCTGCACCGTGTTGAAGTTCGCCTCAGCACACCCGCTCTCCCGGTCGGCAATCCTTCCGGCGAAACGGCGGATAGCAGCGGCCGGCCGGGCCATATGTCGAAGTCTTCACTGCTGTTGGTGGAACAGCTGGAAAGACTCGGCGAAGTGGCGTTGCTCCTGATGGTCGGCGGGATGCTTTTTGCCGACTCCTGGCAACTGACCTATGTGATGACGGCGCTACTGCTGATATTTGTGGTGCGTCCCGTCAGCGTTTTCGCGGGCCTGCTTGGTAGTAGTGGAAAACTCATTACCAAAAGCATGGTTGGCTGGTTTGGTGTCAGGGGCATCGGGTCATTTTATTATCTGATGTATGCCATCCAGCACGGGCTAGCCGAGCCTCTGGCGACCCAGCTTGTGTCGGTAGTGCTGGTCGTCGTGACAATGTCTATTTTCCTGCACGGTATTTC
This sequence comes from Woeseiaceae bacterium, assembly GCA_037968735.1. Lineage (GTDB taxonomy): Bacteria > Pseudomonadota > Gammaproteobacteria > Steroidobacterales > Woeseiaceae > SZUA-117. The sequence continues at coordinate 159,977 of JBBKWC010000005.1, read as the reverse complement.
CGTTACCCCCATGATGAACATCTATGCAAAAAGAAAAGGCAGCGGGGACGACTGACTTTTTTCTGCCGCGTTGCGCGGTATGCTTACGTAATGTGGTGTAGTCGATATATTTTCCCCCCGCGATCACCCACGATCCCACTCCTCCCGACAACAGCCCGAACGTAATGCAGTCCTTTTCCCGTGATCCCGAGGTTGATCGCTCGCTGAAACATTCTCTGAAGGATGCCACAGCGTTTGCGGCTATGACGGGATTCGGAGAGACCTATATCTCGGCGTTCGCACTTTTTCTCAAAGCAACGACGCCGCAGATCGGCCTGCTTGCATCGCTTCCGCCGCTCCTGGCTTCGCTGGCACAGCTTCTGTCGGCATGGATAGGCAAAATCACCGGTCATCGCCAGCGGATCGTTGTGGTTGGCGCTTCCCTGCAGGCGTCCGCCTGGGTGCCGATACTGGCGCTGCCGCTAATTTTTGCAGAACACGCGGTGCCCTTGCTGATTGCCTCTGTCGTTCTTTACCACGGTGGAGCGCACCTGGTGGCACCCCAGTGGACGAGCCTGATGGGTGATCTTGTCCCAGAGCGCAGGCGCGGCCGATTCTTCGGCCTGCGAACACGCATTGTCACAATTACCACTTTCGTCTCACTGATGCTCGGTGGCTTGCTGCTGCACTATTCGGCACTGCACGGCCGGACGCTGTATGGCTTCATCCTGCTGTTTTGCACCGCGGGCGTGGCCCGGCTGATCTCTGTCTATCATCTCTCACGGATGAAAGACAAAGCCGGCCATGTTGCCGCTATCGAAATCCCGATAGGACGTGACTGGTGGGCGCGGCTTCGACAATCGAATGCGGTGAGGTTTTCGCTGTTTTTTGCGCTAATGCAGTTCAGCGTGGCAATTGCATCGCCATTCTTCACGGTCTACATGCTGCGCGACCTGCAGTTCAGCTATCTCAACTTTACGCTGAATACCGGTGCGGCGATCTTCGCGCAGTTCCTGACCTTGTCGCAATGGGGAAGAATCAGCGACATCTTCGGCAACCGTCGCATCCTGACGGTGACCGGGCTTTTCATTCCCGTGATGCCGCTGTTGTGGACCTTCTCCACTGACATGGTTTACCTCGTCGCAATCCAGGCGCTCAGCGGATTTTCCTGGGCAGGCTTCACCCTGGCGGCCAGCAATTTTATCTACGATCTTATCGCCCCGCAGCGGCGTGCCACCTATCTTGCGGTCCACAACGTATTGGCCAACGTAGGCATATTCTCGGGCGCCATTCTTGGTGGTTACCTCGGCAGCATCATGCCGACAAATGTCACATTGATGGGGAGCAATTACGCGTGGATCAGTCCGCTCTATGGCGTTTTCATCGTCTCCACGATCGTTCGAGCCGCGGTCGTATTGTGGCTGGTACCGCGACTTCGCGAAGTGCGTAATGTCCGCGATATTTCAATTTCTGAAGTGATATTTCGGGTGACGCGAATGAATGCCCTGGCCGGCGTGTTCTTTGAAGTCGTCGGCTCACGGCCAAGGCAGAATGTGGATGAAGAAAAAGAAACTGACTCAGATACCAAACCCTCCTGAAATTTCCGCCGGCGTCGCCACCCGGGGGAACGCCTGATTACAGATTGGCTATAACGTGCTGCGCGAGTTCGCGACGTTTGGTCGCCTGGGCCGGCCCGTCCGTATCCCCGAAATGCAGTATTGTCAGCTGATAGTGATCGTCCCAATAGACGACCAGTTGTCGGTAACTCCCCGTCTCCTCAAATTCGTAAGCGGCACTGCCCAACCCTTTAATATCGATCCCGGCTTCGATTGCCCTGGCGACGTCCTCGCCGATGCCCAGAGAATCCTTTTGCTGCCGCGCAAGGGCGGCGTCAGTCGATCGCGATTTTGTGCCCATAGACGGCGAGCGACGAATCTGGACTGTCAGGCCGGCGGTGCCGTTCTCGAAACGATAGGAGCACTGCGAATTAGCGGTGGATCCATTCACGGATTCCAGTGCAGGCGTGGCGTCAGTCACCGCGACATCAAAAATACGCGACACTTCGTCGGCCGGTAATATTTCACAGCTGTGAATGGCCTCGGCAGGCGTTCCCGCCCGACTGCCACCGTCGCAGGCGCCCAGCAACATCGTGATGAGCACTGCGCCTGCTGCGTTCTGTCCGTTCATGATGTTCTGCCTCCGGCTGATCGTGTCATTCGTTTTCATTGTTGTGCTGCCTGATTTCTGTTGAGTATCGACTCTGTCCCTGTTTCGTTCATCGGCGTGGGCGGCGGAGGCAGGTTTTCTTCCGCCGGCGCCAGCGGGGAGCTTTCGGTCTGGCGTTTCCGTGAAGGGACTTCCGGTTGTGGATTCAACGAAGGGTTGACTAACTCGTCACCACCGACCTGTTTTGACGAAGGTACTTCCGGTTGCGGATTTAATCCGGGGTTTATCAGGTCGCTGACTGTGCTTTGTTTCGACGAAGGCACCTCCCCCTGAGGATTGGTTGCCGGATTAACCAGAATGTTTCTCTGCTGTGTAACCCCGCCGGGTGCTGCTGAATCGACGAGCGTCGTTTGCGGTTCGGCGGGCCTGGTCGCGACTCGCCGCGCGGTTGCTATATCAAACAGTCCTGTCGACACTTTGCCTGACGAGACAGCAACTTCCAGCGACACAGTTGCCATGAGCCTGGCCGGCGCATCCGGCTCTGCCAGGCGAAGTCCATTGTCCACTTCGCACGAAATACTGTGCGTTCCGGGAGCGCTAAACGTCCAGTTACGGACATGCTCGAAGGCAGTGCCATCGACGGGAGAACTCGTTACGCCGGTATTGGCATCGTCAATGACGACGATCCCGGAATAACGGCTGCCGGAATCCTGGCTGGTCATGATTCCTTCGATGATATTTCTCGCAGCGTTGTCACAATGCGGCCATTCAAGCGTCTTTGCCATTTTGTCGAACACACACCGAATCTGCACCGGCACACCGGTCTCGAGCGCGTCAGAGGCTGTAACGACAGGTGCTTTTGGGACGTAGTAGCTCAATTCTATGCCGCATGATTCGGCCGCTTGCGGCGCGGATTCCGCTTGCGGGTTCACTGCCCGCATTCCTGAAGCGGCGTTGCGGGGATTCTGCACCGTTGCCATGCCAGGATTGGATGCGCCGGTCCCCGACGACCCTGGCGCCGCGCTGACTTGCGTTGGCCCGGCATAGAACTCGGGCGTGCCGCTGGCGACTTCGACAGCCGGCCGGACGAATACGAAGGCGCGTGCGACATTGTTGTCTGACTTGTGGTCAGAGATTGTTTTCGGCTGATTCAATATGCAGCTGATCTCGTGATCTGCGATTCCTGCCGCTACCCAGGTAACAGTCGGATAAACATTGCGGATGTCCCCGGCGCCCTTCTTGGTTTTCGTGCCGCCGAGACCAAGAACTCCACTGCTTGAGGTCTGGCTGCCGATAATGGTGCCTTTCGCCAGGGTCGGACGGAATATGGCAATGTCTTTGCCGTCGAGGTTTACCCTGTTTTCCCAGGATTCTATGGTGCCGGCCTGCCAGACTTCATGGTCGCCAAAAAGGCCAATCCATTCGTGGCACACCACATTCAGGGTGTCGCCCGGCTCGGCCGCTACGCTCGTTCCGGTGACGCCGGTGCGTAAGTTAGTCACCTCAATCTTCTCCGCGACCAGGTCAAGCCAGTCGGCTTGCACGGTGTGCGGTAAGACGATCAGGGCGATGACCGTAATTCCCAGCGACATTGAATTCTTCATGATTTTCATCTTCCTGCCGTATTTCCCGCTTCTATTCAGCCAAACGTAGAAAGCGTTGCCAAAGGGACAACGAATTGCCACCACCTGCAGCGCAGCGTCGTAAATCCCTTGCTGCATCCGCTGCCGAGGCCGACAATATCGACCTGCTGGTTGTTCGGAAGAACCGTAGTGGCTGGACAGGGCAGTAGTCTGGACTGGGCGCAGGTGGAACAACTGTTCCATGCGGCGCTTGAACTGCCCGCGGAACAACGCAAGGCGTTTCTGCATACGGCCTGCGCGGGGAATGCGCCGCTTTTCAATGAGATGAAATCCCTGCTCGCGGCAGAAGCGGGAGAAATTGGCGTGCTGGACAAGCCACTGCCGATGGACACTGTGGACGCAGAACGCCAGGGCACCGCGCTTTCGGCCGGTGAGCGAATCGGATCATGGCGCATTCTCTCCGAACTCGGGCATGGCGGCATGGGCATCGTGTTTCTCGCCGAGCGTGCCGATGGTGCCTACGAGCAGCAGGTGGCCCTCAAAATCATTCGCGACGGACTTTTTGCCAGGGCGATGGAATCTGACTTCGTCCGAGAGCGCAAAATACTCGGCCGGCTGCAGCATCCAAACATCGCAAGGGTGATCGATGCCGGCGCAACGATCGACGGCCTGCTGTTCCTGGTTATGGAACTCGTCGCAGGAGAGCCGATCAACCAGTGGGTGCAGGCAAGGCAGGCAAACATAGAGACACGCCTGAAATTGCTTCTGCAGGTTTGCGATGCCCTGCAGTACGCACACAGTAACCTGGTCGTACATCGTGATTTGAAGCCTGGAAATATCCTCGTTACCGGAGAGGGCAATGTTCGGCTGCTGGACTTTGGTGTGGCAAGACTTCTCGTTGCCGCAGAGGACGATGTCACCACGGACAACAATTTCCTTAATTTTACGCCGGAGTACGCGGCGCCGGAACAGCTCAGCAGCGACGCTACCTCCACGTCAAGCGACATTTTTTCCCTCGGTGCGGTGATGTATGAGCTTCTAACGGACCAAGGCCCGCGCCAGCCTGTTGCAGACACGCCGGCAGAGATACTTGCTTCTTTGCGTGAACACATCGGTTTACCCAGCATGGCAAAGCACTTGTCTGCCGCCCGGCAGAAACAACTCAGAGGCGACCTCGACGCGATTGTGCGAAAAGCCACGGCGGCAGACGCCGGCGAACGCTACGCCAGTGTCGCCGAGCTTTCTGAAGATATCCGCCGCTATCTCGGCAACGAACCGGTGCTCGCGCGCTCATCGCACTTCTTTTATCGCAGCGACAAATTCGTCCGTCGACACCGTATTGGTGTTGCAGCAATGCTGGCAATATCACTCGCCGTTGCCGTCGGTATTGGCACCACCATCTGGCAGGCGGGGGTCGCTGCAGCACAGGCGCGCAAGGCTGAAGCGGTAAAAGAGTTCGTTCTGAGCCTGTTTGGCGGAGTGGATCCTGCCGAGGCGCTTGGTGACGAATTGACGGCACGACAGCTAGTCGACGAGGGCGCGGTGCGCATCCAATCCGAGCTTGAGTCTGAGCCTGTTGTACGCGGCGAGATTCTGACATTCCTCGCAGACATGTACGACAAGTTGGATCAGGACGATCGTGCGGCCGAACTTTCCAGGCAGTCGCTGCAATTGCTTTCAGATGAAAAATCTGTGGAATATGCCAACGCATTGCTTATCAACGGCCGCATCATGGTGGGCAGAAGCGAGGACGACAGCGCCGTTGCGTCACTGCAAAAAGCGTTAGCCATTTTTTCCAGGCGTGACCTGAAACTGCCCGCGGCTGAATCACTGGATCTGCTCGCCATCGTTCGGTCACGACAAGGCGACGTTGCAGAATCCTTGCGACTGACCACAGAAGCGCTGGAACTGCGTATCGCGGTATCAGGTGAGGACAACGCGGCGGTCGCTGAGTCTTATAACAATCTGGGCGTGCTGTCACGCACGACGGGCGATTACGCTACAGCTCGTGTGCATTACGAAAGGGCGCTGACGATTCGCCGCCGGATACTGTCTGCCAATCATCCGCAGTTGGCGATCTCCATCAATAACCTTGGCGCGCTGGAGTACGCGGAAGGAGACTACGCCCGTGCAGCAGGATTCTTTTCGGAATCTCTGGAAATCAATCGGCGCGTCAATGGCGCGCTTCATCACGACACGATTGCGGCGCTCAATAATCTTGGCTTCATGCAAATGCGCTTGGGTGAAATCGCTGCAGCGCATGACAACCTCGCCGCAGTGTACGACTACTGGGTCCAGCAGGATAAAGCAGAGCACCCGAATGCACTGGTTACCCGCACCAATCTGGCGACTGTCCTTCGCACTGCCGGCAAGCTGGAGGACGCACTTGCAGAGTACCGGGAAGTAGAGCCATTGATCGTTGTGGCGCTCGGCGCGGAGCACCCGATCGTCGCCTCGGTTCTGCACAATCAGGCGCGCACATTTCTTGAACTTGGCCGAATCGACGAAGCTGAGCCTTTGATAGCGAGGGCGCTCGCAACTCGCAGAAAAGCACTCGGTGATGATCACCCGGACAATGCCGAACTGTTTCGCGACCAGGCGCTGATCGCGTACCTGCACGACGATCTGCCGATCGCGGCTGAACTGGCTAAACGCGCGCTCGCACTCCAGTTATCCAAGCTGCCACCGGCACATCCGTCGATTTCCGCCACACGGCTGGTGCTTGGCCAGATTGAGCGAGCCAACGGTAACCTGAGCGGCGCTATTGTTCTGCACCGCGCGGCGGTCGCCAATTATGCGAAGCTGTTTCCCCGGGGCCACGCAGAACTTGCCGCAGCGGAAACAGAATTGGGGCAATCATTGCTGGCTGCAGGCGTTGCAGAGGAAGCCGAAGCGCTTTTCGCGGCAGCCCGGCCGGTGGTTGCTGATCGGCTGGGGGAGGATGCCTGGCAGACTGCAGAACTCGATCTGCATCTTGCCGAGGCCCGTGAACAACTCGGGCAAAACGCCGACGCCCTCAAAGCTTCGGCAACGAAACGACTGCGGGTGGGTCTGCCTGCGGATCATCCTTTGCAGCGTAGGGTCAGCGTGGATGATTTGCTATGAGTGGAGAAATTACACGCCTGCTGGCGTCTGTGGCCGAGGGCGACGAGCACGCCATCGCGCAACTGTTTACGGTGGTTTACGATGAGTTACGCGCGCGTGCACGTGCGCAGCTCGCAGGTTCCGCGCCGAGAACGCTTGGCGCAACGGCGTTGGTGCACGAGGCCTATCTGAAGCTTCTGGCCAGCGATTCCACCCTTTGGAACGACCGCACCCATTTTTATCGTGTGGCCGCTCGTGCAATGCGCCAGATTGCCATCGATCACGCGCGAGCACGCCAGGCGGCAAGACGCGGCGGCGCGGCGCAGCAGATTGATCTGGATGCGGAGCAAATTCCGCTGGACGACAATGCAGAATCCCTGCTTGCGCTTGATGCGGCCTTACAGGCGCTTGAAAAGCGCAATGACCGGCTCGCTGAGCTGGTCGAGCTGCGTTTTTTTGCAGGCTTGTCTGTGGAGGATGTTGCGAGCGCGATGTCATTGTCGTCCCGCACTGTTAAACGTGACTGGCGTATCGCAAGAGCGTTCATCCATGCCAGGCTGGACCCGCAAGGCTGACGCGATCTTGCGCTATTTCTGCGCGATCTCCTCCTCATACACCAGTGACGCCGTTTGCGCCGACGTCAGCGCATCGCTGAACGCACTGTGGCGCTCCTGGTCGACGGGTTCGCGACGCACGATCCGGATTGCGGCGTAGCCGATGAGAAGCAGATGGATCAGCGCGGTAAAAAGAAACAGGCCACGCTGGCCGAATGAAGTGATAAGCGTGGCGGCAACAAACGGTCCAATCGTTGCACCCACGCCGTACATCAGCAGCAAGCCGCTGGAAACCATCACGTACTCGGTGGGTTCCGCGTGATCGTTTGCGTAGGCAACGGCGATGGTATAAAGCGTGAACGCCAGCGCACCCCAGAGAGCGCCGAGCAGAAAAATGCCAATGATCGTCAGTACTGGTGAGAACAGGTACAGCGCGACGCCGGTCAGGCATGCCCCGACCGTAACGGCGATCAGCACGCCACGCCGGCCGGCCCGGTCGGAGAGGCTGCCAAGCGGCCATTGAGAGAGGGCGCCGCCAATCACTGCCGAGGTCATAAAGCCTGCTGCTATTGAAATGCTGTTGCTGATGGGCAATGTAAACACCGGCCCCAGCGACCAGAATGAGCCATTGGCGAGTCCTGCTGCGAGACAGCCGAGCGTGCCGAGCGGCGAAATGCGAAACAGTCGCCGCACGTTGACGGAAACACGCCGCGGCCGGCGCGGCGAGGGCGTCGTGGACAGGGCCACCGGAATGGCACCGATGGACACCAGCACCGAGGCTATGATGAAAAGCTGCAGTCCGGTCGGATCGTAGAGCGAGGTCATCGTCTGCCCGACGGCAAACACAGTGAGCGTGATCATTGAGTAAATTGAAAAAACGACGCCGCGATTGTCGTTCGTGGATTGCTCGTTCAGCCAGCTCTCAATCACAATGTAAAGTACCGAAAAACAGAAACCGGTCGACATGCGCAGCAAGCCCCACACTATCGGCTGTATGGCAAGACCGTGCAGCAGCGGCACGGCGGATGCCAGCGCGCTCATTGCCAGAAATACTCGCACATAGCCCACCCGCCGGATCAGCTCACCACCGCGCAGGCAGCCAACGGTAAAACCGAAAAAGTAGGCTGCTCCCATCAGGCCGATAGCAATCGTGGAAAAACCTTCCAGCGAAGCGCGAACGGGCAGCAATGTGCCCTGCAAGCCCTGACCGGTCAGAAGAATGGATACGCTTAAGAGGAGTGCGGCGACGGGCGCCAGAGCATGTTTCATGTTATTCGGCAGCGCGATTGTTGACGGCGCGCATTAATTAGCGGCAAATACCGCACGAGTCAGCGGCTTGGACAGCGGCGATTCTCCCACAAAGTGGCGGAGGGAAGATATGGAAAACCAGCGGAGAAAACCCTGGAACGAGATTCACCAGCTTATTGAGAGCGGCAGCTCGGTTGAGCAGGTCGAGGCCATCCTCGACGGACTGGAGCCCGCTGATCTGTTGCATGCCGTTTTTACGCTTAATCCTGCTGATCAACGAACCCTGCTCTCGATGCTCAAACCGCAGCGTGCCGCCGCCCTGGCCGAAGACCTGCCGGACACGCATCTTGCCGGCCTGATCGAGGATATGTCAGCAGAGCAGGCAGCGCCGATTGTCGAAGAGCTGTCGAGCGACCATCGGGCTGACGTGCTGGCCGAACTCGACACGGAAGACGCAGAAGCAATCTTTGCAGAGCTGGACGAAGAAGACGTATCCGAGATTCGTGAAATGCTGTCCTACCCGTCAGACCAGGCGGGCGGGCTTATGATGACGGAATTCGCGTCCTACCCGATGACCATGTCGGTGCGCGATGTCATTGATCACGTCACTGGTGACGCCGTGGACTACCAGTTGCTCACGGTTCATTACATCTACGTGGTCGTCAAGAAGAAAAAACTGAAGGGTGTTATCCGGCTGCGCGATCTGGTGTTCGCCAATCCGGATTTAAGCATTGGGCAGATCGCCAAAGCCGCACTCACCGTTTCACCGGACGCAAGCCTCGACGATCTGGAGGAATTTTTCGACGAGTATGACATCGCGGCGGTGCCGGTTGTCGACTCGCGGGGTCTGTTACTCGGAATCGTCCGCCGCCGCGCGTTTCTTGAAGCGGTGGCGGAGCGGGCGGAAGCGGATCACCTGAAAGCTGCCGGTATCATCGGCGGCGATGAACTTCGCAGCATGCCGGTCATCCTGCGTTCGCGTCGGCGGCTCGCCTGGCTCAGCATCAATATTCTGCTCAATATCATGGCTGCCAGTGTCATTGCCGCGTATGAGGACACGCTGACAGCAGTCATCGCACTCGCCGTGTTCCTGCCGATTGTTTCCGATATGAGCGGCTGCTCGGGCAATCAGGCGGTAGCGGTCAGCATGCGTGAACTCACCCTCGGCGCTGCCGTGCCGAAGGATGTGTTTCGCGTCTGGCGCAAAGAAGCGATTGTGGGCCTCATCAATGGCGTGGCGCTTGGCATCCTGCTCGGCCTAGCCGCATGGGCGTGGAAGGGAAATCCAACCCTGGGACTCGTCGTCGGTGCGGCGCTTGCCTTGAACACCGTTATCGCCGTTTCTATCGGCGGTACAGTTCCGCTGGTGCTTAAAGCGTTCAATCTGGATCCGGCGGTCGCATCGGGTCCGCTGCTGACGACCGTAACGGATATGTGCGGCTTCTTCCTGTTGCTCAGCATGGCGAGTCTCGTACTGCCGTCACTTATCTAGGTCAATCACTGTGTTCGGAATATGGGACTGGGCCGTGGTGGCGGTTTACATCCTCGGGACTACGCTGATCGGTCACCGGCTCAAAGGCAGGCAGAAAAGCACCCGCGACTTCTTTCTCGCGGGCCGAAGCATGCCATGGTATGCCGTCGCCGCATCCACTATTGCTACGACCATCAGCGCGGTTACTTTTATCGGCGTTCCTGCACTGGTGTATGCCGCCGACGGCAATTTCGTTTACTTGCAACTTGCCATTGGCGGCGTCATTGCCCGCATCCTTGTCGCCCGATTCCTGGTGCCGGTTTACTACGAGAAAGAGTTCTACAGTCCTTACGACTACATGGCCGATCGGCTCGGTCCGGTGGTCGGCCGGGTGACCGCCGGGATGTTTTTTATCGGCGGAATTCTGGGTCAGGGCGTGCGCGTCTACGCCACGGCACTGGTTCTGCAACTCATCACCGGCTGGAGTCTTTTCGAAAGCATCATGCTGATTGCAGCGTTCGCCGTGCTGTGGACCTGGATGGGTGGCATCGCCGCCGTGATCTGGACAGATTTCGTTCAGTTTTTCATTTTGCTGCTCGGCGGCGTGGCGGCCTTGATTGTGGTTAGCGATGCCCTGCCGGGCAACTGGGACACACTGGTCGCAAGCGGCAAGGCTGCAGGCAAATTTCAAATGTGGGATTTCTCCACCGACCCCCGCCTCGCATTTACGTTTTGGGCTGCTCTCATCGCCATGCCCTTCCAGAATGTTGCCATCTACGGCACCGATCACCTGTTCGTGCAAAGGCTACTTTGCTGTCGCGACAAACGGGAGGCGCAAAAGGCCGTATTGTGGAGCACCGTCGGCGAGCTGGTGCCGGTCCTGATGCTCACGGTTGGCGTTGGACTGTTTGCCTACTACGAGTACTTCCCTCTGGTCGGGGATCAGGCGGTCCTGGTCGCTGAGCGCAGTGACCGCATTTTTCCGCTGTTCATCATTTCAGTAATTCCTGAGGGACTAAAAGGATTGTTGATCGCCGGAATTCTAAGCGCCGCCATTTCCAGTCTGGACTCCATTCTCGCCGCGCTGTCTCAAATCTCGGTCACGATGTTTTACAAACCTTTTTTGGCACCGCACGCCGATGAAACCCGATTGCTGCGCATCTCGAGGGTGTTCGTCATCTTCTGGGGCGCGGTGCTGGCCGTTATGGCGTGGCAGTTTTCCGCCAGCAAGCTGGACCTCGTCACCCTGGCGTTTTCCATGACGACGTATACCTGGGGGCCGATGCTCGGATTGTTTCTGCTGAGTCTTGCAGTGACCCGCTACCACGTGGCCGCAATCGGTCGCAGCGTCAGCTTCAGCATTATTGTTGTCTTGATTATCAACGAACCTGAGGTGCTGAATTTTCTGCCCGGCGCGGACTTCGACGGTCCGCTTCTGGCATGGCCGTGGTTGTTTCCGATTGGAACGCTTTGCTGCTTTCTGGCAGCCCTGCGCGGTCGCCGGCGAACGCCCGCCGGACAGAATATTGCTGTTGGCGCGGCGGCAGGGCGCGATTGAATATTGCGGTTTTCGCCCGCGGGGCGGGCTCCTACAATCTATAGCAAAAGTTGTGGCACCGGCCACGAAATGTGCTGTAGGAGCGGCCCCTGGCCGCGATTGGGTGGTCGGGTTTTCGCCCGCGGGGCGGGCTCCTACAGCCGATAGCCGGCGTGGGTGCGGCGCAGGCCGCGAATGACGGTTACGTCAGGTTGAAGATAAAAACGCAGGCGACGGCTAACGGCGCGATGATGCGCACCAGCAAAAGCCATAGTTTGAACATCGCCCCGTCGCTCAGGCCAATTTCAGACAAGGTCGTGTCGCGCGACAGCCACCAGCCGGCAAACAGCGCATACAGCATGCCGCCCAGCGGCATCAGTATGTTGGACACGAGATAATCAATGAGGTCGAACGGTGTTTTGCCGGCAAACACCTCGAAGTTGCCGAGCGGAAACGTGTTCTCCCAGGTCGAGAATGAAAATACGGTAACGAGACCGGCGAGAAAAGTGCCGCTGCCGATCAGAATAGCGGCGCGGCTTCGCGACATGCCACGTACCTCACTGCACCGTGCCGTCATCGTTTCCAGCATGGAAATAGACGACGTCAGTGCCGCGAAAATAATCATCGCAAAAAATGCGCTGCCGATGATTGAGCCCGCCGGCATTTGCGCGAAGGCTGTCGACAAAGTGACGAAAATAAGCCCGGGACCTTCCGCAGGATCCAGATTATTGGCAAAAACGATCGGAAATATTGCAAGGCCCGCGAGAATAGCCACCAGTGTGTCGCCAATGGAGATGACAATGGCGGAACGAAAAAGATTGACGTCTTTTGGCAGATACGCGGAATAAGTGAGTACGGCGCCGACGCCAACATTGACGGAAAAGAATGCCTGACCGACCGCCGCAAGCAGGACTTCCGGCGTAATTTTGCTCATGTCTGCTGTGAAAAGAAAGTCGATGGCCGTTGCGAAATCACCCACGAATGCAGAGTTAATAACGAGCGCAATGAGCGTCAGGAACAATGCCGGCATCAAAATTCGAACCACTTTTTCCAGGCCGACGCGTACACCACGTGACACGATGAACACCGTCGCCGCGGTAAACAAAAAATGCCAGAAAATCATCTGCCGCGGGTCATGGAGGAACTCGCCGAATTCGGCGCCGACCTCCTGTGGCGACTGACCAGACAGCGCACCCGAGGCTGCTTTCACCAGATAAGCGGCTGTCCACCCCGCGATAACGCTGTAGAAACTAAGTACCAGGAAAAGGGCAAACAAACCCATCCAGCCGACGAGAGACCACTTGCCGCTGGTGCCACTCTCCCGGCCCAGAGTCTGCATTGCGGTGGGCGCGCTTTGCCGTGCGCGGCGTCCGATGATCATCTCTGCCAGCATGATGGGCGTCGCAACCAGCAGGATCGCGATCACGTACACGAGTACGAATGCACTGCCGCCACTGGAGCCTAGCGTGTAAGGAAACTTCCAGATATTGCCAAGGCCGACGGCCGCGCCGATCGATGCCAGAATAAAGGCGAGCCGGCCGGACCAGCTTTCAGCGGTAATGGTGGCCACTGTCAGTCACTCTTGTTATTGGAATGTGCCTAACTATAAGGCACGTTCGCGGCATCTGTGAACTGCAGTAAAGGCCGCCACCCGTTTTGAACCTCTTTGCGATGACGCGTTCTGATACCAGGCACATTTCGTGAAATAATCACTACGCTGCACCAAATCGTCGTCAATCCGAGGAACGCCACGTGTCTGTCAAGTTATCTACAATCCTTATTCTGCTCGTTATGGCCATTAAGCCGGCATTCGCCGATGAGGAGAACATTGCCAGTCAGGTCGATATCCCCTACGAAATCTTTGAGCTTCCGAACGGCCTGACGACCATTGTGCATACGGACCGCGCTTCACCCACTGTCTTCGTCGGCATGTGGTACGGAGTGGGCTCAAAAGATGAGCCGGACGGCAAAACCGGCTTTGCGCATCTTTTTGAACACCTGATGTTCCAGGGTACCGAGAATCGTGACGGTGAATACTTCGCGCCATTCACGAAGGCGGGCGCGACCGGCATGAACGGTACCACGTCGGAAGATCGGACCAATTACTTTGCAACGGTTCCCACCGGCGCTCTGGACATGGCATTGTGGATGGAGAGCGATCGCATGAGCTACCTGCTCGGTGCGGTTACGCAGGAAGCACTGGATGAGCAACGGTTGGTGGTGCAGAACGAAAAGCGCAGCGGCGAGAATCGTCCGTATGCCGACGTGTACGATCGCATCCGTGCAGGCATCTACCCGCCCGATCACCCCTATCGCCATTCCGTCATCGGCTCGATGGAAGATCTGGATAACGCCACCCTCGAAGATGTCCACGAATGGTTCAACGACTACTACGGTGCCAGCAACGCGATCCTGGTGCTGGCCGGCGATATCGACGTCGCCACTGCCAAAGAAAAAGTCTCTCGTTACTTTGCTGCAGCGCCTGCAGGTGGTCCGCTTGCCCGTCCGCAACAGTGGACACCGGAGCTCGATGGGATAAGAACCGAAATCCTCTACGACCACGTCGGCCAGACACGCATTGTTCGCACCTGGCCGCTGGCGAACGGCAACGACCGTGAAACCACCGAGATGTATCTCGTTAATGAAACTCTCGTCGGCAACAAGAACTCGCCGTTGCGCAAAGCGCTGGTCGATGACCTGAAGCTTGCGACGGATGTGTCTGGCAGCGCCTACGGCCGCGTGATCAGCGGCGAATACACGATCACCATCAACCTGCGCCCAGGTGTTCTGCCTGAGGACGTGCTGTCGGTGCTGGACGAGGTTGTTGCCGAGTACCTGCAGAACGGCCCGGACGAAGATATTGTGCAGAACGCGAAGCTGGCTGTGAACATGTTCATGATCAGCTCGATGGAAAACAAGCCAACGGTGGGCAGAATGCTGGCGGAGGGCCAGCTCTATGCCGGCGACCCGCTGCACATCAAGAAGGAGATCGCCTGGCTGAATGAGGCCAGCGCGGAGGATTTACTGGAGACGGCGAACCGCTGGCTGCGTCGAAACTATTTCCAGATCACCGTGCTGCCGTTTCCGGAGCTGCAAAGCGGCGACGACGCGGTGGATCGGACCGTCATACCGCCAATCAGCGAAGTGTCGGGCATCAACTTTCCGGAGATTGAGACGTCCGTCCTGAACAATGGCATGCAGCTTGTCGTCGCCAGAAGCGGCTCACTTCCGCTGGTCGAGGTCGCCATTCGCATCGGGACCGGCAACACCGCCGATGATCCCGCCTTGCTGGGAATTTCAGACGGCGTATTTGCGCTCATGGACAAGGGCACGAAGAAATACGACGCTAACGAACTGGCGGCGGCCAAGGATAAAATTGCGATGGCAGCGAGGCTGAGCGCCGGTCTCGAACGCAGCGTGATGAGTTTTCGCATCTTGACGACCTATCTCGACCAGGCACTGGATATATCAGCGGAGATTCTGCGCAATCCCACTTTTCCTGCGGATGAACTCGACAAGTTCAGCCAGCAGGTACTGGCCTATCTGTCGAACGTCGAAAAGAACCCTGCCGGAAACGCGACTTCCCTCCTCGATCGCGCGCTGTTCGGCGAAGGTAATCCGCTGGGGGCCGTGTGGACCGAAACGCTGGTACAGAATCTCACTGCTGACCGTCTGAAAACATTTCACGATCGGGAGATAGCGCCAGACAACATTACCGTGTTCATGATCGGCGATATCGACCTCGCCGAGGCGCGGCGCCTGGTCAACGCGTCGTTCGGCAACTGGCGTAAAAAGAACAGCGGGCAATCAAAGCCGATCGGCCCGGCGGCACCGCCGGTGCCGCGCGTCATTCTGATCAATCAACCCGATGCAGTACAAAGTACGATCGCCGTTGGCCATGCCATTCCGCCGTTCGAAGCTGGTGGTGAAGCCGAACTCTCAGTATTGAATTCGGTGTTTGCCGGGGATTTCGAAGCACGCATCAACATGAACTTGCGCGAAGACAAAGGCTGGTCCTATGGCATTGGTTCACGCATTCAACAGAACAGCAGCGGCGATCAGACCTTGCTCGTCAGTGGCAGCGTGCAGACCGACAAGACTATGGAAAGCATGCAGGAGATCCGGCGTGAATTCGAGGACTTCGTGGGTAGCAGGCCGGCGACCGAGGAAGAGCTCTCGCGCGTCAAGCTGAACCGCATACGTTCATTGCCTGGCACGTTCTCGAGCAATCGGGGGTTTCTGCAAAGCATGCTGTCGTCAGATGCCTACGGCTTGCCTTACGACTACGCGGAAACGACGGATGAAAGAATCGCAGCCGTCACCCTGGAGGGAGTTCGTGAGCGAGCCGTCGAATTGCTGCATCCGGAACAACTGACCTGGGTGATCGTCGGCGACCTGCTGGAGATTGAAGACGACGTTCGTTCGCTTGACTACGGCGACGTCGAAGTTTGGGACGGTTTCGGCAATCGCTCGAGATAGTTGTTGCGGTGCAAGCGGAGGCCAGCACGCCTTTTTGCCCGGCGATCAAACCAGGCCCGACATCGGGGTATCGCGGCCTTTAGTCCGCTCCTACAGTTTCTTTAACATGTAGGAGCCCGCCCCGCGGGCGATCCACCCTCGAACTCCAGAGCATCGCGGCTTGGGGCCGCTCCTACAGTTTCTATCAGTATGTAGGAGCCCGCCCCGCGGGCGATACCGAGGCCTGCTGCAGATTTGAGGCAGCAGGCCTGACGATCAGGTGACAGTCCTGAGGTGCGCTGCAGTCACCGACTGACGCACGCTGTCATAGCCTTCCCAGGGGTCCGACCTGGGGTCAGCCATGCGTTCATCAATGTTGCCGAGATTGAACGCTGCTGCACTCTCGATGCTGCCGAGCTCCGACCAACTTACCGGCGTGGCGATTGGCGCGCCGGGTCTGGCGCGCAACGAATATGGCGCAATTGCAGTCGCGCCTCGTTCGTTGCGTAGCCAGTCGATGAAAATTTTACCTTTCCGCCGGGCTTTCGCTGCAGTGGCTACGTAGCGATCAGGGGCAGCGCCGGCCAGCTTCGAGGCGAGCCCCCGGGCAAAAAGTTTCACGTCGTGCCAGTCGCGACGACGCTCGAGCGGTACAACGACATGAATTCCTTTTCCTCCGGTCAGGAGGGGGAAGGATTCGAGATCTGCTGCGGCGAGCACGTCTCGTAACTCCTTCGCTGCTGTTTTCACGACGCTGAAAGGCAGCGATACGTCAGGGTCAAGATCAAAAACGATGCGTTCTGGTCGTTCTATGCGGTCTGCGCGGGCTCCCCACACATGAAGTTCCAGCGCCCCAAGCTGCGCTGATGCGATCAATCCTTTGACGGAATTGATCATCAGGTACGGCTTGGTTGTACCGGATTTTTCTTTAATGTCGATCGCTTCGAGGTGTTCCGGTACCGACGTTTTGTAATGCTTTTGATAGAAGCAGTCGCCTTCACGTCCATCGGGGCAACGCATCAGGCTCAGGGGACGATTCTCTACATGCTTTAGCACGGTCTTGCCGTATCGCTTGTAATAGCCTGCAATGTCCGCCTTGCTCGCACCCTGGTCCGGAAACATGATTTTGTCGGGATTCGACAATCGCACCCCCAGAATGTCGATCGTGCCGCGAGTCGCTTTTGTCATTTCTGAAGTCACCTCCCGTGCCTGTTTGTCCTGCCGCAGCCCGAGAAAACTGGGATGTCGCAGTCGCCCCTCCGCGGTGCGCTCTGCATAAGCGACCTGCGCGACAAGCTTTGGCGTGATCCAGACGGCACGATCACGTGCCTCCCGTGGCGTTTCATCGAAAGGACTCGTCGCGCGTTCGAGCCGTTGCATTTGTGCGGCAAGCGACGAAAGGCTGCGATCGTCGAAGCCGGTACCCACCCGACCACGGTAGTGTAGCTTGCCATCCAGATATTCCCCGAGCAGCAACGACGAAAACGACCTGCCCGACTTGTCCGAACGCCGGTAGCCGCCTACAACAAACTCGTCGTTGCCAATGCACTTCGACTTTATCCAGCTTCGGCCACGCCCGGATCGATAAGCAGCGTTGCGTTTTTTGGAAATGATGCCCTCAAGCTGCATTGCACAGGCACGCCTGATCACCTGCTCACCAGCGCCTTCGATGTGATCGCTGTAATGGATCACTGCTGCACTCCCGGTGAGCACCGCCGCAAGACGTTTCTTCCGTTCCAGCAATGGCTTCTTAATCAGCTTTTCACCATTCAGATGCAGCAGATCAAATGCGTAATAGCGTAACGCGGTGGATGGGTCAGCGTTCTGCAAGCTGCCGAAATTACTTCGCCCGTCATCATCAATCGCAACGAGCTCGCCATCGACTATTGCCTGGTCCACCTTGAGTTCGGATAGCGCCTTTGCGATCGCAGGGTAACGGGAAGTCCAGTCCTTCTTGTTTCGGGTCAGCAGCCGGGCATGCCCATTGGCGATCAGCGCCTGGATGCGGTAACCATCGTACTTAAGTTCATGCAGCCACTCTTCGCCCTCCGGTGGCTGTTCTTTCAGCGTGGCAAGCTGCGGCGGCACGAACATGAGTTTGCCGCGTGTACGGGACTTCGCTTTTTGTCTTCCTGCCACGTTGTTACTGCTGCGAATGGCATCCATACCGCGCTCGCTCTGCACGCTGTCAGTCCAGCGGCTGGTGACATCCGTGTCCACATCGACAAACTCATCGCGCTCCTTGATAAGGAGCCAGTTTTCGCGCTTCTCACCCTTGGTTTTCATTTTGATCAGCGCAAAGGTTCCCTGCAGTCGCTGGCCACGGACTCTGAATTTGAGCGCGCCTTTCGCCAGGCCCTGCTGCGGATCCTCAAGCGGCTCCCAGCTACCGAAGTCCCAAAGCATCATCGCACCGGCACCGTAACCTTTGGGGATCACGCCCTCGAAGTCTGCGTAATCCAGGGGGTGATCCTCAGTTCGGACGGCAAGGCGCTTGTCTGCAGGATCGAGACTAGGCCCTTTGGGCACGGCCCAACTCTTCAGTACTCCGTCCAGTTCAAGCCGCAGATCGTAGTGTAACCGTCTGGCCGCGTGTTTCTGGATGACATAGAGATCGCCCGACGGCGTGCCTTTGCCGCCCTGCGGCTCTGGCGTCACCGCGAAATCGCGCTTCTCCCGGTAAGCTTTCAGTGGGTCGCGCTTTGCCATCGTCTGCGGCTAGCCAGTCGCCCGCTTGCCTGTTTTCTTTTTCGCTTTTTTTCGCCGCGCGCCCGTATTCTTGTTCTGCGCGACGCTTTTCTTCAGCGCCTCCATCAGATCGACCACGTTGCTTTCTTCTTCCAGCTCTTCATCAGAGCCAGAAGCAACTTTGCCAGTCTTGCGTTTTTCCTCAATGAGGTCACGCAGGGCATCGATATATTGCGACTTGAACGCCTCCGGTTCGAAGGCAGCCGTTTTGCGCTCGATAAGCTCGCCGGCGAGCGCCAGCATTTCCTTGTCAGCCTTGATTTCAGGGATATCGCGGAACGCCTCGTCACTTTTGCGGATCTCGTCTGCGTAACGCAAGGTCTCCAGCAGGAGTCCATCGCCACACGGCCGGATCGCCACAACATAATCCCGTCCCCGGACGGCGAGCTGCCCCAGCGCTACCTTTTCGGCCTTGCGCAGCGCATCGCGAATCACCGTGAAGCCTTCTGCTGCGACCTCATCATCAGCAGGCAACACGTAATAGGGTTTGGCGAAATAGCGCGGGTCGATTTCGCAGTACTCGACGAACTGCACCAGATCAATCGTGCGTTTGCTATCAAGTTTAATGTCGTCGAGTTCCTCCGGTTCCAGAAGAACGTACTGATCTTTCTCGATCTCGAAGCCTTTGATAACCTCGTCCCTGTCAATCGGGCCGATACCTGGTGCCACCTTTTGATAGCGAACCCGCTTTCCGGAGGGTTCGTGAATCTGGTGCAGCGCTGGTCGGCTGCCGGACTTGACTGCCGTAAACAATTCCACGCCGATCGTGACCAGCGACAGTCGCAAATAGCCTTTCCAGTAAGCACGTGCCACAGTTACTTCTCCCGCGAAGGAGAGCGGGAAGTCCGCTCTTTGGTGGGATGGTAGTTTGCAAGAAGTGTGCCGGGCGACAAGCGGTCAGCACTGCCATTCGGGACATGCGCGTCATCGCCCTGTGTCAGCCGTTGCAGGCAGCGTGGCACAGGGCTGGCTCACCGCGTCGTTCGGAAAAGCCTGCAGATCCGGTCGCAGCTCGTCGCTGCCAGTTGCAGCAGGATTGATCTCGCTTTGTAGAAAATGCATTTTTTCGCCGGGCTTGCCCGCCAATCGCGCCAAGCTCAGTTTACGCCTGGGTTACGTCGAAATATGAGGCGACCGGCTTGTCGATTTCTGACGTTTCAAGAAATACCGCGAAGGACGCACTGAAAACATCACGTCGAATGCTCCACCATGTCTGGAAACCTGGTCGAGAATAATAGGTCAGCATCAGTCTCTTCCATCCAAGCCATACGTCGTCTTCGAGATAGCCCTTCTGGTTTTGGTAGTACATGTTTTCAAAGTAATGGAAGGCCACAAAGAACAGCTGTGAGACGCGCGCCTTTTCGTCGGCGTTCAGTGTGTGAAAATCTTCCATCGCATTGACGAACAGGATCGAAAGGTCCGGCGTGCCAGCCATACTGCGATTCAGTGCGCCGAAATCGGAAACGACGGACTGATAGGTCGACATCTTCGTCGCTTCAGTACTGCTCTTTACCTGAATCGCGAGATAGATGAGAGAAATAAGAACCGCAATAGAACCCAGAAATTCTCCAATATTGCCGAGATCAGAGATAGTCATGAGCTTGCTTCTCGTTCGTAGACTCGGTACTGCACCTGGCAGGGCGAACAATGCGGATTGCGCGTCATGATGCCGAACTACTCAGGCAGCGTTTCTCCGGAGCCACCCATTTCTGCCGGAAAATCTTTCAATTTTGGCAGGCCATCCTTGATGGAGAGCACGGACGAGCCGTAGTTGACGTGGAGCGCAGGCGCAAACGTCAGGCTTGGCAGAACGGCAGCGTAGACGTCGGTGAAGTCACTGTCAGGGTGATCCGACATCACGTTTCCGCCGCATTTGCTGCAGTACTTGCGTTGACTCGCTTCGGTGAGCGAAAAGGTGGCAAGGGCATCTGCACCCTTGGTCACGGTGACGTCGCCGCGCCTCCATAAGGTAAAGGCATTGACCGGCCCCGCACTCCAGGCGCGACAATCTTTGCAATGACAGTATCCCATTTCGAACGGCGCACCGGTTGCGGCGATTTCGACAGCGCCGCAAAAACAGCGTCCCTTGTGATCGTTCTGGTCAGGCATTGTCTACCTCAGCTTTGTTAAGTTCATACTCGCGGCGAAGCGCCGGCTGACGATTCAGGTTTCGGCAAGCGCCGGAAAGCGCAGTCGTCAGCTTACATCGGTTTCCAGCTGGACTGCACAATTTTCCGGGCTGCGAGGTCGCTTGCCATCGCGCCGGCAATTCACGTTACGCCTGTTACTGACGTAGTTAATCGAGCGCGCGTATCGTCCTGGTGATCAGTTGCTGACGGCAGCGCAGCGCGACGCAGCCATCCTGGCCGGCCTGGGCCCAATCCTTCGCTACGTCTTGTCCTGCAATCAGCAGGAAAACTTTGATGCGGAGCGTAAATTCCAGTCGGCGGATATGACCAGCCGGGTGTTGACGGACACACAGGCGGAAAATCTCGGCCACGTCATTGCAATGCTGCAGACTTTAGACAGCACGCCTGTCGTGCTAAGGCAGCGCGTTCGCAAGCCTGTATTACCCTACGGCGCATCTGCGGATGAATCCGGTCAGTCTTTTGTAAGCACAATCTCGCTCAGAATCATGCACAACCGGATAGAGAAACACCTTGCCCGACTGGAACCACATGGCACAATTCTTACTCCGTCCGTAACGGCAAGCATTTTTGACACGCTTCTCTGCAAACGGACGGCCTGGAAGAATATCGTGGCTATTCCTGCTGCAATACTGTTCCCACCCAAAGAACCACGGCGGTTCAAGCCTGGCTTTCAGTTGCAGAGAATTTCCAACGTCCTCAAGCGCAGGCAGCGGTGACGGAGTGTGCCTTAGCGTATCAGTTGCAGCTCTTGCATCATTTTAAGGAGTTCGATCACGTCTTTGCGCAAGGTATCAACTCCAACGTCGAATTCCGTGCTGAGTTGCAGGATGATTTCGGCGATGGTTGTCTTCCCGTCGCACGCAGCGACGATTCTCGCACCTACCGGGTCGAGCTGGTGAACACGTTCAGCCTGTCGATTGAGGAGTATCAGTTCCTGCCCAACCGTTTCTACGCGGATTCCCTCTGCCAGAGCCGGTCGCCAGTCTGTATCTGCATCATTCGTGCTCATACTCTCCGTTACTCCTGCAGCAATGTCAGGCGCCGGTAGCCGCGCAGTCCGGCGGAATATTCGCCACAAGCCTGTATATTCTGCTAAACGAACGGGGATCTGCGATGCAAACTGGTCCGCTAAGAATTTTCGCCATGTCGCTATTCGCGATTGATGCTCTGCTCGTCATCGTATACCTGACCCTGGCCAATGGATATGTCCTCAGCGCATGGTTATCCCTGTTCTTCAATCTTGATCGGGAAAGTACCATCGCATCCTGGTTTTCATCTACGCAGCTGGCGCTGGCCCGTGTTGTATTTGCGCTTCGCGCGCTGCAGAAAGAGGCAAACAGCGTCGCCGGAGTGTCCTTCTACACCCTGTGGGCCGTCGCACTGATGTTTCTTTCCGCGGACGAAGCCGCCGGTTTTCACGAAAGTATCAGTCGATTTCTTGTTGGCGTCCTGGTGGCCGCAGAAGAATTCCTCGAGATGATCGGGATATCCACGATCTTGGTCGCTGCGCTGAAACTTTGCGAACTTAGAGTCGGGACAAAGGTTGTCGCTTAACGCAGCGCACTGTGGCTGATTACAATTCACTGACGCTGATCAGGTTCTGGCGTCCTACGACATGAACATCGTCGCCGGGTGTTCCAACAATTCCTTGATGCGCTGGATCATCGCTGCTGCGTCGTACCCGTCGACAAAGCGGTGATCGAATGAAGATGACAGATTCATCATGAGGCGTACCGCAATCTTTCCGTCGACCACCATCGGTCGTTCAACCGCCTTGTTGACGCCGATGATGCTGACTTCCGGCATGTTGATAACGGGCGTCGATACGACGCCGCCCAGTTTCCCGAGACTCGTGACGGTGATCGTTGAACCTTGCAGTTCATCCTTGGCCGCCGTGTTGTCGCGTGCCGCTTCCGACAGACGTCGGATCTCTGCCGCCAGGCCGTCAAGCGACAGACGTTCAGCATTTCTCACGACCGGAACTTTCAGTCCATCCGGTGTCTGCGCGGCAATGCCGAGATGCACGGCCGCGTGTCTCAACAGCACATTTCGTTCACTGTCGTAGGTGGTGTTGCACTGCGGAAACTGATCCAGCGCACGAATAAGAGCGAGGCCCACAAACGGCAGCAGGGTCAGTCGTTCATCACGCTGCGCTTTTTTGCCATTCAGGTGTTGGCGTAATGCATTAAGCGACGTGATGTCCACCTCCTCTACATAGGAGAAATGCGGTATCTCGCGATTGGCAGCCGACATCCGTTCGGCGATGATGCGCCGCAAGCCAATCACTTTCACTTCAGTGGCCTTCTTCACTTCCGTCGGGCGCGACTGCAGCGGCTTGCCGCTGCGATGCGCCTTCAGGAAATCATCGAAGTCATTTCTGAGAATTCGTCCGCTGGTGCCGCTGCCTGTGATATCGGCGAGGTCGATGCCTGCTTCTTTTGCGCGTCGGCGGATTGCCGGCGAGGTGATGATCTTGTTATCTGTCTGCTGCTTCTGCGTCCTGGACTTGCGATTGCCATTTGCTGCGTGACGCGCTTGCTCCTGATCTGCCGCCCCCACCGCCGCAGCAGGCGATTGTTCGGTGTCGTCCGCAACGGACTTCTCGACGCTTTCAGCGGGCGCCTCTGCGCTGTCAGTTTCAAAAACGATCAGGGGCGCGCCGACAGAAACCATATCTCCCGGTTCGCCGGCGAGCGACACGACTTTTCCCGTTACCGGTGAGGACAGTTCGACGGCCGCCTTGTCGGTCATCATCGTGCCGACGATCGACTCCTCTTCAACCATGTCACCGACTTTTACATTCCATTCGCCGATTTCAGATTCGACTGTACCTTCACCAAGGTCTGGCAGTTTGAAAATGAATTCGCTCATTCCGCCTCCATTATTTTACGTATAGCTGCCGCAATACGCTTCTGCCCGGGGAAATACTGCCATTCAAAGGCGTGTGGGTAAGGCGTATCCCAGCCGGTCACACGTTCGATCGGTGCTTCCAGATGATAGAAACACTGTTCCTGCACACTGGCGACAAGTTCTGCGCCGAAGCCGTTGAATCGTGTTGCTTCGTGCGCGATAAGGCAGCGGCCGGTTTTCCTCACCGAGTCGATCAGCGGCTGCACATCCAGTGGCGCGAGTGTACGCACATCGAGGATTTCTGCGTCGACGCCAACCAGCTTTGCCGCCGCCTCTGCGACGTGAACCAAAGTGCCATAGGTAATGATCGTCAGCTCGTCGCCGGTCTGGACGACCTCCGCCTTGTCCAGTGGCACAGTGTAGTAGTCCTTGGGCACCTCACCTTTCGGATGGGAAGCCCATGAGACGGCAGGCTTCTCCGGGTCGCCGTCGAAGGGACCGTTGTAAAGCCGTTTCGGTTCGAGAAACAGCACGGGATCGTCGGATTCAATCGCGCTGATCAGTAGTCCTTTTGCGTCGTAAGGATTCGAGGGCATGATTGTCTTGATACCCGTGACGTGAGTAAAAAGGGCTTCCGGCGACTGGGAATGCGTTTGTCCGCCGCGGATACCACCGCCACACGGTGTGCGGATCGTCACAGGGGAAAAGAAGTCGCCGCCGCTGCGGTAGCGAATCCTTGCCAGTTCGCTCACGACCTGATCGATGCCGGGATAAATGTAATCAGCGAACTGAATTTCTGCCACCGGCCGCAGGCCATTAAGCCCCATGCCAATGGCGGTGCCAATGATGCCACCCTCGGCAATCGGTGCGTCGATGACACGGTGTTCGCCGAACTTGCGCTGCAGGCCGTCGGTACAGCGAAACACGCCACCGAAATAGCCGACGTCCTCACCGAGCACAACCACGCTTGCATCACGATCCATCATGATATCGAGCGCCGATCGAATCGCCTCGATCATATTCATCTGCGCCATGCCTCAGGCCTCCAGTTCCAGCATTTCCTGGCGCTGTTTTTTCAGGTGCTCGGGCAGCTCGGCGTAAACATCGTCGAACATCACGCTCGGGTCGAGGAACGGGCCTTCAGTCATCGTGCCGAACTTCTGTGCCTCTTTCCACGCGGCAACTACCTTGACCCGGTATTCGTCCAGCACTTCCTCGTGCTGCTCTTCGGACCAGTGACCTTCTGCAATGAGATGCTGCTTCAGCCGCTCCACCGGATCACCCAGTGGAAAGGCCTTCCATTCGTCTTTCGGCCGGTACTTCGTCGGATCGTCACTCGTCGAATGAGCGCCGCCGCGATAGGTCACCAGTTCGATTACTGTAGGACCGCCGCCACGTCGTGCGCGATCTGCCGCCCATAAGGTCGCAGAATAAACCGCCAGGAAATCATTGCCGTCCACGCGAATGCCAGGTATGCCGAGACCGACACCGCGGGCCGCAAACGGCCGGCGTTCTCCGCCTGCGAATCCCTGGAACGTCGAAATCGCCCACTGGTTGTTGACAATGTTCAGAATGACCGGCGCCTGGTACACCGCGGCAAACGTCAAGGCGTAGTGAAAGTCCGCCTCCGCAGTACTGCCATCGCCAAGCCAGGATGCAGCAAGATGATCTTCACCTTTAATCGCGGACGCCATTGCCCAGCCAACTGCATGCGGATACTGCGTGCCGAGGTTGCCCGAGATGGAGAAAATGTTAGCGTCCTTGTTGTGATAGAGCACGGGCAGTTGCCGGCCCTTGCACATGTCGCGCGTGTTCGACAGGCACTGGCACATCATGTCGATCAGTTTCGTGCCCCGATAAAGATAGAGTCCCGTATTACGGTAGGAAGGAAAGCACATGTCTCCGGCGCGCAATGCCATGCCCTGCGCGATGGACACAGCTTCCTCGCCCTTCGACTCCATGTAAAAACTGATCTTGCCCTGCCGCTGTATCTGCCACAGACGTTCATCGAATACGCGCGTGAGTAACATCCAGCGCAGGCCGATCTGCAGTTTCTCCGGATCAAGGTTCGGGTTCCAGGGTCCGACGGCGCGGTGGTCGTCATCCAGTACGCGCACCAACCCCATCGACAGGTCTTCAATGTCTCGCGGTCGGGCGTCGATAGGCGGCTTGTCCGCCTCGCCGGCAGGGGAGAGGTTCAGGTAGCTGAAATCCGGCGTATCGCCAGGGCGTGCCGAAGGATGCGGGATGTGTAGCCGTGACTTTCTGCTCATGCGAATTCCTTGTTGCGCCGACGGCCGACGGCCGACGGTGCTCGTCTGCCAGCCTGCTGCCGGCCGATAGCATAGACCGTTGCAGCCGATCAATATATCGGGCCGCCGGCCGCAGTACGATGCAAGTTTTGTTGTCAGCAGCGAGTATGACGCATAATCTATGCGCATAATTGCAAAAAGTGCTCGATAATTATGCAAACAATCGACATCGACAAGATTGATCGCCGGATTCTGCACCTGTTGCAGTCCGAAGCCGGCATAAAAGCGACGGAAATTGGTGAACGCATAGGCCTGTCGCAATCGGCCTGCTGGCGACGCATCCAGCGCCTGCGAGACGCCGGTGTGATCAAGGATCAGCCTGCCGTGTTAGACCGTGAAAAGGTTGGCCTGACGACGATGGTATTCGCGCAGGTCAAACTGACCTCTCACGGGCGCAGCAAGCTAAAGGAATTTGCGGACGCCGTGCGCCGCTATCCCGAGGTGCTCGATTGTTACGTGGTCCTTGGCAATGTGGACTTCCTGCTGCGGATCGTCGCCCTCGACATCAAGGATTACGAACGCTTCATGTACGAAAAACTGTCGCAGCTCCCTGGCGTGCAGGAGGTCAATTCGAGTATCGCGCTATCCGAGATCAAACACACGACGGTCTTGCCGATCTGAGACACTCCTGAAAATGGATGTCACGACGATTGTTATCGCGATGGCTGTGACCGGTGCGATCGGTGGATTGCTCGCCGGTATGCTCGGTGTCGGTGGCGGCATCGTCATTGTGCCGGTGCTGGAAATCGTCCTTGGATTCCTCGGCGTCGACGAGTCGGCGCGCATGCACATTGCGGTTGGTACTTCACTCGCAACTATCGTGCCGACCTCGGTCTCGTCTGCGCTGGCCCACTTCAGGCGGCAGTCTGTCGACATTGTGCTGGTGCGACAGTGGGCGCCGTGGATCGTTTTCGGCGCCGTGCTGGGCAGCGCAATCGCCGGCGAGGTGAGCAGCGAAGTCCTGTACCTCGTGTTCGCCGTTGTTGCGTTTCTCGTGGCCGTCAAAATGATCCTGATCCAGGATACGTTCCAGCTTGGCACAAAACTTCCGGGCGGCGTTGCCGGCCTGCTCATTCCGACAGGCATTGGTGGCGTCTCCGCCATGATGGGCATCGGCGGCGGCACGCTCTCCGTTCCCGTGCTGACGCTTTACGGTAAACCCATTCATCTTGCTGTCGGCACATCGGCGTTGTTCGGCGCGTTCATTTCAGTCCCTGCGGCGTTGGGATATATGGTCACCGGCTGGGGCAACGAAAGTCTGCCGGCGTGGAGTCTCGGATTCGTCAATCTGATCGGCTTTGCCCTCATCATTCCGGCGACCATCGTGTGCGCACCCGTAGGTGCACGGATTGCTCACGCGCTGTCGCAACGCAGGCTCAGCACGCTGTTCGGCGCTTTCCTCGCGCTGGTCGCGGTACGAATGTTGTCGCGCGCTTTTGCCTGAGCGGGCAGGTCGCTTAAAAGGTTCTTGCAAATGCATGATTTTACCAACTATCGTGTATTTGCAAAACTCTGGGAGTCCGCTTATACTGGCGCCCATGGTTACCGTGCATCCCGAAAAGTCACCCCTCCCCGCAGAGGTTCTGGGAAAGGCCGTCCTGCGCGCCGGCGAGCGCATGGGCCTGTCCCGCACAGAGCTGGCGGAAGTCATCGGCCGTGATCGTTCCAGCATTTCTCGCTCGGGCGTCGCGCCGGACAGCAAATCCGGAGAACTCGCAACCATTCTGATTCGTTGCTACCGGGCGCTTGCCGTCATGGTCGATGACAACGAACAGCAAATGCGTGAATGGTTGACCACGCCCAATAATCACACCGGTGGGATACCGGGTCAGCAGCTCACTTCTGTTGCAGGCCTGGTGGTCGTCAACGAATACCTGGACGCCATTCGTGGCAAAGTATGACGCGGCTTTCTGGCGCCGCACTGTCGCAGTAAGCAAGCCCGGCGCGGTGTTAGGGACTCTGCTGCGCCTGGTGGAGAACCAGGAACAGAAAGTGACCGTCAAGCTCGTGGATAGCCTGGCCGAACACGAACTACTGGAAAGCCTGCTGGACGAATCAAAACCGGTGTGGGCTGCTGATCCCGTGCTTCAGCGGCTGGATTACTTGCTAAGGACACCGTGGCGCTATCCGCCACTGCGCTGGGGATCCCGCTTTGGGCAAAGGTTCGAACCCAGCCTCTTTTACGGCTCGGTATCACGCGCTGCCTTGTTCGCAGAAGCCGCTTATTATCGGCTGGTTTTTTTGGCTGGAATGAAAACGCCGTTTTCTGATCGCGTAATAAGCCAGCACACGCTTTTTGCAGCAAGCTACCAGTCCGAACGTGGCATTGATCTGACCAGCGAACCGTTCGCAAAACATGAGACGGTCTTGCGCCACAAAGCGGATTATCGTCCCTGTCAGGCACTAGGCAGTGAACTGCGTGAGGCCGGGATTGAAGTCATCAACTACCGCTCAGCAAGGATTGACGGCGACGCGCGCAATATCGCTTTGCTGCACCCACGCGCGCTGCGGTCGCGCAAACATAGAAACCCGCAGCATGGCTTGTGTGATACGCGGGTGGACGGGGTGACGTTTCGTTTTGGCGATGACCTCTATGAATTCCCGCGAGACGCGTTTCTTTTCCAAGGCCGCTTCCCGCAACCGGCAGCTTGAGAGGTCATCCCTGGTGGCCCGCACGTTCGTGGTTCGATGCCAGTGTTTCGTCGCGATCGCCCGCGGGGCGGGCTCCTACAGCAGGAGTAAGCATTGTAGGAGCGGCCCGTGGCCGCGATCGCCCGCAGGGCGGGCTCCTCGCAGGAATTGGCATTGCAGGAGCGGCCCCAGGCCGCGATCCTGAACAGGCCTGAATGTCAGTCACGAATGTTGTCGCGGTAAAGATTGCACAGCATCGGCTCGGGGGCGGGTATCAAGGCGGGCTCGTTGCCGAACTCCATAACGACGCCACCGCTGGTCGCGAAAACCGGCCAACGCGGCAAGGTCGGCGAATTGGGCTCCCCTGTCGCGGCAAACCGGGTCCAGTATTTCATCATGACGTCCGTTAGCAAAATGTCTGTGTTCGTTGTGGTCATCCAGGGGTCGTGCGTGCCGAAGACGTAAGGTAATTCTGCGCCGTGATACGCGCGTACTTTGCGGCCCGCATCACCATCGCGAATTCGCGAAAAATAGTAGACCCAGGTGTTCCGCTCACGTTGCGCCTGAACGGCGGCCAGGATTTGTGACGGACAATGCATCGCTTCAGCGCTCGCAACGCGATCGATCGCTTCACGATAGTCGCGTTCTTCGCTGACAGCTTCGATCGTATCGGGGTGATTGAGATACTCGGTGCCGGCGACCGTGGCAGCAAGCCTCGCCGGCCCTGCGTCCTCTGCCGTATAGGCATACCATTCGTCTGCATTGCTTCCGATGATGAAAGGCAAGGGGGCCAACTCGCCGTCCTGCACGGTTTCCCACACCGACTTGTCCAGCAGCGTGCCGTCGATGGCGGGTGAGTGGTAATAGGCGGCAAACTCTTCCTCGTATCCGGCAAGCAGTTCCGCGGCCGGCAGCTTGCGTAAACCTGTGAGTGCATCGTCTCCGTCGATGCCAAATAAAGACGCCGTTGCCACGCCACGCTGCTGCTCGTCGTCAAGCGACGGCGCGGAATCACTGCCAATGCCGAAGCCAGCAGTGCTTTGCAGAATTGCACCGTGGAACAGACCGTTCGCCGCCGGAGATGCCATCAGTGCGAGGACGTCTTCTGCGCCCGCGGATTCGCCAAAAACTGTGACCCGGGCAGGATCTCCGCCGAAGCGCGCGATGTTGTCCTGCAGCCATCGCAATGCGGCTAACTGATCCCACAAACCGAAATTCGCGTCATTCAGCTCCGGGTGCGAGAAGAATCCGAAAACACCCAGGCGATAAGCAATGCTGACGAACACGACACCGTTCTCCGCAAAATTGTGGCCGTGATAATTCGGTTCGTAAGCCCAGCCGCTGTTGTTGCTGCCTCCATGGATGTAAACCATCACGGGGAGCAATTCGCCGCTCAACGTGTCGGGCGACCATATATTGAGATACAGGCAGTCCTCGCTTACCTCTAGATCGTCGAAAACGTCCCGGCTCGCACCGAAGGTCTCTGCCAGGTCGCGATACCAGTCGAGAATACGCGGCCACTGCATGCAGGCAGGCGCAAACCGGCGCGCGCTGCGTTTGCTTCCTGTCACCTCGAGCGGCTGCGGACGCTGCCAGCGCAGCGCTCCGACCGGCGGTTTCGCAAACGGCACGCCGCGAAAAACGTGTACACCGGTAGCGAGTGAGTCACCCAGCAGCGACGTTCCGTTCACCTCTACGGTCGGATGACCGGCACATGCGATGATTTGCAGCGCAAAGACGATGCACGTAAAAAAACGGTTCACTTGCCGTCAGCCTGCAGCGACTTCACCAGTGATATTGACATCGCGACACCCACGACAAGTAACGGCGCCGATACGATCAGCAGGGTGACCTGCATGACCTTCAGCCCGCCTATGAACATCAGGGTCACGGGCAACAGGCCGAGGGCAAACGCCCAGAAAACGCGGTGCCAGCGAGCGGGGTCGCCGCTGGCGTCCAGTTCGCGAGTTGCCCCGGCTGCAAGCGCGTACGAAGCTGAATCATACGTCGTTGCCACAAACACCAGCGCAACGAGGGTGAAGACAGCGATCACTACCCCGGCCAGCGGCAGCGTTTCCAGCGTGGCAACGATGGCAGCATTGTGTCCCTGGTCATTTAGAATGTCCGTTACCGCAAGAATGCCCTCCAGTTCGAGGAACAGCGAATAATTGCCGATGATCATGTAGAAAAGCCAGCTGCCCAGCGAGCCGAATATCAACATGCCGGCGACGACCTGCCTGATAGTCCGACCGCGAGAAATGCGCGCAACAAACATGCCGACGAACGGCGCATAAGCAATCCACCAGGCCCAGTAAAACACCGTCCACGCTTCCACAAAACCGGAATCAGTAAAAGGATCGGACCAGAAGTTCATGCGTACAAAGTTCTGCAGCATCATGCCGACACCATTCAGGCTGGTCTTCAGCAGAAAAGTTGTCGGACCGACGACAAGGATGAATGCCAGCAGCAGGAACGCCAGCAGCATGTTGACATCACTTAACGTTTTGATGCCCTTGTGCAGGCCGAGCCAGACGCTCGTCGCAAAGATTCCCATGCACAAAAACATCACTGACACTTCCAGGCCGAAGGACGTTTCTATGCCAAACAACCACGCGATGCAGGCCGCAATCATGGGGGTGGAAAAGCCCAGCGACGAGGCGGCGCCACCGATCAATGCAATCATGAACAAAAGGTCGATAGCGCGCGCAATGTAGCCGTGCTCCCGCCCGTGTAGAAAATATTGGCAGCTTTCGCTGAAGCGCAAGGTTTTTTGTTTACGTACATAGAACGAATAGGCAATGGCGATAGCGGGCAGGCAGTAGAACGCCCAGGCGGTCACGCCCCAGTGAAACAGCCCGTAGGTTGATGCCCATTCCGCAGCCGCCGGCGAGAACGGCGCCACGCCAAACGGCGGGGTCTGATAATAAAATGCCCATTCGACGACGCACCAGTAAAGCAGCCCCGCCCCTACGCCAGCGGAGAACAGCATTGCGATCCAGCTCAGCGTGGAGAATTCCGGCGCTACGTCCGGGTCGCCAAGCCGGGTTGGCCCGAAGCGGGAAACGGCGAGCCAAACGAGAAAACCTATTGCGCCAACACTCGCCAGAAGATAAGCAATGCCAAACTCAGCAGCAATGTAGTCGTAGCTGCGCTGCAGCACAGCGCCAGCGGTGTCCGGCGATGCAGCCAGCGGTATGCAAACGGCGAGGATGATGAAAAGGCAGGTCGTGAAGGCAGGCCAGTCGATCTTGTTGTTCTGCATCAGGGCGGATTCCTGCGGCCAGGCGCATCCCGAAGATTTTCCGGGCGCAGTTCGGCACTATACTGATATACCCGATGTCGTTCGGCAATCCGCATCGTCTGGACAGCTTCAACGTGAAGATCGCATATTTTACCGGTGGCACGGCAGGGGCAGGGCACGTCGTGCGCGGACTGGCCGTTCATCGCGGACTTACACGGGCGGGCTTTTCAGGTGAGATGCGCATGTTCTTGCCGGTGCAAACTTTTCCGGCATTACAGAAGGCGCTTGAAGACATCCCGTGTACTGTGCAGCCGATCAATATTGCCGAAGTGCTGGATCCCGACATCGCTCCCACCACAGGCCTCTGTCGTGCGCTGCAGGCTTTCGCACCCGACCTTCTCATTGTCGATCTCTTCTGGGCGCCACTGCTGCATATCCGGCCCTTGCTGCAGTGCGAAGCGTGGCTGATTGTCAGAAGCTGTCCGGCCATCTGGCTTCGCGGCACGCAAAAAATGCGCTTTGACGCGGATCAGTACGCCCGCGTTATCGGTATCGAGCCGGTTCAGAATGACCAGCTTGATGAATTCATCGACCCGATTGTTATCTGTAATCCGGATGAGGCACGAACGCGTGCTGAGGTGTGCAGGCAATGGCGCATCGATGACAGTCAACATATTGTTGCGGTCTCGCATGCCGGACTGACGGGCGAGATCGCAGCAATCCGGCCCGATCCAATGCTGAAAGGCGCTTCAGGCGATACGCCCAGTGCCTTTATTGATGCAGACCTGCACCAGGAGGACGCCATATTTCCACTTGCACCGTGGCTGTGCGGCGTCGACGAAGTGCACAGTTTTGCAGGCTATAACAGCTACTGGGAGTCTCGCTGGATGGGTTACGACAACATTACGCAGTTCCACGTAGTCACGCGGAAGATTGAAGATCCGGGGTTGCGCCTCGCGCATGGTCGGGACTTTGTGATGAAACAGAACGGTGCGGACACCTTGGCGCGGCAGATCATCTTTTGAATGAATGCCGGGCAAGACAATCGCCCGCGGGGTGGGCTTCTACAGGGTGAAGCACCTGTAGGAGCGGCTCCAGCCCGCGATCCTCAGGCCGCGATCCTCAGGCCATCACGACAATGCTGGCTAACTGGCGTCGCAGAAGAACTGCTCGCAGGAACCATAGACGTCGCCATGTCCGATATGAGCCGGCAACTCGTCCTCAGTGACGCCGAGATTTACACCCGATGTTCCGAGCGGTGCGAAATGACAAATCAGGGTCTCGTCCTGACCGACGACGGGCGTACCGGGCAGTCCGGTGAGACACGAATCGCCATCACCTCCGGGATCGCCGCCGGTGCCGCCCGTTCCGCCGGTGCTGCCGGACCCCTGCTGTGCAAAGCGGGGTGTCGCCGGAAGGGTTAAAAGTACGGGGCTTGCATACGCTGCCTTGCGATCGTGATCAGGAATATGTCAAATAATGGTACGGTTCTGTGTAAAAATTCATAGTCGAAAACGAGGTGTGCAACATACGTAATCGAGCATTTTTGCCAATCATTCTTGCCTTCTTCCTGCCGGTAGCGGCGCTTTCGGCAGATGCCGATGCATGGACCCACTACGGTGGCAGTGAGAAAGGCCGGCAATATTCCTCACTGGGACAAATCACGCCGTCGAATGTCGCTCGATTAAAAGAAGTATGGCGATTTCGTACGGGTGAACTCGGACAGGATGCCAAGCACGCGTTCGCGTTCCAGGCCAACCCGATTCTGGTTGAGGGTATTCTGTACTTAAGCACTGGCAGCGCAAAGGTATTTGCACTGGATCCGGCCACGGGCCGTGAACTGTGGCGTTTTGATGCAGGCATCGATCGCGACAAGTGGTACGACGAAAAAGCGAACCGCGGCGTCAGCTCCTGGATCGATAAGGATGCCCCGCCGGGCGCTTTGTGCCGACATCGCATTTACGTTGGCACGCTTGATGCCAGGCTGATTGCGTTGGACGGCAAAACCGGACAGCCCTGTACAGATTTCGCAGAGAGTGGCACGCACTGGCTTAACCGCGATGTCGGCGCCGAAGAAGACCGCTCCGTGCATTACACGATCACGTCGCCACCCGTCATCGTTGACGGCATTCTGGTGACAGGATCGGCAATCGGGGACAACCGTGACGCTGATTCAGAGCTTGGCATCGTGCGAGGTCTCGGTGCGCGCAGCGGTGCGGAGCTGTGGCGCTGGGATCCGATTCCCCGCAATAGCGACGACCCCGCCATGCGTGACTGGAATCCGGATGAAGCGAGTCGCACCGGTTCTGCGAATGCCTGGGCACCGTTTGCTGCCGATTCGGCGCTCGGTCTGGTCTATGTACCGACGGGTTCGGCCAGCCCGGATTTCTACGGCGGCGAACGCAAAGGCGACAACCGGCACGCGAATTCGCTGGTCGCACTGGACGTAAAAACCGGAACAGTTCGCTGGGCACAGCAGCTTGTGCACCACGATGTCTGGGACTACGACCTCGCGTCGCAACCCACCTTGGTCGAACTGCGACGCAACGGTGGAACCGTGCCAGCGGTGCTGCAAGGCACCAAGACCGGCATGATCTTCACCTTTGATAGACGCGATGGCACGCCGCTGTTCGAGATTGAAGAACGTCCGGTGCCTCAGGGTGGCGTACCGGGTGAGCAGTTATCACCGACCCAGCCTTTCCCGGTGGCGCCGCCACCGCTCGTACGCCACGAGCCGGTGACGGTGGACGATGCCTGGGGTGTGCTGTACTTCGACAAGCGCAGTTGTCGTAAGCATATTGCCAGCATGCGTTCGGAAGGCATTTTCACACCGCCCAGCCTTGAAGGCACAATCGAACAGCCGGGTTATGCCGGTGGTATCAACTGGGGCGGTCTTGCCTTCGAACCGGCGACGCAGTACGCCGTAGCGCTAACCATGAATTTGCCGATGGACGTCGCGCTGATTCCGCGTGATGAACTCGAAGCGGCGTACGAGTCAGCCGACTACGATGAATACGAGATCGCGCGTCAGGGTGGCACGCCGTACGGCATGCGTCGCCGCCCGCTGGTCGGGCCATTGGACCTGCCCTGTGTAAGTCCACCGTGGGGAGAACTGACAGCAGTGAACATGGCTTCAGGCGAAATCGCCTGGCAGCGGAGGATTGGCACGATCCAGGATCTGGCGCCCGCGCTGGTTCCCAATCTCGAACTCGGCACACCCGGTTCCGGCGGTCCGATCGTCACCGCAAGCGGGCTCATCTTTATTGCTGCCGTGATGGACCACTATTTGCGTGCCTTCGATCTCAAAACCGGCGACAAACTTTGGGAGGGCCGCCTGCCAGCCGGCGGCCAGGCGACGCCGATGACCTACCATCTTGAAGGCACTGGCAAACAGTACGTTGTTATTGCCGCTGGCGGACATCCGGGAATGGGTCTAGAGGTGGGAGACTACGTCGTGGCGTATGCGCTGGGCGAGTAGAAAATACGGCGCGCTATCTGAACGCAGCTTTCCCGCTGCATTTATTCCATCAAGTAGCGATCGAACCACGCCAAAATACGTTGCAAATAGTCCTGTTCATATTCCGTGGCCCAGCCACCATGATGTGTGTCGGGATAGACCACCAGTTCGGTGTCAATGCCACGCACACTGAGCGCCTGATACATCAGTTCCGCGTTCAGGATGGGTACGTTCCAGTCAACGCGGCCACCAAGGAAGATTGTCGGTGTTGTGACCTTGCCGGCGCGAAGGAAAGGTGACAGCACATCGTACTTCTCGCGATTTTCCCACGGAACGCCGAGCTCCCAGGTGTACCACTGCTGGTAGATATCGTGCCCAAAGTTCGCTTCGATCAGGCTGTGGCCCGCTCCCGATGCTGCCGCTTTGAAGCGATCCGTGTTGGTGATGACAACGTTGGTCATGTAACCACCGTATGAATAGCCCGTGACCGCGAGGCGCGCCGGGTCTGCGATGCCTTCCGCGATCGCATAATCCACCGCGGCGATGACGTCGTCGTAGTCCGTGATGCCCCAGGTGCGATAAATGGCGCGTACATATTCTTCGCCGAATCCGGTAGAGCCGCGAGGATTGGGCTCAATGACGACGTAGCCGTTTGCGGCAAGATATTGCGCGCGGAAACTGTAGCCCCAGGAGAACTGCCCCACCGGACCGCCATGCACATTCAGGATGGCGGGATAGCGTTTGCCGGGCAGGTATCCGGGGGGAAAAGTAATAAAGGCTTCGACCACCGTGCCGTCTTTGCTCTCGAACGAGACTTTGCGCTTATCCGCTACGAGAAATTCGTCGAAATAGGCGCGGTTGAGATCCGTGAGGTCGATGAGACGGCCACGGCGCAACAAGCGAATTTCGCCTGCATCGACTGGCCCGTTCATGTTTATGGCGACCGTATCGTCCGGTCCGACGTCGAACGCGTTCACAGTCACTTCGCCCTCGACGAGCTTCTCGATGTGTCCGTCGCGGAGGCGCAGCCTGGCTAGATGCACGGCGCCCGCAGTATCGAAACTGAAATAGATGTAGCGGCCGTCCGCCGAAAATTCGAACGCGCTGACCCAGCGGTCCAGCTCGGCCGTCAGGATTCGCGAGTCGCCGCCGTCCGCGGGTACGAGCGCCAGCTGCTGCACGCTGTAGACGC
Source organism: Woeseiaceae bacterium (assembly GCA_037968735.1). Classification (GTDB taxonomy): domain Bacteria; phylum Pseudomonadota; class Gammaproteobacteria; order Steroidobacterales; family Woeseiaceae; genus SZUA-117. Next base: position 123,316 of record JBBKWC010000005.1, on the reverse strand, counting down.
CATCGCCGCCGCTGATGTAGGCAATGTGCTTGCCGTCAGGGCTCCATGCCGGCGAATGCTTGGACGCGTCGTCGTTCGTCAGTCGTTTGATCTCGGCGTCTTTTGTGGCCGCCACGGTAAATATATCGGTGCGATAAGTTGCATCGAAGTTCGTTTCCCGATTGCTGACAAAAACAATGGAATTGCTGTCGGGAGACCAGGAGGCATCGCTTTCGTCATGGATGCCGCTGGTAATCTGCGTGCGCTCGTCTGCGGCAAGATCATAGATATGCAGGTGCGAAGACTGGCCCGCAGTCAGATAGCCCGCGCCCGCGTCCCGCTTGAACTGCTGCCGGGACAGCACGAACGGGGGCGGCGGCGCATCGTCCTCTGCATTCTCGTCATGTAGCAAATCATCATCAGTGAGTTCCAGCAGGACCCGCGTCTCGTCCGGTGAGAGTGTGGCCGATCCGAGACCGTACTCGGCGTCGCTCATTTGCTCGGCCTCGCCAAAGCGTTCGATCGACAGCCGCCATAGTTGATTCTGTTCGCTGCGGTCAGAAAGAAAGTAGAGGTGCTTGCCGTCCATCGACCAGCGCGGATTGCTTGCGGAGGAGGATTCACCGGTAACAGGACGTGGCGCCGGCGAGTCTAGCGAGCTTATGAATATTGTCCCATCTTCATCAAACGCGACCTGCCGGCCATCAGGAGAGAGTTGTGGCATACCGACATAGCGGAGTTTCTCGCTGTCGGCAGCATCCACAAGGCTTTTTTCGCTGTTGTCTGCAAGAACCGTGGCGCACGTGGAAGTTAGCAGAGCGACGATGACCAGGTGAGGAATGGGGCTTTTCATTTGCTTGCACCAACGGGAGATCAAGGTCGGAAGTATAGTGCCGCGGATTCACAAGATGAAATGGAAGTTCGCGAAGAAAAACTCAAAGCTTAGAATAGCAGTTCAATTGTCGACGAGTTTTGTGAGCATGCAGGATAAGAGGCCCATCCGTGAATTGATCGCCTGCCAGAAGCCCGGTTGGTCGCTCGAGCAACGTTTCTATACCGATCCTGAGATCTATAAGCTCGAACTCGAACAAATAGTGATGCGCAACTGGATCCTCGCAGGTCATCAGTCGGAGATAGCGGAGCCGGGCGACTTCAAGGTGCTCAATGTCGCGAATGAATCGGCGATTATTGTTCGCGGTCAGGACGGAGAGATTCGTGCGTTTGCCAATGTCTGTCGCCACCGTGGTTCTACAGTTTGTCTGGAACGTTCGGGCAATACGCGAAAGTTCACCTGTCCGTATCATGGCTGGGTATACAACACGGAAGGTGAGCTGACCGGCACACGAGATATGCCTGAAGATTTTCAGCGCGAAAAATACGGCCTGCATCCGATTTCCGTTGAGAATCTGCATGGCCTGCTATTTGTTGCATTCACAGACGATCCGCCGTCGCTGGCCAATGCCCGGCGTGATCTGGAAGCACCGATGCAGATGTTCAATTTTGCAAACCTCAAAGTGGCAGCCTCCAAAACCTATCCGATCGCCGCCAACTGGAAACTGTCTGTCGAGAATTATCAGGAGTGCTATCACTGTGCGAGCGCACATCCCGAGTACGCGGCGATGCATACCTTGATGCTCGACGAAAAGAAAATCGATCGCGTGCAGGAACACATGCTGCAGAAAATGGAGTCCTGCGGCCTGCGGAAAATGTCTTTTGACTTTACCGATACCGAAGCGCCGCCAGGCCAGCAGGGTTATGCATACAGCCGCACGGCGATGTTTGATGGGTATAAAACCGGCAGTCGCGACGGTGAACCGGTGGCGCCGCTGCTCGGCAAGCTCACGGGCTATGACGGTGGCGCGTCCGATTTTACCTTCGGCCCGTTCTCTTTTTGCCTGGCCTACAGCGATCACGTGGTCGCTTACGTTTTCACGCCAGTGGACGCAACGCATTGCAAGTGCCAGATTTACTGGATGGTGCGCAACGACGCTGTCGAGGGCAAAGATTACGACCGCGAAGCGCTCATGTGGCTGTGGGATATCACTACTTACGCCGACGAAAAAATCATCGTCGATAACTGGACTGGTGTGCAGTCGCGTTTCTACCGTCCCGGACCTTTCTCCGGCATGGAACGCCTGGAGAAACGCTGGGTAAGCTGGATCCTGCACGAACTCAGAAAAGTTCCCCAGGCCCTCTAAGACAAAGCCAAAAGGCCCAAATTACGCGAAGGCTGGCTTGTTACCCTTCCCATTCTCGACTCGCCGTCAATACTTCCCTGTAGGCTCGAGGCCCGCATCCCTGCGGGCCACGGTCGAGAATGGGAAGGGTGACAAGCCAGCCGTTCGATGCAGCAACTAAGATTTCTGCATTCGCCTGCTGATCACCCAGGCAAGCAGCACCCCAAGCGATACAAACAGCATGATCAGGGTTGCGAGGGCATTGATATCAGGCGACACGCCGAGCTTCACTTTGGAAAAAATCAGCATCGGCAAGGTGCTGCCGCCGGGGCCGGAGACGAAACTGGCAATGACCAGATCATCAAGCGAGAGCGTAAAGGCGAGCAGCCAGCCGGCAATCATCGCCGGAGCTATGAGCGGTATGGTGATGTCGAGCATGACGCGAAAAGGGCGTCCACCGAGATCCATCGCTGCTTCTTCAAGTGATTCATCCATGGCAGCCAGTCGCGACTGAACGATGACTGCGACGTAGGCCATTGCGAAGGTGGTATGTGCGATGGTGATGGTGCCGAAGCCACGTTGGGACGGCCAGCCGGTTAATTGCTGCAGACTGACGAACAGCAGCAGCAGTGAAAGGCCGGTGACGACTTCCGGCATGACCATGGGTGAGGTAATCATGCCGGTAAAAAGATTGCGGCCGCGAAAACGGCCGAAGCGAGTCAGCGCAATACCGGCGAAAGTGCCGAACAGCGTTGCGAGGGTGGCAGCGGTCACGGCGACTTTTATACTGAGAACAAGTGCGGATAGAACTTGCTCGTTCTTCAACAGTTCGCCGTACCAGCGGGTGGAGAAGCCGCCCCAAACCGTGGCAAGACGTGAATCGTTGAACGAGTAAAAGACGACGGACAACAACGGCAAATACAGAAACGCGTAGCCGAATGCGAGTACGGACAGAATGAAGCCGGAATTTTTCTTCACGACGAAGACTCGGCTGCGCGTGCCTGGTTGCGCTGCAAAATCACGATGGGGATGACGACCAGAACGATCAGGACGATGGCAACAGCTGATGCCAGCGGCCAGTCACGATTGACAAAGAACTCGTCGAACAACACTCTGCCGATAAGGAGCGAGTCCGGTCCGCCGAGCAGGTAGGGAATGACATATTCGCCAGTAGCGGGAATGAATACCAGCAGGCTGCCCGCGATGACGCCTGGCCGCGCCAGTGGCCAGGTGATGTTCCAGAACGCCTGGGATCGCGAGGCGCCGAGGTCCTGAGCTGCCTCGACGAGGTCGGGATCCATGCGTTCCAGGGTCGCATACAGCGGCAGAATCATGAACGGCAGGTAGGAATAGACGAGGCCGATATAGATCGCAAAGTCGGTGTACATCATGACAATTGGCTGATCGGTGATACCGGCCCACATCAGGAAGTTGTTAATGACCCCATAGTTGTTCAGCAGCCCCATCCACGCGTACACGCGCAGCAGAAAAGAAATCCAGAACGGCAGTACGATCAGCAGCAGCAGGATGTTTTTTGCTGCCGGCTCGGCACGGGCGATGCCGTAGGCAATGGGAAAACCGAGCAACAGGCAACACAGCGTGGCGGACGCTGCCATCAAAACCGATTTCAGATAGGTGATGACGTAAAGTTTGTCAGTGAACAGGAACGCGTAATTGTCTGCAGTAATCTGCAGGGTGCCGTCGTCAGCAAAGGAGGGTGTAAATGGTGGCTGAGCTAGTACCGGATCAGCCACGCTGATCTTCAGAATGATGGCAAACGGTGCGAGAAAGAAAATCAGCAGCCAGAGGTAGGGCATGGCGACGACGAGGCGTTGCCACGTCTGATCCGTCCGTTGTCCAACTGAATTGCTCATGCTGGCATCTTTGTTAGTCGAGCAGAACTGCGCTTTGCGGTTGCCAGGAGACGAAGACTTCGTCATCCCATTCGTGGAATTGCCGGGCGGAACGTTGCCGGTTCTGCGCGCTCACCTGCAGGATCTTTCCTGACTTCAGACGTATCCGGTAAAGAGACAGATTGCCGAAATAACCCAGGTCAACGACAACCCCTGGCATGCAGATGTCTGCCTGGTTTTCCGGCCGCTCCTTGCTGATAAAAATTTTCTCCGGGCGAACGGCGATACACACCTTGCTGTTGACCGCCGGCAGCGGTTCTTCGTGAGCGCAGAGCCTGGTATCGCATTCCACAGAGTCGACCTCGACGACACCGTCAGCCGCTGCCGTTACGACGCCCTCGAACATATTAATCGTACCGATGAAGTCGGCAACGAATCGGTTTCGCGGAAACTCGTAGACCTCCTTCGGCGTGCCTATCTGCTCGAAGCGGCCCTTTTCCATAATCGCAATCCGGCTGGCGAGAATCATTGCCTCTTCCTGATCGTGCGTGACCACGACAAAGGTCACACCGAGCTCGTCCTGGATGTTCATCAGTTCGAACTGCGTATGCTCACGGAGCTTCTTGTCGAGTGCCGCCAGTGGTTCATCGAGCAGCAGTACTTTCGGTTTCTTCACCAGCGCGCGGGCCAGCGCAACCCGTTGCCGCTGGCCACCGGACAGCTGATCCGGTTTTCGTTTGGCAAAGTCCTGCAGCTGCACGAGTTCCAGCATATCGCGTACCCGGGAATCGATTTCCGGACGAGCGAGCCTGTCCTTTTCCAGGCCATAGGCGACGTTTTTCTCAACTGTCATATGCGGAAATATGGCGTAGGACTGGAACATCATATTGACCGGCCGCTCGTAGGGTGGCTGATCCGTAATATCGTTGCCGTCAAGAAATATACGTCCGGTCGTCGGCACTTCGAATCCGGCCAGCATTCGCAACAGTGTGGTTTTGCCACATCCGGATCCACCCAGAATAGCAAACAGCTCGCCGCGCTTGATCCGCAGGTTGACCGAATCGACGGCGACGAAGTCGCCGAAGTGTTTGCTGATATTCCGGCACTCGATGAACGCGCTTTCGTTTTCTTCGTCCATTGCTTTATTCGTACCGTTCGATGACTTCAGAAGCCGGCTTTGACGCGGGAGAAAGAACGGGTGCGGAAGCGTTCCCTTTTCGGGTCGACGCTTAGCACGGGATAAAGCAGATGCCAGTCCTCATTCGCCGGATAAATGGCCGGGTCGTCAAGAATTTGCGGATCGATGAACTCCCATGAACCCTTGTTCATATTTGCGTAATTGACCTCATTGGCGATATCGGCGGCGATATCGGGACGCATCAGGAAATTGATGAACAGGTAGGCATTATCAACGTGCGGCGCGTCGGCCGGGATGAATATACCGTCAATCCAAAGGCCGGAGCCCTCTTTAGGCATCGTGTAATGCAGCTTCAGATCGAGGCCGGCTTCGCGGGCACGGCGTGCGGCTGTCGCATAGTCCCCTGACCAGCTCATGGCGACGCAGACTTCCTGGTTAGGGAGGTCCTCCTGCATTTTCTGATTGCTGAAGTAGCGTATGTAAGGACGTACTTTCAACAGCTGTGCTTCGGCGGCGGCCAAACTCTCGTCGTCTACCGCATTCGGTTCGCGGCCAAGGTAGGACAGCACCATTGGATAGATATCGGTCGTGCCGTCCAGGAGGCTGATACCACAGTCGGCCAGCTTGGAGGCGACTTCGGGGTCAAACAGTACGTCAGAGGAATCCATGGGATGATCCGGAAGTCGCTCGCGGACCAGCTGCTCATTCCACGCATACCCGGTCGTGCCCCAGTGATAGGGGACGGTATAGCCCCGCGTATTGTCGTAAAAGTCGATTCGCTCGATCATCTCCTGATCGAGATAGCGGGTATTGTCGAGGCGCGAATAATCCAGCGGCTGGTAAACGCCGATTGGCGTCAGACGCGACGAGTACTGGCTGCTGTGAATGACGACGTCGTAGCCGGAGCTGCCGGCCAGCAGCTTTACATCAACGACATCCGAGCCATCGTAGATGTCGTAATTGACCTTGATTCCATACTCCGCTTCGAACTTGGCGGTCGTATCGGGTGCAATATAGTCGGCCCAGTTGTAGACGTTGACGACCTTCTCGCCAGTGGCTTCCGCCGAATTTCCGCCTGGAGAACAGCCCGCCGCGGTGAGCGCGACGCTTACAATTGACAGGCAGGCAAAGTAAGGACGGCGCAATTCACTCATGCGGTGATTTTAGCATCTGCCATCAATGGCCATCATTTCCTTCCTCACATTCCATCCAGCCCGCGTTTGATGAGATTGCGGGCAATTATGAGCCGCTGAACCTCGCTCGTACCTTCCCAGATTCTGTCGACCCGTAGTTCCCGGAAAAAGCGCTCCGCGACGTTCTCCCGCATGTAGCCGCGGCCGCCGAAAATTTGCAGGGCACGGTCAGCGATACGGTTTGCGGCTTCGGAGACGAACAATTTCACCATTGAACAGCGGTTGTGCAGCGCCTTCAGATCTTCGCCGCGATCGCTCGCTGCTGCAGCCTCGAACGTCATCAGGCGGGCCGCCCAGAGCTCGGTTGCAGAATCTGCCAGCATGAACTGAATCGCCTGCTTCTCGATGAGAGGTTCGCCGCCGACCATGCGATCGCGGGCAAATGCGCTGGCCTCTTCGATCAGTCTGGCCGCAGCGCCGCAGCTGCGTGCACCGATCATCAGGCGCTCGTGGCGGAACCAGCTGCGGGTATACGCCATGCCGTCCCCTGATTTGCCTACCCGTTGTGACGCGGCGACGCGCACGTTGGTGAAGCGGTATGTGGGGTGATGGGCCGCGTAGGTATGCGTGAACAACGGGTTGGCCGTCATGTCGATGCCGGGCGTGCCCATATCGACGAGAAACAACGCGTCGTCATTGTCTTCCGGCAGCTGCGCCTGAAACCAGAAGTAGTCGGCCAGGTTGGCGCTGGTCACGTACCATTTTTCGCCGTCAAGTATGTAGTCGTCACCGTCGCGGACGGCCGTCGCCTCGATCCCGGCAACATCTGAACCGGGGCCCGCCTCCGTGATGGCATAGCAGTCCTTTTTCTCACCGCGCATCATGGGTAGCACATAGTTGTCTATCTGCTCTTTAGTGCACGCTTCAAACATCCACTCCTGTGGCTCTGAGAAACACCAGGACAGGGCATTCGTTACCCGGCCAAGCTGTTCCCAGATGGCGACCTGGTCGACCAATGGCAGTGCCAGGCCGCCATATTCGCGCGGCACATCAATGGCGCTGAAGCCCAGTTCAATCGCGCGCTTCTTGTTACGCGCCGTAATGTCGGCGTGCAGTACACCATCGTTCAGCTCAGCCTCGACTTCATGCGGTTGCAGATACTCATCGGCATAGCCTCTGGCTTTCTTTTGCCAGCTCAGCGTCGATTCGCTTAGTTCGATATTCAATTTTTGCCTGCCTCCTCCATCCGAAAACCGTGCCTGATCAAATGCGGCCTGCGGTCCCCGCCGGCGATCGCCAATAGTAAGGTAGGCGCGGCCTTAAGGCGGAGATTGCACGCTAAACCTGCTTTTAAGGGAAATACTGATATTGATGTCAGCGAGCTACGCATAGTGATCCGGAAATACCGCCCGCAGATAGCTCTTCACGCCCGCCAGCGCTTTTGTCCTGCTGAATGTTTTCGGGTTGACCAGGCAGGACAGCCACATGCCGTCTGTCAGTGAAGAAAGCGCCTCCGCCACTGTTTCGACATCCACATTGGGGTAACTGCCTTCGCGGACCAGCGCCGCGACGAGTTCAAGCAGGATTTCTTCATACTTCTGATCACGTGCTGCGCAGATCTTCTGGTAAGTCGGCACGGCTTTCACCTCGCCCCAGAACGCAAACCACACCGCGAGCTTGCTGCGATCGCAGATGGGTGGCTTCAGGTCCATTTCCATGAGCGCCAGTAGCGTGCCGGCCGGGTCGTCAGGGGTGCGCTGCATAATCGCCATGAATTGTGCATCGTAGTCTTCAGCCAGTGACTTCAGTGTTTCTGCGAGCAGGTTTTCCTTACTGTTGAAATGCAGATTGACGAGACCCTGCGACAGGCCGGCTTCCCGGGCAACGTCAGACAGGGTCACGCTGCTAAGGCCTTTCTTGGAGATGCATTTGATCGTTGCCTCGATCAGTTGCTGACGCCGCCGCTCCCTGGAGAGCGTGCGGCGGTTAACCCTGACAACTGCATGCGGCATAAGGCAAGTCTCTGAATTTGCTGAAAGTATCGGTGTGGATAAAGCATAAGTATCTGTTATAGCGCTAAATACTGCCATAAAATGAATGCCTATTCATTCATTATCTACTGGACTGGCGGCCCGTCTTCGTGAGATTCTAGTTGCGATTGCGGTCAAGTGGAGGCCCTATGCGGTCCCTCGAAAAATCCAACCAGCATTTTAAGAAGGCGATTACGAAGCTGCCACTGGGCGTGTCGTCAAACTTCCGCTACTGGGGCGACGAGAAAACCTTATTCATCAAGCGCGGCAAGGGGGGGCGGCTCTGGGACCTCGATGACAACGAGTATATCGATTACCGGCTCGCCTACGGTCCCGCGATCCTCGGCTACGCTGACCCGCGCGTCGACGAAGCGGCCCGCAGGGGCATCGACATTGGTGGTGTGTTTGCACTGGCCACTGAAATGGAATTCCAGGTTGCAGATCGCCTCTCGCGCATGGTGCCCGCCGCGGAACTGGTGCGATTTTCCAACTCGGGTACCGAAGCGGTAATGGCTGCGTTACGCATCGCCCGTGCGTTTACCGGCAAGGATGGTCACATCGTCCTGGAAGGCGGCTATCACGGCGTGTTCAACGAGGTGCTCTGGTACTCGGAACTCGAAGACTGGGATCCGGACGAAGGGGAGCCGGAAGTCCTGCCATTTGGAGATGGCATTCCCTATGTGACCAAACGGCTGTTCCATACAGCGCCGCTGAACGACGCGGAGGCGATAGAAGACCTTTTCAGAAAGCATCACGCGAAGATCGGCGCGTTTCTCATTGAGCCCATCATGGGCAATTGCTGCGGCATTGCGGCTACACCCCAGTACATGAAAGACATTCGCGCACTTTGCGATCGTTACAACGTGTTGCTTATTGTCGACGAAGTAAAAACCGGCTTCCGCGTCGCCAAGGGTGGCGCGCAGGAACTTTACGGGATCAAAGCGGACCTGTGCACCTTCGCCAAAGCGATGGCCAATGGCTATCCCATTGCCGTCGTTGCCGGGCGCGAGGACATCATGCGCATTGTGGGCGACGGCGTGGTACATGGCGGCACGTTCACCGGACATTCCGTTGCACTGCACGCCGCTGACAAAACCCTGGAGATCCTGGACGAAACCGATGCACTGCAAAACGTTCACGATTATGGTGAGAAACTGCGCGCGGGGCTTGGCAAGATTCTGCAGACCAGAGGGATCGAGCATTGCTTCGCCGGTCATCCGTCAATGTCAGGACTGTTCTTTAACGGAGAAGCACCGGGCGATTATCGCGCGTGGCTGGAATCGGATTATGAGTTTTACGATTCTCTCGCGCCTGAATTGCACAAACTGGGCATTCTCGTCGAGCCGGATTCACGCGAACCCTGGTTCATGTGCGAAGCTCATGATATGAAATGTCTGGATGAAACGCTGGACAAATTTGCGCGTGCCGTTGACATTACAACGCAAAAATTCGTCGACAATAAACTAAGAACCAGCAGCGCTTGAATTGACAGTTGCTATAGCAAGGGGCTCTCACAGTAAATGAAAACGTACGACGCGATTGTCGTTGGCGCAGGTCATAACGGCCTGACAAACGCCGCCTATCTGGCCAAATCGGGTCTGGATGTACTGTGCCTGGAGCGGAACGAGTACATTGGCGGTGCCACCGTCAGCCGCAATCTCTATAAAGACTGGTACTACTCCAACTGTTCGTACGTATGCAGTTTGCTGCGGCCGGAAATTTTCCGCGATCTGGATCTGGCCAAGCACGGTCTGCAGGTTACGCCCTACGGTGGTGGCACGGTTTTCATGGAGAATGGCGACTATCTCGGCAACTACCCGGATCCAGAGGTGCACTACCGCGAATACGCGCGCTTCTCCAAGGCCGATGCCGACGCGTACGAGCGCTATTCGGCGGATACCATGCGTCAGTGCCGGTTTATTCGCGAATTCCTGTTGCGCACGCCGCCCGATCCGACCTCATTCAAGCCAAAAGATCTGAAAGAACTCGCCTACCTCGGCTCGAAGTTCTTCGAAATGGGCGAGCAGCGTATGTACGACACCATTCGCTTCTGGACCATGAGCGTTGCGGAATACCTCGACGAATACTTCGAAACTGACGTCATCAAGGCAGCGCTTTCAGGCAGCGGCATCATTGGCACCGCACTTGGCATTCACTCGCCCGGCACCGCCTATGTGTTGCTGCATCACTATATGGGTGAAGTCGATGGCAATATCGGCGCGTGGGGTTATGCACGCGGGGGCATGGGCTCTGTCGCCAAAGCCATATGCAGTGCCTTCCAGTCCTACGGCGGTGAATTGCGCACCGATGCCGGCGTCGAACAAATCGTTTGCAAGGACGGCAAGGTCAAGGGCGTTGCGCTGACCACCGGCGAGGAAATCGATGCGAAGATCGTTGTTTCGGCCATGGACGTCAAACGCACCTTCCTGAAGTGCATGGACAAAAAGGACCTGGACGACGATTTCTATCATCGGGTCAAAAATTTCAAGATCCGCGGTTCATCCGGAAAGCTGAATATAGCCCTGGACGGATTGCCAACGTTCCCCGCGCTGCCGAAAAACAGCCGGTTGCTCGATGGTGACATGCACTTCATCGACTCGATGGAGCGCATGGAGCGAGCGTATGACGACTGGAAGGAAGGCACCTGGTCCAAGGATCCTTATGTAGACATGGTAATTCCGACGGTCAGTGACCCGACCATGGCGCCACCCGGCAAGCATTTTATGAGTTGCTTCGTTCAGTATTGTCCGGCACAAGTCGAAGGCCGCGACTGGACGGATGAAGAGCGCGATCAGTTCGGCAAAACCGTCATCGACCAGATCTCCGAGTACAGTCCGGATTTCAAGGACCTCATTCTGCATTGCGAGATTCGTACCCCGCGTGAAATCGAAAACGAGGCCGGGCTGACTGAGGGCAACATCTTTCACGGCGAACTCACCATGGATCAGCTCATGTTTAATCGCCCGATTCCGGGCTACGCTCAGTACCGCGGGCCGGTCAGCGGTTTGTATATGTGCGGCTCGAGCAACCACCCGGGTGGCGGCGTCATGGCAGCGCCCGGCTGCAATGCGGCTCGCGAGATTCTAAGCGATCTCAAACGCCCGGACATTACGCCGGTTAACTTTGGTGATGACTGATGAGTGAACGTTACGATGTCATCGTAGTTGGCGCTGGACACAATGGTTTGGTCTGTGCAGCACTGCTCGCAAAGTCGGGCAGGAAGGTGCTGGTCGTTGAAGCAAACGATCAGGTTGGCGGCGCTGCCGTCACACGCACTTTTGCAGATGGCTTTTCCGTTTCATCCGTTGCCCATCTGCTTTACCAGCTGCAGCCCCAGGTTGAGAAAGACCTCGGCTTGAAGCTGCCGATGTCCGGCACCGATATGCAAAGTATTGCGCTTGCTGAAGACGGCGAGCATGTCCGCATGAAGGGCAATCACGTAAGCGGCGTGAGCAACGAGGATAAGTCCGAATACCGGGCTTTCCACAAGCGTATGACGCGCTTTGCGGATCTCTTGAAGACGTATTTCAATCGCACGCCGCCACGCCTAGCGAATGACGCCAGTCGTGCGGATATGCTTAATCTGGCGCAGCTGGGCTTTGATATCCGCAGGCTTGGCAAAAAAGAAATGCAGGAGTTTCTGCGCCTGATCGGCATGAACATTCGCGACGAAGTGGTAGAGCGATTCGACAGCGCATTATTGCGCGGTGCGATCAGCCTCGACGCGACGCTGGGTACCCACCTGGGTCCACGCTCGCCGAACACCATACTGACGTATCTATACCGACTCGCTGGCAGTCACGGCGAGCTGCGCCAGCCGACAGGCGGCATGAGCGCAGTGACAGACGCGCTCGCTCACACGGCCAGGGATCACGGCGCCGTGATTCGCACCGGCATGCCCGTCACGAAGATCGTCGTGGAGAATGGCCGTGCCATTGGCGTACGTACGGAGAGTGGCGAGACCTTCAACGCCCGGCTGGTGGTGTCGAACGCAGACCCGAAGACGACCATCATGGATCTCACTGGCGTGAAAAACGTTGAGACCGGATTCACGCGACGCATCTCGCACATCCGCATGCAGGGAAATGCAGCCAAGCTGCATCTCGCGCTGGATGGTTTGCCCGATGTCCCCGGTCTGGAAAAGCGCGAGTTTGCTGACAGGCTGCTGATCGCGCCGCACGAACATTACGTAGAACGCGCGTTCAATCCTGCGAAATATGGCGAGTATTCAGAGCAGCCGGTTTTCGAAATCACGTTTCCCAGTTTTCGCGACGCCAGTCTGGCGCCTGCCGGCAAACATGTGCTGTCTGCCATTGTCCAGTATGTCCCGTATGAACTGCGCGCCGGCTGGTCAGACAGTGCGCGTAAGTCATTCGAAACGCTGGCGATCGACACGCTGGGAGTCTACATGCCTGGCATCGCCGACCGCATAACGGCTACCGAGCTTTTGACCCCGGTCGATATAGAACGCGAGTTTCACATTCACGGCGGTCACTGGCACCACGGGGAGCTGACCCTGGATCAATTCCTGTTCACGCGGCCGGTTGGCGGTGCGCAACAGTACGCGATGCCGCTCGATGGGCTGTACCTTTGCGGCGCGGGTGCGCATCCGGGTGGCGGCGTAAGCGGTGCGGCAGGACGTAACGCCGCGCGCGCGATTATCAAAGCGGAGAAATGAGCATGACCGTGCAGCAAGTTGAACAGGGCCGATATCGCTCGCCGTTCTATCCACGCCAGGCTGAGCTCGACCGGCTAAACCGCTGGCACGAGTGGAAAGGTTATTCGAGTGCGGATGGTTTCTACGATACCGCGCTCGAGTACTTCTCCGTACGCAACAGCACCGGCGTCTTCGACCTGACGCCCATGACGAAATATCGCATCACCGGCCCCGACAGCCTGGATTTCCTGGACCGGCTCGTGACGCGCGATATGAAAAAGATCAAGCCGGGCCGTGTGGCTTATGCCGTGTGGTGCAACGACGATGGCAAGGTTATCGACGACGGCACGATATTTCACTTGCGGCAAGGTGAGTATCGGCTGTGCTCGCAGGAGCGGCACATGGCCTGGCTTAATGCAGCGGCCATCGGCATGGAGGTATCCATCGAGGAGGAAACGCACGAAATCTGCGGCCTCGCGGTGCAGGGACCGACCGCATTCAGCGTCCTGAAGGCGATGCAGCTCGATGGTATCGAGAAGCTGCGCCCCTTCGGTCTTGACCACTTTGATTTCCAGGGAAGCGAACTGATGGTTTCGCGCACCGGCTTTACCGGCGACCTGGGATACGAACTATGGATTGAGCGTGACAAGGCGATTGAACTTTGGGACGCACTGTTCGATGCGGGGAAACTCTACGGCATCATGCCTATCGGTACCGAAGCGCTGGAACACGCGCGTATAGAAGCCGGTTTCATCGCAGCCTATGTCGACTTCCTGCCGGCGGATGTCACCGTCCGTAGTGGCCGTTCACGTTCTCCTTTTGAACTGGGACTGGACTGGCTTGTCGACTTCAAAAAGCCGAACTTTAATGGCCGCCGTGCGCTGGCAGAAGAAAAGCGAAAGGGTTCAACGTGGCGGCTCGTCAAGCTGGACATTGAAGGTAACAAGGAAGCACACCACTCTTATATTTATAATGCGGGTCGCGGCCGGCGCAAGCAGGTGGGTTTCATTACCTCGGCTGTCTGGTCGCCGGTCTGCAAACAGAACATCGCGATCGGTACCGTGCAAACGCCGCACGGCGAAGTCGGCGACAAGTTGTTCGTCGAGGTTTACTACCAGCGCGAAATGCACTGGTCTCGCGTCATGGCCGAAGCGACGGTTGTTGACAAGCCATTCTGGGATCCACCGCGCAAGCGCGCCACGCCGCCAGGACCTTTCTAGCCCGGAATATTCATGAATTCACTCACGCCCTTGCTTGATCCTTGCCCGCAACAGGTAAATTCCTTACTCGGGAATACGACCTGTATTCCGCTCGGTCGGAAAATACCTGTTGCGAACAAGTATCTGCGCAATCATCGTGGCGATTCATGAATATTCCGGGCCAGGAAACGGGGTAGGGGCACTATTTCGCTGACCCATTCTACGTTGGTCGTATGAAACACCGTCTTGATCCCTTGCTCAGACCGCGCAGCGTTGCGGTCGTCGGTGCCTCGTCCCGGGCTGGTTCGATGGGTAAATGGTCACTCCTGAATCTCGAACGCGGCGGCTTTGCCGGCACGATCTATCCGGTTAACCCCGGCTACGAAGACATACGCGGTCTCCGTTGTTACCCGGGTCTGTCTTCGTTGCCGGAAACGCCCGATCTCGCCATATTCGCGGTGGGCGACCACCGGCTCGAGCAGTCCCTTGACGCGGCGATCGAAAAGAACATACCGGCGGCTGTACTCATGTCCTCGCTGGTTCTGGACGACGACACCGAACCCGCTCTGAAACTGCGTGTACAGCAGAAAATTAATGCCGCCGGCATGCTGGTGTGCGGCGCGAACGGCATGGGCTTCTACAATATTCGCGACAAGGTGTGGGCCTGCGGGTTTGACAGCCGTCTGCACACCCCGCCCGGCAATGCCACGCTCATCAGTCACTCGGGTTCGGGCATGTCCGGCATCGTCGATTGCGAACAGCGGCTGCAGTTCAATCTTGCCGTTTCCGCCGGCAACGAGCTCTCGGTGACGATGGATCAGTACCTCGATTTCGCCCTGGAATTGCCGGAAACGAAAGTCGTCGGACTGTTTGTCGAAACCGCCCGCAACCCGCAGGGCTTCAGAGATGCGCTTTTAAAGGCAGCGGCAAAACGCATCCCGATTGTTGCACTGAAAGTTGGCAGAACGGCGCGAGCCGCCGCGCTGACCGTGTCCCATTCGGGCGCCATGGCCGGCGATGATGCGACTTACGCCGCGTTGTTCGACTATTACGGCGTGCACCGTGTTGCCGACATGGATGAACTTGCAACGGCAATGATCGTCTTCGCCGCAATGCATCCAATCGGGCCCGGCGGGCTCGCAACACTGCATGATTCCGGCGGAGAGCGGCAGCTCATCGTCGATTTGGCCGAGCAGACCGGCGTACCCCTGCCGGAACTCACTGCGGACACGGTCAGCCGGCTCAAAGGCGTGCTTGATCCGGAACTGCCGCCCGTGAATCCGCTGGATGGCTGGAGCCGGGGAGGGCCTGGCGCACGCCAGCAAATGACTGACTGCCTCTCGCTGCTTATGCAGGACGAGGGCATCGCATTGGGAGCGGTGATGCACGACCGTGCGCCGGAGGGTGTCGTCTACCCGTCTTACATTCGGTACATGGAGGCTGCCCACGAGGCGTCAGGTAAGCCCGTAGCTCTGGTTGCCGCACGCCAGGGAAGCGGCTACGACGAACAGGTTGAGGAAGCAACGCATCGCGGCTTCCCGGTGCTGGATGGCGTTAGTCCATTCCTGAAAAGTGTCGCTGCGCTGATGAACCATCGCGACTACAGAGCACCTGCTGTGGAAAAGCAGATTCCGATCGATCCTGCTGTAGTAGAACAATGGTCAGAGCGCCTCGCGAACAGCGGTCCGCTGGATGAAGCCGACTCACTGCAGATGCTGCGGGACTTCGGTCTGCCAACCAGCCGCGGTGTTATTGTTGAGGGCGAAAACGCACTCCTTGAAACGGCAAAATCACTGCGCGCACCGTTGGCGCTGAAGACGGCGATGCCCGGTTTGCTGCACAAGTCCGACCACGCTGGTGTGCATCTGTCACTTGAGGATTTGGCCACGCTGCAAAGCGCTTATCACGATCTTGCTGACCGGCTAGGGCCGCGCGTGCTGGTTTCGGAAATGGCGCCCGCCGGCATCGATATGATCCTGGGAGCGCGACGCGATCCGCAGTTCGGTCCGGTGGTGGTCCTCGGTTTTGGCGGCACGCTGGCGGAAGTGCTGTCGGACGTCGCGTTCGCATTGCCGCCATTCGACGCAGACTATGCGTTGCGGAGGCTGGCAGCACTGAAGCTCAGACCGTTGCTCGACGGGGTTCGCGGCGGCCCGGCCGTCGACATCAGGGGCTTTGCGGAAATGGCCGCGCGCTTTTCCGCTATGGTGAACGTGCTGGAGAATGTCGTTCAGGAAATCGACGTGAACCCTGTCATCGTTGGCAGTGCTTCCTGCCTTGCCGTTGATGCACTGGTGGTCGGGAGATTGCCCACATATGAGTAACAAATCGCCCGCACGGCGCAGGGCTCCTGCAATGCTATTTAATACTTGTAGGAGCGGCCCCCTGGCCGCGATCGCCCGCAGGGCGGGCTCCTACAGGTGCTGATAAACATTGTAAGGGCGGCCCCAATCCGCCCGCGTTTTCAAGAACGTCGCCATTGTCAGAGGCGGATTGATCTTTAGCGCCATGTCGAAGACACCGTTGTTCTGCTCTTGCACCGCGAACCCGACAAGGAAGCAAACATGAACCTCGAAAAGCTAGCGACATACTCACACGCTGACTGGCAGAAGCTCGCCGGACATGAAATCAGCACCGCGGAAACCCGCCTCTTCATCGACGGTGCATTTCAGGATGCGGCAGCCGGCGGTCGTTTCTCTACAATCAATCCAGCTAACCGTGACGTGCTTGCAGAGATGGCGCTGGCCGACGAAAGTGACGTAAATCGAGCAGTAAAGTCTGCACGCAAGGCGTTCAGAAGTGGCAGCTGGTCGCGCCTTGCGCCTCGTGAGCGCATGGAGATCCTCTATCGCTTCGCTGACCTTGTTGACGCCAATGCCGGACGGCTGGCGGTGCTCGACACTCTCGATATGGGCAAGCCCATTGCTGACATGATCAGCGTCGACATCCCCTCGGTCATTGAAACGATTCGCTTCATGGCCGAATACATCGACAAAATGGAAGGCAGCGTTACCAATACCGAATATGACGTCATGCATTTCGTACTTCGCGAACCCATCGGCGTCGTTGCCGCCATCTCTCCCTGGAATTATCCCTTACTGATGGCGGTGTGGAAGCTCGCGCCCGCGCTGGCGGCAGGCAACACGGTTGTCCTGAAACCGGCCGAGCAGGCACCGCTGTCCTGTCTCAGACTGGCGGCATTGTTTGCAGAAGCCGGCGGGCCGGAGGGTGTGTTGAATGTCATCAATGGCCCGGGCGAAATCACCGGTAAGGCGCTGGCGTTGCACAACGACGTGGACAAAGTCACGTTTACCGGTTCAACCGAAGTCGGCAAGCTGATGTTGCAGTACGCCGGGCAGTCAAACATGAAGCGGGTGTCACTCGAATGCGGCGGCAAGTCACCACAGATATTGCTTGCCGATACCGCCAATCTGCCGCGCGCTGTGACCGCGGCGTACAACGGCATATTCGCCAACATGGGCGAGGTGTGCAATGCCGGCTCCCGGCTGCTCGTGGAGAAGCCGATTTACGATGAGTTCGTGGAACGGTTCGTTGCAGAAGGCAAAGACGCGTACGTCCCGGGCGATCCGCTCAACCCGGAGACCACGCTGGGACCGCTGGTGACCGACGAGGCACAGTCACGCGTGTTGCAGTACATCGAGACCGGCAAAAAAGAAGGCGCGACACTGAAATTCGGCGGCGATGATCCCGGACTCGGCGGCGCCTACGTCAATCCGACGCTCTTCACCGAGGTACACAACAATATGCGTATTGCGCGCGAGGAAATCTTCGGACCCGTGGCGACGGTGCTACCTTTTGAGGGGATCGAGGAAGGTATTGCTATGGCGAACGACACGATCTACGGACTTGCCGCTGGCATCTGGACGCGCGACCTCAACAAAGCACACCGCATGATTCGCGAAGTTGAGGCCGGGGTCATCTGGGTTAACTGCTTCGACGAAGGCGACATGACCCAGCCGTTCGGCGGCTACAAGCAATCCGGTCATGCCAGAGACAAATGCATCGAGAGTATTCTGAGCTATACGCAAAGCAAGTCGGCCTGGCTGCGACTCAGCCACTGAGGCTTCGAGCATGAGCAAGGTGCGCTACGAGAAAAATGCGGGTGTCGCGAACCTGCGGCTCAACAGACCGGACAAGCTGAACGCCATTGACGGTGACATGCTTGAGGAGCTTGATTTCTATCTGAGCAAAGCGGAGCATGACGACGATGTCCGGGTGCTCGTCTTAAGCGGGGAAGGGCGGGCGTTTTCCGCCGGCTTTGATCTGGAGATGGGCGAACCTGCGGCAGGCGAAGACAGGGCAGACTTCATTCGCGAGGAGATCAGCAGGGACTTCCAATCCATCATGCGTTTCTGGGACTTCCCGAAGCCTGTTATCGCGGCAGTCCACGGCTATTGTCTTGGCAGTGCGATGGAGATCTCGGCAGTCTGTGATATCACCATTGCGGCAGAGGATTGCCGCTTCGGCGCACCGGAAGTGCGTTATGGCAGCGGCATCGTATGCATGATTCTGCCGTGGATAATTGGCCAGAAGAATGCCCGCGAGCTGCTGCTGACCGGAACCGACAAGGTCAGCGCAGAGCGGGCATTGGCGATCGGGCTGGTCAATCGCATCGTTACGGCTGACAAACTCATGGATGAGGCTAACGCAGTCGCCAGAGAAATTGCGCTGAACGATATCGATGCCGTGCGGCTCACGAAGAAAGCCCTGAACGAGTCGCTGGAGGCGGCGGGCTTCAGGAACGCACTCGCGGCCGCGCTGGAAATCGATATTCGGATCGAGTGCAGCGAATCGCCGGAGTCCCAGGAATTCAATCGCATTCACGCAGAGGACGGGCTAAAGGCGGCGCTCAATTGGCGTGCCAGCCGGCTGCCGTGATGCTCAGCGCGGCCGCCAACACTTGAGAGAAAGATTCTGATGAAAACCGTTTATGCCGAAGACCACAATGGTCACGTCGGACTGCTGGATCCACGCGGTGAAAGCTGGCAGACAAGTGCTGAATGTCCCGCGCGGGCCAACAACATCGCGGCAGAAATTCGCCGCCAGGATTTCGGTGAGATCATCGCGCCAGATTTCTTCGGCGATGAGCGCCTGTTGCGCATTCACGCACCCGATTATCTGCAATTTCTGCAGCATGTCTGGGATGAATGGGAAGCTTCGGACGAGTGCGGCAAAAATGCGCGGCCCGATACCTTCGTCGGGGCGGGTATGCGATACGCCAATACCGAATGCGTCATGGGCAAACTGGGACGCTATTCATTCGATGCTACCTCGCCTTTCGTCGCAGGCAGCTGGCAGGCGATTCGCACGTCTGCAAACATCGCGCTGACCGGTGCCGAGTTGATCAAGGGTCGCGAACGTCATGCCTTTGCCTTGTGTCGCCCGCCGGGTCATCACGCCACAGAACGATACTGCGGCGGCTATTGCTACCTGAACAATAATTCGCTTGCCGCCCAGTCGCTGCTTGACGGAGGCGCCGCTAAAGTTGCGATACTCGACGTCGATTATCATCACGGCAATGGCACGCAGAGTATTTTCTACGCGAGAAACGATGTGCTGACCATTTCGCTGCATGCCGATCCGCGCGTCGAATACCCGTTCTTTCTGGGCTACGAGGACGAACCGGGTGAGGGTCAAGGTCACGGCTTCAACGTGAACTACCCGCTGCCGTTCGGCACGGGCTGGGACAGCTACGCGCCGGCGCTGGGCGATGCGACAACCCAGATCAGCCGCTTTGCCCCGGACGCACTCGTCGTTGCGCTGGGTCTGGACACCTTTGCCGGCGACCCGACAACGTACTTCAATATCACGACTGACGATTTCGCACGGATGGGCGAAGCAATTGCGGCGCTGTCCCTGCCGACGCTGGTCGTCCTCGAAGGTGGCTACTCAGTCGACTGGATAGGCCGGAACACGCTGGCTTTTTTAGGCGGACTGGAAGCCGGCTGATCGCTGCGGCACTTTTCCAGAAGCGCGTCTCTGGCCGTGTGCGAGCCTGATTGTCGCCTGCTGAGCGTGATGTTTCGCTGTGCCAAATAGGTTCTTGTCGCTGTAGTGACTGCAACGGTACTATGACGTCCCTTCGTTACGTCAGGTTCGCATGAATCTTATCTGCAAGCTGCCATTGAACACGATGCTTCTGCTGCTGCTTGCTGCCTGGCAAACGGCCGCCGCTGCTGCCGATGGCGTATTAATCGCGGCGCCGGCAGGAGCGGTTCCCGCGTATCTGCTGGAGCTTCCGCCCTCAGTCAGCGATATCCTCATCGCCGATGCGGAGAACGCGACCATGCACCGTTTTGTGCAGAGCGATGGGAAAATACTGAAAAAAGATCATCGCTACATGTCGATCGGGCTTAATGGTGCAGGCAAGCAGCGTGCATGGGACCGGAAAACGCCGCTAGGCATCTATTTCCTGACCGAAGAACTCGATACCAGTCGGCTGCACGATAAATACGGGGTGGCCGCGTATCCGCTGGACTATCCGAATGTCTGGGACAGGCAGAAAGAGAGGACCGGTGATGGCATCTGGCTGCATGGTGTCGACCACAAGAATCCCGAACGTCCGCCGCTGGATACTGACGGCTGCCTGGCACTGCCGAACGAAGAGCTGCTCAAACTGGCGGATAGTCTCGAACCGCTGGTAACCCCGGTGATTGTTGCTCGCAGGATGGCCTGGTCTTCGCCCGCAGAGCAGGACGAGTTGCGAACGGAATTCAGGCTGGCACTGGAACTGTGGCGCCAAAGCCTGGAAGACGAGGATCTTTTCGCTTACCTGTCGCTGTACGCGGAGGACTTCCGCTTCCAGGACATGGATCGCAAGTCGTGGGCTGCGTATCGCCTGGGCGTATTTGCAGCCCGCTCGCTCAACCGGGTCGCGCTCGACGATGTCATGCTGCTCGCGGACCCCGAGGAACGCGATCTGTATCTGAGCCGCTTCACCGAGATCCTGGAATCAGACGCCGGCACCGTCACGACGACCAAGCGACTGTACTGGCGTCGCGGCCAGGACCACCGCTGGCAGATCGTCGCAGAGGATGCCGGCTAAGGACTGAGATTTCGGCTCGCCGCGCCAATGTCTGTTAGCACTGTAGGAGCCCGCCTCGCGGGCGATTCGCGATGCAAGCGCCGCGATGCAATACTTTTCGGTGTGGCGCTAAAGATCAATCCTCACCGTCCGCCAATTTGCCTGTCCCCATCGCCGAAGGTTCGCCCGCGAGGCGGGCTCCTACAGTGCTAACAGGCATGGCAGCAGCGGCCGCGACGCTCTGCCTAGCGAACAGATTCCCGAGCTACCAGTTCGTCGATGAGCTCCAGAAGCCGCGGGTAGCCGCCTGCCTCGGCTGCACCGCTGCGATACTTGCCATTGACCACGACAGCCGGTACGCCGGTAATGCCGTAACGGCGACCCAGGTCATCAGCGACACGCAGCTTTTGTGCCACTTCAAATGAATTCCAGGTGGTCTTGAAGTCGTCGGCACTGACGCCGTGTTTGGCAAATATCTCCTGAATGGCGTCTACCGATGCCATGCGGTTCCCGCGGCGGTGATACTCGGCAAAAACGGCCGCGCGAAACTTGTCGGGGTCGGCAATCTTGCCGCTTTTGACCAGCACTTCTTCCGTGTAATAAAGCTGCGCATGCAGTTTTACCAGCGGATTCCAGGTTGCCGGGATCTTAACGAAACGCACATTGGCCGGCTTGGTTTCCTGCCATTTGTTAACGAATGGTTCAAAGTCATAGCAATGATTGCAGCCATACCAGAATACTTCTGCCACCTCGACTTTATCCGCACCGCCAACTGTCGGCTGGGTCGGCACGAGTTTGGCGAAATGTGTGCCTTCGTTGAATTTCCAGTCGCCGGCTGCAGCAGGCGCATCGGCCTGGGCCAGCATGAGAGGTTTGTCCTCCCTCTGCAGTTCTTCTTCCGTGGCTGCGGATTCCTCCACCATCTCCGGCTGTTCATCACCCGCCGGCGCTTCGCTGACAGGGACCTGCATCGCCGTGTCGGCCACGACGCCGGTGGCGTCTTCGGCGCGCTCATCGGTGACGGCAGGCGGGTCGCCGGCGCCACAGGCTGCCACAACCAGAATGAAGGGAAGGGCGAAAAAACTGAAACGGTTCATGGATTTATCTCCGCTTAAGACGTTCTCTTTGAGCGTCTTGTGAGGCACAGGTTCAAAAATTCTGCCGGAATTGGCTTACTGCAGGCCCTGCATATATGACGTTACAGCAACGATATCGTCCTCGCTAAGCTGTGAGGCGATGTCGCGCATTACCCGCGTCGTGCCATCCGATTTTCTCGCGCCGCTCGCATAAGCCCGCAACTGGACAGCGTTATAGATAGCATATTGACCCTGTATGGCCGGCACAGCGGCAGCCGGATTACCACGACCGGTCGGGCCGTGACAGGCAATGCAGGCTGCGACACGATTATCCCGGTCACCGCCCCGGTAAAGGCGTGCGCCGCGGTCGATGACGGCCGGGTCGGAGACGGCTCTGGCCGCTACCGGCTGCTCTGAAAAATACACGGCGAGGTTCTTCATGTCCTCGTCGGTCAGCATCATCACCTGGCCCATCATGAGCGGATCATTGCGCACGCCATTCTTGTAGGCATGCAATTGCTCGACGAGATAAGTGGCGTGCTGGCCGGCAATGCTTGGCCAGACGGGATTGACGCTATTGCCGTCACCGCCGTGACAGGCGCCGCAGGTAATTGCCTTGGCCTTACCGGCTTCGGCATCGCCCTCGACCAGCGGATCGGCGTGAGCTGCTGTCAGGAAAAAGCCACTCAGGAACAGCGCTGCAATATTCTTTTTCATTCGTATCAACCGTTACTCAAGGTGCGGCGCCGAAAACTGCCACAAAAACGAAGTTTAAATTCAATCTCTGAGACCTGGCGTCCGGCCGTAAAGCGTCCGTCTGACGTCTTGGCCAGCGGGAGACGCCCAGTGTTGCCGCGGCGTCAGCGAGCCGTCATGATGGAGTCCGGCCCGCGCCAGAGGCCCCAAATTATACACATTTCGTGGCCAGTTCCCATGTCGCAGTTCCCTCATGCAAAGTTCATTCTGAGCGCCAATCAGCCCTCGCAATTCGTCGCGGATACGGGTGCCGAGGTGGCCGTCGCCGGCCGTTCCAACGCCGGCAAGTCCAGTGCCATCAACGTCATCGTCAATCGCCGCCAGTTCGCCCGTACCAGCAAGACGCCAGGGCGCACGCAACTGGTCAATTTCTTTGCGCTACGTGAGGCCGAGCGGTTGGTCGATCTGCCGGGCTACGGGTTTGCCCGCGTCTCCGCAGAGACCAGGCGTCACTGGGGCCGGTTGTTAGAGCAGTATTTCCAGTCTCGAAAGAGTCTGAACGGCCTCATTCTGGTGGTCGACATCCGCCGCGGACTGACGGATTTCGACCGGCAGATGCTCATCTTCGCGGCCTCAGTGTCACTGCCTGTACATATATTGCTGACCAAAGCCGACAAACTGAAGCGCGGGAAGGCTGCCACGACCGTCTTGCAGGTCAAAAAAGAGCTCGGTGACGCGGCAACCGTACAGCTGTTTTCTGCGCTCAACCGGCAGGGAACGGATGAGGCCACTGCTGTTCTGGAAACGATGCTCGCCCGCCGGTCGAAATAGGCGAAAAAAAGCCCCGGCATGCAATCTGCAGCCGGGGCTCAGTCAATGCAACAGGCTTGGGGTGACCGTGTTGCAGGCCCGCCTAGGGAGGTAGGCAGGCAAGTGACTAACGCACTCAGTAGATTTGAACGCGAATGCCGGGCGGAGTTCCCGGTTCGCAGTAAATTTTCTGGGTGGCAGGGCCTCGGCCATTTCCAGGGCTTTTCGCGGTTCCCACAAGGGCTGTTAGCACTGTAGGAGCCCGCCCCGCGGGCGATCGCGGCTCCTACAATGTCTGTTAGCAATGTGGGAGCCCGCCCTGCGGGCGATCGCGGTGCAAGAGCAGCGATGCAATATTTCCAACATGGCACTAAAGGTCAATCCGCGATTGACGACCGCGTACCGACTGATATTGCAGGCGGATTGGGGCCGCTCCTACAAGTGCTACTGCAATCTTGAGACGCCGCCCCGCGGGCGATCCTCAGTGGGCTTCGTCCCAGTTGTCGCCGATTCCGGCATCGACCCGCAGGGGTACAGAGAGTTCGGCCGCAGCGCACATCAATCCCACGATGCTGTCCCGCACTTCCCCAACCGCATCCTTATCAACCTCAAGCACCAGCTCATCGTGCACCTGCATGATCATGCGCGCCGGCGCCCGGCTTTTCGTGAGCCACGCGTCCACGGTAATCATGGCCCGCTTGATGATGTCCGCCGCTGTGCCCTGCATGGGCGCGTTAATGGCACTGCGTTCCGCGTACTGCCGCCGCTGGGCGTTGCGATCATTGATGTCGGGCAGATACAGGCGGCGGCCGAATTCCGTTTCCACGAAACCCGACTTTCTGGCCTGGTCCCTGATGCGGTCCATGAAGCGGCGCACGCCGGGATAGCGGTCAAAATACAAATCCACGTACTCCTGCGCCTGTCCACGTCCGATACCAAGCTGCTTGGCGAGGCCGAAAGCAGACATGCCGTACATCAGGCCAAAGTTGATGGCTTTCGCCGAGCGGCGATGCTCTGTGGTGACTTCGTCGAGTGCCACATCGAACACTTCCGCTGCGGTCGCCCGGTGCACATCCAGATCGTCACGAAATGCGCGCAGCAAGCCTTCATCGCCTGACAAATGCGCCATGATCCTGAGTTCGATCTGTGAGTAGTCGGCGGCCAGCAGCACCTGGCCTTCTGGCGCGATAAACGCCTGCCTTATGCGGCGTCCCTCCGGGGTGCGGATGGGAATGTTCTGCAGATTGGGGTCCGTGGATGACAGCCGGCCGGTTGCCGCTACTGCCTGGTGATAGGACGTGTGCACCCGGCCGGTTTCGCGCGCAATCTGCAAAGGCAGTTTGTCGGTATAGGTGCTCTTTAGCTTGCTGACGCTGCGATACTCGAGAATGACGCGCGGCAGGTCATAGTCGTTCGCCAGTTCCTGCAATACGTCCTCCGCCGTCGACGGCTGACCCTTGGGCGTTTTACGCACGACCGGCAGCCCCAGTTCCCCAAACAGGATTTCCTGCAGCTGTTTCGGCGAGCCCAGATTGAACGGGCCGCCGGCAAGATCGTGGGCCTCACTTTCCAGGCGCGCCATCGTGTGTGCGAGCTCGCTGCTTTGCTTTCGCAGCATCTCCCGATCAAGCAGCACGCCCGTTTCTTCCATCGCCAGCAGTACCGGCACCAGCGGCTGCTCAATGTCTTCGTACACCGATTTCAAGGTTGGCGTTTCGCCGAGTTTTTGCCACAGATGGGTATGCAGAGCGAGCGTGACCTCGGCGTCCTCGGCAGCGTACGGCGCGGCTTCCTCGAGCGTTACCTGATTAAATGTCAGCTGCTTCGCGCCTTTGCCGGCAACGTCCTCGAAGTGGATCGTGTCGACCTGCAGATAAAACCTCGCGACGGAGTCCATGTCATGACGCGTGGCGACGCTGTTCAACACGTAGGATTCGAGCATTGAGTCGAACGCCATGCCGCGCAGGGTAATGCCGTAACGGGCGAAAATATGGGCGTCGTACTTCAGATGATGACCCACTTTCTTCCCGGCCGGATCTTCGAGAAAGTTGCTCATCTTCGCCAGCACCGTATCGCGATTCAGCTGTGCCGGAGCGCCGGGATAGTCGTGCGCCACGGGGATGTAAGCTGCTTCCCCTTCCTCCACTGCTAGTGAGATGCCGACCAGCTCGGCTTCCATGTAGTTAATGCTGGTCGTTTCCGTGTCCAGCGCAACGACATCTGCCTGTGCAATTTTTTTCAGCCAGCGGTCGAAAGCGGCCTCAGTCAGCACCGTGTCGTAGGTGCTTGCTTTCACGGTCGCCGGCTTGGCCTCTTCGACCGTTGCCGCGTCATCGTCGCCGAGCTGACTCAGCAGGCGATTCAGCTCGAAGCGGCTGTACAGGGTGCGCAAAACTTTATTGTCGGGCGCTGTACGTTTGAGCGCTGCAGGGCCATGTTCCAGTTCGATGTCTTGCCGAATCGTGGCAAGCTGCTGCGACAGCCTGAGCTGTTCGACGTTGTCACGCAGGCTTTCGCCAACCTTGCCCTTGATTTCCTCAGCACGTTCGAGAATTTGCTCGACGCTGTCGAATTCGTTCAGCCATTTCGACGCCGTCTTTGCTCCCACTTTCGGCACCCCGGGTATGTTGTCCGAGCTGTCGCCAACGAGAGCGAGCCAGTCGATAATCTGTTCGGGAAACACGTCGAATTTCTGCTTCACGCCGGCTCGATCAAGCATCGTGCCCGTCATCGTGTTCACGAGCGTGACGCCTTCACAAACGAGCTGTGCCATGTCCTTGTCGCCGGTGGACACGAGCACTTCCATGCCGGCATCGCCCGCCAGCCTGCAAAGCGTGCCGATCACGTCGTCGGCCTCCACACCTTCAATCCGGATGAGTGGCAGGCCCATCGCCGGAATAGCCTCGACAAGAGGTTCTACCTGTGCACGGAGGTCGTCGGGCATTGGCGGCCGGTTCGCCTTGTATTCGGCAAACAGTTCGTCACGAAAAGTCTTGCCGGGTGCATCGAAAATAACGGCGAAATGATCGGTCGCTTCTTCCGCTGCGAGCTTGCTGATCATGTTCAGCACGCCGTGAATGGCACCCGTCGGTTCGCCGCGCGAACTCATCAGTTTCGGCAGTGCGTGGTACGCGCGGTACAGGTACGACGAGCCGTCCACAAGAACGAGTTTCTCTTTGCTCATTGGGCTCTATCTCAGCGTTGGCTGTCGCGGTGGTGAATTACTGGATGGTGACCGGATTCTCGTCGTCTTCATCCTGGGTTTCCCGTTCTGCTGTCTCCATCGTCGGATCCACAGAACGAATTTCGCTCGGGCTGCCGGGAAGAAACAGCGGGCCTTTCTGGCCGCAGGCGCCGAGCAGCAGCAACGGGAGGCAGATAAAAAGCGTGGTTTTTATTAAATGTCGCATGATGCTCAGGCAGCCAAGGGTTAATTGCCGATGATAACCCAAGAGGGTGCGGAAAGTGGTCACGGCAGACCGCTAGCGATCGAGCGATCGGGCGATGCGACGATAGGCTTCACGAAACGGTATACCTTCATTGACCACGAGCTTGTACGCGTCTTCGGTCGCGTAAAGTTCCGGCCCGAGTTCAATATTCTCCGGCAGGAACTTAAGGGTGGAAATCAGATAGCTCATGATATCGAGAGAATCGATCGTCAGGTCGATTGCCCGGAACACCGGTGGTTTCATGCGTTGCAGGTCGCGCTGAAAGCCGGACGGCAGCTTGTTCATAATCAACAGGCATTCGCTAAGGCAGGCCTGCACGGTTGCCGATGCACCGCGGACGAGTTCCAGCACGTCGGGGTTGCGCTTTTGCGGCATGATCGAAGAGCCGGTTGTGACCTCGGCGGCGAGTGCGACATAACTGAACTCGCGCGTATAAAACATCAGCAGGTCGCTGGCCAGCCGCCCCAGGTCCTGCATCACTAGTGTCAGTTCGAATAGCAGCCCTGCCTCGCCCTTGCCGCGCGAAAGCTGCACTGCAGTGACAGGGGTCTGGGTGCGGGCAAAACCAAGCGCTTTGGTCGTTAATTCGCGGTCTATATCAAGGCCGGGGGTGCCGTAGCCTGCCGCGCTGCCGAGCGGATTCTGGTCGAGACGGCGGCGGGCAGCGGCAAGCCCTTCTTCGGCATCTGTGAACGCCGCGGCGAAACCGCCGCTCCAAAGTGCAACCGTGGAAGGCATCGCTGGCTGCATGTGCGTCGTGCCGGGTAATTCGACGCTGCCCTGGCGGCGGGTCAGTGACGCTAGCGACTCACCCAGGTCAGCGACGCTTGCCGAGACCTCGGTCGTGGCATCCAGCAGATACAGGCGTAACGCCGTTAACACCTGATCGTTGCGGGATCGGCCGAGATGCACTCGTTCTCCGGCTTCTCCGACCAATTCGGTCAGCCGCGTTTCCAGCGCCGTGTGCACGTCTTCGTCCTCCAGCCTGATTTGCCACTCCCCGGCTTCGAATCCGGCAAGCAACTGGCGGAGTCCTGCCGTGATGGCATCGCAGTCGACACCGCTAAGCAAGTTTTGCGCGGCCAGCATCTCCGCGTGCGCGATGCTGCCGCGAACGTCGTAGGCGACCAGGCGTGCATCGAGGCGGTGATCTTCTCCGGCCGTGTACTGCAGTACCCGGTTATCCAGCGGTAAGCCCTTGTCCCAAAGCCTCGCCATATTGATGTCTCCGTTTGTTCGTCGTCGACAACCATGTTAGCTGGCAAGCCACCGGCGGGGCGATTTATGTTGTTACCATATGCCGCGATTCAGGCAGAGGATTAATGAAATGGAAGTTCCCGAAACGGTAGAAATCGACGCTGGCGACAGTCCGGACGGCAGCGTGATCTGGCTGCACGGACTGGGCGCCGATGGTCACGACTTCGAGCCGATCGTCCCGGAACTTGGACTCGCCGGTGCCCTGAATCTGCGCTTTGTTTTTCCGCACGCGCCGGTGCGCCCGGTCACTCTGAACGGTGGCATGGCCATGCGCGCCTGGTTCGACATCGTGACCCTGGACCGGCACGGGCCGCATGATGAAAAAGGACTTCGCGCCAGTGCCGCCCAGCTCGAAGCGCTCGTCGAGCGGGAAATTTCGCGGGGCATCGCAAGAGAAAGAATTGTTCTGGCCGGATTCTCGCAGGGCGGTGCGGTGGCGATCTATCTGGCACTGACCTGCAAAAAACCCCTCGCCGGCCTGATGGCGCTCTCGACCTACCTGCCGCTACCCGCCGCGCTGCAGGAAGAAATACGGAACGAAACAGAGGGAGAGTCGCGCGACCTGGCGATTTTCATGGCGCACGGGACTCACGATGCCGTGCTTCCAATGAGCCTGGGCCAGGAATCGCGCGACGTCATTACCGCGCTCGGGTATTCCGTCGACTGGCATGAGTACCCGATGGCGCATGCCGTCTGCGCCGAAGAAATCGCCGATATCCGGCGCTGGCTTATAGACGTCTACGCCGACTGATCGTCGGGCGTAAACACCATTTTTGACTCGCCGGTCTTGGCGCCGCTGTTATCGAAACGTCGTTCTGCCAGCGTGATGCGGTTTTCCGCCGACCACAGGAGTACCGACGTGCAGCGTGTGCCGTATTCCGGCGTCACGATGAACGGGGCCGTCAGTGCCCGGGCAATCTCGAACGACACGCCTGCCGCATCGACGTCGGCGACCGGTGCCGGTGTCTGGTCGGCGAGCAGACGGAACAGATTCGTCTCGTTCAATTCGTCGGCGTCCAGCACCGCCCGGAATGCCGCTTTGCTGCGGCTCAACCGGTGTGACGGTTCGTCCAGTGCAGCGTTGCCCAATGCATAAATGCCTGGCGGCAGTAAGCGACGTCCGGCGTCGAGATTCGATGTGTAACAGAGCGTATGGGCATCAGCCAGCAGCAGGCTGAAGCCTGCATACGAAGCACTGTCTATGCTATGCGCAAAGGCTTCCGGCGTGTCATTGCCGCTGACGAACTTGCTGACCAGTTCGCCCCGCGAACGCAAGGTGGCGCGTGCTTTCTTCGTCTCGCGAAAGTTGGTCACGGTAGCGAAACGGCCTGCTCTTCCCGCCCCCAGCCAGGTGCCGCCGGCACGTAGATCCCGGCCCGCCAGCACGCGGCGCTGGTCGGCCCACCACGCCAGTGGTGATGTGGGCCGCTCGTGGTACTCATCGCGATTGCCGGCAACGATGAGCGGGAATTCGGCATGCGCCTGCCAGCCAAACACGATGAGACACATGGCCGGTTCACTCTTCCTTGAGCCAGTCGTCAATCAGACGACGTGCTATCGACAGCTTGAAGGGCAGCTTGGGAAACCCCGAGCAACATTCTTTGCGACTGAACCATTGCGCGTCTTCGAGTTCCGCATCATTCAGCCGGATGACTTCGGATCCCCCTGCCGCGGTAAAACCGAGCATCAGGGATGAGGGAAACGGCCAGGGCTGGGAACTGTGGTATTGCACATCGCGTACCGCGACGTTGGTTTCCTCCAGCACTTCGCGGCAGACGGCGTCTTCCAGACTTTCGCCGGGTTCCACAAAGCCGGCAATCGTCGAGTAGCGGCCTTCCGGCCAGCTCTTTTGCCGCCCCAGCAGACAGGAGTCGCCGCGCGTGACAAGGACGATAATGGCGGGGTCCACTCTCGGAAAAAGCCGCGCCGTACAGTCGGCAGCAGTGCACAAGCGCGTAGTACCGCCGCACTCGACGGCCGTTGGCGCACCGCACAACCCGCAAAACTTTTGCACGTGGTGCCAGTGCACCACTGCGATGGCATGTGCCACCAGGTTCGCCTCGTCGGCGGGCAGCACGGATCCGAGATAGCGCAAATCATGAAATTCGCCGGCATGCTCGAACGGCGCATCGTTTACACAATCCACGTCAACCGCAAACGATGGTCTGCCGTTGAATACGCCAAGAAAAACCGTCGCGGAATCCTGCAGCAGCGGATCCATGTCCCGATGCGTGAGCAACGCGATTCGTGGTGGGTCGCCTGAGGCAAGGCACTTGTCGCGCCAGACCGGAGCGAAGCGGGCCTCCGGACTCGACAACGCCGTCTTCAGCCACCGCGGGTCTTCCCGTTTGTCTCCGCTACGATCGACGTAGGCGCCCGCAAAAACGTTTGGTTCTGCCATCGGCGGGGAGTGTACAGAATTAGGGGAGTTGAAAGCGTGTTGCCAGTGCCACTAGCCGGCGCGTCGGGCGAGGGAGGTCGCGATGGAAATGGCTCGCTTCGCTGCGCTGATGGACAGGAGTCCGAATGCCGCGAAGCCATGGATGGCGAGAGCGGCGTACTTCCCATCCCGACCTCCCTCGCCCAACGCACCTTCGGTCAGTGGCAGGTCCTAGTGCTCTTCAATAAGTTATCAGTTTCAGTCATGCAGCCATTTCGCAGCTGGGACAGATTCTGGAATCCAGCGCGTACGCATCCTGCACGTAACGGGCTTTGCAGCTTTTGCAGCAGGCCAGAAACAGCTCGTCGTTGCGACAGATGCTGTGCAGCAGGTTCCACGCCCATTCAAAGCTCAGAATGGCGTCCGGATGAAGCAGTGTGTAGGTCTCGAAGGCACGGCAAACACGGTGCCCGTACTCGACATCAGGTCGCGGCCAGCAATTGTGCACCTGGTTGGCGGCATCCACGCGCAACAGCAGGCTGGCGCAATACAGTGCGATGAGGGTGGTGGCCTCCAGCTGATTTTGCGGGCACTTTACGAACAGGGCGATTTGCTGTGGCGACTTGCCCCGCCGGCGCTTGATCGTGTCGGCGCCACCGTCTCGGAAATACGTCGCGTACACCTTGCGGATGCGGTCGTCGCTCAAGCCCGTACACTCCTTGATGGTACGCGTCCGCGCCTCGTGGCCGATCATTCGCAGCGCGAGTTCAAATTGCTGTTTTTCGTTGGCGTAACGATTGTCGGTGAGTCGCATATTTTGCCTCTTATGCTAGTTTAGAACCATATACAGTGTTATAAACTCTATAATATCCGTAAATGGTAATTCAATAAGAATTAGCGTAACTCATCATTGCAGGCAAAAACGGCGTTGTGGCGCCGCTGGGGAGAGCACCACATGGCGTTCAACGGTCCCGACAACACCGACTACGATAATGTCGCTTCGCTGAATCAGGCGTTTCTCACGCTGCTCGGAAAAGACCCGGGACTGCGCCGATCCCTGGAAGAGATCCCGGCAGATCTGGCGTCCAGGCTCACCGCGCTGAATAGTGAACAGATCACCCGCCTCGCCGGGGCGCCATTCCTGCTGTTCTCATTTCGCGAAAGCGACGATGGCTACTGGGGCGATTTGCTGTCCGATTCGCAGGAAGGTGATCTGTTCCGTATCGAGGTCTCCGCTGCCGTCGATACCCTCACCTCGGCCGGTCTCGGTTTTATCTGGCAACTCGCACAACGCAATCCTTACGCCCTGCGCCTTATCTGCGGCGCGCCATTATCCTGGTGCGAGCAGGTTGCGGAGATCACTTTCTACCGCTTGCTGGCCGCGGTTCGACAAAGCGGCAGCCCTCCTGGCCTGCGTGCCTCCAGTGAACCTGCGGTGTGGCGCAAACTGCTAAGCGAAGGTCTTGGACGCAAGGGCGATATCCGGCGGGCAGCGCATGTGAGCGTACTGCAGGCCATTCTTACTGCGCCCGCCGCTGGGCAGCAACCGCACTGGTCGCTGGCGGCGCGGCGACTCAATACGCCGGCAAAGCGGGTTGCAGATCGTCGCGGCTAGCGAATGCCTGCCTGACGGTAGCCGACCGACACTTTTGAACACCAACGCGACGGCGTGTATACAATACGCGCCTCTATGCAGGCACTCTCGATTCAAAACCTCACCAAGACCTATAGCAACGGCGTTCAGGCACTGAAGGGTATCGACTTCAACGTCGAGCCAGGCGACTTCTATGCCTTGCTGGGCCCGAACGGCGCAGGCAAGACGACGGCAATCGGTATCGTGACGTCGCTCGTTAACAAGACCGGCGGCACCGTAAAAATTTTCGGCCACGACATCGATACCGATCTTGAGGCAGCGAAATCATGCATTGGTCTGGTGCCGCAGGAACTGAACATGAATCTGTTCGACAACGTGTTGAACATCGTTGTCAACCAGGCCGGCTATTACGGCATCGAACGGGGGGTAGCGCTGGACAGAGCAGAGCAGTACCTGAACGAGCTGCGCCTCTGGGACAGGCGCAAAGATCCGGCGCGCAGCCTTTCCGGCGGCATGAAGCGCCGCCTGATGATTGCCCGCGCGCTTATTCATGAACCACGGCTATTGATTCTTGACGAGCCGACCGCCGGTGTCGACATCGAGATCCGTCGTTCCATGTGGAATTTTCTGCGGCGCACCAACGAAGCCGGCACGACCATCATTCTCACCACGCATTATCTTGAAGAAGCGGAATCGTTGTGCCGCGACGTTGCCATCATTGATGAGGGCAGGATCATCGAGGACGCACCGATGAGCACCGTGCTGCGCAAGTTGCAAAAGGAAGTCTTCGTGCTGAGCCTGCGCGAGCCGCTGTCGGTGGCGCCCTCGCTGCCCGGTTTCGAAAGCGAACTGCGGGCCGACAACGAGCTGGAAGTCTCGCTGGACGGGCAGAACGATTTGAATGTCCTGTTCAAGGTTCTTGGGGAGCAAGGCATTTCAGTCACCAGCATGCGTAACAAAGCGAACCGGCTGGAAGAATTATTCATGGGACTCGTCGAGAACAAAGCTGTCGCCGTCGGCGGAGACAGCTGAGGTGAACTTCCGGCTGAACTGGGTCGCGCTGCAGACAATCGTACGCAAGGAGTTTATCCGCGTCGTGCGTATCTGGGTGCAGACCATCGTGCCACCCGCTATTACGATGACGCTTTACTTCATCATATTCGGCAACCTCATCGGCCGGCGGATTGGTTCGATGGACGGCTTCGATTACATGCAATATATAGCGCCCGGACTGATCATGATGTCGGTGATCACGAACTCCTACGGCAACGTCGTATCGTCCTTTTTCGGTGCCAAGTTTGGCAAGCACGTCGAGGAAATGATCGTTTCGCCGATGTCGAATGCAACGATTATTCTCGGCCACGTCGCCGGCGGGGTGGTGCGCGGACTCATGGTGGGCGGACTCGTCACCGTCATCGCGCTGGGTTTCACCAATCTCAGTATCGTGCACCCGCTCATCACGTTCTCGATGGTCATTCTGGCGGCCACGGTTTTTTCACTGCTGGGATTCGCCAATGCCGTGTTCGCCAAAAAGTTCGACGACATTTCCATCATTCCGACTTTCGTGCTGACGCCGCTCACTTACCTTGGCGGCGTTTTCTATTCCATCTCGATGTTGCCGGAGTTCTGGCAAAAGGTCTCTCTCGGCAATCCCATCCTGTATATGGTCAACGCTTTTCGCTATGGCATTCTCGGCACCTCCGACATCAGCATTGGCTGGGCCTATCTGATCGTGGCCCTGTTCGTTGTCGGTCTCTTCAGCCTCAACCTGACGTTGCTGAATCGCGGCGTCGGCATACGCGACTAGCGGCCGGCGCTGCCATGTGCGGTCGATTTGCCTTTTACTCTCCGAGCGAAGCGGCCGTCGCACTGTTTGGTGTGCAGGCATCGCTGCAAGTCGAGCCGCGGTACAACATTGCCCCGACACAGTTCATTGCAGCCATTCGCCGCGATGAACATGCTGCCAGCGAACTCGTCATGCTGCGCTGGGGCCTCATCCCGTTCTGGGCGAAAGATCCGTCAATCGGTAACAAGCTCATCAACGCACGGGGAGAAACCGTTGCCGAAAAGCCGTCTTTTCGGGCGGCCTATCGCAAGCGACGCTGCCTCATACTCGCGGATGGTTTTTATGAGTGGCATCGTGAGGGTGACGAAAAAATACCCTATTTCATTTCACTGGCCGACGGCGCGCCCTTTGCATTTGCCGGCCTTTGGGAACACTGGACCTCGAAAGACAACGAGGAAACCCTGCAGACGGCGACGATTGTGACGACAGAAGCGAATGAATTCCTGAAGCCGCTGCATCACCGGATGCCTGTGGTATTGCAAACGGAGACCGCTGCCAAATGGCTGGATGGTGACGACGCCGTGATTACAGAGGTGACCGCGAATGCACCTGCATTCCGCGCCTGGCCGGTTTCCCGCACTGTCAACAATGCACGCAACGAATCGTCTGAACTGATAATTGCTGCCGGTGACGTGATCAGCCAGCCAGTTTCCTAGCTAGCACTATTCTCGCGGCAGCAGAAACGTGTGACCGCCGTGTTCCAGTACAACACCGTCCACTGTGATCTCCCGCACCAGCGGCCCCTCGTCCAGCGTGGCGCGTTCCTTGTACTTGCTCATGTTGACGAAGACGAAACGATCGGCCGGTGCGGCACTGAAGACGTGGATATCGAGATGCAGTTCGGGCAGTTGCAAGACGCCGGTCACGCGCAATTCGTCGAAGCTCGGCAGGCCGTCAGTGACTGACGAGGCCGCTGCCGCTGGCCTGTCACTAACCGCCGGGTCTGGCGCTGCAACGGCTGCGGTCGGCGCCGCATCGGCAGCACTCGTCGGTGAAGATTCTGCAGACAAAGGACGGCTTCGTTTGGCATCAGCGACAATATCCGAGAACCGTGTCGCCGCTTCCTCGGGCGGGGCCGCCGTTGGCACCGGGAGTGCTATCTGCACAGCTGGTGTCTCTGGCGGGTTGCCGGAACGCGCCATCAGCGCGGCGAGCACGGCGGCATTGATGATAAGCAATCCGGCAACGATCCACAGCCAGCGGCCGCTGTGTTTCTTCTTGCCGGATTCCGCAATGTGCGCGATTCCCGGCGCATTGCTGCGCTGCCGATCTGTTTCGGACTTTTTCAGCGCATCGAGAATAAAAGACATTCGAATTCCCTGCTCGGGCTAGGTGCCGCTTACTACCTGCTGGTCGCCGGATAGTCGTGGCGTACCGTCGAGTGCAAGCTGCGTATTAATGATGATTTGCGTTTTCTGTCCCGCCAGGCCGTCTGCCTGCAGCCGGTTCTGCCGCTGAAATGCGATCAGTCGCCGTTCAAGTTCAGCATCGAAATAATCCGCGTCGTCCGTCGCGGGTTGGTAGTCGGAATCCAGTGCTGCAAGACTCTGCTTCAGCCAGCGTACGCTGTCACTCCGCATGCCGGGCCGTATCGGTCGATCATCGCCGTTCGCGGGTTTCCACAGCAGCAAAAACTGACCGAACCAGTATTCAGCCAGCGACTCGACTGGCACTGCGACCGTTCTTTCGGCGACCGATATTTTTGCCATCCTGTTATCGAGTCCGGTCAGCGCAACCTGATGGCTTAAGCCAAGGTCATCCGTCAGGGTCAGCACCACCGGCCGGTCGAGCTGCCGCAGTGTGCTCCACGTGCCACGCTGAAATACGCATCGCAGCCCGGCTGCCTCGGCCTGTTCGCAGGCAGTGCCCTTGCCCGGTTCGTAGTTCAGTCCCCATAGCCTGAGGAGCGCGGCATATCCGTCCGTATCCTGGGTTGATGCAACCAGGGTACTGACGTCGACCGCATCGGGCTCAAGCGGTGACGGCGGATCTTCTGCCGCTGCCGACTCGGCCTCAGCAACGTCTGTAACAGCCGTCTCTGAAGGAACCGGGGCCTGCGCCGCCGTTGTTTCGTCTCCCCCACTGCCGGACCACAGCAATGTGGCAGTCGCCAGCGCAATCGAAATGAGCGCCACCGGCAGCAGCCATTTCATGGACGCAGGCCAGACTTTCTGCCCGGACACCTCCGAAGCCGCTTTTCTGACCAGGCGCTTGCCGATCGTGCGCGACTCCCTGGTATAAGCGCCCAGCAATGCGCGATCGCAAATCACATTTATCAGGCGAGGGATTCCGCCCGACAGCCTGAATACCTCGGCTTTCGCCGCGGGTTTGAAGATCTCGGTTAGCGCACCGGCGACGCGCAGCCTGTGGTCGATGTAGCGAAACGACTCCTCGCGCGTCAGCGGCTCGAGGTGATAGCGTCCGGTGACCCGTTGCGCGAGTTGACGCAGATTGTCCTGCGCCAGTTTGTCGCGGAGTTCGGGCTGTGCGATGAGAATAATTTGCAGCAGCTTCTGTCGCGCTGTTTCGAGATTGGTCAGCAGGCGCAGTTGTTCCAGCACCCCCGCGGAAAGATTCTGTGCTTCGTCCACCAGCAGAATGATGCGGCGTCCACGCGCATGTGATTCGAGCAAATGACGGTTCAGTGCATCTACCAGCGCCTTGGTGCTGCTGCGTTCGGCGGGCAGCGGCACGCCGAGTTCCTCGCAGATCGTCGTCAGGAACTCGCGCGCCGTGAGCTGCGGGTTAAGAATCAGCGCGATGTCCACTTCGGCAGGGATCTGGCCCAAGAGGGTCCTGACGAGCGTTGTTTTGCCGGTGCCGACTTCGCCGGTCAGCTGTATGAAGCCGCCGCCTTCAGTGACGCCATAAACCAGATGAGCCAGTCCTTCGCCATGACGCTCGCTCATGAACAGATAACGCGGGTCCGGCGTTATCGTGAACGGCTTTTCATTCAGTCCGAAGAAGC
The DNA here is from genome assembly GCA_037968735.1 of Woeseiaceae bacterium. Taxonomy (GTDB): domain Bacteria; phylum Pseudomonadota; class Gammaproteobacteria; order Steroidobacterales; family Woeseiaceae; genus SZUA-117. The sequence continues at coordinate 86,029 of JBBKWC010000005.1, read as the reverse complement.
TTGTGTACATAGGTCGCGGGGCCTTCCGGCCAGCTCCCGAGCGGGGGTAGGGAATCTTACCTGATTTGGTCGCTGTCCAGTGTCCGCGCCCGGCCCAGCGACAGCTCGCCGAAGCGGCTGCGGACTTTATCAACCGCCTCGTCAACCTCGGCATTGCGTGCCGGGGCGCCGGTGGCGAACAGATCCTGCTGCGCATTTTTGCTAAGTACCGTGCCACCCACGCCCAAAAGCCGCAGCCGTGCAGCGGGCCGCCCGGCCCGCCATTCGTTCAAAAGACCAAGCGCAATGCGATAGATAGCCTCGGTGCCATTGCCCGGCGGACGCAGCACGCGCTGACGTGTATAGGTGGAAAAATCCGACTCGCGGATCTTGATCTGCACCGTCCCGGCTACCAGGCCTTTGTCGCGCAGCCGCTCGGCTGTCCGGTCAGACAAGCGCAGCAGCTCTTTTTTCAGGTCCGGCAGTTCGTGCAGGTCTCTGGCAAAAGTGTGTTCCGCACTGATCGATTTTTCCGCGCGTGATGCAACCACCGGGCGATCGTCAATGCCTGACGCGCGCTCGCGGGCACGATTGGCAAAGCGGCCGAAGACCGCGTCGAGATGTTGCTGTGGTGCGCGCCGCAGATCGCCGACCAGACGAATGTCGAAACCCTGCAGGCGCATGCCGGTCTCCGGGCCGATTCCCGGGATGACGCGCACCGGCAACGGGTCGAGTACCTGGCGAAGATTCTCTTCCGTAACGACGCAAAGTCCATCCGGCTTGTTCAGATCAGAAGCGATCTTGGCCACCAGCTTGTTGGGCGCAACACCGACGGACGCCGCCAGCGCTGTTTGCTCGAAAATGCGCTGCTTGATGGCCTTTGCTATACCGACTTCGTCACCGAACAGCTGCAGGCTTGAAGAGACATCCAGGAACCCTTCGTCCAGCGACAGTCCTTCCACCAGCGGAGTGAATTCCCTGAAGATGGCGAATACGGTACGTGACACCTCTTTGTAGTGCGCCATTCTCACCGGCACCCGGACGAGGTCGGGACAGCGTCGTATGGCATCACGCATCGGCATTGCCGAGCGGATGCCAAATTGCCGTGATTCATAGCTTGCGGCCGCAACCACGCCGCGCGACTCGCCGCCCACCACCACCGGTCGGCCCCTCAAAGACGGATCGTCGCGCTGCTCGATCGAGGCATAGAACGCGTCCATGTCGACATGCAGAATCTTGCGTCCAGCCGTCATCGCTGCCGCTCGACGATATAGCGCGCCAGCATGCACAGAGGAATCGCGCTGTCGCCGAATACTTCAAGTTGCTGCAGCGCCCGTGCCAGCAATTCCCTGCAGCGACGCCGGCTTTCGTCGATGCCGAAGAGTGCCGGCCAGGTGGCCTTGTTCTGCGCGACGTCGGAACCGGCCGGTTTGCCAATGATGGCGGTATCGCCTTCTACATCAAGAATGTCGTCTCTGATCTGGAAGGCCAGTCCTATGTCTCTCGCAAACAGATCCATCGCGCGGTAGCGGGGTTCTGCAAGCCCCTCCGCCAGGCTGCAGGCCGACATGACACAGGCATGGATCAGTGCGCCGGTTTTCAGGCCATGCATTTCGGCCAGCTCGGCTACCGACAGCTCGCGGCCTTCAGAAGCGAGATCAATTGCCTGACCGCCCGTCATGCCCACCGAGCCGCAGGCCGCGGCCAGCTGCGTCGCGAGTTGCCGTACTTCGCGATCACTGAGTACGGTCGCGCCTGCAATGACCTCGAACGCCAGCGGCTGCAGCGCATCGGCGGCCAGAATAGCGGTCGCTTCGTCGAATTTGCGATGCACAGTCGGCTGGCCACGGCGCAGATCGTCGTTGTCCATCGCCGGCAGATCATCGTGTACGAGTGAAAACGCGTGAATCAGTTCGATCGCCGTTGCGGGCACATCAAGTTTAGCGACATCGACTTGCAGGCATTCTCCCGCCGCGTAGACCAGCAGGGGACGTACCCGTTTACCGCCAGAGAGGACGGCGTAACGCATGGCTTCATGCAATCGGCCGGGCGGCTGCTCTGGCGAGGGCAATGCCTCATCGAGGCAGCGTTCTACGCGCTCGGTCAGCGCTGCCATGCGCTTAAGGAAACCGGTGTCCGACGGGTCACTTTGGCGCGTGCTTTCCATCGCCTGAAGCGTACACGAATCCGGTTTGAGCTGCGCCACGGGCTATAATCTGCCACCGCGATGGCTTGCAGAAATTCAATGGCAATGAGTGCCCAGGCACAACCGAACATCGCCCTGATCAAGTATTGGGGCAAGCGCGATATCGTGCAGAACCTGCCGGCGGTCAGTTCCCTCTCAGTGACGCTAGCCAGTCTCCATACGCGCATGACGGTAGAGCTGGACGATGCACTTCCGGACGACATGCTGACCGTAAACGGTGCAGCGGAACAAGTCATGCTCACGCGGGTTACGCGCTGCCTGGACGAAGTGTGTGGCAGCGGCAGGGCACGCGCCCGTGTGGCCAGCACGAGCAACTTTCCGATTGGCGCGGGGCTTGCCTCGTCAGCATCGGCGTTCGCTGCACTGGTTGTCGCTGCAGATGGCGCGAGCGGCGGTAAGCGCAGCGTCGCGGAGCTTGCACGAATTGCCGGGCACGCTTCGGGCTCGGCGGCGCGCTCTGTTCTTGGCGGCTTCGTTGCGCTTGCGGCTGGCGATCGGGATATCGCGGTTCGGGAACTGCTGCCCCTAGCTGACTGGCCACTGACGGTGATTGTTGCCATTACGCAAACGGGACCGAAGGCAATCGGTTCGGGCAGCGCAATGATCAGGAGCGCAGAGAGCTCTCCGTTTTATTCGAGCTGGGTCGCGCGCCAGGACGCCGACATGGCTTGCGCGCTGGCGGCGGTTGAGGAACGGGATTTCGCCAAACTGGCGGCAGTCGCAGAACACAACTGCCTGAAAATGCATTCCGTCATGTGGACCTCCCGACCGCCAATCGTTTACTGGAACGATGCAACACTCAACTGCATGGAGACAATCAGAACGCTGCAGGCTGCCGGGACCGGCGTGTTTTTCACCATCGACGCCGGCCCCCAGGTGAAGGCGGTTTGCCTGCCCGGTGACGCGGCCGCCGTCCGCAGCGCACTGGCGGACACGCCAGGCGTATTGCGTCTCATGGAAAGTGGCCTCGGACCCGGCGCCAGGCTGCTTTCTGCTTGAAGTCGACCATTACAGCCCATGCGCCGGGGAAAGCCATCATCTCCGGCGAATACGCGGTGTTGCGTGGCGCCGCCGCTATCTCCGTCGCGCTGGATTGCCGCGCCACCGTCACGCTTGCCCCGTCGCAGTCGGCTGAGTTCACGGTCTGCATGCCCGGACTTGCCGAGGGTGAATTTGCGTTCACCCTGTCCCCGGACGGGGTTTGTGTGTGGCAGGGCGAACCGCCGGCCGGCGGGCGCGCGTTGGTGGAAGCTGCGCTGTCAGCCTGCCAGCTTACGCAGTTGCCATTCGTTGCTATCGAAATCGATACGCGTCCTTTTTTCGATCAGAAGACTGGCAGGAAACTGGGGCTGGGTTCCAGTGCCGCCGCCATGACGGCGCTCGTCAGTGCGCTTTGCACGCTGGGCGGAATCACCCCACCTGGCATGCGTGTGGCGGCCGAAGCGCACATTGCATTTCAGGGCGGGTATGGCAGCGGCGTCGATGTTGCGACCAGTTATCATGGCGGCGTGATCGCCTTCAAAAAACACCAGTTCGACGTGCAGCGACGTCAGTGGCCGGCCGGGCTGTCCGCCAGCGTCCTGTGGAGCGGCAAGCCCGCGGACACCGCGAGTCGGCTTGCATCGTTGTCCGGAGCAGACAGCGATGCTGGCGGCTGGGCTTCACTTCAGCAGGCTGCTGACAGGGCAGCCGCTGCCTGGGAAGCAACTGATGTGCCCGGGATACTGCAGAGTTTGCGGCGGTACAGCGACGCGCTTCAGTCGTTCAGCGATGCCAGGCAATTGCAGGTATTCCACGCAGGCCACCTGGAACTCGCCCGCCTTGCTGAGTCGATGTCGGTGGTCTACAAACCCTGCGGCGCCGGTGGCGGCGATATCGGCATGGTGTTCGCCAGTGATAATGCAGCCATGGGCGATTTCCGCGCCGAAGCCCGCCGCTGCGGATTCCGCGACCTGCCGTTTGTAAGGGACGATAACGGTGTCGTCGTAAACAGCGGGGAAGGCCGTGACTGACACAGCGCTTTCCGGCTTGTACCGCCTGTCGGTGAGAGATCGTATTGAGGCGCTCGCGAATGCGGGTTGCCTGCGGCCGGAGGACGCCGGCGTATTGCTTCGCGGTGCTCCGCTGCTGCCCGTCGCGACTGCGGACAGAATGATAGAGAACGTCATTGGTGTTTTCGGCCTGCCCTTCGGCGTGGCACCGAATCTGCGCGTCAATGGCAAGGACTACCTGGTGCCGATGGTCGTCGAGGAGCCGTCGATCGTTGCAGCCGTCGCCGGGGCGGCGAAGTTGCTGCGTCGGGGTGGCGGTATTGCGGCGACCTCTACCGGCAACGTGCTGACAGGGCAGATCCAGGTGATTGACATCGATGACCCGGACCGCGCGGTTCAGACCCTGTATGCGGCGCGTGATGAGCTGTTGCAGCTGGCGAATTCACTGCAGCCAGGCATGCAGGCCCGCGGCGGGGGCGCGCGTGAGCTCGAGTATTTCAAGTTTCGCTTGCCAAACGGTCACTGGACGGTGGTCGTGCACGTGCTGATCGATACCTGTGACGCGATGGGGGCGAATACCGTCAACACGATTTGCGAAGGACTCGCGCCGCGCGTCGAAGCACTCAGCGGTGGCAAGTCGGGTATCAGCATTCTCTCCAACCTCGCCGACAAGGCGCTCGTCCGCGCGCAGGTCACCGTTCCGCTGGCCGCACTGGGCGGGCGCGACTATACGCCGGAAGCGATCAGGGACGGCATCGTGCAGGCAACGGCGTTCGCCAACGCAGACCCGTATCGGGCGGCGACACACAACAAGGGCATCATGAACGGTATCGACGCTGTCGCCATCGCCACGGGCAATGACTGGCGTGCGATTGAGGCAGGCGCGCATGCATTCGCCGCCAGGCGAGATCACTACCGCGCCCTGAGTAATTGGGTGGTGGATGCGGACGGCAATCTCGCCGGAGAACTGGTGCTGCCGCTTAAGGTCGGCATCGTCGGCGGATCACTGCTTGCCAATCCGGGTGCGCGGACCGGGCTCGCCATTAGTGGCGTGGAGACGGCAGCAGAACTTGCCTGTCTGATGGGTGCGACCGGGCTCGCGCAGAATTTCGCCGCGCTGCGTGCGCTTGTCTCGACCGGCATCCAGGCAGGACATATGAAGCTGCATGCCAGAAGCGTTGCCGCAAGTGCCGCCGTGCCGGATGCCGTTTTTGACCAGGTTGTGGCCGCAATGATTGACACGGGGGACATCAAACAGGATCAGGCGCGTGCATTGTCAGCAAAAATATCCCGGGTGCAGCATGCCGAGGGCAGAGCCAAGGGCACCGCTTGCGGCAAGGTGATCCTGCTTGGCGAACATGCAGCCGTTTATGATCGCCACGTGTTGGCGCTACCTGTCGCGAGCGCCGTCACCGCCGGAGTGCAAAAAACCGCGGCAGGTGTGGTCCTGCGTGCGCCCGACTGGGGTATAGCCCACTCCTGGCAGGCAGACGCTGCCTCGCTGTCCGGTGCCGCCGGTATCGTCCAGCTCATCATGCGCGAACTTGGCGTCTCCGCGCTGGGACTGGAAATTATTGTTCGCTCGCGTATTCCGGTTGCCATGGGCCTCGGCGCCTCGGCTGCCTTTGCCGTGGCGATCATCCGGGCGCTGGACGAGCTGCTGGGTCTTGGTCAGAGCGATGTTGCTATCAATCGCCTGGCGTTTCGCTGCGAAAGCGTCGCGCATGGAACGCCGTCGGGTATCGACAACAACGTTGCGACATTCGGCGAGGCGGTGCTTTTCGTCAAAGGCAAGCGGTCCGGTACCAGACCGCTGGAGATCACGGAAATGCCGCCGCTGATTGTTGCTGCCAGCGGCACGCCGGGCATGACGAAGGAAATGGTCAGCGGTGTGCGGCGCCGCTACGAACGTCACAAAGACCTGTACAACACGATCTTCGACGAGATCGATGAAATGGCTGTGGCAGGCGCTGTCGCGCTGCAGCACGGCGACTACGAAAAGCTGGGTGCGATGATGAATATCTGTCAGGGATTCCTGAATGCCATCGAGGTATCAACGCCGGAGCTCGAGCAGATGATTGCGATCGCCAGAAGCGCCGGTGCATGCGGTGCGAAGTTGACCGGTGCCGGTGGCGGTGGCTCGATTGTTGCCCTTTGTCCGGGTAAAGTTGACGACGTCGGTGCCGCGCTCAGCCAGGCAGGGTACCGGATCATTTCTCTCTCCGGCGATCAGCAACAGTGACAGTACGCGCACAGAACATTGTCTCTTCCGAGGAAGAGCCACTCATCCTGGTTGATGATCAGGACAGGCAGACCGGCAGCCTCAGCAAAGGCGAGGCGCATGACGGCGACGGCATACTGCACCGCGCGTTTTCCGTGTTTCTTTTCAATGCACAGGGCGAGTTGTTGCTGCAGCAACGCGCGGCCGGCAAACGTCTGTGGCCGCTCTATTGGTCGAACAGCTGCTGCAGTCATCCGCGACAGGGTGAACAGATCGACGCTGCGGCGAGCCGACGCCTGCAGGACGAGCTTGGCATGACATCAGCGCTGCAGTACGTCTACAAGTTTACCTATCAGGCCCGCTACCGGGACCTGGGATCCGAGCATGAACTTTGTTACGTCTATCTCGGGCGGGTCGCAGAAACCGTGCAGGCAAATGCCAGCGAAATCGAGGCGCTGCGCTACATCTCGGCGGGTGAGCTGGAGCAGGAGTTTCGCGACCGGCCTGAGGATTTCACGCCGTGGTTTGTCATGGAATGGCGTCGATTGACCAGAGATCATGCAGCGCTGCTGGAGAAATACTGCTTAGCAGCACGGTAACTGAAGGGTAGGTGCGATCTCAGGCCCCGATCGCCCGCAGGGCGGGCTCCTACAGCTGGAACAAGCATTGTAGGAGCGGCCCCAGGTCGCGATTCTCCAGTGTCGGGGTTGGATCGCCCGCAGGGCGGGCTCCTACAGTCAGCATAAACATTGTAGGAGCGGCCCCAGGCCGCGATCCTCAGATGTGGACCGCCCGCGGGGCGGGCACCGACGACAGAAACAATCTTGTCGTTTTTGTCAGCCGTCGGCTAGCCGACGTATTTGTAGTACTCGATGCCTACGTCCTGAAAATAGCGGTCGTCTGAACGACCCACCTTGTCGATGACGAACTCGTCGCGCGGCAGGTAGTCCAGATCCTGGGCGTGACGGCCTGCATGCAGGGCTGCGTACTGGTTTTCGTTCAGGTCAACGGCAAACTCCATCGCTTTGCCGAACTGGATCTTTGCCGTCGCTTCGCGCCACTCGTCAGCGACGATAAATGGAATGACTTCGGCGGCATCACCGCTGCCGTAACCCAGGGTCAGTAGTTCCTCGCCGGTCAGATCGCGATTCTCGTCGACGGCTTGTTCAAACCCTGCGGAAATCCACGCGGGCAGCGCGGCGGTATAAAGGTTACCCAGATCGAGCATTGTGTCGCTGCCCAGCGCGAGCTTGTCGAGAATCTCACGACGATAGCGCCGGCTAGCGCGGAAGATGCGGAAAACGGCCATCGTCAGGGGATAGGCTTCAAAGTTCAGCCTTTCCGGATCGGCAAAGCCGACAATTTCCGGCTTGCTGCTCATCTCGCTCAGGAGCTCCGCAGGCGCGATGCCGGCTTCGTAACAATAGGACGCCAGTTCCGCACGATCTTCCGCCGAACCGCTGCCGAGTGCGAACAAATAGGCAACGGCAAAGCCGGTTTCCGGCATGCGACGATAAGGCCTGTGCATGAACAGGGTTTTCAGGGAACGCAGATAGGCGGCCGCCTGCAGGCCACGCTTCTCGTACATATCATTCAGTGCGTGCAGGGTCTCGTCGATGTAGCAGGTTGTCGAGTATTTGCCATTAAACACCGGAAAGTCCTGCACCTGATGGCTTTCACTCCGGTCCTGTCCACAAAAGCGCAACATCGGTTTGCGAAAATCCATGATGCGGTAGTCAGATGCCGAGCCGGATTTCACCAGGTCGACTTCGACCAGTTTCGGTTCTTCTTCCAACAGCATCGCAACCGCACCGGCTCCCTGCGTGGGCTCGCCGCTGGAACCGCGTGCGTACTCCGCAATATCGGCGCAAACGACGATCGCCTGGCCGCCGGCGCCATCCAGCGCCAGATGGCGGATCGCGCTCTTCATGCCGTACACGCCACCGAGGCAGGCATGCTTGAATTCGGGCACTTCGCAGCTTCTGGCTATCGGCGGCTTGCCCTGCAGCGCCAGCGCCTGGTCGACCATGCCCTTCACGATGATGGCGCCGGCGGAGTTATCTGTGCTGGACTCGGTGCCGAGGCCGAGAAACTTCACGCGCGACGGGTCGATATCGTACTGATTGATGAGTCGCATAACGGCCGTCGCGGCCATCGTGTAAATACTCTGATTGGGACCGCGCACGCGAAAACTACGGCCGACGACCTCGCGAATCTTCGGCCACTGGTTGCCGCTCCACTGGCACCAGTCCTCAAGCCATACGCGATACGGCGGCGTGTAGGCGGCCAGGCCGCTGATTCCTATGCGTTTTCTTTCCATGATCGGTGTCTAATGGATTACTCGTATTCGGTCCTGGCCCGGCTTAGCCCGGAAATTCTAGTGGTAGCGCACAGCTTGCTCAAGAAGTTTCCAGAAGATTGTCGGGGTGGCCTCAAAAGGCAGCCACAGTCTGCCCTTATTTCGCTCAAAACGACAATGCTGCGAACAGCGCAGTGAACATGATGATGACGGCGATGCCGACCCCATAGGCGAACAGGAGCAGAATAAATTTGAGGCTGGACAGAAGGTGTCCCTGTGCATAGACGCGCCGTATGGATTTATACAGGTAGACAAAGCTGTACAAAAAGCTGGCAGCGACGAAAATTCGAATGACGAAAATCGGTATGCCAATGGCGCGGCTCACGCGGCCGAACACGACCTGCAAGGTCAATACAAGAAAAAAGAACGCGTGAAAATGGATAACGAACAGCAGGTGTTCAACATAATAGCGTCGCGACAGCGGGTAGAGGAATTTAAGAACGAGCGCCATCAGCGGCAATAAAAAAATCAGCGACGCGGGAATGTTGTCCTGCACTTTGCCAAAAAATTCCTGCCCGTTGTCGGCGGTAATCCGTTCACATAGCAAGGCCAGGCGTTCGGGTGTCAGCCGGACTTCGAGCCACACGGGAAACTCGTCTACCTCGATCTCGTCGCAAAAATTGCCGTCTTCCTCCGCGTCCGGCTGCACAGTGATGGTGCTATCTGCGGTCGCGTTGACGGCATCACTGTTGAAAAGGATGCCGAACTGTTCACGCGGATCAAAAAAAGCGATCAGAAAAAAGACGATGCTCAACACCAGGTAGGTGCGAAACGGTGGCATAAAACGCATCCGCCGGCCTTCGAGGTATTCGCGCGTGAGTTTGCCGGGACGGGTGACTAACGGAATGAGCGTTGCCCACAGTCTTGAGTCGAGCTCGAGCAGATCACCAAACGCTTCACGCACCAGTTGCCAGATACTGATCAGTCGGCTGGTCGCGCGCTGACCGCATTGGCCGCAGTACTGGCCGCCCAGAGTGGCGGTGCAGTTCAGGCACTGAGCGATGCGGCGAAGTTGTCCTTCCGCGCGCCGTCTCCCGCGCAGCACTCGTCGTGACACATCGAACTTTTCGCCAAAGGCGTCCTGCGCAGACTGGCGCATCGTCTCGGCGGGCCCGTCCAGATATCGCGCCAGTGCCTCGTCGCTCTCGAACAAGTAGTGGCTGACGCGGCGAGGCCGGCCGCGCTCATCTTCGTCGGCGACGAAAATATCTGTTCGGACGATGCCGGGGAGCGCCAGCATTGCGCTGACATGCTCGCCCAGCCAGGCATCGAAGGCGGCAATAGCATCCGCATCAACAGCGTGGGTGACTTCGTAGACTGTTCCGACGTTCTCTGTCATGGAGCAGCCAGTTTGCAGCGTTAGCCGTCGGCTTCTACGTTTTCAGCTTCCACGCTCCCGACTTCGACCTTTTCGGTTTCGGCCGGCTTTTTACTGGTTTTTTTACGGGCAGCCTTCTTCACCGCTGCACGGTTGTCCGCTGCGGCAGGTGTCCCTGCGTCCCGTATCTCATCGACAGCAGCCATCGGGATTCTGCCAATCTCATCAGGTGCGAAATCGTCGACGGACATCAAGTATTCCACTTTCGCATGGTATTTGCGCAGCGCTTCGGCTTCAGTCGCATTGATGATTTCCGCTTTCTCTGCCTCTTCAATCTGGTAGCCGAGATACTCTGCGGTGATAAGTCCCTCTTTTCTCGCCTGGTACAGCTTTTTCTCGAGCGGCAGGTGCTGCTCCGATAATTGCAGTGCCTCTTCGAGCAGGCCGAGCGGACTGTCAGGTCCGAGCGCCCTGAACGCGCGTTCGCAAAGGCGTTCACGTGCCTCGCCGGTTTCCGTGATCAGCGCGACAAGTTTCTTGCCGAGTTCGTCAGACGGTGCGCTGTAAGTTCGTCCCCGCGGAAAAACAATCATGCGCAGCAGGAAAGCAACGGGGCGGTTCGGAAAATTACGCAAAAAACTGTGTAGCTGCTCCTGCGCGTGATACATGAGCGTGCGTACCGACCACTCGACCAGCGGGATATCTGCCGCCGGGCGGCCCTGGTTTTCGAAATGCTTGAGCACCGTCGATGCGAGATACATGCTGCTCAGCACATCGCCCAGACGTGCAGACAACAGTTCCTTGATTTTGAGTTTGCCGCCGAGGGTCAGCATCGCGAAATCGGTCGTCAGGGCGAAAGCCGCGCTGTAACGATTAACGTTCTGGTAGTAGCGCCGCGTGGGCGTGCTCAAGGGAACGGTGCTGAACTTCGCGTGGGTCAGTGCCAGGAAAAATGCCCGCGCCGCGTTGCTGATGGCGTAACCGATGTGCGAGAACAGCGCGTCATCGAATTCGATCAGGCCGCGTTCGAGGTCGGGATCTGCGGCAGCCTGTAGCTCGCGTAACACATAGGGATGACAGCGCATCGCACCCTGGCCGAAAATGATCAGGCTGCGGGTGAGTATGTTGGCACCTTCCACCGTGATCGCAATCGGCGTCGCCATGTAATTACGGCCGGTGTAATTTTTCGGCCCCATCATGATGGCTTTACCGCCGTGCACGTCCATCGTGTCATTGGCGACTTTTCGCCCGAGTTCGGTGCAGTGGTATTTGAGAATGGCCGATGGCACTGCCGGCTTTTCGCCCTGATCGATGGCGCCGGCGGTGACCGACACCGCAGCATTCATGATGTAAGTGTTGCCCGCAATACGCGCCAGCGCTTCGCCAACACCTTCGAATTTCGCAATCGGCAGGTTGAACTGCTTGCGCAATTGCGTGTACGCCCCTGACGAATACGCCGCGGCCTGTCCGCCGCCGGCAGCAGTGGAGGGCAGTGTGATGGCACGCCCGACCGAAAGCAGCTCCACCAGCATTTTCCAGCCCTTGCCCGCCATTTCCGGTCCGCCAATGATGGCGTCTAGCGGCACGAACACGTCCTTGCCCGTGGTTGGGCCGTTCTGGAACGGAATATTGAGCGGATAATGACGGCGCCCGGTCTCCACGCCTTCAAGGTCGGTGGGAATCAAAGCGGCCGTGATGCCGTATTCTTCGCGATCTCCGAGCAGGTGGTCCGGATCATACAGTTTGAACGCGAGACCCAGCACGGTCGCCACCGGCGCCAAAGTAATGTAACGCTTGTTCCAGTTCAGGCGGATGCCAAGCGTTTCTTCGCCTTCCCATTCGCCATGGCAGACAATGCCGGTGTCGATGAGTGCGGCGGCGTCCGAGCCTGCCTGCGGCGATGTGAGTGCAAAGCAGGGAATCTCGTCACCGCTTGCGAGACCTGGCAACCAGCGATCCTTCTGCGCTTCAGTGCCGTAGTGCAATAATAATTCGGCAGGACCGAGCGAGTTCGGGACGCCTACGGTCGATGACGCCGTTGCATTTCGGCTGGCCAGTTTCTGAATAACCATGGCATTCGCATAGGCGGAAAACTCGAGTCCGCCATAGCGTTTCGGAATGATCATCGCAAAGAATTTATGTTCTTTGATGTATGCCCAGGCTTCCGGCGACATATCGCCACGCGTATGCGCAATGTCCCAGTCATCAAGCATGGCGCATAAGGTTTCGCAGGGACCGTCGATGAATGCCTGTTCCTCATCAGAGAGTTTGGGTGGTGGAAAAGACATCAGTTTGTCCCATTGCGGCATGCCCGAAAATAGCTCGCCGTCCCACCAGGTACTGCCGGCCTCCAGTGCTTCCTTTTCGGTATCCGACATGGAAGGCAACATCGTGCGATAGACGTTCAGTGCGGGTCGCGTGATTTTTTCACGACGGAAGTCGAACAGGTTGGGAACGATCAGCATGCCGTACATCAGGAACAGCAGCAGCAGCCATAGCGGGTGCCATGAACCGTAAAAAACGTACGCCAGCAAGATCACGCCCATCGCGATGGTCGATGAGAGCAAGCTCACTCGGTTGTACGCCAGATAAATCGCCCCGCCAAAAAACAGCAGGAACCAGGCTAGGCTGACGATAAAACCCGACACAATAATTTCCTCACAATAAAGGACGCAACAAAGCGTAGGTAACAGCCTTCCACCCTATCACCGGGCGAATAGCGGTGCCATCGCGGCAAAAGGACGTCGGGCAAGGCGCAGGAAAGGCCTCAGAAAAGTGCGAGAGAAGGCAAAACGGTCGCGGACGCGGCGTGTACCTGCAGATCCATAAGCATCTCGCCACCGTTCTCAATGTCGTATCGCGCCGGCTGAGTCATTTTCAGAGCAGCGATTCAATCGCTGCCCGCTCCTCGCGCAACTCCTTTTCGGTCGCCTGCATGCGCTCGCGGCTGAAGTCACTGACGTCCAGATCCTGGACGATTTCATATTTGCCGCCGGCGCAGCGCACCGGATAGGAGTAAACCACGCCCTCGGCAATGCCGTAGCTGCCGTCCGCCGGAATGCCCATGCTGACCCAGTCATCAGCAGCAGAGCCCAGTGCCCAGTCATGCATATGATCGATGGCGGCGGAGGCGGCAGAGGCTGCTGACGATGCGCCCCGCGCCTTGATGATTGCGGCGCCACGCTGTTGCACTGTCGGGATGAATTCGTCAGCGAGCCAATCTGCCGACACCCGCTCAGTCGCTTTTTTGCCAGCGACCGTCGCATGGTGAATATCCGGATACTGCGTTGCCGAATGGTTGCCCCAGATGGTCATCTGGCGGACTGCTGACACATGCTCTTTGGTTTTCTCGGCGAGCTGCGCAATGGCGCGATTGTGGTCCAGGCGAGTCATTGCAGTGAACTGGCCTTTGGCGATATCCGGCGCATTTGCACTCGCGATCAGCGCGTTCGTATTGGCCGGATTACCGACCACGAGAACGCGGATGTCTTTGCTTGCATGATCGTTGATCGCTTTCCCCTGCACGGAAAAAATTTGCGCGTTGGCTTCGAGCAGATCCTTGCGTTCCATGCCCGGGCCACGCGGCCTCGCGCCGACCAGCAGGGCGTACTCACTGTCCTTGAATGCAACATCAGGGTCGTCGGTGGCGACGATGTCGGCAAGCGTATCGAACGCACAGTCCTTTAATTCCATCTCGACGCCTTGCAGTGCCGGCAGGGCAGGCGGAATTTCAAGCAGCTGGAGGACGACGGGCTGATCCGCTCCCAGCATCTGGCCAGAGGCAATACGGAAAGCGAGCTGATAACCAATCTGGCCGGCTGCGCCGGTAATCGTGACGCGAACGGGTTTTTTCATTAGTGGACGACCTTAAAGGGTGGATTTACTGAACGTGCGGCGCGCGATTTTAGCATCCCGCGACCCGGCCGGCACGCAAGAGCTTGTGATCGGCGCTTATTCCGGCGCGCTGAACTGCGGAAATGCTGCCAGCAAGCGTTGCAGTTCCCGTTCTGCGGCCAATGAACTGCCGGCGCGCTCGAGCGCATCGACGCATTGCCACCAGCTGCTGGCGTCGTCCCGCTCCAGCGCTGAACAGCCGTCCGTCTGCCGTTCTGCCGGCACTGCCGGGCTGGCGTCCGGCACAACGTCTTCGATCGCAACGCTGCCGCTGTTCATCGCATTGCCCGCACTTTCTTCTGCCTGCCTGACCTGCTCCGCAACCGTTCTGCCCGCGGCCTCGAACGACGTTTCCTGCTGAGACGGCGACGAATCGGGCACCGGCTGATTCGACATTTGCAGGACAAGGGTGAAACTCAATACTGCGATCGCGGCAAAAGCAAAGGGACGAAACCATCGCTTCAGCAAGGGCTTTGCGCCAGCGCTGCCTGTTCCCGCAGCAGCGGCAGCAATAATGGTTGCGTCCAGCGGAGCCGGCGCAGTCTCGCGGCTGAGCGAGCGATACAGCGCCAAAAAATCCGCATCGTCGTCGCCGTGGAGCTCAGGCCCGGAATTCATGGCAATTCACCGGTAATCTGCCGCGCTTCGGCGAGTGCCGTCTTTAACTTGTTCACGGCATATCTCAGCCGGCTTTTCGCCGTTTCCCGGTTGACGCCGGTCACCTGAGCAATGTCGTCGAGGCTCAAGCCGCCCTCTTCGTATAGCAGAAACACCTCACGCTGCTCCGGCGGTATCTCGCGGAGAGACGCGTACAGCCGGCGCACGTTGACGTCGTCAGCAACCTGTTCCTCTGGCCCCTGTTGCGGATCCTCGTAGAGCGACGGGTCGGACTGTGGGTCGCCGCTGGCATGGCGGCGGTTGCGCCGCACATAATCGATATAACAGTTATGGCCAACACGAAACAGGAAGGTGGAAAATTTTGCGGTGGGTCGATACGTCTGCCGCGCGCCGACGATCTTGATCCAGGTGTCCTGAAACACGTCTTCCGCGACTGCGGGGCTTAAGGACAGCCGCAGCAAATAGCGATAAAGGGCGTCTTTGTGGCGGCGATACAGCGCCTCAAACGCCTCGAGTTCACCTTCCCGGTAGCGCAGCATCAGGGCAGAGTCGCTGGGGCTGGAGCTCATCGGCCGAGCATAAGGGAGCTGCCGCCGGCGTCCTAGCGCGGCGTCATCTGTCGTGGACAGCCAGGCCGTCGTTTTTGCTGCATCAACACTGGCCATTGCCCTGTGCCGCCTTTGGGGACGCATCGGATAAGGGTTAAACGCGCTCCGGGGGCCGCCGGGGTCGATGGCTGGCGGGGCTTGCAATCAGGGAATTTAGTGTTATAGTCAACTACAACACCATTTCACTTACAGAGGGGTCGGGCCGATGCCCGGCGATACGCAAATGAGTCAACGATTTATCCGCCGAACCAGTGGCTGGATTCCCATTTCGGTCTTGCTGCTGCTCGCGGCGGCACTGCTGACGCGCCACGGACCCGCCATCTCCGACAATGCCTTGAACATCGCGCCTCCGGACAGCGAAGCCGATCGTGTCATCCACGCAACCTACACCGCGCCGCAGTAGTTACTGACGCCGCATGGACCCCAAATGGAACAGTGACCTGCCGATTTACCGCCAGCTGCGGGACCGGGTGGTCGAGATGATCCTTGAAGGTGTGCTGGGAGACGGCGACGCGTTGCCGAGCGTCCGCAACGTGGCGGCAGAATACCGGCTCAATCCGCTGACGGTTCTGAAGGGCTACCAGGAACTGGTTGATGAAGGCCTGGTGGAAAAGAAGCGCGGCCGCGGCATGTTCGTAACCGCGGGCGCAGAGAAACAATTACTCAAAGACGAGCGGCGCCGGTTTCTCGATAAAGAATGGCCGCTGGTCGCGGCAACGATCACACGGCTCGGACTCAGTCCTGAGGAACTCCTCACCGGTATCGACGATGCGCCGGAACGTGAGTCGAATAGCGAGAAAGGGAAATAACGTGGACAGTCTAGTCACCGCGCGAAATGTGACCAAACGCTTTGGCTCTTTTAAAGCCGTCGACGATGTTAGCTTCGACGTCGGCAAAGGCCGCATCCTCGGCTTGATTGGCCCAAACGGCGCCGGAAAAACCACCTTACTGAAGGCCATCCTCGGATTGACGGATTGCGATGGCAGCCTGTCCGTTCTGGGACTGGACCCTTTTAAAGAACGCAAGCAACTCATGCAGAACATTTCGTTCATCGCAGATGTTGCTGTGCTGCCGCGCTGGATTCGTGTTTCCCAGCTGCTGAAATTCATGGAATCAGTGCATCCGCGCTTCTCCAGAAGTCGCGCGGACGAATTGCTGGCCTCAACCGATATCAAGCTGACATCGAAAGTACGCCAGTTATCAAAAGGCATGGTGACGCAGCTGCATCTCTCGATTATCACGGCGATTGACGCGAATCTGCTGGTACTCGATGAGCCCACCATCGGGCTGGACATTATATTTCGCAAGGATTTTTACGCGAACCTGCTGAACGATTATTTTGACGGCGAGCGAACCATTATTATCACGACGCATCAGGTCGAGGAAATCGAGAACCTGCTGACCGACGTGATGTTTATCAACCGCGGCAAGATTGTTCTCGATGCGCCGATGGACGATATCGCAGAGAACTACGTCGAGCTGCTTGCGTCGACCGAGAACGCCGAGAAAGCGCAACAGTTTCATCCCATTCACGTGAAAGATGTATTTGGCAAGAAAGTGCTGACGTTCGAGAGAACGGACCGCGCCGAACTGCAGGGACTTGGCGAACTGCGCACTCCGGACATTGCTGATTTGTTCGTCGCCAAGGTGAAGGGAGCCGCAGCATGATCAGGACGCAATTGGCACTGCTGCAACGCGAACTCTGGGAACACCGTGCGCTCTATGTGACACCTGCAGTAATTGCGCTGCTCGCATCGCTGGCCACCATCACCGGCCAGGCGACAATCTCGGTATTCAACGAAGCGGTGGATGTCGCCATTATCGGGGGCAGCAACCTGGGTGAAGCCGAACGCAGTGCGGCCATTTCCGCATTGATGATGGGCATCGCAGTGCTCATCTTCATGGGTATGTGGATTCTGAGCATTTTCTACACGCTCGACTCACTTTACGCCGAACGCAAGGATCGCAGCATCCTGTTCTGGCGCTCCTTGCCGTGCACAGATTTTGAAACGGTCCTGTCAAAGCTGTTGACGACGTTGATTGTCATTCCATTGATAGCGTTTGTAGCCATTGTCATCACCGACATCGTCATCCTCGCGATCTGGAGCATCTGGCTCATGATCAAGGGCGGAGATGCGGCGCATCTGATCTGGAGCGCCGCACCGCTTTTCGACAACTGGCTGGCGACCTTCATCTTTTTGTTTTCTGCCACGTTGTGGGGCTCGCCTCTGATTGGCTGGTTTTTGTTCGTATCAGGATTTTCGAAGCGCTCCCCTTTTCTGACAGCATTTCTCCCTCTTGCGATACTCCCGATGCTGGAGAAAATTATCTTTGGGACTTCGACGATTGGCGAAACAATTGTTTCGAGAGCGATGCCCAAACCGCTGTTCCGTGATGTCGACCCCTCGACATACTTTAGCGACGATAGAATTTCAGCAGACCAGTTCGTCAGCGTACTTGACCTGTTTGACCTCGGCGGCTTTCTGACAAGCGTGGAACTCTGGCTGGGCATGCTGGTGTGCGGTCTGTTTACGACGGCTGCTATCTATGTTCGCCGCTATCGCGACGAATCCTGACCTCGGCGAACAATTACTCTCGCATCCCGCGTTTCAACCGGCATCGCGCACGTCAATCTCGTGTTTTCGTATTTTGCCGCGCAGCTGGTGATAGGACAGTCCCAGCAAATCTGCTGCAACACGCTGATTGAATTTGGCGCGCTTAAGCGCGGCCTGAATGATGTCCTGCTCAAATTCCTTCAGTCGCTCGGTGAGATCGACAGGCAATATCGTCTTGCTGCGCTCGGGAACCGCCGAACCTGCCGCTACCAGTGCGGCCTGTGGCTGCTTTAATCGAAACGGCGAGTCGAACGGATCGAAGGCGATCTGGCTGACCGGCTGGCCAGGGTCCTGCAGCCGGTACACAGATCGTTCAACAGCATTCTTCAACTCCCGCACGTTACCGGGCCAGTCGTGACGCAGCAGTGCAGACGACGCACGTGCACTGAAGCCGGAAAAAACCGGCAGCTCAAGCTCGCTGACCATGTTGATTGCAAACGCATGCGCGAGCGGCAGGATGTCTTCGAGGCGCTCCCGAAGCGGTGGCAGCGTGATCACGTCGAACGCCAGACGATCCAGCAGGTCTTCGCGAAACCCGCCGCTTGCCACCAGCGACTGCAGATTGGCATTGGTAGAGCCAGCAATGCGTACGTCCACCGACAGCGTGTCGCTGCCACCGACCCGTTGCAGTTCTCCGTACTCAATGATGCGCAGGATTTTCTCCTGCATGCGCAGGGAGATGGTCGCCAGTTCGTCCAGCACCAGGGTGCCGCCATCCGCGCGTTCAAAGTGACCGATATGTGTTCGCGCCGCCCCCGTAAACGCGCCGGCCTCGTGGCCGAAGAGCTCTGATTCGAGGATGGATTCGGTCAATGCCGCGCAGTTGACCTTGACCAGTGGCTGCTCCCAGCGCTTCGACAAGAAATGTAGTCGCGAAGTGACCAGTTCCTTGCCGGTGCCGCGCTCGCCGACGACCAGCACGGGTTTGCTGAGTGGCGCAGCCCGGGAGACGTGTTCCAGCATTTCAAGAAAGGCCGGCGCTTCGCCAATAATCGCCTGGTTATAGTGTTCTGATGACATTGTTCAAATTAACCAAGAGTTTGTGCAGAATGCAAATAATTAGTGAAACTCGCCAGACTCGCGGTCAGCGGCAACTGGTATTTTCTCGACGTAAATTCATTAAAAACATCAGGTTACGCAGTGACAGCATAACTGGCACAGAAGCTGCAACACAGTGTCCGAACCGACTAATTTTAACGAGGAAGCAACCATGGGCATATTTACGAGATTCAGCGACATCGTGAACTCGAATATCAATGCGATTCTGGACAAGGCCGAAGATCCTGAAAAAATCGTGCGGTTGATGATTCAGGAAATGGAAGACACGCTGGTCGAGGTACGGACAGCGGCCGCACGTTCGATTGCTGACAAGAAAGACCTGAATCGCAAACTCGGCCATCTCGAGAACGACCAGAAGGAATGGGATTCGAAGGCCGAACTCGCGCTCAGGAAGGGTCGTGAGGATCTCGCCAAGGCAGCGCTGATCGAAAAGTCACGCGCCACGTCCACAGCCGACATCATTCGCGCCGACTACGAAGCGGTGGAGGAAGGGTTAGGCAAACTGAACAACGATATTTCTCGCCTGGAGAAAAAGCTGGAAGATGCCAAAACCCGTCAGAAGGCGTTGCTGGCTCGGCATAAGACGGCCAACAGCCGACTTGCGGTCAGGAAGAAAATCCACGACTACAAAATCGACGACGCGATGATTCGCTTCGAGCAGTACACACGCCGCATTGACGATGTGGAAGGCAGAATTGAGGCCTATGATCTCGGTTTGCCGAAAGACCTCAATCACGAATTCGCGGGTCTCGAGGCAGAAGAATCGATTGCTCAGGATTTCGCCGACCTTAAGCGTCGAGTTTCCGGGGAATCTGCTAACAGAGCGGAGTCAAAGTAATTGGGAGAACTACTGCTAATTGCCCTGATCGTTTTCCTGTCGATCCCGGCGCCGCTCTTTATCGTGTTGCACTTCATCACCAAGTGGAAGCAATCGCGGGAGATCTCAGGCGGCGACGAGGACATGTTGGAGGAAATGTGGCGACTGTCACAAAGCTTCGAACAACGACTGGAAAGTCTCGAAACGATTCTCGATAGTGAATTACCGGACTGGAGGACAAAGAAATGAGCAGAGACACGTGGAATCTTGATGATGGCCCTCTGCGTGGACTGTATCGCGATAAGGAGAACGGCTGGCTGTTCGGCGTCTGCGCCGGATTGGCCGAGTACTTCAACTTTCGCAAGGGAACGGTGCGCTTGATTGCGTTCATCAGCCTGCTGGTGTTTTTCTGGCCAACCGTGCTGATCTACATTGGCATGGTCTTTCTCGTCCGGGAAAAGCCGCTGATCTACGCCGGCAGCCGCAGAGAACGAGAATTCTGGCATCGCTGTCGTGCTGAAGACCACAGGTGCCACCTGTGAGCGGCTACGAACCCTACGCCAGGAAGCGCTTCTCACGCAATCGCGATAAAGCGATGGTCGCGGGCGTGTGTGCAGGCATCGCTGATTACTTCGGCTTTAATTTGCGTGTAACGCGGGTCCTGACTTTCGTTTCGCTGTTAATGGCCATGCCGTTAACGTTGATGGTGTATTTCGCCACGGTCCTGCTGGTGCCGGCAACGACCAGTGCCAACACTGGCGAGATTCATGACGAAGGTTTCCGCAAAGCCGTCCGATCGAATCCGGGCAAGACGTTACATGACGTCAAACGGCGTTTTCAGGCACTCGATAGCCGCCTGGCGCGACTGGAACGTTACGTGACGTCGCCACGCTATGACCTGGACCGCGAATTCGAGAAGCTGTGACCCGACGGGTTTCAGTTTCATGCCGCAACGAATAAAAGGAAAATCGTAATGAACGGTGCCCTCGTCTTTGTATTGGTACTTGTGTCGATCGTCATGCTCTCCAATATCGCCCACACCTGGATCAAGCAGAAGAAGGACAAGCACGCCGATGCGCTGGCAGACAAGGGCGAGGAACTCGAAGAGACGCTATCGAAGATAGACAAGCTCGAAGAACGGATTCGGGTGCTTGAACGCATCATCACCGAGAACAAGTTTGATCTTAAGAAAGAGATCGATGCGTTGTAGAGGATTTCCCGAGACGGTTGCTAGCGCCTAATTTGCGAGAGAATGCAAAATTATTTATCGTCTCTCCGCTGCAATTAGCCAGGCACTTAGCCAAGGCTGATCAAACCGCCCAGCATTACTCAATCTTGGTAACGTTAACCTCTTGACCTACGGTGACTCCAGTTCGGACATCACCACGACCTCCAAAAAGAAAAGCACGCCAATGGTTCAATTGCCACACTGGCGTACGGCAACGCGCGAGTCTACGACGACAACGCGAACATCACGACATTAACGGATTACGTGAACAGCAGTGGCAACCGGACGATGACCTACGATGGCATCGATCGCCTGAAATCAGCCGCCAGCTTCTGGGGATCCGGCAGCTATACCTATGACGTTCTCGGCAACCTGAAGACCAAGAACGAAGGCAGCCAGGCGATGACGTACAACTACAATAGGTCACTCAACCGGCTAACCAGCATCACGGGTGCGAACGCCCTGTCGTTCAGTTATGACACCCGTGGCAGCGTGACCAACAACGGCGCTCAGGGCTTCACCTATAACCTGGCCGGCAACATGGTGAGCTCCACCAGTCCGACCATTGCCTATGGCTATGACGCTCACAAAAGGCGGGTGAAGAAAACCGAAGGCGGTCAGACGACTTACAGCCTCTACATCAATTGTCCGAAATGCGCTACTGTGGTTCTCCCAGGGCAGGCGATATTCGCATCCGTGCCCTATGACCTATTCTCATTGCCAGACTCCTTGACACATTCGACAAAGCGATTGGAGTATTCCGCCACTGCGTTCAACTGCAACGAACGGAACGTCGTCAAAGTGAATCTTGACTGAACTAGTACAACCGACACTTCGTATATAGCGGGTCGCGACTTGCCGAGAACCAGCTGCCGAAGATTCTCGTTCATTGTGACACCAAGGCATAACGTCAAAAAAGTTATAAGACGAATTCGAAGCTGCAGTCCTATCCGTAGGACCGAAGTTAGAATTGAAATCCGAATTAAAAAAGGGCCCACATCTCTGTGGGCCCCGATCATCTAAAAAAATGCCTTAGTTACTTGCTTGCGCGCGATATGCCTGGACTTCCGCGTTAAACTGCGCGGCGAGTCTTTCCATCTCGTCTACTGCAGCGTCATGCTTCTTGTTCAGGGCGTCTTCACGCTCTTGTTCGTCTTCCGGCTTCATGCCTTCCATTTCGTCGCGGGCGATTTTTTCTTCTTCCACGATGCATTCAAGATACGCTTCCATTTCGGCAACGTAATTCTTGACGCCGGACTGGCCTTCAAGCATTTCCTCTTTCGTTGCCGTGTTCCCGTTAGGGATTTTGATCCGATCCGGATAATCACAGGCAATGGCAGAGCTAAAGGCAAAAACCAAAGATATGCTCAGAGTTGTCTTTATCAATTTATCCATATTCCTTACTTCAGGTTGCAGGCAGGCCCGGGTACGGGCGGCCAGTGGTTACGGGGATGTGAATGTCAGCAATATTTAAGCATGTCAATTGCGTCTAGTGAAGTACGCAAATGAATCCCTGAAAAATCAGTGAATTAGAATTGTTAGAGCCCGCTAGGCGAATAAAGTTCGGTACTGGTCGGTGCCCTCGAGCTGCGCCAGCATCAGCTCCAGATAATTGTCGGAACTCATGGGGTCGCCAAACAGCATGCCCTGAACATAATTACAGTCAAGCTTTCGCAGATACGCGAGCTGATCTTCTGTCTCCACGCCTTCTGCGACCACATCCATGTTCATGCTTTGGCCCATGTGAATAATGGTGCCAACAATCGTCGCATCGTCCGCATTGATCGCAATATCACGAACGAAGGATTTGTCGATTTTCAATGTGCTGATCGGAAACTGCTGCAATGCGCTAAGCGAAGAATAGCCAGTGCCGAAATCGTCAATGGCCAGATGCAGGCCGAGTGCATACAGGGCGTCAAGAATTTTGATTGTTCGCTCGGGATTCTCCATCAACGTCGTCTCTGTAATTTCGAGCTCCAGTGACGTCGGCGAGACTTCGTAGCTGCGCATGATGGCGCTGATGCGACTGATGAAGTTCGGCTGTCGCAGCTGCTTCAGTGAAAGATTCACCGAGATGCGTCCCGGCGACGATACGGACCGTTGCCAGTAGCGGAAATCCTCGCAGACCCGATCCAGTACCCATTCACCGATTTCGATGATCAGATTGGTTTCCTCGGCGATCGGGATGAAGTCCGAAGGGAAAATAATACCGCGCTCCGGCGATTCCCAGCGTACCAGCGCCTCTGCCCCGATGACCTTGCCGGTTGTCAGGCTGTATTTCGGCTGGTAGTGAACCAGCAGTTCGTCACGTTCAAAAGCTCGTTTTAATTTGCTCTTGGTCATCAGCCGTTCGACGGCAACGTCATTCATTTCCGGCACGTAATAGGTGTGCAGATTGCCGCCGGCTTTCTTCGAATGGTAAAGCGCCGCATCAGCATTGCGAATCAGGTCAATGACGTTGGGCGCATCGGTCGGATAGAACGCGACACCCATGCTGGCTGTCATGAACACCTCATGACCCTGAACAAAAAACGGTTCGGCAAGGCTGTCCAGCAAGCGACGCGCGAACGTGTCGAGGGCCTCCTTGTTCATCGTTTCGGGATCCAGCTGATCGACGATCACCGCAAACTCATCACCTGCAAGGCGGCCTATGACAGTGTTTTCCGGCAGTTCTTTTGACAGTCTTTCCGCCACCGTCTCAAGAGTCGCGTCACCGGCAAGATGGCCGAAGGTGTCGTTGATTTCCTTGAAGTAGTCGATATCGATGTAGAACAGGCACAGCGACCGGTTGCTGCGCTTCGCCCGGGCAATTGCGCGCTGCAGCAGATGCTGAAACTGCATTCGATTAGGCACCTTGGTCAGCGCGTCGATGCGCGCCAGGTAGCGAATACGCTGTTCTGCTTTGCGCCGCTCGGTGATGTTCTGCGCCGCATAAACGCGATGGCCGTTGAAATCGCCGACCGCTTCGATGGCCGAGCTGGTGTAGGAAATTGGAATGTGGTCGCCTTCCTTCGACATCAGGAATGCTTCACGCGGCACACCGGCGTAGGTGTCGGTCTTTAAAGTGCCCCCTTTCTGCTGATCCACGATCAGGTCGATGTGGTGCCCGATGAGCTCTTTCTCTTCATAGCCAAGCATGCGCCGGGTCGCCGCATTGACCCGCGTCATAATGCCATCCGGCGATGTCACGACAATCGCCTCATTCATGCTTGCAAGTACGCTGTCGACGTAATCGCGCGATACGGTGGTGCGCTTCAGCTTGTCGCGCATGTCATTGAAAACCGCGGCGAGATCGCTCAGCAGATCACCACCGGTGACGTCCAGCGGTTCGCCATAGTCAGCGTCACTCAATTTTTCGGCTTCCAGCTTGAGCCTGCGAATACGCCTCGCCTGAATGCGCGCGATCATCCAGACGACGATGCCGGACAGGATCAAGGTCGTCAGCGTTGCGGCGCCAATCCGGATAAAACTTGATTTGCGGCTTTCTCTGCCAAGTTCAACGAGCTGCTGTTCGAACGCGACCGACTCACCGACCAGAGAGCTCAGCGAAAAACTGCCAGCCAACACGCCGATGTTCTTGCCCTCCTGAATCACAGGCAATTGCATGTAAAGCTGTTCCGGTCGCCATAGCGTCTGCTCGCCGGCGGCCGGTTGTTCGGCAACGCTGCCGGTTTCCGCGAGCTGGCCATCGTCTCTCAGGAATTTCAGTCCGACGAGCGTTTCGTTGT
The DNA here is from genome assembly GCA_037968735.1 of Woeseiaceae bacterium. Taxonomy (GTDB): domain Bacteria; phylum Pseudomonadota; class Gammaproteobacteria; order Steroidobacterales; family Woeseiaceae; genus SZUA-117. The sequence continues at coordinate 61,388 of JBBKWC010000005.1, read as the reverse complement.
CTGTAATCGACCGATCTAAAGTTCGCCTGACGATCTGCATGTCGCCGGCGCCATTTTCGGCCAGGCTCACGGCGACCCTGAACAGCTCGCCACGCGCACGCCGTTCGAAACTCGCTGACAAGCTCTGACCGTGCTGTTCTGCACTGCGAGAAACAATACCCGTCGTCAGCCAGCGGTACTGGCCATAAAAAATAGCGAGCATCACGCCCATGCCGACAAGCGTCAGCGTTGCGATCAGCACAGGGTATTTCGGCAGGATTCTGCGTTTCATGTTATTGCTTGGACACGTTTGCCCGGCGCAAATTCAGCCAGACGCACGGCGCTCGTCGCCTTATTATTATTATTATCATCGCTCGGCTCGGTCCTCTTCGCCTGCACTCGATCGGCAGCCCCCGCCAGACCGTGCAGCGCCTAGTCTACCATCCGCACAATTTCCAATCGATGCAAAAGCTTAGCCGCAATCGGTTACCCTCATTCTGGCTAGCTTATCGCCCGTATTCTCCGCTTTCTCGTGACATAATCAGCGATGCCCGGCGACATTGGCAATGGGCGGCGCATATGCTGAACAGCCTGACAGGGGCTTTTCGGCGTTCGATGGCTCCAGCAGGGGGAAAGGTGTGGGAAAGACGGCACTCATCGTTGACGACTCCCGATCCGCCCGGATCGTACTCAAGAAGATGCTCGAGAAGCATGAACTTCTGGTCGATACCGTTGAATCGGCCGAAGCGGCCCTCGATTATCTGGGCGATCACCGGCCAGACGTCATTTTCATGGATCACCTGATGCCCGGCATGGACGGCTTCGAGGCCGTAACGGCAATCAAAAACAATCCCGATACCGCAACGATTCCGATCATGATGTACACCTCACAAGAGGGTGAGGTTTACGTTGGGCAGGCACGTGCGTTGGGTGCCGTCGGCGTATTGCCAAAACAGGTTGAGCCCGTTGAAGTGTCCAAGGTGCTGCAATCTTTACGGGTCATCGGCACGCATGAAGATGCGATCCGCGATGATGAGATCGGCAGCCCGGCAGAGAGCAGTAGCACGATGCCGAAACTGGAGACCGTCGATCAGGATCTGCGCATAATGATCCACGACCTTTTTGCGCAGCAGCAGTCAGTGTTGCGTGATGACCTGCTGGCAGGGTACGAGCATATTGCCGCCAGAGTCGTCGATGAAATCCGTCCCGCCGCCGCGGAAGCTGAAGCGGAACCGGAACCGGAAGTCGATCCGCCACCCGCTGATGCTGAGTTTCAACCGCCGCTGTTCTGGATGGCCGCAGTGTCCGTATTGATCATGATCGCCGCCATACTCGCCTGGCTTTATCGCAGCGAAGTGGTTGACGGACAAATCTTGCAGACCGAGCACGCGACATTGCAGCAGACGCTGCAGAGCCGGCGCATTGCGGAAAGTCAGGACGCGCTGCAGATCGACCAGCAGTTGAATACTTATCAGCAATCCATCGATTCGATGTACACGGCAATGATTGATGCACTGCAGTGGGGGGCGAATCTGGCGAGTGACTATCGGTTCAACGAGCTTCCCCTTGGCGATGCACGCCTGGCCGTCGTCGAGGAATTAACGGAACGTCTTCAGAACGTCGGATTTTCGGGCCTGATTCGCATAGAAACGCACGTGGCCAACTTTTGCATGAACGTGTCTGAGACAGCAGGCTACCAGCTCGCAGACGGCGGCCAATCGGCGGGCGATTGCGACCGCATCGGTTTTTCGCCGGGTGAGGCTTATGAACTGGGTATGCGCCAGTCGATCGCGTTCGCGAATTTCGTACGGCTGAGCGGCGACAGGTCGGGTGGGAGTATTCGCTACGAAATTGTGTCGCGCGGCAGCACTGATCCGGTGATCGACTATCCTGCCTCAACGAGCAGCGTCACTGCCGGGGACTGGAATGCGATTGCAAATGCCAACAACCGCGTCGTCGTATCACTGATCGCCGATGATTTTCTCAACCGCTCGCCCTGACCGGGCGAGCGGAGCCTGATCAGTCCTGATCTGACTCTTCGTCGTCTTCATCACCACGTTTCTCGATGAACGGCAGCGGCTTGGCCCTGCCCGTGGTTTTCATGACGCCTTCGACGACAGCACCCTCGGCGACCGCGATTGCTTCGCCGGACACCGTGCCGGTGATGCGTGCCGTATTGCTGATTTCGACCTGGCCATCGGCGATGATGTCGCCGTCGACCGTGCCTGCCACGATGACGGCGTGCGCTTTGATCGTACCCTTCCATAGCCCGCCTTTCGCCAGCGTAACCGTGCCATCAATCTCGCCGTCGCCGGTGATCGAGCCATTAATCATGAAATGACCATTGCCTCTGAGCACGCCTTCGATGTCACAGCCGCCGCTGATCAAGGTGCCGGGGCCATGTGCTGCATCACGAAAGCGGCGTCTCTTGCTTGCACTCATTAATTTGTTTCCCAGTGGAGCGTGCCGGTTGATGAACGGTGGCACTCATTGCGGAGCCGAATATTACCTCGGGATGTGACTTACGTATTGTGACGTGATCGCCTTTCGCTAGTCATCATATACGTGGTGGCCGTAGCCGGCCGTATCGATCGAGGCCACTTTGCCTCCCTCGAAACGGATGACGCGCATGAGCTTGTGCGGTCCGAAATTGTAAAGCAACTCGCGAACGGCGAGCTGCTGATTGAAACCGCTCCACACGCGTCTCGTGCCGTGGCTACCCAGCCGGCCCCCGGGCAGCTTCAGTACATAGGGTCGTAAAATGTAGCCCACTTCTCGTGCGCTGTAGGGTTCTCCGCATATAGATACGACTTCGGCCTCGTACATGCCTTCCCTGACCAGCTTGCTCCCGCAGCGCAATGCCCATGCATTGCTGCATAGAGCGAGCAATAACGCTGTAAGTAGCAATAGTCGGATCAGCATGACAGGACCGGTAACAGTATGTGAAGAAAAGTCGCGAACATCGTTAAACAAGCTGAATTCTAGCATTGAACGAGATCGGCGAGATCCGACGGCTAAAGCAACATCTCCGTTGTAGCCGCCGGCCAGGCCTTTGGCGTTGGCACCTTCATAGGGCGTCTGTATAGTCGCCGGATAATTGCGCGGCGAAAGTCCGCGGGGGAAAACAGCTTGGGCCGGACCATCAAAAAGCGAATCGAGCGTCTGGCAGGTACCGGGCCGGCCGGCATTGTCTCTGGCGGACTGAAGGGCATTGAGAAAGAATCTCTGCGCGTGATGCCGGATGGTCAACTGGCCGATACGCCGCACCCTGTAGCGCTGGGTTCAGCGCTCTCCAACCAGTTCATTACCACCGACTTTTCCGAGGCCCTGCTTGAGTTCGTCACGCCGGCGAACAGCAGCACCTGGGAAGCACTGCGCATCCTCTGTGATATCCATCAGTTTACCTATCAGCGCCTTGACGACGAACTGCTATGGGTTACGAGTATGCCGTGCCTGGTGTCAGGCGGTGACAAGGTTCCGCTGGCGCAATACGGCAATTCCAACGTTGGCAGAATGAAAACGGTTTATCGCAATGGACTTGGCCTTCGCTACGGACGTCGCATGCAGACCATCGCGGGCGTTCATTTCAATTACTCTCTGCCAGACGGCTTCTGGCCCGTGTATCGCGATCACGAAGGTTCCGACCTTTCGATTGATGAGTTCCGATCGGATTCATACATGGCTCTGGTGAGAAACTTCCGCCGCTTTGGCTGGCTGGTGCTTTATCTGTTCGGGGCGTCACCGGCATTGTGCAAATCCTTCCTCGGCGAGTCGACCCGCAATTTGCAGGACTTCAACGAAAACACCAGTTACGAACCGTTCGGTACGTCGCTCAGAATGAGTGATCTCGGCTACAGCAACAATACCCAGGCGCGGCTGAACATCTCGCTGAATAATCTGCACGACTATATCGACGACCTGAGCTGCGCCATTTGTACCCCTGAACCACGTTACCGCGACATCGGCGTCAGGTCAGGCGATGAGTACCTCCAGCTGAGCGCTAACCAGCTGCAGATCGAGAATGAATACTACAGTCCGATCCGGCCAAAACGTGTCGCGCAATCCGGGGAACGGCCGACTGTCGCTTTGCGGCGTGGCGGTGTGCAGTACGTCGAGATCAGATCGCTGGACCTCAACGTGTTTGATCCTGTCGGCATCAATCAGAACGCGATGCGATTCATGGAAGCATTCGTCATTTACTGTCTGCTAGAGGACAGCCCGCCTTTCGATGAGGCGGCATTGAGCGAGTCGGCTCGAAACCATACAGAAGCAGCCAGAGATGGAAGAAACCCGGCGTTTCGACTGCATCGTGACGGCAAGGAAGTCGCGCTCCGCGACTGGGCGGCGGATATCATGGGCGAGGTCGCCAATATTGCCGAGCTGATCGATCAGGGCGACGGTGGCAGCGCCTATGCCGATGCCGTTGCGGTGCAGCAGGCGCTCATCACCGACCCCGACGCGACCCCCTCTGCCCGGGTCCTCCAGGAGATGCGTGAAACCAAAACCGGATTCTTCCATTTCGCCATGAACATGGCACGCGGGCACAAGGACTATTTTGCCGCGCTGGAGCCGCTCCGGAATGAACGGCTGCAACTTTATAGTGACGAAGCCGCAAGCTCCCTGCAGCGCCAGCGTGACATCGAAGCGTCAGATACGATGACCTTCGACGAGTACCTGGCACAATATTTCACCGACCAGGGCTGCTGCCAGTAGGAGCCCGCCCCGCGGGCGATCAAGGTATGAAACCGCGCCGAGAGTGGCTACTGAACGCAGGAGCCCGCCCCGCGGGCGATCAAGACATGAAACCGCGTCGAGAGTGGCTACTGAATTGTAGGAGCCCGCCCCGCGGGCGATCGCGGCCTGGGGCCGCTCCTACAGTAGGAGCCCGCCTCGCGGGCGATATCGTCCTGGCCCCCGCGCTCACGTCTGTCCTATAGGCTCGCCATGTTCGTACGCATACGCGCGGTGCAGCTGTTGCAATTTCGCAGTCATTGCACCGCACTTTCCCTCGCCAATGATGCGCCCGTCAGCCTCCAGTACCGGCGTGAGCTCACCCATGGTGCCGCTGGTAAACGCCTCGTCCGCACTGTAAAGCTCTGTTAGCGACAAATTTTTCTCGCGCGCCGGTATGCCTTCCGCCGTCGCAATATCGAGCACCATCTGCCGCGTCAGGCCAGGCAGGCAGGCATCGGCAAACGGCGTCAGTATGGTTCCGTCCCTGACGACGAAAATATTGGTGTCATTCGTTTCCGCAATGAAGCCTTGCACGTCGAGCATCACCGCACTGTCGGCGCCGGCAACATTGGCTTCGATCGCAGCCAGAATATTATTCAACAGGTTGTTGTGGTGAATTTTCGAATCCAGGCACTCGGGCGTGTTTCGTCGTACGGAGGCGGTGACAACGCGAATTCCCGCATCGGAGTAAACGGGTTTTTTCCACTCCGCGAGTACGATCAAGGTGCAACCTGACTGGTTGAGGCGCGGATTCATGCCCGAGGTAATTTTCTCGCCTCGCGTAAGCGTCAGGCGTATATGCGCTTCATCCCGCATGCTGTTGGCATTTAGCGTCGCAAAGATGGCCTGCCGGATATCCGCCTCCGAGGGCACGGCGGCGAACGCCAGCGCTTTAGCGGAATCCCTGAGTCGCCTGAGATGTGCAGCCAGTGCGGCTATCCGGCCGTTGTAAACGCGCAGACCTTCCCACACAGCGTCTCCGCCTTGCACGACGCTGTCGAAAACCGATACGCGGGCATCGCGACGCTGCAGCAGCTCGCCGTTGATAAAGACAACGATATCTTCGTTACGCGAGTCAGGTAGTGTCACGGTTAGTCTCCGTTTGCAGAATGTCTGGCGTGGCGGTAGAGCTTGTCGAAATAGGGTTTACATTCGTCAAGCAAGGGCTGCAGCGCTGCAGGGAACTCGGTCTTCTCCCTGTACGGCGCAAAGCCGTTACTTTGGTGCACGCTGTGGTACCAGTATTTTGCCCAGATGCCGTCCTCGTCAATGGGGCCGGCGGGCCAGTGCAGCATATCGTCGAAAAACGGAATCTCGAGCTGTTCGCACAGATGGCGAAGCACACCCTTAGGGTCCAGAAGCAGCGCGCGGGATTCCAGGACGATCGGCAGCTGCCCACGGTCGCGCAGCATGTCGAACAGGTCGCACTGTGTTTTCAGGCCGGTATCGCGCAAACCTGCATCCGGTAGCTGAATAGTCAGTGATGGCAGCATTTGCCGGGGATCACGAATAAGGAACACGTTGGCCGTCTGCTCAAGAAACGCGAGATCGAGGTCCACAACGTGGTGGGCCATTTGCTTGAGAAACAGCAGCTCTGCGGCATCAGCGGATTCGCGAAGCAATTCGCGCATCACCGCGTTGCCGTCAGTGTTAACGGTAGCCAGCACCTCGTCCCGGCCAGGATGAGTGACGCCGCTTACGCGCAGGTAATGACCGTAGAGGGGCTCGTCAACCACCCGCGTATCGGGACGCTGTGCAAAACTGTACATAAGTGCGGTCGATACGTTTCGCGGACCGGACCACAGACAGATCGTTTTCACTCAAGGCACTCACGAAAGAAAGGGTTTTCCGCACGTGCAAGGGCACGACCGGAGCATTGGATTGTACTGAATCGTCGTCAGGGGCGAAGGGCCTCGGGATTGCCGCGGCGAACCAGATAGCGCGCCATACTCATCAAGGTGCCCGGATATTGTGCGCCAGGTCACAATTCATTGCCGAAAGCGTGAGTCGTGCCAATAACTTAACTAAACTCTGCTGTCACATGTGCCGCCCCAGGTGGCACACCGTATTCCGACGATTACCGCTGGTGAACAGATTGCTTAAAACTTTTTGGCTTGGACTACTCGCAGGCGTGCTGGGCACCGCGGCACTCGCGTGGAAAGTCCCTGCGGTGGACGTTCATCGCGAACGTTCCCATGTCGCCGTGCAAAACAACGGCGGCAACCAGGAAACCTTTCTGATCAATCTGCCCGAAGACCGCATTCTTGTCGGACTACCCGGCGCCGAGACCAGCATTCCGGCAGGCCTCACGTGGCCGGGCCGCCAGTATCTCGGCGACATGCAAACGGAACTCTTCAAAATCCGCGATCGTGAAAATGTCGTAATCGGCGTTGGCAGCCGGCTTGCGAGTTCCACCGAGACGACCGGCGCGTTCATCGAATGGGCTTTACACTTTCCGGCGCGCGGCACGCTTTACGTCGAGCTCGAAGTCACCCCGTCTGCGGACGGTTTTCGCAATGGCACCGTCCAGGCAGGCACCCGTGAATTTGCCGAGCTCGACGGTACCGTGCGGGAAAAATTTGTCTCCGCGGCCGATAAAAGCGGCGAAAGCCAGGGACATATTGAAATTGTCACCACGCTGGTCGGGCGCTTCGGAGAAGAAACATGAAATATTTTCTCGCGTTCCTGATTGGCGCGATCGTCGGGGCGACCCTGTTCGTGTTCGGGCTTCTTTACAATCCGTTTCTGGACAAGCCGGGCGTCTCGCCGCTGGCCGTTACCAAGGATCGTAAGATTGAACTCACTTTTTCCGCCGTACCCGACGATGCACTGCTGTATACCGACAACGGCGACACCATCGTCACGCCGCATCCCGAGCGGGTTGCAGAGCTGTGGGAGCCGGCAATCAACCACACGCGCATCTGGGTGACCCTGTTGCAGGACAGTCGCGGCGCAATTAATGGCCTTGGTATCAAGTATTCGTCAGAGTCCGAAGACACGGCTTTGCTGAAAGGTAAAGCGATGGCCAACAGCCTGTGGCACATCTACCTGCCGGACCAGGGGACCCTGCTCATCGACCAGACTGAGAACTACTGGTCCTACCTGCGCGATATCGTCATTCCCGCAAGACGCAGCTCCGCTGACACCTGGCGCGGCACTTTTTACCGCATCATGACGGCAGGACCCAGCGCGCTGGGAACGGCCAGAGTCACTGGCGGGAGCGGCCGTTTCGATCAGCTCCTGGGTGAGGCAGTCGAATCACTTTCAGCGCGGGGTTACTCCGCCAAACTCGGCCCGGTCTCCATGACCGGCGGCCTGACCATTGCGATTCCTGAGACGGAACAGTCCGCTACGGAGCGCGTCAGCTCCAGGCTTTAAGTCGCGACTGCATCCCGCCTCAGGACATCTCCCGCAGTTCGATGCTGCTGTCAGCGAGCATGGCCGGCGCAATGCGGGCGTGCGCTGCGATCAGCGCTTTCGACTGCACAAATTCTTTGGGTCGATTAACCGCATCCACGGCAATGAGCTGCCCGTCGCGCAAATAAAGGCAGGCGAAGGCCCGCTCTTCCATGCTGCCGCGGATGACAACCTGGTCGTAGCCCTGCGAGATTCCTGCAATCTGCAGTTTGAGATCGTACTGATCCGACCAGAACCAAGGCACCTGGCAGTAAACAGCTTCTTCACCACAGATATTCGCCGCTGCCGTCTTTGCCTGCTCTAGCGCGTTGTGCACTGATTCCAGCCGCAACTGCACGCCGAGCAGGGTATTCGGATGCATGCTGCAATCGCCGATTGCATAAATGTGCGGATCGCTGGTTCTGCAGTGATCGTCAACGACGACGCCGTCGCTGGTTTCGATGCCGGCCGCTTCTGCGAGCTCTACATTCGGCACAATGCCGACGCCGATCACCACACTGTCCGCCGGTATGACTTCGCCCGACGCCAGCTCAACCTGCTGCACATGTGACGTGCCCGTAAATCCTTTCAGGCCGGCCGAGAAGCGGAAGTTGACGCCGTGGCGGCTATGCACAGAGGCATAAAATGCCGATAACTCCGGCGAGACCACCCGGCTCATAACCCGATCTGCCATCTCGATGACGGTCACCTGCATGCCTAGCGTCGTCGCGACCGCGGCGACTTCGAGTCCGATGTAGCCGGCACCGACGATGGTCAGGCGCTTGCCCGCCTGCATGCCAGCCCGAATCTCGTCGACATCCCGAATGCTTCGCAGATAATGCACGCCGTCGAGATCAACGCCCGGTAATGCCAGCGTTCGCGGGCGGCTGCCGGTGGCAATGAGCAGCTCGTCGTACCCAATAGTGTCGCCCGTGGCGGTTGTGACGGACCGTGTGTCCCGGTCGATGCTGCTGACCCGTGTATTCAGCATGAGCCTGATCGCCGCATCGTCGTAAAAGGATGCCGGTTTGAAATACAGGCGTTCGGCCGGCAACTCTCCGGCAAGATATTTCTTGGACAATGGCGGGCGCTGATAAGGAAGCCAGGGCTCATCGCCAATCAGGGTGATCGTGCCGGCATACTGCTGCTGCCGAAGCGCGGCTACAGCCTGTCCGGCGCCATGGCCGGCCCCGACAATAACGACGTTTTTCATCGTCACCATAGTACTTGTGCCAGGCGATCGTTAACAGCGTGCCCGGAGCGGCGCCTGATGCACATTGGCTACACCGATGGGCCATCGCTGCCATTGTTGGTTATGCTCTGCATTCACACAAAGGTAACGACACATGAAAAGCAAGGCCATCAGGATTCACGAGTACGGCGGACCCGACGTACTTCGTTACGAGGACATCGAGCTGCCACCGCCCGGCAAAGGCGAGGCGCGCATTCGGCACACGGCGATAGGCCTCAACTTCATCGATACCTATCATCGTTCCGGACTCTACCCGATGGAGTTTCCTGCAGGACTGGGCAGCGAAGCCTGCGGCGTGGTCGAGGCAGTGGGTGATGACGTCAGCGAAATCAGAATCGGAGATCGCGTGGTGTATACCGGCCTGCCGCCGGACGCCTATTCCGTGCAGCGCAATTTCCCGGCTGAAAAGCTCGTGCCACTGCCGGACGACATACCCGACGACGAAGCGGCGGCGATGATGCTGAAGGGGCTGACTGCCTGGTACCTGTTGTTCAGAAGCTACTCGGTCAGGAGAGGAGACAGCGTCCTGCTTTACGCCGCCGCCGGCGGTGTTGGCTCACTGCTCAGCCAGTGGGCAAAGCATCTTGGCGTCACGGTCATCGGGGTCGTGAGTACCGACGAAAAAGCGGCCATGGCGCGGGATCAGGGCTGTCAGCATGTGCTGATGGCAGACACAGAGGACTTACCCGCTGCCGTCCGCGAGCTAACGGGCGGCGACGGTGTTGCTGCCGTTTATGATTCTATCGGCAAGGACACGTTCATCACGTCTCTCGACTGCCTTCGCCCGCACGGCGTCATGGTGACTTTCGGTAACGCGTCAGGTCCGGTGGCACCGTTTGCACCGGCAGAACTTGCCAAACGACATTCCCTGTACGTGACTCGCCCGGTGCTGTTCGATTTCATTGCTACGCGAACAGCGTTGCTGCAGGCGGCTGACGAACTCTTCGACGTCGTGCGTTCGGGTGCTGTCAAAATTAAAGTGAACCAGCGCTATCCGTTGCAAGAGGCCGCACAGGCGCACAAGGATCTGGAAGCTCGCAAGACCACCGGCTCAACGGTGCTGCTGCCGTAGATCGTGTTCAATCAACTGCTAAGGCGATAGCGACTGCAGCGGCCAGAACACCGGCAGCAGGAACATCGCCGCAATGAACACCACGATCGTCAGTGGCACGCCGACCTTGATGTAATCGACGAAGCGGTAGCCGCCCGGACCCATGACGAGAATATTAGCCGGGTGAGATATGGGACTGGTGAAGCTCGCCGAGGCTGCCACAGCGATTGCCATCATCGCCGTCTCCGGCGCCAGCCCCATTTCCGCCATGGCGGACAACACGATGGGGGACATCAAGACGACCAGCGCCGCCGTTGGAATAATCATGGTGGCCATCGCGGTCAATACATACAGGCCGGCGATCACGGGCCATGGACCGGCGTCCCCTAAAAGCAGCATGACCTGATCAGCGAGATAGGCAGCGGCGCCGGTGTCCTGCATGGCGGTGCCCAGCGGCAGCATGCCCGCGATGAGGAAGATCGCTCGCCAGTCGATGGAGCGATAGGCCTGCTCCATGTTCAGACAGCCTGTGAGCACCATGATGCTGCCCCCGACAACAGCGGCCACCGCAATCTGCGCGTATCCCGCCATGACGCTGACAACGACCGCCAGCATGATGAACGCAGCCAGCGGCGCACGTTTCGTGTCGGGAGGTTCCTGACCCAGCGGCGTCAGGATGAGGAAATCCGAGTCGTTACTCAGCAATTGCAGCCGATCGTGCGGGCCGAGCATCAGCAGCGCGTCGCCGATCTGCAATCGTTCGTCGGCAAGGTCGGCACCGACCGGCCCGCCCTCGCGCCAGATACCGGCAAGCTCAATGCCGTAACGTTCGCGAAAATTCAGTTCGCCCACCGTCCGCCCTGCCAGGCTGGAGCGCGGATCGAGCGTGGCGTCCATCAACGTCAGACGTTCCGATTCCAGCGCGCCGAGGTTCGGCGCCACCTTCGTCTCGACCTCGAGTTCCTGCAGGCCACGCAGCACATCCAGATCTTCATGTTGCCCTTCGATCAGCAACAGGTCGCCGCCTTCCAGCACTTCTGAGCCGCCGGGCATGACTTTCAGCTTGCCGTCGCGAAAGATGGCCACGACGCGGAAATCGAAGACGTCAGCCAGGCGGCTTTTTTCCAGCGTCGCTTCAGCGAGGTCGCTGTACTTTGGCAGCCGCACGACGAACATCCGTTCCTCAGTGTCGTACTGCTCGCTGAGATCTTCGCCGCTTAAGATCCTGACATCGCTGAAGTCCGCAAACTTTTCGAGTTCGCCGATGGACTCCGATTCGCCCTGCACCAGGATGCGGTCTCCGGCGCGTAATGGAACGTAAGCGAGATTCGTGAGCCGGTAGCGCGATTTGCGATAGATGCCAACCACGCTGATATTAAATCGGCGGCGAAAACCGGCGTGGCGGACGAGCTCGGCGATAAGCGGCGATCCTTCCGGCAAGGTGGCTTCGGCATAAGCGATCTTTGCCGCAACCATCGACTTCAGTACCGGCGCTTCGCGTTCGATGACGAGATCGCTCCAGCGCTGCAGCTCGCGGAACTGGTCCACGCGCCCCTGCACGAGAATGCCATCGCCGCCGCGCAGAACTGTCTGTCGGCTCGGCAAGGTGTCACTGCGGCCATAACGAATCAGTGCCAGGATGATCAGGCCGGTCGCGGCCCCGATGCGGGTTTCAGTAAGCGTCTTGCCGACCAGGATGGAATCCGTGGGCACTCGCAGCATAAAAGTGCGCTCCTGCAGCTTGTAACGGTTCCTGAGGCTGCGCTGACTTTGATGCCGGCCGCGCCCGGGTTTTGTTTTCGGCAGCAAAAAACGGCCCACCAGCGCGACGAAGACAACGCCAATAATCATGATCAGGCCGCCCATCGGTGTGAAGTCGAACAGGCCGAAGGGCTCGTAGCCGTTCTGCGACATCACTTCACTGATCAGCAGGTTTGGCGGCGTGCCGATCATCGTGGTCAGTCCGCCAAGCAAAGTTGCGTAGGCGAGCGGCATCAGCAGTCTGGACGGCGGAATGCGCGTGCGTCGCGAAACTTCGACGACGACTGGCAGCATCAGTGCCGCAACGCCTATGTTGTTCATGAACGCCGACAGGACGGCTGCGGTGATCATGATGACGATGATCATCGCTATTTCACGGCGCCCGGCAAGGCGCATGACCTGCCGGCCGATGATGTCGGCAATGCCGGTGCGGGTCAGACCCTCACTGAGAATAAACATCGCCCAGACGGTGATAACTGCTGTATTACTGAATCCGGCGAATGCTTCGTCAGTGCTGACCAGGCCGGAAACTGCCAGGGCGCAGAGCACCAGCAATGCGACCAGATCCATGCGGATGACTTCGCTAACAAATAGAACCAGCGATATGGCCAGGATGCCAAGGACGAGTGCGATCTGAAAAGTCATCAGAACCGATCTGTACTACGAAGGAATCATCATCGAGAATGTCAGTAATTTATACACGAGCAATGAATCATTAGCCAAAGTTCGTCAAACAACAAATGAAGCAGTCACAAATCTTCACACCGTTAAAGAATAGCGACTCGGCCTGGCTGGACATCAGAGGCGTGCGTTATCACGTGCGGCAGTGGGGTGACAGCTCCATGCCCCTGCTCGTGATGCTGCATGGCTGGGGAGATACCGGCGGCGCATTTCAGTTCACGGTCGACGAACTGAAACACGACTGGTTTGTGGTCGCACCTGACTGGCGAGGCTTCGGCCTGAGTTACCTGCGCACTGACAGCTACTGGTTTCCAGACTACGTGAATGACCTGCAGCAACTTCTTGAACACTACCAGCCGGATGCACCGGTCAACCTGCTGGGCCACAGCATGGGTGCGAATATCGCGGGCTTGTACGCCGGTATCTTCCCGGAGCGCGTGCGGGCATTCGTCAACGTCGAAGGGTTTGGTCTGGCTGACAGCGAGCCGTCGAAAGCGCCGCAAACCTATCGGCGCTGGATCGAGGAAAGCGCCCGCCCGCCGCGATACGCGAGTTACGGGTCATTCGATGAACTGGCGCTGCGCATCCAGGTTCGCAGTCCGTCGCTGTCGCGCGAGCGTGCCTTGTTTATCGCCCGACAATGGGCGGAGCAGTCGGCAGACGGGCGGGTGGTGCTGCGCGCAGATCCTGCGCACAAGCTGCCGAACGCGACCCAGTATCGCCGCGCCGAAGCAGAAGCTTGTTGGGACCAGGTGACCGCGCCGGTGCTGCTGGTCATGGGTGCCGACACCGACTTCAAGGCAGGCATGAAGAGCTGGCTGGATGACGACCAGTCGCGGCATCCGTTTCACGGTGCCGAGACGGAGATCATCGAAGCGGCCGGGCATATGGTGCATTTCGAGGCGCCCGCCGCGCTGGCCTCCGTGACCGAGGCCTTTTTAAAGACAGCTGTGTGAGTTCGTCGCCGGGTACTTACGATTTGCGCTGCGCGCTTCGGTTCCTGCGAAATCGCCCGCGGGGCGGGCTCCTACAGTTAGATCAGACATTGTAGGAGCGGCCCCAGGCCGCGAACCTCCAACAGGGCGGGCCCCCAAAATTTGAAAAGACATTGTAGGAGCGGCCCCAGGCCGCGAACCGCCCGCAGGGCGGGCCCCAAAGTTCGAGAAGACATTGTAGGAGCGGCCCCAGGCCGCGAACCGCCCACAGGGCGGGTCCCAAAGTTCGAGAAGACATTGCAGGAGCGGCCCCAGGCCGCGAACCGCCCGCAGGGCGGCCTCCACAGTTCGCTCACGCATTGCAGGAGCCCTCTCTAACGCAGTTGTGCGAATTCCCCACCTACTGTATAAAAATACAGTTATGGGAGCCCTCGCCGAGCAACAACCGGACTATCTGCAGCTGCTGAACAGCGCGCAGCGCGAGGCTGCAACCTATGGAGAGCCCGGTGCCGGGGGCACCTTCACTGCGGGGCCGCTGCTGGTCATTGCGGGTGCGGGTACTGGCAAAACGATGACCCTTGCCCATCGGGTTGCCCATCTCGTGATCCAGGGCGTGAATCCTGATCGCATTTTGTTGCTGACTTTCACCCGCCGCGCGGCAATGGAAATGACGCGTCGCGTAGATGCCATCGTCAGACAGGCCATGTCCGGCCAATCGTCCGGCCAGCTTGGCAGCAAGGTGCTGTTGTGGTCCGGTACCTTCCATTCGGTTGCGAATCGTCTGCTGCGCCGTTACGCGCACAATCTCGATCTCGATCCGGGCTTCTCGGTACTCGATCGCGGTGATTCTGCGGATCTGCTGGACGTCGTTCGTCACGACATCGGTCTGTCAAAGAAGGCGCGCCGTTTCCCGAAGAAAGACACCTGCCTGGCGATTTATTCACGTTGTGTGAATTCGAAAAAGCCGCTGCCGGAGTGTCTCAACGAAACCTATCCGTGGTGCCTGGAGTGGGAAGAAGAACTCAAACAGCTGTTTCGCGGCTATGTGGCGCGCAAGCAGACCACGCAGTCGCTCGACTACGATGATCTGCTGCTCTACTGGAGCCATCTGGTCAATGACAAGGAATTCGCCGCCGAGATCGGTTCCTGGTTCGATCACATCCTGGTTGACGAATTTCAGGACACGAATATTCTGCAGGCGGATATTCTGCATGCCATTCGTCCCGCCGGGGAAGGCGTAACGGTCGTTGGCGATGATGCCCAGTCTATCTATTCCTTTCGCGCCGCAGAGGTTGACAATATTCTGAATTTTCCGGACCGCTACCTCCCTTCGGCCCGCATCGTCAGCCTCGATGAAAACTACCGCTCGTCGCAACCCATTCTCGACAGCGCCAATTGCCTGATTGCCGAAAGCGAACGGCAGTACAAGAAGAACCTTTTTTCAGTGCGTAAAAGTGGTGGCAAGCCATTGTATGTTTCTGTTGAAGACGGCGATGCGGAAGCGGAGTACGTGGTGGGTGAAATTCTTGGCCGTCGTGAAGAAGGACTGTTGCTTAAACAGCAGGCGGTATTGTTTCGCAGCTCGCATCACAGTGACCGGCTCGAACTGGAACTCGTGCGGCGCAACATCCCCTACGTCAAATACGGTGGCCTCAAGTTTCTTGAAGCAGGACACATCAAGGACCTGCTGTCGATTCTCAAGTGGGGCGACAATCCGCGCAACGAAGTGGCCGCGTTTCGCGTGCTGAAATTCCTGCCGGGCCTTGGCCCTGCCAACGCGGCGCGTTGTTTCGAATTTTTGGCGGCACATGACTACACCTTTTCCGCGTTGGAAAATTTTCTCCCGCCGCCGCCGGCGCGCGCAGACTGGCCTGGTTTCTGCCAGTTAATGAAGTCGCTTGCAGCACCGATCGGCGATGACAACGCGTGGCAAACCGGGCTGACCGAAGCTAGAAAGTGGTTCAAGCCGCATCTCGAACGGCTGTACGACGGACTTGACACGCGTGAAGCGGATCTGGAACAACTTGAGCAGATCTCCGGAAAGTATCCGACCCGGGAACGCTTTTTGACGGAGCTGACGCTGGACCCGCCTTCAGCAGCGGGCGACCTGGCCGGTGATCCCCTGCTGGACGAAGATTATCTCGTGCTTTCGACCGTACATTCTGCAAAGGGGCAGGAGTGGGACGCGGTGTTTGTACTGAACTTTACCGACGGTAATTTCCCGTCCGAGTTCGCTGCCGGCAAACCAAAGCTCATCGAAGAAGAACGGCGGTTGCTGTATGTCGCAATGACCCGCGCAAAACAATCGCTGGCACTGGTCGCACCGATGCGTTTTCACGTTACACAACAGCGGCGTGACGGCGATATACATGTTTATGGTGCCCGGAGTCGTTTCCTGACGGACAGACTGCTGGCGACGATGGACACGGCAGCCCACGGCCGACTACAGGCGCCGCGCGAAACCAGCGCTCGCCTGGCGCGCAAAATCGACGTGGGTGGCAAGCTCCGGGAGATGTTTTAGCCTGCCAGGCAGTTCAGGATGTACCGACGTTGATAAAGCCACGGATGGCTTTTTCAATAACGCGTTAGGGCCAGGCACCGATTATCGTACCCATGAACGCGTACAGCACCACGTAATAGCCGGCATTGATCAGCCACAGTCGCACGGGACGCTGCTCGAAAAGATAGGTGACACCGTAAGCGGTAGCGACCCAGAACAGTCCTGCCCACAAACCGGTCTGCAGTCCGGTTATCCACGTGCTTTGTTCGCCGATGATGGCGGCGAGCGCGATGGCTGCGATGAGCTGCAACAGAAACGTGCCGCCGAAGGTCCTCGCCATGTTGGCGTTCTGCACGGACGCCTCATCGAGGCCGACAAGCTGCATCCAGGCATTGCCGAACATGACTTTCGAATACCAGAGTCCGCCTAGCATGAATGCGGCAACGGTCGCGACGATCACGGCCAGCCAGTTGACGCCGACCAGTATCTGGGCAAGATGCATCCTGCTCTCCTTATTATTATGTACGGCGGAGTCTAGCAAAAAGCATTGCGGACTAGCAGGTATCGGCTCTGGCAGAGAAGACCTGCGGCAAAAAAAACGGTGGCCGAAGCCACCGTTCAATTCACGAAACAAGACCTTTGGGAGATAATTTGCTTCGTTTGCCGCCCTCGCAAAGCGAATCTGCCAGGAGACAATGGGTGTCCACATTGCTGTGGACTTACTGCTTAGATACTGTGCTGCGGAAAAAGGTTGCAATAATTTCGACATATCGGCCGGCGTTATGCAGGACAATTCGTTTCAACTGCAACTGCCGGCCCCGAACGGTGGGACGAGAAGAGGTGAACTACAGATGAATGTCGCAGCTACAACAAAAAGTGTCAGAGACCAGGTGTCGGCAGAAGAATGGGCAACGCGGGTGGACCTTGCTGCCTGTTATCGTCTGATCGCAATGTATGGCTGGGACGACCTCATCTTCACCCACGTGTCGGCGCGTGTGCCAGGACCGGACGAACACTTTCTGATCAATGCGTATGGCATGCTGTTCGAGGAAATGACAACTTCTTCGCTCGTCAAAGTAAACCTTGAAGGCGAGATCGTGCTCGACAGTGAGTACGGAATTAACCCGGCCGGCTTCACGATTCACAGCGCCGTGCATGCAGCGCGCGAGGACGCCGGCTGCGTACTGCACACCCACACGCGTGCGGGCGTCGCCGTCTCCGCGCAATCGGGCGGGCTGTTGCCAGTGTCGCAGATTGCGCTTTTCCCGCTGTCGTCGCTCGCCTATCACGGCTATGAGGGCATCGCGCTGAACGAAGATGAAAAACCGCGCCTGGTCGCCGATCTCGCCGACAAGAATTTCATGATTCTTCGCAATCACGGCTTGCTGACGGTCGGGCCCGGCGTTGCCGATGCGTTTCTGTACATGTACGCGCTGGAGACGGCCTGCCAGATTCAGCTCGCGGCGCAAGCGGGCGGCAACGAACTGATCGAAGTCAATCCAATGATCGTCAAGGGCATACGCGCGCAGGTGGACGCGGTGCTGAACGGCATCGGCGCCGACCTGGCCTGGCCGGGATTGCTGAGGAAGCTGGACCGGCGCGACGATTCCTACCGGCAGTGATGGTGGAAGCCGCAGTCAGCGCGGGGTCGGTGACCCTGTACGCTGCCCACGGTCAAGCAAGGAACATGCGGTAGGCCGGGTTATCGCTTTCTTCGAAATGGGCATAACCGAGCCTGGACAGATGCGCTTGAAGCTCCTCCGACTCGCCGTCCGGCACCTGAATCCCTGCCAGCACCCGGCCGTGGTCCGAGCCGTGATTGCGGTAGTGAAACAGGCTGATGTTCCAGTCCGTGCCGATCGCTTTCAGGAAATTCAAAAGCGCGCCCGGCCGTTCCGGAAACTCGAAGCGGAACAGACGTTCGTTCTGGATACTCGCACCGCTGCCCCCCACCATATGGCGGATGTGCAGTTTGGCCATTTCGTCATTGCTCAGGTCGGCAAGCAGGTAACCGAGACCGGTCAGCTTTCGCAGTAGTTCAGCGTGTTCTTTGGCGCCGTGTCGAAGCTCTACGCCGACGAAAATATGGGCGGTTTTCGTATCGTTGTAACGATAATTGAATTCCGTGATGCCGCGACGGCCCAGTGCTTTACAGAACTTCAGAAAACTGCCCGGCTCTTCGGCAATCTCGACAGCCAGCAGCATCTCCTGGTCCTCGCCGATTGCCGCGCGTTCGGCAATGTGGCGCAGCCGGTCGAAGTTCACGTTGGCACCGCAGTTGATGACAACGAAAGATTCACCCTTGATGCGCCTCGCCGCGACATATTTTTTCATCCCGGCGACCGCCAGTCCGCCGGCGGGCTCCACAATGGAGCGGGTGTCTTCGAAAATATCCCTGATCGCGGCGCAGGTCTGATCGGTGTCGACCGTGACGATTTCATCGACCAGCATCCGGCACAGCCTGAAGGTTTCATCACCGACTCGTCGAACCGCAACGCCGTCGGCGAAGATGCCGACGTGATCGAGGGTAACCGGCTCGCCTGCGGCCAAAGAGTCACGCATGCCTGCCGCATCCTCAGGTTCGACGCCGATGATCCGGATATCAGGGCGCCTGGCCTTGATATACAGCGCAATGCCTGAGATCAGCCCGCCACCGCCTATCGGCACGAACACCGCTGACACATCTTCGTCCATCTGCTCAACGAGTTCCCTGCCGATGGTCCCCTGGCCGGCGATAACGGCGGGATCGTCGAACGGATGAATGAAGGTAAGATCCTGCTCAGCGGCCAGCTCGACGGCGTGCTCGAAAGCTTCGTCATAGTTGTCACCGTACAAGACGACTTCGCCATTGAGTACGCGCACCGCATTTACTTTGATGGAGGGCGTGGTCACCGGCATCACGATGACCGCCCGCACCTCGCGGCGTTTCGCTGCCAGCGCCACGCCCTGGGCATGATTGCCGGCCGAACTGCAAATGACCCCCGCCGCCAGCTCCGCCGCGGTCAGTTTTGACAGCTTGTTATAGGCGCCACGCAGTTTGAAAGAGAACACCGGCTGCAGATCTTCACGTTTCATGAAGACACGGTTTTTAAGTCGTGCGGACAGGGTGGTCGCCAGTTCGAGCGGCGAGTTCTTCGCCACGTCGTAGACCGAGGCCTGGTCGATCATCGCTACATATTCATCAATGTTCATCTGGACTTTATCGCACTGAAAGCGGCGCACAGGTTAGCGCATTGCCCGTTGCGAGAGCGATGGTTTCGCCTGAATCCGCCGCTGCGCTCGGGAGAAATACGCACTTTGCGGCTGTTTCGCCAATCGCATCGATGACGGCGAGGTGCTGAACTGGGCGGCGTCATGCTGATCGCCGGATGCTGCCAATGAATCAGATTGCGAAGACGCGACTGCGACAGGCGGCCGTTGCCGCGAGTCGTCGGCGCGCATTCGGCACCGTTACCGTGATCACGCCGCCATCGGCGGCGTTCGCATGGTTGACGGCCTGCGCCGTTTTGCTGCTGCTGGCCGCGGCGGCGTATCTTGTCGAGTTACCGCTACGCGTGCCGGCAGTTGGCGTCTTGATGCCGCCGGCAGGATTCGTGGACGTCATCGCGACGGAAAGCGGTATTGCCAAGGTGATCCATGTTACGGCAGGACAGGAAGTTGCCGCCGGCGCAATGCTGATCGACGTTGATTCTGCCGGGACGAGTTTGCCTGGCGAGGCGTTCCCGCAGATCACCTTGCAGTCACTGCGCGATGAACTCGCCTTGCTGACACAGGCGCAGCAGCTGCGCCAGCAACTTTCGGTCGAGCGGCAGAGGGGCGTGCTTGAGCAGGAAGCGGCGATGCTCGAGCAAATTTCTGCTGCAGAACAGCGGCTGCAACGGCATCGTGACCAGCAGACTTTGCTCGAACGGCGCCTGCAGAGAACAGAAGCTCTGGCGGCCGCCGGCCACCTTGCACGCGATGCGCTCGAACAGCAGCAGCTGACGCTTATGCAGGCGCGAGGGCAGCAGGATGAAGGTCGGCAACGCCTGCTGGAACTTCGCCTGGAACGTGCCCGGCTGGTCGCCGCTCGACGGGAAATGGATACCGAGCTGGCGCTGCACGCGGCAGAACAGCGCCTGCAAACCGAACGACTTCAGCGGCAGATCGGCGAGGCAGGTTACAAGGCGCAGCAAAAGATCCGCTCGACAGCAAGTGGCGTGGTCGCGCGCATACTGGTGTCGGTCGGCGGCAGCGTTCGGGCCGGCCAGGTCGTGGCAAAGCTCTACCGGCAGAGTGATCCGCTCGAAGCCTGGCTTTACCTTTCCAGCGCCAATGCACGTTTACTGCGGAAGGGGCAAACAGTGCGCCTGCTTCTCGACGCCTACCCGAAAGAGAGGTTCGGCACGCTGGCGGCAGAGGTCACCTGGGTCGCGGCGGTTGCGCTGGCTGCGGAAGAAATAGGTGCACCGGCAGGCCTGGCCGGCCCGGTGTTCGAAATCCGCGCCCGGCTTGCGGAAGCGGATGTGGCGTTGCGTGGTCGCCCATGGACGCTGCGGCCGGGCACTACATTCCGTGCCGAAGTCATACAGCAGCGGCTTAAGCTTTATGAATGGCTGCTGCGTTCTGTGGCCAGTGCGTGACGTGTACTCCGGAGTTCGCCAGCGGCGGCTCCCGATAGTGCTGCAACAGGAAAGCGCCGAATGCGGGCTCGCATGCCTTGCAATGGTTGCCGCTGCCTACGGCAAAGCCGTCGGCATGCAGTATTTGCGGGAGCGCTTCCGGTCCGGACCCCACGGCATGAATCTGCAACAGCTCATTGAAGCCGCCGCCGGGCTCAAGCTCGCAGCGCGTCCGCTGCGACTGTCGCTGAAAGAACTTCGGCAGCTACGTCGACCCGCCATTTTGCACTGGAACATCGATCACTTCGTCGTACTGACGAAGGTCATGCGTCGTAAGGTCATCATTCACGATCCGGCGCGGGGCAAGCGCAGCGTCCGCCTGCACGAACTTTCCGACAGCTTCACCGGCATCGCTCTGGAGCTGTCACCGTGCGTGGACTTCAGCAGGCAGAAAAAAGAGCGCGGACTGTCATTTTTCGATTTCCTGCGCTCATTTCGTTACCTCTGCCGCTATCTGGTGACGCTATTGATCCTGCTGAGCGTCACGGAGCTGCTTGCGCTCGTTCCGGCGATTGCAACCCAGATACTCATTGACGAAGTCGTCCTCGCAGAGGACAAGCGCTGGCTCTACCGGGCACTCGGCGGGCTCGGCATCATCATGTTGCTCACATTGGTGTTCGACACGACCCGCAGGCGCGTTGCGCTGTTCACCGGCACCAGAATGGCGGCGGACAGCACGGTTAACGTCATCACGCATCTCCTGCAGTTGCCGGTGACCTTCATTCAACGCCGCCATCTCGGCGATATCATGTCGAAACTCGAATCGCTGCACCCGTTGCGGCTGGCGATCAGCGAGCATTGTGTGAATGCTGTCGTGCAGTCCATCGTGTTGCTGACGACGCTTGCGATCATGCTGATTTACAGCCCACTGCTCACCGTCATCTCGCTGGGCGGCATTGCGGCTTCCCTGCTGGTCATGGCAGCGATGTTGCCTGCGGTTCGGCGGCTGGATGAACAAACGCTTGTCAGTCGCGCTGCCCAGCACACGTCGCTCGTTGAAACCTTGCGAGCTTATGAGACAGTGCAGAACCTGGGCCTTTCCTGCGCGCGCCGCCTGAACTGGCAGCAGCACTTTTTCGCGGCAACCCGCAGCGAAGCGCGACAGCTGCGCCTGAACATCGCCCGCTCGACCATCACCGGGCTTATCAACATCGCCGAACAGCTTCTGTTTCTCGCCGTCGGAATCGGTGGCATCGTGAATCAGGACATTACGCTGGGCGCATTGTTTGCGTTCATGAGTTTGCGCGGCCGGTTGGCGGGGGCGGCTGCCAGTCTTACCGATGTCGTGCAGCGTTTCGCACTCATTACCGTGCATACCGGCAGGCTGTCGGACATCGTGCTTGCCCGGCCATTGCAACAGAGCCCGCATGGCGCCTGCGCTGCGCCGGTGAAAGGTTCGCTGCGTACAGAAGCACTGTCCTTCAGCTACGCCGACACTGTCCCGCTGATCGACCGTTTCGAATGCCAGATTGAGGCCGGTTCGCACGCGGTGATCGTCGGTCCGTCGGGCTGTGGCAAAACGACTTTGTTGAAACTGCTGGCAGGCCAGCTGCAGGCCCGGCACGGGCAGGTGCTGATCGACGGACTGGAACTAGGCTTGTGGCACCGTGCGCATCTCAGTGCCCAGTGCGCTGTGGTTCTGCAGCAGGATCAGCTTTTTCAGGGGACGGTGGCGGCAAACATCGCGGCCTTTGCCACGACTGCTGATATGCAGCGCGTTCGCCGGGCGGCTGAGCTGGCGGATATATGGACCGACATCCTGCAATTGCCGTTGCGAACGGATACGCCGGTCTCGCAGGCGGCGGCCACCCTTTCCGGCGGGCAGATGCAACGCATCGTTCTGGCGCGGGCGCTATATCGCGAACCGCGGATTCTGTTTCTCGACGAGGCGACCAGTCATCTCGACGTGGCAACCGAAAAGCGGGTGCTGGCCAATATTGCGGCGCTGGACGTCACCATTATTGCCGTTGCGCACCGGCCGGACGCCATCAGCCTGGCCGACCAGATTATTCGGCTGTGAACCGATGGGCTTCACAGCACTGGACGTACTTTAGGAGCCCGCCCCGCGGGCGATTCCCAAAGCCAATTATCGCGCTAAAGATCAATCCTCGCCTACCAACGTACTACTATCGACACCGCAGGAGGATTGGGCCCGCCCCGCGGGCGAGCTCAGTCTGAAGTTGCTCCTGCTGAAATTAAATTGCGCAACACGCATGGCAATCGTTCGCTACCACTCCCATAATCCGCGGTATGAGCCAGGCACCAGAACGACGCGAACTCTATCCCCCTATCGAACCTTATCTGCATGGCTATCTGGACGTAGATAGCGGTCACCAGCTCTATTATGAAGAGTGCGGCAATCCGGACGGCAAACCGGCGGTCTTCCTGCACGGCGGTCCGGGTGGCGGCTGCTCGCCGAGTATGCGGTGTTTCTGGGATCCGGAGAAATACCGCATTGTGCTGTTCGATCAGCGCGGCAGTGGTCAGAGCAAACCGCATGCAAGCCTCGCCAACAATACGACCTGGGATCTGGTCAGGGACATCGAGGCGCTGCGCTCCATGCTGGATATCGACCGCTGGCAGGTGTTCGGTGGTTCCTGGGGCAGTACCCTGGCGCTGGCTTACGCCGAAGCTCATCCCGAGCAGGTGACCGAACTCGTGCTGCGAGGCATCTTCATGCTGCGGCAGAAGGAAATTGACTGGTTTTACCAGCACGGGGCCAGCGAAATTTTTCCAGACCGATGGCAGCACTATCTCGCCCCCATACCGGAGGCGGAACGCGGCGATTTGCTAAGCGCTTATCACAAGCGCCTCGTCAGTGAGGACGTGGACGTGCGTATGGAGGCGGCCCGCGCCTGGTCGATTTGGGAGGGTACAACCAGCACCCTGCTGCCGAACGCGGCCCTCGCAGCGGATTTTGCCGCGGACGATCATGCGATTTCACTGGCACGCATCGAATGTCATTACTTTGTTAACCACGGGTTTATGGAAGACATGCAGCTGCTCAGGGACGTGAATCGCCTGCGCGATATTCCGGCGGTCATCGTTCAGGGTCGTTATGATGTCGTGTGCCCGGCGGTGTCAGCTTTTGAGCTGGCAGCGGCATGGCCTGAAGCGGAATTGAAAATCGTGCCCGACGCAGGCCATTCCGCCTTCGAGCCGGGCAACACCCATGAACTGATAGTGGCAACGGACGGATTCGCCTGACAGCGCAACACGATGGATAAAAAATTACTGATTACCAACGCACGCCTCGTTAACGAAGGCGAAACCCGCGACGCCGATGTGTTGATTCGCGGTGACCGCATCGAACAAATTGGCCAGCAGATAAAAGCCGGAGAGCACACGACGGTTCTGGACGCCGGTGGCAAGCTGCTAATGCCAGGCATGATTGACGATCAGGTGCATTTTCGCGAACCGGGTCTGACCAACAAGGGCGATCTGGCGACCGAATCAGCGGCTGCCGTTGCCGGCGGAATAACGAGCTTCATGGACATGCCAAACGTCAATCCGCAGACGACCAACCGCGAGGCACTTGCCGACAAATACCGTGTCGCAGAAGGTCGTTGTTCGGCCAACTATGCGTTCTATCTCGGTGCCACCAATCGCAACATCGAGGATATCAAGGCATTAAAGGTAGGAGAGTCCTGCGGCATCAAGGCTTTCATGGGTGCCTCCACCGGGGACATGCTGGTGGACGATCCCGTAGCGCTGGACCTGCTGTTCGCTCACGCGCCGGTGATCGTCCTCACACATTGTGAGCATTCGCCGACGATTCGTGACAACGAAGCCAAGGCGAAAGCAGAATTTGGCGAGAACGTGCCGATGTCAGAGCATCCAAACATCCGCTCTGCGAATGCCTGCCTGCTGTCGTCTAGCCAGGCGGTCGATCTCGCCCGGCGTCACGACGCGCTGCTGCACATACTGCATTTGACGACGGCTATCGAGATGGGACTGTTCACTAAAGGCCATCGACGCGACAAGCGCATTACCGCCGAAGTCTGCGTGCACCATCTGTGGTTTGACGACAGTCGCTACGAGGAACTTGGCACACGGATAAAGTGCAATCCGGCGATAAAAACGGCGAATGACCGGGCGGCGCTTATAAAAGCGCTGAACGAAGACCGCATCGACATCATCGCAACCGATCATGCACCACATACGATCAGCGAAAAGGGCAAGAGTTACTTTAAAGCGCCCGCCGGACTGCCGCTGGTGCAGCACGTTATGTTATGTCTGTTCGATCTTGCTGCGGAAGGCCAACTGGACTACGCCCGCATTGTCGACAAGACCAGCCACGCGGTAGCCGATATCTTCGGCGTCGTTGACAGAGGCTACGTACGGGAAGGCTATTTCGCGGATCTGGTCCTGATGGACCCGGATACGCCAACGACCGTGACCCCTGCGAGCCTGCTGGCCAAGTGCCACTGGTCGCCATTCGAGGGGCACACTTTCAAGAGCACGGTCGATACCACCATCGTGAATGGCACTATCGCCTATCAGGGCGGCAAACTGACCGGTGCGGTCGCCGGCCAGCCGCTTATCTGCAATCGTGCCCGTTGAAGCAAACCGGTTCCGGGATGTCGATTCGTGCTGCAGGAGCACGTCCGGCGTAAGATATGCGGCAAGGATGCCCCGTCTGCAGTTAAATTTTGCCGCTGCAAATGAGTCGCTGACAACGCTCGGCCCGAAAATTCCACATGGCCGTAAAACAGTTTACTTTCCTCTCGATCCCGTTATCCTACGCGAGTTATGCGGTAGTCGCCGGATAGCAGGACCGCAATCCGGGTGTCACGCGAATGAAGCCGACTGATACTTCTAATCCCGATTATTTTCACAAGGTTGTCGATTGCCAGTGGGCATGTCCGGCACACACCGACGTGCCCGGCTACATCCGGCTGATTGCGCAGGGTGAATTTACCGACGCTTACATGCTCAACCGGGAGTCCAACGTGTTCCCGGGTATTTTGGGACGCGTGTGCGACAGACCCTGTGAGCCGGCTTGCCGGCGTGGTCGTATTGAAGATAAGCCGGTTGCGATCTGTCGCCTGAAACGCGTTGCTGCTGATCATCGCGACGACATCACCGATAGACTGCCAACAGCACCGGCTAAAACCAACGGCAAAAAAATTGCGCTGCTTGGCGCCGGCTGTGCATCGCTCGGTGTCGCCAATGACCTGTTGCCGCTCGGCTACGAGATCACCATCTTCGAGGCGCTGCAGACGACGGGCGGCCTGATGCGCACCAACATCCCGAAGTTCCGGCTGCCACCGAAAGTACTCGACGAGGAAATCGGCTACATCCTTAACATGGGCGCAGAACTTAAACTCAACCACCGTATCGACAGCATGAAAGACCTGCTCGACAAAGGCGGTTTTGATGCGGTCTTCGTCGGCACCGGTGCACCGCGCGGCAAGGAGCTGGAATTGCCCGGCCGCCATGATACGGACAACATTCATATCGGCATTGACTGGCTGGAGTCGGTCGCATTCGAACACACGAAAGCCATCGGCAAGAAAGTGCTGATCATTGGCGTCGGCAATACAGCGATGGACTGCTGCCGCACGTCTCTCAGGATAGGTGCGGAAGACGTCAAGGTCATGGCGCGCAAACCACGCGGGTTTTTCAAGGCGTCCGACTGGGAGCTTGAAGACGCCGAGGAAGAGAATGTCGAAATTGTCATCAATCATTCTCCCCGCGAATTCGTCGTCGAAAACGGCAAGCTCACCGGCATGATCTTCGATCGCATGGAATACAACATCGACGAAAAGGGCCGCATCGACCGGGGTACAGTCGTCGGCGAAGTGACTATTCCCTGTGACGACGTCATTCTTGCCATTGGTCAGGACAACGCATTCCCGTGGATCGAACGCGACATTGGCATCGAATTCAACGAGTGGGATTGTCCG
This sequence comes from Woeseiaceae bacterium, assembly GCA_037968735.1. Lineage (GTDB taxonomy): Bacteria > Pseudomonadota > Gammaproteobacteria > Steroidobacterales > Woeseiaceae > SZUA-117. The sequence goes on along the minus strand of JBBKWC010000005.1, from coordinate 34,529 downwards.
ATTGTCGATGAGACGACGATGATGTGTTCTCGCGACGGAGTGTTCTTCGGCGGCGACTCAGCTTGGGGCCCGAAGAACATCATCTGGGCCGTTGCGCACGCGCATGAAGCCGCGATTTCGATTCACAAATACTGCAATAACGAGTCGCTTACCGAACGGCTGCCGCGCGGCGTCAATCTCAGCAGCCAGAAGATGGGTATTCACGAGTGGAGTTTTTCCAACGATTACGACCCGTCCGAGCGGCGCATGATGCCGCACGTCGATCTGAAAGAGCGTTTCAAAAAGCTGAACATCGAGGTTGAGCTCGGCTTCACGGCGGAACAGACCATCAAGGAAGTGGAGCGCTGTCTGAACTGTGATATTCAGACGGTATTCACCGCAGGACTTTGTATCGAGTGCGACGCGTGCATCGATATCTGCCCGGTAGACTGTCTGACCATCACGCACAACGGGGAAGAAGAAGAGTTGCGGACGCGCCTGACTGCGCCGGCTGAAAACTTCGAGCAACCCCTGTACGTTTCCGCAGCATTGCCGCAGACCGCCCGGGTCATGGTGAAGGACGAGGATCTCTGCGTACACTGCAGTCTGTGCGCGGAACGCTGCCCAACCGGCGCCTGGGATATGCAGCGGTCCGAGATTCTCATTCCACAGGTGAAAGACGAGATCCGCTATGCCCCGCAGAAACAAAAGCGGGTTGCCGGCGCATAATCCGCCAGCGGCGTGTCGGACAATGCGCCAGATCGAAATTCTATGAAAATACCAATGGCTTTTAACCGCGTTCCGAGGATTGTCTAACTTGTCCAGAGTCAATGACGTAGTCATCAAGATTGGCACGGTGAATGGCACCGGTTCGGCAAGCGCCAACGGCTTGCTGATGAAAGCTATTTTCCGCATGGGCGTGCCGGTTGTCGGCAAAAACTATTTCCCCTCCAACATTCAGGGTCTGCCCACGTGGTACGAGATCAGGGTGACGGGCGAGGGTTACCAGGCACGCGCTGATCGCGTGGACGTCATGGTGGCCATGAACGTGCAGACTTACGCAAAGGATCTGGCATCGGTTGCCCCCGGTGGCTGGCTGATCTACGATTCCACCTGGCCTCGCAACCGGTTGTTAAACCGAGAGGACGTCAACGTTTGTGGCGTGCCGCTGTCGCGAATATGTAACGAAAAGTTCGATAGTGCTCGCGAACGCATACTGATGAAAAACATCGCCTACGTCGGTGTGGTCGCTGCATTACTGGATATTGATCTTGACGTCATTCGCGAGCTGCTCGGCGAAACCTTTGCGTCCAAGACCAAGCTGATTGAATCCAATCTGAAGGCGATTCGTCTCGGCTACGACTACGCGAGGGAAAAGTTCAATTGTCCGCTGCCAGTCAAGGTCGAACGACTGGACAAGACCAAGGGCCATATCATCATTGACGGCAATACGGCGGCGGGTCTGGGCTGCGTTTATGCCGGCGCAACGGTCGGTGCGTGGTACCCGATTACCCCGTCGACCTCGCTGATGGATGCGTTCAAATCGTTTTGCATGAAATATCGTATGGATGGCGACAAGAAAAAGTTCTGCATCGTACAGGCAGAGGACGAGCTTGCCGCGATCGGCGTGGTGCTGGGTGCTGCGTGGAATGGTGCTCGCGCGTTTACGCCGACCAGCGGCCCGGGCATTTCGCTGATGAGCGAATTTCTGGGTTTTGCCTACTACGCCGAAGTGCCGGCGGTGATTTTCGACGTGCAGCGCACGGGGCCGTCGACCGGTATGCCGACGCGTACCCAGCAGTGTGACCTGATCTCCTGTGCCTACGCATCGCACGGGGATACGAAGCACGTGCTGCTTTTCCCGGCCAATCCGGAAGAGTGCTTTTACATGTCGGTCACAGCCTTCGACCTCGCTGATCGTCTGCAGACCCCGGTCATGGTGCTTTCCGATCTTGATGTCGGTATGAATGACTGGATGTGTCCCGATCTCAAATGGGACGAATCGTACGTGCCCGACAAGGGTAAGGTGCTGTCTGCAGAGCAGCTTGAATCGATCGAAAAGTTTTACCGTTATCTCGACGTTGACGGCGATGGTATTCCTTACCGAACGCTGCCGGGAGAGCACCCCAAGGGTGCGTATTTCACTCGCGGCTCAGGGCACACGAAGTATGGCGCCTACACCGAGGATGCCGATGAGTACCAGGATGTGGTTGACCGTCTGCTGGTGAAGTGGGAGACGGCGCGAAGCCTGGTTCCGGAGCCGGAAATCGAGTATTCCAAGTTCAACAAGACGGGGATACTGTCATTCGGCAGCTGTGACGGCGCGGTCCGGGAAGCGATGGTTAAACTGCAGGAGCAGGGCACCAGCGTCAATTATTGCCGGGTGAAGGGTTTTCCCTTCGCCAATGCCGTGGCTGAGTTTATCAATCAGCATGAAGCCGTTTACGTCGTCGAACAGAATCGCGACGCGCAGTTACGCACCCTTTTAATGCTGGATGCGAATGCCGATCCACGTAAACTGAAATCTTTGCTGCATTACAAAGGCATGCCGATCAGCGCGGACTTCGTGATCAAACGTGTGCTGGAAGAGGTTGCGAAAGGGCAGGCAGCCTGATTCGCGGAGAAACCACATGAGCTATATCGCCAAACCAAAAGTTTCCCACCCAGGCGTACCGCGCAATAAGCTCGGTCTGACCGAACGCGACTACGAGGGCGGCGTCTCGACTTTGTGCGCGGGATGCGGCCACGATTCGATCACCGCCGCTATTATCCAGGCCGTGTTCGAGCTGGGCATCGAGCCGCACAAGCTGGCTAAAATGAGTGGCATCGGCTGCTCCTCGAAGACGCCAGCGTATTTTGTCAGTCAGTCGCACGGTTTTAATTCCGTACACGGCCGCATGGCATCGGTGACAACCGGCGCGAACGCCGCCAACAAGGACCTGACCTATATTGGCATATCCGGCGACGGCGACTCCCTTTCTATCGGCATGGGCCAGTTTGCACACGTCATTCGACGCAATGTGAACATGTGCTACATCATCGAGAATAACGGTGTTTACGGACTGACCAAGGGGCAGTATTCCGCCTCTGCAGACGTCGGCAGCGTGGCGAAAAAGGCAGAGCCGAACCGGCAGATGCCAATCGATCCGGTCAGCACGGCGATCGGTCTGGGCGCCACCTATATCGCGCGCAGTTTTTCGGGCGACAAGCAGCAGCTTGTACCGCTGATTAAAGGTGCACTCCGGCACAAGGGTTTTGCGCTGCTGGATATCATCAGCCCGTGCGTCACTTTCAACGACAATGAAGGCTCGACGAAAAGTTACGCTCACACGCGCAAACATTTTCATCACGTCATCCACGCGGATTTCGTGCCACCGAGCGAAGAAATCATTGCGTCCTATAACAAGGGCGAGGCGATGCCGGTTCGCCTGCATGATGGCAGCAAGATCGTTTTCCGAAAACTGGACGAGGACTACGATCCCACCAGTCGCGCCGCGGCATTTTCGTTCCTGCGCGACAGCGTCAACCAGGGTGAAATCATCACCGGCCTCCTGTATATCGACGAAAGCGCGGACGATATGCATTCCGAGGCGCGCACGGTGGAAACGCCGCTGTCAAAGCTCGATTATCAGGATCTGAATCCCGGACAGCAGCAACTGTCGGCGCTGATGGATCGTTATCGCTAGCCATTCAGGGCACATCATCCTGCCGTGTGACAACAGAGGAAAACAAGAATGAACAAGACTCGCCGTCACCTGCTCAAAACAGCTGTACTCGGCAGCGCGGCCGCGGTTGCTGCGTGCAATTCGGATCTGTCGGGGAGTGCTGCGTCAGTCCGGCGTGCCGTGAAGCCGCTTCGTATACTGGTGCTTGGCGGCACCGGTTTCATTGGTCCGCATATGGTTCAGGAAGCGCTGCGGCGTGGACACGAAGTAGAGCTCTTCAACCGCGGTCGTACCAACACCGACCTTTTTCCGGATCTGGAACTCTACGTCGGTGACCGCGATAACAATCTGCAGTCGCTGCAGGGCGGTGAATGGGATGTCGTCATCGACAATTCCGGCTACGTGCCACGCCACGTAGAGGACTCCGCGCGGCTGCTCGCGCCTGCCGCCGAGCGCTATATCTACATCTCAACGATCTCGGTTTACGGCGATTTTTCGGACAAAATTACAGAGGAATCCGCCGTAGGCAAATTGCCGGACGAAACCATCGAGGAAGTCACGGGCGATACGTATGGCCCGTTGAAAGCGCTTTGTGAACAGCGCGTACTTGCGGAATTTGGCGAATCACGTACGACCATACTTCGCCCGACCTATATTTGCGGCCCGGGTGACCGCACTGATCGCTATACCTACTGGCCGGTGCGTACGCTGCGCGGTGGCGAGATGCTGTGGCCTGGTACGCCCGAAGACGATATCCAGATTATCGATGTACGCGATCTCGCACAGTTTACGATTCGATGTGCCGAGGAAGACACGACCGGCACGTTTAACACCTGCACACCCGCCGGCGAATTCAAGATGGGTGGCTTGCTGGAAGACAGTCTGGCCGTCACTGCTGCCGACATGACGCCGGTTTGGGTCAGTACAGACTTTCTCAATAAACACGAAGTTGCTGCCGAAGGCGGCCTGCCGATATGGGAAGACCCAAAGGGTGAAACGGCTAATCTGCTGACGGTGGATGCCAGCAAGGCGCTGAAGGCCGGTCTCGAGATACGTCCGACCCGCGAAACCGCGCGCGACACGGTCGCGTGGTGGCGTTCATTGCCTGCAGAGCGTTCAGCCACCCTGCGCGCGGGGCTTAGTCCGGAACGGGAAAGCGAACTGCTCGAATTATGGGAAAAACGGAACGCCTGAGTACCTTGCGCAGCCGTTGAAAGCGGCTGCCGCTCACCAGCCGGGCTACGGCGGGATGCTCGCAGCTTGCATCCAAACCGCCGCCCAGAGGCATCTCCCATTCGAAGACCGGCAGCCACTGCCGGCATGCCCGTGGAGTAAACAATGGAAGAAGTGATTATACCTGTCGTGATGTTCCTGAGCGTAGCCGTCGTCTCGATCGTCTGGTTCTACCTGAATCACCGCAGCAGAGTCGAGATGCAGCAAACCTACAGGCTGGCCCTGGAAAAGGGCGGCGATCTGACGCCTGAGCTCATCCGCACCCTCGGTGAATCGGAGTCAAGCCGAACACGGGACCTGCGGCGGGCCCTGATCTGGCTCGCACTGGCTGGCGGGCTCGCGTTGTGCGGTGTCGCCCTGGGTGAAGCCGAAGCCCTACGCGGCATTCTCGCCGGTGCAGCATTTCCGTTTGCTATTGGCATTGCCTACCTCGTCATGTACCGGTATGGGACGAAAAAGGAATCGTAGATTCGATCGAAGTGGACGGCGCGCCCGATGTTAGTGATATCGAACTGGTGGCGAAGGTGGTGGCACACGAGGACGCCGTTGCATTCGGCGAACTGGTGCGCCGCCACCAGTCGCATGTGCGCAACTTCCTGCGCAAACTCAGCCGCGATTTCGTCCTCGCCGATGACCTGGCGCAGGATACGTTTCTGCAGGCGTGGAACAAAATACATACGTTTTCAGGTCGCGGCAGCTTCATTGGCTGGTTGTTAAAAGTGGCCTATACGACGTTCCTGCAGTCGAAACGGAAGTCCTCTCGCTACGACGACATAATGCAGTCGCTCTCGCTGGCATCAGCGACGGGTGACAGATCAACGAGCAGCGAGATTCCCGATCTTGAGAAGTTTCTTGCGGTTCTGTCGGAAGAAGAGCGGGCCGCAATTATCATGTCCTACGCGTGCGGGCTATCGCATCGGGAAATCGGCATTGCGACGGACATGCCGGTAGGCACGGTCAAGTCCATAATTCACCGCAGTAAACTGAAAATCAGGGAACACTTTGAAATCAAAGATCATCAACATGGCTGAACGAATGAAAGACGAAGAAGATCGCAGGCTGGAATCGCTGTTTGCTGCCGAGCCCATCGCTGACGATGGTTTTAGCGTTGCTGTCGTCGGTAAAATTCAGCGCCGGCAGTGGGTCCGTCGCCTGTCGCTGCCCGTGGCCATCCTTGCCGGTGGTGTGATGGCCGCTAAACCGCTGTTTGCGCTGATCGTCAGCTTGCCTGCCGCGCTTGAGAATCTTGCTGGGCTGGCATTGCCATTTGCACCGGACGCGCCGCTGGTCCTCACCGCTGCAACGCTTGTGATGGTGCTGGTTCTGGTGAGCCGGATACTCGAAGAATAAATACTTCATTCCCCGATTATTTCGCGAATTGTCACGACCGGCAGCGTCGTATACATTCGAGTGATGAATCTCCGCGATCAGGTCGAAGCGCTGTTGCCAAACTGGGAACGCTGGTATCCAAGTCTGTTTGACGCGGCCAGCGACTTAGGACTTATACGCGCGGAAGTCTGCGATCCGAATTCTCTGCTGCTTTCTGCACGACATTCCAAAGTGCGTCAGCAGGCTGCCCACGCTCATCGTGAGAAGTGGGGCGGACAGGAAGAAGAGGCCGTTCCAACCCGCCGGCGGCCAAAAGACCGTCGCGGCTAATTTCACTCCCACAGGTTTTCTGCATGCAACTTGATATCGATAAAATTCGTGCCGCTTTTCCGGCCCTGGCTATCCGCGACAATGGCGTTGCGCGCGTCTATTTCGACAACCCGGCGGGCACGCAGGTACCGCAAACCGTCGTGGACGCAATGAGTCGCTGCCTGATTGAATCGAACGCCAACGTGCACGGCACTTTCCGTACCTCAGCGCTGGCTGACGGGATTGTGTCGGGCGTGCACGAGGCCATGGCCGACATGCTGAATGCGGCGTCCCCGGATGAAATCGTGTTCGGCCAGAACATGACGACGATAACGTTCTACCTGTCGCGCTCTATTGGCAAGCTGTTCAAACCGGGCGACGAAATTATCTTGTCACGCATGGATCACGACGCTAATGTGGCGCCGTGGCTGCTGCTGGCCAGGGACCGGGAGCTCACCGTTCGCTGGCTGCCATTCGATGCGGAAACTTACGAATTTGATCTCGCCGAAGTCGACAAGCTGATCAATGCGAAAACGCGACTAATTTGCATAGGTGCCGCCAGCAACCTGATTGGCACCATCAACAACGTCAAAGCAATTTGTCAGAAAGCGCGGAATGCCGGTGCCTTAAGCTTTATCGACGCCGTGCAGGCAGTGCCGCACGTAGCGACGGACGTGCAGGCCATGGGTTGCGATTTCCTCGTCTGCTCCGCTTACAAATTTTTCGGCCCGCACCAGGGCATACTCTGGGGTCGCCGCGAACTGCTCGAAAAACTTGAAGCCTATAAAGTAAGGCCGGCGCCCGAGGCAATCCCTGGCTGCTTCGAAACCGGCACGCAAAGCCATGAAGGTATGGCAGGTACGACGGCTGCCGTGGATTACTTCGCCTGGATAGGCAAGACCATGGCATCCGCCTATCACGACGCTTACAGCCATTTCGACGGCCGTCGCAAATACGTGCACGCGGCGATGGACTGCCTGTTCGATTACGAGGCTGAACTCGCCGGCCACCTGATCAGACAGCTGCAGCAGTTTCCGCGACTGCATATTCATGGCATCACGCGCCCCGATGCGATGCGGCGTCGCGTCCCGACTATCTCGTTTACGGTCGATGGCGTGTCACCCGACAGGATCGCGGCAGAATTGGGTGAACGCAGCATCTTTGTCTGGAGCGGTCATGTCTATGCTGTCGAGGCAGCAAAGTTTCTTGGCATTGACGCTTCGGGCGGTGCGCTGCGCGTTGGACCCGTGCACTACAACACGATGGCGGAGATAGATCGGCTGGTCGAGTCGCTCGCTGACATTCTGCCGCGGGCCAACGCGGCCTGAATAGCCGCAAGTCCCCCGGTGCCGGCCGCATGGGCAGAAATTGCATAACTTGCTGGCGGCGGCGTCCGCCGTTTTGCCCGTCTCCGCGGGTACCGTTGCCAAACCGCTGAAATGCCGCGATTTTATTTTCCGCTTCCACATTGTGACTCGGTGTTGCGCTGCCGCAACAGGCTTTAGCGCAAGCCGAGTCGTCACCACAGTTGGCTTGACGAGCAATGTGACGCATTATGGTCGTGAGAACACAACAGCAGCTGGCCGCCAGGTCACCGTATTTATGAGGGAACCTACCAATGCCTGATTTAAATGTCTTCTCCCGCCCAACTCCGGCGCTGCTTTTCGCAGCCGCGACGTCGCTGATACTGGCCGGCACCGTTAGCGCACAGGATGCCTCCCAGGAAACCGAAGTCGAAGAAATCGTCGTGACCGGATCGCAGATTCGCGGCGCCAGAATTACCGGCGCCCTGCCAGTGTCGGTCGTGCATTCTGAAGATATCGAGGCGCTGGGTGTCGAATCCGGCGACCAGTTACTGGAGTTCATGGCGGAGCAGGGCCAGAACTTTTTCAGTGAGGCAGAAAACATCAGTGGCGGCGTCAATTCCGCGCGCGGCGACGTCGGCGCTTTTAACCTGCGTAACCTGGGTACCGGCAATACGCTGGTATTGCTGAACGGCCGTCGGATGGTTAACAACGCGAGCTACCAGACTGAAGAAGTTGGCGGCAGTTTTGTCCCCGTTAACACGGTGAATGCGCAGAGCCTGCCGATCTGGGGTCTCGAACGCGTAGAAGTACTGCGTGATGGTGCTACGGCAATTTACGGTGCCGATGCGGTTGCCGGTGTCGTCAATTATGTGTTGAAAACCGATTTCGAAGGATTCAACGTACGGGTCCGGTACGGCGCCTACGATCATGTGCCGCGCGAAGATCACCGCCTGACCATGGAATGGGGCAAGAATTTCAACGACGGGAAAACCAACCTGAGCGTGTTCGCTGACTACTATCGTCGTGACCGGGTCAATTCACAGGACGAAGTACGCTGGTTCCGTGACGATTTTCGCTACCGTCTGCCGGCCGGCTCGCCATGGGAAGGCAATACGGTTTTTCGCAACTCCAGTGTGAATTCGGAGTACGGACAATATGATTTTGCCAGCGGCAGTTTGCCCGGCTTTACTGATGGCTCCGGCGAATTCGAGACCTATCCTGCCGGTGACGCCCGTTGCCAGTGGACCTTGGGCTACGGTACCTGCGGCGGCGTGGATGGCCAGGGCACCTACCGTTACAGCAATAACGAGAATCGCGATCTGTACGGCGCACTCGACAGGGCGAACATTTACGCGTTCCTGAATCACGAGTTCGCCAGCGGTATTCAGGGCTACACGGAAGTGTCAGCTTACCTTTCCTATACCAACACGCTGCGCCATGCTTCCACTCGTCTGGGTGCGGTCGCCAACTACCGCGTTGCGGCTGACAACTACTGGAACCCGTTCGGTCCTGTAGGCTCGCCAAACCGGCTGCCGGACAGTGTGATCGGCGCAGCCACGATTCCGGATGAGGGCGTGGAATTGATTATCGACAATTACCGCTGGGCGCAGGTGCCGCGGGTCGTCGACAACGATGGCAAGACCTTCCGCGTTTTGCAGGGCTTCCGCGGCGACTGGGGTAACTGGGACTGGGATACGGCCGTTACGTGGTCTAGGGCGGAAAAGAAAGACATCACTCATAACCGCATCTCCAACACGGCTATCCAGGCAGCGTTGAACGACACGACACCCTCGGCATTCAACCCCTTCAGTGGTCGCGTTGATACCAACATCGAGCAGGCGCTGATTGACGTGCGTCGCGACAATCGCACTGAACTGAAGATGATCGATTTCAAACTTTCGCGTCCGGACCTGTTTGAAATGCCTGCCGGGCCGATCGCGGCACTGGCTGGTGTCGAGTTTAGAAATGAATCGTTCGTCGACGATCGCGATCCGCGCCTCGATGGGACCATTAACTTCGTCGACAATGACGGCACAACTTTTCCAGATGTATCCGACGTCATGAACTCCAGCCCGTCCGCAGACAGCTCGGGCGACAGGGACGTGACGTCGATTTTTGCCGAAGTTCAGCTACCGCTGCATGAAACGCTGAACGTTCAGCTGGCGGCGCGATTCGAGGATTTCTCGGACGTCGGCAGCGACACGGTGGGTAAGGTCGCTGTCGGCTGGCAGCCGATTGAGCAAGTCATGCTTCGCGGCTCCTGGTCCGAGGGCTTCCGCGTACCTAATCTGGTGACGGTTAATGAGGGCAACGTCGCTCGCTCGAATACCCGCGATGACTTTGCCTGTTTCTTTGCGGATCCTACGGAAACGCTGCTGGATTGCAGATACAGCATGCAGCGCAAAGCAGGCGGCAGCCAGTTCCTGGTGCCTGAGAAGTCGACCAACACCAACTTCGGCGTCGTGCTGGAACCGCTGGAAAATCTCACGGTGACCGTGGATTTCTGGGAAATTGAGAAAGAAAACACGATCGGTCTGTTCGGCGAAGAGAACCACACCGCGCTTGATCTGTTGCTGCGACTACAGGCTGGCACGGGGAACTGCGCCAGCGTCACGGGCAACCCGCTTCTCATTCGCGACGATGTCTCCACGCTTGGTGCACCGGAGCAGCAGATTTATCTGGACGCGGGTATCTGCCCGGCCGGGGAAGTGATCCAGGTAGACGACAGCTACGCCAACCTGGATACGCGCATTATCCGCGGTCACGATATCGGCATTTACTACAACCTGGATGCTGACATCGGCAATTTCGACATTCGCTACATCGCCTCCTTCCTGGACAAGTACGAACAGGTGGCCGGTGGTCAGGCAGCGGTTTTGATTGCAGCACAGCAGTCCGGCGATCTGCCGGCGACGGTACCTGTCGTCGGTTTTGCCAACCTCGTGCAGCAGGACGGCAACGCCAAGTCCAAGCACACCCTGCGCGTGAGCTGGAGAAAGGATGACTGGGGTGCGGCGGTCTCGGGTGTACGATACGGCGACTTTATCCAGACCTCGCTGACCCTGGAAGACCCGGTGTCAGGAGACCCGATCTACTACGTCATTCCGGACATGACCGTCTGGAATTTCAATACCGATTACACATTCGGGGAGTGGAATGACATCGATACCCGTGTTCGACTCGGTATCAACAACTTCACGGATGAGCGGGCACCGCTTGCGGATGACAGCTTCGGCTATTTCGCCGATATGCATACCGATCTCGGTATCAACTACTATCTCGAGTTCCGGCTCGGCTTCTGACATTAACCAAGTTAGGAAAAACAGGGAGCCTCGCGCTCCCTTTTTTCAAGGAATCCGGTATTGACCACGCCTGGCGACGCAGCGGTGCTGCAACAACAGCTTCAGACCTATCAGATTGTCGGCCGGGTCATCGGTCCTGTTGTCTTTCTTGTCATGCTGCTGTTCGCTGGCACTCAGGAAGTCATGCCGGCAGAGGCCTGGCGGGTAGCTGCCGTTGGTTTGTGGATGGCGATCTGGTGGGCGACGGAGGCGATTCCCGTGCCGGCGACGGCACTATTACCGCTGATCATTTTCGATCCACTGGGCATTGCCAGCATTCGCGACGCGGCGGCGCCTTACGCGAATCCAACGATCTATCTCTATCTTGGCGGCTTCATCATGGCGCTTGCGCTGGAGCGCTGGAATCTGCACAAACGCATTGCGCTGGCGATCGTTTCCAAGACGGGCACTGACGGCAAGCACCTCGTTGGCGGATTCATGCTGGTCTGTGCGGTTCTCAGCATGTGGATGACCAATACGTCGACGACCATGATGTTGTTGCCGATCGTATTGTCAGTCGCCGTGGTCATTCGGGAAAATGTCCCCGGCCTGTCGGACAAGGCGCGAGATGACTTCCAGATTGCCATGCTGCTGGGTCTCGCCTACTCGGCCAGCATCGGCGGGCTGGCCACGCTCATTGGCACGCCGCCGAATGCGCTCCTGATGGGGTTCATGGCGGAAAACTACGACATCGAAATCAGCTTCGCCCGCTGGATGCTGGTCGGTGTCCCGGTCAGCTTCGTCATGCTGCCCATTGCCTGGATCGTGCTGACGCGGTTTCTCTACCCCTGCGATATCCCGGCCAGCCGAGCCGTCAAGGATCATCTTCACGAACTGCGCGTCGGCCTTGGCTCGATGAGCAAGGCTGAGATTCGGGTGGCGATCGTGTTTGCCTGTCTGATCTTTTCCTGGATGTTCCGTCAGCCGGTCACCGAGGCACTGGGCATCAGCGGCGTCTCCGATACAGGCATCGTCATTGCTGCAGCACTGATACTTTTCCTTCTGCCAAGCGGTGACACCGCGAGACCGCGTCTTATGGTCTGGGAAGACCTGGTCCGATTACCCTGGGGAGTGCTCGTGCTGTTCGGCGGCGGACTGAGTCTGGCTGCTGCAGTCGCCGACAGCGGCCTTGCGTTGTGGCTTGGCGAGCAGCTCGCGCCGCTCAGCGGCTGGGGCACGGCGGTACTCGTCGTTGCTGCGGTCGCGATGGTGATTTTCCTGACAGAGCTCACCAGCAATCTGGCGACAACAGCGACCTTGCTGCCGGTCATGGGTGCCATTGCAGTACAGGCCGGGCTGCCACCGATCGTACTTACTGTGCCGATCACCATTGCCGCCAGCTGTGCGTTTATGCTGCCTGTGGCAACGCCGCCCAACGCGATTGTTTTCTCGACAGGTGCCATCAGCATTCCGCAGATGGTCAAAGCCGGTGTGTTCCTGAACCTGATCGGTATTGTTATCGTGTCCGCCGCGGCGCTGGTGCTTGCGCCCCACCTTTTGTCCTGATGTTCTTGTGAGAATTCCCATGCGACTGTTGCCTTCACTGCTCCTGATCCCTTTTCTTTTTGCCTGCGCGCCCGAAAGCAACGAGCCCGTACAAGAGGAAGAAGCTTTCGACATTATTCTCTCCGGTGGCTCGGTCTACAGCGGCGAAGACGCGGCCCCGACGGTCACCGACGTTGGCATCCGGGGCGATCGAATCGCTACGGTCGGCGACCTGGCCGGTCGCGAAGCGGGCAGGACGCTGGACGTCACGGGTCTCGCCGTGGTGCCAGGCTTTGTCGACATTCACAGCCACGCCGTTCGCGACGAACCCGGCGACGGTATTTTTCGCTGGCCGGATGCGGAAAACCTCATTCGGCAGGGTGTCACCACAGTCATCGGCGGGCCCGACGGCAGCTCTCCGCTGCCTGTCGAGGACACGCTGGCGGCCATCGAAGCAAGCCCGGCATCAGTGAATTTCGGCACCTTTGTTGGCCATGGCTCGATTCGCGGCCTGGTCATTGGCGATGACGACCGGCCGCCGACAGATGAAGAACTCGAACGCATGCGGGCTGAAGTCGAGAAAGCCATGCAGCAGGGCGCTTACGGTCTGTCCTCGGGTCTGATTTATCTGCCCGGGCGATTCGCGACGACAGAAGAGGTCATCGAACTGGCGAAGGTGGCCGCTAAGCACGGCGGCATCTACATCAGCCACATGCGTGAGGAAGGGCTCGACGTGCTGAAAAGCGTGGCAGAGACGATTCGTATCGGTGAGGAAGGTGGCCTGCCGACGCAGCTGACCCATCACAAAATCGTTGGCGCGCCGATGTGGGGCAAATCGGTGGAGACCCTGAAACTCGTCGATGAAGCGATTGCACGGGGCGTCGACGTGTCCATCGACCAGTATCCATATACCGCATCTTCAACGAGTCTCACGATCCTGTTTCCCGGCTGGAGCCTCGATGGCGGTCGCCCCGCGTTGTTAGAACGGATTGCCGATCCCGAACAGCGGGACAGGCTGCGGGCGGACATCGTCTATCGTATCGAAGTCGATCGTGGCGGCAACGATCCGGCCAACGTCGTTCTTTCGAACTGCGCATTCGACAACACGCTGAATGGTCTGAACCTGTCTGAAGTGCTGCGCCGGGAGGAAAGGCCGGTGTCCAAGGAAACGGCGGCCGATTTGCTGATGGAACTGGTGGAAGCCGGCAACTGCAGCGCTGTATTTCACGCCATCAACGAAGAGGATGTGAAGCGCATACTGCAGCATCCGATGACAATGCCATCCTCCGATGGTGGCATTGAGGGACCCTCGGAACGCGTGCCCCATCCGCGCAATTACGGCACGTTTGCGCGTGTGCTCGGCTATTACGTACGTGAACTTGGCGTGCTGCCGTTTCACACCGCCATCTACAAGATGTCGCGGCTACCGGCCGACCGTATCGGCCTGAGCGATCGCGGGCGCATCGAAGCCGGCGCCGTTGCCGACATCGCGGTACTGGCACCGGAACGGATTGTCGATACGGCAACCTTCGAGAATCCGCATCAGTATGCGGAAGGCGCGGTACACGTATTTGTATCGGGAGAAGCGGTGCTGCTGGATGGTGAGATGACCGGCGCGCGCCCCGGGAAGATTCTGCGCAAGCGGTAGGGATTCTTCGCCCGCGGGGCGGGCTCCCAATCCTCCTGCGTCGTGAATTGCTGCGATGACGGTCGGTGAGGATTGATCTTCAGTGCTACGGTGGGTTGTGTGCATTCGCCCGCGTGGCGGGCTCCTACAATGTTCTTTCACCTTCTGCGCGGGCTTTAAAACCGCACCCGCCCCGCGGGCGATCCCCTAACTTATCGCTGGCACTACCGCTCCAGCATCAACCGCATCATCTCTTCTGCGAACACCGGCGTCGAACCCAGGATGGCATCGCGATCCAGCTCATCACCAATCTCATACGTAATCGCGGGAATGTGGTAACGGTTAAAGAAATAATTTTTGGTATTTTCCTGCCCTGACGGTGGCCTTGGGTCATGCTTGAACTCGAAATCCGGCAGCCGCTCTTTTGCGCTCGTTAACCAGGCAGTGGCGAAGTCCACTGGCATGTCGAAGTCCCCAGGCAACTGCGTATAGAAAAGGCTTTCCCGCGTAGAGTGAAAATCCAGCATCAGCGCGGGCTTGATGCCGTTCATCTCCATGCTGGCCAGCTGCAGTGCAATTCCCTGTGTTTCCGGCTGCGTAAACGGCCCCCAGTCGCGATTGAGATCAACCCCGTTCATGTTGTGCCGCCAGTGCCCCGCCACGACGCCGTCGGGATTGATGAGCGGCACGACGACGATCGTGTAGCGCTCGCGAAACCTGTCAGCCAGCGGCGTGTCGGCAAATACCGTATCGACGAATGCTTTCATCGCCATCGCCCCGGTCACTTCCGGCGGGTGCTGCCTGCCAAACAGGAACACCGCTTCCTCCCTCGCAGGCGTCATCGCTGCCTGGATCGGATGACCGAGTACGCTGCGCCCCAGCGTTTGTACGGTCACGTTCGGTACCGCTGACAGCGCACGCAGCCAGTCGTTGTAGAAGGGCGGCAGCACAAGTTCCTGCGCTGCGATCCACACGGGATTTTCGCCCAGCGGCACTGATACCGTCATCGACTTGCCGTCTTCTGCAATGTTCACCCGCTGCGCTGCGATGGGCCGCCAGTTCTGGCCGTCGGTGCTGGTTTTCGGCCAGTAACGCGCATAACCCTCCTCGAAGGTCAGTCCGATAGTGGCATCAACAGCCTTTTTCGGGCTCAGCCGGAATGCGTACCAGGGGCTCTCGTTGATTGGCGGCGCGTCTTCGGGTCGAATGACGATGGAAACTAATGCATCATCCTGCACGCTGCAGCGGTCAAAATTGCCGCCGGGAAAATTTGCGTCAACGAGCAGCGCGTTCGATTCGCAAAACTGCGGATATCCAGTGGGCAAGAACGAACAGCCGGCCGCGACGAGCGCACCAGCCACAACAGGAATCAATCGATGGTCAAAAAACATAGCGCGCTACGATACCCCATTGTCATGCTCGCTGGCATCCTGCTTTTCGGGACAGCCCACGCCGCGCCCGAACCCGCCGTCACGGCGATCGATCCACCGCAGGACATTCTTTTCATCGGAAACAGTTTTACCTACTACAACAACAGTTTGCATAACCATCTTCGGGGTCTGATGGAGGCGGGCGGGAAGACGGTCGGCACGATGCGTGCGGTGACCATATCCGGCGCCAGACTGACGGCCCACGCCCCGGCGCTTAACGCACAGCTTGCGAGCGACGACTGGGATGTGGTCATTCTGCAGGGCAACAGCATGGAGGCCATCGAGCAAAAAGACGTTGCCGCCTTCAGAGACGCCGTGCGGCAATACAGTAAGTCGATTAAAAAGTCCGGTGCCGGGACGGTGCTGTTCATGACCTGGGCGAGGACCCACCTGCCGGCGCAGACGGACATACTGAACGCGGCCTACACGGGCATCGGCAACGAGACCGGCGCTTTAGTCGTCCCGGCCGGCCTTGCGTTTGCTGCAGCGACGGATTCGCATCCCCGGATCAGCCTGCGTACGGAAGACCGTCGCCATCCGACTCTGGCCGGTACCTATCTGACGGCGTGCACCTTTTATGCGGCGCTGTTTCACGACTCGCCGGTGGGGAGCGAATATCAGGCGGGACTGACTGCGAACGATGCCGAGGCGCTGCAGCGCACTGCCTGGCAAACCGTGCGCGGATATTACGGCTGGCAGTAATGTGAAACTTCGGCAGGATTTTTACACACGCGACGACGTCGTCGGTATCAGCCGCGAACTGCTCGGCAAGGTGCTTTGCACTCGCCTGGGCAGAAAGCTGACCCAGGCAATCATCACGGAAACCGAGGCGTACGCCGGGGTCACCGATAAAGCGAGCCACGCCTATGGTGACCGGCGAACGCCGCGAACGGCACCTATCTTCGGCCCGGGCGGTCACGCCTACGTGTATTTGTGTTACGGCATACACCATCTGTTCAACGTGGTTACCGGCGCCAAAGATGTTCCTCACGCCATTCTGATCCGTGCCGCGTGGCCGCTTGCAGGCACGAAGACGATGCTGGCGCGGCGACGTAAGACGTCAGTCGACAGGAAATTGATGGCGGGACCCGGCACGACGGCAGAGGCGCTTGGCATCACCACAGCGCTGACCGGCATCAGCCTGCAGGGCAATAAGGTCTGGATCGAGGACCACGGTGCTTTGGTTGATAGCAAATCCATCACGGCGGGGCCGCGAGTGGGCGTCGATTACGCAGCGGAAGATGCGCTGCTGCACTATCGCTTCGTTGCGACTGCTATTGCCGCTAAACAATAAGTCTGGTCGCACCACCATTTTCATTGAACCCATGCGACTCGCCGGTCTCCAATGGCACATTGCCAGGTTGCTGTTTATTCTGTTGTTGCTGCCAGCTGCTGTGCGGACCGACGGGACACTTAGCCCGGACATCCGCATTTCCAGCGAGGCACTTGGCTACGATCTTCAGTATCGCGTTTATCTGCCGGAGAACGTGCAGAATCGAGAAAACCTCCCCGTGTTATTTGTCACTGACGGTCACGGATACCTCAGTGAAGGTCGCATGGTCCGGACACTTGACCGTCTGATTGGAAAAGACGACATACAGCCGGTCGTCGTCGTTTTTGTCGATCCGCGCGATCCTGACCGGCTTGCGTCGAACAGACGCAATCAGCAGTTCTTCTGTAACCGGCTATACCTGAAGTTTTATACTGATGAGCTGATTCCGGCCATCGAAAGTGCCTATACGGTCAGCGGTCGGCAGGAATCGCGAAGCATACTGGGCCTGTCTTTCGGTGGACTCAACGCGGCCTGCTTTGGCCTGCTGGGTTACGAGTGGTTCTCGGGACTCGGCATCATGTCGCCCGCCAATCAGCCCGTTCCGGCGCTGCTGGAAGCTTATGAAAAAATGCCGCTGCTACCGCTGCGCATATTCCTGAGCACCGGCAAACCGGACGACAACACCCAGGCAAATCGCCGCTTCCATACTGTACTGAGAGATAAAGGTTACGACGTTCATTACATGGAGGTGCGGCGCGGACACAACTGGAACAACTGGCGCCCGCTAATCGACGATTTCCTGCTGCATTTCTACGCCATCAGCGGTGACACCGCACCGCGAAACGATCGGCCTACAGCAGACCCTCAAGACCGTCGAGATCGTTGATCACTTTCCAGTTGCCACCGGATTGTTCCACCTTTTTCTGCCAGTCGGCGAGGCGTGTCAGGTATTCCCGCGGATCGATGTTATCAGACCGCAGTTTCGTCACGTTCAGCGCGACGACATCGAAACCGCTGAGATCAAATTCGATCTCACGCACGTAGCCGGCTTCCAGTTCCTCTTTCAGGTCCGAAAAAATCAGCACGGTTTTGGCGCCGGGCTGTTTCTCGTTCAGGAATTCCACGGCCTGCAGCAGGCCACCGGTGATATCGGTGTACTGCGATGACTGCGACTCGTTCACGAACGTTTCCACCTGTTCTGCGAACAGTCGCTTCTGCCGGTTGATCATGCTTGGCCGGTCATCAAAGGTCATTTTCGCGACGATGTCCTTCTCGCTGAAGCTGCCGGTATCGACGCGGGCAACCGCGAAGGAATCGGTCGCATCCAGCCGCGACAAGGTGTAACGAATGATCTGCTCCGCCTTGCGGATTTCCTCGCGGTAGGTGCCGGACGTGTCCACCAGCATGTACACGCCGGAATTGCCTGCCGGCGAAGGTGTGCAGCTTGTTGCGAGTATTGCCGTCGCCGCCAGCATCAGCGCCTTCATAATCTTGCTCCCGTCAGGCTCTCGGATTCTCGAGACCGGGTGTCGCGCGCTGCCCACCAAAGCGGAATAAACAGCGGCAGATCGTAGAGGTGGGTCAGCAGCGAACCGATGTTGCGGCAGACGCTGCCAAGCAGGCGCAGGATAAGCGAGACGAAACGCAGTACGCCGATGGCAGCAAGCCCGATGACGGTGCGCAGCGAATGCACGAACGTCTCCAGCGGAATCGCGACAAAGGTCAGGGCGAATGGCAGGATGAAGCCCATACCCATCTGCGCTGCGGTCGTGATCCACATATAGTCGCTGGTCAGCGTGGCGCCGGCGTCGCCGCGAAGCAGCGCGCTGGTGGCGAGCTCGTCGTGCAGCAGTACTTCGCGCATGTAAGCAAGCCCCGCTTCGACGCTCGCCAGCAGGAACAGAATGCTGAACGTAATCCACACCATGCGGACGCGTGTCTTGTCAGGCAGCGCACCAATGACAGGGAAAAGCCGCGTGATGCGCAAGGACTCCATCAGGAACAGTCCCATTGAAATTTCGACCATGATGATGACCAGCGCGGCGATGTCGGCGGTCTTGAAACCACCAATCAGGCTGGTACCCCCGACCATCTCTGCCATCGGCCGGGCGATGAGCGAGAAGTTGATCGTGGCGCCGCCGACGGCGACCAGCAGTACCAGCGCCGAGACGAAAAAGTACACCAGAGACGATGAAGACAGGATAGAGATCGCCCTGTCTTCGCCTTTAACGATGTCTTCATATTCCGCCATGTGCCGGTCAATGGTGACGGAGCGGCCGAGCAGACTGTCCACGTTCTTGCCGACCTTGCCGAGCGTTTGCTGAATCTCCCGCCATTCCGGGCGCATCTTGCGCAGCAGCGAATGCCGGGTACCACTTGCCTGGTGATAAGCCGTCATCGCTTCCTTATGCGCTTTGTTCAGGGACTTGTGGATGTCAGATAGAACGCTGCCGATTCCGGCGCGATTGTCTTTGGAGTCCATCTCCGCGACAGCGGCAACGGCTTTGACCCAGCCGGGCGGATCCGGCGGCACGTCCACCGCATTGTTATGGTCGTCTTCGATGCGGCTGATCGATTCGCTGAGATTTCGATGCAGGGCCGAGAAGCTTGCAAGATCCTTGCGCACGGTCTCGTTAATGCGATCGAATTCCCGCTCGACGATGCGCTCTTTGGACTCGCGTCCGGCGGCAAGAAGAACTTCGCGATTGCGCTCGGCCAGACTTTGCTCGGCTTTGCGAACCGACAGCGAACCGATACGGAACATGCGATGCAGCGACGCACCTGCACTGTGCAGCAACTTATGCGCAGTCGGTCTCGCGAAGTAAAGCGCGGTAACGAACAGCACGATCCACAGGAGCGCTGAAATAACAGGAACAGGCGTAATGCCTAAAAGGAAATCCATCTGGGTAACCCCGCTGTCTGAAAAAATTAAGACCGGTGGCTTTGCGGCCCTTCCTCGCGGAAGGTGTGCCCTTGTCAGTAGTAGGTCGAGGGTTTCACAGTCGAAAAAGAAGTGTCAACCGTTGTCACCGATAAAAGTGAGCTGACGCCGGTTCAAAAAAAAAGCGTCACGAAATCAGCAACGTCGGGTTCGACATAATCGGCGTCGTTCGCGGGGCGAATAAAAACGCTCGTCGAATGCGTAGCTTTGCTGGCGTATTGTGTAAAGCCGGCGCGTTTAGCGCGGCCTGTGTTCCGTACCCAGACCCGCTGTGATGAAAACGGCGGTTGCTTCGTCATCGACATCTGCCGTGTGCCATGCGCCCGGCTCATTAATCGCGTATTCGCCGGGGCTAAGCGACACTTTCTGCGTTCGACCATCGGGATGTTCCTGGTGCAGGGTGATAGCACCGGCTGTGCACAGCACAACTTCACTGCCGTTTGGATGCATCTCCCACATATCCCAGGACTCCGTGAAGGTGAACATGCTGACAAGGCGACCTTCAGCGCCGTCGCCTTCATGACGCTCTCCATAGCCCGCATACCATTCCATACCGCCGCTGAACAGCGGTTGGACGACCGCCGTTGCGCCGAGTCCGAGATGAATGGGCCGTTTGCTTAAGTCTGTGCCTGACATATGTATTGCGCCTTTTCAGGTGAGTGGGGCCTGTGTTGCTTGTCGCTATACTGTCTGAGACTATCCCGAGTCCGGCGCTTTTTGAAGGTTCAGCGATGCAAGGTTACCGTTTCCGCTTGTTTTCTCCTTGCACGGCGTTGTTTGCTGTCTTCGCAACATCGATTCTTCTCCTGACCTCAGCGCCCGGTCACACAGCAGACGGTGACAATGCACCACCCGTATACGGTTTCGGCAGGCCGGCAACAGAAGCGGAAGTCGCTGCATGGGATATAGATATAAGGCCAGATGGCTCAGGCCTGCCGCCCGGCAGCGGGTCGGCTGCGGAAGGTGCACCCGTGTACGCCATGAAATGCGCTGCCTGCCACGGGGCGAATGGCGAAGGCGGTCTGAATGACAGACTCGTCGTCCATTCCGCCGACGAAGGCTTCCCCGATGCGGAAGATCCCGATAGTCGCGAACACCGAACGATCGGCAACTACTGGCCTTATGCCACGACGCTGTTTGACTACATTCGCCGCAGCATGCCGATGACCTTGCCAGGTTCCTTAACGGATGACGAAGTGTATGCGCTGACGGCACACCTGCTGCATCTCAATCACATCATTCCTGCCGATGCGATGATGGATGCAAGCAGTCTTCCGCAAGTCGTCATGCCTGCGAAAGACAAGTTCGTCGTTGATGATCGCCAGGACTTCAAGGAAGTGCACTGATGAGTGACAAAACACCAGACGAACACGAACAGAAACCGGCCGAAAAAGCAGTGGGTGTCACCCGCCGCGCGGCACTGGTGGGCATGGCCGGTGCGGCGGGTACGGTGCTTGCACGCACAGCGAAGGGACAAGACGTGCAGGTTTCCGGCGCGTCGCTGCCTGATCTGCCCGAAGATTCCAGCCGGGTCGTCGGCAAGCTGGCCTCTGAATTCGGCGAACGCTCTCCATTTGAAAAGCTGGAACGAGTGACTTCATTCGCCCGCTCGAGTTCGGAAACGCCGTTGCAATCCCTGCACGGCACGATCACGCCGGCAGCACTGCATTTCGAGCGCCACCACGCCGGTGTGCCGATGATTGACCCCGACAAACACAAGCTGATCATTCACGGCATGGTGTCGCGACCGACGACGTTTACAGTGGCCGACCTGAAACGGCTACCGGCAGCAAGCCGCATCTGTTTTATCGAGTGCTCCGGCAATCTTTATCACGACGCCGGTGAGCAGACGACAGCACAGTTGATTGCAGGCATGACGAGCCAGAGCGAATGGACCGGCGTCATGTTGTCAACGCTGATGAACGAGGTCGGTGCAAAGCCGGATGCGAGCTGGCTGCTGGCAGAAGGGGCGGATGCCGCGAAACTGACGCGTAGCGTGCCGAAACAATTCTGGGACGAGGCGATGGTGGTTTACGCACAGAACGGTGAAGCAGTGCGCCCGGAGAATGGTTATCCAATTCGTTTGCTGAACCCGGGCTGCGAGGGCAACAGCTCGGTCAAATGGCTGCGTAGGATCGAGTTTGGCGACCAGCCTTACATGACCCGTGAGGAAACCTCCAAATATACCGAACCGGTGAAGGGCGGCGTGTCACGGCAGTTCAGTCTCATCATGGAAGCGCGTTCGATCATTACGTATCCGAGCTATCCCGATACGGTGGAAAAAGGCTGGATAGAAGTGCAGGGCATCGCATGGAGTGGCAGGGGCAGTATCGCGAGTGCTGAAGTGAGCACAGACAATGGACGGTCGTGGCAGACAGCGGCACTGCAGGGACCTGTGCTGCCAAAAGCGCACGTGCGTTTCCGGCACATGTTTAATTGGAACGGCAAGGAGACGGTCATCCTTAGTCGTGCGATCGACGAGTCGGGATATGTGCAGCCGACGCGTGAGGCATGGCTGGCTGCGAGAGGCCCGGGTTCCGGGCCGTATCATCGCAACCCGATAACGGGCTGGCGCCTAAGAGCAGGCGGCGACGTCGTTTACCGCGTTGAGGAGTGGGCCTAGCCTGAAAAGCCGGTGGCGAATCTGCCCGGTATTGCATTTCCGATGCAGGTAGAATGCATTCCCAATATGCGCCCGTAGCTCAGTTGGATAGAGTATCTGGCTTCGAACCAGGTGGTCGGGAGTTCGAATCTCTCCGGGCGCGCCAAAAATAGTAAAAAGGGTCAGTTACTTACGAGTGGCTGACCCTTTTTCGTTTGCGATTCGTTGTCCCATTGTCCCATTCAGCGTAGCCGCGTACCGGACACATGGTTTACACATCTAGCCGTGCAGGGCTCACTTCACAGCCTCGGGTTCTTTCTCCATCACACGCAGCAGGGTATGGGACGCGCCGTCTGGGTCGCGCTCACCATGCTCCCACTTCTGCAGGGTGCGAATGGAGATCATCAGGAAGTCGGCGAATTGCTGTTTAGTCATGCCGAACTTCTGACGCATAGCTTTTACGTCAGCCGGTTCGATCTCGTAACGTCTCAGCTTTTCAGGCTTGTCTCGAAACTCCTTCAGACCGGCAATAATTTCAGCACCGATATCTCGCTTGGCCATGTCTTTCTCCTTTTCTCAATTCGAAGGTCTTTCACAATTTCACGCATTGCCTTGATCGCATCGCGAGATAGGTCACTCGCTTCATACTTGAACTCAGGACTGTATCTTTGGTTGGTCATTCCACTTCCTCCTATACGTAAATCATAGCTTGGAAGTGCCTACCCGACCGGGAGCGATTCAGATGTGTAAACCATGTGATCGGAACAATCTGTAAGCTATGTGTCGAGAAGCTCACAACGGATTAATTCGCCGTAAAATCATCGCCAAGTGATTAGCGTAATAATTGCGAGACTCAGCCCATGCTAAGGCGTCACTAGATCACCAGCTCAGTCGCGCGACTTCCTGGTTCGCACACACTGTTCGCAGGATCAAGCGGAGCCGAAATTTCAGCCGCTGAATTAAATCATCCTAAAGTAACTAGACATTTTTGAGCGAGAGAAAATAGTAGTCAGATAAATGCTAAGCATCAAACTGCCAATTCCGCCTAAAGGGTTTCAAGTGCTGCGATGCGCTCCGGGATCGGCGGATGGCTCATAAACAACCGCTTGATTCCTCCTCCATGTCGGCCTGAGATACCGAACGCCTCGAGAGACTCGGGTAGTTGCGCGGGCGCACGTCGGTCGAGGCGCGCGAGCGCATTGATCATCGGGCGCTTACCGTTCAGTTTTGCGGAGCCGGCGTCGGCACGGAATTCCCGGCGGCGCGACACCCACATCACGATGATGCTCGCAAGCACGCCGAGAACGAGCTGTGCGACGATCACGGAGACGAAGTAACCGATACCGTAGCCTCGCTCGTTTCTGAGTACGACCCGATCGATGATGTGACCCACAATACGAGACAGGAAAATGACGAACGTATTCACTACGCCCTGGACAAGTGCGAGCGTGATCATGTCGCCATTGGCGACGTGCGAGATTTCGTGTGCAAGCACGCCTTCGACTTCGTCTTTTCGCATACCTTGCAAAAGGCCGGTGCTGACCGCGACGAGCGCGCTATTGCGTCTAGCGCCGGTCGCAAACGCGTTCATGTCGGGTGAGTCGTATACGGCCACCTCGGGAGGCTCGATGCCGGCGTCGCGTGCGAGTCGTTCTACGGTGGCAAGCAGCCAGGATTCCGCACTGTTAGCCGGTGTGTCAATGACGTGTGCGCCGGTCGAACGTTTGGCCATCCATTTGGACATCGCGAGCGAGATGAACGAGCCCCCGAAGCCAATCACGACCGATAGAATCAGCAGCGCCTCATAATTGATGCCGGCACCCGACTCGTCGAGGATCTGGTCGACGCCCAGAAGGCGCAGTACGATGCTCAACACGAGCACCACGGCAAGGTTTGTGGCAACAAAAAGGGCGACGCGCTTGAACATTCACCTCACTCCGTCAGACATTCGAACGACGGATATTGTGCCTCAGCGCATGAATATCAAGGTGCTCCACTACGATAAATCTGCGCCAACAAGAACCCCGAACTGCTTTGGACATTTGGTGCCTGCGTTCTGCCGGCTTTACCCGCCAAATGCTGCAGTTACAGAGACCACCAACTCAGGCATGGACGTACCGAAGCCTACAATAACCAGACCGCTCAGCAACGGCGATACACCTAGACGGCTAGCGGCAGCCAACGAGCCTCGAATCAAAGCCTCACCACCCGTAGTCAGCAAAGCCACGCCTAGAATCAAGAGTAGGTAGTTCATCGTGGTTTAGCGATTGCGTTCACGCCGGTCACTTGGTCGGCGGTGTATGTTCGGTGTCACGCTTTGCACCGATTGTGCGCAATGCATTTATGGCGAGGTCGAACATCTCGGGTCGGCTGACGAACATTCCGGCCTCTTCTTCTGCTACTTCTAATGCACGCGCGTCATATTCCCAACTGCGCAGAATCTCGATTTTCTGCTCACGGGTCAGACTGGCATCAGCAACAACTTCGATCGGATTCGTATACATCATCGTCGGATCAAGTAGCGCCATTTTTAGATTGACCATAAACCGCTCTTCCCGGAAGAGGAGGCCGAACTTCATCATAACATTGCGGCTTGCAGGTGACCGCGCTCGGCCAGATTCAGCAAACCAATATTTACCCGAACCATGTGCGCTGAAGAACTTAGGATAAGCGTCGCAAATACGGTTTTTAAACTAAAACGTAAGTTGCCGGACGCAGACGGGCGCCATCTGCCGCATTACGTGCTCTTGGGTTGTCTCAGGATACGTAGGGTTGTGACGTCTGTTCACTGAAAATCCGCGTGTCGGTGGTTCGATTCCGCCCTTGGCCACCATCTTCGCCTCGGTGTTAACCATGTGACCGATTAACACCGAGGCGAAGTACCAAGGCGATTACGAACGATGAGTCAAATGCATTCAGGGCTGAGTTGATTCGGCGCTTTGTTCGAGTTGTATCAGAACTTGTCCAGCCGGAGCACTTTGACGTCGCCCTCGAACATGATCATGGCGTAGTCTTCGAAATAGTTCTCGCGAAGGTATTCAGCAATTCGCGCTGCGATTGCTTCGTCGCAAACAATCTCAACTCGAATATTTCTGCTCGAGGACCAGCTTGCATTACGGACACCCCGGCTACCGGAGCCGCGCGCATCGGTTACTGTGTAGCCACGTGCGCCCAAGGCAGTCAGTGCTTCGCACAAACGTACCTCAATAGCTGCTTCGGTAATGATCGAAATCAGTTTGCGTTTTTCAGACGACATGACTTATTACCCCTTAGCCTTGCAGCCACTTTGCAATCGAGAAATAGAGCGGGATGCCGACAAAAATATTAAATGGAAACGTTACACCCAGCGACATCGTGAGTGGCAACGAGGGGTTAGCAGCTGGTACGGCTATCCGCATTGCAGCAGGTGCGGCGATGTAGGACCCGCTTCCGGCAAGAACCGCCAGCAACGTTGTGCCTCCGGGCGTTAACCCAATGCTCCAGCCGACTAAAGCACCGATCGTCGCAAGCGGCAGCGGCGCAAGCATGCCAAAGCCGAGCACAAACCACCCATGGTTTCGCAGTGATCGAAATTCACTGGATGCAACCAGTCCCATCTCTAGCAAGAATAGTGCCAGCACTCCCTTGAACAGGTCGAAGAAAAACGGCTCAAGAGGCGCGATGCCGACGGGTCCGGCTAACCAGCCGATTGCAAGCCCACCGACAAGTAAAACGATACTCTTGCCGAAGAAAATCTCATGTGCCAGCTTACCCCACTGCGTGCCGACCTTGATGCCCCGCGCAAGCAAAATGCCGACGACAATGGCCGGCACTTCAAGTAGTACCAGAAATAGCGGGAGCTGCGAATCGTAAGAAATGTTACGTTCATTAAGATACGACACGCCAACAGCGAAAGTTGCGACACTGACAGAACCGTAGTGCGCGGCGACGGATGCGGCATTAGCGCGATCAAGGCGCCCGAACAGCCGTGCGACGGGAAAGATCAGGAGCGGAAGCAATAAGCCCATCGCGAGCACGATAAGTACCTGCGGCAATAGCCCGGCGAGAGGGGTTTTGGCGAGCTCCACGCCCCCTTTAAGGCCAATCGTGAGCAGCAGCAGCATGCTCAGCAGGTCGTAGATTGCCGCGGGAAACTTCAGATCAGAGCGTGCGACGCCGGCGACGACACCGAGTAAAAAAAACCAGACTACCGGATCCACGACTATTGTTGTCCGTGTTGAGTTATGCGCATCTGTGGTACCTCGGCGGCAAGTACTTCGATTTCGTAGTCGAGATCAATTTCGTTCAAGAGCGGTCTCATAGTCTGATCGTAAGCTGTGGTGATCCAGGGTATGGATTGACAGCAGTGTATCAAATCAATGGATTACTAAATTTCTTTGGTTTCGTTGGAGGTATTGGAAAACCAGCGAATGTGCACATTGGCTGTGAAGCGCTCGCCCTGACCGAGGCACCAACCGAGACCGCTTTGTACATTAGTCAGGTTTAGTCTTGCAAAGGCAGGGATCATTCGGGGCGCAAGGCGGTCATATGAGTGGCGCAAATTTTGTCCCATTGAATCTGAGCACACTCAATCAAAACAACTCCTTGCTGCCGCAGCGGTATCTTTCTATGGGACACGAGCGCCTTGTAAGCTCATGACTTGGAGAGCAAAATCGGAATTGAGCTAACTAACTTCGAACCAGGTGGTCGGGAGTTCGAATCTCTCCGGGCGCGCCAAAAATAAAAAGGGCCCTTTAGGGGCCTTTTTATTTTTGATGTGTCTGGATGAAGATGAGGACTCCAGTTCGACAAAACGCGGCAGCGTTTTGAGCGGAGGAGCGAAAGCGACGACGGGTCGCAGACCTCGAAATCGCTTCGGAGCGAATTCGACCAATCTCTCCGGGCGCGCCAAAAATAAAAAGGGCTTAGTCAATTTTTTTGGTTAACCCTTATTTTGTTTTCGACACCACCCCAACGCTTTTTTTGATTGGCCTCAGTGTCATGAGCCCACTTTCTGTTGGTGTGAGCTACTTCACGGATGAAGTGCTTCAGTCACCCCATCAGCATTAAGGTAGTTAGTCTTGCCATTTGGCAAGGGCTGTCCCTGCTCCCCCTTAACCGCTCGCGTCGATCGCACGATCTAATCTTATACGTTATCTTCGTACAATCCCTCTTAGTTCAGCGCCGGGCAATACTCTTTAATAAACTCATTGTGATCAGGCAGCTTGGCAAGATTATGAGTTACAAAAGCACTCAGCTTTTCAAGCTCTACCTTTAATGCCTCCGGTGGCAATATACGACCTGCACCGTGACGATGTTCCGGGTACAAACCCTGCCCCATCATCACCTGAATCCAAGAGTGCGCGCGAAACAAATTCACCGAATCCGGCGGCACAAACGACACAAAGCCGTTTTCCTTAAAGATCTCTATGCGGTGAGCAAGGTCGTCCGGGATATCCATCGTGCGGTAATAATTCCAGAATTCACTGTCATCCCGTTGCGTCTGCTTGTAGTGCAGAATGATAAAATCACGCACCGCCTCCCATTCAAGCCGGGTTTCACGATTAAATTGCTCAGCCAGCGGCGCCATTGCCCCTGAAAACGGGAAGAGCTTCATCAGGCGTACCAGCGAAGTGTCAATCAAGTGGATGCTGGTCGATTCAAGTGGCTCGAGAAAGCCGCCCGATAAACCTATGGCAACACAGTTCTTATGCCACGCTTTTACTCGGCGACCGGTCTGGAATTTCAGGACGCGGGGCTCAGTGATGGTCTCGCCAGTGAGATTGCCGAGCAATGTCGCACGGGCATCGTCGTCGGAACAAAACCGGCTGCTGTAAACAAGGCCATTGCCGGTACGGCTTTGCAGGGGGATTCGCCACTGCCACCCGGAGGAATGTGCAATGACGCGTGTATAGGGGGGCGGCGGCTCGGTACTTGTCGTCTGTACTGCCAGAGCGCGGTCGGCGGCCAGCCAATGGCTCCAGTCCTCATATTCAACACCCAATGCATCGCCGAGCAGCAGGCCTCTGAAGCCGGTGCAATCAATAAAGAAATCACCGGCGACCTGTCTGTCTTGTTCTAACTGCAGCGATTGGATATCACCCGTCACCGGATCAACGGTAACTTCGCTAATCTTGCCTTCGACTCGCCGGACGCCGAGTGATTCGCTTTTTTGCCGCAGAAATCCGGCGTAGGCCGTTGCGTCCAGGTGAAAGGCGTACGTCAGTGGCGTATCACCTGCTTTTACCGCGAATTTGCCGGCCTTCGCCGCCTTCAATTCGAGGCAATAGTCCTCCAGGTTGCCGCCAAAGCCATTGGCTTGCGCTTCCAGCCAGTACTGGTGGAATTCCACCATCCAGTTACTCTGCCCGACTTCACCGAACGTGTGAGCGTAGCTTTCGCCCTGTGCGCCCCAGTTGTCAAAGATGATGCCGAGCTTGAAGGTTGCCTGGGTTGCGCGCATAAACTCACGTTCGTCGATGCCGAAAAACTGGTGAAATCTGCGCATGGTGGGAACGGTTGCCTCGCCCACACCCACGGTTCCGATCTGGTCGGATTCGATCAGGGTGATTTCGAGCAAGTTACCCAGCCGCTTGACCAGGCTGTAGGCTGTCAACCAACCAGCCGTTCCGCCACCGGCGACGACTACGCGAATTTTCTCCTCCATCAAAGGTTCTCCGGATAGTCAACGATTCAGGTTATGCTGCAACTGCGCGCAGCCTGCGCGCCGTCAATTCATCCATGTTCGCCAAAGGTCCGGGACACTGTTCGGGCAAATGCGCTGTTACGTTTTTGGCGGAACCGAAAATATAATAGTCGACCAACTCCCGCCGGCCAACCGATCTCCTGCCGTGCCCCATAGGTAACAGCAAATTGTGTTGAACGACAGAAATGATTTCAGAAAAAGAAGGTGCTGGTGAGGGTCTTGCTCCGACTGTCCGTGCAGCCGGCGGATCTCGATGACATCCTGGAAGTTCAATGGGAGATCGATGAGGCCATCCTCGAAGCCAGCGCCGCGCCGATTGATGAAGATGTGCATTACGAGCAAGTGCTGGAGGTATTCTGCGAGGCGATGCGCATTTTGCCCAAAGTGCACCAGCTCGCGATTCTGTTGCGCCGCGTCTACGGTCTCTCGCACAAGGAAATTGCGAAGAAGAAGGGTGTTTCGATCAGTTCCATGGAAAAATATTTTGCGCTGCCAGGACATCATGCCCAGGCGAGGCTACGGCGTCGAGCACAGGGAGGCGGCGTCCGGGTGAACCGGGTCTCGCCGGAGCTCGTTTCTCTAAGCGCCGGGTAATAGCGCCGGGTAAAAGCGCTGGGTAACGATGAGAAAGGGGCGCTCACGCCAGTCGAACAAGGTTCAAAAATCTTTACGGGTTATCCGAGCCCAACCCTCTCATGGGAAGGTCGTAACGGAAGCAGTATTTACAACAGCGACCGGAGGATAAAATAAATGGTGGCGTTGTTCGGCCAACAATGATAAAAATTCTCAAGGGGATCCATATTGATGCGTTGTACTTACCTGCGTGTGCAGATGGTAGCGCTACCATAGGGGGGATCCGGGGAAGGTGTCCAAGCAGGCGGATACCAAAGTGAAACACCGGAATGACCGAATGAGGTACTGAAGATGGGTGGGATCAATATAACTATGAAAAAAACCAAATTGGCTATCGCAATATCGACAGCGCTGTCCATTACCGCCGGCCAGGCGAATGCGCAGCAGTCGAATGACGACGAGATCGAGGAGGTCGTGGTCACCGGTATTCGCGGCAGTTTGCAGCAGGCTCTGGATGTCAAGCGCGAGAGTTCAGGCGTGGTGGACGCCATTTCCGCGGAAGATATCGGTAAGTTTCCCGATACCAATTTGGCCGAATCGCTGCAGCGCATTACCGGTGTGTCCGTCAACCGCGTCGAGGGCGAGGGTTCCGAGGTCACAATTCGCGGCTTCGGTGGCCAGTTTAACCTGGTGACCCTGAATGGCCGCCAGATGCCAGCAGCCGATAACCGTGTCAATTTCTTTGGCGTCAACGCCAACCAGCCTGGCGGCAATTCGCGCTCCTTCGACTTTTCGAACCTCGCGTCCGAGGGCGTATCGGGTTTGCAGGTGTACAAATCTGGCAGGGCCGGAACCCCGTCCGGCGGCATTGGCGGCACGATCAATGTACAAACCATCCGACCTCTGGACGTGGGCACGCAGTTCTCCTTAGCCGCCAAAGCCGTTGACGACGCCGGTGGCGACAGCACGACGCCGGAGCTTAGCGGTCTTGGCAGCTGGACGAATGATGAGGGTACCTTCGGCGTGACCGCCTTTGCTTCCTACCAGGAGCGCGATTACTCGAATCGCACGGCGCTTGGGGGAGGCTTCTTCGTCTGGCAAACTCCATTCGATGCGACCACCCCAGCCTTCTCGAACGCCACCATCATCAATGCACCGGGCCCCGATCAACTGGCCGGTTTTATACCAAATGCCTCTATGACGTACACCGAGGGTCAGCGCGAACGCACGAACGCCGCGGTGACCTTGCAGTTCGCACCCAATGACCGCAGTACTTTTAGCGTGGATGTGATGTTGGCGCAGAATGATCAAGCGCAACGGAGTGTGGGTGATCTACCCTTCTATGTTCGCCAATTCGATTTCGCCTCTTTCGATGGCAATCCTGTTTTCAGTGTTCCTACCCTGCTGGGCGAGCCGCTCGTGGCCGGTGGTGGCAGCGACTTCACCCAGGCGGGCAAGGAGCTCCCATTCCGGAATTCGCTCTTCTACATTCGAGACGAGTTGACTTCGATCGGCGCCAATTGGGACTATCAGCTCAATGACTCGTGGACGATAAACGTCGATGCGTATACTGCCAAAGCGACAGCCGGCGGCAACGGCCCTGGTGGCTCTATTTCTGATGCCATCTCCATTGGCGGTCAGGCTGTTGCTATGCAATGGATGGACTTCCGAAGCCAGATCACGCAGGCCGTCCAGGCCATCGCGGACGGCTCCGGCCCGACCAGCAACATGGTCGGCGGTGTGTTGACTAACTACGCCGGCGGCAACGCGAATGGCGTCTTCGAAAAGTCGGATCTTGGTTCCCAGTGGATCCTTCAAGATTTCAGAGACCAGGAAAGCACCATCGACCAGCTCCAATTGAAGGCTAGTTGGGACAACGGCGGTGGGATGCGCGCTAATTTCGGCTTGGGCTATTACGAAAATGATATTTCGCAGAAAAATATCTCCGCCCGGGAAGAGCTCGGCGGCTGGAACACGGGTTTCATTGGCGATATCGTGACGCTGATGGGCGAGGATGCTATCGAAGAGATCTGCATCTCCTGCCAGTTTAACGATAATGACAATCTCATCCTGACGGAGGAGCAACTGATCGCCGATTACACCGCCGCCGGCGGAATCGTGGCCCCGGGCGCCAGCTTTCGAGTCGTGGGAGAGAACGCGTTCTTTATCGACCCGATAGCGTTCGCCCAGGCCTTTGACGGCTTCACCAGCGGTGGCGGGGCAGTGTACGACAAGGACAATCGCAAGGTAACTAGCACAAACGACCGTACCATCAGCGAATCGGCCCTGTCGATTTACGGCGAGATTGTCCTGGACAGCGAAGTCGGCGACATGCCGCTGCAGGTCGTGGTCGGGCTGCGCTACGAGGAGACGGACGTCGAGTCCTCATCGGTGCAGTCGATCCCAATAGCCAAGGACTGGGCGTCGGACAACGACTTCAATACGAGATTCGGCCCGACAGCGGCGGTGACGCAGAAACACACCTATGACTTCGTTCTGCCGAATGTCGACCTCGCGCTGGATGTCACCGACAGAATCAAAGTGCGCGCGTCGATGAGCAAAACCATCGCGCGTCCGGAGTTAGGCGATATGTTCGTCGATACCGATGCCGGTAATCCGGGCACGGCGACGGCACTGGGTGGCCAGTGGGCTGGTAGCAGCGGTAACGCGCGACTTGATCCTCTGGAGTCGACTAACCTCGACTTGTCGTTTGAGTATTACTACGGTGAAGGCAGTGCCTTTACGGTCGCTTACTTCGACAAGTCGATATCGAACTTTATCGGCATCGAGCAGGTAACGACCAACCTTTTCGGTCTGACCGATGTCGCCAGTGGGCTACCGGGTACGGTCTCGGGCGACGCCCTCGCGGCATTGACGGCGCAAGGCTGGGCCGCGACCGAGACGAACCTCTTCACCATGACGGCTATCCTCGCTAATCCGGGCGATTTTCCAGGTGGTGCCTCTGAGTTCATCGACCCCAGTCAGCCGGGGGGTGCCGCGCAGTCATCCGACATAGCCACCGCGTACGACATACCTCCTCAGCCAGGCGATCCATTGGCCAACTTCCTCGTGCAACAACCCACGAACGCGGAGAATGCCAATATCGATGGCTGGGAGGTGGCTCTGGTGCACTTCTTTACAGGTCCCCTCGAAGGCTTCGGCATTAATGCCAACGCGACCT
Organism: Woeseiaceae bacterium; assembly: GCA_037968735.1. Lineage (GTDB taxonomy): Bacteria > Pseudomonadota > Gammaproteobacteria > Steroidobacterales > Woeseiaceae > SZUA-117. The sequence continues at coordinate 1,569 of JBBKWC010000005.1, read as the reverse complement.
TTGTCAACGGCGACGTCGCATATGACATTTCCCTTCCTGAGTCTGAGGATCAGTTCGCTTTGACGGGCTTGTCGGACTCGTACAATTTCATCGCCTTCTACGAGAACGAAATGTTTAGCGCACGTATTCTCTACAACCACCGTGATGAGTTTTTGGCCAACACCAACGTCGGTAACCGCATACCGCGGTTTGTTGAAGAGTACGAACAGCTTGACTTCAATGTTGGCTATCGTGCCACCGATCAGCTGACCTTTACCCTTGAGGGCATCAACATGCTGGAAGAACCGATCGTCTTCCGTGGCCGCACACCACAACAAATACAGGCCTACATTGAAGGCGACAGGCGCTTTATGCTGGGTGCACGGTACACCTTCTTCTAGAGGTAGAAGTCGGCAAGACCAGAAGCGGGTATCTGGGTACCCACCGGCACGTCGATGTCGGTGGGTATTACTCGTCCGAGAAAATTGCGTAGACATTCGTCTGAATAAAAAATCTCCGACCGAGGGGGGAAGCATTGACTATCAGAATTGGAATTGTTGGTCTGGGCTTTGGCGCGGAATTCATCCCGATCTACCAGGCGCATCCGTCTGCAGAGCTGGTTGCCGTGTGCCAACGATCGCAGGCATCGCTTGATGAAGTTGCGAATCGATATTCAATTCCGAAACGCTACACCAGCTATGACGACATGTTGGCCGACCCTGATATTGATGCCGTGCACATCAACACGCCCATTCCGATGCACGGTCAGCAGACGATTCAAGCCCTGAAAGCAGGAAAGCACGTTGCTTGTACCGTGCCGATGGCAACGACGGTTGAAGAGTGCGAAGAGATAGTGCGTCTCTGTGAATCGTCGGGTCTCAAGTACATGATGATGGAGACAGTGGTGTACTCCCGTGAATATCTTTTCATGAAAGAGCTCTTCGACACGGGTGAACTTGGCGATATTCAATTTCTCAAAGCATCACATCAGCAGGACATGGAAGGCTGGCCGGATTACTGGCCGGGTCTGCCTCCGATGCATTACGCAACGCACTGCGTTGGGCCGATTCTCGGGATCGTCCAAAAAGATGCGTTGTCTGTTTCCTGTTTGGGTTCGGGACGTATCAGACCTGAATTGCAAGAGCACTACGGCTCGCCATTTGCGATTGAGTCTTGCCATATCAAATTGGCGAATTCAGATGTTGTCGGGCATGTATACCGGTCTTTGTTCGATACCGCGCGGCAGTATCGCGAGGGATTTGAAGTTTATGCCTCCAAGAAATCGGTGGAGTGGCCTTTAATTGAAGGTGAAGAACTCGTCGTGCATACGGCGGGCAAGCCAGAAGAGGAAATTCCAGAGCGTGTAGCCTGCCCGGATTACGCGCACTTACTGCCCGATGCGATCGCGCCATTCACTCAAGCCGGTGTTTACAACAAAGATGATGAAGAGCATCTGTCATTCACGCAGGGCGGCGGGCACGGCGGGTCTCACCCGCATCTGGCGCACCAGTTTGTGAATATGCTGGAAACAGGTACACAAGCGTATCCCGGGCCTCGGGCATCAGCGAATATCACTTGCGTCGGAGTGCT
>JBBKWC010000004.1:0-81940 GCA_037968735.1 Woeseiaceae bacterium | reverse complement strand
TTTTCACACCGACCTGCGCGACGTCGAATTGCCATGACAGTGGCACAGCGGCGGCCGGCCTGAATCTGGATGCGGCAAGCAGCTACGCGGAGCTCGTCGGTATCCCCAGCAGCCAGAATGCGGGCATTCTCCGCGTCGCTGCCAATGATGCTGATAACAGTTACCTCATTCAGAAACTGGAAGGGGCCGCCGGTATCAGCGGCGGACAAATGCCGCCGGCAGGCGCACTACCGCAGGCGCACATCAATATCATTCGCCAGTGGATAACGGATGGTGCCATGGATGATCGTGTCGTCGTCCAGGCGCCTGTACGGGTATCGTCGCTTTCACCCATGCCAGGAACGGATCTGCAAGCCGGGCCGACGCAAATCGTTGCCGGGTTCGACCGGGACCTGGATGCATCCACCGTCAACACAATAACTTTTACCCTCGAAGGCAGCGGCGGCGACGGCACGTTTGCCGACGGCAATGAAATTCAGATCACACCGACGTCGGTCACTGTTCCAGCCATGAATCCGCAAAGTGCGGTGATGGATCTGAACGGCGTCACGCTGAATGACGACACTTATCGAATTTCCCTGCTGGGCGCCGGTGCCTCAATGATCATGGATCTGGACAGCAATGCCCTCGACGGTGAATTCTCAGGCGCGTTTCCGTCTGGCAACGGCACTGCCGGCGGGACCTTCGTGGCACTCTTTTCCATCACCACCCCGGTGGTCATCGGCCCTACCTTGGCACAGATCCAGGCTGTCGTATTTACTCCCTCCTGCGCAACCTCAACCTGCCATACGGGGGCGATGCCGGCGGCGAATCTTGACCTCAGCAGCGAAGCAACGAGCTACGCCCAGCTCGTCGGGGTGGCGAGCACACAGCAGGCGGCAATCCTGCGCGTCGCCGCCAATGACCCGGACAACAGTTATCTGATCATGAAGCTCGAAGGCGCCGCGGGCATTACCGGCACCATGATGCCGCCCCCGACGCGCCCCGCTCTCGACCCGACTTATGTTCCTGAGATCCGTAACTGGATCACCAACGGCGCCCTGCCCTAGCGCCAGCCGCCGCTGTCTGGCAACTACCGTTGTCAAAAACCCTGTCCCCGCCGCGAAGGATTCCTGACTAAGCGACGTCTAACTTGCCATCGATAACAGCGTTTCTCGTCCTGGAGACAGGCGGGGCAGGCGGCAGATGGCACTTTTCAGCACGAATCTTTCACCGGTACAGGTCCGCCTGCAGGCAATCCTGATGCTCGTTCCGGCGGCAATGATACAGCCAGCCATTGCCGGCGAGCCGGAAGTATCGCCAGCATCTGAACTGTCCCGCCCTTCTGAGCAGGGCGGCTCAGCTATGCCGCCTTTCGCTGTGGTGGGCTCGATACAGCTCTCCAATGGCAACATCTTCAATCTGGATATTGCCGAGGAAAATCGCGCGCTTTTCAGGCTGGCGAACCGGCTGCACTTCAGAACACGCGAAGACGTGATTATGCAACAGCTGCTGTTTGCAGAAGGAGAGCGGGTTTCAAAATCGGAACTTGACGAGTCGGAACGCATCCTGCGCAGCAATCGCTATCTGCAGGACGCGAGTATCACAACTACCCCGCGCGAAAGCGGCCTGGTCGACGTCAACATTGAAACAAGCGACGTGTGGACCTTGATCCCGAAAATTTCCCTGTCTCGATCCGGCGGCGAGAACAATACCGGCGTCGGCGTGAAAGAGATGAATTTGTTCGGCTCGGGCATTGAAGTAGAAGCACTGTACAAATCGACGGTCGATCGTGAGTCGCGCCTGCTCAAGTACGTCGACAGGAATATCGGCAATAGCTGGTACAGCGTGCACGCGGTGTACGGCGATAACAGTGACGGGCACACGCAACTTATCGACCTGCACAAGCCCTTTTATTCGCTGGATAGTCGCGACGCGCATGGTGTTCTGTTTTTTGACAACGATGAAATTGAAACCCTCTATGACCGGGGCCTGAAGGCGGGTCAGTTTCGCCACCGCGCGCAAAAGGCGGAAGTTTTCAGCGGCTGGTCGCGCGGTCTTTTTGGCGGCAGTACGACTCGCCTGTCTGCTGGGCTGGCCTATGAAGATCATCGCTTCGAAGCCGTTCCCGGCGACACATTGCAATTTTCAATCGTTCCGGCCGACAGAAAATTTGCCTACCCTTTCGTCGGCCTCGAGTACGTCGAGGATCGGTTTGAAAAAACCGTCAACGTCAACCAGATCAGTCGTACGGAAGACCGTTTCCTGGGTACGCGCCTGACCGGCCGCGTGGGCTATGCAAATGCCGGATTCGGCTCCTCGCAGGATGCATGGATGATTGCCCTTAACGGCCAGACGGGATTCGGCAACAGCGACACGCAATCTCTCATTCTGGCCAGCGAATTGAATACTCGTGTAGAGGACAGCGGCCTGGCCAATTTCCGCTTCGACGCCAGCGCAGAGTACTTCCGCCGCCAATCTGACAAACGCCTTTTCTATGCCAGCCTGCGCGGCACTTTCGGTCAGGAGCTTGATGCTGATCAGCAGATCCTGCTTGGCGGCGATACAGGTCTGCGTGGTTATCCGCTGCGCTACCTGTCAGGAAACCGAAGTGCCTTGTTGTCGCTGGAGCAACGATTCTTTACTGACTGGTACCCGTTTCGACTGGTACATGTCGGGGGCGCCGTGTTCTTCGATGCTGGCAAGACCTGGGGAAATCGTTTCGCTGCAGATTCTGACGACACGGTCCTCAAAGATATTGGTGTTGGCCTTCGCCTCGGAAACACGCGCTCCGGTCAGGGACGCATGACGCACATTGATCTCGCATTTCCCCTGGACGGCGATCGGGACATCGACAGCCTGCAATTTCTGATTGAAACCCGAAAAAGCTTTTAAGCCAACCTGCCATCGATTAGCCCGGAGCTACTTGCAAATGCCCAATGACCTCACCGTACAGCACAGACTGACAGCCGCCCTGCGACCGCTGCTGTCGTTTGCGTGGCGTATGCTTCTGACGCTGACGATATGTCGCAGCGTTTTCGTGCTGTGGCAATGGGACCGTGTCACCAGTGCCGACATGCTCGCCAACGTGTTCATACAGGGACTGCGCTTCGACCTCGTCCTGCTGGGCCTCATGCTTGCAGTGCCAGTGCTGTTGTTTCCTTTTCTGGCAGCGACACGCTTCACGGTCCCCGCATGGCGCGGTTTGCTTCGCACAAGCCTGCCGATTGCCCTTATGGTCGTGCTGTTCATGGAATGCAGCACACCGTCTTTCGTCGATCAGTTTGATGGCCGGCCGAACATTCTGTTTCTGGAATACCTCAATCATCCACGCGAAGTCGGTGCAACCCTGTGGGCCGCTTACAAAGTACCCATTGTTTTCGCGATGCTTATCGTTAGCGCATTCACCTGGACCAACGCGCGCCAGATTGGCCGCCTTACGCATGCCATCGTGCCAACAGGTGTTGTTCCAGCGCTGCTCGTATCACCGCTTCTGCTGATACTTTGCTTCGCGATGATACGCTCGACAACGGACCACCGGCCGGTCAATCCGAGCACCGTTGCATTGTCGAAGGATCCGCTGGTCAACGAGCTGTCACTGAGCTCACTTTATAACCTGGGCTACGCTGTTTATGAGACCCGGCATGAGGAAGCGGGTGGTTTCCGTTATGCACCCATCAGCGATGCCGAGGCAATCGCTTCGGTGCGCGCTGCCATGTACCTGCAGGACGGTGCATTTCGCTCAGACAACATCCCGACCTTGCATCGTCAGGAAACCGTGGTGCCGCTTGCCGAGCGCAAGAATCTCGTCATCATTATCGAGGAATCTCTAGGCGCGGAATTCGTTGGCTCTCTCGGCGGTCTCGACCTGACGCCGAATATCGACCGTCTTTCGACAGAAGGCATCTGGTTTGCGAACCTGTATGCGACCGGCACGCGATCGGTTCGCGGTCTGGAAGCCATTGTCAGCGGCTTCACGCCGACACCCGCACGAAGCGTCGTCAAACTGCCGAAATCTCAGCGCGGCTTCTTCACGCTTGCCTCACTCCTGGCAAGAAATGGCTACACGACGAGCTTCATCTACGGCGGAGAAGCACAGTTCGACAACATGCGCCGCTTCTTCATGGGTAACGGCTTTGACCGGGTTATCGACGAAAAAGACTATGAACACCCGGTATTTACCGGATCGTGGGGAGTCTCCGACGAGGACCTGTTCAACCGGGCGCACGAGGAATTCAGCGCTGCCGGCGACCAGCCGTTTTTCAGTCTCATCTTCAGTTCATCGAATCATTCGCCGTTCGAATTTCCGGACGGAAGAATCGAGCTCCATGATGCGGAGAAGAACACGGTCAACAATGCAGTCAAATATGCGGATTACGCACTGGGAGAATTCATCGCCAAGGCAAAGCAAAGCAGCTATTGGGATGACACCGTTTTCCTGATCGTTGCAGATCACAACTCACGCGTATACGGCGCAGAACTCCTGCCAGTGGAACGTTTTCACATTCCGGGCGTCATCGTTGGCGGCTCTATCAGTCCCGCAACGTTCGTGCCGGTCGCCAGCCAGATAGATCTTGCGCCGACCTTGCTATCACTGATCGGCGTTGGCTGCGAACATCCCATGATCGGGCGCGATCTGACCCTTGCCCAGGCACAGAAGAGTCCGGGGCGCGCTATCATGCAGTTTAATGCCACCCAGGCTTACATGGACGGCGATCGCGTGGCCATCATGCAGAAAGATCTTCCGATGCAGCAGTTCCATCACGTCAACGGACGGCTTGAATCCAGGCCTGCCGTCGATGCCGACCTGGAAAAACTGGCGCTGGCACACGCCGCGTGGTCGTCAATGGCCTACGATCAGTCCTTATATCGATTGCCGGGAGGCGACGACTAATTGATGTCCGGTTTGTCACAAATTCAAGCAGATCGAACGCTGGCCAAAAGAGTGGCCAGTGGCGACGCGGCAGCGTTTGAGGAATTCTTTCGCGAATACTTTCCGCGCCTTTTTCGATTTACGCTGGCGCGAGTATCCGGCAATGCTGATTTCGCAGAAGAAATCGTTCAGCAGACCATGTGTAAAGTCATGAAGAAAATGCACAAGTTTCGTGGCGAGGCGCTGTTGTTCACCTGGCTGTGCCAGATCTGCCGCAATGAAATTGCGGTGGTCTATCGGCGCAAGGGACTGCAGGAAGTAAAAACCGTGTTCCTCGAAGATCATCCTGCGGTCAGGGCGGCACTTGAAAGCATGTCCGTCGACGCGGACAAGCCGGACAGCGAACGAAGCGATCAGGAGCTCGCGAGATTCGTGCGACTGACGCTTGAATACTTACCAGCGAACTATGCCACGGCACTTGAACTGAAATACATCCGCGGCTGTACGGTGGGTGAGATTGGAGAACAGATGCATATCAGTAGCAAAGCAGCAGAGTCGCTGTTGAGCCGCGCGCGAGCGGCCTTCAAGGAAGGCTTTCGATCACTTTGGGATTTCGATCCAGGCATGCTGCTGGACTAATGGCCTTATCTAGAGGCGGAAACAGAGATGAATAACGACGACAGAGATAACGACAATAAGTTGGACGAACGGCATACGGACGATACCGTTGCGAGACTCATGAGCCTCGCCGGACCCAGAGCCGATATTCCTGCGGAGCGGCAACAACGTGTGCACAGAGAAGTGCAGCGTGCCTGGCTGCAGTCGACACGAACACGGACAGCCTATCGATGGGCGCTACCTCTCGCGCTAGCTGCATCGCTGGTCATTGCAATCAATATCGGCACGCAGCAAGCGCCAGCTCCTGCAGCCAAAGTCGGCGAGATCGCATACGTGACAGGCGCAGGCAATCGCTACTCTGAAGGAGACGCAGTCTATGCAGGAGACGTGCTGCAAACTGCCGGCACAGAAGGCATGAGTGTGATGCTCCCGGGCGACATTTCTCTGCGTATCGCCGCTGACGCTTCGCTGCGTTTCGACACAGCGGACGAACTGACCCTGCTTCACGGACTGATTTATGCGGATACGGGTGATCGCATTTATCGCCAGCAGCATCTCACTGTGCATACCGAAGCAGGATCCGCGACCGATATCGGCACGCAATTCTCGCTTGCCTATGTTGATGACAGACTGTCTGTCGCGGTTCGGGAAGGTCGCGTAGACATCGCGGCGAACGACACGATTCACAGCGCCAATGCGGGGCAAAAACTTGTTTTCGCGGCAGACGGCGGACCGCAGCGTGCCGCCGTTTTACCTTACGACGAAAGCTGGGATTGGGCTAGCGAGCTCGCGCCTGGCTTCGATATTACAGATCGGTCGGTAATGGATTTCCTCAAGTGGGCCGCCCGCGAAACGGGTCGCGAGCTTAATTTTGCCAATGACGAGCTGCGTATAGCGGCGATGAACGCAAAGCTATATGGCTCCATCGCGGACGTTACGCCGACAGAGGCGATATCGTCCGTGCTCGCTACTACCCGCTTCAGGTATCAGGTCGATGCCAAAAGCATCACGATTCTTGAGTAACGATTCGCGCGATTTTAGCTCACGCCCGGTCTGAAACCGTCCGCGGGCAGCGCGCGCAGTCACTTCGCTGGCTGATGGCCTGACCTGGAGTGATGCACTACACTTTCTCAATGAAAGTGTCCTTTCTCACCGGCATGCTCCTGGCGGCATTGCTCATTTGCCAGCCCGGGCAGGCCGCCGAGCCGCCATGGCTAGGCAAGCCGCTGGTAGAGTATCTTCGCTGGCTGTCGGCAAATGATCTGCCCGTTATTTTCAGCAGCGACCTCGTCGGTCCAGACTATGTGGTGCAGACAGAGCCACCAGCGCCGGCCACGCTGGCAGCGTTGCAGGCGGTGCTGGCGCCTTTCCCGCTCCAAGCAATGGATGGTCCAGGCGGCCGTCTGCTGATTGTCCGCCTTGATAGCGACACAGTGATTGCCGACGGTGCTGCGAAGGCCGGTGCGCCCGCCTCCTCGCTGGCAGCCGAACCGCTGCCGGAACTGGTCGTCACGTCCAGCCTGTATCGACTGCATTACGCCAATACCGCGACCCATACCTCCCTGGATCGCGAAGTCACCACGCGACTGCCGGATCTCGGCGACGACACGGTGCGCGCCGTGGCGCGGCTTCCGGGCACGTCTGGCGGCGGCGTATCGACACGCAGTCATATTCGCGGTGGCCAGCAAAACGAACAGTTGTTTCTGTTCGACGGCCTGCGACTTTACGAGCCCTACCACCTTAAGGACTTCCACACGTTCTCGACGATCGTCGATCAGAGTGTCGTTGCAGGCATTGATTTTTACAGCGCCGGCTATCCGGTCCGCTATGGCGACCGCATGAGCGGCGTCGTGGAGATTCACCTTCGTGAACCGGCCGCAGCCCGGCAAACTGAGCTGGCCTTGAGTTTTTTTAATACGGCCGTGTTGTCTATGGGCCGATTCGGCGGCAACGATGACGGCGACTGGCTGCTTTCTCTGCGGCGGGGGAATCTGGATTTGCTGGCCGATGCTGTTAATCCCGAGTACGGATCGCCACGCTACCAGGATGCGTTTTTACACCTCGGCTGGCAGTGGAGCGATCGCACCCGCCTCGGTCTCAACAGCATTCTTTCCTATGACAAGATTTCGCTGGCACAGGTCGATCGCTCCGAGCAGGCGAATGCGCGCTACCGCAATCGGGTAGGCTGGCTGAAAGCAGAGACCGACTGGACCGACAGTGTCTCGAGCACCAGCATTCTGTCCGCGACCAGCATCGATAATGCACGCACAGGCGTGGCGAACGTTCAGGACGTCATCGCAGGTGCGGTGAGTGACAGCCGCGAGTTCCTGGCTCTCTCACTGACCCAGGACTGGCAGCTCCGGCTGTTCAATCACTGGTCACTGCGTGCGGGTTTCGATATCCGACGACTGGAGGCGGACTACCAGTACGCCTCGCAGCTGACCATCGCGTCACCTTACGACAGCATTCTGGACAACCTGCCGCAGCGCGATCGCATGGCCGTTCTTTCACCAAGGGGCGGCCAGTATGCGGCCTATGTAGATTCGCGGTGGCGACTGCATGACAGACTGGTCCTTGAAGCAGGCTTCCGCTGGGATCAGCAGACCTACACGACCGCAGCCAATGACGACCAGTTCAGTCCGCGTGTCAGCTTGTTATATTTCCTGTCTGATGACACAGAGATCAGGCTGGGCTTTGGTCACTACTACCAGGCGCAGGAAATCAATGAACTGCAAATCGAGGACGGCATCTTCAGTTTCAACCCGGCGCAACGGGCCCGACATATTGTTGCCAGCCTTGCACACCAGTTGACGGCTGCGACGGAGCTCAGGATCGAAGTGTATGAAAAGACCTACCGTTCATTGATGACGCGTTACGAGAACCTGTTCGATCCACTGGTCATCATTCCCGAGCTGCAGATAGATCGTATCGGCGTCAATGCCGGTCATGCTTTGTCACGCGGCCTGGAGGTCACGATTAACGGTGAATTCGACAGCGAGCATGCGGCCTGGTGGCTCAACTATGCGTGGTCCGAAAGCAGCGATGTGCTGGGCGGCAAGGTGCCCAGAAGCTGGGATCAGCGTCACAGTCTTAAAGGCGGCGTCTCTTTCGACTGGAGAAAGTGGAGCTTCAGTGCGGCGGGGACCCTGCATTCCGGCTGGCCTGAGACGGAACTCTTCATCGCTTCGCAGAACCCGCTGCAACTCAGCACGACGGCACGTAACGAGCGCCGGCATGCCGTTTATAACGCTGTCGATCTCAGAATCAGCCGCTCGATTAATGTTGCCCGCGGCGAACTCAGCGCTTTTCTGGAGGTGAACAACTTGTATAACCGTCAAAATACCTGCTGCGCACAGTACACCGTGATGGGTGACCCCGGCGGCCCGGTGACCTTGCACAAGAACGAGAGCGCGTGGCTGCCGCTGATTCCGTCGCTGGGCGTTCTGTGGACATTTTAATACCGGTCCCGACGAAGCGTTATTCCATCGTCAGATAACGATCGAAAATTGAAGCGGCTTCTCCGTGCTTCGTGCCATCGGTCTGGTCATCAAGCAGCGCTACGGTTTTCTCGAACAGTTCCTGCGCTTCCGAAGCACTGTTGCCGATGCAGGTCATGCCGAGTTTGCCGTACTGCGAGAGCGCGCCAATCATGTAAAACAGGGTGCCAGTGCCGGTCGCGTGACGGTAGCCAATTCCGTGCCTGCTGATAATGTGGAAGAGATCTTCGGGCAACAGTCCCCGGTACGCCGGTGATTTCAGATTGTCGGTGGCGCTGTAGTATTTGGTCTGCCCTTCATCGGCCATAAAAAGGCCGCTCGACCGGTCAAGTTGTCCACCGGTCAGGAATTCCAGCGCATGGAACGGCGGCGTTGTCCCGCCCATGCGCAGATTGATTTCAATGGCATGCGATTGCCATACTCCCCCGCGCTTGCGGCTGACGAGGAAGTCGATGCCAAAGCGGCCAATGACGCCCTTCTCGCTCAACGCATTGCCGATCTTGTCCGCCTCGTCCTGCAGGAGGCATCGATATTCGTTGCTGGCCGGAAATCTGCAGCCCAGGTAGACCTGGCCGGTCGATCCACCAAGAACCTGCTCATGGCTGGAGACGACGGCGCTCCCGCCGTTCGGATAAATGCGCATCTGCACGCTGGGCGAACGGATCTCCTCAGCATCAATCATCTCTTCGACAATTCCGCCCATCGCACTGAATTTACGCATAAACGCTGCGTACCTTTCCGAGCCGGACGACCACTGCATTGCACGCAGTGCTTTTCTGATCGCGGCGTCATCAGTTTTCGCCGCCGGATACGTGAACACGCCGTTCCCTTCGCCCGAAAAACCCTCGTTGAGTTTGACCACTGCACGCGCGATCTCCGGTCGCGCGGTCGCCAGCCTGATTAATGCATCGCTGACGTCATCTTCGCTCTTGAGATTTTCATAACCTTTGGGATGGCAAACCTCCGTTGCCGCAAATATTTCACGGCTGCCCGACTTCGTGCCGTAATGCAGCAGTTCCGGATCCACACCGTTCAGCGGGATGCCAAGCGAGACTGCCAGCCTGCGCTCCAGCACGGTGGAGTTGTAGCACGTGAGGTAAGCACGTTCCGGATCACCGATCAGGCTCCGCAATCGGGTCAGCAGCCGCGGGCGTTCGAGAATTTTCTCGGTCAGCGGTCTGGCGCTCGCGTCGTGTACGGACACCATCTGCAGGCGTTGCCTCGCATGGTTGACGGTGACGCCCTCCAGCAGTTGCAGGTAGTAGTCGACAACATCCGGGTGGACCGGCTGGCTGGTGACGTAGATAACCCGAGCATTCGGGTTTCTGAGTCGAATCAGGGCGAACAGCAGCCGTTCCTCGTAAAACGACGCGCCCGTGACTTTCGCAAGTTCCTCCTGGTTGACGCTCAGCGATGGCACGATCAGCGACGTGTGCTCGTAATCTGAATCTGTCTGCAACTCGGCCCAGATACGCGTCAGCCGTGACTTCAATGCCCCGAACGCTTCTATTTCATCAATCACTGTCCGGCACCTGGATGTGGCGTTCCTGCCAAGCTCATGACGCGATGATCACGAGGCCCGCGAGCGGCGGCAGCGTTAGCAGAATGCTGTGTTCGCGTCCGTGCCAGGCAACGGCCTCACTAACGACGGAGCTGGCATTTCGCACATTGCTGCCATCGTAGCGTTCGTCGTCCGAGTTCAGAACTTCAACATACTGTCCAGCGGCCGGCACCCCTATCCGATACGCCTCGCGGACCAGGGGAGTGAAATTCAGGACGACAACGACGGACTGCGCTGGCGCATGCCGCAGGAAAGCGATGACGGAACCATCGCGGTCATCACCGTCGATCCATTCGAAGCCGCGCGCATCGAAATCCCAGGCTGAAAGCGCTGGCAGCTTCTTTTGCAGCTCATTTAGGTCTGTCAGCAGGCTGCTGACCCCCGCCGGACCCTGCTGTCCGAGACGCTCCCACTGCACAGTAGCGTTGGCGTCCCATTCCCGGGTTTGCGCGAATTCACCCCCCATGAACAACAGTTTCTTGCCCGGAAAGCACCACTGATAGGTGTACAGCAGACGCAGGTTTGCAAGTTGCTGCCATTCATCCCCCGGCATCTTGCCAGCCAGCGAGCGCTTCAGGTGCACGACCTCGTCGTGTGACAAAGGCAGCATGAATTTTTCATTGAACGCGTAGCTGGGCGCGAAGGTCAGCCAGTCCTGGTGATGGTTACGATGAATCGGATCCTTGCTGAAATAATTGAGGGTGTCGTGCATCCATCCCATGTTCCATTTCATATGAAAACCCAGGCCGCCGTCCGCGACCGGATTCGTGACACCATGCCAGTCAGTAGACTCTTCAGCGATCATCAAAACTTCAGGGCACACCTCGCGTATTGCGGTATTCAAAGCGGTGAGAAAGTCGACGGCCTCAAGATTCTGATGGCCGCCGTAGCGATTGGGTTGCCAATCCTCAGCCTGCCGGGAAAAATTCAGGTACAGCATCGATGCGACCGCATCGACGCGCATGCCGTCAATATGAAACTCACGCAGCCAATAGAGCGCACTCGAGATGAGAAAACTCCTGACCTCGTCACGTTCGTAATTGAATACCAGTGTCCCCCAGTCCCGATGCTCTGCTTTTTTTGGATCATGATACTCGTACAGACTGGTGCCATCGAAGTTTGCCAGCGCATGTGCATCACGCGGAAAGTGCGCCGGAACCCAGTCGAGAATGACGCCTAAATTCTGCTGATGGCAATGATCCACAAAAAAACGCAGATCGTCCGGCGTACCAAAGCGGCTGGTAGGGGAAAAGTAGCCTGTCGTCTGGTAGCCCCAGGATTCATCCAGCGGGTGTTCGCTGACGGGCATCAGTTCGATATGCGTGAATCCCAGCGCACGGACATAGGATGCGAGTTCTTTCGCAAGCGTGCGGTAATTCATGAACGTGCCATCGACGTTGCGACGCCAGGAACCGAGATGCACTTCGAAGACGGATAGTGCTTCGGCCTGCCAGTCTGAACGTCGACGCTCGTCGCGCCAGGCGTCATCGCTCCAGCGATAGTCACTTTCGGCTTCGATGAGACTGGCTGTGTCCGGACGAAGTTCGCTGCGGCGGGCGTAGGGATCAGATTTTAGAACAACATTGCCGGTTTCACGCTGGCAGATCTCGAACTTGTAGGGCCCGTCCAGAACATCCGGCATGAACAGTTCCCATACCCCGCTGTCGCCACGCACACGCATGGGATTGGCGCGCCCGTCCCAGCTGTTGAATGCGCCGACGACACTCACTCGCACCGCGTTAGGCGCCCACACTGCAAACAGGGTGCCGCGAATGCCGTCAATGACGCGAACATTGGCGCCCAGCATTTGCTGCGCTGCCCGGTGTGTGCCGGCGTTGAACGCGGCCAGTTCGGCCGTATCTATGACCGGCAGGAATGTGTAAGGATCGTGCCGCTCGTAAGTCTGACCATCGTCGCCTTCGACAATGAGCCGGTAGTGCGGCGGCAGTTCGGCGAAATCTCCGCCAAGCGAGAAAAGATCACTGTTGTCGGCACGCTGCATGGGCCGATCACGTGACTCAAGAAACACCGCCCGGCAGCGAGGCTGCAAGGTGCGCACGATGTCCGTTCCGTCGGCTTGATGCCTGCCCAGTACCACAAAGGGATCGTGATGACGTGCTGCCAGCAGCCGAGCCAGATCGGTTTGTTCCGAAGGTGTCACCGGATATTGCTACGCGGCATGGACTTTGATGGTTTTGCCAACCGTGTCCATGATATTTCTGAGGGCGTCGTAGTCCGGATGCCGCAGGCGAATCCAGGCATTCGCCATGTACCCGCCCTCCACCGGCTGGGTAGGCGTGCCAGGGTCGGGAAAGTGGGCGGCGACCATACAATCACCGAAGCGGCCGCAAATTTCATCGACGCCGGAATAGCCGCTGATGCGGCCGTCGCGCTCGGGACGCAAGGCGATCATGCCTGCCGCAAAGCGCCGTGAGGGTTGCGTATGTGTCTTGCCAAATTTCAATGCGTGCGCCCATTCGAAATAAAGATCGAAGTCGTTTGCGCAATTGTAAACATCCCACTGCCCCACGCCCGGAGGGCGGCAGCCAATCTCCGAAAAACGCAGTCCTTTGGGTCCGGCAAACCACTCCATGTGCGTAGCAGACGTACCGATACCGAGAACCCGGATGACCTTGCGTGCCATCTCCCGGACGTCGGCATAACCTTCTGCAGCAAGCCGGTTCGTCGTCACCATTTGTGGCGAAATCCAGCGTTCGCGCATGGCCTGCAAGACGTTCGGATAGTAATGGGTGATGAACTCGTGGCTAACGTCGCCATCGATGGAAAGCGTGTCGAGATAGCCTTCATGGCCTTCGATGAATTCTTCTACCGCCATTACCCGGCCATCGGCGAGTCCCGATCCGCGGATGACGTCCTCGAGTTCCTGAAGGTCGCCGGCGCGATAGGTCGCCGACGCTCCGGCACCGTCCGGCGGCTTCATGATCAGCGGGAAGCCGACTTCAGCGGCGAAATCGCGTGCATCCTGGGGTGACCCGGCCCGCATCGACTGCGCGCAAGGAACACCAGCTTTGCGCAGAATCTCTTTCATAGCCGGTTTGTCGCGGCACAAATAGGCAGTTTGCACCGACGTGCCAGGGATGCCGGCGGTCGTTCGCACTTCGGCAGCCGCCATGATATGCGCCTCGACAGTCGCTTCCAGCCGATCTACCCAGACATGCCGCTGCACCGCGCGGACGGCGTCCAGCAACGCACGTTCGTTGACCACAGAGCTGACCTGCACATAGTCGCCGAGCCAGTGTTTGAGCTCAGCGCTCAGGTGGGTAGCGGGGCGTTCACCGATGCCGATAACGTTTGCGCCAACGGCATGCAGCGCGCGAACGAATTCGCGCTGATTGTACGGAAACGACGGCTCGATAAAAATGATGTTCATGCGTAGTTCCCCATGGCACGGAACAGATTCTCGTATTCCTGACCCTGGCGCTTCCAGGAAAAGTCCATCGCCATCCCGTTCCGGACAATCTTTTTCCACAACGGCTTCCGTTCGTACAGCGACAGCGCAGATTCGATCGCCCAGCCAAGCGCGGCGTCGTTATAGTCCCGAAAAACGATGCCGGTACCGGTGCCCGCGTCCGGATCGACGAGCGCCACAGAGTCTGCCAGCCCGCCGGTTTCGCGGACGATGGGGACGGTACCGTACTTGAGACTGTACATCTGGTTCAGCCCGCAGGGCTCGTAGCGCGATGGCATCAGGAAAATATCGCTGCCCGCTTCTATCCAGTGCGCAAGCCTTTCATTGTAGCCGCGATAAAAGCATACGCGGTCGCGGTAAGCCTGCTCCAGTGACGAGAAAAAGTTCTCGTAGCGGTATTCGCCGCTGCCGAGTACCGCCAGCGAAAAGTCTCGCTTCTGCATGAGCCGGGGCAGCGTTTTCTGCATGAGATTGATGCCTTTATGGCCGGTCAGCCGGGTAATGATGCCGACTACCGGTCGCTCTGTACTGCCGTCGAGACCCAATTCGTCCAGCAGGGCTTTCTTGCAGACTTTCTTACCGGCCATTTTCTGTGCCGTGTAGTTGGCAGAAATCAGCGGGTCAGTGGCCGGGTTCCATTCCTGGTCGTCGATGCCGTTCAGGATGCCGCTTAGCGTGCTGTTACGGGCCCGGAGCAGTGCCTGCAGCCCCATGCCGTACTCATCGCCCTGAATTTCGCGCGCGTAAGTCGGGCTGACGGTAGACACATGGTGCGCGTGCAGTACTCCCGTTTTTAGAAAATTGATCATGCCTGCCGCAAGATCTTCCTGATGCAACTCATGGCCTGCGCCGCTTAAGCCCAGGTCGCCAATGATGCCGGCGTCGAATATTCCCTGGTAACCGATATTGTGGATCGTCAGCAACGACTTTGTCCGGGCAAACAGGCTGTCCCAGGCATAAACCGTCTTTAAATACAGTGGGATCAATGCCGTGTGCCAGTCATTGCAGTGGAATATATCCGGCGCAAAACCCATGTGCTGACACATCTCGATAGCCGCCCTTGCCAGCAGGATGAATCGACGCTGTTCATCATCGTCCTGCGTATAGAGACGCTCCCGATGGTAAAGGTCAGGACAGCGCAGCAGGTACAGCGGCAGGCCGCTGCCTGGCAACACCGTCGTGTCGATTGAAAAATGACCGTGCCGCGAACCGATTGTGATCGGTATGTTCTGCAGATAATCAACCGGTGTGATGGCAAGCCCGCTTACATTGATGGACGAATAAAATGGCATCAGCACCCGCACGTCATGTCCTGCCTGGTGCAGGTAGGCGGACAGCGCCGCGCTGACGTCTGCGAGCCCGCCGGTCTTGGCGAGCGGCGTCAGCTCGGACGTGGCAACGCAGATTTTCAGGGGATTGCTGGTGGGCAAGGCGGGCTCAGGTCATGGGTATTTTAAATGCTATTCTAACGCGTCTGGCCCCCGTTCCACGGCAAAACTCCAATAAAGCCATGAATTCATGAACATTCTCATCATCTCGCCGGGCTATCCTGCCGATATGCCGGAATTCACCCGCGGCCTTGCCGAATGCGGTGCCCATGTCATCGGCGTAGGTGACCAGGGCACATCGGCACTGCCGGATCTGGTGCGTCGTTCTCTGCATGACTATGTGCAGGTGGCCTCGCTGTGGCAGACCGAAGAAGTTATTCAGGCGCTGCATCGTGCCCTAAAGGGAAAAAACATTGACCGCATCGAGTGCCTGTGGGAACCGGGCATCATGCTGGCAGCTGCCTTACGTCAGCACTTCGGCGTCGCCGGACTGACGGAAGTGCAGGCCAATCGCTTTCGTGATAAGGAAGCGATGAAAGTGGCGCTGGATGCAGCCGGTATTCGTACGCCGCGACACATCGCCGTGGATACCGCGGCGGATTGCTGGGACGCCGCCCAGACCATCGGCTTTCCGGTGATTCTGAAACCCATTGCAGGCGCCGGCTCGGCGGATACCTACCGGGTTGAAAGCCGGGACGAACTGCGCGCGGTATTGCCGCTGTTGCGTCATGTGACGACCGTGAGTGTAGAGGAGTTCATAGACGGCGAAGAATTCACTTTCGACACCATCACGATCAGCGGGCGCATCGCCTACTTCAATGTGGCGTGGTACCGGCCCCGGCCGCTGATCGCCCGCAGCAACGAATGGATCAGCCCGCAGGTCATTGCGCTTAGAGACGTAGCACAGCAGGACCTGGCAGGCGGCATACAAATGGGCCGCGACGTTATCGCGGCATTGGAATTTGATACCGGTTTCACCCATATGGAGTGGTACCGCAAAGCAGACGGCGAAGTGATTTTCGGTGAGATCGGTGCCCGGCCACCCGGCGCCCACCAGGTGGATCAGATGAAGTTCGCCTGCGACTTCGACGTTTTCCGGGCATGGGGCCAGGCGGTGACCGAGGGACGGATTGATGCCAACATCAAGCGACGCTACAACGTCGCGATGATTTTCAAGCGGGCGCGCGGCGTCGGCAGAATTACCCGTATCGACGGCGTGGACGAACTGCAACGACGCTTTGGCAAGCACGTGGTGTGGAATACGCTGCTGCCGCTTGGCGCGCCACGCCGCGACTGGCGCAAAACCCTGGTGTCAGACGGCTTCATCATGTTGCGCCACAAAGATCTGGAAGAAACTTTGGCGATGGCAGACGCGGTCGGCGAAGAACTGCATCTGTTTGCCAGTTAAATTGACGCGAGCGCGGCCTTGGGCCGCTCCTACAGCAGCTATTGGGTGTAGGAGCGGCCCAAGGCCGCGAACCAACAGACGAAAAATCCCGCTCAGGCGTACTCTGCGAGGTATTTCGGCAACATCTCGCGCCAGGTTTCCCAGTCGTGATGGTATCCGGGACCCCAGGGATCAACCCGGTTTGGAATGGCTTTCGTGCCCAGTACTTTTGCCATGCGCCATGACTCGCCGATATCTTCATAGTTGCCTTCGCCGGATGGCAAAAGAATCAGACGCTGCTGCAATGCTCGCAATGCATCGCCATCCAGGCCCGGCAGAAAATGCAGCGGCGAAGAGAAATAGAAATCCTGATTAAATCGGCCTTCGAGATATTTCGACAGGTCGAACGTTCCGCTCATGGCAATAGCGAGTTTGAACACGTCAGGATGCCGGCAGACGGTCGCGACTGCATTAAATGCGCCGATTGATGCACCGGCAGCAATGATCTCGATATCCGCCGATTCGCAGTCCATACGTATTGCGGGGGCAACTTCTTTGTAAATGAACGAATCGAAAAGACTCTGCAGCCGGGAACAGTATTCGCCGGAGTGCTCTCCGGAAATCCATGCGCTGCCGGCGACGCTGTCCGTTGAATACACCTTGATGCGACCGGCATCGATCAGCGGTTCCAGCACGCGGATGAGCAGAAATCGCTCTATCTCTTCGGCATCGCCACCGGCGGTCGGGAAAAGCAGTACCGGCGTGCCAAACTCTCCCCAGCGGACGAGCTGCACATCACGCTCTATATGCGGCGAGAACCAGCGAAAGGTATCTTTGCGGCTCATCAGCCCCTGCCCTTTTCCTTTTGCACCGAATCCTGCACCCGGTTCCAGAACAGATCGGTAAACTCATCAAGCTCGTGTTCAGGATAAAGCGCTTCAACTTTTTCCCGGATTGCGTCTCGCACAACGCTTGTCGTAAAAAACTCGTCTGCGACTTCATCCAGGTGGCTGAGATGCTTGTCGCAAAACTCATAGAAACGCTCCGCGTCAAAGTGCTGCTCGGCGAGACGGACATAGGCGGGCAGTTTTTCCTCGAAAGATCCCTTGGTGTCGGCGATACGGAAGTAATCACCCCAGTCGAGGTTGGTTTTCATGCGTCGGTTGGTTGCAGCGCAGAAGATGGACCAGCGCAAATTTGCCTTGATGAGCCAGGGAAAATGAAAATGCAGCGACGTGACCTGTGAATCGGGGCAGGCGTTAGCGAAATCGATGGGGTGCCAGATGCCATTGCTGCGCAGTGATTCGCAGGAGTTGAAATCCCAGCCGAAAAACGCATTGATGACCATCGTCAGGTTCGCGAGATGGTTTTCCTCGCTCGTCGACAGGAAATCGATGTCCATCTGGTAACGATCATGCAGCGGCGCTCCTGGATCATAGTTGACGCAGCGCCATTGCGGACCGAGACCAATGCAACGCACGAACGCGTCGTGCTGCGGTACGCCTTTTTGCAGATTCATGACTTTCGTACCACTCTGGTCGTAGGCACGGTTTAGTGCCTCGCGATCGTCGATGCCGGTGACGCCGACCCAGCCACCGCCGTCATAGGGTTTCATATACAGCGGGTAACCGATTTTGTCGCCAATCGCGCCAAGGTCGAACAATTTGGCGTAACGGGAAAGCGTCCGCTGCAGGTCGGCCGACTCCGCGTATTCCTTGGGTGGGATCAGCCAGGTATCGGGTATCGGCATACCGAGGCGCATCATGGCCGCATAGGTGGTCTGCTTTTCCATGGACTGCAGCGACCACGGAT
This sequence comes from Woeseiaceae bacterium, assembly GCA_037968735.1. GTDB lineage: Bacteria > Pseudomonadota > Gammaproteobacteria > Steroidobacterales > Woeseiaceae > SZUA-117. The sequence continues at coordinate 63,455 of JBBKWC010000004.1, read as the reverse complement.
TATTGAACACGTACAGATCGTTCATGAGGATCGACGTCTTGATCCACTCTCGCGACGTGTGATACCAGTGAGTCAGGCGGTCGATGACCAGGTCATATTCGCAGGGCTGGCGAAGATCGAATGGCTTGATAAGCACGCGCTCCACGTCGAAACGAATCGTATCTTTGCCAATCCGTATCGACAGATCGAGTTTGCGTAGCAGTGCTTCATAACAGATCGGCCAGCAGATATCGGCGCCCAGTGACAGTCCGATCTTGCGGGTTTTGGTTGCCATACTTTCGTCCTTAATTGCCCGGGCAGAAACCGCGCCCGCTCACTAAACTACCCTGAAATGCCTATTCGTACACCATCCACAGCGGTCCCGGGAACAGCCATGACAGGCCGTTCTGCTGGCGGTCTCGCCAGTTTTCCCAGTTATGGGCGTCGCGCGCTTCTTCGAAGCGCACGTCGATGCCCTGTTCCTGCAGCCGCGGCAATAGCGACCGATTCTCGTAAATGAGTGACTCGTAAATACCGCAGCTCATATAAATCTTGTCTGCCGGACAGCCGGGCTCTTCGCGAAAAGTATTCATGAAAGTGACCACCGGGTCGAAGACCGGGCCACGTTTGTGGCCCCCGAGGTCACTGAACGCAAAGGACCCCGACTGCAATAACAGGCAGCCGAAAAGGTCTTGCGAGCGCCACGCCGCATGCAGTGCAGCGACGGCGCCGAAACTCGCGCCCATCAGCCCGCGCGCCTGCGCCTCGTCCAGCAACGGAAAATGCGTGTCCATGTAGGGCAGCAATTCGTCTGCGATGAATGCGGCATGCCGATCATCGCCCGAATATTCATTGAGGCGGTCCGGCGACTGCGTCATTGCGACGATCATTGGTGGAATCTCCAGCCGGTGTGTCAGATTGTCGAGCACTGTTTTCAGATCGGCAAACTTCAGATAGTCGGTTCCGTCATGGACGATGAGCAAAGGATAGCGGCGGTTTTTGCGGAATCGTGCGGGCAGATATACCTGCACGTCCCTATCCTCGCCGAAACTCTTGCTGGCCACGCGCTCGATCTGCAGGGTACCGCTGCGCGCCTCGGGATCGTGCAATGACCAGACGGGACGCTCGTAGCCGGCGCCCTGACACACGGAGTTGGCGCCGAATGGATCGTGCGCGATGACTTCGTTCAGCGGGTCGAGAATGAGGTGATGGGCGCCATCGTTAACGACTTCGAATTTATATTCGATGCGCGAACATTCGGGTAGCTGAATGGTGAGGGCCCACAGCTCAGAGTCCGCCAGCACCTGGAATGGCTGTGCCGTGTTGAGTCCGGCGATCCAGCAGCGCAGATACACAGCCTCCGCGCTGCCGCGATATACGAAGGTGATGTCATTGCCGTCCACCAGCGGAAAAGTGGTACTGGCAATAAAGGTCTCGATATCCTCGCGCAGCGGTGTGCCCTTGCGGAACAGTTTTCTGAGCGCCGCATTCATGAGCCACGCAACCTGGCCACGCGACCGTCCGGCATCAAACTGCCGGCCGCTTCTGCAGCGACGAGCTTCTGGTCGGCAAAGCGAATTGCGGCGCCGCTGTTCAGCGTTACGCAGCGAGCCGGAGCAAAACGCTCGCGAAAAACGCCGACTCTGACGCGATCTTTTCCTTTGAGCCGCCGCGTGGCATCCGGAAGGAACACGTAGCCCGGCAGCACCCCGCTGCCCTCGCCAAGCACTTCGGGATCGCGCCGGCCCTGCGGCATGTGGTCGTGATAGAGCACAATAAGATCGCTCAGTACCATCGCGCCCGCGGACCAGCAGACGATATGGCGGGTTTGAAACAGGCGACTGATGTCATAAAGCTGCAGACGATTGAGCAACACGACGACGTTGCCGCCCGTGATCAGGATGGTCTGGCAGTCCGTGGCTGCCGTTTCGATCGCTGCAATGTGCTCGGCCAGCAGCGACGAATTCAGGGTGTGGATGCGTTCGTCACATTCTCTTTGAATCGCCTGCACACGATTCAGGTGGTGCCGGTCAAGCGCCCTTAGCTGGGAGACTGCGTGACGCTGTTCGGTGGCAACCAGGTCTGCGGCGGCGTCCGCGCGCCTTACCAGGCGGGCCGCCAGCATTGAGTGACGTAGCCTGATTCGGTAGAGCCGCTGCAAATCCTTCAGCCGGTCCTGGCGTTCCCGATACGCCGCCAGCAATGCGGGCTCCGCCGCGAACAAGGCCTCGGCTCGATGATAAAGATTCAGATCGACCAGCGGACGCCCGACGGCCTCGCCCACGTCATCAATGTCTCCTTCCGCTTCCTGCCAGCCTGCAGATATGACCGCGACCGGCCCCGGCGGCAGAGAGGCAGCGGCAAAGACGTCGTCCAGATTGCGCTCCGGCCGCTGCGGCCCTAACAGAATTCGCTGCAGCATCAGGAAAGCTCGACGCGAATCAAACGCACGATTTCCTGCAGCGCGTGCTGTACGACCTCGGTATCCGGATCGCGAACGATGATGAATCCGTCACCCTCGTAGCTGTCCGAGGGTGGCTGGCCTTCGTGCGGCAGCCTCGCCTCGACGACCAGCGAACCAAATCGTCGCTGCGCCTCCTCGAGGCCCGTAATGCGTCGCACCCGGCCGCGTCCCTGGCCACGGATATAGGCAGCACCGCAGGCATAACGACGTTCCGGTGGATCGAAATCGTCAAACACCATCAGCTGCGGCCAGGCACGATAAAAATTCATATCGTGCGCGTACGACAACAATGTGGTGAATTGCGCGCCGGGTGGTCTTGCCCCAACTTCGGAAATAGCGATGCGTTCGTCTCGCAGGCGGAACCACTCCATGTGACTTAACCCGGTTTCCATCCCCAGCGATTTTAGCCCGGCGAATGCGGCCTTTCTTATCGGCTCGAACTCGGCGCCGCTCACGTCGCGCGGCAGCATCACACACCATTGAATCCAGTCATTCTGCAGTACCTCAAGCGGCGATGGCAGGTACTGCGAGATGGAATGCCAGACCGGCTTGCCGCCGATCATGACGCTGTCAAACGAGTACTCCGTACCGTGCACGAATTCTTCGTACAGCGAGGGCTGGCGCGCATCCGGGGGAAAGCGCTGCAGGAATTGAGCAAGGTCGCCGGCATTGTCCAGGCGGTACGTCCCTTTACCACCGGCGCCTGCCGGCGGTTTCACTACCAGCGGAAAGCCGACCTCTGCGGCGAAGGCTTCTGCGGCTGCACCATCGCCGGCGAGTGCATGCCGCGCACAGGGCACACCGGCCTGGCTCAGCACCGTTTTCATGCGTGCCTTGTCGCGGAAATTTTTACTCGCCGCGACGCTCAGGCCACTGACGCCAAGAGTTTCACGTGCTTCCGCAAGCGGCACTTGCAGCTGTTCAAGCGCACCGATCATGCGCGAGACGGGGCCGAATTTTCGTTCGAGATGGCGTGCAGCGCCTGTAAGCTCTGCTGCATTCAGTGCATCGTCAACGCGCCAGTGTCCCGCGAGCCTATGGCGAATCCCGGCCGGAATGCGTTCGGCAGGATCCTGGCTGATCACGGTCAGGTGGGTATGGGGAAGCCAGGATGCGCCTTCAATAAAGGCGAGCGTTGCTTCCATGAAAAACGGTGCAACAAAAACCACATGCCGCTTATCGCGCACGACAGTTCACCGGGCGCAATAGTTTTACAGCTGATTCGCCCGCGGGGCGAGCTCCTGCATTCTGTGTAAGCATTGTAGGAGCGGCCCCAGGCCGCGACCAGACATTGTAGAAACGACGACCGAAAGCCGCGAAAAGGTACCTCAAAAACGACAAGACCCGGACGCGGTGATCGCCTGCGGGGCGGGCTCTTGCATTTTGCGTAGGCATTGTAGGAGCGGCCCCAGGCCGCGAACAGACATTGCAGAAGCCACTCCGGACCGCGTACAGACCTTGCAGGAATGACGACATCCCAGGCCGCAAATCGGCGGACAAAAATAGCATGCTTCTGATCATCAATGGTATTCCGAGGAGGGTTTCACAGGACGACATAGCGTTGCTATCCGCTACCCGGCCGGCGGTCCTTCCCTGTTCTTGTCAGACGCGACGAGTATCGCAATAGCCGTCGCCGGGAGTTCGAGGCGTCCATTGTACACCTCCGGCTGCAACGATCGATCGCTGCAGAAAAGCAGCCGCCAGCCAGCTGATTGTGGCTTCATTGGCAGAGCAACCGGCACGCGCTCCGTGCCACGATTACAAACGACAGCAACGTATTCCGCGTCGGCTAAAACGTCGCCGCCGCCAGGTCCAAGCAGCACCTGCAGGAAATCGGCCGCCTGCCATTCGCCTGCCTGCATACGTGCGCCATCGGCAGAAAGCCATTCGATGTCCCGCCATCCCTCGGTGTCCGCCGACTCGCCGTGCAGAAAATGTGGCCGGGTAAGCATCGGCAGAGTCCGCCGCAACCCGATCAGTATCCTGATGGCTTCGACGAACGAGGCATCTGTTTCAAGACCCTGCCAGTCCAGCCAGCCGGTTTCGTTGTCCTGGGCATAGGCGTTGTTGTTGCCACCCTGCGAATTGCCAAACTCATCGCCTGCCAGCAGCATCGGCGTACCCTGCGAGGTGAGCAGGGTGGCGAGCATGTTCAGGCGCTGCTTCCGGCGCAGCGCGTTGATGGCATCGTTTTCGGTCGGCCCTTCGACGCCGTAGTGGCGGCTCAAATTATTGCGGTGCCCGTCGCGATTGTGTTCGCCATTTGCATGGTTGTGCCGTTTTTCGTAAGACACGGTATCGGCGAGCGTAAAGCCGTCATGCGAAGAGACGAAATTGATGCTGCGAAACGCACTGCTGTCAGCCCGATCGAAAATATCTGCAGAGCCGCTGAAGCGCGCCGCGAACTCGGCCGCCTCGCCCGCATCGCCTCGCCAGAAGCGCCGCACGGAATCCCGGTAGCGATCGTTCCATTCTGCAAAGCGCGGCGGGAAGCCACCCAGCCGGTATCCGTCCGGTCCCACATCCCAGGGCTCGGCAATGAGTTTGCAGTGACGAAGCGCCGGATCTTTGCCGATGGTGTCCAGCAGTGGATGCTCTGGACTGAATCCCGCGGCCGAACGCCCCAGAGAAACGGCAAGATCGAAACGAAAGCCATCCACTCCCATCTCATGAGCCCAGTAGCAAAGACTGTCGGTGACCAGCGATATGACCTCCGGGTGATCGACATTCAATGAATTGCCGCAGCCGCTGTCGTTGATATATTCCCCGGGTGCATCCGGCAACGTGCGGTAGTACGTGAGGTTATCGACACCGCGGAAACAAAGTGTGGGTCCTTCGCGGCCGCCTTCGGCAGTATGGTTGTAGACGACGTCCAGAATAACCTCGAGTCCGGCGTCATGAATGGCATTGACCATGTCAATGAACTCGGCGCGGGCGGGCCCGGACGCATAGCGATTGGCCGGAGTGAAAAAGCCGATCGTGTTGTAGCCCCAGAAATTGCGCAGTCGGTGCGGCATCAGGTGCGACTCGTCGATAAAAGCCTGCACCGGCAGGAGCTCAATCGCGGTGATGCCGAGTGACTTCAGATAGGCCAGCACCGCCTTATTGTTAAGACCTGAAAATTTGCCCTGGTGCAGCTCCGGCACGTCGGGGTGCTGCATGGTGAAGCCGCGCACATTCAGTTCGTAGAGGACGCTTTCCTGCCATGGAATGCTGCGGCCGCTTTTCACTACTGGGGGCGCCGCAGCGGTCACGACGCATTTCGGCACAAACGGTGCGCTGTCCTCCCGACTGAGGTGCATTTCACCGTCTTTTCTTGCAAAATCGAAGACTGCAGGTGCCCAGCTAAATTGTCCGTCGAGTTCGCGGGCGCGCGGATCCATCAGCAGCTTGGCGGGATTACAGCGCAAGCCTTTCGCCGGGTCGTAAGGGCCATGTATCCGGTAGCCGTAGCGCTGGCCGGGCAGGCAGTCCAGCAGGTAGCCGTGCCACATCCCGGCATCGCAATGCGGCAGCATCTGGCAGTCGGTCTGCCGCCCGCCGTCATCAAAGAGACATAGCTCTACAGCTTCGGCGACCGCGGAATAGAGCGCAAAGTTGACGCCCTTGCCATCGAAAAACGCCCCTGCGGCGACCGAGTCGCCGGCCATCATCCGAGGTCAGTGTCGATAGCTTCCAGCCGCCAGATATCCCGGTTGTAGTCGCGGATGGTGCGATCGGTCGAGAAGCGGCCGGACGAAGCCGTATTGAGAATACTCATGCGCGTCCACGTCGGCGTGTCTAGGTAGGTGTCCGCGGCCAGGTTTTGCATGTCGACAAAACTTCTGAAGTCGGCCGCGGTAAACCACGGATCGTGGGGATCGATGACCGGTGCCAGTACAGCCGCCATCGTATCCGGGTCGTCCGCGGCAAACGTCTTGCCCGATAGCAATTTAAGCACCCGGCTCAGATCCTTATCTGCAGCGACGATGGTTTGCGGATCGTAACGGCCCGCAAGCTCCTGGATCTGCTCAACGCTCAGACCAAACAGAAAAAAGTTTTCATCGCCTACCGCTTCACGAATCTCCACGTTGGCACCATCCAGGGTGCCGATCGTGATGGCACCATTCATCATGAATTTCATATTACCCGTGCCGGAGGCTTCCTTGCCCGCCGTCGAGATCTGGGCGGAGAGATCGGCAGCGGGACAGATCACTTCCATGGCGGACACATTGTAGTCAGGGAAGAATACGAGTCTGAGCTTGTCACGCGTCTTCGGATCGGCGTTGATGACTTTTGCTGCCGCGTTGATGCATTTGATAATGCCTTTCGCCATGTAGTAGCCGGGGGCAGATTTCCCGCCGATAATGATGGCGCGCGGCACCACGCTCCCGCCATCGCCACGCCGGATGCGATCGTAGAGATGCACAACGTGCAGCAGATTCAGAAGCTGACGTTTGTATTCATGTATGCGCTTGACCTGTACGTCGAAAAGCATGTCAGCGGAAAGCAGAATACCGGTGCGCGATTCAACTTCACGGATCAGCAGCGCTTTGTTGGCTTGCTTGACGGCATGCCAGCGCGTCTGATATCCAGCATCTTGTGCGTGCGGTCGCAAACCTTCCAGGCGGTCGAGATTGGTCACCCAGGACTCGCCAATCTTTTCGCTGATGAGGGAAGCGAGTGCAGGATTGCAGCCGGCCAGCCAACGCCGCTGCGTCACGCCGTTGGTCTTGTTGTTGAACTTGTCCGGCCACAGCTCGGCGAAATCGCGAAACAGGCCTTCGCGCAGCAACTGTGAATGCAGTGCGGCCACGCCATTCACCGAAAAGCTGCCGGCGATAGCAAGATATGCCATGCGCAACATCGGCGTTCCTTCCTCGCTGACGAGTGACATACGTCGTTTGCGATCTTCATCACCCGGCCACCTGATTTCGATTTCTGCCAGCAGACGACGGTTTATCTCCAGGATAATATCGAGCAAACGCGGCAACAAACGCCTGAACATGTCTGCCGGCCACTGTTCCAGCGCTTCGGGCAGCAGCGTGTGATTGGTGTACGCCATCGTCTGCGCGACGATTTCCCAGGCCGCGTTCCAGCTCTGGCCGTGCTCATCCATTAACAGTCGCATCAACTCGGGAACAGCGACTGCCGGATGCGTGTCGTTAAGCTGGAAACAATGCCGTTCGGCGAAGTGAGCGAGATCGTTGCCGTGCCGCGATTGCCAGCTTCGCAAAGTGTCCTGCAGACTTGCCGATGCCAGAAAATATTGCTGACGGAGCCTCAACTCCTGCCCCGATTCCGTTGCCGCGTTCGGGTAAAGCACCATGGTGATGTTCTCCGCCGCGTTTTTCGACGCGACGGCATCGGCATAGCTACCGGCGTTGAATTCTTCCAGATCGAATTCGTCGGTGGCACCGGCAGACCACAGACGGAGCGTATTTACGATCCCGTTCTGATAGCCGGGAATGGGGATGTCATAGGGAATCGCGAGTACGTCATGCGTCTGCAGCCAGCGATGTCGCAGTTCGCCCGTCTCATCCTCTGACGCTGCGCTGTAGCCACCAAACTTGATAGTCTGCGCGAGCTCGATCCGTTTAATTTCCCAGGGAAAGCCTTCGCGCAGCCAGTTGTCAGGCTCCTCAATCTGGTAGCCGTTTTCAATTTTCTGATGAAACATGCCGTAGTGATAACGGATACCGTAGCCGATGACCGGCAATGCAAGTGTCGCGCAGCTGTCGAGAAAGCAGGCTGCAAGCCGGCCAAGCCCGCCGTTGCCGAGGCCCGCGTCCTGTTCGCGGTTGTAGACATCCTCCAGTTCTATCCCAAGTCTTTGCAGGGCCTCACCGGTTTCCCCTTCGACACCGAGATTTTGCAAAGCATTGCGCAATAGCCGGCCCATCAGGAATTCCAGCGACATGTAACAAACGCGGCGATTGTGGTCGCGTTCTACCGCATTACGCGTGACGTTCCAGCGCTCCATAAGGCGATCTCGGATCGCGAGCACGACGGACTGGTACAGGAATGGCTGCCGCACGCGTACCGTGCGTCGGCCGTAGGTGCAGGAAAAATAGTGGGTGAAGTCCTCATAGATGGCATCCGCGGTCATTGGCAACGTGGGCACACGCAGTAATTCAACGTCGCCGTTGCTGTCCGCTTTATCTTCTCGCGCGGACATCAGACGCCTGCCTTTGCAGACATTTTCATAGCGTGGCTCGCCCCGCGGGCGATTGGCGGCCTTGAGCCGCACTGGAAAAGAGTCATAGTGGTCCTTGAATTCAGCGGGTCAGATGAAGTTTCTGGCCAAGCATGTCAGGCGTGACGAGCGTCAGGCCACTGTCGGTGACGCGGAAACGCCGCGCGCGATCCGCCGCCGCGTCTTCGCCAATGACGGTGCCGTCCTCAATAATGGCGCCGCTGTCTATGATGGCGCGATTGATGCGGCAATGCTGGCCGATCTGTACGTTCGGCAACACGACGGACTCGTCGACAGTCGTATAAGAGTTCACGGCACAGTTGGAAAACAGCAGCGACCGTTTTACTTTGGCGCCGGACACGACACAGCCGCCCGAGACCATCGACTGAATTGCGACGCCGCGGCGATCAGGCCCGTCGAATACGAACTTGGCGGGCGGTGACTGGCTCTGATAGGTGTTTATCGGCCAGTCGGCATCGTAGAGATTCAGCTGCGGCGTCACAGAGACCAGCTCCATGTTAGCTTCCCAGAACGCATCCAGGGTACCGACGTCGCGCCAGTAAGCCTGGGCGCCGGTTTCCGGATCGCGAAACGGATACGCCTGCACTTTGTATTTGTCGATGATGGACGGGATGATGTTGCGGCCAAAATCATGGTTGGTGCCTGGCGTGTCAGCATCCTTGATAACCTGCTCGTAAAGAAACTCCGTATTGAAAAGGTAGTTTCCCATGGACGCGAGGCAGACGTCCTCGCGCCCGGGAATAGGCGTCGGATGCTCCGGCTTTTCGGTGAATGCGATCACTCTGCCTTCGTCGTTGACGGTCATGACACCAAGCGCGCCGGCGGCTTCCTCTAAAGGTACCTCCAGGCAGCAGACGGTCATGTCCGCTTCATGTTCGACGTGCGCAGCGATAAACGGACCGTAGTCCATTTTGTAAACGTGGTCGCCAGCCAGGATCAGTACGAAGCGCGGCGCATTCGTACGGATGATGTCCAGGTTCTGATAAACGGCATCCGCGGTGCCGCGGTACCATTCGCCCCCGACGCGCTGCGAAGCAGGCAGGATCTCCACGAATTCGCGGCTGCCCGCCTGAAACCATGTCCAGCCCCGGACCAGATGCCGGATCAGCGAATGCGCCTTGTACTGGGTCAGGACACCAATTCGGCGCACGCCGGAGTTGATGCAGTTCGACAGCGGGAAGTCGATGATGCGAAATTTGCCGCCAAAGTAGAGCGCGGGCTTCGCTCGCCATTCAGTAAGTTCGTAAAGTCGCGAACCCTGACCGCCTGCCAGAATCAAGGCCATCGTTTCGCGCGTGAAGCGGCTTACATAGCGGGCATCCTCAGCCCCTTGACTGGCACTCACCAACTTTAATCTCCCATGCAGGCATCAGCCCCGCTAGCCATTGTGACACGGAAAAGCCTGCCTGGCGTGATCACGGCGCACGCCCTGCGTCTTCAACCAGCTGCAAGACCTGGTCCCTGAGTGCGGGCGACAGCTCGCCGCGCTCGGTTCGCCAGCGCCAGTTACCCTCAGCCGTCCCCGGCGTGTTAAAGCGCGCCTTACTGCCGAGGCCGAGAAAATCCTGCAGTGGAGCAATAGCGAGCCTGGCAGAGGACTGAAAGGCCAGCCGAATCAAATCATGGTGCACCGTGGCGGCCGTGCCGTCGCAGGCTGCCAGAATCCTTTTCTGCGTGGTCGAGAGCGGGTGACCTGTTCCGGCAGAGGCAAACCACCCGCGTACGGTGTCATTGTCATGCGTACCCGTGTAACACACGGCATTTACCGGGATGTTGCCAAGCTCGAAATCCTCGTCCGCAATTTCGAACTGCAGCACGCGCATGCCCGGCAGCCCGTGCCGATCTCGCAGCGCATGCACGGCGCCGGTGATCTCGCCGAGATCCTCCGCGATAACGGGCAGTGGGCCGAGTGCGTCCTGCAATGCCTCGAACAGCGAATCTCCCGGCCCGCGCAGCCACTGGCCGGTAGCCGCAGTCGGCGCACTCGCTGGCACCGCCCAATAGGATTCGAAGCCACGGAAATGATCGATGCGCACCAGATCGGCCACGCGCATGGCCTGGCCCAGCCGCCCTATCCACCATTGAAAGCCGTCGGCGGCCTGTCGCTCCCAGTCGTACAGCGGGTTACCCCATAACTGCCCCGTGTCGCTAAAGTAATCGGGCGGTACGCCGGCGACAGCGTCCGGACGACCATCGGCATTTATTTGCAGAATGTGGCCGGCCTGCCAAGCGTCGGCGCTGTCTTCGGGTATGTAAATCGGCAGATCACCAAACAGCACAACGCCCTTTTGTTTCGCGTAGCGTCGCAGGAGCCGCCACTGGTCGTGAAATAAAAACTGAATAATTTTTACCTGAGCGATCTCTCGCGCGTGTCGGGCAGCAAAGGTCTTCAATGCCCCCGGCTGTCGGCGCCGGTACGGGTCAGGCCAGTCCATCCAGGCGCGGCTACCGTGCTCTGCTTTCAGCACTCGATAAAGCGCAAAATCCTCTAGCCAGCTTTCTTCGGCTACTGCGCGGAATGCATCGTAACGGGCTTTCAGGGCTGTGCTTGCTGTCGTGTCAAAGCGTTCCGCAGCCCGCCGCAGCAGGGCATGCTTGCGTGGAATCAGCGCGCCGAAGTCGACTTTGCCCCGCGGCAGCGACTTCAGCGTATCGGCCTCAGCGGGTCGCAGCAGTCCGCGCTGGATCAGCGCGGCTACATCGATCAGCAACTCGTTGCCGGCAAAGCTCGACAGCGATTGATAGGGAGAATCGCCGTAACCGGTAGGCCCGAGCGGCAGGAACTGCCAGACGCGGAGCTGCATCTCCACAAGACTGTCGATGAAGCGGCGTGCGGCTGCGCCGATTTCGCCAATACCGAAGTCGCCGGGCAATGACGAGACGTGCAGACAGGTGCCTCCCCGGGGTGCGGCAGGCCATGCCGGCGCATTTTGGGACTGCTTTCGTGTCAAGATCCGTGGAGCCTCGGGTCAGGGGTGTATGTCATGGTCGGCGTCGGCCGCGGCAGAGCGTATCATTCGGGATCAGCCAGAGGAGACAGAAGATGGCAGGCGGGTTCGCCAAAGACGGTGCGGTGCAGGAGCAGATCGATGCGACTGTGGAGGATGCAATAAAGCGTGCGCGCCAGCAATTGCCACGGGGCGAGAGCCGCCGCTACTGCGAGGAATGCGGCAAGGACATCCCGGCGGCGCGTCGCGAAGCGGTGCCCGGCGTTCGGTACTGTGTGGCCTGTCAGAGCGAAGTCGACAAAAAGGCCGTTCACGCCAGCGGCTACAATCGTCGTGGCAGTAAAGACAGCCAGTTGAGGTAAGAAACTATGAGCACGAAAGCGTTTTTTCTACCGCTGCTGTTGGCCGCCGGGCTCGCCTGTGGCGCTCAGCACGATGCGGCCGAACGCGCTGTAGCCTCGGTGCTGGACAGCTTCCACGACGCCGCCGCAAATGGTGACAAGGAACGCTATCTCGGTCACCTGACGGACGATGCGGTTTTTATGGGTACGGACGAGTGGGAACGCTGGCCGAAAGACGAGTTTAGCGCCTACGTCGGAACGCGCTTCAAGGATGGCGCCGGCTGGAATTACCGTCCGGTCGAGCGCGAGATCAGAATTTCCGCTGCCGGCGACACAGCCTGGTTCGATGAAGTTGTTTTCTCCGCAGCGAATGGCCGCTTTCGCGGCACCGGTGTGCTCGTGGCGGAAGACGGCGACTGGAAGATTGCCCACTACGCCATGTCTTTCCTGGTCTTTAACGAAAACTGGGAAGACGTCATCGAGTTGAGCAGGAAAACCCGTGCCGACAAAGAGGCCGGTAGTCATTAACACCCACAGGAACGCCGCGTGTCACTGAATCTGAATGAAATCGAATTGCGTGTCCTCGGATGCCTGATGGAAAAATCGGTGACGACGCCGGATCAGTATCCGCTCTCGCTGAACGCACTGACGAATGCCTGCAATCAGAAAAGTGGCCGCAATCCGGTGCTGGCGCTTACGCAGGGTGAAGTGCAGCACACTATTCGGCTGCTGGATGCAAAGCACCTCGTTCGCGTTGATGAAAACTTCAAAAGCCGGACGGAGAAATACCTGCAGCGTTTCTGCAACACACGTTTCAGCGATTTCCATTTCGATGCGCCGCAGTTTGCAATCGTGTGCCTGCTTTTTTTACGTGGACCGCAAACACCGGGCGAGCTCCGGGCGCGCAGTGGACGGCTGCATGCATTCGACGATAACGCGGCCGTCACTGATGCACTTAAGACCCTGATCGAGCGGGAGGGCGGACCGCTGGTCATAAAATTGCCGCGCGTTGCCGGTCGGCAGGATTCTGAATATATGCACCTCTTTGCCGGCGAGATTGACGTTGAGGAATATGCTGCCATGCCGCGGGAGACAGCAACGAAAGCAAGCGGCCTCGCAGATCTTCAGTCGCGCGTCACGGCGCTGGAAACCGACATCGCATTAATTAAAAAGCAGCTGGGCAAAACCGACTAGAACCCCTCCGAGCGTGTTTAAGTCCCCTCAATTGTCCGGCTCCTGACGTGCTGCATCTGCAAAACATCAGCATTCGCCGCGGCCCCAACCTGCTGCTAGAGCACGTCACCTTCCAGGCACATGCCGGTCAACGCATGGGGCTAATCGGCGCAAACGGCAGTGGCAAGACGTCGCTGTTCGCGGTGTTCTTGGGCGAGCTGGAGGCCGATGATGGTGAATTGGGTATCGACGCGAACGACGTTATCGCGCACGTCGCGCAGGAAAGCCCGGACACGGTTGATGCAGCACTCGCATTCGTCATGGATGGCGATCAGGAGCTGCGCGTCACCGAGCGCGCGATCGCAGACATTGAAGCGCGTCCGGGCAGCGATCCTGCGGCGCTGCATGCGCTTTACGAAAAAATGGAAGCCATTGACGCGTATACCGCAGAGGCACGCGCTGCGCGGTTGCTGGATGGTCTGGGGTTCTCCACTGCAGATCTCGGCAAAGCAGTCCGGGAGTTTTCCGGTGGCTGGCGGATGCGGCTTAATCTGGCGCGGGCACTCATGTGCCGTTCCGATATTCTGCTACTCGACGAACCGACCAACCACCTCGACCTTCCGGCAATACTCTGGCTTGAACGCTGGTTAAAGCGTTATGAAGGCATACTCATCGTCGTGTCGCACGACCGGGACTTTCTTGACGAGGTGTGCACCCGCATCGCCCACATCGAGAACCTGGAAATCAAGCTCTTTACCGGTGGCTACAGTCAGTTCGAAGCGCTGCGCGCTGAGCAGCTTGCGCAGCAGCAGGCCATGTTTTCCAGACAGCAGAAAGACATCAAGCACATCCAAAGTTTCGTCGACCGGTTTCGCTACAAAGCTTCGAAGGCGCGTCAGGCGCAAAGCCGGCTGAAGATGCTGGAGCGCATGACCCTGATTGCGCCCGCCCATTCAGACTCGCCTTTTCGCTTTCACTTTGCGGCGCCGGACAAGCAACCACAGCACCTGCTCGGCCTGATGAATGCCAATCTTGGCTATAACGGCACGGTCGTATTGCAAAAGGTTAGCCTTAATCTCTCGGCCGGTGACCGCGTGGGATTACTTGGCGTCAACGGCGCCGGCAAATCGACCCTGGTTAAAGCGCTGGCGACCGGCAGTACCGTCCTGGATGGCGAAAGAATTATCAGCAAGGACACCCGCATCGGCTATTTCGCCCAGCATCAGCTGGACCTTCTCTTGCCAGAGGAAAGCCCGCTGGATCATTTGCGTAGCATCGATCCCGCGGCGAAAGAAGCTGATTTACGCAACTTTCTCGGCCGCTTCAACTTTGGCGGTGAGCGCATATTTGATGCTGTCGCACCCTTCTCAGGAGGTGAGAAAGCGCGACTTGCGCTGGCGCTGATCATTCGCCAGAAGCCGAACCTGCTGCTGCTTGATGAGCCAACCAATCACCTGGACCTGGAAATGCGCCAGGCACTGAGCGTAGCCCTGATTGAATACAGCGGCGCGCTGGTCGTGATCTCGCACGACCGCCATCTGCTGCGTAGCGTCTGTGATGAACTGCAAATCGTGCACGACGGCATTGTGGACGTTTTTAACGAGGGTCTCGACGAGTACCCCGCGTGGCTTAAGGATCGTGCGCAACCAGCAGCTACTGACAATACCGACGAAGCGCCGGAAGGGACCATTGCCAAGCCGCTGAACAAGAAACAGCAGCGGCAGCAGGATGCTGATTTTCGTCAGCAGCAAAAGCCGCTGCGAGACGCTGTTCGGCGCGTGGAAAAAAAACTGGATGGCGTTCGCCAGCAGCTCGCAAGCGTCGAGGAGCAACTCGCCGGCGAAGACATTTATCGGGACGCGAGCCGGAAGGAGGAAATCCGCGACCTGATCAGGGAGCAGTCAGTTCTGAAGACCGACATCTCGGCCCTGGAAGACGACTGGCTGGAGGCCAGCGAAAAGCTCGAGCAGGCCGGGCTGACGGCATGAGTTGGCGCCGGCACGGAATTTGCATTTCCACACACTGGCACCTTGGAAAATTTCGTGGAGAAACAGAATGAAAGCCTACCTGCGTTTTGCCGCAATGATCGCCACATCTACCGTCATCATGTTTGCAGCCATGTATCTGAACTCCTATGCGTTCGATCACGTGTTCTGGAGTGAAACCCGTGCGTACATGGCACTCGTCATGGCCGCTATCATGGCGGTCGTCATGTTGTCATTCATGCTGCACATGTTCAGCAACAAAAAAGTAAATCTTGCAATCTATGCAGGTAGTGCTCTGATTTTTACGCTGGCGCTTTATCTGGTCAGAAGCCAGTCGACCGTCGACGACGTTGCGTGGATGCGTGCGATGATTCCGCATCATTCCATCGCCATTCTTACCAGTGAGCGCGCAAATATATCCGATCCGCGCGTGAAGCAGCTGGCCAGCGACATTATCGATGCCCAGCGGCGTGAGATTGCCGAAATGAAAGCCTTGATTGAGGACCTGGAAGGCAGTTAGCTCGAAACTCTGGCAGATTTTATTGCGCTCAGGAGTGACCGGCAGCGGTAACCCGTTCGGCTTCGCGTGACGGCACTGCACGGTATTTGTCGTGTCGTCGCAGGCGTTGCAATACGCCAAACAAATTTGCATCACCGAGCACGACGCGCATTTCGGCTGTGCTGAGCCAGGCGAAAGCTTCGTCCAGCGACTCGGCATCGGCGAGTTTCTCGGCAACCACCAGCCGTAAGGCATCCGGCTTGCCACGCGGGGCGGCCGGCTGCGGCTGCACGGATGCGAAGTGCAGCCCTGCAGCGGCATCATCGTCCAGCAGCCTGTGAATATCGACTGACGCGATTTCCTCGCTGATCTCTCCTTCGATGCGCGCCTGCTGCAACATGATTGGCGGCGTGCGCGCTTCCTCCGGTATGACCAGCAGTCCAACAAAGCGCAATGCACCTGCGACGCCTAAGCTGCCGCTCAACGCGGACATCGGGATGGCCAGCGCAAGGCCGATCAAAGTCGGCGCCAGCCAGGCCAGCATGGGCAAGGACACGTAGGCGACCGCTACAGCAACGCCGATGCCGGCCAGCATGTGCCAACCGTGCCGCCGGATGAGCGTTTTCCATTGAAAACCACGATATTCACGCTGCTGCACCGACCAGCCAGAATCGTGGCCGTGCACGATTTCCCACAGATGCTGCGTTTGCATCAGCATGAAAATGGGCGCGTACAGCACCGAGAAAAATGTCTCAATGACGACACCGACGACCGGCCGCACAATGCCCATGCTTTTACGCGCACGCCGGCTGAAAAGCGTTTCGACCAGCCCGAGTATTTTCGGCAACATCAGCACGGCCATCGTCAGAACAAACAGCTCAATCATGCGTTCGGAATCGAATACCGGCCACAACGGGAACAAGGTGAGTCCGTCTCCAAAGTAGTCGAAATCCTGGGTGGCGACCTGGCCGGTGATGGCCAGACCGGTGATGATCAGCGCCAGCCATATCGGTGACGCGAGATAGCTCATCACGCCGACAAGCATGTGCATACGGTTCGGCCAGCGCAGACCACGCGCTGTTATGACGCCGAGATGTTGCAGGTTTCCCTGCGCCCAGCGGCGGTCCCGTGCGGCGACGTCCAGCAAAGTGGGCGGGCTTTCTTCCCAGGAACCCGGCAGGTCAGGCAGCATGCGAACGCGCCAGCCGGCGCGCCGTATCAGTGCCGCTTCCACGAAATCGTGCGACATGATTTCGCCGCCAAAGGGTTTTTTGCCGCGCAGGAGTGGCAGCCCGGCTGCCTGGGCGAATGCGCGCACACGAATAATGGCATTGTGGCCCCAGTAGTTGCCGTCGTCGCCCTGCCAGGCAGTAATACTGCGTGCGACGACGGGTCCGTAAACGGCGCTGGCAAACTGCTGAAGGCGGCCAAACAGCGTGGCACTGCCGTGCAGTCGCGGCAGGCTCTGGATGATGCCGCTGGACGGGTCAGCCTCCATCTCGGCGACCAGCGATTTCAGGGTGTCGGCAGCGAGAATGCTGTCGGCATCCAGAACGACCATGTGATCGTAACGCGCGCCCCAGCGGGTCACGAATTCCTCGACGTTGCCGGCTTTCTTGGCACTATTTTCGTAACGGCGCCGGTACCAGACATGCATTCTCCCCTGCAGTGCACGACGCAGATGCTGGAAGGCGGCCGTTTCTTTTATCCATACTTCAGGATCGGTTGTATCGGAAATCACGAACAGTTCGAAATTGTCCCCGACACCATCGCTGACCAGCGCCTCGCCCATGGCCTGAAGTGCAGAGAATGTACTTGCCGGGTCCTCGTTATAAACGGGCATTAGCAGGACGGTTCGTCCGTACTCTTTCAAGGTAGCGTCTGTTTTGGCACTTTTTCTGCCCAGAAAAACGCCGGCAACTGCACCGCAGGCGGCAAGCGCAATCCAGCCGAACGTCATCGTGAACAACACCACCAGAAACCACTGCAAGGCGGTAATGTCAGCGATCGACACGACCAGTATCATTTGATAGGCGGCGTAGGCCGTCAGCGCAATCGCACCGCCGAATGTGACGAGACGCGCCAGCGTGGTGCGCCACCCCGACCAGCGGAACCGCACGTCCGGAGCGAGGCGCAGATCCTGCGTCGGCATGGCAAGCGCAGCGGCGGGCGGTACCGCCGATGGCACCGCGGCTATTTTGTCCAGCGATACAGCCATGTTTCACTCCAGGGCTTCCCGTTTTCAGTCACGGAAAGCCTTAATTCAGCGAGATCCTCGCGTTCGGGGTCGAAAGTAAAGTAAACGCGATATACGTCAGCCGCCGGGACTGCCACACCCAGCGAATCGCTGATCGTGCCCGCCGACGTACTGGCGTCAATTTCCAGGTCGGCAGGGATATTGCCCGCCTCGAAATCAATGACGAAGCGCCTTGCATTGCGTTTGCCACCACTGCCGGTGCGGGTATCTGAAACCCGCGCCAATCGGTTGTCTGACGAATCCTTTTCACCCCAGTGCAGGCGATAGGATAGCGCCTGCCGGCCACCTGCCGACAGCGGCACTTCAGGCTGCCAGAACGCGACAATATTGTCGTGGATCTCACTGTCTGTTGGTATTTCAACCAGCACAACGTGGCCCGGTCCCCAGTCGCCTTGCGGCTCGACCCACACCGACGGTCGCAGTTCGTAACGTGCCTCAATATCCTCGAACTCGCCAAAATCCCCATGCCTCTGCATCAGCCCGAAGCCCGCCGGGTTATTTGCTGCAAACCACGACACCTGCAGGGATGCCGGGTTGGCCAGCGGCCGCCAGAGCTTTTCACCGCCGCGCAAATCGACTCGCAGGCCGCCTGAATCGTGTACAGCCGGTCGAAAATCGTCGAAGCGCATGCGATTGGTCGCGTCAAAGAAAAACATCGAGGTGAGTGGTGCAATACCGTAGTTCGTCACCCGTCTGCGAGGAAACAGCACACTGTCAACATCAATAGCGGTCGGATCTCCGGGGTGCGCAGTGAAGCTGTACGCGCCGGTCAACGAGGGACTGTCCAGCAATGCGTGGACGACAATAGACTTGCTGCCCTTCGCCGGGCGTTCTATCCAGAAGTCGGTAAACACCGGGAATTCCTCGCCTTCAGGACTCGCGGTTTTCACCGCAAGCCCGCGCGCGGATATACCGTAGCGCTGATTTTTGCTCACTGCCCGAAAGTAACTCGCACCCTGAAACACGAGGAACTCGTCCCATACGCCCGGGCGGTTGATTTCCGTCCCTACGCGGAAGCCGGAATAGCTCGATATGCTGCTGTCGCCAGGCTCCGGCCGCACACCGTCAAACCGAAAAACGTCCGGGTTGTAAAGCACCCGCCGGGCGATGCCTCCGCTGACGAGATTGAGGTTAACCGGCGTTTTATAAATGAATCCCAGATGCAGGAGGTCGACGATGAAGTTCCGTTCCTCGCCGGTCCAGATCGACGCGCCGCGTGCAAATTCAATTGCCCGGTAGTCGTCGTAGCTCATGGTGTTAAGTGGATGCGAGTCTGCCAGCTTGCGTTCCTGATAGGGCTTGCCCGCCAGTGTTTCAGCGTGCGAGATGAGCCACTGCCGGTCGAACGCATGCGTGGGCCTGTCTTCCGCCATAAGCGGCAGAGCAAGCACACAGACGGCCAGACCAGTCAGCCATTCTCTAAATCGCTTCGTATTCATCGTTGTATTCAAATATCTCGCACAGCAGAAAGGCTGGCCGCCTGGCCAGCCTCTGTTACCCGTTCGTGTTGGTCTGTCGAGGCGCGCTTGCATAGCTTGTCACGCGTACCTCGGCAGGGAGGCCGTCAGTCGCTGGACGGCTCGCGCCCGGATTCCATCTCCGTCTCGGCGACGATTACGCCGCAACCTACTCTCGTTCCTGCGTCGCCGGACGGCTGCGATACCAGATCATCCCGCTTTTCATGAATGACGACCGCACGGCCCACGATACTGTATTTCCCGTCATCAAGGGTCATTTCCGAATCGAAGAAATCCAGCGTCGCGTTGCCGTTTTCGTCCGCCGTCATGTTACCCAGATCGCCAAGATGGTGGGCAGACGCCGGCGTAGCGGGCGAGCCATGGGGGTCGCTGTCGGGTGAAAAATGCCCGCCGGCGCTGCTGGCATCGCTCGCCTGGCAATCGCCGATTTCATGAATGTGAATGCCATGCTCGCCAGGCTCAAGGCCAAGGAATGCGCCCTCGATGTGCAGGTTGCCACTCATGGCAGTGATCCTGACGTCACCTCGCACCGCACTATTGGAAGCCGGCTCAATGACAGCGCGCGCGCTTGCTTTGGTCATCTTGGTGGCTGCGACAGGGGCCGCCTGCTGCTTTACGGGCATGTCATCGGTCCGGGCTGCGGGCGCGGTGCTCGTTGCCACCGCTGGGGCGGTGCTTGACTCATCCCGCGCCGCATCCCCGCAGGCGCTCACGCCCGCCGCCAACAGCGCACACACCAGGCAGAATTTGTTCCATTCGATTATCGCAGTTTTCAATTGATTGCTCCGTACCGTGCCAATGCCATGGTTAATGCAGGATGTATGCCAGACAAGCGGCGCAACCGACAGCGTTAATCCACACGCCAGGATGCTGGTTTCTCAGCGCGCGATTGTACGACTTGCCGGATTGCGGAAATTATTGCAACTGAAACGTGCTGGCGCTCAATTGCCTCCCACGCCGAACGCGAACAGGTCGACGCGGTCAAGGCTGACGTAGGGAACGGCAATTCTGCGCCGCTTTGTGTCGACGCCAATATCTGCCGGCCGGCCGGCGAGCGTGAGGGCCTGCCGATCACGGCCGTTGCGCATGACGTGCAAACTGGTGTCTGCCTGGCTTGCGGCCACTATCGCCCCCATGATGACCTCCACGCCGTCGTAGTTGCCGCCGCCATTCACCGTGCCGAGCGTGCGAAAAGCGCCGCTTTGCGGGTTCCATGCGACGAATTCTGTCGCCCCTTCCCACGGGACCAGTATGAGCTCACCGCTGTCCGGATCGAGGGTGACGCCGTTGGCGGCGAACGGCGTTTCCGTCGCCACCGATACCTGTCCGCCTTCGACACGAAACAGGCGCGATGTACCGGTGTCAGTGACGTAAATGCTGCCGTCGTCGCTCACGACAATATCGTTGAGAAAGCCGGGTTCGAATGATGAGAAGTCGATAAATTCGAGTGGCTCGCCACTGCCGCGATCGAAGCGATGAATGCCACCGGCGTCGGCGACCAGCAGGCTGTCACCGTCGAGATACATGCCGCGCCCGCCGTGAAACGGCGCTTCGCTGCTGCCAGTCATGAAGCGCAGATCCAGAATCTCCCCTTCAGCCGATACCCTGGTCACAAATCCGTTCGCGTCGCCGGCGGCCTCTCCATTGAAATTGGACACGTAGTAGACGTCCATTTGCGGATCGTAACGGACCGACTCCGGGCCACTGAAACCGGTAACGACGACGGCAGGTTCGCTGTCGGCAAATGACGGGCCCGCCATGTTCTGCGCACCGGCCGAAGCCGCAATAAAGGTAAGCAGGACAACGGTATTCCTATATAACGAGCGCATTGGCAACTCCTTCCCCGGTCGTGCGCCAACGATCAGCGGCGCGGATTTAAACTGATACAGGCCGGTTTGGACACGGCCGGGCGCGTATAATTCCGGCAGGAAAATTGGCCCTCAGGAAGCGAAGAGGACGCTGTCAGCGATACCGTCGAAAACGAACTGAACCGCCAGCCCCGCCAGCAAAATGCCCATGACGCGGCTGATTACCGCAAGCCCGGTCAGCCCAAGCAGACGGGTCAACTGGCCTGCGAGCAGGAAAGACAGCAGCGTGACAAGGAGCATCGCCACCAGCGAGCCAATGACCACCGCCTGCTGCGCATAGTTGCCGCTTGCGTCGGCCATCAACAGGATCGCGGCACCCATCGCGCCCGGGCCTGCGATGAGCGGCATAGCGACGGGGAACACGGCGATGTCCTCGCGTGTAGCGGCTTCACGGTTTTCTTCATCGGT
Organism: Woeseiaceae bacterium; assembly: GCA_037968735.1. Lineage (GTDB taxonomy): Bacteria > Pseudomonadota > Gammaproteobacteria > Steroidobacterales > Woeseiaceae > SZUA-117. Next base: position 41,859 of record JBBKWC010000004.1, on the reverse strand, counting down.
CGTGCCGGTTGCGCCTGAACTCCTGGCAAATACCATCTCGATGGAAATAAGCAGCAGCAGGATGCCACCCGCCGTGCGCAACGCCGCCAGTGAGATGCCGAAACTACGCAGCATCGCTTCGCCCGCAAGGGCAAACAGCAACAGCAGGATTGTCGCGATCAGAATGCCGCGAAAGGCACACGAACGGCGCTGCTTTGCCGTGTAGTTTGCGGTCAGAACGGCAAACACGGCAGCGCCATCCAGCGGACCGATGGTCGCAAAGAAGGTCGCGAGGGCAATGCTTGCAGTTTCCAGCATAGGGGCGGTACTGACTCCGGATCGATGTGGCGCTTGCGGCGCCGCGGGCGGTTACAGTTTATAGTGGCTCAGTCGGGAAGCGGAATGAATTCATCGTCGCCCGGCACCTTGTCGAAGCGGCCTTCTCTCCAGTCCGATTTCGCCTGTTCAATGCGTTCCCGCGAGCTCGCGACAAAATTCCACCAGACATGCCGTTTGCCGACGGCGTCTCCGCCGATGACCATGAGACGGCTGTCTTCGGCCGCATGCAACTGGAGTCTGACGCCTTTACCGGCTATGGCAAGCACGCCACCCTCGTAGGCTTCATCCGCAATGCGGACGTTCCCATCGACGACGTAAACACCAAGTTCAGCGTGGCATTCCGGCAAGCTAAGTCGGGTGCCTGCCGGCATACGACATTCGAGATAGAGCGTCGGCGAGTGGCAGATGACGGGCGAGCATTGGTCGTATGCCTCTCCCATTATCACGCGAACATTGACGCCGTCGATGACCAGATCCGGCAATTCACTCGCTGCGTAATGCCTGAAATCCGGGTCCATCTCTTCCTTGCCGGCTGGCAGGGCCATCCACGTCTGGATGCCGTGCAACCTCGCGGTCCGGTCAAGATCGTCGCCGGCACGTTCGGAATGGACAATGCCGCGGCCCGCGGTCATCAGGTTAACAGCGCCAGCGCAAATAGCCTGGACGCAACCCAGGCTGTCGCGATGCAGAATCCGGCCGGCGAACAGGTAAGTCACCGTCGCCAGGCCGATGTGCGGATGCGGCCTGACGTTGATTCCCTCACCCGGCGGAAACTCTGCCGGACCCATATGATCGAAGAACACAAACGGGCCAACCTGGCGCCGTTCTTTTGCCGGCAATATGCGCCGCACCGTCAATTCCCCGAGATTTTTTTCCTGCGCCTCGATCCGCAAGGTCACGGCGCCGCGCTCTTCCACGCACTTCGGTGTGGCTGCTGGCAGGTAGCTCATCAAGACTCCTGAATGGTTGGCAGACCTGGCAGGCGGTTTTATCACAAGGGTCAGGCACCTGCATGTTCCTGCTGCAATCAGGGCGGGCTGCCCTGGCGATAGCCTGCGCTATAATCCGCATCCGGCGCGCCGCAGCCAGGACTGCGCGCGTATTGCTACTTTGGTATTTCAGGGAACGTGTATGACTGACATTCTGAGCGTCATTGAGGCACCACCGCAGCACTGGGTAGGCGACGGCTTTCCGGTCCGCTCGCTGTTCTCTTATAACAGCCACGCCAGCGAACTTAATCCGTTCCTGCTGCTGGACTACGCAGGCCCGATGGCGTTCGAACCCGCTGCAAAGCCGCGCGGTGTTGGCAGTCATCCGCACCGCGGTTTCGAGACCGTTACCATCGTTTATTCGGGCGAAGTGGCCCACCGCGATTCAACCGGCGCCGGGGGCATGATCACGCCGGGCGATGTGCAGTGGATGACGGCGGCATCGGGCATTTTGCACGATGAGTTTCATTCGCCGGCATTCGCCGGTTCGGGGGGAACGCTGGAAATGGTCCAGCTGTGGATCAATCTTCCTGCTCGCGACAAGATGACCGCTCCGAAATACCAGAATTTGCAGAAGTCGGATATTCCCGTGGTCGCGCTCCCGGACAAGGCAGGCACGCTGCGGGTGATCGCGGGCACTTTCGATGGTTATGACGGGCCGGCGCAGACCTTCACGCCGGTGCACGTCTGGGACGCTCATTTGCGCGCGGGACACTGCTGGAAGTTTTCCCCGCACGCCGGCCACACGCTGGCGATCGTCGTGCTGCATGGCGCTGTCGAGATCAATGGCGAGCAGCAGCTTGCCGAAGCCCAGCTGGCATTAATCAATCCGCTGGCAACGTCTGTCGAGATCGCCGCCAGCTCGGCCGCTACAATCCTCGTCCTGAGCGGCGAACCTATCGACGAACCGGTCGTCGCTTATGGTCCCTTCGTCATGAACAGCGAAAGCGAGATTCGGCAGGCTATTCAAGATTTCAATCAGGGCCGCTTCGGCAGCCTGCCGCACAGCGAAGAAAACGCTCATGAAAACGCGGTGACGTCGTGACGGTGAAACTCGTCGGTTTCTCAGGAAGCCTGCGCCGCGAATCGCTGAACACGAAACTGCTGAATGCGGCTGCCAGTTATTTACCGGACGACACAGAACTGCAGATCGTATCGATAGCGGAAATCCCGCTTTACGACGGCGACGTGGAAGCGAAAACGGGTGTGCCCGCAGCAGTGGAAAAGGTGAAAGATGCAATTGCGGCAGGTGACGGTCTGGTCATCGCCAGTCCGGAATATAACAATTCGGTCCCGGGCGTTTTAAAAAATGCGATCGACTGGCTCTCCAGACCATCTTCGGATATAGAACGGGTTTTCGCCAAGCGGCCAACGGTTGTGATCGGCGCTACGCCGGGATCATTCGGCACCACTCTGGCGCAGGTTGCATGGCTGCCAATCATGCGAACCCTGGGAACCGACTACTGGAACGGTGGCCGCATGATGCTGCCGAAAGCGAACAAGGCTTTTGCCGATGACGGCAGTCTCAAAGACGAGGATACCGCCGAACGTCTCGCGAAATTCATGGCGGGTTTTGTCGACTGCGTCATGCAAAGCCGACTCAAACAAAAATAGCGTCTGCCGTCAGCGACCGCGTTGCCCGACGCGCGCGTCGGACTGTCCTTGCAGCAGGCGTGCACGGTGCGACCGGCCTTTCAGTTTTCCCTCGCGAAGTTTCTTGAGAGCGGCGCGCGCTGCGTCGCTTCGCACCGCGACAAAGGCGCGCTGGTCAAAAATATCGATTTTGCCTACATCGCCGCCGGCGATGCCGCCTTCTCCGGTCAAGGCGCCAAGGATATCGCCCGCCCGAATTTTTTGTTTTTTCCCTGCATCGATCAGGATAGTCGCCATCACTGCGTCAGGCGGCTTTGTCTGACCCTGGGGGGGAGGCGGCAACGGCTGCGGCGTAACCGGCTGTCCCAGAAGTTCTTCGACGATCGCCAGCTTCCTGACATCTTCGCTGCCAACCAGTGAATACGCCGAGCCCTTACTCCCGGCCCTGCCGGTGCGGCCGATGCGGTGGAGGTGAGCTTCAGCGTCATTCGCGATGTGGTAGTTGAATACAGCGTCAAGGGAATCGATGTCCAGACCGCGTGCCGCGACATCAGTAGCCACCAGTATCCTGGCGCTGCCGTTGGCAAACCGGACCAAGGTCTGATCCCGATCACGCTGCAGCATATCGCCGTGCAGCGCGAGTGCCGCGAAGCCATGCCCCGAGAGGCTGGCCGTCACCTCGTCCGTGTCGCGCCGGGTGTTACAGAAAACCAGTGCGGAGGAAGGCTTAAAAACCGTCAGCAACAGCCGCAGCGCCGCCGCCCGATCGGCGTCCGGCGGAAGCGTGAAAAACTGCTGACTGATGGTTTCAGCGTCATGGGTAGCGGCGACCCGCACAAGTTCCGGCTGCTGCATGACCCGTGTCGCGATTGACTGGATTTCTGCCGGATAGGTCGCGCTGAACAGGAGTGTTTGACGCTCTGCTGGCAGTTCCTTGACGATGCGCTCCAGCGAATCCTGAAACCCCATATCCAGCATGCGGTCGGCCTCGTCGAGAACCAGCACGGCGAGGTGATCAAGGTCGAGCGTCTTTTTGCGCAGATGGTCTTCAATCCTGCCCGGTGTGCCAACGATGATGTGTGCACCATGAGCGAGAGAGTCCGCTTGATGGCGAAACGGCGTGCCGCCGCACAAGGTCAGTATTTTTACGTTGCCTACCTGGCTTGCAAGGCGGCGAATCTCATTGCTGACCTGATTTGCGAGTTCCCGCGTGGGACACAGGATCAGCGACTGAATGCAGAACTCCGCGGCGTCAAGCCGCATCAGCAAGCCGAGGCCGAACGCGGCAGTCTTTCCCGAACCGGTCTTGCTCTGTCCGATGACGTCGCGTCCGGCAAGGATCGGCGGCAGGCTTTTTTCCTGCACCGGCGTCATGCGCTGATAGTCCAGGGCGGCGAGGCCGGCAAGCAACGCTTCGCTCAATGGCAGCGATGCAAAGTCGTCCGCGTCGCGCTCACTCATCGTGCTTGCTGCAGCGCTCAAGTTCTGCCTTCATATGTTCGATTCCGAGCCTCTGCAGCGTCGCGATATTTCTGTCAGGAATGCCTTCAATATCCGGATAGTCATTTACGACCGCCTCGACGCTGGCCTCGCGGAGAATCTGCAGCAGAGGCACTGGCGAACGATTGCTGTAGTTTTCAGCATCGTCTGCCGCCGTGCCGGCAAAACGGTACTCGGGATGAAAACTGGCGATCTGATACACCCCCTTCAGATCCAGCGCTTCGAGAAGCGCGTCGGTAACATCCAGAAACTGGTTGTAAGCATCGAAGTCCTGCAAAACCTCGGGGTGGATGAGCAAGGTCGTTTCAATGCCAGGATCGTTCTCCATGAGTTCCAGTTCAGCTTGCAACGCGGCCAGTAAACCGTCGTCAGTCGTTGCATGGCAGACGGTAAAGCGCACCCGGTCCTCCTGCAGCGGACGCGCGGCGAACGGACAGAGCTCGAGTCCAATAACGACCGTCTCGAGCCAGCGGCAAACGATACGGGTTAATGTGCTGTCGTCCATGATGCTCGGCGGGAAGCAAAAGACGGTAGTGTACGCTGCCGCGGAACCGAACTTTTGCCCGCCGGTCGGAAATACGTATGAAAATGCTCACTTTCACACTCTTCATGTTTGTTATTGCCTGCGCAGGCGGCGAATGATACCGCTGCCGCGCCCCCGTGGTTCAAGGCAGAGATCGCAGCGATGTCCGGAGGCTCCGGACGCTGGATCGCAGACAATTCGGCCTACAAAAGCGAACAGGAGCCCTACGACGCCTACGGCATCGAATGGCACGCCGCCTTTGACGACACCACGATGCGCGGCAGACTGTTCGGTCTGAAGGATGGCATCGAGACCGGCGACTTCTGGGAGTTTCGCCAGTTTTGGCACCCTCATCGCAAGGAGGCGGTGCTGCAGCAATTTGGCACGGGCGGCGCCGTGGGGCTCGGCACGTTGTGGCGGGACGGTCAGCTGACGAAGGCCGACCAGCAATTCTATTCTTCGAGTGGCAGCGTATCCCGCAGCGGCCACGCCAGCTATTTCGATGCCGCCGACCGCCACGTAACGGACAGCTTCGAGATCGTGAATGACGAATGGCTGCCGCGTCGACACTATGTCTGGCAGCGATCGGATTCCGGCGGCGACGCGGCGATGCCGGAAATTTTTGCGCCGGACATTATCTCCAGCGACTTGCCGGAGTTCTCGATCACGTTTTCTCCGGACGGCTCGGAGCTCTACTTCAACCGCACGCCGCCTGACCGCTCAAAGCTCTACATTTATACGAGTCGGTGGTCAGGGTCGGCGTGGTCGGCACCCGTGATCGCGCCATTTTCGGGTGAACATCGTGATGTGGATCCCTTTCTGACGGTGGAGGGCAAGCGATTGTATTTTTCTTCCGATCGGCCGCGCGCTGGCAGCCCTGAGTCATCGTTCAGCACCTGGTATGTCGAAAGGACCGCCAGCGGCTGGTCTGAGCCGGTCGACCCCGGCGCACCGCTGAATTCCGCTGCGACCGACATTTTTGTTTCGCTGTCTCGCGACGGCACCCTGGTTTTTTCCTCTGAGCGTGGTGGTGACAGCCGCATCCACAGTTCACGGCAGCAGGGGGGGCAGTGGCAGACACCGGTGTCGCTGATGTTTGGCGACGACAATGGCGGTGGCAACCCTATGATCAGTCCCGACGGCAATTACCTGATTATGGTCATCGTCCGCGAAGAGACAGGACCGGACCTTTTTTACGCCTGTCGTGACGGTGACGCCTGGCTGGCGCCACAGCCTCTGCCGGACACCGTCAACTCGGTCTTCGCCGATTTTGCGCCGGCCATTCATGCGGCGAGCGATATGCTTTACTTTACCTCCGAGCGGCCCGGGATCACAGCACCACAGGATGGCGGTGTCAGGCCGCCGGGCGACATCTATCGGGTCCCATTGCGGGCCGCCGGTATCCGCTGCAACTCGCTTAGACCGATGCCAAGCCCGAGATAAGGCAGCCTTGTCGATTCGCGGGAATGCGGCACAATAGCGGCCGCGAATCGATGCAGCGGGAGTCAGACGGTGGCGTATACAGCAGACATTGCGAATTTTGAATTTGGCAAGGATTACGGCAACGCGTTTGCCGGCAAGCGCGTACTTATTACCGGGTCCGGCAAGGATGGCGGCATCGGCCAGGCGCTGGCCCTGGCGGCATCGGCCAATGGCGCCAAGGTCGTCGGTGTGCACTTCCACAGCAGTTTTCGGGATGCCTTCGACCTGGTAGACGCCATTCGCGGCCGCGGCGGCGAGGCCTTCGCCCTGCAGGCGGACGTCACCAGCCTTGCAGATCTCTGGGCATCACGCAGCTACATCATCGACCAGATGGGTGGCAAGAGCCCCGACATCATCATCTGTAATTCCGGGCTGACGGAAAAAGGCTATCGCTTCGGCCGCGCCCTGCCGGAAATCGACGGCGAGCGCCGTGCGGAACGACGCGCTCGAGTACGACGTTCGTTCATGGATGATCTGACAGAATCCAAGATGGTGCTGGATACCAAGATCGACGGCTTCGTGTCATGGACGCACATGTGGGCAGGCGAAGCGGTTTATCACAATCGTCCACTGCAACTTCTGTATGTGTCATCCATGCAGGCGATAGAGCCCGGCATCGCCGTGCCCGGCTATGCCGTGGCGAACTGGGCGGTTCTGCGCCTGCCGGAAGTGCTGCGCGTCAATCTTGGCCGAATGTCGGAAATGGTGAGCGCATCCTGCATCATGTTCCCCTTCATTCGCACCAGCATGACGGAAGCCTACGCCGACAATCCGAAGGTGTTTGGCCGCTGGCAGTCGCGCATGCTGGAGCCGCATGAGGCGGCGAAAAGCGTCACCCAGCTGCTGCTGCAACCGGCAGAGTCCGTCAATCTCGGTCACTTCAAACTGAACGTCAAAGGGGACGCCGATGACGTCAGCCTTGCCTGGTCCCAGGTGCGACTTGAGGTCGAGGAAGACGCGCTGGACTGGGCGCCCTGAAGGTCCTGCCATAGCCCGGCATCCGGCGCCGGAGCGGCCTGCCGCAACGCGTTATTTACCTCCCGTTCTCATGGTTCATACTGCGTCGCATTAATATTTTTTCGGACTTTCAATGCCTAAATTATTGTTTTATATAGCTTCTTTTATTTTTTCGGCGATTCTTCTTGCAATGCAAAACGATTGTAGTAATATCTTGCATTGCAAAATCATTTCCCCCCCGAATTTCCGGAGTTATGCCATGACATCGTTTGTAGACAATTTTGAAAAAATGACTGAGATGCAGAAGCAGGGCCTGGAGCCGATGCGCAACCTGACCACCTTCGCCGTTGAAGCCTTTGAAAAACTGGCCCGCCAGAACTACGCCTTTTGTGGCGACGTAATGGAGTTCGCCGTTGCCCAGGCAAAGCTGCCGGTCGACGTTGCAGAACCCAAGGAACTGTTCGAGCGTCAGGTCGCCCAGAGCAAGGCGTTTGCCGAGCTTTTGACCGATCGTGCCAATGAATACGTTGAACTCGGCAAAAACCTGAAAGATACGTCTGCCAGCCTGTTCGAGAACGACGTTGTTGAGCCGGCGCAAAAAGCGGCCAAAGCAGCGACAAAGAAAGCAGCCTAAGCACGCAATCTTTTGCAAGTCGTAAAAAAGGCGCTCAGTCACTGAGCGCCTTTTTTTTGCAATCTGTGATCCGCGCCTGCCTGAGCACCCTCCCGTCCGAACTGACGGGCTATAATCCGCCCCCTGAATTAACCAAGCTGGCGATAGATCGATGGCTAATACACGCCTGATCAAGAAGTATGCAAACCGACGCCTGTATGACACGGCGGCGAGTTCGCACGTGACGCTTGAGGGCATTCGCGAACTCATCGTTGCAGGTCACGATGTCCGTATCGTCGACGAGGTAAGCGGCGACGACATCACACGCACCATTCTGCTGCAGATCATTGCCGAGCGGGAACAGGGAGGCCGGCCAATGCTGGACGCCGATTTCCTGATGCGCATCATAAGGCTTTACGGCAATCCCATGCAGGACATGATGGGGGAATTTCTGTCTCGAAGTTTCGACACTTTTATCGGTCAGCAGGCGGAATACCGTGAGCAAATGCAGAAAGCGATGGCGGCTACACCGTTGGAAACACTGCAACAACTGACTGCCGAGAATCTGAAAACATGGCAGTCGATGCAGGACGCTTTTCTGAAGAAAAGTTCGTCCAGGGATGACAAACCGGAGTAACCCATGGAAGAAAAACCAAACAAGGAAGCTGGCGCGCAGGATTATCAGGCGATGTCCGCGGAGTTCATGAAGATTCTGGCGAAAAATCAGGAGGCGTTTGCCAAGCTGATGACGACGCCGCAGGAAACCGTGAAGAATATGCTGGACCCGTTTAACGTCATGGGCTCATTCACGGAAGGCGCCAGACAGCTGGCCTCCGATCCAGAGAAGCTGATGCACGCCAACATGGAGTTATGGCAGCAGCACATGGCTTTGTGGCAGCACACGGCGGACAAGATGCTGGGTAAGGAAACCGCGCCCGTTGCAGAAGCGGACAAAAGTGATCGCCGTTTCAAATCCAGCGAATGGGATGAGAACCAGGTATTCGATGTTATTCGTCAGTCCTATCTCATCACCAGCCGCTGGCTGACGAAAACCATGTCAGAGATCGACAACCTGAGTGAACAGGACGCGCTCAAAGTGCGATTTCACACCCAGCAACTGGCCGATGCACTCTCACCCAGCAACTTCCTGCTGACCAATCCGGAAGTCATCAAGGAAACCGTGGAAAGCGGCGGCCAGAATCTGGTTCGCGGTATGCAAAACCTGCAACGCGACATCGAAGCCGGCAAGGGTCAGCTGAAGATCACGATGGCCGACGATCGCGCCTACGAGCTCGGCAAAAATATTGCAACGGCGCCCGGGAAAGTGATCTATCAGAACGACATCCTGCAACTCATTCAATACGAACCCACCACGGCCATGACCTTCAGGCGCCCGCTGCTGATCCTGCCGCCGTGGATTAACAAGTTTTACATTCTCGATCTGCAACCGGAGAATTCGTTTATCCGCTACGCCGTTGATCGTGGCTATACCGTGTTCGTCGTTTCGTGGGCGAATCCGGATGCTGCGCTGGCCGAAAAATCCATGGACGATTACCTTCTCGAAGGCGTACTTGCGCCGCTGGACGCCATCGAAAAAGCAACCGGCGAACGCGAAGTGACCGCGATCGGTTACTGCATCGGCGGTACCCTGATGGGCGCTGCACTGGCTTATATGGCAGCCCGTGGAGACGATCGAATCAAAGCCGTCACGTTTCTCGCTGCACAAATGGACTTTTCCGAGGCCGGTGACCTGAAAGTCTTCATCGACGAAGAGCAGCTCGACAGTCTTGACGAGAAAATGAAAGAGACCGGCTATCTCGACGGCGACACAATGTACTCGTCTTTTAACCTGTTGCGTTCCAACGATCTGATCTGGTCGTTTTACGTCAACAATTATCTGCTGGGTAAAGAGCCGCTGCAGTTCGATTTGCTTTACTGGAATTCTGATACCACCCGCATGCCGCGCACGTTGCACATGTTTTATCTGCGGGAAATGTATCTGCGCAACAATCTCTCCAAGCCCAATGGCATCACGCTTGACGGTGTGCCGATCGACCTGGGCAAGGTACAGGTTCCCGTCTACCTGCAATCGGCCAAGGAAGACCACATCGCGCCCTACCCCTCCGTGTTCAAGGCGAAACACCTGTTCTCCGGTCCGGTGCGATTCATGCTGGCCGGTTCCGGACACATTGCCGGCGTAATCAACCCGCCACAGGCGAATAAATATAACTACTGGCTTAATGAAGCGCAGCCCGACGATCTGGAAACCTGGCTGGCCGGGGCAGAATCGCATCCCGGTTCATGGTGGAATGACTGGCATGACTGGCTGCAGGACTTTTCGGGTGATCTCATTGAAGCCCGCACCCCCGGCGACGGCGCCTTGCCCGCCATTGAGGACGCTCCCGGATCTTACGTAAGGAAGTAAAGTAAATGGATTTACAGAACAAAACGATCGCCATCACCGGCGGTGGCCGCGGCCTGGGCGCTGCAATGGCAGCGCGACTGGCGGGCAAAGGCAGCAAGCTGGCGCTGATCGATCTGGACGAAGCGGCGTTGCAGCATACCGCAGAGGCCTGCCTCGCGGCAGGCTCACCCGACGTGAAGACCTATGCAGCAGACATCAGCAAGGAACCCGCTGTAGAACAACTCTTTGCCGGGATCGGAACAGATTTTGGCGCATTGCACGGCCTCGTCAACAATGCAGGCATCACGCGTGATGCACTTACCTTGAAGTACAGGGATGGCGACCTGGTTTCCAAGATGTCATTGAAACAATGGCAACTCGTCGTCGATGTGAACATGACCGGCGTTTTTCTGTGCGGGCGCGAAGCGGCGTTAATAATGATCGAGCATGAGTGCAAAGGCTGCATCATCAACATCTCATCGATTTCGCGGCACGGCAATATGGGCCAGCTAAACTATTCGGCCACGAAGGCCGGCGTTGCCGCGATGTCCGTGGTCTGGGCCAAGGAGTTTGCGCGCTATGACATCCGTTCGGCATGCATTGCACCCGGCTTTATCGGCACCGACATGGTCATGGCCATGAAGCCGAAAGCGCGTGAAAAACTGACGGCAGCCATTCCGCAGCGTCGCGTCGGTGAGCCGGAGGAAATTGCCAGCGCGGTAGAGTTCATTTTAGAGAACGACTACGTCAATGGCCGCTGCATCGAGGTCGACGGGGCATTGCGCTTGTAGGATTAATCTGGCTGCTTGTTCTCTAAAGCAGTTTCAATTTACATCGATAATGATCTTGCCACGAGCGCGCCCTGCTTCCGAATAGGCAACTGCTTCAGGGACATCAGCGAGATCATAGTGCCGGTCGATGACCGGTTTGATTTTGCCCTCATTCATCAACTCGGCGAGATACGCCAGATCTGCCTGCTCCAGGCCTGCGAAAAGCACCGCAAACTCCTGTTCGACAAAAGGGTTCAGCAGCAGCCCCTTGATGGGCTGCAGCAATGGCCCAATCCAGTCTCCTTTTCCACCACCGACGATCACGAACCTGCCGTTTGGCGTCAGCACCTCCCGGTTTGCCAGCAATGAATGGTTGCTGACCGTATCGATGATGAGGTCATAGCGCTTACCTGCGCTGGTGTAGTCTTCCTTCGTATAGTCAATAACGTGATCCGCACCAATGTTTTGCACCATCTCGATATTGCGGGTGCTGCATACGCCCGTCACCTCCGCGCCAAGCGCCTTGGCAATCTGCACCGCGAACGTTCCGACACCCCCGGACGCGCCGTTAATCAGCACTTTTTGTCCCGCCTTTAGCTGCCCTTTATCACGCAGTGCCTCCAGCGCAGTCACGCCGGCGATTGGCACCGAGGCTGCCTCGGCGAAAGAAACATTGGCAGGCTTCGCTGTAACGGCGCGGTCCTCTGCAATGGCAATATATTCAGCAAAAGCGCCACTTTTGCCACCAAATACCTCATCCCCGGGCTTGAAGCGGCTGACGTTCTTGCCAATGGCCGCAACGGTGCCGGCGAAATCGACGCCAACACTGGTGTCTTCAGGGGCGCCGATTCCAGCGTCCAAACGCATGATGTAAGGCGAACCGCGCATGTAATGCCAGTCAAGCGGGTTCACTGACGCCGCGTGGATTTTGACGAGGATTTCATTGTCCGCGGGCTGCGGTACGTCGATAGCAACGGTCTGCAGGACATCGGTGGCGCCGTAGCAGTAAGTTCTGATTGCCGTCATGGCTCCGGTTTGACCTGAGGCGGAAGGCGATGTTGGACAGGCTTTGTCATGGCTCAGGGTCAGCATTAGCGCAACGATGGCAACTGACAGCAGGATCAGCATGCCCCCGGCAAACTTGTAGCGTCGTTTCATTGGGAATCCAGCCGCATCGCAGAACTGCACTTCTCAGGGGAAATGCAGTTACGGGACAGAACGCGTAATTCTACAGGCTTGCGAATTTCCCACCTAATTTAAGGCGCTTGCATGACGCCGATAGCCGCAACGTGATCTGAAGCGTCGCACACTGCAACACGTGCGGATTATTTCGCGAACCGGGGTAGACTACTTTGCATAACAACTGCTCCTGCGGGACTTGCCATGACTGAATCGACCGACCCCACTCTTCGTCGCCGCAATTTTCTCGCCTGGTGCGGCGGACTAGGCCTCAGCGGCACGCTGTTCCCTGGCGCCCTGTGGGCACAGTCAAACGCCGGTACCGAAGCCGTTACCAGTGAAATGATCGCGCAGGCTGCGAGGCTTGCCGGTCTCGAGTTTTCCGCGGCGGACCGAGCCGAGATGACAGCCGGGCTGGAAGCCAATCTCAACAGTTTCGCTGCACTGAGAACGCTGAACATCGAGCAAAACGTGCCGCCGCCACTGTATTTCAATCCGGCCGTGCCCGGCCAGACCTTCGACGCGAAGCCGCAGCCGTGGCAATCCGGGCCGGTGGAAAAGGTTCACCGTCCGGCTAATCTTGAGGAAACGGCATTCTGGCCGGTTACCTGGCTCGCACAGCTCGTAAAGTCGCGCGAGGTGTCGTCGCTTGAGCTGGCTGAAATGTATCTCTCTCGGCTGAAGCGCCACGACACGACCTTGCATTGCGTCATCACGCTGACGGAAGAACTCGCTCTCCAACAGGCGGCGCGTGCCGATGCCGAAATCGCCGCGGGCCGTTATCGCGGGCCGTTGCATGGCCTGCCCTGGGGCGCCAAGGATTTGCTTGCAGCAAAAGGTTACCGGACGACCTGGGGCTTCGAGGCGTATCGCGACCAGGTGATCGACATGGACGCGACGGTCGTTGCCCGACTCGAGGACGCCGGTGCCGTGCTGGTCGCGAAACTGTCGACAGGCGAGATCGCGCGCGGTGATTCTTGGCTTGGCGTCCAGACGCGGAATCCCTGGAAACCCGACGAGGGTTCCGGTGGCTCCTCGGCAGGACCCGCTTCAGCTACCGCCGCAGGGCTGGTCGCTTTCTCCATCGGTACGGACACAACCGGCTCGATTCTCGGTCCGTCGCGAACCTGCGGCATCACAGGCTTGCGACCGACTTTCGGCAGGGTCAGCCGGCATGGCGTGATGCCTGTCTGCTGGAGCCTCGACAAAGTCGGACCCATGTGCCGCAGCGTGGAAGACTGCGCCATTGTGTTCAATGCGATTTTCGGCCCTGACGGGCAGGATCTTGCCGTCGTCGACCAGCCGTTTAACTGGGTCGGTACGCAGTCACCGGAGCGGCTGCGCGTGGCTTATCTCAAGTCCGCCTTCGAGCGCGACGCGAATGGCGCGGACACGGCCTCGCTGGAGAATGATCGAGCGACGCTGGCTACGTTACGTCAGCTTGGCATTACGCCTAAGCCGTTTGCACTACCGGACTACGCCGACACCGACGCATTGCAACTTCTGCTGGTTGACGAAGCTGCAGCATTTGATGAGTTGGTCCACAACGGCAAAATTGAACTGTTCCGCCAGGACATCGACGAACCGGAAGACATGCTGATGCGCATTGCGCGCCTTTATCCCGCCGTCGAATACCTGCAACTCAATCGTCGCCGCATGCTGCTGATGCAGGGTATGGCAAAGGCGTTTGCGAATGTCGACGTGCTGGTCGCACCGTTTGCGGGCAGTCCGGTACAGGACGCCACCAGCCTCACCGGGCATCCCTCGGTGGCTGTGCAGAACGGCTTCGACGGCGCCGGCAAACCAACGGGCATCCAGTTCATCGGCGAGTTATATGGCGAAGCGAATGCGCTCTTGCTGGCGAAAACATACCAGGATGCCACCGCTTATCATCTAGAGCATCCGCCGTTGTTTACCTGACCCTGGCGAAAAAAGGTAACCGTGATCGCGACACCGCTTACTGCACCTTTTTCCAGATCTCGGCGAGTGCCCCGGTTGCCAGCCAGGAAACAGGTTCACGCGGCGCTTCGGCGGTCGCTGCCGGTATGCAATCTCCCGAGGCGGGATCGCAGAAGTAGCCATTCTCTATGCTGAGCGTTTTCAGTTTGCCATCTGCACTCAATCGCGCCTGCAGCACGTCACGATAGAAATCGGCAGCAATCAGATCGGAGCCTGCCACCGCATGATCGACGCCCTTTTGCTCCAGGAGTGCCCACTGCGCGTGCGCCCGCCGGTTCATGGAAAAGATACCGCGGATGATGTCGTTGCGAAACGCGAGGTCGTCGGTACCGACAAAGAATAGTCCCGGGACTTGACGTGCTGCTGAGCTTGCCAGCGCAGAATAATAAATGCCGCCCTTATTGACGACAAAAGCCGCGACGCGTTCCGGCCGCCACACAGCAAACTCGTAGTTGAATTCGCCACCGGCAGACATGCCCCACAAAAGCAGGGGTGCCGTCGCAATCTCTGCATGGCCGGACAGGCCGGCGAGTTCGTCAAGCGCAGTCAGAAACGCGTCGCCGCTACCTTCTCTGACGTTGACGTAGTGCTCAATGAACATGTCCTCGTGCATTTTATCCGTCATGTACAAAGCGACCAGTGCAAGACCCTGCTCTTTTGCCAGTTCGCGCCACAAAGGGGTATCAACCTGATCCCTGCCATCGCCGTTGGAGCCCGGCACCAGAACCAGCACCGCATGGACCTTCTCGACACTTTCCGGAATCCACAGCCTGAATTCAGCCTTGTCGTAGTTGTTACCCGCAGGGACGCTCGCATCGAATGTCTCTGCAGCGGCAAATGTTACGGTCAGCGCAAAGGTCGTCGCGCAAAGGAACAGGTACTTGATCATTCAGTTCTCGCTGTGTGTGAAATATTGCCCGCGAAGTCTATCAAAGCCGACCCGCAGCCGGAGTATAGGCTCGGCGTATGTACCAGATGGCGAACAAACCAAGGGCGACCCAGATCACGCCCCAGCTCGTCATGAGCGCCATTTCGCCTGTTGCCCAGTTGAGCGCGCCGCCTTCCAGCAATTCGCCGTTCGCCCGTTGATAGGGCCGGACATAGTAGTTGGCAAGCAGTACAGGAGTGATAAGGCCATTTGCGATGAGCACCAGTGGCGCCAATAAGGTCGTTCGGGTCTTGTCCACATCGAGTTCGTCGGGCGGCGTTTGATGCAGTTTTTCAAGGAAAGTTGATTCTTCTCTGCTTACCGTCGTGATTCGCGATAGTCCGATTGTCACAAGCAGGCTGGCGACGCTGCCAATGACGACCGGATTCAGGAATGACGGCAAGTCGATCATGCCGACGAATTCGAAAAATTTCGGCACGACGTTGAATACAAGCCCGGTCAGCATTCCCCAGAACGCCGCCGATTCCGTGATGCGCCTGCTCCAGATACTCATCAGGCCGACGGGGCCCCACGACGAGGCAAATACGGTTGCGATGAAGGTCGTCAGCCAGAAAATATCGGGCGGAAAAATCAACGCGGCGATGAGGGCAATAATGCCGATAACGAGCATCATCATGCGGCTGAAGCGCAAGGTCCGCATCTCGTCGTGATTTTTGTAGATGCCGATGTCGTTGCTGGCGCTGAATCCAACCAGCGACAAAAAGGTCGAGGCGGAAGACAGGATGGCAGCCATGATGCCGGCCAGCATCAGCGCGCCGAGAAAGCGCGGAAACATATTGAGAGACGCCCAGATCGTGGCACTTTCCGGCGGCACAATATGCGCGTCGCCGAGATTGATTACGGTCCCCATGCCGTAGACGAGTACTTGTAGCAGGGCCACAGCAAGACAGGCAAAACATGACGCGCGCAGCACGACGTGTTCGTTCCTGGCCATCAGATGACGGCTCGATTGCCAGGGACTGACCATATAGACCAGCATCCAGCTCAGATCGATGACGATCATCCAGATCAGAAAGTCGATGGCGGTCGGCCATTCCGTGCCAGGCCCGATGATGCCGTGCCACGACATGAGGTCTGCTTTTTCCTCAATCGCGACCAGCCTTTCGATGATCGCAGGCCAGCCACCGTAGTCGTCGATCAGGAAGGCGATCGCGGCAACGCTTGCCACGGTGAAAACAAGAAACATGAGGGTGTCGGTAAGAATGACCCCCTTCGACCCCGCATACATGGTGAACAAGGTGTAACTCAGCCACGCAACTGCGAGACTCTGCACATAACTTAAATTTGAAAGCTGCGACAAGAGTATGGCGGCACCCTGGGTCACCGCCAGCAGATAACCGCCGAGCGCCAGGATGATGGTGATTCCGGCAAGTGCCTGCACGCGCGTGCTGTTGAATCGCTGGCCGAAAAAAGCGGCCACCGTGGTTGCCCGGCTGCGGCGCAGGTATCTGCCGAAAAACATGGCCCCCAGCACATAGCCAACGCAGGCGGCCTGGGGAAACAGCACGTAAGGGCCGCCCTGCGTTTCGTAAGCGAAGCCGGCTTCGCCCAGAAACATGGTTGAGCTCATCACGCTCGCAACGAGCGTACCGACAATAATGAAAGTGGGCGCACGTCGGCCGGCAACGTAGTAATCATCGAGCCGCTTGACACCACGGCCAGCGTAATTGCCGATCGCAATATAGACCAAAATGCTGATCGCGATCGTGGTGGTGTAGATATCCATCAATCCGCCGGACGGGCTAACCACGGTGGCGTAGCATATATCTCGACGGTCACTTCATCCCCCGCACTGACCGTGCCTGCGACATCTACCACACCCACTACACCGCGCATCAGTTTTGCCGCTTTGGGGAAATCCGTGTCGGCGAGTGGCTTGCCGGAGCGTGTCTCGTAATCCGCCGCTATTGCCTTACCCATGTCGAAGCAGGGAGGATTGTATTCTTCAACGATCAGTTCTGCGCCGGACGGGAACCGCAGAATCGTGCCTTTCGGCAAGCGGGAAAAATTGCCTACGCCTTCCAGACAGAGATTGGCTTTCAGAGTCGTTGCACTTAGCGGCCGGTCGAGATCGAGCGCCTCGGTAATCTCTGCCAGTTCCTCCATCGACACGGCGGACCATTGCCGCTCGTTGCGGCGCACTGTTCCCTGTGGCTGTTTATCCCCCTGCCAGGTCCTACGCAGGTAGCGACGATGCGGGCTGCCGACAATCCCGTCGAGCGCGAATTCGATGCAGGCTGAAGCTGAATGGCCGGCGTCGTCAGCCGGTCCGGCATAGACAGATTTAACCCGGCACTTTAGTTTCTGCACTGTTTACCCCATTGGCAAAGGATGCATGATGCCATTTACAGTCCACTGCGGCGAAAAAACACCGCGGCAAGCGGCTTACAACGTGCCGCTTTTATCACTCATAATGCCGTAGCGCTTAGTGCGAATGGAGATTGGAAATGAAAGATGAACTCGAGTTCTGGTTTCACACTCTGAAACCAGCCGACTGGTATAAGAAGTCCGATGAACTGGACACCGACATCAGGGAACGATTCGCAGCGCTTTATCACCAGATTGTGGCCGGCGAGAAGGCAGAATGGCGCGATGAGCCGGAGGGACGCCTGGCGGAAATAATTGTGCTCGACCAGTTCTCCCGCAATATGTTTCGCGGCGACGCACAATCGTTTTCGGCCGACCCACTGGCGTTGGCGCTGGCCCAGGAAGCTGTGCGAGCAAAAGCCGACCGACAGCTTGACGATAAGAAGCGCGCCTTTTTGTACATGCCGTACATGCACAGCGAATCGCGGAAGGTGCACGAACAGGCAATGGCGTTGTTTGCGGACCTGCCGAACCTCACCTTCGAGATCAAGCACAAGGCGATCATTGATCGCTTTGGCCGCTATCCGCACCGCAATGAGATGCTGGGGCGGAAGTCCACCGCTGAGGAAATCGAGTGGATGAAGACGAACTCGGGTTTCTGACGTGCGCACACAGGTGGAACTAAGACATGCGATTAATAACTTTTAAGCACAACGGCTGCGAGCAGATCGGCCTCTGCAAAGAAAACAAGGTGATCCCGCTTTCCGCCATCGATGCCGGCCTGCCGGCCGATATGCGGCAGCTTCTCGCCTCGGGTCAGCTCGGTTCACTTAGCGAGAAAGCGGACCAGGCGAGCGGCAGCGCCATCGCTCTGGATGACGTCGAATATCTCCCGGTTGTTGCCGATCCCGGAAAAATTATTTGCATCGGTCGAAATTATGCGGCGCATGCTGCCGAGGGCGGCGCGGCAACACCCACCTTCCCGGAAATTTTTATGCGCAGCCGGACGTCGCTGGTTGCCCATCGCGGAAATATCATCCGGCCGCAGTGTTCGACCATGCTGGACTACGAAGGTGAGATTGCGTTCGTTATTGGCCAACGTTGCCGGCACGCCACCGAGGAAAATGCACTGACTTACGTTGCCGGTTACACCCTTTTCAATGACGCGACGCTCAGGGACTATCAGCGCTTTTCATCGCAATGGACCATTGGCAAGAACTTCGACGCGACCGGTGCTTTCGGCCCCGAGCTGGTTACTGCGGACGAACTGCCGGATGGTATTGAAGGACTGACGTTGCGAACAACGCTTAATGACGAACTGATGCAGGAGGGTCATACCGATGATCTGGTATTTCCGGTGCGCAAGCTGATGACGATTTTGAGTGAATGCATGACGCTGGAGCCGGGCGACGTGATCGTCACGGGAACACCATCCGGTGTTGGCTTTGCGAGGAAACCGCCTGTCTGGATGAAAGCCGGAGATACGGTCGAAGTCGCTGTAGCTGGCATCGGCAAGCTGGTCAATACTGTGCAGGATGCCGAGTAGTGTGACATTTGCCATAGGCCTCGCAGCCGCGCTGGCGCTGGCTGTACTTTCGCTGCTGGGATACCTGAGAAAAGATTTCGATTTCTGGCCACCCCCCCGGCCGTCATCCTGGCAGCACCGCGCATTCAGGTTACTGTTTCGTATTTTTTTCGCCGCACTCGTCGTGTTGTCTTTCACCGAGTTCAGCTTCGGCAAGCATCCATGGCGCTACCTGGTCGGGGGCGGGCTGTTTCTGACTGGCTTCGGGCTCTCTTTGTACTGGACACGCTTTCTCGGCTGGCGGAATGCTTTTGGTGAAGCCCGAGGCCTGATATCCGAAGGACCTTTCGCCTGGAGCCGAAACCCGATCTACGTCGCATCGATCATTGGCATGGTGGGTTGGGCTTTAATCGTGAATTCCAGTTACCTGACGGTTCTGCTGTGTCTATGGGCAGTCGCTTATCTAGGCGCGCCGCTTCTTGAGGAGCCGTGGCTGGAGAAGGAGTATGGCGAAGCCTTCAGGAAATACAGGGCAACAGTGCCCCGCTTTATTGGTTTCCGACGCTCTGCGTAAGCGTGCTTGCAACCGTATACGCTTTCTCAACCCGTCTCCGCGGACCGCAATTCCGTAAGCAGTTTCAGCAGTCGCTGCGGATCCATTGGCTTGACGAAATGAAAATCGGCACCTGCGTCGCGGCTGTTTTGCCTGTCCTGCTCCGCGCCCCAGCCAGTTACGGCAATCACGGTACATCGACTTCCCCATTCCTCTGCCTTGATTTTCCTGCAGACTTCGTACCCATCTATACCGGGCAGTCCAATATCGAGTAGCAGTACGTCCGGCCGCATGTCTTCAGCAAGCTTTAAACCTTGCCAGCCATCGTAGGCCGCCTTTACATCGTGTCCTTTATGACTGAGTAACATCACCAGGGCATCGGCAGCATCGGAATTGTCGTCGATGATTGCGATTCTTAATGCTGCACCGGTGTGCAGTGCGTCGACATTGTCAACTGATTTTGCCGTCACGGCGATCCCACTGGCGACAGGCAGTTTAGTAACAAACTCTGCTCCCTTGCCGGGCCCCTTGCTATCGACGCTTAATTGCCCGTCGTGTAACTGAACCAGCGAATGCGCCAAAGTGAGTCCAATGCCCAGCCCGCCCTGGGCTTTGTCAACCGAAGCGTCAACCTGGGCGAACATATCGAATATTCGTGGCAGGTTTTCGGCTGCAATTCCGACGCCGGTGTCCCGTACAGTGATTTCAAAAAACTCGCCATTGCTACGTGCATCAAGCCAGATCCGGCTACCCTTGGGACTATACTTCGCCGCGTTATTCAGGAGATTTGAGAGAACTTGCGACATCCTGGCGCTGTCTGCCTCAAGATGAATGGGCTCCGCAGGAAGGTCGATAATCAATTCGTGATCCATTTCGTCCATGATTGGACGAGTGGTTTCAAGCGCATTCCGTACAATGGGTGCTAATTCCACGATAGATTTCTGTATCTTGATCACGCCGCGACTGATGCGACTTACATCCATCAGGTCGTCGACAAGTCGCGCCATCTGCCGCACCTGGCGCTCGAGCATTTCTCGCGCACGCTCGACACTGAGCGCATCGCTGCTGCCGGACCTCATGATTTCCAGCCCCGTGCGCAGCGGTGCAAGCGGATTACGCAATTCGTGTGCAAGTGTTGCCAGGAACTCGTCTTTACGCTGGTCGGCATCGGACAATTCACTGGCAACCTGGCGCAGGCGGTTCTCCATTCGTTTGCGCTCACTGATATCACGCAAGATGCTGGAAGCGCCGACAATGATTCCCCGCGAGTTTTTGAGCGGCGAGACGGTTAACGAGACGGAAATCTCGCGACCGTCCTTGTGGCGCCGGACCGCATCGAAATGTTCGAAAAGCTCGCCTGCCGACACGCGGGCAATTATCTGCCGTTCTTCGTCTTCCAGATGCTTCGGGATGATCAGCGAAACGTGGCTGCCTATCGCCTCCGCCGCCTTATACCCGAACATCCTTTCTGCTGCCGGATTCCAGGATTCGATGATGCCGTTCAGCGACTTGCTGATGATCGCATCCTGAGATGAATGCACGATGGAGGCGAGGAGTTGGGCGGATTTCAGACGCTCATTGTTCTTGCTTTCCCACTCGCGACGTTCCGTCATATCCCTGAAGACCAGCACGCTACCGATGTTATTTCCGGCGGCGTCCTGGATGGGCGCAGCGCTCTCATCGATCGGATATTCCCGTCCGGAGCGGGTGATGAGCAGGGATTGGACGTTCGGTACAGCGACCTCGCCCTTTTCGAGCGCCCTTCTGACCGGACTTGCAGCCGGCATGCGGGTTTTTTCTGAGAAAATGGAGAAGACGTCTTCCAGTGGCCGTCCCGTTGCTTCAGCGCTTCGCCATTCCGTCAATTCCTCGGCGACCGGGTTCAGGAAGATTATGCGGCCGGTTGCGTCCGTCGAAATCACTGCATCGCCGATGCTAGCCAAAGTAACTTGCAGCAGTTCGCGCTCTGCATCGAGCGCCACATTTGCGTGCTCTACGTCTCTGCGCATCTTGCGCTCTTCGCGCAGTGAGGCGAGCTCCTCGACGAGAATCTCGGTTGTCGCAGTTTCGCTTAGCGGGTCCTGCACCAGACAATTTGTAAGTTGCGTTTGAACGGCAAGCAGCTCGTCGATATCCTTTTCTCGTGAGAGTTGCGGATGAATAATTGTCCAAAAGTGCGCCGTCCGCACGAAGGCAACAAACACCAGCAGGTACTTGAAGGTGGAGTTGCTAAAAATTTTCTGCAGCGTTTCGAGACTTCGTTCAGCATCACGGGTTTGCAGGAACACATGCGTGACGCAGGCAAAGACTGAGTCTTCCAAGGTGTCATCGAACAGCAGGTCGCTCGCTGGCGGGTTCGCGGCCGCTTCGAGCCGGGCAAGATGAACATCCAGATTCTTATCCCGGGGCAACGGCCGCTGGAGTAACTGGACCACGCGTTCTACAGTTTCCGGCGACGCGTTCGGATCGCCTGACGGGTTTCCGAGGCCAAGCAGAAAACCGACGTGGCGGGAGATACAGTAGCGAACATCGCAGAACCGCGACAGGTAGACGAACAGTCGTTCTTTGAAAATCGGCGGAAGGGGATTGTCTATATACGCAAATTTCGCAAATCCCCAGAGATTATCGGTAATGCCCGGGACGTCTTCCGCAAGCTTGAAAAAATTGGGCAGGAGTCCGAAATGACTGGTGATGTCCTCCCTGACCGGTCTGGCCGTTCCCCGGGCGGCCTCGACATCTTCTGTTTGTTTCACGCGACGGCGCCGCCTGGTCGCTGGTCGCCAAATATGAACACATGCGCTCTAAGCGTATGCGCTGCAAATTGCCGCACCCGGCAATTGCGCTTCATGCTGCTTGAATCATCAAACTGCCGTTCCAGCCTTGGCGACACGCCTAGTATAATCGCTTATCGCAGCCAACGTTCATGGCCTGGATTTGCGGGGCATCGAAGTGCTCTCGCCAATGTACTGCTACTGCTACGCGCTCAGCGCTTTGATCGCCGCTACGAATGCATCCAGTTCTTCAGTTGTTGTGTAGAGGTTGGGCGTGATTCGTAAACCTCTGACGCCGGGGCGATTGATCGCCACCGTGAAGATCTGATACTCCTTCATCAGTCGTTCGGCCAGATCAGCAGGTTCAATGCCGTCGATGCCAACGTTGCCAATCCCGCCGTGCCGGTGCAGGTCTGCGGGCGTATTGACCACAACGCGGGGGAGCCCCCGAAGTTTGCTCGTCCAGTAATTCTGCAGATATCTGAGCCTGGCCTCTTTTCTGCCGAGGCCGATCACGTTCTGATATTCGATGGCGTCAAGAATGGCGAGATCGACATGCACCGGGTGGGTGCCGATGTGATTCAGACGGGCGATGTCGTTGGGCTCAAGATCGCGTTCCGCCAGCAGCGGCCACACAGTATCGATCTTTTCCTTTTTCACATACAACATGCCCGATCCCAGCGGCGCGCTCAGCCACTTGTGCAGGCTGGTGCCGTAATAGTCGCAGTCGAGATCCTGCATCTGAAAATCAATGTGGGAAAACGCGTGAGCGCCATCAACCATTACTTCCACACCTCTTGCATGTGCCATGTCCGCAATTTTTCGCACTGGCAATATCTGACCGGTGATGTTGACCATGTGGCACACCATGAGTAACCGCGTCTTGTCAGTGATGGCTGAGGCGTACAGATCAACGATTTCCTGATCGTCCTGCGGATGGTTCGGAATGGACACCAGCTTATTGACGGTGCCGAAACGTCGTTCGACAAAGCGGAAGTGATTGAGCATTGCACCGTAGTCCTGCTCAGCCATCACGGCTTCGTCGCCGGCGTTCCAGCGCATACCGCCAATTATCAGATCCAGCGACTCGGTCGTGTTTCGCGTGATGACGACTTCTTCGGCGGTACAGCCGACAATCTCCGCAACTTTGCCGGCCACATTCTTTTTGTTCGCTGACTGGACGGTACGCATGTAGTGCGAACCTTCGTAGTTAACACTGCGCAGATGTTCGATCTGACGCTCCATCGTCTGTTTTGGCATGAAACAGTAGTAGCCGTTCTCCAGATTGATGTAGTCGGGCTTGAGGCTGTAGTCGCCGCGCACTTTTGCCCAGAAATCCTCATTAGTGGCGACGTCGGCGAAGGTGCGATTTTCCACGGCAGCTACCGCCTCCTGAAGCTGCAGAAAATTCAGTGGCATGGCGACGCTCATGAGACCGACGTTCTTCAGGAATGATCGCTTGTTCATGAATAGCTCCCTGGTTGTATTTCTTATTATTGCCATCGAGGATCGACAGCAAGAACACTAGCAGAGATTTCGCGACCCCAGAAACCGGAAGCCATCCCGTCTATAGCCAGCGGCGGGTTCTCTGTTTGTAGGAGAGATAATCAGCGCCGAATTTCCGCGTGAGATAAGCCTCTTCCGGCAGAATCGCGAGCTTGTGCAACAGCCAGGCACACAGGGGCGTAAGCGCAAGTATCCACCAGTTCATCATGGCAATACCGGCGGCAAGGCACACGAGGACCATTTGCAGGTACATCGGATTCCGCGTTATACGAAACGGGCCTTTGTCGATGATTCTGAATGTAGGTTTCCAGGGATTCGCGCTTTGACCATCTTGGCGCAGCAGAATAACGGCCCACGCGCCGAAACCCAGTATTGCGGCAACCGCGATTGCGCCGCCTATCCAATAGCGGGCGGGTGCCGGCAGCGCGACGCCAGGATCGATCGGGAACAGCCAGTTCAACATGAGGCCGATGAGAATCAGACCGACGGGAATCGCTGGCGGGAAGGTACGTACGGCGGCGGCGTCACGTCTTTCGGTCATTGCCGCGCCTTGCCAACCGTATCCGCCACATACGCTCCTCTTTCTCCCATCGGTTTGTCGCTACCGGTTGTGGTATCGACAATTGTTTGATGCTCGATCTCTGAGCTGATCTCCGCTCCCAGAACGACAACAAAGCCACTGAGATACAACCACAGCATAAATACAACAACGCCAGCCAGGCTGCCATAGGTTTCCTCAAAACTCGTGGCATTTGCAGCGTAAACAGCGAACAGCATACTGCCGAAAATCCACAAGGTCGATGCGATTGCCGAACCCCAGAACACCCAGCGCCACTCCGGCTTTTCCCGGTCAGGCGCAAAGCGGTAGAGAATGGATAATCCGGCGATACCGAAAATCCACAGCAGGCCGTATTGACCGGCGGAAATTGCGAGGGTAATGACCGCCGATCCGGTATAAGCGGCAATGGCTACCGGGAGGACGACTGCGAACACAACGACACCCGTGAAATAGAGAATTGCGCCGACCGTGAAAATGATCGACAGGAGCAATTGGTTAAAGTACGACCGGGATTCATCTTCCTGATAGGCGATTCCGATAGCCTCCATGGTCGCGACGGTGCCCTTCCTCGCGCTCCACAGGGCAGTCAGGAACCCGAGGAGTGCAGCCACGCCGAGCGATTCCTCCCTCTTCTTCGCCAGGCTGGTGAGCTGCTCGTCCAGCATCTGGTAGACATCGGCAGGCAGGAGCCCGCGGAACTCCGCCAGATGGGCACCGACTTCCGTCGGCGATGCAAATATTCCATAGATTGAAATAAATGCAGCCAGTGCGGGGAAGGCCGCCAGCAGCGCAAAGAAGCCCACGCCTGCCGCCACCAGGGACACCCGATCCCGGGAAAGCTCGTTTTTAACTCTGACAGCAATGTCCAGCCAGCCGGTCAGGGGTATCGCGGCCGGGTGTTCGGCCAGCCTGCCTCTGTCACGTTTGCGCTTTTCCAATGCCCTGCTCCTTCGCTACTGACACAGCTTAACCCTGTATGGCAAGCAAGATCGATGCCGCCGGTGTCTCGATCGCGCCGGTCTGGAAATTGCATATCAGATCACTGCAAGCGGCTGCAGCAAGCCGCTCAATTTTTTCGGTGCAGGAAGGATTCACTATGAAAAACTGGGTCAGGATTTTGCTCGGCCTGCTCGTCGTTCTGATTGCCGCCCGCCTGGCGCTCCCTGCAGCGCTCAAATCGTTCGTCAATTCGGAACTCGGGATGATGAAGGAGTACACCGGTGAGGTCGCTGACGTGGACGTGTCGCTCATTGCCGGAGAGTACGTGCTGAAGAACGTCGTGCTTGAGAAGCGAAACGGCGAGATTCCTGAACCCTTGCTGCAGGTCGAGCGCATGGATCTGGGGATAGACTGGACGGCACTGTTCTACGGTGAGCTGGTGGCTGACATTGCAACGCTTAGACCGGTCGTTGCATTTGTCGATGGTCCCACAAAATCTTCAAGCCAGGTTGGCGCAGGACCCGATTGGGTCGAGCGGCTGAACGCCATTATCCCTTTCAGGATAAATGCATTCACCGTCGAGGATGGCGCGTTCCGCTTCTTTCGCACTGTAGAGGGCAAAGGCACCGCCAAACTGGGTGACATCAGTCAGATAACGGTAGACGCAAAGAACTTCTCTAATGTGCGGGAAGAGAATGCCGATGTCTTCGCTACCTTTGAACTCGATGGCGTGGTGCAGGACACCGCACCGATTACAATTGCAGCGGAACTGGACCCGCTGACCAGCCCGGTGGAAATGAACCTGGACGCGTCGCTAGTCGAGCTGCCGCTGACAAGTCTCAATCCCTTGTTTAAGTCATCTGCAAACATAGATGCAGAAGCAGGCACCGCAGAGATCTATCTCGAATTCGCGAGTGCGGACGGTCGCTTCGAAGGGTACGTCAAGCCGCTGATCGAAGACGCGGATATTCTGCGCATCGATGAGGAGGGCACCTTCTTCGGCAAGGTTTGGGAGGGTATCGTAGAAGTGGCAAAGAACATCTTCGAGAACAGCGAAACCGACCGCGTTGCCGCGCAGGTACCACTATCCGGCGAGTTGGGCGATATCGATCCGGAACTGATCCCGGCCATTTTCAGCATTCTGAGAAATGCGTTTATCGAAGCATTGTCTGCAGGCATCGGCAATACTATTGAATTCAGTGACGTTGCGATCGAGGGAAACGGTGAAGAAGCCGGCGAAGAGTGACCCTTTGCTGTGGTACGAAAATGCCGGATAACCGTGGTGATAGACGTTCTGTCGCATGCTGATACGAGTCGAAACGGAAATTGATCAGGAGTCCGTACGTGCGGTCAACACCGCCGCATTTGCCACGCTGGTAGAAGGCGACCTCGTCGATGCCCTGCGAAAACTTGCTCAGCCGTTTATTTCGATGGTTGCCGAAAAGCGCGGCGAGATTATCGCTCACATTGCGTTTTCACCCGCGTCTCTACTGGGTCATCCTGATGTCAAAGTGATGGGCCTTGGCCCGATGGCGGTTCTGCCAGATCATCAGAGACAAGGCATAGGTTCGGCACTGGTAAACGCAGGTCTGGAACGATGCACAGAGTTGGGCTGCGACCTGGTTGTTGTGCTCGGACACCCGGAATACTACCCGCGCTTTGGTTTCTCGCCGGCTACACGGTTTGGTATCGATTCCGAGTATGACGTGCCTGCAGAAGTTTTCATGGCTCTCGAACTGCAGCCGGATGCTCTCGGCGGACGCACTGGCACTGTGCAATACCACGCCGCTTTCAGCGACCTCTAAGTGTGTAGCAAAGACGGCTACTGGCTGAATTCTGCTCGTCGACACGGAAACGGTCCGGCAGCGTACAATCAATTTCCCTCAACACGAGCACACCATGATTCTTTGTGCGGCGCATTAGCCAGTTTTGGTGGATAGTGAGAATCGATGAGCCTCTGTTGCCAACAGAGTTGAGACTGCATTGCGGAAAGTGGAGAAAACGCGGAGTCAGCATGAGAAGAATTTTGGCTAAGGGTGGATCGCTTGAATCAGGAAGCATTCACGTTTAGCGCATCCGGTGCCGGTGATCGCCCGCAGGGCGGGCTCCTACAGCTCGAACTATCATTGTAGTAATTGCCCGCAGGGCGGGCTCCTGCAGCTCGAATCATCGTTGTATTATCGCCCGCACGCGGCGGGCTCCTACAATATCAAGCAGCACTTTAGGAGCGGCCCCAGGCCGCGATGCCGTCAGTTAGGCATTTCGATGACGGTTCCGCCACCGACGACAAACACACGATCATCCGTCTCCGGCTTCACCACGTAGCCTCCGGTAAAATCGCCGAACGCGGGGAGCCACAGCTGCATACTTTGCCGCAGCAGGAACGCGCGGGCTGTCATCCGGTCGCCGCGGCCTGCACGCAGTTTTACCACCGGGTGAACGTGTCCGGAAATTTCAGCACAAGCATCCCGTGTCGGCTCATGTCGTAGGCGTATGCCAGCGACGATCGCCTCGCCTTCGATGACCTCGATTTGCCATTCCGGCGGCGGCGAATGCAATCGTCTGTCATGATTGCCGAGGACAAGCCTGAACGTGACGTCAGCATGTTGCTCGCGCCAGTCTGCGACCGAGGTGCGAAGTTGTCTGTCGATCTCTGCATGGATCAGGTCACCAAGTACCCACACTGTCTCTGCGTCAAACCGTTTTATCAGATTGCCGATCCTTTTGAGGTCTGCGGCGCTGGTACCCGCGGGCACCCCCATCCCCAGTCGTCTGAAACTGTGGCCTTTACCGAGATGCACATCGGACAGCAACAACGCACGGCGTGAGCCCCACCATACCGCCCGTTCCGGCAGCAGCGTCAAGCGCTGGTCAAGGATGTCGACATCGAGTTTGTCCTTCATGTTTTGCCAGCCCGCGTCCGCCCTGCCGCTTTGTCCAGCTTGAGCCGCATTTTTGCAACCCTGGTCGTCCATGACTCCGTTGACAGTTTGGCGCTCAATCTCTCGGCCCAAAGCGGAAACGATAGCGGCGTGAGCTGGGCAGTGGGCTGCAGAACCAAGGTCGATTTCTGCATAGCAGCAAGTGCATGACGCAGGCGCTCCAGTTCAAACTGCTCGGTCAACACTTCGCGCAACGCCTGTTTCGGCAGCTCGTTGCCCGCATCGTATTGTGTCAGCACTTCGTAAATGAGGCTGCTCGAAGCCTGCACCTGTCGCGTCGTTTTCCTCGCACCGGGGTAACCCTGAAACACAAGCCCTGCAATGCGCGCGATGTCGCGAAACTGGCGTTTAGACATTTCTGTAGCATTAACAGCGCTCAGTATGTTTGCGGTCAGGGACTCGGCGCAAAACAGGCCGCGAATAGCTTCTTCATCGAATGGTAATGGCTCGCGCGACAGCAGTTCGAAGCCGTAATCGTTTGCTGACATGGTAATTGTAGCGGCCTGGCTCTGTCCTATGCGCCACGAAAAAAGCGCTGCCAGCCCCTGGTGAACCAGCCGCCCGGCGAAGGGATAGAAATAGAGACTCGTGCCTTCGCGCGACTGCAATCGTTCGACCAGCAGACGGCCTGGTGCGGGCAGTGCAGACCATTCGGCCTGCAAGCCCAGAAACCCGGCGGCCCTGGCAAGTTCCGGTGAATCGATCTTGCCGTTTTCAAACTTCGAGAACTGCTGCAGGATTGCCTGCGACAACTCGGTCGAGAGTGGCATTCGGCCGCCCTGCCAGCGTGGCGTCACCGCCGCTTTCTTTTTTGCCAGTCGCACATGCGCCACCATGTCATGCACGCGACGAAATTCCAGCGCGCGCCCGGCGAACAGGAATACGTCGCCCGGTGAGAGTCTGGCGATGAACGCTTCTTCAACCATCCCGAGGTAACCACCGGACTGGAACTGCACGCGGATCGACGCATCTGAGCTGATCGTGCCGACCGCCATTCGATGGTTGTTTGCAATACGTCGCGTGGCCACTTTCAGCTGTTTGCCATGCCAGTCGAGGCGGCGAAACTGGGGATAAGCATGCAGCGCTGGCCCGCCACGCGTGACAAAGTCGAGCAGCCACCGCCACTCGGCATCGCTCAGGGTCTGGTACGCATGCGTCGAACGCGCTTCCTCAAGGACTCTGGCAGGATCCACGCCGCCCGCCAGTGCAAGCGTCACCAGATGCTGGCACAGCACGTCCAGACTGCGCGTCGGTGGCACTCGCGATTCGATCTCGCCCCGCGCTGCAGCTTCGCGCGCCGCCGCGATTTCGATCAGTTCGAGCGCAAACGTCGGCACGCAGTGCACACGACTGACGGCGCGCGGCTGATGTCCGCTCCGCCCTGCGCGTTGTAATAACCGTGCAACGCCTTTGGGACTGCCGACCTGAATCACCTGGTCCACCGGCGAGAAATCGACGCCGAGATCGAGACTGGATGTCGCGACGACGCAGCGTACTTCACCTGCTCGCAGCAAGCTCTCTACTTTCGTTCGCAGCGCCGGCTCCAGCGACCCGTGATGCAGCGCAAGCTCTCCAAGCCACTCCGGTTTGGCCCTTGTCAGTCCGTCAAACCAGCGTTCCGCCTGAGAACGGGTGTTGGTAAACAGCAAGGTCGTGTTGGCCTGCTCAATGAGTTCCGCAACCTTGGGCAACATCTGCAAGCCGAGATGCCCTGCCCACGCGATATCGGTATCGGGGTCCGGCAGAACGCCGACGATCTGATTTTTCTTGGTCAGCTTCCCCCTGATGATGCGTGCGCTGTGGTCAGGACCCAGCAATACGTCAGCCGCTTCCTGCACGTTGCCGATAGTTGCCGATAAACCCCAGACACGCAATGCACTGACTCGGGTACGCAAATGCGCCAGACAGAGCTGTAGCTGAACACCGCGCTTGGATCCCAGCAGTTCATGCCACTCGTCGACGACCACCGCCTGCAAGGAGTCGAATTGGCGCGCCGTGTCCTTGTAACTCAGCAGCAGCGACAATGACTCGGGTGTCGTCACCAAGGCAGTGGGCAGGCGTTTCCGCTGACGCGTGCGCACTGCTGCCGACGTGTCGCCGGTGCGTGACTCAAGACGCCAGTCAAGGCCAACCCCCTGCAGCGCTGCCCTGAGATTGGTTTGCGTATCAACAGCCAGCGCTCGAAGCGGTGTAATCCAGAGCACGGTCATGGGCGGCGCTTTGGCGCTACTATTACCATGCGCCAGCACGGGCCCGAACCAGGCCGCCAGCGATTTGCCGCTACCCGTCGGGGAGTGGATCAGTCCCGACTCGCCTTTCGCATAGGCGCGCCACGCCTCGCGCTGGAACGGCAGTATCTTCATGCCGCGCGTGGCGAACCAGTGTTCGACGTTCTTTTGCGTGATGTTTGGCATGCGCTGCTGCCTGATTCAATCGCTGTTGATGAGGCCTTTGACCTCGGCCAGCGACTCCGCATCCTGAATCGCCAGGTCTTCACGCCAGCGCTGAATGCGCGGAAAACGAAATGCCACGCCCGACTTGTGGCGTTTCGAAAGCTGTATACCTTCAAAGGCGATCTCGAATACCAGTTCAGGCGTGACCGATCGCACCGGGCCAAAGCGTTCGATCGTGTTCTTCCGAATCCAGCTATCGACGCGGGTAATCTCTTCGTTCGTCAGGCCGGAATACGCTTTACACACGGGAACGAGCTGATCGTCGTCCCATACCGCGAACGTATAGTCGGTGAACTGATTACTGCGCCGTCCGGAGCCCGGCATGGCGTAGATCATGACCGCGTCGATGGTGTACGGATCGATTTTCCACTTCCACCATGCACCGCGTTGCCTGCCCGTGCCGTACTGACTGTCGCGGGCTTTCAGAATTAAACCCTCGACGCCGCGCTCGCGACTTTCCGTACGCCGCTCGCCGAGCTCCGCCCAGTCAGCGGCGTTCGCAACGCGTGACAGCAATAGCCTGGCGTCGTCGACGTCAGTGACAAGCGCAGCTAGCCGGTCGCGCCGGTCCGTCAACGGTTGTGCCCTGATATCAGCACCTTCATGTTCAAGCAGGTCGTAGACCATGAACGTCACCGGCGCGCTGGCGAGGAGTTTCGCGCCCGGTTTGCGCTTGCCGATGCGACGCTGCAGCACGCTGAAATCGAATCGTTCTGCGCCTTTTTCCGCCGCCAGAATCTCTCCATCAAGGACCACGCCGTCAGGCAATCCCTCCGCCATGGCTTCGAGTTCAGGAAAACGCCCGTCCATGCGATCTTCACCGCGCGACCAGATGAATGTTTGTCCTTCGCGCCGGATGATCTGTGCGCGGATGCCGTCCCATTTCCATTCGGCCTGCCAGTCACCAGCGTCACCGAGTGAATCCGGCAAATCTTTGAGCGGCGACGCGAGGAAGAAGGGGTACGGTTGTGCCACCGTATAGATGGCCGCATCGCCGTCGGCAAGGTCGCTTATGAATGTCTCAGTTGGTTGCCAGTCGCCCATCAGGCGGTGAGCTACCAAAGCGGTGTCGAGATCCAGATGCTGTGACAGCGCTCTGATGACGAGGCGCTGAGAAACGCCGACGCGAAGCGCGCCGGTAATGAGTTTGTTCAAGACAAAGCGTGCATCGCCGGTGAGTTCCCGCCACCATATCTTCAGTAGAACGCCCTGTGCTTCGGCGGGTTGCGAGGTCAGCGACATCAGTCGCTTCTCGACCCAATCTGTAAGACTGACATCCTCGAGTGTCGCCACCTCGGGCTCCGGCAACAGCAGCGCGATGGTCTCAGCGAGGTCACCGACATTTTGCCGGCACTCGTCAACGACCCATTCCGGGTAGCCGGATTCTTCCAGCACCCACTGTTTGAGCAGCGCCCTTTTTACGAGGCGTTTAAGCCGGCGCCCGGTCAGAAACCACACTGCCCACGCAGCATCGTCGCCAGGGGCAGTCGCAAAGTAGTCTGCCATTGCGCGGACTTTTTCATTGGTGGAGTTGGTTTGGTCAAGCTGGACGTACAGCGCCGTGAACGCCTTCATGTCGCGTCTTCTTCGCCGAAGCGAGTGACGAGCGGCTCAGCCTCAATGCCGGATTCCTGCAGAAAACGCACGAGGACGTCGGTCTTGCCATGTGTTGCCAGGACGCGCGAGGCACCGGTGTCGCGGATCGTGTTGATCAGGCCTGGCCAGTCAGCGTGGTCGGACAGAACGAAGCCGCGATCGTAGCCGCGGCGACGGCGATTGCCTCTCACCCGCATCCAGCCGCTGACGAAGCCGGTTGAGTGATGTTTGAAACGACGCATCCAGGTTGAGCCAGCCGCCGACGGCGGAGCAATCACGAGTGCCGTCTCAAAGTCCGCCGGATCCTCCACCTCTGATACAAGCGCGGTCGGACACATCGTTATGCCCATGTCGCGATAGAGATTAACGATAGTTGCGACAGCACCGTGAACGAACACGGTTTTCTGCGTCAACGCTGACAACTCGGCCAGCACACGCTGCGCTTTGCCGAAGGCATAGGCAAACAGCACACTGGTTCTGCGTTCGGCGGCATTCTTTTCCCACCACTGGAAAATATCGGCAGCTACTTCAGCACCGGAACGCCAGCGATAAATCGGCAGTGCGAATGTCGCCTCCGTTATGAAGGTGTCGCAGGGGACGACCTCGAATGGCTCACAGCTCGGATCCGGATCGCGCTTGTAGTCGCCGGACGCTACCCATACCTGCTTATCGCTGGCAACGCGCAATTGCGCGGACCCCAGCACGTGACCGGCAGGGTGCAGTGAGATCTCGGTATCCCCGACGCGTAGCGACTTACCGTAACCTAGCGTCTGTATGGATAAATCCGGGCTGATTCTGGCGTGCATGATCGCGGCGGTCTCAGGTGTCGCAAGATAGTGCATCGAACCGCCGCGTGCGTGATCGGCATGCGCATGGGTAATCACCGCACGTTCTATCCGCGCATCTTTATCGGGCCAGGGATCGACATAGAAATCGCCTGCTGCGCAGTACAGGCCATGCTTCGTCAGCTCTAGCAATCTCCTGCTCCCGCTTGTCCTTTCCGGTCTAAGTGATCGAACAGGGTGTCCAGCGCCTGCGTGGCAGCGTCACCCAGCACGTCTTCATCGAGACTCAGGGGACTGTGCAAAAACGTTGCCGCGACATCTCCGCTCACCAGCCGGGTTACCACCCGCTCGGCAGCGTCGTCAACGGAATCGACACCTTCCGCATACACCACGCGATGGCGTGCCACTTTGTCGCCATTGGTTTCCCACGAGACCCAGCGCTCGAACAATTGACGGCTGAGCTGCTTGTACCTGGGTTGCATGCCGGCACACACGACATAGTAGGTACGGCTCCATCGGTCGGCATCCGCTACCTGATCACGATAGCGCTGCACGGCCGCCAGAAGCTCGGCTGCTTCCGAACTGGCAGCAGCGGCCACGAGCATTTGAAATGCGGGAGTCAATGCCTCGTTGAAGGCACTGGCGGCACTCTCATCCACTTGCTTGTGATTATTCTCGACGGCAGTCAGCAGTTCATCTGCTGCGCGGCGCACGACGTCAGCAGCAATATGTAGCTCACGCGTCTGTCCGACGAGTTCATTCAGCGGCGCCAGGTATTCGCGGAATACGGTCGCCGGATCGTTATCAGTCTTGAGTTGCAGGAACAGCGCAACGGGCAGGTGGGCGAGTGCTTTCAACTGGTGATAAGCCTCCGCAGTAATTTCCGTTACGCAATCCTTGCTGCCGGCACGTAACACAAGGCGGTCATCCATGCGTATGACCAGCGGTATTTTGCCGGAGGCTATTTCCTGACGTTTTTCTTTGGCGAGGGCCTCCAGCTGCTCATGGAAGCGCTCATTTACGCCCCCTAACCAGCTTCCCTGCGGTCGGATTGCTGTGTCGCGTAGTGTCTCAGGGTTCTTCATCGTGAGGATTAATATGCAAGGTGCATGCCGCTGTGAAATGCCGCGCTGAGCAGTAGCGGCGCCGCGTGCGAGGCGTAAAACTTACATGTGTTTGTAAAGGGCGAACCTTGGCCCTGCAGGGCTGCGTTATAATCCGTCCTCCGGGCAACGTCACTTCGAATCAGACGTCAGTCACCAGCCATCCAGACCAGCAGGGGAACCTTGCATGCAACCATCTCGATTAGTAATCAACACGCTGTGCTTCCTTGCAATCGCACTGGCTGGCTTTCCGGCGCTGGCTGCACCTGAACTCATCGTTGTCAACGGCGACGTTTACACCGTTGACCCTGCCACCCCGCGTGTTCAGGCATTTGCCATTGAGAATGGCAGGTTCAGCGCCGTGGGCAGCAATGCCGAGATTCGGGCATTGGCAAACGACGATACGCAGGTAATCGATGCAAACGGCAATACGGTCACCCCGGGCTTCATCGACGGTCACTCGCACGTTAGTGGCAATTCGCCTGCAGTCGCGGGCGTCGATATCTCCTACATAGCCGATAAAAACGAATGGCTGCGGCTCATTGCCGAAGCCGACGAACGCATGGACGCGGGCGAATGGATGACCGGTGGCTATTGGGACCATACGTTGTCGGATGGCAAATATCCGACCAGGGAGATGTTGGACGGTGTGGTCGCTGACCGGCCGATTCTCCTCAATCATATTGACGGACATTACGGCTGGGCGAATTCACTGGCGCTGGAAATGGCCGGTGTTACCGCGGAAACACCGGTACCGCCGGGTGGCGAGATCGTGCTCGATCCGGAAACCGGTGAGCCAACCGGCATTCTGCTCGAAGGGGCGCAGGGACTCGTCGGACGCGTCATACCCGATCGCAGCGACGAACAGCGCCGCGAGGGCCTGGCGGCGATGGAGAAATACGCGAACAGCTTCGGCATCACCGGCCTGCATCAGATGGGCGGACTGGATGACTATTTATACATCGTGGAAAACGGCGAGCCGACCTTGCGGGTTTGGTACGGCACTACAAGTTTGCGTGACGCGGGCAGCGACCTCGACAGCGCGGTTGACAGCATTCAGGCAGAGAAAGCGAGGATTGCCTCAAGCGTGGCGGCGTCGGGTAAAGAGAAGGCGTCTGGCCCGCTTTTGAGTCTCGGGTTTGTCAAACTGATGAACGATGGAGTGCTGTCGGCGCACACCGCAGTACTGGCCGAAGGCTACACCGACCGAGAAGGGTGGAAGGGGGAATACATCACGTCACCGCAGGACCTCACTCTTCAGGTTGAAAAAGTCACGGCAGCGGGTTTGCCGGTGGCGATCCATTCCATCGGTGATGCGGCAGTTCGCGCCTCGCTGGATGCCTTTGAAGCCGCCAAAGACAATGCGGTACCCTATCCCAACCGTATCGAGCATATTGAGCTCGCGCATCCGGATGATGTTCTGCGCTTTAAGGAACTAGGCGTTGTCGCATCGATGCAGCCTAACCATGCCACCAACGCGATTGGCTACGTGCCCGAGCGGGTAGGCGCGTCACGCGAGAATCGGGCCTACGTCTGGAAGTCCATGTTGCGTGCCGGGGTACCGCTGATCTTTGCCGCAGACTACCCGACCTCGCCGCTCAACCCGCTGGTGCAGATCGGCGATGCGATGTTCAGGGTCAGCCCTTTCGGTTTTCATGACGGCAAACCCTGGCACCCTGAGCAATCGCTGACATTCGAGGAAGCGTTACATGCCTACACTCAGGCCGGTGCCAATGTCACGCCATGGAAAGACCAGATCGGGTCGATCACTGCCGGCAAATGGGCGGACTTCGTACTGCTCGACGGTAAGGTACCAGCGCCGATGGATGACAGCTTTGGCGAACTTCACGTAGCGGCAACCTATTTTGCGGGTCGCGAAGTGTATAGCACTACTCAGTAGTCGTCTGGAAGACGACGTTCGCGGGTCGCCGGACGTACTGTTGGCATCTCAAAACAACGTCAAAAAAAAGGCCGATGCGATGCATCGGCCTTCTTGGCTTACCTAAGCAGAGTTTGTTCTGCTTACGCGCCCTCGTCTACGTCTTCGTAGTCATCGTCCAGCGGATCGATGTCGGGACGTGACTGAAGCTCAGTCTTTGAAAGTTGCGTTTCAAGTCCGTCGCCGCTTGCCTGCAGGCGAAGTTCCTTCAAAGGAACAGCAACCTCTTTGGCATTCTCACCCATGATGCCTTCAATACCGATGATTGCTACACGTTCCTTCGTAGCTTTCTCGACCCGGATTGAATCAACATCACCGACTGCTTCGCCGTTGAAATAAACAGCCTTACCTTCCAGCTGGTCGGGATCCATCGATGACAGGTCGTCGCTCATACCCTTGGCGGCGTAGTCATTGTCGTGGTTCATCTTGTCACTTTGAGCCATGCCGTCGTGGTTCATCTCGTCGCTTTGCGCCATTCCGTCGATGACCTGGTGCTCGGTCGCACCCTGTACTTCCGTCGTGGTCTCGTAGCTATCTTCCTGCTCATGAGATTCCTGAGCATTTGCGGTGGCCAATCCACCTGCCAGTGCGAGGCTTGCCAGACTTGCTAAAGTTAATGTTCCGTTCTTCATTTCGCTCTCCTACTCTGTTGCAAATTACGTTAGAGAAAAGTTTGTCTCTCGTAGTTATAAAGGTGCAACAACCATGCCAGAGCTGCGATAGAAAAAACGACCCTGTAGAAACAATGCATTGGAAATTACTGTCTGTGTTTAGCGACAGTGTATTGCACTTATTATGCTGCGACTTTTGCAATTGAATGTAAAATTGACGTGTTTGAAAAACGCTGCGAGGTTGCTTCAGCATACGTTCAGTTTGCGATAGCTTGATGTCCTGAACGTTTCGCAGCTTACGTTTGCGACTATTACTGAGTGTCCAAGTTGGCTCGTCGCGGCGCAGCAAAAATTTGCACCCAGTAAGTTCCTTTCTTCGCGTCACGATTGACAGCGTGAGCGATACCGGTTTCAGCATAGCGGGGATTCATCAGAGTTGCGCAGTGCCGGGCACTCGCAAGCCACGAGGCAACAACTTCTTCTGCGGTGGTTTGTCCTGCTGCGATATTTTCGCCATAACTCGCCCAGTCATAGCCTGCTGACGTCGCGCGATCGCCTGCTTTGCTACCGGATGATCCTTCGTGCTCAATGAAATTGTTCTGCGCCATATCCGTGGCATGCCCCCTGGCTGCCTGTTCAAGTGCGCGGTTGTGCGATAAAGGAGCGGTGGCGAAAAATTGCTGGCCTCCGCATCTGCGAGCCTGCTGTCGCGCCTGGTTTATCAGTTTCAGCACGCGCTCGTTGAGTGCTTCCGACGATACGCTGGCCAGCGGTGTGAAGGGTGTCGCCAGTACGAACCATGTTTCCGGGCCGTGCTGATAAGCGCCGATTTCGGCAAGCTCTGCATCGCCGACGATATCGCAAAACCGCTCTGCCAATGCACGCGACAAACCTTCGTCTCCCAGCAATGTGCGAATGCGAATCGATGCAGACAACTTCGCGTGGTACCCGGACGCTGCTGTGGCGCTCGCGAGATCGCTGTCCTCGGCCAATCGTTTTGCCGCGTCGTTCAGCCTTTTCTCCGGTTGTAACGCAGAGATCCTGGCCGGAGCGTCGTGACAGGTCGTAGAGCGCAATGCATTGACGATCGCGATCGGGTCGGCTGCAGCAAGCGCCGGGAGTGTAAGAAAAACTGCAAGGACAATTATGCGTGTAATGGTAAGTCCCCTCCCCAATAGCCAGCTACTTGTGTCACGAAGCAATCGCGCCATCTGTGGTTACCTTCGCTCGAGAAAACACCAGTCATTCGTCGGAGGCTAATTGCATATTACGTTTCCCGAAAAGGATTACGGTTCCGATTCGCGTATTCTCGCATCGTCGTCGGCTGGAAGCAGCTGGCCATGACGCGGGAGCCTTTTCGGGGCATCACCCAGCCGATAAGTGGTATTCAACCGGAAGGCCACTTAAGGGACAGATAAAAGCCAGTTTGCAAGCGGTTAGCTGAAGGTCAGCGCCGTCCGTTGCGCCTGTCCCATACAATCTGTCGCCGATAATTGGATAGCCTAACTCTGAGAGATGGCGCCGAATCTGGTGCTTCCTGCCGGTTTCGATAGCGACATCAAGTAGCGACCTTGCGCCGCCACCGACAGATTCCCGAAATGAGAACTCGCTGAGCGCTTCTTTGCCGTCAATCGTCTGTTCCATACGCAGCGGGTTTGGCTGCGACGAGAAGTCGCCATTCACCAACGCACGATAGTGTTTCGCAACTTCGCGATCGCGAAACAATGCAGATAACTTCGCCGCCATGGTTTTAGTGTGCGCAACCAGTATGAGTCCATTGGCCGCACGGTCAAGTCGGTGCACCGTAAAGGCCGGTCGTTCGGGTAGCAAATGTTGTTCCGCCCAGCGACCGACAGTGCAATGATCGCCCCACTTAGAGCCCTGTGATCGCAAACCGAACGGCTTGTTCCACACCGAATAATCGCCTTTGTCATCTATTAACTCAGGAGCCGGCGCGTGCTCGTCGAGTATTGCAGAGTCGTAGTACAGGTGAATTTCATCGCCGATGCGGAGTTTGCGCTTTGCCCGACGCAGTCGTTGCGTATTGACGCCACGCGTTATCCACACGGCGCCTTTTTGCATCGCGCGTTTGATCCTTAGTTTTGGCAGCTTTGTAATTTGATGAAGCAGATCGACTGGAAGGATGTCGGGTGATTCGATGGGTTGATGAACTTCGATTCGGGTGGCGGTTGGAGTCATACGCTAATTGTATATTGGAACGTACGGCCGCTGCGCCAGGAAAACCACAGACAGTTCTGGGGTGGACATCTGCGGTTCCGACGACCGATCGAGTAAAATCTGTTAGCACAATTGTCTGAACAAAGGCTCTCGGCGCAGCCCTGACGGATCCGAATAAAGTGGTAGATCAG
This sequence comes from Woeseiaceae bacterium, assembly GCA_037968735.1. Taxonomy (GTDB): domain Bacteria; phylum Pseudomonadota; class Gammaproteobacteria; order Steroidobacterales; family Woeseiaceae; genus SZUA-117. The sequence goes on along the minus strand of JBBKWC010000004.1, from coordinate 2,665 downwards.
AAACTTCGCAGCATTGCCTGCACAACTTTCGCACCCCTGCAGGTTGCCGCGACCACCCGCGCTAGTCCGATAAGCACCAATAAACCCGCCAGGTTATCTCTACGCTGTATTATGAAGCTTGTTCAACGTAGCTGATTCACTTGCGAGCGATTCGATGGCAGAACAATTTTCACTAGCGTGGCTGCTCGGCGATGACATCGACGTTGCAACCTTCAAGAACGAGTACTGGGAGGAACAACCCCTGTATCTGCAAGGTCATGGAGTGCAGCGATTCCAGGACATACTCTCAGTCCGCGATATAGACGAGATAATCTGTTTGACCTCCGGCGCTAACCGCAATGACGTTCGACTCGTACAGGCAGATGACGCCGGACTTTCCGTTGACAGTCATGCGATCTCTCGGGACAGTCGTGGTCGACCAAACGTTCATCAGATTTACACTGCGTTTACCAAAGGTGACACGGTCGTTCTAAACGAGCTGCAGAATCGCGTCGCAGCGATTGCCAGCCTGGCAAAGGGAGTAAGTCAGGACCTGCAACACGCGACGGGAGCGAATGCTTATCTTAGCCCAAAGAATGGTCAAGGCTTTATGCCACACTTTGACACGCATGACGTTTTCGTCTTACAGACCGAAGGATCGAAAAAGTGGTCTGTGTATGGCAGATACCGGGACTTTCCCCAGTGCTCCGACAAGACGCGCATTGCCGCAGACTCACTGGGCAAGCCCGTATGCTCTTATACAATGAAAGGCGGCGACTTGTTGTACATACCCCGGGGGTTTGTTCATGAGGCAAATACAGTAGGCTCCGTATCGCTGCATATCACCCTGGGTGTTCATTCGCTTTGCTGGAGTGACCTCATCGCGGAAGTCATTGAATCTGCCACGGAAGCCGATCCGAAGTTACGGCGGGCACTGCCGACCACGTTCCTTACAGCCGATTCAGCCGAACTGGTAAATCGTGCCATGGAACTCATAAAGTCTGTTGACTGGACCCGCCATGTGGAATCGGGCGTCGCGAATCTGCGGCGGACAACTGTCGATAAATCCCGCGTTTCGCCGGACGGGCATTTTGAGGCGTTAGGACAAGTTGATGTTATTGAGGCTGATACACGCCTGAAAAGACGTCCTGGAGTAACATGTATTACAGAGGACGATCGGGAGTCATCATCTATCCTTTTTGACGGTAACCGAGTCAGAGGACCGGCCACCTTGCTGCCGGCGTTCCGCTTCATTGCTGAAGCGCAGGAATTCAGACCGCGTGACTTGCCTGGCGGATTGTCCGGAAGGTCTCGCCTCACGATATGCAAGCGTCTTGTAAAGGACGGCCTGCTAACCATGCGAAATATTGATATCTAAGAAGGAGAAGAACATGTCGAAGCAAGCAAATAGAGGACGAATTGAAGCCGGAAAACTCATCGATACACTTGAAAAATATATTATGCGTAACGCGAAAGCTGCTTGCGCGTCATTGACGCTTGGCAACGCGGAACTGGAGAGGCAGATTTGCAGAGTAGTTGCGCTTGCTAGCCGTAATCCGGAAACACGGGCCGATTTCGTGGCCAACCCTGCCGAAACGTTGGCCGGGTTCGGTGTCGAAATGCCTGCCGGTGTCAACATCCAGGTTCATGAATCAATCGGCAATACATTCCATATTTCGCTTCCGCCGCTTATCACGAGAGAAACCGTCAAAAAGACGCTCGGAGAAGACGGCATTGAAATCGATGAATCAGAACTAGAAAGCAATTCCGAGGGCTCAGATCTTTTGTTCAACGATGATTTCGACGTTGGCGACATGACGGGTGTCTATGGGTGGGACTCAGACAAATCTGACGCTGATAGTCGGGATTAACAACGCTTAGCGCGCGGAACGTTGAGTATCGTCAGGTTCATTTCCATAGTTCCCGCTCAATTTGTCTTGATGTAACTGACGAATAACTGCCAGTGTGTGACTGTGCAAAACAAGAGCCTAGCCAACACACTACTGATAGATGACGTTTTGCGATGTGTACTCATCACTATTCGTGCGTATCTCACCGATATCGGAGGCGAAGACAGATGAATAGCCGGCTTTTAATGTTTCTCATCGTTGGCATCTCCATTGGTGCTAGCCCAGCGTTCGCTGACAGCTTCCGTTGCGGCAATTCCTTCGCTCGCGAAGGCATGAAGATCTCGGATATAGCCAATATTTGCGGCGCGCCCAGTGCAAAGGAGGTGAAGGAAGAGGTCGTTTACGGTCGGACCAGGAATGGCTTTAGCCGTGCCGTGGGCACGGAGGTCACGGAATATTGGACCTTTGATCGCGGTTGGGGGCAGTTTCCGGCCATGATTACCGTGAAGGATGGTATCGCAACAAAGATCAAACTTCTGTCGAGGACCACATCCGAACAGGAACGAAGAGGTTCAAAGTGACAACCGCTCAGCTCGTAACTTTGGATTAGCGAACTCTCGGCACCAGCGAGACCGGACTACTTGTTCCACGATCGCACCATCAGATTCACACGATGCGGTCGCAACTGCTCCGGCGGACGAAAGCCAAAAGGACAGCTACGTTTTGTCGCAGACAATCACGATTCGACAACGGCAGAGCTTATGGCAGAATCAGTCGGCCTCTCGTGAACACGATATATTCCTTAACTGATTCGTTCAGCGAGCAGCGACTTCGAA
>JBBKWC010000003.1:0-3100 GCA_037968735.1 Woeseiaceae bacterium | reverse complement strand
CCGCCTGGACGCGAAGCGTTTCCCGGCGACATTTTCTACATCCACGCGCGCTTGCTGGAGCGGGCAACGCATTTGGCTCCCGAGCGCGGCGGCGGATCGCTGACGGCGCTACCAATTATCGAAACTGAAGCACAGGACATCGCGGCTTACATTCCTACCAATCTTATTTCCATTACTGACGGACAGATTTATCTGTCTCCCTCGCTGTTCGAACTGGGCGTGTTGCCCGCGGTTGATGTTGGCAAGTCTGTGTCCCGCGTTGGCGGCAAGGCACAGCGGGCACCCTACCGCGCCGTGGCGGGCGACCTCAAACTTGCGTATGCGCAGTTCGAGGAACTCGAAACCTTTGCCCGCTTTGGTGCCCGCCTGGATGAAGACACGCGTAAGATAATCGAACACGGACGCCGCATCCGAGCGTGCCTGAAGCAGAAAGAATTCACCCCAGTGACCGTGTCTGGGCAAATTACCGTTCTGCTGGCATTGACAGCGGCCCTGTTTGACACCGTGCCGCTGGACAAGATGGCGGCCGCGGAGATCGCAGTGCTTGATGCAGCGGTCTCGCTTCCGGCGGAATTGTCCTCGCGATTCGATACTGCCGGCACGCTGAGCGATGAGGACCGCAAAGCCATAGTCGATATTGCCGGGCAAGCGCTCGCGCAGTTCCAGCCCGAGCCCCAAGCCAACGCCGATCTCAAACCGACGGCCGAGGGCAGGCCTTCAGAAAAATCATGAGCGATAGCGTCGCAAACCTGCGTGATAAAATCGACAGTGCCGCTGATCTTCAATCCGTGGTGCGCACGATGAAAGCACTGGCGGCATCGAGCATCGGTCAATACGAAAAATCGGTGCGTGCATTGAGCGACTATCACCGCGCCGTGGAGTTGGGCTTGAGCGTTTGCTTCCGGCAAAGCGGACCTGCGGCAGCGAATGCACAACGCGAAGATAATTCCGCTGCGGCGGTGATTGGCGCGGTGGTGTTTGGGTCCGACCAGGGATTGGTAGGCCAGTTCAATGAGCGCGTCGCCGGTCATGCAATGACGACTCTCTCGAAGCTGCCAGGCACACAGCGACGCATCTGGGCGGTCGGTCAACGGGTTCATTCGCGCCTGGTCGATGAAGGACTGCCATGCGTCGGTCTGTTCACAGTGCCGAATTCCGTCCAGGCCATCGCTGCACTCGTGGGCCAAATCCTGATGCAGTCCGTGACGGCGCGGGGCGAGGAAAAAATCGCCGAACTGCATCTCATCTATAACCGCCCGACATCCGGCGCAGGTTATCAAGCCGTTGATCAGAGATTGCTGCCGCTCGATGAAAGCTGGCGTCGCTCGTTGGCCGAACTTCCCTGGCCGACGGGAAACCTGCCCGAGGTTGTCGGTGACGGCGCAGCGACGCTGCGCGCCCTTTTGCGCGAATATGTGTTCATTTCACTGTTTCGTGCCTGTGCCGAATCCCTCGCGAGTGAGAACGCGAGTCGGCTGGCGGCGATGCAACGCGCCGATGAAAACATCAGCGATTTGCTGGAGCAGCTACGTGGCACCTTTCACCGTGTCCGCCAGAGCGGCATCGATGAGGAACTGTTCGATGTCATCTCGGGCTTTGAAGCACTCTCTGCCCCGTGAGGCGCGTGCCACGCGATGATCGTTTGAAAAAGCAGCGATCCCTCGTGAATTGTTTCTGGCGATCAGAAATCAGGCTTTGTCGAAAAAAGAGAGTGGGCTTCAGGAGAAAATCCAGAAGCTTAGGGATAGGAAAGTAGTCCTGACAGCGCACTCCGGACAACGAAGTTTTTTCCATCTTCGGGTTGTTGTTCTCGTATGCTCGGCGTCGTTGCCATCTGAATCGTTTCGCGCTTGAACTCCGCACTGAACTTCCTACGCTTTTGACATGACACACCTGCGCGACCATTATCGGTCTTTCTAATGTGGCGGGGAAGTCAGGGCCTAACCCGTACGCGACGACCCTTTATCTTCGGATTACTAAACTACTGACGATGGCTCCCGAACGAGATCTAAAAACTGTTGCGTTCAGTCGGGTACTCGACCTTCCGGAGCTCAACGTCGCGCTGTTTGCATTTTTCTTGAACTTTGTCTGGGAGTTCTGGCAGATCAGTTGGTTCGCAGATATTGCGACCGCTTCCCATTTAGAAGGCGTCAAGATCTGTACACGAGCAACTTTTGGCGATGTCGGTATCGCGGTGGTTGCATTCTGGGCCGTGTCACTATCGGAAGGGACCAGATCATGGACGATCAACCCTAGCAGGAGCAACGTAATAAGCTTCATCTTGGTTGGAGTTGTAATTACTGTTCTGTTTGAGTGGCTCGCGACGGGTGTTTTGAATAGATGGGCTTACGTTGAGTCCATGCCAACCCTGCCTTTCCTTGGGACCGGCCTGCTGCCCCTCGTGCAGTGGATCGTGATTCCGCCGCTCATCCTTTGGTTCGTCCGCCGCCAACTGAGTCAGCGCCCTCAAGTCGACTAAAACTGCTCTCCCTGAATCGACTTTCGTGCTCAGTAGACCCACCCCAACGTCGGAATAGAAGTCGTCAATGCTGGTGCTTCGCTACACCCTGTAACTGAGCGTGAGAACGAAGAAAGGCGCCGAGGACGACGATATCGAGAACGATGGCGGTTACGAGCATCAGCGCGTTCGCGTGCACGCCCGTTCGAGGATATCAGATGACGCCCCCATTCAGCGGGTCTTAGTTCGCTGCCGCACAGACACCGTTGTCCTTCGGGTTCATAAAGGAAATCGGCGTGAGCTATCGAACTGATGGCCGGCCGGAATCGCAGTTCTCGCTTGCAGCGCGGCGACCTCAATCTTCATATCACCACAGGAGCTTCCCCATGATTTCACTTCGTACGTTTGCAATCGCGGCCGCTATGGCTACTTTCTGCGTTACTGGATACGCTCAGACGCCCGTCGACCACGACACCCACAGTCCTGATGCCGCTCCTACCGGGAACATGCCGATGCCGATGGACGATTCCGATGCGCAGATGGCTCGCATGGACGAGCAGATGCAGTCCATGCAGGCGATGCACGGCAAGATGATGAAGGCCAAAACGCCGGAGGCGCGAAGCGCTTTGATGGCGGAGCACA
>JBBKWC010000002.1:0-3843 GCA_037968735.1 Woeseiaceae bacterium | reverse complement strand
GAGTGACCCCGGCAGCCGCAGCGTCAGCCTCCATCATCAACCATTGAGCGCGGGTCGTCGGCGTCATCCATCGATCCTGGCCATCGAGAGCGCACGGCACGGCAACCAGATCTGCGGCTTCACGCTGGAACGGCAATCCCCGCCGCGAATAGTCAGCCGGTACCCCAAGTTTTCGATGTAGCAATTTGACTCGCCGCGCGTAAGCGTCCAGATGGGTGTCGCGCTGGCTCATCATTTCGAATCCGATTGCCGTGTCCCAGACAATCTGTTGGCCCGCCGCGTGCGCTCGCGCCATACGCTCACGTAGCCACCGCGAGCGCCAAGAGACAATCTTTGCGACCTCGCCAAAAGCAGCACGAAGTGGATCTGATACAAAAACGGTAAAAATCTCAACTAGGCGCACTATTCACGCGTCCTTCAGTGACGCCCTTTCGGGCGTTGCGATGTTCCCCACCATCTCGCGCAATTCAAGCGTGCCGTGCGATCGAACCCGAACGACATTGCGCAACATACCAGGGGCCCTGCACCGATCAAAATGCAAAAAGCGTAATGCTACGCTTGGGGAGTCCGCAAGGGTTGCGTCGCTGCGATAACAATGCCGTGCATCACGAATGCCGCCCCAAACGCAGGCATCAGCGGCGCGAGTACCTGCAGGCTCGAAGGCCGGGTGCGGGCAGGTCTGGCGCACTCGAACATCGCCTATGAACCTTCGCTCCCTTACCAGGTGCTCATCCACTCAATCGACAACCGTAATGCTGTTGGGGATCTCATTGATCGCGGGCCCTACGCGGACGTGGTCCGCTACTGCGAATTTTGCCACGACGACAAACTTCCGATCCTTCCCGCTGATGCGGCGACAGACGCATTGAATTTCCTTGACGCCTTTAGGTGCCGCCAGTTCAATTTCAATGGTGTGTCGCGTTGCGGGTTGCCCGACAATCAGAGATATTGATGGTTCTGGACTACGACCCGTTGAATAATCCGAGCGCTGCTTTGAGCCTCTGGCTGGCATGGTTTGGTCAAATAGAGTTCAGTGATGACGATGTCCGGTGCTCAAGGTGTGCTGACCTGGCAGGCGAATCGGTTGGACTTGTTCAGAAATTCGGCCGAAGCGGATGAACGGTGGTGTTGGTACTGCAATATCGGAAGAATACTGGGCGGGTGTTTTTTTCTGCCTTATCTCTTCAATGGCGGCGCAATTCGAAGGAGATTCAGGAGTGATAACAATTAGCGGCTTACGCACAGAAGGCGCCCGACTCACCTACGCCGTCGATGGTGGTCCGACCGACCAGGTCTGGTTTGAGACGCAGCCGGAATATGTGTCGTGGCTCGTCGCTGACCGCTACGATGCCGCAGTAGTATCGCTGCTACCGTATGCAATGAAAACCGGGCATGCGATCAAGGTGATAGGGGGTGTAACGGGCACCCTCCTTCACGCGTTACGGACTGGGATTATGCCCATTCTGCGAGAGCAAGCCCCCTCACTGCACTTCGTGACGATTGAGGCTAAAGCGCTCCCCGTCCCCGCCGTTCGAGGACCGGCAGTTCTCACGGGACTGTCATGCGGCGTGGACAGTCTGTCCACGATTGCGGCCTTCACGGACCACGAAGCCGAAGAGCTTCGGATCACGCATGTCGGCTTCTTCAATGTCGGCTCGCATTGGGGTAATGGCGCCGATGAGACGGACGTCTTTGCCGCGCGACTTTTGCGTGTCCAGCATGCGGCGACTGAACTCGCGCTGCCGCTCGTCGAAGTCACCAGCAACATTACCGGGCCGTTTTGGGCGCGCTCCTTCCAGCAACACCATACGCTGTGGAACTGCGCGGTTGCTATGGCGCTGGGAAATGGCATTCGCACATACCTTTACAGCTCCGCGATGCCTTACAGAGAGATTTCCGCGAGTTTGAGTACCGATAGCGCATACGCCGATCCGTTGCTGCTGCCGCTCCTTTCGAGCTCTGGCGTGGCGTGCATCTCGTCGAACGCGCAAATGCAGCGTGTCGAAAAGACTGAACTTATCGCTGACTGGACGTTCGCTCAACGGTCGCTGGATGTTTGCGCAGCACCCGGCGCTGATGGCAGGAATTGCTCGATGTGTGAGAAATGTTGCCGGACTCTTTTGACTTTGGAGATACTCGGCAAGCTTCCGCGCTTTGCGAGCGTCTTCGATCTTGCTAAATATGAAGCGGGCAAGGCTGAATACATTGCTCACACGTTACGAACGCGGAATAGGCTGTTTGCCCGCGAAATTCTAGAACTGGCTGAAAGGCGTAATTTTGAAGTGATCAAACCGCAGCATCGTCTCATTGCCGGCAAGCATGCCCTTATCTCCTTCGTGCTTCCTTACTTGCCCCGTTCGCTTCGGTGGCGTCTACGGCGACTTCAAGGCATCTGGTACTAAGGGACTGGAACGCTTTTCCTTTTAGATCCTCGCCACTTCGCAGTCGCATTCGCATTCGCGTGCGGACGGGCGCCATCTGGACCTGCCTATTGGCGCCATTCGCGCCCGCCAATGTGGCAGCGATGGCGGGCACCGTGGTGTGCGTTGAATCAGCCAGCCGTTTTAGGAAAACAGGTTTCGCAGAATCAAAATCGGCATCGGCATGCCGACCAATGAACGGTCGGTCATCGACTACGGATCGACACCTTTTCCACAGCAGCACACTGCTGTTGATACCGGCAACCCGATTGCCGCGGACCACGTCCTCAACCTGATCCGTCAGTCCTCAGTTTCAAAAACGGCGTTGCCGCTAGGAGAGCCAGCGTAAAGCATCCCACCGGGCGTGGCTGCACAGACCGTTCACGTTTGGGCCGACGACACACGTTTGGACGTTGCAATACCTCGCAATGTTTCAAGCACCTCCATCGCGCCCTTTCGGTTGAAAACTAGCGAGACAGCGCAATACGTCAATGCGCCGACCGAAATCAACATCCCCATTCGCAGGGCGCCGCTTTGCCAATCTGAAAGGATATGTCGCGCCGCAAAAACGGCGCCGTACATCGCGAATGCAGCGCCAGCCGGCGGCATCATTGCAGCTAAGACTTGCCCCGTTCTCAGACCAACAACTGGGGTGGACCTCATCATGGCCGGAATAAACAACGAGGGCGAAAGTACCAGCCACGCCAGACTCAAGCCATTCAACCCACCGGCGTATGCACCAGCGAGAAACAGCGGGGGCGCCATGGTCGCCGCCCAAATGGTGTTGCGCAACACGACATTTGCCTGACCCATGCCCTGCACGGCAGACCCCACAAAATTTCCGACTACCCGTAGTGGGATTACCAATGTCAACACCTGCAACGGAACGACGGCAAGCGACCACTTTGAGCCGAGAACCACATCGACGATCTCCGGCGCGATGCTGGACATTCCCCACATCAGCGGAAACGCAAAAAAACTCAGTAGTCGGATCCCCAGCAACACGCTCTCACTCACCTTTTTGAGATCGTGCTGCATGCGGGAAAAGGTCGGAAACGCCACCTGATTAACAAGGGCAGCGATTTTTTGGCTCGGCATAGCCGCCAATTGCACGCCGACCGAATAAAAACCGAGTATTTGATTGCCCAATAACTTGGCGCAAATGATGACGTCAATCTGGCTGATAAAGGTTCCCAATAGGCCGGCCGCCGTGAGATGTCCACCGAAGGTCAGCAGCGAGCGCATCCCGTTCAACGAAAACTCTGGCCGGCGCAAAAAGGGAGCGAGAAAGTTGATAACTATCGTTGTCCATATCTGGCCGACCAACGACCCAGCGACCAGCGCCCATACACCCGCACCTGCGAAGGCCATCGCCAGTGTGGTGATGCTTGCAACGATAGCGCCGGACAAGTCCATCAGTGAC
>JBBKWC010000001.1:0-15865 GCA_037968735.1 Woeseiaceae bacterium | reverse complement strand
GGTGAATACGGTCATTCGAACGTACACCGTTCGGCACTATGACGCCGCGGCACGCGAGCTGGACGTGGATTTCGTCATTCATGATAGTGACGGCCCGGCGGCATCCTGGGCGCAGACCTGCAAGCCCGGGGATACGATCAAGGTTGGCGGACCGGGGCAGAAAAAAATGCTGGACTTCGACGCCGACTGGTTTCTGCTCGTTGGCGACATGAGCGCTTTGCCGGCCATCAGTTGCAACATAGAACGCATGGGGCCGGATGCGAAAGGTTACGCTCTGCTCGAAATCATTGACGCGAACGACAGGCAGGAACTCAACATCCCGCCGAACCTGCAAGTTTTCTGGATCGTGAACAGTGAGCCGGAGAAGCCCAACACCGTTCTATTCGACGCAGTGAAGTCACTGAATTGGCTCCCCGGCCGCCCTTACGTCTGGGTTGCCGGCGAGATTAGTCAATCGCTTGCCATTCGCTCGCTGATGAAATCGGCACGCAATGTGACCCGGGCGAATATGTATGCCAGCAGCTACTGGCAAATAGGCCAGACGGAAGACGGTCACAAGATATCCAAGCGCAACGCTGCAGACGAGTAATGCTGCGTGCTGCTATTCTGCCTTTATCAACTCTAGCAACGCGATCCCGGAGTGAATGAGATGATCGAATTCGAAGTTAACGGCAATCCTGTCAAGGTCGATGCCAGCGAAGACACGCCTCTGCTCTGGGTATTACGCGATCACCTTGAGCTGACCGGCACCAAATATGGCTGCGGCGGCGGTTTTTGCGGCGCTTGTACGGTGCATCTTAACGGCAGTGCTATCCGCTCCTGTCTCACGCCGCTGGCGGCCGTCGGTGGCGCCAAGGTGACCACTATCGAGGGATTGTCTCCGGATCGCTCCCATCCGCTGCAAAAAGCCTGGATCGAAGAACAGGTGCCGCAATGCGGCTACTGCCAGTCGGGCCAGATCATGCAGGCGGCCACTTTACTGGCCGGCAAACCGAAGCCGAGTCGCGAGGAAATCGTTCGGCATATGGACGGCAACATCTGCCGATGCGGCACCTACACGCGAATCGTCACCGCAATTCAGCGTGCTGCGGAGGAGGTTTAGCCATGGGTGCTTCCGGCATTTCCCGACGACATTTTCTGGGTGCTGCGACCGGCCTGAGTTTCGCGATCGGCATGGCGCCGGGCGGCCGCTGGCTCGTCTCCAGTGCAGCAGCGAATACGACGACCGAAATCGGTGCATGGGTACGCATCGCCGAAGACGGCGCGATCACGATCATCACGCCGGCCGCCGAAATGGGCCAGGGTTCGATGACCGGCGTACCCATAGCACTGGCCGAGGAACTCGACGCCGACTGGTCTCTCGTTTCACTGGAAATGGCGCCTGCAGATGCAGAAATCTATGGCTATGGCCAGGCTGGCAGCAAACGCATGATGATCGTCGGCAGTCGTGCCGTGCGCTCCTATTACCAGCCAATGCGTCGTGCAGGTGCCCAGGTGCGCAAGTTCCTGATGCAGGCGGCGGCAGAGGAATGGGGTGTTGATGCTAAGACGCTGACGACCGAGCCCGGCTACGTCGTAGATCCGGCCAATAGACGCCGCCTGTCGTACGGCGAGATTGCTGCTTTCGCAACAGTGCCTGCGGAGTTGCCGGCGGTGAAAGATTCGGACCTCAAGGAGCCAGCCGACTTTCGCCTGATTGGCAAACCGGTGGCGCGTCGCGACATTCCGGAAAAGGTGGATGGCTCCGCGTCGTTTTCCATCGACATCAACCTGCCGGGCATGGTTTACGCCAGTACCGTACATGCGCCGGTTCAACTTGCGAAACCCGAGCGCTGGAACGCGGAGGCGGTGAACAACATCCCCGGCGTCATCGACACCGTCGAACTCGAATTCGGCGTCGCCGTCGTCGCAGATTCTTTCCAAAACGTGCTGGCCGCCAGGCGCGCACTCGAGGTCGAGTGGGCCCGCGGCGCAAAGGCCGAAAATTTCGACTCCGACTCGGCACTTGAAAATGACTATGCAGAAGTCCTCGCCAGTAAAGACGCGGCACAGGTCGTCAGCCAGGCGGGTGACGGCGGCCGCGTATTCGACAATGCGGCGAGAACACTGCGTGCCGAATACCGCAGCGACTACGCTTACCACGCACAAATGGAACCCCTGAATGCCGTCGCCCGATTCAACAAGGCTGGCGATCGCGTGGAAATCTGGGAAGGCTCGCAGGCGCCTGACATGTCCCGGCGGAACATCGCGGCCGCGTTGGGAATGTCAGCGGACAATGTGGAATTTCACCAGCAGTACCTGGGGGGTGGCTTTGGCCGGCGCTCGATCAACGACTACGCGGTGGAGGCTGCGCTGGTCGCACGCGCTGTCGGGAAACCGGTCAAACTGATCTGGACGCGTGAGGAGGATCTGGCGCACGCGATGTTCCGGCCACAGAACCTGCAATGTACCGAAGCGGCGCTGGATGAAAATGGCAAAGTGACTGGCTGGCGTCAGTGCGTCGTCGGTGACGGTGAGGCTCTGATTTATTCGGGCATCAATCTGGAAGATTATTACCAGGTTCCAAACCGGCAAATCGAAACGCGTGGCACATCGCACGGCATTCGCCTCAAGCACTGGCGTGCCGTTGCCCATCCATTCAACCTGTTTGCCATCGAGTCCTTCGTGGACGAATTGGCCACCGACAGCGGGCTGGATCCGTTCACGTTTCGACGCGAGCGCATGGGCCTGACGCCGAAGGCGGCGACAGTGTTCACTGCTGTGGAAAAACTTTCGGACTGGCACGTGCCGCGCGCCGACGGCCGCGCGCTCGGCCTGTCGGTCTCTGAACGCTCGGGCTCGCTTGCTGCCGGCGTGGTTGAAATTTCGCTGGACGAGCAACGTGGGCGTATTCGTGTGCATAAGGTCTGGGTGGCAGTAGACGGCGGCACCGTCGTGCAACCGGACATGGCGCGCGCCAACATCGAGAGTGGTGTCGTCTACGGAATATCCAGCGTACTGAAGGAACGGGCCACCGTCAGAAAGGGGAAAGTGCAGCAATCCAATTTTAACAATTACGAGTTGCTGCGTATGTCGGAAGCACCTGAAGAAATTCATGTCGAGTTTATGCAAAGCACCAGAGCACCGACTGGTTTAGGCGAAATTGGAAATCCCTTTATCGCTGCTGCAGTGGCCAACGCGTTTTATGCACTCACCGGTAAGCGTCTTTATCACATGCCGTTTACGCCTGATCGCGTGCGAGCTGTAATGTCGGCATAGCGCTGTGTACGGTTGCGCACATAATGGAGCACGTTTCTGTCATACTCGGACAGCGTCGGCTACTTCTCTGCGGCGTTTCCCCAGACGCCGCACAGGAGCCTCCGGGTGCTTAATCGAGACGACGACCCCGCATCTTCTCCGCGCCTTGCCGCCGGAGGATTTTGCTCGTCTGATACCCCATCTGGAGCCCGTTGGCATGTCCCTGGGGGAGGTAATGTACGAAGCCGGCGGCCAGTTGAAGCATGTGTATTTTCCGACGACATCGATCGTATCGTTGCTCTATGTCATGGAAGATGGTTCGTCGGCCGAGATTGCCGTCGTGGGTAACGAGGGAGTTCTCGGCATCTCGCTGTTCATGGGAGGCGAGACAACGCCCAGTCGTGCCGTCGTGCAGAGCCAGGGCCGGGGCCGGGGCTACCGATTGAAGTCACAATTGCTGAAACAGGAATTCAATCGAGCCGGTCCGACGATGCGCTTGCTGCTGCGTTACACGCAGGCATTGATCACACAGATGTCACAGACCGCTGTATGTAACCGGCACCATTCTGTCGACCAGCAGTTGTGCCGCTGGCTGTTGCTCAGCATGGATCGCCTGAGCGGCAATGATCTGACAATGACCCAGGAACTGATCGCCAATATGCTCGGCGTGCGGCGCGAGGGGGTTACCGAGTCCGCTGGCAAATTGCGCGACGCCGGTATTATCGAATACAGCCGTGGACACATCAGAATTCTGGATCGTGAGCGGCTGGAAGGGAAAGCCTGCGAGTGTTATGCAGTGGTTAAAACGGAGTTTGATCGCTTGCTCATCAATAGCGGGACCGGCCCGGTATAGAGAACCATCGCTAGTGGCCACTGCCGTGGGTTTGGCCGCGCTACTACCACAATAAATTGCCGTATGTTGGCTGCTGCACAGACTCCGCTGCCTGGATCAGGACAATCGGCTGGATGGATAGCCTACGCCAACCTGCTGTCATCGCCGAAACCGGGACCAATCGCCTGTTGTTGGCGCTGCAGCTAGAAGACCGCGAACACGTTCTGGCTGCTTGCGAAGTTGTCGAATTGGCTTTCGGAGACGTGCTCGGTGAACCCGGACGCGGCAGAACCCAGGTTTACTTCCCCATCGACAGTGTCATCTCCGAGCTCGTTTCGGTTCGCGACCACGAAAATCTGGCTGTCACTTACGTCGGCAGCGAAGGGATGCTCGGCGTAGAACTGGCCCTCGGCGTATCGACATGTCATCTGCATAACGTCGTTCATGGAGCTGGTACCGCGTTGCGGATGCGACCAGCGACCTTGTATCGGGAACTTAAGCTCTTACCAGCGCTTCAAACGCTGCTTTTTCGTTATATCCACGTGTTGCGGGCTCAGCTCACGCAGGCTCTGGCATGTACCAGTTTTCATGCAGTAGATGTGCGCCTTGCCGGCCGCTTGCTGGCCATGCATGACAGCATCGGAGAGGACAGTTTTCATCTCACGCAAAAGCTGCTTGGCCAGATGCTGGGTGTGCGTCGGGTCGGCATCAGTAACGCAGCCGGCGTTTTCCAGGAGCAGCAGCTCATTTACTACAGCCGCGGACTGATCACGATTCTTGATCGTCCCGGTCTCGAGAACGCCGCGTGCGGCTGTTATCAGATCGGGCAAGATCTCTACGATGGCATCCTGGGATAGGAAACCAGGGACTATATTCGTTTTTGAGGACTGCAAGGGCGGTCTGTGCGGTGTCGTACAGACAACTGAACAGGCTGACCCGTAAAATGTATTTCTCTGTGCCGCCAACCGTAATCGTGAGGCCCTGAATGTCGTCACACGTAAAACGGGCGGGGAATCGACCGCAGACGAACTCCGGTAAGCCCCCAGCCGGTAGCGAGCCCAACAACAGCACGCACGGACGATCGCTCGAGCAACATCGAGGCCGTTCGGCTGCAACTGCGGTCTGAACAGTATGAGAATCTCCGGGCGCAGACACGAATCAAACAACTCGGCAAAGAAGTGGCGTCTTTGAAGAGGGTGCTAAAAAAGGCGCACGAGTTCTCTTACTACGACGAGTTGACGGGTCTTGCCAATCGCCGGCTACTGGTGGAACGCTTTAATCGGGCATCAGCACGTGCGAAACGCCATCAGCAGAAACTGCTTTTGCTCTTCCTCGATGTTGACGACTTCAAGCGTATCAACGACGAATTCGGGCATTCCACCGGGGATTTGCTTCTTCGGCTGCTCGCCAAACGACTATGCAAGTCGGTTCGATCGACCGATACCGTGGGGCGCTATGGCGGCGACGAATTCATCGTGATGCTCACCGGCTTCCAGAATTACGACGACGCGTTGGCGGCAGTTGAAAAACTCTGTGCCATTCTAAGCATGCCCTACGACGTCGACGGTGCCTCGATTCCAATGAGCATCAGTCATGGGTCCGCTGTCTATCCGGACGGCGGTCACGCGTATCCGGCATTGGTTCAACAATCGGACACAGCCATGTATCAGTGCAAGAATCGCAAGCGAATATCAGCAGGATAACGTATTGGCGACGCTGGCCAGCCAGCCAATTGCCGAGAGGCCATGCCGCACCTTCCACGTCGCGCGCGTCCGATGCGTCGAACTGAAACTCAATGTTTGCTGCCGCACATACACGCCAGTCTGGTGCGACTATGCTCTGGAAAGGGAAAGTCGCGCCTGGATTGAATAACGGCGCTGCAATGCATGGGAACCAGCCGATGAGAAATTCTTCTCGAAACAATTATTTATCCGTTGCAATCGACCAGGTGCCGTATGCGCCCGAGTATCGACAGTTTCGGCAGCCTGACGTCCGTCGTCCGGACAGTGCCAACGGTCAGAAATCGCTGCCGGCCATTGACGCCAGAGGCGAATATGCGTGCAAGGCTCCGCCGCAACATGACCAAGGGCGGTCTTCAATCGAACTGATGGGGATGCTGGCTCACGAGATACGCAACCCTTTGAGCGCCATCAGTAACGGTATCGATCTACTTACGGATGGATCATTAGATGCGATGCGACTGAGCGATTTGGCCCGGATGATGCAACGCCAGGTCAGTCAGGTCGCAAGCTTGCTTGACGACTTGTCCGACGGTGTGCACCTGACGCGTTCAACCCTTGCGATCGATCACATACCCGTGGACTGCACTGAAATTGCCTTGCGCGCTCTGGACACGATCGGACCGATGGTCAAGAAAAGCCGGCATACATTGACCACCTCACTGCCACCTCCCGGGACAGCGTGGGTACGCGGCGATCAGGCTCGTCTTATCCAGGTATTGGTCAACTTGCTATCAAATGCAGCGAAATACACGCCAGTTGGCGGCCGTATTGCGCTGAACATCGCTGCTGATGCCAAGACTGTGACGATTACGGTTCGTGATTCTGGCATGGGGATCCCGCACGACTCCCTGCAGCAAATATTCAATCTCTTCGCGCAAGGCGAGCAACCATCCGCCATGGTGAATCGGGGAATGGGGCTCGGGCTCTGCCTGGTGCAGCATCTTGTGGAACTGCACGGGGGAACGGTCAGCGCATTTAGCGCCGGATCAGATCAAGGGAGCACGTTGACCGTGACGCTTCCGCGAATAGCGTCTGAGTCCGATATAGCGACTGTCTGAGGACAATTTGTTGCCAAAAGCCGGTGAAAACGGCAACCACTCTGGAACGGATGACTACTTTCCTTTTTACAAAGTGAGGGTAAGTAAAATACGTCTACTCGGCGACATGCCGTAGCGAAGAAATTACAGAACGATAGTAAGCAGCACTAAGAACCTTTCCACGTCGATCAGAGCATGTTCAGCGCCTCCTTATGCAACGCCACTTGGTTTTGCTTCAAGGCAGCAAGTCGACGACCGAGGCCTCACGGTTGATCGGCATCAACCAGCAGTAATCGCGGTTCGACCCAATTTCGCCAGGCCGACGCCATTGCGGGTAAGCGCGCGTGTTGGCCAGCGCACAGACTGTAGCAGCCACCCCCATGTAATTTCCGGGACCATGGGGATTCCTTTCACAGTCGAGCAGTTCTACGGTGTTTTCAGTGACTACAACACTGCTGTGTGGCCCGCGCAGTGGCTCCTCGTCATCATGGCTTTGGCTGCCGTCGCGGCGGCACTGAGGCAGCGGCCCTGGTCCGGCGTTGCAGTGTCCGGCATCCTCGGGTTTCTTTGGGCCTGGATCGCCGTGGCTTACCACCTAACCTTCTTTACACGCATCAGCCCTCCGGCCTATGGGTTTGCCGCCCTCTCCATGGCCGGCGCCGCGGTCTTCATCTGGCAGGGTGTGATACGACGCCGGCTCGTCTTCAAATGGGTGCCAGGCCCAAGGGCAGGGGCAGGCGTTGTGCTCATCTTCTTCGCCCTGATCGTGTATCCGCTGTGGTCACACTACGCTAACCATCCCTATCCGGAGATGCCCACGTTCGGCCTTCCATGTCCGACGACGATCTTCACCATCGGCCTGCTGGCCTTTGCGGTTCCGCCGACACCGCCCAGCCCGATGGTCGTTCCCTTGCTGTGGTGCGTTGTCGGTTCCCAGGCTGCTTTCTTCCTAGGGGTCATGCCAGACATGGGCCTCTTCGCAGCTGCGGCGGTGGGCATCGGTCTCCTGGTCACCGCCGGCCAACGACATCAGGCATCGGAATCATGATCACACGCAGAAAGTTTTGTGCTTCGACACCGTGGCTCGTTGGCACCCCGCTGGTGCTATCCGGCTGTTCTCAAGAGTCCGCAGCGGACAGTTATGAGGCGGTCGCCGGGCGAACCTGGCGGCTGGGTCCCTTGAGCGGCCTTGACGGCGCGGCGCGCGGCCGGGAACTGGTTCGTTGTGCCACGCTCGCACCCTCCAGCCACAACACGCAGTGCTGGAAGTTCGCGCTGGAGGATAACGGCCGATCCATCGCGATCCTGCCCGACCTGACGCGTAGATGCCCTGCGGTGGATCCGGACAACCACCATCTCTTCGTTTCGCTGGGCTGTGCAGCGGAGAATCTCGTCCAGGCTGCACGGGCCCACGGGCTCAAAGCCGAGACCAGCTTCGACGGCACGCGAGACGCCGTCCATGTGACGCTGATGCCCATGCCAGCCGAGGCCTCGCCTTTGTTCAACGCGATTCCAGCGCGGCAGTGCACACGCGGCGACTACGACGGCAAACCACTGTCCCGCGAGGATCTTGATCTGCTTGAACGTGCAGGCACGTCGAACAGCGTGCGCATGCTGCTGTTGACTGAACCACCCGCGATGGAACGCGTGCTTGAGTACGTGGTGCAGGCCAACACAGCGCAGATGGCGGACCCGGCGTTCGTCAAGGAACTCAAAACATGGATCCGCTTCAACGGAACGGATGCGGTTCGCTCCCGGGACGGACTCTTCAGCAGGGCCTCGGGCAATCCGGCGATCCCCAAATGGCTGGGCGATCTTGCCTTCGGCTGGTTCTTCACGGCCAAGAGCGAGAACAACAAATATGCGCGACAGATTCGCAGTTCAGCCGGCATCGCCGTCTTCGTCGGCCAGGTCGCCGACTTAGCGCACTGGGTAGAGGTGGGCCGTTGCTACGAGCGCTTCGCGTTGCAGGCCACGGCGCTGGGCATCCGCAACGCGTTCCTGAATCAGCCGGTGGAAGTGCCATCGGTTCGGTCGCCGTTTACCGATGCCATCGGCCTGACAGGGCAGCGCCCCGACCTGGTGGTGCGTTTCGGTCGCGGGCCGGTCCTGCCGCAGTCACTGCGCCGGCCGGTGCAGGCAGTGCTGGTTTAAATGAAATGGCGCGAACTAAAGGAATTCCAATGACGTGGCTGCTGTGGCTGGTTCTGCTGCTTGGCGCGCTGGTCGTTATCGCTCTTGGATTGAGGGTGGTCGGCGCCACCCAATGGGCCGAGTTGATTAGCACGCATACGAGCCAGCTCGAATCGGGCCGGGTTGATGCCCAGGGCCGGCTGCCGTCTCCGGCCCGCTTTGACGCCCGCGAACTCGAAGGCCTGCCCGCGCCCGTGCAACGCTATTTCCGTCTGGTGCTGACGGACGGACAACCGATCATTGGCGCGGCCAGCATCGAGATGGCAGGCACGATCAACATGTCGGCGACCGCCGAGCAGTGGAAGTCCTTTTCCTCGCACCAGCGTGTCGTCACCCGCAAGCCGGGCTTCTTGTGGGATGCCCAAGTGGACATGTTTCCCGGTGTGCCCGTACGCGTGGTGGACAGCTACGTCGCAGGCCAGGGCCAGTTGATTGCCAAGCTGTTTGGTCTGTTCACGGTGGCTGACGCGCACGGCGCTGGGGAGCTGGCCCGCGGCGAGTTCATGCGCTACTTTGCCGAAGCGGCGTGGTATCCCACCGCACTGTTGCCCAGCCAGGGCGTGCGCTGGCAGGCGGTTGATGATGCCTCAGCCAATGCCACCATCGTTGATGGCCCGATCACGTTGACCTTGCTGTTCAGGTTCAATGAAGCCGGTTTGATTGCCTCTGTGCGCGCCGCCTCGCGGGCCGCAGGCGTGGGCAAGGACATGGTCATGCTGCCCTGGGACTGCAGCTTGTCCGACTACCAGCCGCACGACGGCATGTTGATTCCGATGACCGGTGAAGCTGCGTGGGTGCGGCCTGATGGGCGCAAATCGTACTTCGTTGGACAAGTCAAAAAGCTGAGCTACGAGTTCTCGTCGTGACGCGCGGTCAGTCACAGGCCTGGCAACCATCGAAACAGAAGCGCGCGGTCAGGTCGGGCGCGATCATCCCGGTGCTGCTGATGTTACCCAACGTCGTCTGGATATTGTTTTACAGTCTGGAAGCGGACACAAAGGGCACCGTTCCCGCTGCACTTTCCATTGCAGAGAACGTGGCGCGGTTCGCTGCGCTGGCACTGCCGTTTTTCTACCCAATAGACCTGAAGCGCGCCGGCTCGACAGCGGTGTTGCTCGGCATGGCGAGCGCACTGGCGATTTACTACGTGGCCTGGGGACGCTTCTTCATGGGTGCCGGCTCCGTCGCACTCTTGAGCGCACCGCTGCTGGCAATTCCTTCGCCGCTTGCGCTGGCACCGGTGGCACTTTTGCTGCTCTCGTCGTACCTGATGCGTTCTTGGTTGATGTTCGGCGCCGCCTTGTGTTTTGGCGTGCTGCATATAGCAGTCTTGTCCGTCAGCGGCTTATGACGGCGCTCTTTGCTGTGGCCCGATTGAATACCAGGAGGCCGGCGTTAGCGGGGTTAAGCCAATCGTTCAGATATCTTTGTAAATGCGAACAAGTTCCGCATCGCCTGGATATTGACTGACGGTAAAACCGAGTTCTCTGCAGAACCGAAGCATTTTCGTGTTTCTCCGCAGAACAATGCCCTCTATTTGTTTTAGACCAGTCTCTTGCGCTACACGGAATAGATGGTGCAGCAGCTCTCGCCCGAGTCCGCGCCCCTGCCAGCTATCAGCAACCACCACAGCAAACTCGGCGGTGCCTTGCAAATTACCCTGTGCAAATCGGGCCACGCCGATCTCTTGTTCCTGCATTTCAACCTGTATGGTCGCTATGAGTGCCATCTCACGTGGAAAGTCTACCTGGGTGAACTGATCCAGCAACCGAGGTGAGAGCTCGTTAACCGCTGAAAGGAACCGTAAGTATCGGGAATTTGACGAGAGGCCAATAACGAACGCTTTCTCTATTTCACGATCCTCTGGCTGGATCGTGCGGATCGTTACCAGTGTGCCATCTGCGGCAGTCCATTCATGCTTAAGATTGGGTGGCTGCATCGTCAGTATGGGCGTCCGCTTCGGCTCCAGGCCGGGTAAAAACCAGCCCCATTCAGGTCCAGAGCGTACTAGTAGTGGGACGGTTCACGCGTGGGGGCCTTCGCTGCGGTTATACACCACGCATTCGTGCCCGCTCTTCAATAGCCGGCGCACCATGTTCCTGCCCATCCGACCGAGACCCAGCATGTCTATTTGCACATTTACTCTCCTATACTCAATTCAACTTGTCCCAACACAATGCCATTCGTTGTACTTCTGGCGTTGTCTAAATAATGTAGCGATTCGAACCCGCATACGATTCCTTGATCGTGCCTCGCAGAATCGCCAGTCCAATGAGCAGCATGCCGACTTGCGCCTGGGTGATGCCTTCGATCTAGCCCTCGCCGGCGCTCCCACGATCTGGCAGACATTTCTCCGGCTGGCCATGAACGTTAACAACAGACACCTTCCGGCGTTGCGAAGACTGTGGCGAGCCCACCACCTTCTGTCCTTAGATTGGTTGTCTGACCTTGGTAGAGCCTGGCCGACAGTTGTTGGATTTCACCGTTGTAGGTTACGCAACGAATGTCGAGTTTTAATGATTGTTTCTGACCGTTGATCAAGAGATGCCTTTCGCTGGGTGGCACGACAGCTTGAGCGACATAGTCAGAGTTCAAGATGCGTTCCCAAACCTTGTGTGTAAGCTTGGCACCGCGGTACGCGCCGCGACTGCCATATCCGGTCACTGGCTTGAAGAAAAGTTCCTTACGATCTTTCCAGAGTTGTTCGGCGTTTTCTTGCGTCACCATGACTGTGGCTGGCATTGACTGGCCGAGCGTCTCGATGGTTTGATCGTCGACACCAAACGCCCTGAGCCTGTTGGGATCCGAAAGAATAGGAAGATTTCGTTTGTCTGCATACAGGGCGTACGAGTAAGGGGTAGGTGTAAACACTGCAAACTCTTCCTTATACGCCTCCAGCAAGCACGCGGACTCCGGCATTTGGAAATAAAAGTCAGTGAGGCGGTTATAAACGAGATCAATCTTTTTTTTACCTACCCAGAGCGCGCGCTCGCGAATGTTGAAGTCTCCTGGGTCTGCGATGACAGCCCCGATTCCATGCCGTTCAAAGAGTGATTGAAACAGCAAGAACTCGGGGTACAAAAATTGTGAAACGGGCTCGGCGTCGACGATCGCGATGGTCAGGAGTGACTGATCCCGACGCTGCAATCGCCACTCTTCTTTGAACATGTTGATCAGTTCGTCCTCGGCGCCTTTGACGTTGACAATGCCCCCAAACAAACTGACCACCTCAGTGCAACAGGCTTGTTGCGCCGCAGCCAAATAAAGATTGAGCAACACACCACCGGAATTTGTGTTGATTTCGATTAGCTGCGGACCATTTTCGCCGAGGTGAAAATCGTAACCAAAGAAGACGCCGCGGCTGCCGCGGTCTTGGCGAGCACTGACAGGTGCCGCCGCCAATACGGCCTCACGATAGGCCACATTATTGGCGACCGTCTTTACTGCACGAATTAGCCTCGCCATTCTGTTGATGTGTCCCTGCCATAAGAAAACCGGTGTGTTGGCAAATAAATGGCGGTGCACATCCAGGAGTTGTTCGGGCAAGCCGGCATCTTTCAGATTAGCTTCCAGGCTGCCACGTAGCATCTCCTTGTTGACGGAAATGCAGTGACAATCCCGATTCAGGGCGTCGGTGAGTTGATTTCCGACTTCTTTGGTTTGTTTATCCACTTAACTAGTTCTCGCCTTCATGCTCGCAGCGTTTGCCCGGCAATCGACCTGAGGTCGGCGAACATTGAATTGCCCTGGCGCTTAATGTTTATCTCCCCGTTGTATTGAATTGGTCGAAGATGAGCCGACGTGCGAATGCTCTGGTTCGTTCGCGGACGGGCGTGACTTCAAGAAGAAAAACTCGGTGATCAGGATCGCCACCATGATGGCTGCTGCCACGGCTAAAACCAATGGATCCGAGACGAGTTTGACCCAGAGAAAGCCGCCAATGACGATCAGATCCATAACGATTGCAATGACCGGGATCGCGGGATGGGCTTCCACCTTACTTCGCAGATGGCGCAGCACTCCCCAATGGATGGCGATGTCCATGGTCAGGTAAAAAATGATGCCCAGCGCCGCGATGCGGGACAGGTCGAAGAAAGCGGTCAGCAACAGGCCCAGCACGATTGTATAAACAAGGGTGTGCTTCTGAATGCTGCCCGGCATGTGGAAGTGGCGATGGGGGACAAGCTTCATCTCGGTCATCATGGCCAGCATGCGTGACACCGCGAAAATGCTGGCAATGATGCCGCCGGCGGTGGCCAGCATGGCCAGAACCACGGTAAACCAGACTGCGTACTCTCCCAGTGCCGGACGAGCGGCGGCGGCTAGCGAGTAGTTGCGTGTTGCGATGATCTCCTCCAGCGACAGGTTGCTGGAGACCGCAAAGCCGACCAACGCGTAGATCACCACGCAGAGGCCGATTGAGATCATGATGGCCCTGCCCAGGTTCCGGCGCGGGTCTATAAGTTCCGAACCGCTGTTGGTGATAGTCGTGAAACCTTTGAAGGCCAGAATGCCGAGCGCCGTAGCACCGAGAAAACCGGTCAGCGACGCCCCGTGATTCCCCGAGGAGAAATCCGTTGTCACAGAGTCCGCCACCCACACCCCGACCACCCCGAACAGGATAATTCCACCGATCTTGATGAAACCGAGTAACGAGGCCACCCCCTGGATCAAACCCGTGGCGGACAGGTTGATCAGAAAAGCCGTCAGTAACAGCCCAACCCCCAGTGCAGAAACCAGCCAACTGCCGTCATCAATTTCAAACAGCCGCAAGGTATAGGACCCGAAGGTCCGCGCCAGAAAACTCTGGGCAATGACCATGGAGAAATACATCAACAGGGCATGAAAGGCGGTGGTCAGGGTTCCGCCATACGCCTTTTCCAAATACATGGCGATGCCCCCAGCGGAGGGGTAGGCATTGGACAATTTGACGTACGAGTAAGCGCTCATCGAGACAATCAGTGCGGCAGAAAGAAACGCCAGGGGAAAGAGGCTCCCCGTCATTTCCGCCATCTGGCCGGTCAGTGCGAAAATCCCGGCGCCGATCATGACGCCGGTGCCCAAGGCAATGGCGCCAATCAGCGAAAGGCTGTCCGCCTGGTACTTTGACGTTCTGTCTGGCGTAGCGTCCATGTGATTATTGTTTAGCCAAACGAGTGCCCAGATTGTAAATTCCGCCGATCAAAACCCCAGCGAACCAGCACAACACGAAAATGGTGGCCAGGCCCAACGCGACCTGTGAGACAGGTACGCTGGTTTGCAGAATCGGCCCCACGTCGAGACCGTGTAACAGGCTGTTTGTGAAAATCACGGCGCTCCCGTGCGAGACGAAGGAGGGGCTCTTCCGAACGGACTCAAAGTTTGACCCGCTTCAACAGTTGCGCGTTGATCGCCACCACCACCGTACTCGCCGACATGAGCACCGCACCCACGGCAGGTGTCAGCAGGATGCCCAATGGCGCAAGCACGCCGGCGGCCAGGGGAATCGCAAAGATGTTGTAGCCCGCCGCCCACCAGAGATTCTGCACCATCTTCCGGTACGTGGCCCTGCTCAGGGTAATGATCCGCGGAATGTCGCGGGGGTCGGACCTCACGAGCACGATATGCCCGGCCTCGACGGCAACGTCGGCCCCCGCGCCGATCGCAATCCCGATATCGGCCGTGGCCAGGGCTGGTGCGTCGTTCACGCCATCGCCGATCATCGCGACTTTCTTTCCTTGGGCCTGAAGCTCGCGGACCTTGTTGGCCTTGTCATCGGGTAGCACTTCCGCGAACACGGTGTCGATTCCGAGTTCCTTCGCGACGGCATCGGCCACGGCCTGCGCGTCGCCCGTCAGCATGACGACTTGGACCCCCCTCTCATGCAACGCCGCGATCGCTTCGCGGCTTTCCTCACGAATCGCGTCCGCTACTGCGTAGACGGCCAGGGCCTGGCCTTCGCGAACGAGATAGATAGCCGCCTGACCTCGGCTGGCTGCGGCCTCGGCCGCCGCCTGAAGCGCCGGTGGCACCTGGACTTTCTCCGCCCGGAGGAGCGCCGGGCCGCCCATGTGGTACTCGGTGCCTCCGATCATGGCCGCCACGCCCTTGCCGGTGAGGGCGCGGAAGCCGTCGGCGGCAGGAACCTCTATGCCTTTGTCCTGTGCGGTCTTCACGATGCCCCGAGCGATCGGGTGCTCGGACTCCGATTCGATGCCAGACGCGATGCGCAGTGCCTCGTCCTCCTCCAGTCCTTCCGCCACAGACATGGCCACGACCCGGAACTCGCCGAGCGTCAACGTTCCTGTCTTGTCAAAAATCACAGTGTCGAGGTTGCGGGCCTCCTCGAGCCCACGCCGGTCCCGCACCAAAAGACCGTTGCGGGCCCCCAGCGTCGTGGAGATGGCCACCACCAACGGCACGGCCTGTCCTAGCGCGTGCGGGCAGGCGATCACCAGCACCGTCACCATCCGCACCACCGAGAAGTCGATCGCTGCCCCCACCAACTGCCAGACCACCAGGGTGATGGTGGCCGCGCCGATCGCCACGACGGTCAGAAGCCGGGCCGCACGGTCCGCCAGGTGCTGCGCTTTGGATTTGGATTTCTGCGCATCGGCCACGAGCCGCATGATGCCGGAGAGCATGGTCTTCTCCCCCGTGCCGGTGACCTCGACACGCAGAGATCCTTCTCCGTTGATCGTGGCGGCGATCACCTCGTCGCCTTCCCGCTTCTTCACCGGCCTGGACTCCCCGGTGATCATCGCCTCGTTGATGTCGCTCTCGCCCTTGCGGACCACGCCGTCCGCGGGAACGCTCTCGCCCGGACGCACCAACAGGAGGTCACC